>CAZTSR010000005.1:0-193318 GCA_964615995.1 uncultured Bacteroidales bacterium
GGGATATAAATGCCGCAATAGCTTTGAAACTTGAAAAAGCGCTTGATATTAGTGCAGAATTTTGGGTACAGCTTCAAGCAGAATATGATCTAAAACTGGAACGACAGAGACTGCAGAATGCGAAAATTGCCTGATACCAAAATGAGCTTTCTGTAGCTATGGTCTACGCTTCATAGGGTGGAACCCCTTATTGCTTCGAATCCATGGTTTCCGTCATCTTCTGAACAACCCTGAACTGCTGGAAGAACTCTTTGGCAATAACCCTCAGCACAGTGTAAACCGGCACTGCCACAATCATCCCTACCAGCCCTGCCAGGCTTCCGCCCATAATAATTACAAGAAATATCTCCAGCGGATGCGACTTCACACTCCTTGCATAAATCAACGGCACCAGAATATTATTGTCGATAAACTGCACAATGGCAAAAGTAGTCCCCATTTTCAATACGGCAGGCCAGATTTCATTGTAGTTGCCCCCTACCAAAATGGTGGTGATACCGATGATCAATCCCAACGCTGATCCGATGATAGGTCCCAGGTAAGGAATGATATTCATAACCCCTGCAAAAAAGCCGATCAGCAACGGACTTTCAATTCCTAATATCCACAGCCCCAGAGCAATTAAAAGCATAACTCCAATCACCTCAAGGATGACCCCGATAAAGTATCTTTTCAGAAGCTGTTTGGAATCATCAATTACTGTATGGGTGGCCTTGTGATGTTTTTCAGGAACAAACAAAAGGATATCATCTTCAAACATGTTTTCATCCTTGATAAAAAAGAAGGAGATAAATAAGATTGAGAACAATCCTACGAATAAATTCCCCGCTGCACTTACAATATTGCCAATTGCCGGGCCTATACTGGAAATGCCAACGACCGACTTGGTACTGTTTATGATATAGGTTTGCAAGGTTTGATCAGCAGGTATCAGCCCGATGTTATGAAGCTTCTGATTTAGGTCGTTCATGGGCTGTTGCAGGTTGAAGGCAATTTTTTCAACATCAATCTGGGAAATGGCTTCTGCCTGGTTGATGATCAAGGGAATAAACAACCCGATAAATCCCATAATTACGAGTACAACAAAAATAAGGGATAGCAGAGAGCTTACCGCATGCGGCATTTTGAATTTATAAATACGCAGCTTATCAAAAAACTGCGCAACGGGTTGGCAGATAAATGAGATTATGGCAGCGATCACGATCCACACACCGATAAAATAAAATCTGTAGAGGAGGTACCCTACCAATAAAACCAGGAGAATATAAGCGGTATATTTAAGTACCTGTTTCATTTCTGTTCTTTCTATCTATATTGCAATGTGTTTATTTTCCGAGGAAGTCTCCGTCGATAATCATCACTTTTACACCTTTTTCAGTAAACGACTTGTGCTGACTCATATCATCAGAGACTACGTAAGTCATTCCCTGCTTCAGGCAACTTTTTTCGCCATTTTTCAGTTCACTCACAACCTCACCTTCGAGGCAATGTACAATATGTCCCTTGCTGCACCAATGGTCGGCAAGGTATCCCGGTGAATACTCCACGATACGGATTCGAAGGCCGTCGAATTGTTTGGTCTGCCAATAGGCTACACCTGTTTCACCAGGATGTTCTGTTTTGGGAATTTCATCCCAACAGATGACTTGATAAGGAATTTGTGATTTCATTGTGGTAAAAAAAAGAGACGCTTTTTAGGCGTCTCTAAGATAAGAACTATTTATGAATTTTTATCTGCCACCGTTCTGTTCATTGCCCGACGGTGTACTCCCGGCTGCACTGCTATTGGTCGACTTTGAGGATCTTCTGGTCGAAGATGTGTTGCCCGATTTTGTTGATGGAGTAGATGTGCTTGCAGCAGAAGAGCGTCTTGAACTACTGCTTCGTGCCGACTGACCCGTTGTTCCGGATGAAGAACTACGGCGATTTGTAGTTGCGGATTGAGGTTTTGATGACGTGGATGCCGGACTGTCAGAAGAAGTGGAACGACGGACACCGGTTGATGATGAACCCGTGCCGGACGTACTCGATTGCTGACGGTTTGTTGTTGTACGTGATCCTGTTGATGTAGTACCAGAAGTCGATGACCTGCGGTTTCCGGAAGATGTGGAAGTGGAATTTGTCCCTGTTGAAGAAGTTCCGGAAGTGGATCTTCTGACATCAGTATTTGTGTTTCCTGTAGATGTATTTCCCGACGAAGAACGTCTTACATTGGTGCCTGAACCGGAGGTGGTGGAACGTGTACCTGTGCCGGTTCCGGTTCCGGAAGAAACAGACCTTCTGTTACCCGTAGCAGAAGTGCCAGAGTTTGTGCCTGAAGCGGATCTTCTGCCGGTAGTAGTTGTTCCTGAATTCCGGTTGGAGGTGTTGCCGGTAGCCGTGGAAGTTCTTCTGCCTTCCGAAGTGGTTACCGAACTTCTGCGGCCATAGGTTCTTTTATACAAATCAGAGCCGGCTCTTTCCTGTTCAGGTTTGGAATAGGTATTGTGGTAATGTTTCTCACGAATTCTGGTTTCTACATAAGGAGAATATGCGCGGTGATGATCATAATACCTGTTATGCCAGTCGGCTTGGCGGTAATGATCCCAATGCCTGTAATGACCATAGTAATAGCTGTGGAAATGCGAATGATATCCGTTGTAGTAATGCCAGTAATGAGGAGTCCATGTTCTCCAGTAAACCGGATAATTGTGATAGTACCAGGGTGAATGCCATACAACGTATGCAGGCATGAAGATGAAGCGGATTACAGGCCATGCAGATACTTCATAGGTAGTGGTATGCACTACAGTGACCTTCCGTCTCGAACCGGTATATCCCGGATTCGGTGTTTCGTCATAAATGGGCTCTACAATGTAATTTCTGCCATACAAAGCTTCATCACCGATCAACTGAATTTCCACCTCGCCTCTGGCGCGGGCAATGACCGTGAAAACGGCCACATCCTGGTTTTCACGGGGGTTGACGGCTACCTGTAAAACAATATAGTGAACATTATCTTCGACATTATCTATCACCCGGATATAATCGACATAGCCGTCCTGGTCCAGGTCGAGATTGTTAATTCTTGAATTTTCTTCATTTAAACTTCTTTCAAATGCTTCAAGGGTTTCCGACTCCTGAAAGAGTTTCATAACCGCAAAAAGGTTCAGATTATCCCCGGGTAAACCCAGGTAATCCTGTCTGTCCTGTGCCCGGACGGTCAATGCTGTTAAAAGAACAACCAAAACCGGGGTGTAAAAGTATTTTTTCATAGCAGTGATATTTAGAACTAATTTATCTATACCAAAATCCGTACCACTTATTTTTCAGAAGCCGACAAATACTTTATGTTATTGTATTTGAAAATGTTGCATTTTTGGTTAGCGGATGATATCCATCAAATATAGTTCAATCAGAGAAACCGGACTTCAATAATAGCCAGGAATGTGAAAAAGCTTAGCAAATAAATGTCCCTTCAGGCAAATAACCACACCCTCTTTTGATTATATTTACTACGGGTAAGATAACAGGGCCGGGGAAAAGTTATGGGTTATGGCTTCCCTGTCATTCTCTCAATAATAAAAATTTAGATATCATATGCAAAGCAGGAAATTAAAGATCTTTGGTGCATGTATGGCTTTATTGTTTAGCCATAGCTTATCGAATGCCCAGTTAATAAAAGTCATTGATCAAAACGATGCAGTTCAGTTTCAGAAAATATTATCCAAAACGGATATAGAAAAAATAAATCAGATTGATAAGAATACTGCACATACTCCACTAACGCGGGCGCTATCAAAAGGCAACTCATTATTCGCAAAAATGCTTATTGATAAAGGCGCGGATGTAAAATTGAACAATGGGAATGGCGATTCCCCCTTATATTACGCAGTTGATAATAAAGACCTGGAATTGGCCAAAATTATTCTAAGCAAAGGAGCTGATGTAAATACCACTGACAAATATAAAGGTACACCGCTGCATCTGGCTGCCAAAAATTGCGATACAGCTATGATTAGCCTTCTGCTTAGTTTTAAAGCAAATGTTAATGCTGTTGATGATTATGGCAATACCCCGTTAACGGAGAGTATGAGCAAGGATCAGCCACCAATTGGAGATAGCACCCTTTATATGCTGATCGGGGATTATTATATCCTGTCGGACAATAAACCAAGCGGACGCATAGAAGTTCATGACACACTGGTAAAACACCTTGAAACATTGAATATTAAGTTATCAGAAAAGGATGGGAAAAAGTATATCGACGAATTTACACTCTATGAAAGATATGTCCCGGCAACTTGTCAGCTTTTGGCTGCTGGAGCAAAAGTATGTCCGCATGAAAGAGGAGCAAAACATCCATATAATTCTATCTATGGTACCAAACATCTTTTTCATAAAATGCTTCTTTACCGATACTCCCGGGAGTGTTTGCCTGAAGACAGTATCGTCAAAGGGGCCATTGAGTCTTCTCTTATTCGATCCGACCCGTTCTTCCCGGGAATCATGCTTAGACTTGGCGATAGATCCGTGGTTCAGTCACTTAATCAACCAATGGTAATAAATACCATTCTTAACAAAATTTCGAAGATGGCATCTGAGAAAAATTACAATTCTTATGATTATTCATCAACCCGTAACTATGATTTCGATCCCATTCTATGCCGCGAATACTACGATGTTCTGTGTAAACTTTTTGACATGGGGTTGCAGGATAAGGATGCACAGATTGTTGAATGGGGACGTAATGCAATTAATTCAGGTTATAGCGTAATTTTCAAAGATGATATATACAAACTGATGTTATTATCGTCAAAGTCAGGAAGCAATCCAAATATTGTTCTGGACAGTTATTTCAAAACGCCTTATATTCTTTGGCTTACGCATCAATATGGCTACAGCCGGCTGGATAAAAAGGCAGTTCATTATTTAACCATTTTCAAAATAATTGAATCAACAATAGAGAACGGGGCTTCTTTGGATCCTGCATATGATGGTAATGACAGCCACTATTCAAACGATTGGACACCGCTGTCTCACGCCATAAATGATGAATCGGAAGACTTAATCAGGTTATACCTGTCAAAAGGTGCCAAAATGGATGTTGCTCCGGTTAAGCGCGCCTTTTTTTACGCGCCTGATCCTATTAAGAAAATTCTTTTGGATGCAGGGTATACACCTCAATAGGGCTTTTAGCCCCCAGGTGTAGCTTTCGTTACTACGCCGAGCGGAGAACCGGAATTTTTTATGGATTTCGATCTGCTTTCAGCACAATGAGCAGAAAAAATTATAATTTGAATATTGATTTACAACGATAATAACCATTCAACCAGTCGAAGTGTTATGAAAACCATAATATTTTTAGCTCTTTATATATTGTTGCCGGGTTTTGTGGATGCTCAAATCACAGTTTCAGGAAGGATATTGGATGCAGAGACCAGGAAAAATGTAGAATACGCGACTGTCAGTGTAAAAAACAGAAATCTCGGAACGTATACAGACTCCCTTGGTAACTTCATTCTTAGTAGTTGTGACAATAGCGACACGTTAATAATTAAACATATAGCTTATAACAAGGCAGTCATTCCAGTTACCTATTTCTTGCATAACAGTGCATTTTTAGTTACGCCGGAACCCATGTTACTTGGAGATGTTATAGTTGCACCCAAAAGAAACAAAGAGTATAAAATTGGCTGTACTCATTGTAATTCCAATTCTTCTTTGAGCAGCTTTAGAGGGTATGAGGTTGCTACATACATTAAAAGTGATATTAACACAGCGAATTCTTTCATTAAGGAAATTGTATTGTGCGTAAAGAAAGAGAAAGCATCCTCTTTCTATATTAAAACCCATTTATATGTTAATGAAAACAATATGCCTGGAGATGAGATTAAATATAACAACCTGCACTTCTTAAAAAATGAAAAAGGAATGATCAAAATAGATCTCAGCAATTATATGATTCCATTTCCATCAGGGGGATTATTTGTGGGTATTGAATGGCTCGGAACAGAACCTGAAAGAAATCCAATTGAGAGTGGATCTGTCAGTCCGAGATTCTTAATTTCAGATAAACCAGCAGAAAATATTGCATACTATCGTTTTTGGGACCTGCCATGGAAAGATTTGTCTTCTTTAATTGGAAAGCCAGAAATAGGCGCACAAATTGGATTGACAATAATTAAATAATGTGCGCTGCACCACGAGAACACTAATTGTGCATTATCTACAAATATTTAGGGTGCGCTGCACCTTAAATTACCACACAAAATTTCTTAAATTGACGGCTATGGTTACAAAAATTACGAGCGGAAGATCAGATATATATCATTTTCTATCCGGGTTACGACGCCTTCTCTTGCAGTTTGTAATGGCCTGAAAAAATATTTTACGCTTTCTGTGGAGAAGTAATAAGAAAAAGCGATTTTTATGTGGTTCTAAACTGCAGTTACAAACTGCTCCTGTGCATATTTCATCTGAATAATCAGAAAGACCTATGAAAAATATTCTTATTCTGCTTGCATCTTTATGGATCTTTCCTTTAATCGTGCATGCCGATTGCGTAAACAATTTTGTCCGTTGGGATGTGTTACAGACCTATCTTAAGAAGAATCCTTACATCATAGCAAATTATGATGTCATCGATGGACAATCTTCTTATTTGTTCAAAGTGGATCATGTATCGTTTGAAGACGAATCAGATAAGCTGATCCTTTCTGGTCCGGTTATTTTAATATGGAATGAAAATCCCGGAATGCAACCCACTTATAAACTCCCTGATACGGGGCAGATATACACCGATGAGCTTTGCGGGAATTATCATTATGGATATTATCAACCCATGCGGGCGGCTTTACCCCTGTTAAATCTATTCAGTCCTGCCGGAGGGACCAGCATTTCCGGTTGTGCATTTATGGCTTTTCCCGACCCTGAACTGATTCCCGTTGAAAAAGGATATGCCGCATGGATGGAACAATTGCCTGAGGTAGTTAAGGAGTATTGTGCCTGGTGGTATGAAAAAGCAAGCCAAGGGCCTCCTGTTTTATATGACCTTATCGACAGTGTCCTGTCTCTTCCTGAAGGGGGCAGCAAACGGCCTCCTGAGATTTTTACAGATTATAATCATTGTCCCGGAGAAGGATATCAATATGGTGAATGGAAAACCTCCGAAACCATCCCTTTCTTTGATCAACCCAAAAGCACAAAGCGTTTGGGGACATTATTGGCCGGAGAAGAATTTACTGCTATTACGGGGCATGTTTATCTGAGGCCTGTGGAAAAAATTGTAAGCGAGCCCTTTGAAGTATATGACTCTACGGGTTCCATGCTGCTCGAATCAGGTCGCAGGTATTATATCCTATCCAACATAGGAGAGGGACATTCGAAAGTCTGGGTGAACGGCCGGATCATGATTTCTTCAGATCTAGCTTACAATTCTTCACAGGAATGGTGGGTTGAAATCATAACCAAAAAAGGGAAACATGGATGGATATCGTATCCTGACCAGGGAGGCATCACCGGCAATGATTACCTGGAATAGTTAATGTAAGGCCGAAGGCAGGGCCATAGTGCATGGCCATCCGTAGTTTTGTTTTTTCTCAAATGAATGATTATGAAAGTATGGTCGACAACCAGTGGAACTAAAATAATACAGGTACTTTCCGGCAGGAGCAATGTATTCCTCCTTTCCAATTCTAAATCGAATATTCTCATTGATTCAGGTGCCGGATACAAATGGAAAACATTGCGGAAAAGATTATATGCGTTAAATATCAAAAAAATAGATTTTCTTTTTCTTACGCATGCACATTTTGATCATACAGGCAATGCCTCGAAGATTAAGGAATCTTATCATGCCAGGGTGTTGATTCATGAGTCTGAAGCCGGACTTCTTAATAACGGGGACAACATCATCCCTTCGGGAACAAATGTTTTCACAAAGCTCCTGATGGGAATAGTTGCAAAACAGTTTAAGCCCTTTGCCAGATATAAGCCATGTGCTCCTGATTTAACGTTTAAGGAAAGGTATGATCTTTCCGATTCAGGATATAATGCATATCTGTTGCATACACCAGGACATACGGAAGGCTCGGCAAGTATCATCATCGATCATGATATTGCCCTTGTAGGGGATGCCATGTTTGGTGTTTTCCCGGAATCGGTTTTTCCTCCTTTTGCTGGAGATCCGGTTCAGTTGATTCATAGCTGGAAAAAACTGCTGGACACCGGGTGCAACGTATTCATTCCTTCTCATGGGTCTGCGAACAAGCGATCGCTTGTTGAAAAAGAATATAATAAGAGATTTTCACTATGAATAAAACATTAACATTCACAGACAGGAAGGCATTCAGGGAATGGCTTGGCAAAAACGGAACAACAAGTGAGGGCGTATGGCTCCGGTTTGGCAAAGATGAAAGTCTGGTAACACTGTCGGCTTCGGAAGCTTTGGAAGAGGCACTGTGTCATGGGTGGATCGACGGACAAATGCAATCCCTGGATGCGCATGCTTACAAAAAGTATTTCGCACACCGCCTGGCAAAAAGCAAATGGTCACCAAAGAATAAAGAACTGGCTCAAGCACTTATTGAAAAGGGATTGATGACACAACAAGGTTTGGAAGCTATAGAAAATGCCAGGAAAAACGGGGCCTGGGAGGATGCCAGGCGGATCACTATTGATGAGGAACAAATACAGGCGTTTAGAGATTTGATTAAACCGTATGCAATTGCATATGCAAATTTGCAGGCCATGTCTTTATCAGTACAGCGTGCCTATACCGGATTTTATCTGGATGCTAAAAGCGATAAAACACGTCTGGCCCGACTTGAAAAGATTGTCGCTCGTCTGAACAAAAACCTGAAGCCCATGTAGTCGGGTAACAAAACCCTGTTTTCCACTGCATTAAAAGTTGCTTTTTTGCTTCATATTTTCTAAATTGGAGCATTAAACCCGTTATCTCATGAAAGCCCGTTTCCTGCTTGTTGTTGCAGGAGTTATTCTGTTCAGTCGCGTTTATACACAGGTTTCAGAACCCACGTTCAAGCTCAGCGAATCGTTAGTTGAGTCTCTTCATGCATCAGGTATGGAATCGGGTGATTACGAAGCCTTGCTGACAGAACTGGAAGTCCTGCAAAAAAATCCTCTGAATCTGAATGTTGCCACTCAGGAAGACTTGCAAAAACTGTTCTTTCTGACGCCGTTCCAGATCAATTCATTACTGGAATACCGGAAGTCGCAAGGCCTGCTGATCTCAATTTATGAGCTTCAGGTCATATATGGCTATACCGATGAAGTGATTGACATGATGCTTCCTTTTGTTATTGTGGAGTCTCCTGAACCCATGAAGCCAATGGATCTCCGCAAGCAATTGAAGCAAACGGATCATGAAATTGAAATGCGCCTGCAAAGGGCACTTCAAAAATCAAAGGGTTATAGTGCCTATGATTCAGCGGCTCATGCTTATATGTATCCGGGCAGTCCCTGGTTTGTAAATTTAAAATATGAGTTCAAAGCGGGTGATCAGATACGCGCAGGCGTTACCATGGAAAAGGATGCCGGAGAATCGTTTTTTCGGGGTTCCAATTCGGGCGGCTTTGATTTCAATTCGGCGTATATGATGGTTTCAGATATGGGTCCATTGCGATCGGCAATTGTTGGCGATTACAGGCTTTGTTTTGGGCAGGGGCTTACTTTATGGAATAGCTATGCACCTGGGAAATCCGCTTTATCTATGAACATCAGGAAAAATCAGGACGACATTAAAGCCTTCACTGCCAATGATGAGAATAAGTTTTTCAGAGGGGCAGCCTTCACCTTCCAACGGCGCAACTTTGAAATTTCTGCTTTTTATTCTTCAAAGATGAGAGATGCCAACAGGGTGGTTATAAATGAAGAAGGAGCAGAACACTTTACTTCATTACAGGGAAGCGGGTATCATCGGACTCCGTCTGAAATTTTTGATGAAAAGAGTGTCCGGGAACGCGCGGCAGGAGGGAATGTCAATTTTAAAAAGGATCCTTTAAAGGTTGGAATTACGATTGTGTCGTATGGTTTCAGCAAATTTATGGAAGGAGGGGATGCATTGAAAGATGTGCATGATTTTTCAGGGGATCATTTATGGAATACCGGTGTGGATTATGCATTAAATCTGAAGAACCTGCAATTTTTCGGGGAGGTTACACAATCGGCTCATCATTGGGGGCATTTACATGGTGTACTTTTCAAGGCAAACAAGTATGCAACTTTTTCAGCTGAATACCGGTATTTTCAGCCTGGATTTTTTAGTCTGAATGCTTCAGCATTTGCAGAAAGCTCACAAAGTACCAATGAAGAAGGATTTTATATGGGTTTTGAGGTCCACCCTGTGCGCAAAATAACGCTTTCAGGTTATATCGACATTTATCATTTCCCATGGCCAAAGTTCAGAGTGAGCGCGCCTTCAAGGGGGAATGATTTTCTGATACAGGCAGCATTTAAACCGGGAAAGAAGTCTGAAATGATTTTAAAATTGCATGCAGAGGATAATCCGGTAGATGCGGATATTGATTCTCTGCCTTCGCCGGTGATCGAATCAACACATAAAACGAGTCTGAGATGGCATTTTGATTATCCGGTTGCACAGCTGATAGATATGCAAAGCAGGGTGGAATATGCTGTTTCGAAGCAGGGAGCTATGGGCTCGAAGGGATTCATGATCTATCAGAATATTGCTTACAGGTTGAAAGCAGTTCCGCTTTCATTTGATTTCAGGCTGGCATGGTTTCAAACTGATGATTATGCATCACGGATATATGCCTATGAACATGATATGGCAACGGGATTTTCATTTTCCCCGCTTTATGATCATGGTTTGAGGACTTATTTTATGGCCACTTGCCGGGTGAACAAATCGCTGACCTGTTCGGCAAGGATTTCAGGAATTTCTTATTTTAACAAGCGTGAGATAGGCTCGGGATCTGACTTACTAAATGCCGCAGGGCGTATGGAATTTAAAATCAGAATTGCTTACAGGTTGTGACTTTATAAATGAACAATGTGCAATGAGTATCACAACAAATCAACAAATCAACAAATCAACAGATCAACAAATCAACAAATGGATTTGATCCAATAATTGTTGTTATTGGTCGATTTTAACACTTTTTTGAAGGTTATTTGTCAATCCTACATTATTTTCGAACCAAATTAGAATGGTAATAAAGAAGTGGTTTTGTTTTTTTGTAGTTTTTTAGCGGGAGGGTGTTTCAAAAAATCACCCTCCTTTTTTTTAAACGTTATGGAAATCAGGTTTTAGGCATATTTAGGAAATCCCCTATAGTTCTTGCTTCGTATCAAAATTTTGTTATTTTTGCAATTGACTTGCCACAGGGCATACAAAAAGAATTAATTGCTAATCTTTTAACAAATGAAGACATATACAACTGGTCAGATTAAAAACCTCGTAATAGTTGGTAATTCAGGATCGGGAAAAACCACACTGGTGGAAGCAATGCTTTTCGAAGGCGGCGTTATTGAAAGACGCGGTGATGTAGAAAGTAAAAATACCGTATCCGACTTTAAAGAAATAGAGCAAAACAACGCGAGTTCTGTATTTTCCTCGCTTTTATATACATTATACAATGATCATAAGATCAATATGATCGATGTGCCGGGCCTTGATGATTTTGTGAATGGCTTGGTATCAGCGCTCACAGTCACCGACAGTGCCCTGATGGTAGTTAATGCGCAAAACGGTATTGAAGTGGGTGCAGAAATCCATGGAAGATATCTTGCAAATGCCAATAAGCCAATGATATTTGCTGTGAACCAGGTGGACCATGAAAAGGCCAACTGGGATAAAACGATCGAATCCATTAAAGAGCGATTCGGCGTTCATGCAGTGGTAGTTCAATATCCGATTAACTCAGGAACCGGCTTTGATTCTATAGTTGATGTTCTGACCATGAAGCTTCTTAAATATCCGAAAGAAGGTGGAAAGCCTCAGATTTTGGATATTCCTGCTGATCAAAAAGATCAGGTGGAGGAATTGCATGCTTCACTTGTAGAAAGAGCTGCTGAAAGCGATGAATCATTAATGGAACAGTTTTTTGCCAACGACACCCTCACAGAAGAAGAATTGCAGAAAGGGATTAAGGCAGGCGTCATGAACAGGGGCCTGTTTCCGGTATTTTGTGTGTCTGCAAAGAAGAATATGGGCATTGGAAGACTTTTGGAATTTATTTCACAGGTTGCACCTGCTCCGAACGAAGTTGCTGTTCCTGTTGCCGGAACAAAAGAAATCAAATGTGATCCTGCTGGTCCCACCACCTTATTCATTTACAAATCTGCTGTTGAAACACACATTGGTGAAATCAACTACTTCAAGGTGATGGCAGGTGAAGTAAAGGAAGGCATGGACCTAACCAATACCTCATCACAGAATAAGGAAAGAATTGCACAGTTGTTTGCTGTTGCCGGTAAAAACAGGACCAAAGTAACCAATATGCTGGCAGGAGATTTAGGGGCCACTGTTAAGCTGAAAGCAACACGTACCAATCAGACCTTGTCGGTTGATTCCGGCACTAAATTTAAGGCGATCGAATTTCCGGAGCCCAAATATCGCACTGCAATACGTACTATTACAGAAAGTGACGATGAAAAACTGGGTGAAGCTTTGCAACGTATGAATTTCGAGGATCCCACCATTCAGATTGAGTATTCAAAAGAGCTGAAACAAATTATATTATCAGGACAAGGAGAATACCATTTGAACATTTTAAAATGGCATTTAGACAATATCTTTAAAATCCCTACTGAATTTTTGGCTCCCAAAATACCTTACCGCGAAACCATAACAAAATATGCTGTAGCTGATTACCGCCATAAGAAACAGTCGGGTGGAGCAGGGCAGTTTGGCGAAGTGCATCTTGTAATAGAACCGCATAAGGAAGGAGCTCCTGATACTGCCATGTTCCAGATTGATGGCAAGGATCAGAAAATATCTATCAGGGAAAAGGAAGAAATTCCTTTGGCCTGGGGTGGTAAGCTTGTTTTTTATAACTGTATTGTTGGAGGTTCCATTGATGCCCGCTTTTTACCTGCTATTCTAAAAGGCCTTATGGAAAAAATAGAAACAGGACCTTTAACCGGTTCTTATGCCCGTGATATCCGCGTATATGTTTATGACGGCAAAATGCACCCGGTAGACTCCAATGAAATTTCCTTCAAGCTGGCCGGAAGAAACGCATTCAGTCTTGCCTTCAAGAAAGCTGCTCCCAAGATCCTTGAACCTGTATATTTAGTCGATGTATTGGTACCGGGAGATCGTATGGGAGATGTCATGAGTGATTTGCAGGGACGCCGTGCAATTGTTCAGGGCATGTCATCCGAAGCAGGATTCCAGAAAATCACAGCAAAGGTTCCTTTGGCTGAAATGAATAAATACTCAACTGCATTAAGCTCCATTACCGGAGGTCGTGCCATGTATTCCATGAAGTTCCTGGAATACGAACCGGTACCGGGAAATGTTCAGGATGAACTGCTGAAAGCATACGAGGCAGAAGAGAAAGAAGAATAGTATATTTTCAAATATTCAATTGCAAAGCCGGAGCAACATGCTCCGGTTTTTTTTGTTCCTTTTCATAAAACGAACGATCATAAAAAAATAAGGGCCCGTCGTAACGGACCCTTATTCATTATATAATGAATGGATGTTAGAGACTTCCGAATGGCATCATCCGCATTTGGATGATCCGCAGTTACGGCATACCAAACAGCCTTCCTGGTAAATCAGACTGTCGGATCCACATTCTGTGCAAACCTTGCCTTTTTTAGCCTTGGTGTCGTTTGGAATGTATTTCTTGAGGGCTCTTTCAACGCCGTTTTTCCAGGTATTAATGGTGTGGCTGTCGAGTTGCAGCGAGGCTATCAGGTTTACCACATCAGCTATTGGCATTCCATGACGCAACACGCTTGAGAAGAGTTTTGCATAGTTCCAGTACTCCTTGTTGAACATATGGGATAAACCACCCAGGGTATTGTTATATCCGTATTTATCGGTGTACTGGAAGTCGTATCTTGAATTTCCCTGCTCATCGCGGTTTTTAATGATTTTGCCTTTGGTGATGGATTTGGGAATGGGGAACATTTCATCATCAACAATACCGGTGAAGATTTCATAAGGTCTTCCGTCTTTCAATCCGATAAAGGCAATCCATTTTTCTTCGTTGTTATTGAACCGGATGATATCAGCATCCAATACTTTAGGTCTTTTGTATCTTGAGCCATCGTTTTCATTCTGGCTTTCTTTTTCCTTTTCAGAAGTATTGCTCACCAAAACACCTGAGCGCGATCCGTCGCGGTATACTGTTACACCCTTACAACCGCTTTGCCATGCTTTTACATATAACTGGCCAACCAGTTCTTCTGTAGCATTCTGAGGAAGATTGATGGTAACGCTGATGGAATGATCCACCCATTTCTGAACTTCTCCCTGCATTTTGACCTTATTCATCCAGTCGACATCATTGGATGTGGCTTTATAATAAGGAGAAAGGGTTACAACTTCCTGCAGTTTCTCATCATTATACTGCATGACTTCGGCTACATTATAACCATTAACCTCAAGCCAGGTAATGAATTTATGATGAAATACATTATACTCTTCCCATTTATCACCCACTTCATCCGTAAAGCTGATTTTGATATTGGCATCGTTCGGATTTACCTTGCGACGGCGTTTGTAAACCGGAAGGAATACGGGTTCAATACCAGATGTGGTTTGGGTCATCAGACTGGTTGTGCCGGTTGGAGCAATGGTCAGCAATGCGATATTACGGCGGCCGTATTTAACCATGTCGTGGTACATCTGCTCATCTTCGTTTTTCAAACGCATGATGAAAGGATTGTCTTTTTCGAGATGGGCATCATAAATCGCAAATGCACCTCTTTCTTTGGCAACTTCAATGGATGAACGGTATGCTTCAATGGCCAGTGTCTTTTGAACTTCAACAGAAAAGTCAATGGCATCATCACTTCCGTAACGGAGTCCTAAAGCGGCAAGCATGTCGCCTTCAGCAGTAATACCAATACCTGTTCTGCGTCCTTCTTCAGCTTTAACACGGATATTTTCCCAAAGTTTGCGCTCAACACGTTTCAATTCGGCATCTTCCGGATCCTTGTTAACCTTATCCATAATGGCATCGATTTTTTCAAGCTCCAGATCGATGATATCGTCCATCATCCGTTGGGCATAGTGTACATGCTTTTTGAAAAGCTCAAAATCAAATTTGGCATTTTCAGTAAACGGATTGTCTACGTAATTATAGAGGTTGATGGCCAAAAGCCTGCATGAATCGTAAGGACATAGGGGAATTTCACCGCAGGGATTGGTGGAAACTGTACGATATCCCATATCGGCATAACAATCGGGTACAGATTCGCGGATGATGGTATCCCAGAACAGAATTCCAGGTTCAGCAGATTTCCAGGCATTGTGAACAATTTTATCCCAAAGCTTACGGGCTTCAATTTCATGGGTATAAACCGGCTGATCTGAATTCACAGGGTACTGTTGTTTATAATTGGTATTGTTCACAACAGCATTCATGAATTCATCATTGATACGAACCGAGATATTGGCTCCGGTTACCTTCCCTTTTTCCAGTTTTGCATCGATGAACTTCTCAGAATCGGGATGTTTGATGGAGATGCTGAGCATTAATGCACCGCGTCTGCCGTCCTGTGCCACTTCACGGGTGGAATTGGAATAACGTTCCATAAAGGGAACAACACCGGTGGATGTAAGGGCGCTATTCAGTACAGGGGTGCCTTTGGGACGGATATGGGACAAATCATGACCCACGCCACCACGGCGTTTCATAAGCTGAACCTGTTCCTGGTCAATTTTCATAATTCCGCCATAGGAATCGGATGACCCGGGATTCCCGATAACAAAGCAATTGGACAAGGATGCAATTTGGAAATTATTGCCGATTCCGGTCATTGGACTCCCCTGGGGAACGATATATTTAAAGTCCTTTAATAAAGAGTGAATCACAATCAGCGGAACCGGGTTGGGATATTTCTGTTCGATCCTGTAAATTTCGTTCGCAATTCTCCAATGCATATGCTCAGGATTCTTTTCATAAATCTTTCCAAAGGAATCCTTTAGAGCATACTTATTCACCCAAACCGTAGCTGCCAGTTCGTCGCCATTAAAATATTCCAGCGTACTCTGGTAAGCTTCTTCGTACGAATAAGTAACATCTTTGTTTGTTGCAACTTTTTTCACGGGTTCTTTACTTTCAGTCGGGTTCAAAGTTAAATTCTTAAATTTTGTGTCTTCTGCCTGCATGGGTATATTTTTAAATCGTTGGAAATTTGACCGGTAAAAAACGCCGGGGATATTTCAGATAGTACCTGCAAGTTAGTAACAGTAACCATGGTTGACAAAAAGTGTTCTATCGTATTTATTAACATTCCCGCGGAGTTATTAACCCCGCCAGATAAGGAATTGAGAAACTGTAGTTTGCTTGATGGATGCTTTGGACCCCCTTAAAATTTATAAAAAACTGATCGATATTGATACGATTCTCTTAAAAAAAGATATGAACGGAAATGACCGCTCATAACCTGTTTAAATTTTAATGAATCTCTTATTCCGCAAGTCATTTAGAATACCAACATCTGTTAATTCCGGATTTTACTTTTTGTTGTTTAAGGATATTTGTTATAGGAAATTTGATGTTTTGATGACCTGCCTGACGTCAGGCAGGTTTATTGATTTGATGACGGGAAAGCATCCCATCCATAGCCATTTTATTCATGGCCTGTAATTATTAATCAGACGGAGTTATGTTTAATAAAACTTTATTTTGAAGCATAATAGTCTGAAATTGACCTAATAATTGTTATTTTTGAAAGAATAGATTTTTTCTGGTTCATGAATGATAAGAAAGATTTATCCGAAAGGGATATATGCACAAAATATATTACACCTGCAATGGAAAAGGCAGGTTGGAACAAGCAAACCCAGTTATTAGAGGAAGTATCTTTTACCGATGGGAAAATCTATGTCAGGGGTAAACTTACAGCACGGGGCAACAGAAAACGGGCTGATTATATTCTTTATTACAAACCCAATATTCCTGTTGCCATTGTCGAGGCGAAAGATAATAGCCATTCTGTCAGGTCTGGTATTCAGCAGGCTTTGGAATACGCGCGCATCCTCGACATTCCATGCGTGTTTAGCAGTAACGGAGATGGTTTTTTGTTTCACGACCTTACAAATAGCGAAAAACCCGAAACAGAATTGGGGTTAAACGATTTTCCTTCACCCGGACAACTCTGGCAGAAATACAAGATTTATAAGGGTATCGTATCAAATGATGCAGAAAAGATAATTACTCAGAATTATTACTTTGATGGGTCGGGAAGAAATCCCAGATATTATCAGCAGATTGCAATTAACCGGACAATTGAAGCCGTTGCAAATGGTCAGAACAGAATTATTTTAGTCATGGCTACCGGTACGGGCAAAACTTATACCGCCTTTCAGATAGCATACAGGTTATGGAAATCGGGAACGAAAAAACGGATCTTATTTCTTGCTGACAGGAACGCCTTAATTGATCAAACTAGGAGGGGCGATTTCAAGCATTTCAGGGATAAAATGACAACTGTAAAGAACCGACAGGTTGATAAAAGCTATGAGGTTTATTTGTCGCTTTATCAGGGTTTGTCTGGTTCCGAGGAAGAAAAGAACATTTATAAACAATTTTCACGGGAATTTTTCGATTTGGTAATTATTGATGAGTGCCACAGGGGAAGTGCAAAAGAAGACAGTGCATGGCGTGAAATACTGGAGTACTTCAATACTGCTACTCAAATCGGGTTAACAGCAACACCAAAGGAAACTAAAGAAACAAGTAATACGGAGTATTTTGGCGACCCGGTTTATACTTATTCACTCAAACAGGGTATTGATGATGGGTTCTTAGCCCCATACCGGGTAATTCGGGTTGAATTGGGCATGAACATGGGTGCTGACCAGTGGCGACCCGAAAAGGGTAAAACCGATGTGGACGGCATTGAGGTCGATGACAGAATTTATAATAGAAAAGATTTCGACAGGAATATTGTAATAGATGAACGAACTCAATTGGTAGCGAAAAAGGTTTCTGAATTTCTTAAAGGGTACGACCGGTTTGCAAAGACTATTATTTTTTGTGTTGACATAAACCATGCTGAACGTATGAGGCAAGCCCTCATCAATGAAAATGCGGATTTGGCCAGCACCAATGATAAATACATTATGCAGATTACCGGAGACAATGACGAGGGTAAAAGGGAATTGGATAATTTCATTGACCCCGAACAAAGATATCCTGTAATTGCCACAACTTCGGAATTAATGACAACGGGTATTGATGCCCAGACTTGCAAGGTTATTGTATTGGATTCCAATATTGCATCAATGACTAAGTTTAAACAAATCATTGGTAGGGGTACAAGAATAAACGAAGATTTCGGAAAGTATTACTTTACAATTATTGATTTCAGGAACGCAACAGATTTATTTGCCGATAAGGATTTCGATGGTGAACCCATCAGGGTAAAACCCATATCAGATGATGTTGATTTGGCTACAATCATTGATGAGGAAGAAACAGATCCAAGCCCTGTTATTGATGATGTTACAGGTGAAGATATTACTGATGATCTGACGCCAAAAAAGCCTGAAATAAGGTATCCCGAAGATAACACAGACACCGATATAGTAAAAGAACCCCGAAAAAAGGTTTTCGTGAATCAGGTTGATGTTACTTTACTTATAGAAAGAGAGCTGTATTTCGATTCTCAGGGGAAACCTATTATTGGTAACTTAAAGGATTATACCCGAAATATTATTAAAGGACAATTTGCTTCTTTGGGAGATTTTATAAACCATTGGAATACATCAGAACAGAAAGAAGCTATTATTAAGGAACTTGAAGAACAAGGAGTGCTGGTTAATGCTTTGCTGGATGCGGTGAACAGGCAATGTGATTTATTCGATTTAATCTGTCATGTTGCTTACGACCAACCACCCTTAACACGAAAGGAACGGGCAAATAATGTAAAGAAGCGGAATTACTTTGCCAGATATGGCGAAAATGCCCGTAAGGTTCTGGAAGCATTACTCGATAAATATGCAGATGAAGGCGTTGAAAATATTGAAAGTATTGAAGTGCTGAGATTACAGCCCCTTTCTGATATGGGTTCTCCCATCGAAATTATCAACGAATTTGGTAATAAGCAATCTTTTCAAAAGGCCGTTAGCGAACTTGAAGCAGAGATTTACCGGACAGCCTGATTAAAATTGTATTAGCAAAACATCCAAGTCACCTTTAGGTAAGTTACTTTTTAGTAAGTTACCTTTTGGTAAGATCATTGAAATATGTAAATTTGTGAAAAGCAACATTAATGAAAACACCCTTTACATTCGGGAAAATTGTTCAGGACAATGACTTTACTGATCGTGAAAAAGAGACCAAAAGGTTGGTCTCAAATTTTAATTCATCAGTAAATACCATTTTGATTTCTCCCAGAAGATGGGGAAAATCTTCTCTGGTCTTAAAAGCAGCTCATGTTGTAAAAGAAAAAAATAAAAAAGTCAGGTTTTGCTTTATTGACTTAAATAATGTCCGTACCGAAGAACAGTTTTACCAGCAACTTGCAACAGAAGTATTAAAAGCCTCATCCACTAAAATAAATACGATTATCGGGAATGCGAAAAAGTTTATGGGAAGGTTTATTCCTAATGTTACAATCAGTCCCGACCAGATAAATGATATTAAATTAAGCCTCGATTGGAAGGAAGTTATAAAAAGCCCTGATGATATTCTCAGCATGGCAGAAAAAATATGCGAAGCAGGGAATATTCAATTGGTAATTTGTATAGATGAGTTCCAGAATATATCGGGCTTTGAAAATCCGGTTGATTTTCAAAAAAAATTACGTTCACATTGGCAATTGCACCGGCATGTTACTTATTGTCTTTATGGGAGTAAGCGACACATGATGATGAATGTGTTCACTTCACCCTCTATGCCGTTTTATAAATTTGGTGATATAGTATTTCTCGAAAAGATTCCTGTAAAAGACTGGATTGCATTCATTCATAAACGGTTTTCAGATACGAAAAAGGAAATTGGGACTTCTGATGCTAAGCTTATTGCTGAACTGGTCGAATGCCACCCTTATTACGTTCAGCAGCTTGCGCAACAATCATGGCTAAGGTCCGATGCAATATGCACCGATACTATTATTCATGAAGCTTTTGAAGACCTTGTATTGCAATTGAGTATGTTATTCCAGGCTCTCGTTGACGGATTAAGCAACAGTCAGGTAAATTTATTAAAGGCACTTATTTGTAACGAACAACAGTTGAGTTCACAAAAAGTACTCAAGGAATACCAACTGGGTACTTCTGCAAATGTTTTAAAAATTAAGAAGGTGCTTTCCAATAACGAAATTATCGACTTGCTGGGTGAAAGCATCACATTTATTGACCCATTGTATAAATTTTGGCTGAAAAAATATTATTTCAAATTATCATGAGCAACTTACAGGGATTGGTTAAAAGCATCAGGGATATCATGTGGCAGGACACCGGGTTGAACGGCGATGCCCAACGGATTGAACAACTTGGCTGGATGCTTTTCTTAAAGATTTTTTCAGACAAGGACCTGGAACTTGAAATCATAAATGAAGAGTATAAATCTCCAATCCCGGGCGAATTACATTGGATAAAAGAAAAAGGTAACTGGGCCGGGGACGACGAAGGCATCACCGGCGATGAATTATTGGAATTTGTTGACCGGAAACTATTTCCTTCACTCCGAAATATAGATGTTAGTACAGGTAACAAACGGGCATTAATTGTCCGTGAGGTATTCGAGGGGAATAACAACTATATGAAAAGCGGTATCAATATCCGAAAGGTACTGAACAAGCTGAACGAAATAGATTTTAACATTGCCAAAGACCGACATACATTCGGGGAAATCTATGAGGGGATTTTAAAGGAACTGCAAAGCGCAGGTAAAAGTGGCGAATTCTATACCCCCCGTGCCATTACCCGGTTTATTACCGATATGATCAACCCACAGATTGGCGAGAAAGTTTTAGACCCTGCCTGTGGAACTGGGGGATATTTAACAGCAGCCATTGAACACCTGAAAGAACAGGCAAAAACGGTTGATGACCGAAAGAGTTTGCAGGATAATGTAATGGGTTGGGAGTATAAACCGTTACCGTACCTTTTAGCAACCACAAACCTGATTTTACACGATATTGAAGTTCCGAACATTCAGTTCAGGGATTCACTCGACCAACCATTAAGTAACTACAAAGAGCGCGACAGGGTTCATGTGATTTTAGCAAATCCGCCTTTCGGGGGTATTGTGGCAAACAGTAACGAAAACAATTTTCCACAGAATTTCAGGACAAAAGAAAGCGCCGATTTATTTCTGGTCTTAATGGTTCACCTTTTAAAGCAAGGAGGCCGGGCAGGTATTGTTTTGCCCGATGGCTCGTTAACGGGTGAAGGGGTAAAACAGCGGGTTCGGCAAAAGCTTTTGGAAGAATGCAACCTGCATACGATTATCCGGTTGCCCAATTCGGTATTTCAGCCTTATGCAACGGTGGCAACCAACCTGCTGTTTTTCGACAAAGGAATGCCTACAAAAGAAGTCTGGTATTACGAACACAAATTACCCGAAGGACAAAAATCATATAGTAAAACCAAAATCATTCAATTAAAGGAATTTGAACCGATTAAAATTTGGTGGAACAACAGGAAGGAAAGCGAACTAAGCTGGAAGGTTGATATTAAAACCATCATTGAACGGGGTTACGATTTGGATATAAAGAATCCTCATAAACAGGAAGAAGTTCACGAATACACCAGTTCAGAACTTATTGAAATGTTATCGAATAGTTTTGGTAGAAACCAATTATTATTAAATCAGTTAAAGGAAACCTTAAAATGAAAGATTGGGCAATAGTTAATCTAACTGATTTAATAACTGAAAGTCGCATACCTGCAACTGAGCCAAATCCAAATAAAAGAATTCGGGTCAAGCTTAATGTATTAGGAGTTGAAAAACGACCTTTTGAAAACGAAGTAAAAGGCGCAACAAAACAATTTATAAGAAAGTCTGGTCAGTTTATTTATGGAAAGCAGAATTTTCACAAAGGAGCTTTTGGCATTGTACCTGATGAATTGGAGGGATTTGAAACAAGTGCTGACATACCGAGTTTTGATGTAAGAAAAGATTGTTTACCCGAATGGGTATTTTATTTTTTTAAAATAGGCAATCGTTATTTAGAATTGGAGAAACTTGCACGGGGTGTTGGTTCAAAAAGAATTCACCCTCAGCAATTAAGTGAAATAAAAATTCCTTTACCATCAATTAACGAGCAAAACAGGATAGTTAAATTAGTCAAAGATTTTGAAAGGAAAGGCGGTGATATTAGTTCTGAAATTGTTTACCAACTCGACCTCATCAAACAACTCAGGCAGTCCTTTTTGTGTGAAGCAATGAAGGGTAAACTTACCGAAAACTGGCGAAAGGGAAACCCGGATATTGAACCAGCAAGCGTATTGCTTAGACGAATTAAGAATGAAAAGGAAAGGTTGATAAAAGAAGGGAAGCTCAAAAAAGATAAGACCTTACCACCAATTAAGCCCGAAGAAATACCGTTTGAAATACCTGAAAGCTGGGTTTGGTGTAGGCTGGGGGATGTCGTTCAAATGTCGAGAGGTCGGTTTTCTATTCGACCAAGAAATGACCCTAGTTATTTTGGTGGTGATTACCCCTTCATTCAAATAGGAAGTTTGGATGAGAAAGGTTCAAGAATTTTTGATGCTGAACAGACACTTAATGAGAAAGGAATTAAGGTATCAAAGTGTTTTCCTGAGAATACTATTGTTGTTGCTATTGTCGGTGGAACGATTGCAAATTTGGGTGTTTTAGGGAAAGAAATGTATTTTACGGATAGTATGGTAGGAATCTATCCGAATACATACTATAACCAAGAGTACATTTTAAACTTCTTACGATTTGTACAGCCAAAGATTAAATCAGAAGCTTATCAAATGGCAGGGCAACCAAATATTAAAATTCCAACATTGACAAATCAATTCTTACCATTACCATCTCTTGAAGAACAAGAGCAGATAGTACATTTGTTAAATAAATTGATGAATTATTGTGATGAACTTGAAACCAAAATTATCGTAAGCCAAGAACAAACAGGACAATTATTACAGGTGGCTTTAAAGGAAGCTTTAGAGCCTAAAGTAAAGGAGGTTGTATAATGGCATTAAATATAAGACCTGAATTATAAACAATTGCTGATTGCTTAAAACTCTAAAAGCAGATGGAATAATAAGAACCAAAAACCCTGTAAATAACAATATTTACAGGGTTTCTTAGTACCCGGAGCCGGAATCGAACCGGCAAGGGAAGAATCCCACTGGTTTTTGAGACCAGCGCGTCTACCTATTCCGCCATCCGGGCATTATTAAAAGAACTTTATTGGGTGTGCGAAGATATAGAATTGTTTTTGTTTGCACAAATTTATATCCCCATTTGAATCTATTTGTTGATTGAATACCACACACAATTGCCTCATGTGATACATCCGGAATCTAGTAGGTTGTATCCAACATCCAGTCCAACTGTTAATTTCTCATTGCACATTGTACATTAGTTTTTCGCCTTCCGGCATTCACAGCCTTGTCCCCTCCGCGTTTTGTCGGGGCCACCGCACGGTGCTTCGATTGAAGTTGTTTCTTTTAGCAATGTTGCTGACATAAAAATCTATCCAAAACCTTAAATAAAGTATTAAACGCTTGTGGAGTAGTGCAATCCCGCCTCTGAGAAATTGCGTTAAGAAAATCAATGAAGCATGGTTGCATGCTACCTCAAAGATTATAAAGGAAATATGTCTGAACCCGATTCCTGCGGGTGAGTTTATTTCCTTTGCTCAAAATGTTGAATTGATTTTTAGCAATTTCTCAGCAGCGGGCGGCTCTTTTGGTTACTTTTCCAGCTGCAGGGAAAAGTGACAAAGATATGGAGCTTTGCCTCAAACCTCGCTTTATTCTTTGCCATTGCTGCAACTTCTTGCTGCCTTAACATTCCTTAAAAAGCATTGTTAGTATTGATGATTCTGAAATGCAGAACCATTGCTATATTTGTAAAAAATTGTCAAGTTGGAAAACGAACCCGTCATACGGCCCAGATTGCCCCATTGGATGAAAATGAAACGCGCAGAAGGTGCAACCTATTCACGCGTTAAAAATCTGGTCATCAAACAGCAATTGCATACCATTTGTACAAGTGGCAACTGTCCCAATATCGGCGAATGCTGGAACAGCGGAACCGCTACCTTTATGATACTTGGCAATATCTGCACACGACATTGCAAATTTTGTTCCGTTCCTACAGGTAAACCTTTACCTGTTGATTGGGCCGAACCTCAGCGCCTGGCAGAATCGGTCCACACCATGGGTGTAAAACATTGTGTAATAACTTCAGTCGACAGGGATGACCTGGAAGACCTGGGTGCCGGCCTATGGGCTGCTGCCATTCGTGAGGTGAAGGCCGTTAATCCTTCCACTACCATGGAGGTGTTAATTCCGGATTTTCAGGGCCGCAAAGAACTGGTTCAGAAAATTATCGATGAAAAGCCGGAAGTGATATCGCATAACCTGGAAACTGTTGAGCGCCTCAGCCGCCAAATCCGCAGCAAGGCCAGGTATCACATCAGTCTTGAAGTTCTGAAATATATTGCACAGTCGGGCATTACACCAAAATCAGGGATTATGCTGGGGTTGGGAGAAACCCGGGAAGAGGTTTTCCAAACCATGGACGATCTGCTGGAAGCGGGAGTAAAAGTAATGACCATCGGACAGTATCTTCAGCCTACCCTGAGCCATATGCCTGTTGTAAGATATGTTGAACCGGAGGAATTTGAGAGCTATCACGAAACTGGTATCAAAAAAGGTTTTGCTGTTGTGGAAAGCAGTCCCCTGGTCCGTTCTTCCTATCATGCCGAAAAACATATTTTATGAAACAATCCCTGCTTCTCTTATCCTGCATTTTGTTTACAGGATCGGTTTTTGCTCAAACCGAAACCGATTCAGCAGCTTATATGAAAGGTGTCGCCATACTGAATAAAGCTAAAACATCTTCCGAATTCCTGAACGCAGCAAATTATTTTGATACGCTTTCCAAAGATCTGCCCCAACAATGGCTGGCACCTTATTATTCGGGACTGGCTTATGTGTTGTCCGGACAGGCAACCCCCAATAAGAAACAGACAGATCAGTTCCTTGATGTGGCACAGAAAAAAGTGGACCTGTCATCGAAACTGAAGCCGGACGAACCTGAAATTGATGTATTACAGGCTTTTCTTTACCAGGTACGTTTAATGGTTGATCCGCAGAACCGTGCGATATCCTTTTCCAAAAAGGCAGAAACTTCCCTTAAGAAAGCGCTGGCTTCTGATCCCGAAAACCCCAGAGCTTATTTTTTAATGGGGAACAACATTTATTATACTCCGCCGCTTTTTAAAGGGGGTCCAAAAAATGCCCTTCCTGTATTTCTAAAAGCCCGTGGAAAATTTCAGGGGTATCAATTAAAAATGTCTTTTATGCCCGGCTGGGGAAAGCAACAGAACGAGGAGATGATCAAAATCTGTAAAGAAGCTAAGAACTAGACCTGTTACTGTTTTGAAACTTCCTGATGCCTGAAGCAGGTTACCAGATGATCATTTACCATGCCGATTGACTGCATAAAGGCATAGCAAATGGTAGATCCGCAGAATTTGAAGCCCCTCCGTTTCATATCTTTACTCATTGCATCTGAAATCGCATCGGTAACCGGAATGTCAGCCATAGTTTTCCAATGGTTGGTTTTGGTTTTGTGATTGCTGAAACTCCAGATGTATTTTGAAAATGACCCGAATTCTTTCCGGATCTCCAGCGCCAGTTTCGCATTATGGATTACGGCCGGGATTTTTAGCTTATTACGGACAATGCCTTCATTCTGAAGCAGCTCGTCGACTTTTTTCGCATCATACCGGGCAACCGAATCTATATGAAAATCATCAAACGCTTTTCTGAACGCTTCGCGCTTATTTAAAATGGTGATCCAGCTGAGTCCTGCCTGAAATACATCGAGCGAAAACATTTCAAATACCCGGTCCTCATCATATAGCGGAACGCCCCATTCACCATCGTGATATCCAGTAAGGTTCTGATATTTTTCGCCCCAGCCGCACCGTTTTACCTGTTGTTCTGTCATGATTCCAGAAATACTGCGGTACCACTGGCAGTAACCATTAACATGCTGCCGTTGGATCCAATTGTTTCATAGTCCAGATCAATGCCTACTACTGCATTGGCGCCCATTCTCCGGGCATTTTCTTCCATTTCATCAATGGCATTTTGTTTGGCTTCGAGAAGCACTTCTTCATACGATGACGATCTGCCTCCAACGATATCCCGGATTCCGGCAAAGATGTCCCTGAAGATGTTGGCGCCAATGATGGCCTCACCGGAAACGATGCCATAATAGCGGCTTATTATTCGGCCTTCAATAGAAGGAGTCGTGGTTAATATCAGATTCTGCATTTTTTCCTGTTTTATGATTATGAATGATGAAGCAATTTATTCAATTTTTCTTTATCAATAATGGTGATTTCACGTCTTTCAAGCTTAAGAATGCCTTCATTTTCAAGTTCTGCAAAAGCCCTGGCAAGTGAAGGCCTGGCAACGCCAAAAAAACCTGCCAGCTCGTTCTGCGACTGATTCAGCGTAAAAGTATGACTTGTTTGCGTCATATTGCTCAGAATAAAATTGGCGATTTTTTCACGAATGGTTTTAAAAGAGAGAAACCGGATTTTATTTGAAAGAAATTGTGTGCGGCTTGAAATAACATTCAGGTAATTTTTAAGAACGACCTGGCTGTGCTGAAGCAGAAAAATAAGCACATCACGCGGAATTACCAGGATTTCTGAACGTTCGTTGGCAATGATGTCAACCGGAAATCTGTTTTCACGACCAAAAATAAAGGCTGCTGCCAGAGGTCTCGGAGCTTCGATGTCCTCAATCTTCAAACGGTGTCCTGAGAAATCCGACATTTCACCCCTTACAACGCCTGAAACCACAATGAGCATGTCGTTGCATACATCATGACTGTATGCCACATACTCATCCTTATCATAGGATTTAATTCTATAGGGTTTATCTGCAAGCAGTTGTTCAATATTTTCAGCCGACAGTCCCCTGAAAATATTCGTCTGTGCCAACGATGAAGAAAAATTTTCCATAAAAAAAGTGTGTTTGTAACATATGATACAAAATTCCGGATTTACACATCCTAAATTTGAATCAAAATTACGAAGCAAAACACAATATATAACAATCATGATTAGAGAAGTAGTTAAAATTGATGAGGGGCAGTGCAACGGATGCGGATTATGTGTACCGGGTTGTCATGAAGGAGCCCTCCAGGTTATTGATGGGAAAGCCAGGCTTATAAGCGATTTGATGTGCGATGGTTTAGGCGCCTGTATCGGACATTGTCCGCAGAATGCCATTACTATTGAGAAGAGGGAGGCCGAGGCTTATCATGAAGAGAAGGTACTGGAGGGAATGATCAGCAAGGGTAAAAATACCATCATTGCGCATCTGAAGCACCTGAAAGATCATCAGGAATTTGACTACCTGAAACAGGGTGTGGCGTACCTGAGGAAAAACGAATCCGGTCTGCCTTTCAGTCTTCAGGATGTGATTTCTGCAGTTCATGGCAGTCCGGTTCAAGCATCAGGTTTAAAACCATCCGGTGGCGGATGTCCGGGAAGTCAGTCGCGTGAGATCACCAGGAAACCTGAGAGTCTGTCACCCGATATGCAACCGCAGTCATCTGAGCTCAGACAATGGCCTGTTCAGCTGCACCTGATCAACCCTCTGGCTGCAAGTTTCAAAAATTCGGATTTATTGGTAGCAGCTGATTGTACGGCCTTTTCAGTAGGGAATTTTCATCAGCGCTTTTTAAAAGGGAAGAGTCTGGTTATCGCCTGTCCCAAACTCGACAGCAACCAGGAAACCTATCTGAATAAAATTACTGCGCTTATCGATCATGCAAATGTAAACACCATTACAGTAATGATTATGCAGGTGCCTTGCTGCGGAGGACTTTTAAGGACTATTCAGCTTGCTGTATCGGCAGCGCAAAGAAAGGTTCCGGTAAAACTTTTGATGGTGTCGGTAGAAGGAGAAATCATCCAGGAAAAGTGGATCATGGAAACCTCTCAAGTGAACCAATAGCCATACGAAATTGTAACTAATTCAACAAATCAACAAATCAATAAATCAACAAATCAATAAATAAATATATGGGAATGTTTTGTTATCAATGTCAGGAAGCCGCAAAAGGCACAGGTTGTCAGATTAAAGGTGTCTGTGGAAAAACAGATGAGGTATCGAACCTTCAGGATTTGCTTTTATTTGTCATGAAAGGCATCTCTTTTTATGCGCTCAAACTCAGTGAAAATAACCTGAAGCATCAGGAGCCGGATGTTTTTGTGATGAAGGGCTTGTTTGCCACCATTACCAATGCCAATTTCAATAAGCAGGTGTTTATTGAGAAAATCCGTGCAGGTATTGAACTTCGCGAAAAGCTGCGTTCAGAATTAAATGGAAAACTGGATCCTAAAGAGCCATTGCCCGAATGTGCCACATGGAAAGCTGCAGATCCTTCTGAATTTGAAATGAAAGCAACCTCCATCGGATATCTTTCCATTGGGGATGTGAACGTCCGGTCGCTCCGCAGCCTGATTATTTTCGGTGTCAAAGGTATGGCTGCCTATGCAGAACATGCCTATAATCTGGGGCATGAAGATCCTGAAATTTACCACTTCATGCACAAAGCACTTGCTGCAACAGTAAACGACAGCCTGGCAGCGGGCGACTTATTGAACCTGGTTCTGGAAACGGGTAATAACGGTGTGAAAGTTATGGCTTTGCTTGATAAGGCGAATACCAGCAGATATGGGAATCCTGAGGTGACTAAGGTGAACATCGGAGTACGTAAAAATCCGGGAATTCTTATCAGCGGTCATGATTTGCGTGATCTCGAAGATTTGCTGGAACAAACCAGAAATGCAGGTGTTGATATATACACACACAGCGAGATGTTGCCAGCCCATTATTATCCGTTTTTTAAGAAATATGCACACTTTGCAGGTAACTATGGAAATGCATGGTGGAAACAACGTGAAGAATTTGAGGCATTCAACGGTCCCGTTTTATTCACTACCAATTGCATTGTTCCGCCATTGCCAGATGCAACATACAAAGACAGAATATATACCACAGGTGAAGCAGGATTTGAAGGTTTTCCCCATATTGCCGACAGGCAGAACGGAAGCAAGGATTTTTCTGCAGTGATTCAGCATGCCAAAACATGTGCTGCTCCCCGCGAAATTGAAACAGGAACAATCACCGGCGGATTTGCACATGCACAGGTTACAGCACTGGCAGATAAGGTTGTGGAGGCCGTAAAAAGCGGAAAGATCAGAAAGTTCTTTGTGATGGCAGGGTGCGACGGGCGTATGAAATCAAGGGATTATTATACGCAATTTGCCTCAGAACTTCCTTCAGATACCGTAATTTTAACTGCAGGATGTGCCAAGTACAGGTATAATAAATTGCCTTTGGGAGATATAGACGGGATACCCCGTGTTCTGGATGCCGGACAATGTAATGATTCCTATTCGCTGGCAGTAATTGCACTTAAGTTGAAAGAGATATTCGGACTGAATGATATAAATGAACTGCCCATTGAGTATAACATTGCATGGTATGAACAGAAGGCTGTTATTGTTTTGCTCGCATTGCTTACCCTGGGTGTCAGGAAAATAAAACTGGGCCCCACATTACCGGCTTTTCTCACACCTGATATTGTCAAGATCCTGGTTGAACAGTTTGGCATCTCTGGTATTACTACTGTTGAAGCAGATATGAATAAAATGATGAATTAAAAACAGATATTATGGAATTCGAAAAATCTTCTGTATTTGATCTGGCACAATCGGTTCAGTATTCTGATGGTGCCGTAGTGAGTAAAATGGTAATTCAAAGGCAAACAGGGAATATAACCCTGTTTGCTTTTGATACCGGCCAGGGACTCAGTGAACACAGTGCACCTTTTGATGCATTCGTTCAGGTAATCCAGGGCAAGGGGAGAATTATCATCGATCATAAGGAACATGATCTGGTAACCGGACAGTTTATCGTGATGCCGGCAAATATTCCTCATGCTGTACAAGCTCTTGAAAAGTTCAAGATGATGCTTGTGATGATTAAAGGCTAGTTTGCACTTACTGTTTTTCCGGATCCGGTAGCATTTGCACTAACACGCGGGCTCCCTTTGTATATTACGCTTCCGCTGCCTGAGATTCGTGTATTCAGTGCCTCAGTGGCATGAACACGTGCATTGCCTGATCCGGAGATGCTTACGGTAACTGAACCTGCGGCAAGACCGAAGGCTTCAAGTTGACCAGATCCGGAGATAGATGCGTTCAAAGAGGATGCATTTTCGCCGGATATTTTTATGGAACCCGACCCTGAAATTTTATTTTCAATCTGTTGCGCTTTGAGACGGTCAATCTTAACCGAACCGCTTCCGCTGACATCCAGCCGAAGATCTTCAGCTTCCAGATTGTTGCTGGCTGTAATGCTTCCGGAACCTGAAACTTTTAAGGCAGAAATTACCGGTATGGTGATATAAATCCGGACCTGCCCCATATTCTTCCAATTATGATCTGCGGTTCTGATAACCAGATCCGTACCTCTGACTTCTGTTATCACATCCTGGAGTAATTCTTTCTCCGCTTCAACTTCAACTTTTTGTGTTTGTCCCTGGGTCAGGATCACTGTGCCTGAAAACGACAGTGCGATGCTTTGAAAATGCGGTAAATTCCGGACTTCCTTGCTGGTTTGAGCCGCAGTGTGGTTATAAAGACCTGTAAAGATGAACATACTGATCATCAGCATACCTATGCTTATCGGATGTTTTATATTTTTTTCCATAATAAATATATTTTTACAGAATGACGAAAGATAATGTGATCTGCTGCATCTGTTTTTATGTACATGAAAATTAGTATTATATTTGTGGGCCGATGGCAGCGATATCGCATAGTCGGAATAATTCAATGAAAAAATACGATCCGGTTCATCCTTACGAAGAAAAACAGGCCCAGTTCGACAAAAGATACCTGGAGATGGCCAAAATCTGGGCACAAAATTCTTATTGCGTCAGAAGGCAGGTAGGCGCTCTGATTGTTAAAGAACGCATGATCATTTCGGATGGCTATAATGGCACACCTGCAGGTTTTGAAAATGTTTGCGAAGATGAGCAAAACAAAACAAAGCCTTATGTATTGCATGCTGAAGCAAATGCCATAACAAAAGTGGCCAAATCAAATAACAGTAGTGACGGAGCAACGTTATACATAACCACCTCACCCTGCATGGAATGTGCCAAGCTGATTATTCAGGCTGGCATACGCCGTGTGGTTTTTTGCGACAGCTATCATACCCAGGATGGGGTAGAGCTTTTACATAAAGCCGGGATCGAAGTGGTTTATATTGAAATATAAATTATATGGAATTGAGGAACAGAAAAGTAAATATCTATTTACCCATTATCATTTCAGTATCGGTTATCATTGGAATTTTTCTTGGGCGGATATTCAATAATGGAAATACCGAAAACAAGTTCATCATCATTCCAAAGGCCAATAAGCTGGACAACGTGCTTAATTATATTGAGAATGAGTACGTGGATGAAGTGACAAAAAACGACATCATTGAAAAAGCGATCCCAAAGATTCTGGAAGATTTGGATCCGCATTCTCAGTATATACCTGCCATTGATCTTCAAAAAGTAAATGAGCCTCTGGAAGGCAATTTCAGTGGAATCGGCATTCAGTTCAACATGCTGAACGACACCCTTGTTGTTATACAGACCATTGCAAACGGTCCTTCCCAGAAGGCCGGTATTGTTGCAGGAGACCGTATTGTTGGTGTAAACGGCGAAGCGGTAGCGGGCAAACAGCTTCCCAGCGATTCAATTGTAAACCGGTTGAGAGGTCCGCGTGGTACTCATGTAAAAGTTTCTGTCAGCAGGCGGTCGGTAAAAGAAAGACTGAATTTTGATATTATCAGGGACAACATTCCTCTGTATAGTGTGGATGTATCCTATATGATAAATAAAAACACCGGTTATCTGAAACTGAACAAATTTTCTGCTACTACTGAACAGGAATTTATTACTGCAATGAACCACCTCAGAGGGCAGGGGTTAAAAAAGCTGATTTTGGATTTGCGCGAAAATGGGGGTGGATTTATGAATGCGGCCATTTTTATTGCAGACCAGTTTTTAAGCGGGAATGAGATGATTGTTTATACGCAGGGGAAAGCACGCGATAAACAGGAATACTTAAGCACACCGGGTGGGTTATGCAACGACCTGGAACTGGCTGTTTTAATCGATGAGGGATCTGCCTCGGCAAGTGAAATTCTCGCCGGTGCCATTCAGGACAACGATCGCGGAACCATTGTAGGAAGAAGATCTTTTGGTAAAGGATTGGTGCAGGAACAAATTGGACTTTCCGATGGCTCTGCCATCCGTTTAACGATTGCCAGGTATTATACCCCTACAGGGCGGAGTATTCAGAGACCATATATGCACAACCTCGATGAATATTATGGTGATATGGAATCGAGATTTTTGAATGGTGAACTGCAATCGGCCGACAGCAATAAATTCGCTGACTCACTCAAATTCGTAACTCCCGGAGGAAAGGTCGTTTACGGAGGAGGCGGTATTATGCCCGATGTATTTATTCCGATTGATACGGGAGGCGTTACCAACTATTTTGTAAACGTAAGAAATCAGGGACTGATTTACCGTTTCTCGCTCAAATATGCCGATGAAAACCGCAAGCTTCTTTCAGGATTGCGCACACCTGAAGAATTTGTCAGCGTATTGGAAAAACAAAATGTACTTAAAAAGTTTGTGGCCTTTGCTGCAAAAGAAGGAGTGAAAGAAGTGCCAAAAGAAATAAGGACTTCTGAGATGATTTTAAGAGTGCAACTCAACGCCTATATTGCGCGGAATTTTCTGGATAATGATGGTTTCTTCCCCATTATCCAGAAAATTGACAATACTTTGTTAAAGACGATAGAGTTGCTTAATAAGTAGCAGTGGATTTTTTACCACTGAGGCTGATTGTTCTTCTTCTTTTTCGACTTTTTGAAGCCTTCTTTAGAAGAAGATTTAAATCTGTCTTTGCCTTCTTTAGAAGAAGATTTATATCCGTCCTTTTTTCGCGTTCTGAATCCGTCATCTTTTCTTGACCGGAATCCGTCCCCTCCGCGGTCATTACTCAAACCCGGACCTTCGGCAGGTTCAATAACAGCCTGAATACCATCGAAACGTGCATTTTCCAAATCCTTAAGCATGTTATCAACCCGTGAAACATCTGCTTCAAAAAAGGAGAACTTGCGGAGTATTTCAATTTTACCAAATGAAATCTTGCTGCCTGAACAATGACGATTGACAAAAGAGATTAAGCCACTGGCAGACAAACCGTCTTTTAGTCCCAGGTTAATATGAAACCGCTTATAGGAAGCAGCTCTTTGAGGTTCTTCTCCCGGTTTTCTCGGAGTATGTGTTACATTTAAATCCGAGGCATCTTTATAATAATCCAGAAAACGATTGAATTCAACAGAAATAAACCGTTTGATCAGTTCTTCCCTTTCAAATTTCTCCAGTTTACTGAAAATGGAAGGCAGATACTTACCAATGTTTTCTTCATCTACAACTGTATTCTCCATTTTATCAATCAGATTCAGCAGCTGTTTTTCACAGATTTCTTTACCTCCGGGGACATTTTTCTTCTCAAATGTTTTTTTGGTTTGTCGCTCCAGATCTTTAATCCGATTGATTTCACGGGTATGGATGAGGGAAACGGAAATACCCGATTTCCCGGCCCTTCCTGTTCTGCCGCTTCTGTGTACGTAAACTTCAGGATCATCGGGAAGATTATAATTGATGATATGGGTGAGGTCCTGAACATCAAGTCCCCTTGCTGCAACATCAGTGGCCACAAGAATCTGAATATTCTGACACCGGAAACGGTTCATTACGTAATCGCGTTGAGCCTGCGACAGATCGCCATGCAAGGCATCGGCGCTGTATCCATCTTGCATCAGCTTATCGGCAACTTCTTTGGATTCAGCACGTGTTCTGCAAAAGACAATTCCATATATGGAAGGATTAACATCCACAATGCGTTTTAAAGCAAGGTATCTGTCTTTGGCATGAACCATATAATATTCATGGGATACGTTTTCGGCACCCGAATTTTTGACTCCTACTGAAATTTCTTCAGGATTCTTCATGTAGGTACGGGCAATTTTGGATACAGCAGCGGGCATTGTCGCGGAAAACAACAAGGTTTGTTTTTCCCTGGGGGTTTCAGAAAGGATGGTATCCAGATCTTCTTTAAAACCCATATTGAGCATTTCATCTGCTTCATCCAGAATCATCCAGCGAATAGTGGAAAGATTCAGTGCTTTGCGTTCAATCATATCCAGCACGCGTCCGGGTGTGCCTACAACAATCTGATTTCCTGTTTTCAGTAAACGAATTTGGTCACGGATACTGGCGCCTCCGTATACAGGAACCACTTTAATCGCGTTCATATAGCGTGAATACCGGTTCAGTTCCGTAGTAATTTGCAGGCATAATTCACGGGTAGGACATAATACCAATGTTTGCAAGGCATCATTATTATCGCTCATCTGTAATACCGGAAGGCCAAAAGCAGCTGTTTTACCGGTACCAGTTTGTGCTAATACCACCAAGTCATTCTTTCCGTTGATAATGGTAGGAATGGCTTTTTCTTGTATCGGCGTGGGAGTCTCAAAACCAAGTTCTTCAATAGCACGCAACAATTCGGGATTGAGTCCCATACTTTCAAAAGATGTCATAAAAAAATAAAAAAATTAATGTAAAAAAGAGGAATAATGTTGCCAGAAAAGCACCAGGACGATTAATATATTTCAGGAGTATGATAATCAGAAGAATTGCTACATTGACAAACAGCCTACAAAGGTAGTTGATATTATTTATTTTACTAATTTACAATCACAATAATTTTTTGATCTTTCAGGTTATATTCTAAAAGCCGCAGTATGCATCGAATTTTATTAAGAGTTTTGATTCTTGCCGTCCTGTCCTTTACCGGTCTCGACATTTCCATGGCCCAGCAGAAAAAGATGAATGAGGCGCAGAAGAAAAAAGAAAAAGTAGAAAGGTCCTATAAGAAAGCCTATACAAAAGCCCGAAAGCAGACTATAAAACACCGTCGATCCATTCAGACCGATGCCACAAAGGAAAGAATGGATGCAGCAGATAAACGTGCTGAGGCCTACAATTCAAAAGATGATCCTTCTTTCTTTGAACGTTTTTTCAGAAAGAAACGGCATCGTAAGAGATAAATATTTATTAATTTTACAGGAAATATGTAATTATGGATGGCGGTGATCTGGTATCATTATTAATTTGGGTTGCATTGGGACTTATTGGTGTTGTTTCCAGTGCCATGAGAAACAAGGCAAAAAAACCAATGAATCCTGACCAATCACGGCAGCAGGTACCACGGACCATGCAGGCTGATCCGCATGAATATGAGCCTGACCTGGGTTCGCTTTTGGAAATGTTTGAAGTAAACAGGCCCAAACAAGTCAGTCAGGAACCCGAACCCGAATATGAATCGGTTGAGAAGGGAGCTTCAGTTGAAGAAGCCGGATGGAATGTAGACACAAAAGAAGCTGCATATGAACTGGAAGGGATGTCCCTTTCAGATAAAGAGAGTTCGTTGGATGTTCCTAACAAAAGCGATGTTGAAGTATTTGAAGAAGGACAGTCGGACATTCAGAAAATGATTGCTAAATATGAATCGCTGAGAAAGGAGTTGGACCCGTCTGACAGCGATGATGATATTGCAAGTGGTGAAATTGTATCTGTTGAAGCGGCTGAAGAAGCTGAAGCAAAAAGAAAAGCCAACCGCGAGTTTTTTAATCCCCGAAAGGCAATTATCTATTCGGAAATTTTGAAAAGAAGGGAATTTTAATTAATTTGGTATATTGTTGGTTATTTCAGAAACCATTTAAGTAACAAATTTAAGATCAGAATATTAAAGAGTTCCGAATATTCGGGATTCTTTTTTTTATCGACCCTATCGAGGAGGAGCGTATTATGACAAAAGTATCGTATATTACTGAAGAAGGTCTGCAAAGGCTTAAGGATGAACTGGAACAGTTAACCAGTATTGAGCGTCCGTCAATTTCAAAGCAGATTGCTGAGGCTCGTGATAAAGGCGACCTTTCAGAAAATGCCGAATATGAAGCTGCAAAAGAAGCTCAGGGGATGCTTGAGCTGAAAATATCAAAACTGAAAGATGCCATTGGCAATTCACGCATTATTGATGGTTCCAAATTGGATACCAAAAGAATCCAGATTCTGAACAAGATCAAAATTCGCAATACTCAGAATAATGCCACCATGCAATATACCATTGTTGCAGACAGTGAAGCTGACCTGAAACAGGGCAAAATTGCTGTCAGCACTCCCATAGCGCGTGGACTTATTGGCAAAAAGGTTGGCGATCATGTGGAAATCAGGGTTCCTTCCGGGGTAATTCCTTTTGAGATCATTGAAATATCCATTTAATCGTGAACTGATGGCTACTATTTTCTCGAAAATCATACGCGGTGACATTCCCTGCTACAAAATAGCTGAAGACGACAGGTATTTTGCCTTTCTGGATATCAATCCGTTAGCTGAGGGGCATACCCTGGTAGTGCCCAAAACAGAAACCGATTATATATTTGATATGGACGATGACCTCCTGGGCGGCATGATGGTGTTTGCAAAAAAAGTAGCCAGGGCAATCGGAAAGGAAATCCCCTGCAAGCGGGTAGGTATAGCTGTAATTGGATTGGAAGTTCCTCATGCTCACATTCACCTGGTACCGATAAAAGGGATACACGATATTGAATTCAGCAAACCCAAGCTGAAACTTACAGAAGCACAATTTAATACAATTGCGGAAAAAATAAGGAAGGCACTCTGATTGCTAGCTTACACGATCGGGATTTTTCCGGATAAAGTCTTCCCAGTTTTTGGAGTTGCCCGCTTTTATCGGGTTGCATAACTCATAGTAATGGCACAAAGCTACTGCAACACTATCCGTAGCATCAAAAGTTTCAGGTTTTAAATCAGTCTTCAGGGTAAGTTGCAGCATTCTGGCAACTTGTTCCTTGGAACACTCGCCATGTCCCGTAATGGATTGTTTTACTTTGCGGGGGGCATATTCGAACACCGGAACCGATTCATAGAGTGAAGCAGAAATCGCTGCACCCTGGGCACGGCCCAGCTTTAACATCGACTGAACATTATTGCCATGAAATGGAGCCTCAATAGCCATGGCATCGGGATGATATTCACGGATGATTTCAAGGGTGCGTTCAAAGATCCGGGCAATTCTTGTGTAATGATCACTGATTTTACGCTGATCCAGAATTCCCATCAGCAAAAGTTGCGGTTCATTACGCACAATACGGATGATACCATAACCCATGATCACAGAACCCGGATCAATACCCAGAATGACCATATTAATTTGCTTTAAGAAATATACTCATTGGCCTGTTGGGGTTAAGCATCCGGCCGTCTTTGCCAGAGATGTGGGCTTCAGGAGTTAAGGCACTGCCTGAATCGATGTAATCCAAAACCGATTTCAGCATGGGCTCATTCAGATCTCCAAAATCATGTTTGAAATCGTCAGTTGCAGCAATATCAGGAACCAGCCCACCGAAGAAATCACCTTCATGATTTTTATTGTAATAACTGAAAGTAATAGGATATGCAATGTATTCATCAATTTGAAATCCGTTCATTCCTACAGGCTTACCATGGGTATTTGATCCGGCCAGGATGACATCAGAAACGAATGGTTTCAGGCCGTTTATGAGCATCTCACTGGCCGATGCTGTATTTTGTGTGCCGATAAAAAACACCCGGTCCAGATCCAATCCGTTTGTTTTTGAAGGGACTTTCAGTGTGACGTTTTCTGAACTGTGTTTATTGTTGAATTCAAAGGAAACCAGAACTTCATTAGCATGGGTCTTTCCAACAAGCCAGCCGGCAAATTGCTGACAAATGCTTACCATTCCTCCACCATTATACCGCAAGTCGATAACCAGTTCATTGATTCCGGCATTGACAAATGATTGAAGTGTTTCATCAAGTCCTCCGGTGGCAGGATTGATAAAATCCTGGAAAACCATATATCCGATTTTATCACTTCCCAGGGTAATTACTTCAGAATGCAAAACAGGTACGATACTATAGTTTTCCTTGGTAAGGGTAACCACCTTTGTAAGACCTTCATGATCCAGGAAGGTATATGTATTGGATACGCCAACAGCATTATTCCCCATCATTTCAAATACGCTGTTATTGGGAGGTGCTGTTACACCATTGATTTTAGAAAGGATCCAGCCTCTCTCAACTCCTTTTATGGCAGCTTCTGTTCCCGGATAAACAAAAATGATCCGGATCTGGTTGGCATCATCCAGACCCAGAGAAAAACCGTGCCCGATGGATTTTCCTTCTTCAAAATATTGCTGGTTTTCTTCCTGTGTAACGATATAACTCCACTTGTCAACCTCAGCATATGTAATGGCGTCCATATAATCCTGCGGATCATTATAGTTGGCAGGATCAGGCTGCGGAACAGGCATCTCATCATACCAAAAATACCAGTCGCGCATCAAATCATAAAGCTGATTATTGATATATTCAATATGATTGTCATCTTTATTGCAGGTAGCAATAAAGGGGATCAAAAGGATAAGCAGTATCCGGAAGCGTGAGAAAGATTTCATATAATTGATTTTGTATGCCCTTGTAAACGTAAAAACAAGGCAAATAGTTGTATGGACAAATTTTACACAGACCCGATCAGATGTTCAGGATTCCTTTTTGGTTATTTGACCGCCTTAATCCGGTCGAAACCGGTATAGGGCTGGAGTGCAGCAGGTATTATTACACCATCAGCAGTTTGATTGTTCTCAAGCAGCGCTGCAACAATGCGTGGTAATGCCAGTGAGCTTCCGTTCAGCGTATGAGCCAGTTGTGGCTTTTTACTGCCTTCCTCCTTGTATCTGAGTTTTAACCGGTTTGCCTGGAATGATTCGAAATTTGAAACAGAACTTACTTCCAGCCATCGTTTTTGTGCAGCGGCATACACTTCAAAATCAAAAGTAAGGGCGGAAGTAAAACTCATGTCCCCGCCACATAAGCGAAGAATACGATAGGGGAGCTGTAGTTTCTGAACAATGCTTTCCACGTGTTTTACCATTTCTTCCAAAGCCTGGTAGGAATGATCGGGATGCTGAATTTGTACAATTTCTACCTTGTCAAATTGATGCAGCCGGTTTAGTCCTCTGACATCCTTTCCATAAGATCCTGCTTCACGGCGGAAACATGGTGTATAGGCAGTATTTTTAACAGGAAAATCCCTGGCGTCAAGAATTACATCACGGTAAATATTGGTTACGGGAACCTCGGCGGTTGGAATCAGATAAAAATTATCGATCTGAACATGGTACATCTGATCGTCTTTATCAGGCAATTGTCCGGTTCCGAAACCTGAATCTTCATTCACCATAAGCGGGGGCATGATTTCAACATATCCGGCTTTTATATTTTCATCCAGAAAGAACTGGATCAATGCCCGCTGTAATTTTGCACCCTGACCTTTATATACAGGAAATCCCGCACCGGTAAGTTTGTTGCCCAGTTCAAAATCGATGATGTCGTATTTCTTTGCCAGGTCCCAATGAGGAGCTGCATTGTCGGGCAATGAAGGTATTTTACCTCCTTCACGTTCAATTTTGTTATCCTCGGAAGATTTTCCCTGGGGGACGGTGGGAGAAGGGAGATTGGGAAGCCGCACCAATAAATTCTTCAAGCTGGCTTCATTGTTTTCAAGAGCCTTTGAAAGAGAATCAATGTCCTTTTTAAGCAATACAGTCTGATTTTTACGGGCTTCAGCCTCTTCTTTCTTATTGGCTTTAAGAAGAGCGCCAATTTCTTTGGAAACGGAATTGAGATCAGCCAGAATTCCGTCCAGCTTATTTTGAGTGGTACGACGTTCTTCGTCTATGGATAGAATTTCTTTTACTATTTGTTGAGCATCAAAATTTTTAACCTTTAAACGGCTGATTACTTCTTCCGTTTTTTCCCTTAATAAAGTCAGTGGTAGCATGAGTAAATCGATTTGTACAAATGTAAAAAAAACCCCTGAACAATTCCTTTTTTTGTGGAATAGTTCAGGGGCTGTGACAGTACCCTAAAGGGTTTTATTATTCTTCAGCAGGAAGTACCGATACAAAAGAACGGTCGTCTTTTTTGCGTTGGTATTTTACCTGGCCATCAATTAATGCATAAAGGGTATGATCTTTACCCATTCCTACATTAGCTCCGGGATTATGAACAGTTCCGCGCTGACGAACAAGAATATTGCCAGCTTTAGCCACTTCACCACCAAATACTTTGATTCCTAACCGTTGACTATGAGATTCACGTCCATTTCTCGAACTTCCGGCTCCTTTTTTATGTGCCATGGATTTATGCTTTTAAAATATTAACGATCTGTTGTTATTCACTTTTCTTTGAAGAAGCTTTAGCTGCAGGTTTTTTTGCGGCTGCAGGTTTTTTTGCTTTTGCTTCAGTACTTGCTTTGGCAGCTGGTTTTTTAGCAGCAGCTTTTGCAGGTTTTGCCTCTTTGGTTGCTTTTTCAGCTGCTTCTGCTTTAAGAGCAGCCTTTTTTCTTTCGCTTCTCTGAGGAGTGCCGGTTTCGCTGATATCTTCAATCAGAAGTTCAGTGAAATCCTGTCTGTGTCCGGACATTTTCTGATAGGTTTTTCTTCTTTTCTTTTTGAAAACAAGTACCTTTTCTCCTCTGACATGAGAAACGATCTGTGCAAGAACAACTGCTTCCGGTACATATGGCGCACCCACGTTTACCTTATCGTCGTTACTGATAAGCAATACCTTATCAATATTTACATCATCACCAACTGCTCCGGGGAGTCTGTGAACAAAGACTTTCTTGCCCTTTTCAACTTTAAATTGTTGTCCTGCTATACTAACTATCGCGTACATCGATTTTATAAATTTCAGTTTTATTTTGGGTTTGCAAAAATAGAAAACTTTGCAACAACTGCAAAATAATTCAATAAATTAAGAGAAAAATGTTTGGTTTTTCCAGAGTGCGCTAAGGTAATGCAGTTTATTATAAATACCAGTAAAAAAACAGATTATTTAAACATTATTCTTAGGGAAGTTTTATCAGGAATGTTGAAAATTGTACGTTTTGAAGGATATGGATGATAGAATCATGGAATATAAAACCTAAATGGATGAAATCACTATATTTGTGTAGAAAACAAAACCACCAGACCCGGGATAATGAATAAAGTTAAATTAAATGTACTTGGCATTTCTTACAGCCAGACACAAACAGGGGCCTATGCTCTGGTGCTTGCTGAAGAAAACGGAAGGAGGCGGATACCCATCATCGTTGGAGGATTTGAAGCGCAGGCCATTGCAATACAATTGGAAGGACTAAAGCCTCCCCGACCGTTAACACATGATCTTTTTTTAAATTTTGCACATACTTTCAATATTGATCTACTTGAAGTCACTGTTTATAAATTGGAAGAAGGTGTCTTTTATTCAAAACTCACCTGTGATAACGGACAGCGTATTATTGAAATTGATGCAAGAACATCTGATGCAATAGCTCTGGCACTCCGGTTCAAATGTCCGATTTATACCACAGAAGAGATTCTTAAAAAGGCGGGTATCATTCTGGATTTTGAAAAAGAGTCTGCTGTTCAATCAGCAGGAGAACCGATGCCCCAAAAAAATATTCATGTTCAGGATACCTCATTTATGGATGAGCTTAAGGGCAATAACCTTCAGGAATTGAAGGATTTGCTGAATGCTGCAATCTTGGAGGAGGACTATGAAAAAGCATCCCTGATCCGTGATGAAATAAATAAACGCAAAAAGGAGTAACCTGTCTACGTCACATGAAAGATATTTCGAAGAAGAACAACGTTCCTCACGATCTGATATTGGATCATGTGCCTTACCTTATCTGGCTTAAAGACGCACGGGGAAAATATATATATGCGAATTACGCATTTGCGGCCTCCTATCACAAAAATCAGGAAGACATTATCGGAAAAACTGATTTTGATCTGTGCTCCCATGAGAAAGCCACTGAGTTCGAATTGTCAGATCAGAAGGTGATTCTCACTCGCAACCGGCAGTTCTTTGAACAGGTCGAGGATATTTTTGACAGTACTGTAAATTTTGAAACGTACAAGACTCCTGTCATCAATAATGAAGGAGAAGTTCTCGGGATTGTTGGTATATCCAGGGAAATTTCGGATAATTCGCAAATGGAAAAAACCATGCACGAACGTGAAGAACAGTTTCGTGCCCTTTTGCAAAACTCTTCTGACGCCATATCCATCATTAACAGACAGGGAAAAATCATATTCGAAGGATCCGAGAAAAACAAGATTTCCGATTTTGAAATCGGAGAACTGCTCCACAAACCCTTCTTTGACATGGTACATCCCGACGACATCGATCAGATCAAGTCGGTTATAAAGGAAACACTTCCCAATCCGGGTAAACAGATAAAAAAGGAATACCGGAGTCTGCATAAAAACAAGCGGTGGATTTATGTGGAAAGTATTTTCTCCAACCAGTTCAGCAATCCGGCCATCAAAGGAATCATCGTGAATTCGCGTGATGTATCTGACCGGAAGATGGCAGAACTCAAGGAAAGGGTATATCATGACAACCTGATTTTTTTAAGCAATTCAGCCCTTGACTTACTTTCGCTTTCTTCAAAAGATGAGATTTACCGTTATATTCCTGAAAAACTGGCTGCATTTCTTGACAGTGCTGTAGTGGTTGTCTCGTCTTATGACGAACCAGGAGGCCGTATTATCATTGAAAGTTTTGCCGGACTTGATCCTTACACCGAAGAGGTTGAAAAACTGATTGGGCGCCCCATCGCAGGTTTAACATTTTCCGACAGTCCCTTCCGTGTTCCTGAAAATCCGGGGACAGTCATTACACTGAAAGATGATTTGCTGCAACGGCATATCGGGGATCTTTCAAAGGAAGCACTCACGAAAGTCAGGGAGCTTATCCATGTGCATAAGATATACAATATCGAACTGGCACGGGATAACAAACGGCTGGGAAGCATCACCATTCTTACCTTAAATAAGAACATCATCAAATTCAAGCATATTATTGAGACTTTTGTGCATCAGGTTTCTGTAGCGCTGCATCGAAGCCATCTTGAATATGAGCTTATCATGGCTAAAAACAAGGCAGAAGAATCTGACAAGCTGAAGACTGCTTTTTTGGCCAATATGTCTCATGAGATCCGGACACCTATGAATGGGATTCTGGGCTTTGCTGAAATGCTCAATGATGATTCGCTGAGCCGGCCCAACCGGAAAAAATACCTTAATATTATAAACAGCAATGGTAAGGTGTTGATTAACCTCATTGACGATATCATCGATTTTGCCAAAATAGAATCCGACCAGGTAAATATTCTTCAGGACGATTTTTCGTTGAATAATTTACTCGATCAGATTCTATCCACTTTCCTGACGCGCAGTCTGAAGCGGGATAAGTCGAAAGTAAAGGTCACTGCCAAAAAACCATTCCCCGATGAGAAATCGTATATCCATACTGATCCTATCCGGCTCCGGCAGGTTCTTACGAACCTTGTGGGGAACGCCATTAAATTTACCCACAATGGATATATTGAGTTTGGATACAATCTGGAAGACAGCAAGACCTTGAAATTCTATGTAAAGGATACAGGCATTGGAATTGCGGCAGATAAGCTGCAGCTGATCTTTGAGCGGTTCATGCAGGCAGACAGCTCTCCTTCCCGAAAATATGGTGGTTCGGGACTCGGCCTGGCTATTTCGAAAGGATTGGTTGATTTGCTGGGAGGACGCATGTGGGCAGAATCTGAAGAGGGGGTGGGTTCTACTTTCTATTTTACCATTCCTTTTAAGTCGGCCAATAAAAAAGGAGAGGAACGTTCAGAAAACAAACCTGTTCGTGTACATCATAGTTGGGATGGAAAGCTTTTCCTGGTTGCAGAAGACGATAAGTTCAGCTATAAATTCCTGGAGGGATTCCTTAAGCAAACAAAAGCGGATGTCCTTCACGCTTCTGACGGACGTGAAGCTGTTGAAATCTGCAGAAATAATCCGGGAATAGATTTGATCCTGATGGATATACAAATGCCTGAAATGAATGGATTAGTGGCAACAGAGGAAATTAAGAAATTCAATGCCGGCATTCCAATTATCGCTCAAACAGCCAATGCTATTAATGAGGAACGCATTCGGTGCCTGCAGGCGGGATGTGATGATTTTATCACTAAGCCGGTGAACATTAATGAGTTGTATGAGAAAATCGATAAATGGTTGACTGCGAAATAACCATTTCAAAAATTCATGAATGTTTTATTCTTTTCGGCATTATTAATATTTATCGGGTATCTGGTCAGGATAGTCGCTTATTCGCGCAATTGGAGAAAGGTACCTGAATTTGATCCGGCATACGCTACTGAGGATTATGGCATTACAATAATAGTTCCCTTCCGCAACGAGGAATCATGTTTGCGGGAATTGCTGCATGCATTGGAACAACAGGTTTACCCTGCCGGAAAAATTGAAATTCTTTTGGTGGATGATCATTCTGAAGATCTTTCTGTTTCACAGGCACAGCAATTCTGTGAGGATCATCACGGGTTTGAATACCTTCTGAATGCAGGAAGCGGAAAAAAGGCGGCCATTCGTACCGGTGTAAAACATGCAGCACATGAATTCATTCTTACCACTGATGCGGATTGTATCATAGGACCGTTGTGGGCTAAAGCTTTTTCGGCTTTTTTTAAGGAATCGGGGGCCGACCTGGTTCTGGGTTTGGTAGATATAACGACAGACGGGAAATTTTGTTCCCGTTTTCAGGAGGCTGAATTCCTGAGTCTGATTGCTGCGGGATCAGGTGCTGCGGCCGGAGGATATCCTATTTACGGCAATGCAGCGTCTTTTGGATTCCGCAAGTCTGTATTTCTTGAAATGGAGGATGCGATGAACGAAAATGTAGTTTCGGGCGATGATACTTTTTTTATACACAATGCAAAAAAGGCTGGCAGGAAAATCAGAATCCTCAAATCGAAACAAGCCATTGTCCTGACACAGCATCAGGAATCCTGGAGCCAATATTTTAGCCAAAGGATCCGGTGGGTTTCCAAAAGCAGGCATTACCGCGATTTGAATACCATCATAACAGCCGTATGGGTAATGCTGATGAATGCCGTAGGGTTGTTTTTCCTTGCATTATTGTTCTGGAAAGGAAATCCGGGCTTTTTTGTTGTTTTTTTTGCTTTAAAAACCGCTGCAGATTATCATTTTCTGGTGCACTTTCTGAGGTTTTATGGCAAGCATATGACGGTGCTGTGGTTTGTTATTTTCTCATTCATGTATCCATTCATGGTAATGATATGGACCATTTGGGGATTAACAGGATCGTATGAATGGAAAGGAAGAAAATTTCAGGGTGTTTGATCAATTGCCCAGCTCAGACATAAACTTAATGCGCATAAGCCTTACTTCTTCTTCGGTATAATTTTCTTCACCCAACTCCTGCAACGCATTTTCAACCGACTCATCTTCGGCTTCCTCCATGAAATAATCATAAATATCCTGCTGATGGTCTTCTTCCATAATGTTATTGATATAATAATCAATGTTCAGCTTTGTACCGGAATTAACAATGGCTTCAATCTCATCGAGCAGAATGTCCATGCTGATATTTTTGGCATCGGCAATATCTTCAAAATCCATCTGCCGGTCAATGCTCTGAATGATGAATACCTTCAGATTTGATTTATTGATAATGGATTTAACAACCATATCCTGTGGGCGGATGATTTCCTTTTCCTCAACGTAACTTTTAATAATCTTAATAAATTCGGTTCCATACCGTTTTGCCTTGCCTGCACCAACTCCTGTAATGTTTTGCAGTTCCTCAATGGTGATCGGATACTGTATGGACATATCTTCAAGTGAAGGGTCCTGGAAAATTACAAAAGGAGGAAGCTGCAGTTGTTTGGATAGCTTTTTCCGAAGGTTCTTGAGGATTGAGAACAGTTCCTCATCAGCAGTTCCCGGTCGTTCCTGTGCAGAAAAGTTATCTTCCTCTTCATCGGTATCTGAGTAATCGTGATCTTCGGAAATCATCACCGATACAGGGTTGGCAATATACTGATGACCTTTTTCTTCAAGTTTAAGCAATCCGTAGTTTTCAATGTCTTTTTGAACCAGCCTTTTTATAAGGGCTTGCCGAACCGCCATACTCCAATAATTGAAATCTTTTGATTTTCCGGCGCCAAACATCTCGAGCATCTGATGGTTGTATGATTTAATGGCCGGCGTTTTAACCCCTGCGAGGATATTGGCAATATGGTCGAATTTAAATTTTTCCTTAACGTCGAGAATGGTTTTCAAAACCAATAAAATGTCGTCTTTCCCCTCAAACTGCTTTTTCGGATGCAGACAGTTGTCGCAGTTACCACAGGTTTCCGGCATTTCCTCACCGAAATAATTCAGCAACTGTTTGGGCCTGCAAACCGATGATTCAGCGTATGCAACGGTTTCAAGCAATAACTGTTTTCCGATTTCCTGTTCGGCGATGGGTTTGCCCTGCATGAATTTTTCAAGCTTCTGGATGTCTTTATAGCTATAAAAGGCAATACAGTTACCTTCGCCTCCGTCGCGTCCTGCACGCCCTGTTTCCTGGTAATAGCCTTCCAGACTTTTGGGAACATCATAGTGGATTACAAACCGAACATCAGGCTTGTCGATGCCCATTCCAAAAGCAATTGTAGCAACGATCACATCGGCTTCCTCCATCAAAAAACGATCCTGGTTTTGCGAACGGGTTGCAGAATCGAGACCGGCATGATAAGGCAGCGCTCTTACACCGTTAACCTGTAAGGTTTCTGCCAGTTCCTCCACTTTCTTACGGCTGAGGCAATAAATAATTCCCGATTTGCCGTTATTTGCCTTAATATATTTAATAATCTCACGGGTAACATTTTTCTTAGGCCTTACTTCGTAGTATAAATTATGCCTGCGAAAAGATGATTTAAAAATATTGGCCTCCAGCATACCCAGATTCTTCTGAATGTCATGCTGAACTTTTGGAGTGGCAGTAGCAGTTAATGCAATAATAGGTTCTGTGCCTATTTCATTGATGATTGGACGGATACGCCTGTATTCAGGGCGAAAGTCATGTCCCCATTCCGAGATACAATGAGCTTCATCAATTGCATAGAACGATATTTTGATTTTTTTCAGGAACTGGATGTTTTCATCTTTGGTAAGCGATTCCGGAGCGACATAAAGCAACTTGGTTTGGCCTTCCAAAATGTCATGTTTCACTTTTGCTATAGAAGCTTTATTTAAGGAAGAATTTAGAAAGTGAGCCACCCCATCTTCTTCACTAAAGCTGCGCATGGCATCCACCTGGTTTTTCATTAATGCAATAAGCGGGGAAATGATGATTGCTGTACCTTCCATAATTAGGGCGGGCAACTGGTAACAAAGAGATTTACCTCCGCCGGTGGGCATCAAAACAAAGGTGTCGTTTCCATTTAGTACATTCCGGATAATGGCCTCCTGGTTGCCTTTAAAACTGGTAAATCCAAAATGTGTTTTTAGTACGTCAATCAATGAAATTTCCTGGCCAAGGCTCATCTTGCGTTTGTGTTTATTCTAGTCCTGATTTCATAAAATGCCATTACGATCAGGGGATCAATTAAATTAATTATGATTTTAGTTGTAGGCATGAAAGGCCTTTATGAAGGCAATCTTAAAATATTAAATACATTTGTAAACTAAAATTAATATTTTTTTTCTTATTTCGCTATGCGGAAACTGCATTTTAAAAAATATTAACATTTGTACACCGCCTCAATCTGGAGCTGTAGATGGAAGAAACAACAAAGGGAGAAATGACATTTCTCGAACACCTCGAAGAACTCAGGTGGCATTTAATTCGTTCAGTAATAGCCATTGTGGCTTTCAGCATCACGGCTTTTGTTTTTAAGGATTTTTTGTTTGACACGATATTGCTGGGCCCCAGCAAACATGAATTCTGGACCAACAGAATGCTGCAACTTTTGGGTGACTGGGTCAGACAATGGGTTCAGGTTGGAGACCTTACCATTAACAACAAACCACTGGTGCTGCAAAATACTGCTGTTGCAGGGCAGTTTATCGCACATATCAAAATCAGCCTTGTTGCAGGACTGGTTTTGGGATTTCCGTATATGTTTTTTGAATTCTGGCGGTTTATAAGGCCTGCATTATATCAGAATGAGCGTCAGCATGCCTCAGGAGCAGTGTTCTATATTACCTTTCTTTTTCTGCTGGGTGTTTCTTTTGGATATTATCTGATTACGCCTTTTTCGGTGAATTTCCTTTATAATTACCAGGTAAGTGCTGTTGTTCATAATATTCCTACGCTGGCATCCTATATTTCCCTGGTTACTTCCATTGTTCTGGTAAGCGGAATATTATTCGAACTGCCTGTGCTTATTTATTTTCTAAGTAGAATAGGCCTTATAACACCTTCCTTCCTGAAGCGTTACCGGAAGCATGCATTGGTTGTAATCCTCCTGGTAGCAGGAATTATCACTCCTACACCTGACATGTTTACTCAATTAATGGTATCTTTGCCGATGATATTACTATATGAAATCGGCATTATTTTGTCAAGACGTGTTGAGAAGAAAAGGGAACTCCGTGCTGGATCACCTGAATAATTTACACTGAAAATATGAAGCTCCGAACAGAAAACCTGGTTAAACGTTACAGAACACGAACAGTGGTCAAGGATGTTTCATTTGAAGTGGAACAGGGTGAGATTGCCGGATTGCTGGGGCCTAACGGAGCCGGAAAAACCACATCCTTTTATATGATTGTCGGGCTGATACAGCCAAATTCCGGCAAGATTTACCTTGATGACCAGGAGATTACCTATGAACCTGTATACAAGCGCGCGCAGAGAGGGATCGGATACCTTGCCCAGGAAGCATCTGTATTCCGGAGATTAAGTGTTGAAGACAATATCAGGGCTGTGCTGGAAATGACCGATTTATCCAAGGAAGAACAGAAATTTCGTGTTGAGTCGATGTTAAATGAATTCGGTCTTCAAAAAATCAGAAAAAGTTTGGGTATTCAACTGTCTGGTGGAGAAAGACGCAGAACTGAAATTGCCCGTGCGCTCGCTCTTAAACCGAAATTCATTCTGCTTGATGAACCCTTTGCAGGTGTAGACCCTATAGCGGTAGAGGATATCCAGGAAATCGTAGGAAAATTAAGAGATAAAAACATCGGAATATTAATCACCGACCATAATGTGCATGAAACCCTTTCAATTACCGACAGGGCCTATCTGCTTTTTGAAGGTGAAATTTTAAAGGCAGGTACCGCCAAGGAATTGGCCGATGATGAACAGGTACGCAGAGTATACCTCGGCAAGAATTTTGAACTCAGATAATTGACCCCATCTTCTATTTATAAAGTACTTTCATTACTTATTTAACGATTTCCCAACTATGTCACAAGTATTTTTCACCGATTTGCGTGCGAATTCAATCATGAACCTGCAGCGGAAGCTGGAAATTCTGATAAAGAAAGCCGGAATTGATCAGATCGATTTTGATAAGAAAATGACAGGAATCAAAATTCATTTTGGTGAACCTGGTAACCTTTCCTATATCCGGCCTAACTTTGCCGCCACCGTTGTGAAATATATCAAAACCAGGGGTGGAAAACCATATCTGACCGATTGCAATACCCTATATACAGGCGGGCGTTCCAATGCTGTAGACCATCTCAGATCAGCCTGGGAAAACGGATTTAATCCGCTTGCTGTTGACTGTCCCGTTATTATTGGCGATGGTTTAAAGGGTTTGGATTATGTTGAGATACCACTGAATCTTGCCCATTGCAAAACTGCTAAAATAGGACGTGGTGTTGCCGATGCCGATGTGCTGATTTCCATGAATCATTTCAAAGGTCATGAATTTGCAGGTTTTGGAGGGGTTCTTAAAAATCTGGGAATGGGTTGCGCTTCTATTGGGGGGAAACTCGAATTGCATTCATCATCAGCACCGCGCATTAATGCAGAAAACTGTACGGGTTGCAAAGTATGCGTTAAGAACTGCGCTCAGGAAGCCATTACAGTCGGTTCCGACCGTATTGCAGCCATTGATTATGAACTTTGCGTAGGATGCGGTCAGTGCGTGGCCGTTTGTCAGTATGAGGCTGCTGAGGCTGTATGGAATTCAGCTTCGGAGACCATGAATCGGAAAATTGCTGAATATGCTCTTGCTGCAGTAAGTAATAAGCCAAATTTTCATATCAACTTTATGATCAGCATCTCACCGGATTGCGACTGCTGGGGATTCAATGATTATCCTCTGGTTCCGGATATTGGTATTGCTGCGTCTTTTGATCCGGTTGCCCTGGATCAGGCTTGTGTTGATATGGTTTCAAATGCGCCTATGTTGGACGGATGCAGGGTGAGTGATCACCAGCATAATCACCATACCGGCGAAGATAAATTCGCCCTTACTCATCCCAATGTACACTGGGCTGCAGGTTTAGAACATGCAGAAGAAATTGGTCTGGGTTCCAGAAAATACGAACTGGTAACTGTAAAATAATGAATAACCCAACCTGACAGAGTCGTTCAGACCTGTCAGTGTTGGCTTTGGAATGTGTGTGCTATTTCAGCTCGTATGCCACTACCTTATTGTCGCTAAAGGTGGGAACAAGCAACAGGTTTTTGTTTACAATATACTCAATATCGGCTGCATTTACTTTAGCAGGAGTGGTATCCAGCAATTGCACTTTTTCTTTGTCTTTACTTACCAGTTGAATCTTACCATTCCAGTCGGAAATAATGTAATTGCCATCTCCATCCGGAACCAGACCATCAATATTTCCGGTATTCAGAATATAATCAGTAATGGCTTTTGTGACCGGATCAATGCTTACAATCCGATCCTGAGTTCCTGCCAACAGCTTGCCATCTGAAAAAAACAATCCGTTGATTCCTTTCAGTTTCTCTGAACTTACCAGAAGTTCAGGATTTCCAAACCGGATGACATGAACGGTATTTTTTTCCGAATCTGAAACATAAACATTTCCCTGTCCGTCAACAGCAATATCATTCAGGAATGCAGATCCGGGTATGTCAATCATTCTGTTGATTTTGCCGGATGTAATTTCAATTTCCACAACCTTATCAATATCTGACACATAGAGCAATTGACCCATTACACCCATTCCCTTTGGAGCATTGAGTCCGGTAATCCAATTGAGGTTTGTTACCTTGCCATCTGGTGATAATTTGGAAACAAAACCCGTGTTGTCCTTTTCATTGGGTTTTCCTGAAACGTTCGACACATAAATGGCATCATGCAGGGCATCATAATAAACTGATTCAGGGACTTTAAGTCCTGTAACTTCCCATTTGCGGGTAAGTTTGTCTGAGTTAGAAGCTTGTTGCGCTTCAACACTGATAAAACTGATAAAGCATATCAGCAATACTAAAATTTTTTTCATAGAATTATTTTAATAATTAAGCAAAAATATTCCTTTTATTGGATCCAATCAGGTAATCAAACACGCAAACAATCAAATTGTTAAAATGTAGTGGAATTTATTTTCACGGAAACTAAAAAGTGGTATCTTTGCGCGAAATTTGCCGCGGATGTGGCGTAATTGGTAGCCGCGCAAGACTTAGGATCTTGTGCCGTAAGGCGTGGGGGTTCGAGTCCCTTCATCCGCACCAGCAAAAAAGTTCTTTATTTATAACATGCATTTCGGTGCAGATGAATGGGCGATAAGTTTATCCCGTTACATATGAGCCATGATCTGCACAGCGAAATTTAACTGAGAAGTGCCTCCTGATTCATGCGATCTGACAGGCAGAAATAAATTAATTAAAAACAAATCGGATGAACATTAAGAAAGACAGCATTGACGAATTGAATGCAGTATTGACCGTTACCATTGAGAAACCCGACTATGAGGAGCGGGTAAACAATATTTTAAAGGATTACAGACGTAAAGCTAAATTTGATGGGTTCCGTCCTGGAAAAGTTCCCCAGGGACTTGTAAACAAGATGTACAGGAAACCTATTCTGGCCGATGAGATTAATAAAGTTCTGGCTGAATCGTTGAGCAAATATCTGGTGGATGAGAAGTTGAGCATTTTGGGTGAACCGCTGCCTAACGAGGCAAAGCCGGTAAAAATCGACTGGGATAATGACACGCAGTTTGAGTTCGCTTTCGATATCGGACTGGCACCCGAATTAGACATTCAGGTTTCTGAAAAGGATAAAATTGCCTGGTATGAAATTAAGGTTGACCAGGAAGAACTCGACAAACAAATTGACCGGGTTACTTCCAGATATGGAACTTTTGTTGACATTGACGTGGTATCAGGCAACAATATGATCAAAGCCGACATGGTTGAACTGGATTCCAATGGAAATGCTGTAGAAAAAGGCATTAAGGTGGAAGATGGCACAATTTCCCTTGAATTCATTAAGGATGAAAAAAGCCGGAAACAGTTCGACGGTCTTAAGAAAGGTGACGAGATTACCATTGATGTAAAAAAGACTTTTGAGAATGAGACTGACCTGGCTGCTTTATTAAAAATTGACAAGGAAAAACTGAAAGATGCCGGCTCAAATTTTAAGCTGACCATCAAAAATATTTCAAATTTCGAAAAAGCTGCTGTGAACCAGGAGTTGTTTGACAAAGCTTACGGAAAAGACACCGTTAAATCGGAAGAAGAATTCAAGCAGAAGGTGGAGGAAGAATTGAAATCCGCTTTCAGTCGCAACAGTGATTACAAATTCCGTATGGATGCCCGTACGCATTTTCTGGAAAAGTTCAAGCAGAATCTTCCGGTAGATTTTCTGAAGCGTTGGCTGTTATACAGCAATCAGGGTAAGGTTACTGCAGAACAGATTGAGAAGGACTTCGCTCCATTTACGGAAGACCTGAAATGGCAGCTGATTAAAGGCAAGATCACAAAAGATCAGGAGTTGAAGTTCACTGAAGAAGAATTGGTTGACCATGTTAAAGAGGCCATCCGCCAACAATTCATTCAGTATTATGGTATTGGAGAAGTTCCTGCAGATTTACTGGATAAATATGCCAAGGAAAGCCTTGGCCGTGAAGAAGACAGAAACAGGCACAGTGAAAGCCTGAACGAAAATAAAGTGTTTGATTTCTTAAAAAAATCCGTGAAACTCGATACGAAAGAAATAACTTTGGAAAAATTCAACAAACTTTTCGAAAAATAGTTATTTAAGAAACAAACATGTATTATGGACCTCATCAGAGACTTCAGTAAATTCGCTATCGGCCATCTGGGAATCAGCAGCCTGAACCTTCACCGGTTCGCTTCAGTTACCAACAGTTATATTTCCCCTACAATCATAGAGGAACGGCAACTGAATGTGGCTCAAATGGATGTGTTTTCCAGGCTGATGATGGACCGGATCATTTTTCTGGGGCTACCTATTGATGATTTCGTTGCCAATGTGATTCAAGCGCAATTGTTGTATCTTGATTCCGCTGATCCGGGCAAAGACATCCAGATATATTTCAACACCCCCGGAGGAGCAGTACATGCAGGTCTCGGCATTTACGATACGATGCAATATGTTACCTGCGATGTGGCTACCATTTGTACTGGAATGGCTGCATCGATGGGCGCAGTATTATTATGTGCCGGTGCCAGTGGCAAACGTACTGCGCTGAAACATTCGCGTGTAATGATCCATCAACCCATGGGCGGAGCACAGGGTCAGGCTACCGATATTGAAATTACAGCCCGTGAAATTTTAAAATTGCGCGGTGAACTGTATGCTATTATTGCTGAACACTCCGGAAATTCAATTGATAAGGTGGAAAAAGATTCGGATCGTGATTACTGGATGACAGCAAAAGAAGCGTTGGAATATGGAATGATTGACGAGATCCTTGAAAGAACGAAAAAAAAGTAAAGGACTCCGTTGATTTTTCATAACTTTGACAAATAAAACATCGTTTAAATTAATTAATATAAATTTCGATGGACAAGTGTTCTTTCTGCGGTCGTGATAAGCGTGATACCAATTTGCTGATTGCCGGAATCTCCGGACATATCTGCGATAATTGCGTAGAGCAGGCTTATGAAATCGTTCAGGAGGAAACCAAGAAGAAAGCTCCTTTCGATGTAAATAACATACAACTGCTCAAGCCCAAGGAAATCAAGAAATTCCTTGATTTATATGTCATTGGGCAGGATGATGCTAAAAAGACCATTTCTGTTGCCGTTTATAATCACTATAAACGCCTGATGCAATCAACACGCCGTGATCAGGGTGAAGATGTTGAAATCGAAAAGTCAAACATCATCCTGGTAGGAGAGACCGGTACAGGAAAAACTTTGCTGGCCCGCACCATTGCAAAACTCCTTCATGTTCCATTTACAATCGTTGATGCTACTGTACTCACAGAAGCAGGTTATGTAGGTGAAGATATTGAGAGCATACTTACCCGGTTGCTTCAGGTAGCTGATTATAATACCGAAGCTGCCGAAAAGGGAATTGTATTTATTGATGAGATTGACAAAATTGCACGTAAAGGCGATAATCCATCCATTACGCGCGATGTATCCGGTGAAGGGGTTCAACAGGGACTTCTGAAATTGCTTGAAGGTTCGGTGGTCAATGTTCCCCCTCAGGGTGGACGTAAACATCCCGACCAGAAAATGATCCCAGTAGATACCAGGAATATCCTGTTTATTTGTGGCGGTGCCTTTGAAGGTATTGAAAGAAAGATCGCCAACCGATTAAACACTACCGTGGTGGGCTATAATGCTTCAAGGCATACCGACCATATAGAACGGAACAATCTGATGCAATACATTGCACCGCAAGATTTACGCGCATTCGGAATGATACCTGAAATTATCGGACGTCTTCCGATACTCACTTATTTGCATCCGCTTGACCGTAAAACTTTACGGAGCATTTTAACCGAGCCCAAAAATTCCATTATCAAGCAGTATGTTAAGTTGTTTGAAATGGATGAGGTGAAGCTGATGTTTGAAGAAGAAGCATTGGATTATATTGTAGACAAAGCTGTAGAATTTAAACTGGGGGCACGTGGTCTCCGGTCCATTTGTGAAGCCATTATGGTAGATGTTATGTTTGAGCAACCCTCCTCTGAGGAACATCAATTTACGATTACAGCGGAATATGCTAAAACCAAAATGGAGAAAATTAATCTTCACCGGTTAAAAGCAGCCTGATAATTTGTTTTTTTGAAAAACGAATCTATATTTGCAAAACATAAGATCAGAAAATGAACAAAGTATATACAAATTGGTGGTGGTGGAACAGTGAGAATCTCATAAAACCGTGAGACCGTTACCCTTTTGTATATAAGCAAAAATAAATCAGCGGCCTATCGTACTCACGGTAGGCCGTTTTTTTTTAACCATTTTTAAAGCACCATGAAAAAATTTACCATCCGAACAAAAAGCAGAAAACTCCTGGCCGACACTATTACTCCGGTGAGTATTTACCTGAGAATCCGGGATGTATTTCCGAATGCCCTGTTACTGGAAAGCTCTGATTATCACGGAAACGAAAACAGCTACTCATTTATTTGCCTCAAGCCGCTTGCAGGTTTTATGGTCGACAACGGCACTATTTCCGAGTCATATCCTGACGGGTCAGAAGTGAAGTCCACGATTTCAAAAACAGGTGACTTTAACGAAAAATTCAAGGCATTCATGCAGTGCTTTGAGCAGCAGGATGGAGATCAGGCTGTAATTAACGGCTTATTTGGATATACATCTTATGATGCAGTCAGGTATTTTGAAAATGTCAAACTGAACATGCGCATGTCGAACAATCGCAAAATACCTGAGGTACGATATCATTTTTATAATTATATCATTGCCATCAATCATTTTCAGAACCACCTCCACATTATTGAAAATCAAATTAATGGAGAACCCAGCGAATTGGAGCGGATCGAAACACTGCTGAACAGCCGCAATTTGGCTATATATAACTTTAGAACGCATGGGCAGGAAGAATCCAACATTACCGACCTGGCTTATAAAGAAATGGTCCGCAAAGGTAAGGAGCATTGTTACAGGGGTGATGTATTTCAGATTGTATTATCGCGCCAATTTTCACAGAAATTTCAGGGCGACGAATTCAATGTATACAGGGCGCTTCGTTCCATAAACCCGTCTCCTTATCTGTTTTATTTTGATTATGGAAGTTATAAGATTTTTGGTTCTTCCCCGGAAGCACAATTGAAAATCAGCAAGGGAAAAGCTACCATCAATCCCATTGCGGGGACCTTTAAAAGAACCGGAGATGATGAACATGATAAGGTACTTGCGCAAAAACTGTCAACAGATCTCAAGGAAAATGCCGAGCATGTGATGCTGGTTGATTTGGCCCGGAATGATCTGAGCCGGCACGCAGACGAAGTGGAGGTTGAAAAATACAGGGAAGTACAGTTTTTTTCTCATGTCATACATCTGGTATCATCAGTTTCTGGGCGACTCAATGAAGGATCGGATGTTACTGACATGATGACAGCCACTTTTCCTGCTGGTACTTTATCGGGAGCTCCTAAAATTAAAGCCATGCAACTGATCGATCAATATGAGAACCAAAGCAGGGGGTATTATGGAGGTGCACTGGGTTTTCTCGATTTTAAGGGGCGCTTCAACCATGCCATTATGATCCGTACCTTTCTGAGCAAGGGAAACACTTTATTCTATCAGGCAGGTGCCGGAATTGTTGCCGTTTCAAATGAAGAAAGTGAATTGCAGGAAGTCAATAATAAACTGGGCGCTTTGAAAAAGGCCATTGAAATGGCGCAGGAAATCATTTAACATTCTTAGTATGAAAAAGATCCTTGTAATAGATAATTACGATTCATTTACTTATAATCTGGTTCATTATATCATGCAATTGACGCATGTGAAGCCAGATGTTTTCAGAAATGACACCATTGATATTGCTGATGTTCAGCATTATGATAAGATTTTAATTTCTCCGGGTCCCGGTATTCCCATTGAGGCAGGTATTTGTCTGGATTTGATCAGAACCTATGCCTCAGAAAAAAGCATTCTGGGAATATGCCTGGGGCATCAGGCTATTGGTGAAGCGTTTGGAGGAACACTGATCAATCTGCCCGAAGTTTTTCACGGAACGGCTACGCCCATTCATATAACCGGAAAGGATGAACCCCTGTTTACAGGAATTCCCCCTCAGATATCCGGTGGTCGTTACCATTCATGGGTTGTGGACCGAAGCACATTGCCTGCATGCTTTAAAATCACCTGTGAGGATGAAAAAGGAATGATCATGGGGATCAGCCACACGCGATTTGATGTCCGCGGTCTCCAGTTTCATCCTGAGTCGGTGCTGACGGAGCATGGACTTGAAATCATCGGCAACTGGCTTAACTTATAGGATTATTTGATCATGCTTTATAAACTTTACTTAGAAAATTTACGATTCCATGAAAAAGATACTCAACCATTTGTTTGACCACAAAACGCTGAAACGTAATGAAGCGGAAGAAGTACTCACCAATATTGCAAAGGGAAGCTATTCAGAATCTGAAATAGCTGCTTTTATTACCGTATATCTGATGCGCAGTATCACGGTTGATGAATTGTCGGGTTTCCGAGATGCCTTATTAAATATGTGCCTGCGGGTGGATTTGGACAATTTTGATACCATTGACGTTTGCGGGACTGGCGGAGATGGCAAGGATACTTTTAATATATCAACACTCTCCACCTTTGTATTGGCAGGTGCAGGTGCCTTTGTAACCAAGCATGGCAATTATGGGGTGTCGTCCGCATGCGGATCTTCCAATATTATGGAATACTTCGGATACAAATTTTCATCCGATCCCGATAAACTGAAACGAGAGATTGAAAAAACCGGGGTTTGCTTTCTCCATGCGCCATTGTTTAATCCTGCCATGAAAAATGTGGCTCCTGTGCGCCGTGCATTAAAAATTAAAACGTTCTTTAACATGCTGGGACCCATGGTAAATCCGGCATTTCCCAAAAAGCAGCTCATAGGTGTTTACAGCCTCGATCTGGCACGTCTTTATAACTATCTGTACCAGCAATCATCAAGGCCTTTTGCCATTATACACAGTTTAGATGGTTATGATGAAATTTCGCTGACGGGTGATTTTAAATACATCATGAATGGCGTTGAAGAAATCGGAAATCCTCAGGCGTTTGGCTTCAGTCAGGTAAAACCACATGAATTGCATGGAGGATCCACAGTGGAAGAAGCTGCTGCAATTTTTACCGGCGTACTGAAAGGCACGGGTACAAATGCTCAAACCCAGGCAGTGGTTGCCAATTCTCAAATCGCCCTGATGTGTTACTTTCCGGGAAAAACACCTGAAGTATGCAAAGCAATGGCAGAGGAATCGCTCAAAAGCGGTAAAGCATATACGGCTTTTACAAATCTTATAAATATGCAGTAATGAACATCCTTGAAGAAATTATTCAGCATAAAAGAGAAGAAGTAGAAAGGGCTAAGGGTCTGAAATCTGTGCTTCAGCTTGAGAAAAGCAAGGCTTACACGCGAAAGGTAATTCCGCTGACAAGGTATTTGACCGATCCGTCAAAAACCGGAATTATTGCAGAATTTAAGAGGAAATCTCCTTCAAAAGGCATTATAAATGCGGATGCCACAATAGAAGAAGTAACTACAGGATATTTCAGAGGAGGGGCATCCGGCTTATCTGTTCTTACCGATGAACATTATTTCGGAGGAACATCAGCCGATCTGGTACGCACCCGTGAAATCAATTCCATTCCGATTCTGAGGAAGGATTTTATCGTGGATGAATACCAGGTGATTGAATCACGGGCTATAGGTGCTGATGTGATTTTGCTTATAGCAGCCGCACTCAGCATTCATGATACAAAAGCATTGGCTAAACTTGCAAACAGTCTGGATCTCCAGGTTTTACTTGAAATTCACGGGGAGGGCGAGCTGGATCACCTGAATGAATATGTCCAGATTGTGGGCGTAAACAACCGCGATTTGAAAACTTTTGTTGTTGATGTGGAACGATCTGTCCAATTATCCGATCAGATACCTCCCGAGTTCCTGAAAATTTCTGAAAGTGGCATTTCATCTCCTTTAACCATTAAGCGACTTAATGGATGTGGTTTTCAGGGATTTCTTATGGGCGAAGCCTTTATGAAGGCGGCCGAACCTGCAAGAGCTTTCTCAGATTTTGTTGAATCCATAATACCGGCATGATGATACAGATTAAGGTATGCGGAATGAGAGATCTGCAGAATATCGCGCAGATTGCTTCAGTTCATCCTGATTATATGGGATTTATCTTCTATAAGAAATCAAAACGTTATATAGGAGATGCACCGGATGCTGCCCTCTTTCAGTCGGTTCCTCCGGATATCCGGAAGGTCGGAGTCTTTGTCAATGAAGCTGCTGATCATATCATTGATCTGGCTTACAGATATGATTTATTTGCTGTTCAGTTGCATGGAACCGAAAGTCCTGAAGAATGCAGGAGCATCCGTTCCAAAGGGATTAAAGTCATTAAATCCTTTGGCCTGGATGATTGTTTTGATTTCAATTTACTTGAGGCTTATGTGCCTGTAAGCAATTATTTTCTTTTCGATACCCGGTCTGACCTGCATGGGGGGACTGGGATTAAATTCAACTGGGAATTATTAAAGTCTTATCGTATGCCGGTCCCCTTCTTTTTAAGCGGTGGCATATCCCCCGGGGATGCACTCAAAATATGCCGGCTGCAACACAGTTCATTTGCAGGAATCGATATCAACAGTCGTTTTGAGGCCAGTCCGGGTTACAAAGACGCAGAGGCCGTAAACCGGTTTGTTCATATAATCAGATCAGCTAATATCCACAGGTATTATAACGATAGTATCATTCAACCTATCCGCAAAAACTAAAACATAGCATATGAAATACAATGTAAATGAAAACGGGTTTTATGGAGCATACGGAGGTGCATTTATTCCCGAAATGATGGTACCCAATATTAATGAATTGCGCGACAACTATTTGAAAATATTGGAAGATCCCGGATTCCGGAAAGAATACACCACACTTTTAAAAGATTATGTAGGACGTCCGTCGCCCCTGTATTTTTCAAAAAGGATGTCAGAATTGTATAAAGCACAGATCTATTTAAAACGGGAGGATCTGAATCACACAGGTGCCCATAAAATTAACAATACCATTGGCCAGATTCTGATTGCCCAAAGGCTTGGGAAAACACGGATTATTGCCGAAACCGGTGCCGGACAGCATGGCGTTGCAACGGCCACTGTTTGTGCCTTGATGGGCCTGAAATGTATCGTTTATATGGGAAAAACTGATGTTGCCAGACAAGAGCCAAATGTTCTGAGAATGAAAATGCTGGGGGCCGAAGTGGTTCCGGTAACAAGCGGAAACATGACCCTTAAGGATGCAACGAATGAGGCAATACGCGACTGGATCAATCATCCAACAGACACCCATTATATCATCGGATCAGTAGTGGGACCTCATCCTTATCCCGATTTGGTAACCCGCCTTCAGGGTGTGATTAGTGAGGAATTAAAGGAACAGTTACTTGAGAAAACAGGGAAGAGCAATCCTGATTATATTATTGCCTGTGTAGGAGGCGGAAGCAATGCTGCCGGGGCGTTTTACCATTACCTGGATTGTGAAGACGTAAAGTTAATTGCTGTTGAAGCAAGCGGCAAGGGGGTTGATACAAACGAATCTGCTGCAACCATTGTGCTGGGCCGGCCAGGGATCATACATGGCAGTAGAACCATGCTGATGCAGGATGATGACGGGCAAATACTGGAACCCTATTCAGTTTCGGCCGGACTGGATTATCCGGGAATCGGACCGATTCATTCGTATCTGCATGAATGCGGAAGAGCGCAATTTATGTATGCCAGTGACGACGAAGCTTTAGAAGCAGCATTCAGGCTAACACGTATGGAAGGCATTGTTCCGGCATTGGAATCAGCTCATGCACTGGCAGCACTGGACAAAATTTCATTCAGTGAGAAAGATACTGTGGTTGTAAATATTTCGGGAAGGGGAGACAAGGATATGGCCGCATATATGCAATACATGAAAGATCATCAACTTTTGTAAAATCATCAAAATGAATCGCATCAATAAATTATTCTCAGAAAAACGGAATCATATCCTCTCAATATACTTTACAGCAGGATATCCCACTTTGGATTCCACGGCGCAGATCATTAAACAGCTGGCCTCAGCAGGAGTTAACATGATTGAAATCGGGATGCCATTTTCAGATCCCATGGCAGACGGTCCCATCATTCAGAATAGCAGTTCAGTTGCACTTAAAAATGGCATGACCTTAAAGGTGTTGTTTAATCAACTCAAAGACATTCGTAAAACTGTGGATATCCCTTTATTGTTGATGGGCTATTTAAATCCGGTATTGCAGTATGGCCTGGAAAATTTTTGTGCCGACTGTTCCAAAACGGGTATCGATGGTGTGATTTTACCTGACCTGCCATTGGAGATCATGGAAAGCAAATTGTTAACCGGTCATTCAAAATCGGAAAATTTGTATGGCATCTTCAATGATTATCAGATCCATCCGGTTTTTTTAATTTCACCGCAAACGAGTGAAGCGCGCATCCGGAGAATTGATTCACTGAGCAAGGGATTCATTTATATGGTATCTTCATCTGCCACTACAGGAAAAAGGGGCAGGTTTGAACAGGAACATATTGATTATTTTACGCGAATCCATGATATGAAATTAAGAAATCCCCTTATGGCAGGTTTTGGGATTTCAAATTCAGAGAAGTATAACACTGTTTGCAGGTATGTGCCAGGCGCTATCGTGGGAAGTGCCTTTGTAAAAATGACGGGTGAATCCAAAGATCTGGTCCGCGATATACCAGCATTTGTTCAATCCATAAGAGGCAAATCGTAGCGGTTTCAGCTCTGGTTAACTTTCAGAAATTCCGGCCATATGCTCCAATGCCAGCATCAGGGCCGAACATGGGGTATTTTCACATATTAACTGTGACAGCCTTTATGACTGCCACAGTCTCATAACTATTATTGTCTGATCGCTTTATTATTATCATCCAGGTTACGGTCGATCATCAGGTGCATCGGATCAACACCAGCTTTTGTTGGTTTTTTGTCAACGGTAAGACGGGTTACCAGCAGGGTGCCGTTGGTCATTACCCTGGACATATGAATAAGTGAATCCTTTCCGTCGGATCCGTTAGTGTATATGCCCATATCAAGCCAATCCCGGGACGGTATCTCAGTTTCTTTTCCCAAACCATCTGTGCGGAACTTTTGTATTTTGGCACTGATGACTACATCATACCGGCCATTCGCATTTTTGGAATAGCTTGCCGAATCAATCCGGGTGCTGAATATGGTAATGGTTTTGAAATAATCATCGATGAGGTATTTCAGCGAGTCAGGAGTAGCCTTATCCAGATAATCCAATAAATTGATAGATGTAGGATATGGGGCCTCACGATAGGAGTAATTATTTAAAAAACCAGAAAGTTGCTGGTTCAGATTGCTTTCTCCGGCATAATCACGCAGGGCGTAAAGAGCAACACTTCCTTTCTCATAAGCGATATAGCTCTGATCATCTACCAGGTCCAGCGGCACCTCCTTTTTCTTGTCCATACTTCTGCTGCTTAAATAATTCTTTTGTTCGTATTCGAGGAATTTATGGATATTCTGCCGGCCAAATGTTTTTTCCATTACCATTAGCGCAGTATAGTTTGCAAGGCTTTCCACAAGCAGCAGTTTGCCTTTGACGTCAGCTGCGCAAACCTGATGACCCCACCATTGGTGTGCGATTTCATGGGCGGTGATGTAAAAGGGCAAATCAATATCCTTTTCATCTTCAACATCTACAATGAATCCCACGCCTTCGGAAAAAGGAATTATTCCGGCAAAAGATTGGGCATACATGGCGTACCTGGGGATTTCAACAATGCGAAGCTCCGGATGCCGGTAAGAATAAAAATTGGAATCGCAATATGCAATTGTCTTCTTTGCAGCCAGAATCATTTTATCCAGATTGTACTTATGGCGGCTATGATAATAGATGGCAATATCAGTATCGCCGGCTTTATCTCTTATGACTTCATATCGGGCACTCAGAAAAGGATAAAAATTCCATATAGGGTCTTCCGTTTTGTAATGAAAATAGCGACGGCCGTCTTTTTCCCACTCTTTCAGCAGTGTTCCACAGGTTAGGGCAGTCTGATCAGTGGTTGTACTTACTATAGCTTCAAATTTAATACGGTCTGCATTCTTGCTGATATAGGTATTCATTATTGCAGAAGAATCATTCCATGCCGGCGATTCAAATTCACGTTCGGGCAAACCCTCTTTTTTTCGATCTTTTTTATCCGTAATCAAAAGGCGCTCATCATAACCAAAATAAGGCAGCACGTCATTCCTGAAAAAAGTGCCGTTGGGTACAATTTCGGTTCCGCGACCATCGTTGGCAAAGCCTTTTTCCCAATATTCCACCTTAAATTTGCAGATCAATGAATCGCCTGGTTTCAGTGGTTCTTCCAAAAGGTATATGGTGTATCCATATTCGGGAGCCTGATGTACAACCTTTGCTTTTCTGCCAAACGATATTTCCTTTATTTTCACTTCGGGCAGTATACGGAGGTGGAGCGAATCAATGGCCTGTTTATTTTTATTCACGAGGATGTATCTTCCCTCTGCAGTCATTCCGTATTTTTCAGGATATATGGCCACATTCAGGCTTACATCTGTAATACGGGGATGTGCAGAGTTTTTATACCGGCTGTAAGTTTTTTCATAAGCCGCTTTAAATTGTCTTTCTTCCTTTGGGCTACGATAAGTATTTAAAACATTGGTAATATAGTAAATTGCAATTCCCGATGCAACAAACAAAATCAGGGCGCCAAAGATTACATATTTTATCCTGCTTTGCTGCCAGTTATTTCGGAATAAGCTGAGTCGTTTTCTAAAACCGCCCTCAGTTCCACGCTTTATAAAAAGGATACTGAGTGATAAAAATACAACCCCAAGCATCAACCAGTAAAAATCAAACCAGATGGCTGGTTCAGTGAATTTTTGAAAACCATTCATGCCGGAATAACTTTGTGAAGGTGCGTTGCCATATAACAGCAAGTTATGCTGAATACCAAGTTTACCGTAGAATTCCTGCAGAACATAGAACAGGATTACCAGTCCGTGCCCCAGGAATTTATTGTTAACCAGGGTGTGAATCAGAAAAGCCAGCAAAGTCATCAGGATCAGCATGGGCAATAAGTTGAGCAGCAAATACTTTACATATACTATCAACTGAAACTCATAAAACCCATTAATGATTTGAATGGTGATTCCTGTAACCACAATTATTCCTGCAAGAAGGAATTCAACAAAAATCATGGCAGTGAATTTTGAAAGCATAATCTGCTGATTGCTGACAGGAGAGGAATCCATGATCATTGAAAACCGGTTGCTGATTTCTTTCCAAATAAGTTCACCGGAATAAACAATGATAATGATGATGGCAAACAGCATAAAACCTGAAGTAAGGTTGTCCAGCAGCATATAGGTAACCGGCAGTGAAGTGATTCCGTACATGGCATTATTGGATTGTGACATTGCCATAAATCCTATTCCGCAAAGAATCATTATTATAAAAGGAACTGTATGCACTACGCTTTTAAAGTAGAAACCAGACAAATGCCACCACTGGGAGAATCTTGCCTTGATATCATTCTCATAAGCCGGAATAGCAAAAACAGGGACAGATTCTTCAGGTTCTGATTCCTTTTCAGATCTTCTTTTTATTCCGAATATTGAACCTTCTTTCCTGGAAATATTGAACCGCCAGTTAAACAGTAGGGCCATTAAAACAGCAAGTGATATCCATATCATACGATTGAAGAGAATCAAGCCCCCGAGACCGATGTTCATAGTGTTTTTCTCAAATGCTGTCCAGTATTGAGTTGTCTGGAAAATTGCTTCTAAACCAAAAGGATCAAGTAAGGAGTATAAAGAACTTTGTGTTTTGTCGCCAAGAAGGATTTTCACCAATAGATAGAGCATAACAAAGGAAACTCCCTGCGCATAAATCGCAACTTGCGAACGGAAATAGCTTCCGACAATAAAGAAGATGGACCCCATTATAAATATATTGGGTAATATGAAGAGGAAGTAGGTTTGCAGGTAAACGGACAGCTGAAAAGGTCCGAGGGTTTCCTTTTCCTGCCATGGCATAGCAAATCCTGCGGCCATTCCAATTGGGATGGCAGAGAATATTAGGGCGGTAATGATAAAAGAGCCCAGGAATCTCCCCCACAGATATTCTGCTTTTTTAATAGGCATGGTGTGCATAATCTCATTAAACTTGTGTTCATAATCACGGAAAACCGGAACACCCATAATCGCCGCACAAACCAGTGAGCCAAACATCACAATAAGCTGCGAGAGAATCAGAATCATATGGGGAGCGTTCTTCAGCAGCTGATCTGACGAAAAGGAAAAGGTAAATGCCGGAACAGCCACAAACATGAAAGAAATTGCGAGAATAAGTAAAAAATAGATATATGTAACCGACCTTTTTGACCTATAGTGCAATTCGAAACGAAGTATCTCTGAAAACATAGTTTTGGATATTTATGGATTATTCGGATACAGTTAAGCAATTTTTGATGGCAGCAAAGTATACATCTTCAAGATCGGGTTCGGTCTTTTCAAAAACACCGGGATTATGGTTACTGTGTATATGAATTTCAACCATTCCATCAGACAGTCGACTGGAGAGTACGCTGTAACTATCAATAAATTGATTCTCTTCACTTTTAGTGATGATCTTTTTCCACACTTTTCCTTTTAGCAACTCCAGGGCGTCAAGAGGCCTTCCTGTATATTTTACCACTCCCTTTTCAATGATCGACATATTTGAACAAATCTCCTGAACGTCATCAACAATGTGCGTGGAGAGAATAACAATTACCTGTTCGCCGATTTCGCTCAGCATATTTAAAAAGCGTTTGCGTTCGGCAGGATCAAGCCCGGCTGTAGGCTCGTCAACGATAAGGATTTTTGGATTCCCCAGAAGTGCCTGGGCAACACCAAAACGTTGCTTCATTCCGCCGGAAAATCCGCCCAGTTTTTTGTTGCGTACATCATATAAGTTGGTTTGCTTTAAAAGCCGGGAGGTAATTGCTTTCCGGTTTTGTTTGCCCACTATTCCTTTGAGAACTGCAATATGATTGAGCAGCTCATCCGCCGTGACATTGGAATATGTGCCGAATTCCTGAGGAAGGTATCCAAGTTGCCGGCGCATCTGATGCTTTTCCGTTATAACATTCAGACCGTCCATCCAAATTGTTCCGGAATCAGGTTCCTGCAGGGTTGCAATGGTGCGCATAAGTGTCGACTTACCGGCACCATTGGGACCAAGGAGTCCAAATAAGCCACTGGGGATGGTAAGACTTACATCTTTAAGGGCTTGTACTCCATTGGAGTATGTTTTGCTCAGATTTTTGATTTCTAGTTGCATAACAACGAATTTTGTATGTTTTTGTTAGATTGACTTATTATTTCTTTCTTCTGACTGGAATTCAAGGATCTCACCCGGTTGGCATTCCAGAGCTTCACAGATTGCTTCAAGCGTTGAAAATCTTACGCCTTTGGCTTTTCCGGTTTTAAAAACCGAAAGATTTACAACGGAGATTCCTACTTTATCGGCCAGCTCTTTCAACGACATTTTGCGCCGGACCATCATCATATCAAGATTTATAATTATTGGCATGTTCTTACTTTTTTCAATTTCCGACTACACAAAACTTTGATTTTCTTCCTGCATTTGGATGCCGATTTTAAAAATGGAAGCAAGAAAGAAGATGAATGCTATGGCGATAAGGGAGCTGACAGCATCTCCGAACATCATGCCGATGAGGGTTGCAGTGGAGGATGTGTTAAACGTTTGAAGTGAAATGCTGTTGATTAACGTCATGGTATAGGTGATTGCAACCTCAGCGAGCAACAGGAAGCCTGTTTTCTTTAACCGCCACGCATTTTGCAATGAAAATACTTCGCCCTGATCTACAGATTTGATGATGGACCGGATGGTTCTTAATACAAGAATGTATATAACCAAAACCATTATTATTACAATGGCGTTGCTGATTTTCATTGGAACAGAAACCCCGTTTGTCATTATGGTGCCCATGCTATACATGGTCTTTGGTTGTACATTGTTCCCATCGATATTCACAGTTATTTCAGGATTTTCTATTACCTGGATCACGGGTAGCGTACTGATCTGTAGATCATTGTCTGCGAAATAAAAAATTTGCGTGGTAACGTGGACACAGAAAACAATGATCAGCAAGATATACATCACTTGAAAGAAGATCCGGATTCCTCTGAGTAAATTTTTGTTCGGCTGGTTCATATCATTCAGTTTTTAATTTTGATTGAACAAATGTAAAAAATATATAATATAAAACAATAAAAAATTAATGTAAAACATTAAATATATAATGAAATATATTAAAACATTAATGTTTTTAAAATTTTATGGAAAATAAAAAACACCCCCATGGGGTGTCACGCTCTGGTGATTTGAATTACCAGAATTGCTTTTTAGCAGTTATTATTAGGGGGGGATTAAGTCGACAGATTACTGAGGGTACTTTTTTAATCCTGCCATATTTTCGAGTGCCAGCATCAGGGCCTGGGTTCCTTTGAATTCATAACCCAGCGCGGAAACTGATTGGTAAAGTTGTTGTACCAATGCAAGTCCCGGTAATGAAATATTCATACGCCGGGATTCTTCCAGTGCGATACCCATATCCTTGATAAAATGTCTGACAAAAAATCCCGGTTCAAAATCACGTTTGAGAATCCGGGGAGCCAGATTGTCGAGCGACCAGCATGCAGCAGCTCCTCCCGATATGGATGAGAGCATGGTGGGAAGGTCGAGTTGAGCCTTTGCGCCATAAATCAGGCTTTCGCACATTCCAATCATGGTTCCGGCTATCTGAATCTGGTTGCACATTTTGGTATGCTGACCTGAACCGGCTTTGCCCTGGTATACAATCTTTTTTCCCATAATTTCAAAAAGAGGCAATATCCGGTCAAATGTATTTTTGTTCCCTCCGGCCATAATGGATAATGCCGCATTTCTGGCTCCAACATCACCCCCTGAAACCGGGGCATCCAGCGTTTCAATTTGTTTTGCCTGTGCCTGATCAAATATTTCAACAGCAAGGCTCGGACTGGTAGTTGTCATATCCACCAGGATGGTTCCGGGTTTTGCAGATTCTATCAAAGCGTCAGGTGCCAGGTATACATCCCTTACATCCTGGGGAAAGCCTACCATGGTGAATATCATGTCGCAATGAATAGCCACTTCTTTGGGTGAATTACACCATATTGCTCCTTTTTGGATCAGAGGTTCTGCTTTTGCACGTGTTCTCGAAAAAACATATCCGGTATATCCTTTATTCAAAATGTGTTCGAACATGGAACGTCCCATAACTCCTGTACCGATCCATCCGATAGTTGGCAAAGTGCTGTTGTTTTTCATTAATTAGAATAATTTAGGATGCTGTAAATATAAGCAGGGAATATGGCATTACATATCAGGATGCATTTTTCTACAGGCATTTCAGGTAACTTTTGATTTTTAGTTTCGTTAGAACTTCATTGCCCAAGAGTTTCGTTATTTAAAAATTATTAACTAATAAACTATTTCAAATGAATCGTTTTGTATTAATTCTTTCGTTATGTTTTGTTATTTCAGGTATAACATTCTCTCAAGCCAGATTTTTTGAAGGCTTTATCATTACCAATAATCAGGATACAGTAAATGGACTTATTGAATATAAGGGAAACCAGACCAGCACTGAGGTTTGTATTTATAAGGAAAATGAGCAATCAGTTCCGGTCAGTTACAGGCCTGATGAAATAAAAGGTTACAAATATGGTATGAACAAATTTTATGTTTCAAAAGAGGTTTATCAAAACGGGCAGAAACATCAGATGTTTGTTGAATATTTGGTAGATGGTATTATTGATTTGTATTGTTACTATGAAAATAATAATGCGCATTACTTTGTCCAGACCGAGAATGATTCATTGATTGAACTAAAAGTTGTAAAGAAGCTAATCAGTGCAAGTAATGCAAAAGCCATGCAAAACAGAACCGCATTTTCCAAAGGCGCTTCTGAAAACTATGTTTATGAGTCAAAAACCTACGTATATATACTGAAAGATGTATTTAAAGCCAGTCCAAAAGTTGCTGCAAGGGCTGACCAGGCTGCTTTATCTCACGGATCACTTATAAAACTTGCCTCTTCCTATCATCATGAAATGTGCCCGGACCAGGAGTGTAAAATTTACAAAAAGGGTTCCGACGGAAATCTTAAAGCCGGAATTATGCTGGGCGTAGGTAATTTAAGCTTGGGTAAATCTTCGTCAAATGATTATTTTTATTACTACCTGGGCGACATTGACATGGTTACGTATTACCCATATCTTGGCTTTTTTGTTTTAACCGGACTACCGGGAATAAATGCCAATATGTATTTTCAGTTTGAGGGCGCAGTAAATCGTTTTAACATGGAAGTGAGTGGATACAGCAATTTAAATGGAATGATCTTTTATAATGAAGTAGAATTCAGCCAAACATGTTTTACAGTAAATGGAATGCTTAAGTATGCTTTAGGAGAAAAGAAACTAAGACCGGTTCTTCAATTTGGTGGCTTTGTGAGCTATGGCTTGGGAGAATCCTTTAAAAGAAGAACTCAAGGCGTTAATCAAACCGGGAAATTATCTCCATTTAGTGCTTTGGATTTCGGCATTGGAGCAGGAACCGGATTGATGTTTGAAACAGCCAAAAAGAAGACCATTTTATTAGATCTCAGATACCGTTTGGGTTTTAATTTTACCGACGTTGCAAACGCCAATTATTATTCGTTAAGTATTGGTTACCAGCTTTAATCGACTTCGACTTTAAAAGTTAGTGCTTTTAATTCCTGTGCAAAGTGAACAAGTTTTTGTAATTTGATTTCCTGATAAAATAAAAGCCCTTTGTGATTCTCTCAAAGGGCTTTTTAATTTTAGATATTTCAAATCTTAATACCTGTAATGTTCAGGTTTGTAAGGGCCTTCGATAGCAACACCAATATAATCAGCCTGTTCTTTTGAAAGCCGGGTGAGTTTTACTCCCAGTTGCTCCAGGTGCAGGCGTGCCACTTCCTCATCGAGTTTTTTAGGCAGGCGGTATACATCTGTTTTATAATCGTTCTTCCATAGATCAATCTGGGCAAGAGTCTGGTTTGAGAATGAATTGCTCATTACAAATGACGGGTGGCCTGTAGCGCATCCCAGGTTCACCAAACGGCCTTCTGCGAGCAGATAAATGGCGTTACCGGCGGGGAAGGTGTATTTATCAACCTGTGGTTTGATATTGAGATGTTTGATTCCGGGGAATTTCACCAGTTTATCAACCTGGATTTCATTATCAAAATGGCCAATATTGCAAACGATGGCCTGATCCTTCATGTTTTTTAAATGGTCAATGGTGATTACATCGCGGTTACCAGTAGTAGTCACATATATGTTGCCTTCTTTCAAAGCTTCTTCTATAGTGGTAATTTCAAAGCCTTCCATGGCAGCCTGCAGGGCACAAATAGGATCAATTTCAGTAACGATTACGCGGGCTCCATATGCTCTCATGGATTTGGCACAACCTTTACCCACATCTCCGTAACCCAGAACAACGACTACCTTACCGGCAATCATCACATCAGTGGCTCTCTTAATTCCGTCTGCCAATGATTCACGACATCCGTAAAGGTTGTCAAATTTGCTCTTGGTAACAGAATCGTTTACATTAATTGCAGGAACCAGCAATTCTCCTTTTTCCATCATCTGGTAAAGGCGGTGAACACCAGTGGTGGTTTCTTCAGATACGCCTTTCCATGATTTTACATAACGGTGCCATTTTCCATGATCCTCATTCAAAGTTTTCTTTAAGAGGTTCAGGATAACTTCTTCTTCGTGACTATCTGGCTTTTTATCCAGAACTTTTGCGTCGTTTTCTGCTTTATAGCCCAGATGAATCAGAAGGGTTGCATCACCTCCGTCATCCACGATCAGATTGGGACCTTCACCATTAGGAAAGCTCAGTGCCTGTTCAGTGCACCACCAATATTCCTCGAGTGTTTCACCCTTCCATGCAAATACCGGAATGCCGGCTTTTGCAATGGCTGCGGCTGCATGATCCTGTGTGGAGAAAATATTGCAGCTGGCCCAGCGTACGTCAGCACCAAGTTCTTTTAAGGTTTCTATCAGTACGGCAGTCTGGATGGTCATATGAAGTGATCCTGAAACGCGTGCTCCTTTTAATGGTTTCTGGCTCGCATATTTTTTACGAATAGCCATTAATCCTGGCATTTCTCTTTCGGCAATTTCAATTTCTTTTCTGCCAAATTCAGCCAGACTCATGTCTTTTACCTTATAAGGAAGCATTTCGGTATTTGTTACTGTTTTCATTGTTGTTTATAGTTATAAGAATGATTATAATTCCTGATCTCTGAAATATTGTAAGATGTCACTTTTATCCTGATCCATTTGTTTTTTTAACTCCTGAAGTGTTGGAAACTTGATTTCATTACGAAGCCATTGATGAAAGATTACTGTAATTTCCTGATCATAGAGATCCTCATTGAAATCAAAAATATGCACTTCAATTACCCGTTCATGCTTTTCCAGATCAATTGTGGGGCGAATGCCAATACTAAGCATGCCTGAGTATCGCTTTTTGTTTAGTTCAACATGAACAGCATAAACCCCATTACGAGGCAGAAGTTTTTTTGTTTCTTCAGGTTGAATATTTGCGGTAGGATATCCGAGCTTTCTTCCTATTTGATTGCCTTTGATAACTTTCCCCGAAATAAAATAGGAATAACCCAGGGCCAGATTTGCTGATGCAATGGCGCCTTCTTCCAGCATATGTCTGATTCCTGAAGAACTAACATTCAGGTCATTCAATTCTACCTGTGGCAGCCGCTCTGCCTTAATTCCCAACTCGCCGGCAATTACTGCAAGATTCTCAAAGCTTCCTTTCCGGTCCTTGCCAAAATGATGGTTGTAACCCACAACAATATGACGCGCACCAATAATGCCAACAATATAATCCCTTACGAAGGCATCATACGGCATATTGGCGAGTTCCTTTGTAAATGGCATGATAATCAGGTTGTCAATGCCATGCTTTTCAATAAGTGCGGTTTTTTCATTCAGCGATGCAAGCAATCGCAGTTCTTTATTATCAGGCTGAAGCACAAACCGGGGGTGCGGCCATAGTGTAATCACCACAGACTGTCCATGATAGCAAAGCGCAAGTTCTTTAATGCGCTTCAATATCTCAACATGTCCCTGATGAACACCATCAAAAATACCAATAGTAACTACCGGATTCGTTGCGCTGAATGGTGATATGTTATTGAAAACCTTCAAAATCAAAATACAAAGTGAGGCGCAAAGTTAATACATATCTTATAAATGTAATGGAGGGAAACCTTAGTTTGATAACGTGTAAATCACCACAGGTCAAAATTCTGAAATGGAATGCATTTCATTTGTTAACATTTGAGTTAGGCTCGCTTATTATTCATAATTTTATTCATCATTCAAAGACCTGAACGTTATGACAAAAAAAGTGCTCTCCCTGATAAGCAATGATCCATGGCTGGAACCATATGAAGAAATTATCAGAAGGCGCTCCTTTAAAATAGCAGAAAAAGAAACAGAACTTACACACATCTCCGGAACGCTTGGATCTTTCGCTACCGGCTATTTGTATTTTGGATTGCACAGGACCTCAGATGGGTGGATATTCAGAGAGTGGGCACCGAATGCCCGGAAGATTTTTCTGGTTGGCGATTTTAATCAATGGAAAGAGGTAAATGAATATCGATTAACCGCTTCTGAAAACGGAGTTTGGGAAATTAAGATTGCATCACACCTGATCAGGCATGGAGATTTATTTAAGCTTTCGGTTTATTGGAAAGGAGGACATGGATATCGCATCCCTTCATATGCCCGAAGGGTGCTGCAAAATGAAGATACCAAAGTTTTTGATGCACAAGTTTGGATCAATGATGAAAATTATCCCTGGAAGCACGATCGGATTCAGACTGCAGCCAGGCACCCCTTCATTTATGAAGCACATATCGGAATGAGCACTATTGAAGAGGGTCTGGGTACCTATAATGAGTTCAGAAAGCAGGTACTTCCCCGAATAAAAAAGGCAGGATACAACACCATCCAGCTCATGGCAATCCAGGAACATCCTTACTATGGATCTTTTGGATACCATGTTTCGAATTTTTTCGCTGCTTCATCTCGGTTTGGGACACCTGAAGATTTGAAACTATTGATTGATACAGCGCATGGAATGGACATTGCCGTGATAATGGACATTGTGCATTCACATTCTGTTAAAAATGAGATGGAAGGACTGGGAAATTTTGATGGCACTCCCTATCAGTATTTTCACGAAGGTCCAAGAAGAGAACACGTGGCATGGGATTCCCTGTGTTTTGACTATGGAAAAAATGAAGTCATCCATTTTTTGCTGTCGAATTGTAAATTCTGGCTGGATGAATACCGGTTTGACGGATTTCGTTTCGATGGCGTAACGAGCATGTTGTATTATGATCATGGGTTATCCAGAAATTTTACAAACTACGGAATGTATTATGACAACACCCAGGATGAAGATGCCATCATTTACCTGTCGCTTGCAAATAAGCTCATTCGCGAAGTATTTCCGGGTGCCATTACCATAGCCGAAGAAATGAGTGGCATGCCCGGATTGGCAGCGCCATTGGAAGAAGGGGGGTATGGTTTTAATTACAGATTGGCCATGGGTGTTCCCGATTACTGGATCAAACTTATTAAGGAAATTCCGGATGAACAATGGGATGTTTCCGCACTTTATTACGAACTAACCAGTAAAAGGGTTGAAGAGCAAACGGTTTCGTATGCCGAATCACATGATCAGGCATTGGTTGGCGACAAAACCATCATCTTCAGGTTACTCGATAAGGAGATGTATTATTGTATGAGTAAGCTTACTCCAAGTATTATTGTAGATCGTGGCATCGCTTTGCATAAAATGATCCGGCTGGTGACCGCCGCAACAGGAGGAGGGGGATATCTCAATTTTATGGGCAATGAATTTGGACATCCTGAATGGATTGATTTTCCGAGGGAGGGAAATAACTGGTCCTATAAATATGCACGCCGTCAATGGAATCTGATTGACGATCCTTTATTAAAATACCAGTACCTGGGCGATTTTGACCGGGATATGATTGCGTTTCTCAAGCAAAGCAATATATACGATTCCCAAAGCTGCAGATTGCTGACCGACAATAAGGCAGATCAGATACTCGCTTTTGAAAGAGGCGGATATGTTTTTGTTTTTAATTTTAATCCGGTTCGATCGTTCACAGGTTATGGCATTCCTACCGGTCCCGGTAAATTTGCAATTGTTTTAAACACGGATAATCCACAATACGGCGGGAATGGAAATGTTGATGAACAGCTTACCTATATGGCCCGTGGAAGCTATAAGCAAGGCTCATTAAGCTATTTGCTGTTATATATTCCAAGCCGAAGTGCACTGGTGTTCAAAAAGAAGAAAACGCCGGGTGTTTATTAAAAAAAGAAACCCCGCCATCCGGCGGGGTTAGAAATGATATGATTGAGAATTCACTACCCCAGATATGTTTTAAGCAACCGGTTTTTTGATTTTTGGCGTAAATGCTTAATAGCTTTTTCTTTGATTTGCCGGGTACGTTCTCTTGAAATTCCTATGGTTGCACCGATTTCTTCAAGCGACATAGGCTTTGTGCCGATGCCATAGAATGCCCTGATGACACTGCTTTCTTTATCAGGCAGAGTGCTGAGTGTTCGTTCAATTTCTTTTGCCAGCGATTCTTCAATCAGTTTATTGTCTGTTGTAGGTGTATCGTGACTGGGTAATACGTCAAGAAGACTGTTCTCTTCACCATCCTGAAAAGGAGCATCAACCGACAAATGGCGTCCGGATAATTCCAATGTGCCCGCTACCTTACCTTCGGGCAATTCGAGAATGGCCGCTACTTCTTCAGGAGAAGGTTCTCTTTCATGCGTTTGCTCCAGTTGAGAAAATGCCCTGTTAATCTTATTCAGTGCACCAATTTTATTGAGGGGAAGACGTACAATACGGGATTGCTCGGCCAGCGCCTGCAAAATACACTGCCTGATCCACCACACCGCATATGAAATAAACTTAAATCCTTTTGTTTCATCAAACTTCTTTGCGGCCTTAATCAAACCCAAATTGCCTTCATTAATCAGGTCGGGCAGACTTAAACCCTGGTGCTGATATTGTTTGGCAACAGAAACTACAAAACGTAAATTTGCTTTTGTAAGCTTTTCCAACGCTTCCTGATCTCCCATCTTAATGCGTTTGGCAAGTTCAACTTCTTCCTCGGGAGTAATTAACTCCTCCTTGCCGATATCATGAAGATACTTTTCAAGTGAATCACTGTTTCTGTTTGTTATGGATTTGGTTATCTTTAACTGCCTCATGTTTTGGTTTGATTTTTAAAGTAACGTTACTATACAAAATAACAAAAAAGAGTGCTTTTTGTTGTACGCCGAAATCATAAAAAAAGCTAAATAACAATCCGAACCGGTTGAAACGCTTCAAAATAAGCTATTTTTAAGAGATAAGCAAACTTTATTGAATCTAAATAACATATTGACAAAAATTATGCCATGAAGTTGCATCCGCAAAGAGTTGTTTATGTCGGGGTGATTGTTGCCATGTTTTTCTGGAGTTTCAGTTTTATTTGGTATAAGCAGGTGTTTTTGTATTACGATCCCATTATGCTTATTGTGTTCCGTCTGGCGATCGCTGTTCCGCTGCTTTTGGGACTTTCATATGCATTAAGGAAATTGCAGGTCATTCAGAGAAAACATCTGAAATTTTTTTTGTTGCTTGGATTTTTTGAACCTTTTCTCTATTTCCTCGGGGAGTGCTATGGTGTGAATATGATTTCACCGGTTCTCGCTTCCATCATGATATCCATTATCCCTTTGCTGATGCCAGTCCCTGCCTGGTTTATTTTCAGGGAGCGTATGTCTTTGGTTAATTTTGCGGGATTGATTGTTTCGATTGTCGGAGTTTTTGTCGTTATTGCAGGAGATCGGGGATCCCAGAGCTCATCACTGACAGGAATTCTTTTAATGCTGGTTGCAGTCTTTTCTGCAGTAGGCCATTCCATATTTGTAAGGAAGTTAACCGTTTATTACAATTCATTTACCATTGTAACTTTTCAAAACTGCTTTGGGTTGTTGTATTTTATTCCTGTATTCATGGCTACAGGGTTCCACAAATTTATACACATCCATCATACTGTAAGTATGGTTATGCCCGTTGTATATCTCGCAGTTTGTTCTTCAACAATTGCATTTCTGTTATTTGTATTTGCTGTGCAAAATATCGGCATGGCTAAAACCAATATGTTTTTGAATCTGATTCCGGTTTTTACAGCCATATTGTCTTATCTCCTGCTTCATGAGCGATTCGGGATAATGAAAATATGCGGAATTGTTGTTGTAGTTGCAGGGCTCGTTATCAGTCAGTATAACTATCAATTACGACTGAAGGCAAGGCGTATTTAAAAACTTTTTATGTTATATTTGTTATTATGAAATTGAAAATCACCATTAAATCAGGGAAAAAGGTTAAACAATATTTTATTGCCTTTCTGCTTATTACCTATGTGATGTTGCAAATCCAATGTGCTTCATCCAGATATGGTCAGGTTCCCTGTCCCTGCGAAAAGAAAAGCCACCACCGTTAATTTGAACCATTAATCTGACCTGCATTGATACCTCTAAGAGATACCATACCCTCAAAAAATTTCCCGATTGTCAATACGCTTCTCATTTTGATAAATGTAGTGATCTTTCTGATGGCGGTATTTATGTATAACAGCAGGCAGGCCGAGCAATTCATTTTTACCTACGGATTGATACCAGATCAGATCAGGCTCAGCCAGGTTAATAATTTATATGAGTTTAGAGTGCTTGTGCTGAGGCCCTTTTTCACAAATATGTTTCTGCACGGCGGATGGGGGCATCTTATTTCTAACATGTGGATCCTTTTTATCTTTGGGGATAATGTGGAGGATCGTATGGGGAAGGTCCGTTATTTCCTGTTTTACATCTTATGTGGTTTTATTGCCAGTTTCACACATTTTATCCTGCACCGGAATTCTCCAATACCCGCTATTGGCGCATCAGGGGCTATTTCAGGCGTTATGGCTGCTTATATGATTATGTTTCCTAAAAGCACCATTATATCGCTGGTCCCAATTATTATTATTCCCTTATTTTTACCGATACCGGCCCTCATTTATATCGGCATCTGGTTTTTCGGACAACTGCTGAGTGGTACCACATCCCTGATGCTTTCTGACACTGCAACAGGAATTGCGTTTTGGGCGCATATTGGCGGATTTATTGGCGGATTGGCCATGGTAAAAACCTTCGATTCCGCCCGGCGAAGGGTGTTTTATCAGTAAAGCAGGGACAAGGGAAAAAGGTAATCGGTAATCGGGTAATCAGTAATCAGTAATCGGGTAATCGGTAATCGGGTAATCAGTAATCAGTAATCGGGTAATCGGTAATCGGGTAATCGGTAATCAGTAATCGGGTAATCGGTAATCAGTAATCGGGTAAGCGGTAATCAGTAATCGGGTAAGTGGTAATTGGTGATGAGAGCGGTCAGCGATCAGCGATCAGCTTTCAGCGATCAGCAATCAGCAATCAGTTTAGTGCTTATAGTTCAGTGAATGAGTATGTTACAACTTGGCACATATCTTGTTGATACTGATACTCAACTCAGCATGAAATGAATTACCCCGAATTAAGAGCAAAATATATACAGATCTTTGACTATATCAACAAAAGCCGTGTCAAAGATGCCATGGATGTTCTGAGTCAGTTATGCGACAACAGCAGAAACCGCGATTTCAGGTTGCAGCTGGAGAATTATTCTGAGACCTATCTGAATATGCTCAAATATGCATTTGAGCTGAACGATGATCCTCAAAAAGAGAAGGTATACAACAGGCTAATCCGTGATATAATTTCACTCGCGGATGACGTGAAGGAAGATATCATCCGCTCGGGAAACCTGCTGAATTATTACCGGCATATAGTACTGCCGGATGGTCTGGTTGAATCAAAAATTGCCGATCTTAATAATCTGGCTGATACCATCATATTAAAGCAGGAAGCATTTGATGCCGACAATCCGGAAACAGACCCTGCGCTGACTTATGACACTCCAATTTATAAGGACCTGGTTTCAGATGCTTTTAAGATCTTCTGGCATGCGGATAAACTTAAAGACACAGAAATCAGTCTGATACAAAAAGTAACTGATAAAGGCGCTCTTGCCTGGTATGATGAATGCCGGCTGGTAAGCGCATTGACCTTATCATTAATACGACATTTTGACAGCGCCAAGATTGACCTGCTTTTTGGCTTTTATGAGAAAGGCCGGAAACAGGTTTGGGAACGTGCACTGGTTGGACTCGTTCTTTGCCTGGCTTTTTATGACAAACGGATTATTTATTACCCGGATATCATGAACCGGTTGAAAGCCATTCAGGGGATTGGTCAGACTCAAAAGAGCATTGAAATCATCATTCAGCAGTATATCAAAGCAAGGGAAACGGAGAAAATAACCCGAAAGATTCAACAGGAGATCCTTCCGGAAATGATCCGGATGAAATCCAAGCTGGAAGAAAAACTCGATCTGGAAAATCTTTTAGCACAGAATCCCGAAGACAAGAATCCCGAATGGGAGACTTTTTTTAAGGAATCGCCCGACGTATACAACAAGCTGGAGGAATTTACCAATATGCAAATGGAAGGTGCCGACGTTTTTCTTGGTGCATTTGCCATGCTGAAACACTTTGATTTTTTCAATGACATCGGGAACTGGTTTTTACCGTTTTATAAGGATAATGAACACGTAGCTCCTGCTTTTGAGCAGGGTACAAACAGTCTGAGCCTGCAACAATTCGGAGAAGGTATTGAAAAAACAACTTTTTTATGCAATTCCGACAAATACTCATTTTGTCTGAATATCCGGCATATGCCCGAGTTTCAGAAGTCGAGTGTTATGGAATTGTTTAATATGGAACTAAAGGCCATGCATGAGATGGCTCAGGAAGATGAACTCATACATTCCGATGCACAATCAAAAGTGATCATTACGCAGTATTTCCAGGATCTGTACCGGTTTTATAAATTGCATCCGCTGAAGGCAGAGTTTGACGATTTATTCAGGCTGCCGGTTGCCATTTATGATACCAACTTTTTCAAAAACTGGATATCTGACATAAGTCTCATAAGAAATATAGGAGAGTTCTTTTTTCAGAAAAACTATAATCACGACGCTCTGGGCATTTTCAGACAGATTGTAGAATCTACCAATAATTATGAACTGTATGAAAAAATCGGATACTGTTATCAGCAGACCGGTGATTATGATAAGGCTTTGGAGTATTATCATAAAGCAGAACTGCTTGATAAGAACCGCTTATGGCTCATCAATCACATAGCCTGGTGCTACAAGAAGAAAGGAGAATTTGAATTGGCTGTGGGATATTATCTTGAAGCGGAAAAACTCGAACCTGAAAACCTCCAGGTACAAGCATATCTGGGGCATGTATACATGGAAATGGGCGATTATGAGAAGGCGCTGAAATATTATTTTAAGGTAGAGTATCTGCAGCCTGATAATTATAAGGTTTACCGTCCCATATCGTGGTGTTCATTCATGCTGGGTAAGTTTGATACTGCTGCTAAATATCTTGAGAAGCCTTTGTTAAAAGGAATCAATAAAAACGATTACATGAATCTGGGCCATATATACTGGTGCAACAATGAAAGACAAAAGGCTATTGAGAATTACAGGCAGTCATTACGGACAGCAGAAATGAACATCGACTGGTTTGCGCGCGTTTTTCATGACGACAGCAGATATTTGGAGCAGCATGGCATTGCATCCCTTGAAATTCCTTTAATGATCGACTATGTCAGGTTGTCGGTTCAGGCGTAACTGCAACTGAAATCTGATTTTTAGCCATTCATCCTTTATTTTGATCCGTTTGCCGATTTTTCATAGAAAGACTGGAATATCAGTTATAAATTTGTCATATGAATATTGTGATTTTAAACGGTTCACCAGATTTATTCCAGAATGATTTTGAACGGCATCTCGAGAAATACAGAGTGATGCTCCATCATTTGGGATATTATATCCGGATTTTCCGGCTCAGTCAGATTATGAACGAAGAAGAGCGGGATCATGCTGCTTTGACTTATGTTTCACGCGCAATCGATGAATCAGATATTGTGCTGTTTGCTAGTCCTTACATTAACCATAAAGTTGCCGAGCTGATTCATAAAACCCACCAGGCTCTTTCTGTTTTACAGGCAGAAAAGAATAGAGGGATACTGGAAATAAATGTGCGGCCAATTCTTGCCATGATTACAATCGGTGCGGATTGTGATCAGATTGTGATGCCTGAAAATTTAAATTTCAATGCGCATGCAGGGCATATCATGATCCAAAGTAAGACACATACCGAAGCGGTTTTTGAAACCATCAAAAGCATAAGAACACAAAAGGCTGTATCTGAGTGCGTTTTATGATACAGCCTTCTGATAAGATCCGCTATTCTACTTTGCTTTATTTGTTTTTGCACTCCAAACCCGGAGATGCGTTTGCTATAACAGGATATCTGTTGTCAGGTTTCTGAGGCTGGTTTGAATGGCTTTGAAGGGTTTCCCATTGCGGGTGGAATCCTGTTCCACAACCAGATATTTCAGTCCTGCAGTATCCTTAAATTTCAATATTTCCTTAAAATTAATAATTCCTTCTCCCACAGGGGCGAAATCACTTACATGATCTGTTGAATAAGCCGGTTGCGTATCTTTGTTGTACATATCTTTCATATGGAATAACTGGAAACGGCCCGGATATTTCTGAATAATTTCTATGGGGTTCTGGCCAGCTTTAGTGATCCAGAAAAGGTCAAGTTCCATGGTGATCAGGTCTTTGTCCATTTCAGGTAAAAAAACATCATAAAAGGGTATTTTGCCTTCTACCGTAGCAAATTCAAAATTATGGTTGTGATATCCGAACTGGATGCCGAACTCCTTCATAATTTTTCCAACCTGGTTCCAGTCACCCACCATTTTCTGATATCCTGCAATGGAGTTACGGTCTTCTGCATTCACCCACGGCTGAATGCAGTACTTTGCACCAAGGGCAGCGTGATCTTCGGCCATAGTGCGGGCATTTTCCATGGTAATACCTTTAGCTTCCACCTGAGTATGGCTGCTCAGAATTTCCATACCCAGATCCTGAACCAGTTTTTTAAAGTCGGCCGGTACCATGCCATAAAACCTGCGGTTGTTATACCCTGCAAGTTCAAGGTATTTATATCCGATATCTGAAACTTTTTTCAATGAGCCGGGGACGTCAACATTCATGGCATCGCGGATGGTAAAAAGTTGAAGTGCCAGGTCGCTTTTTTTTGGTTTCATCAACATATTACCTGCAACAGATGCTGTTTTTGTTAATAAAAATGCACTAACGGCACCTGTTGCTGAGATTCTGAGAAAATCTCTTCTTGATGATTTGTTCTTCATAATGCTCACATTTATAGATTTTGGAAATATTTTGCCTATTTGGATGGCAGTGGTAAACCAGGGAAAGGCCAAAAAGTTTGCCGGAATAAATTTAGGAAAATTGTTATTTGGAAATTTTAAAAGGAACAGAATATTCAAATCAGGCAGAAACTGAAAATGATATAGCTTTGATAATTTGAATGATACCGCAAATCAATCGCGGGAAATCACGAGGTTTTAATTTGAAATCATCTGAGGGAGAAGATGCGTTGATCATCAGTTTTTGGGCCACTGGGACTATTGGGACCATTCTGTCTTCCCTTTCTTCCTTCTTCCTTCTTCCCCTCTTCACTTCATCACTTCATCACCTCTTCACCTCTTCACTCCTTCACTTTCTTCTTTTCTCAAAAAATATGAATTTTTTTTCGATACTAGTTGCATTTGATAAAAAAACCTCTACCTTTGCAAGCCAATTTTGAAGAAAATATATATACAAAAAAAGCATAAATGCCAACAATACAGCAATTAGTAAGAAAGGGCAGATCCACGATCGAGGAGAAAAGCAAGGCACCAGCCTTAAATTCTTGTCCTCAAAAGCGTGGTGTGTGTACACGTGTTTATACAACGACTCCCAAGAAACCGAACTCAGCAATGAGAAAAGTTGCACGTGTTCGGCTTCAGCATGGTATTGAAGTTACCGCTTACATTCCTGGTGAAGGTCATAATCTTCAGGAGCACTCAATTGTTATGATCCGTGGGGGCAGGGTAAAAGATTTACCAGGTGTACGGTATCATATCATCCGTGGTGCATTGGATACATCGGGTGTTGAAGGCCGTAATCAACGCCGTTCGAAATATGGCACAAAGAAACCTAAGAAATAATTGATTTTTTGAATAGGCCAATAAAATGAGAAAGTCTAAACCAAAAAAAAGAATATTGTTACCCGATCCTAAGTATAATGATACTTTGGTAACCCGTTTCGTGAACAATATGATGACCAGAGGTAAAAAGAGTACAGCTTACGATGTTTTTTATGAAGCTCTTGATCTGGTTGAAAAACGTGCAAAAGATACCGATGTTGCTCCACTTGATATTTGGAAAAAAGCATTGGAGAACATTACCCCTCAGGTTGAGGTAAAAAGTCGCAGAGTAGGTGGAGCCACTTTTCAGGTTCCTACTGAAATCCGGCCCGACAGAAAGATTTCCATCAGTATGAAGAACCTGGTTCTGTATTCACAGAAGAGAGCAGGTAATTCAATGAGCGATAAGCTTGCTGCGGAAATCCTTGCAGCTTTTAAAGAAGAAGGTGCAGCATATAAGAAAAAAGAAGATACACATAAAATGGCAGAAGCTAACAAGGCATTTGCGCACTTCAGGTTCTAACAAGGATATTTGACATTGCGGTTTTTAGCCTATAGTTACACTAGCTGATAATTAGTGAAGAGATGAATTTTGACTTGAATTATACCAGGAATATTGGCATTATGGCCCATATAGACGCCGGCAAGACTACAACTACCGAGCGCATCCTGTTCTATACTGGTATGACTCACCGGATTGGGGAGGTACACGAAGGCACAGCTACAATGGATTGGATGGTGCAGGAACAGGAGAGAGGGATAACAATAACGTCCGCAGCTACTACAGCATTTTGGGACTACCAGAACAAGAATTACAAAATCAACATTATTGACACTCCGGGACACGTTGACTTTACCGTTGAGGTAGAAAGGTCACTGCGTGTTTTGGATGGTTGTGTTGCTGTATTTTGCGCAGTTGGTGGTGTTCAACCCCAATCGGAAACAGTATGGCGCCAGGCGAACAAATATAATGTTCCGCGTATCGCCTTTATAAATAAAATGGACCGTACAGGTGCTGACTTTTTCAACGTGGTGAAACAGATTAAGGATAAATTAGGTTCCAATCCTGTTCCCATGCAGTTGCCTATTGGTTCTGAAGATAATTTCAGAGGTCTTGTGGATCTCATAGAGCGTCGCGCCATCGTGTGGGTTCCCGATGAGAAATTAGGGATGAAATATGAATATGTTGACATTCCCGAAGACATGATCGATCTTGTTGAAGAGTGGAGAGAAAAGCTCATTGAAGCCGTATGTTATACGGATGATGATCTTCTCGAACGCTTTTTTGAAGACCGTTCATCTATTTCAGTTGAAGAATTCATGGAACATACCCGCAAGGCTGTGATCAGTCAGCAGGTGGTTCCGGTATTATGCGGTGCTTCATTTAAAAACAAAGGCATTCAACGTTTGCTCGATGCAATTTGCAGTTTAATGCCCAGTCCTTTGGATATTGAAACCGTTAAAGGACTTAATCCTTATACTGATAAAGAAGAAGAACGCAAGGCAGATGAGAATGAACCTTTTGCTGCACTTGCATTTAAAATAGCTACAGATCCTTACGTAGGACGGTTGACTTACTTACGTATATATTCCGGTGCCATTGACAGCGGTATGCAGGTATATAATCCCAGAACCGGCAAGAAAGAAAGGATCAACCGTTTGTATCAGATGCATGCCAATAAGCAGAATGCACGGGACCGTGTTGAAGCAGGTGATATTTGCGGTGTAGTAGGTTTAAAAGAAGTTGTAACAGGAGATACCCTTTGTGATTTAAAAAAACCGATTTGCCTGGAGACGATGACATTCCCGGATCCTGTAATCGGTGTTGCCATTGAGCCTAAAACACAGGCCGATGTTGACAAATTAGGTGTTGCCTTGGGTAAACTGGCAGAAGAAGATCCTACTTTTAAAGTTAAGGTGGATGAAGATTCCGGTCAGACTGTTATCAGCGGTATGGGTGAATTACATTTAGAGATTCTGCTCGACCGGTTGAAACGCGAATTTAGCGTTGAATGTAACCAGGGTGCGCCACAGGTAGCTTATAAAGAGGCTCTTACCACAGTGGTTAAACATCGGGAGACCTTCAAGAAACAGAGCGGTGGTCGCGGAAAATTTGCAGATATTGAATTTGAACTTTCGCCAGCTGAAAAAGGTGCTACCGGTCTTGTTTTTATTGACGAAGTTAAAGGCGGAAGGATCCCCCGTGAATATATTCCTTCGGTAGAAAAAGGATTCCGTGAGGCCATGCGTAATGGTATTCTGGCAGGCTTCCCGATGGACAGCCTTCAGGTAACGTTAAAAGATGGTTCGTTCCATGCAGTGGACTCTGATTCGTTGTCTTTCGAAATTGCAGCCAAGCAAGGTTTCAAACATGCCCTTAGAAAAGGCAAGGTGATGTTACTTGAGCCTATCATGAAAGTGGAGGTTGTAACACCCGAAGAGAATATGGGAGATATTATTGGCGACTTTAACAGAAGAAGGGGTCAGATTACCGGAATGGAATCACAGGCCAGTTTACGGGTTGTTTTAGCCCATGTTCCTCTTGGTGAAATGTTTGGATACGTAACAGTATTGCGTACCTTATCATCAGGCAGGGCAACGTCAACCATGGAATTTTCTCATTATGATATTGTACCTCCGTCATTGTCTGTTGAGGTGATTGAGAAAGTAACAGGAACCAAAGTAGTAATATAAAGATTGTAAGACCAACATACATGAGCCAGAAAATCAGAATTAAGCTTAAATCGTACGATCATAATCTCGTAGACAAGTCTGCTGAGAAGATCGTGAAAACGGTTAAGACTACCGGTGCAGTAGTTAGTGGTCCGATTCCACTGCCAACGCACAAGAGAATTTTTACCGTATTAAGGTCGCCTTTTGTGAACAAGAAGTCGAGAGAACAATTTCAACTTTCGTCACACAAGCGGTTGCTGGACATTTACAGTTCAACGCCAAAAACCATTGATGCGCTGATGAGATTAGAATTGCCCAGTGGTGTTGAAGTTGAAATTAAAGTTTGAAACACTTAATTAAGAAGAAATGCCAGGATTAGTTGGAAAAAAGGTCGGTATGACCTCAATATTCGATGAGAACGGTGCAAATATTCCCTGCACAGTTCTTGAAGTTGGTCCTTGCACCGTTACCCAGGTGAAGACCAAAGAAAGTGATGGTTATAAAGCACTGCAGCTTGCCTTTGATGAAAAGAAGGAAAAAAATACTTCGGGTGCGATGAAAGGCCACTTTAAAAAAGCCAATGCCACACCCAAGCGTAAAGTTGTGGAATTAACAGGATTCATACGCGACTGGAAACTCGGAGACGTGATCACCGTTGATTATTTCAAAGATGATTTATGGCTTGATGTAACAGCCGTTTCAAAGGGTAAAGGTTTTCAGGGTGTTGTTACCCGTCATGGTTTTAGCGGTATTGGTGATAGCACACACGGTCAGCATGACAGATCAAGAGCTCCCGGATCACTGGGCGGATCTTCCTGGCCTTCACGCGTATTCAAAGGAATGCGTATGGCAGGCCGCAAGGGAGGTGACAGCGTGAAAGTGGTGAACCTGAAAGTGGTTAAGATCATTCCCGAAAACAATCTGCTCTTGTTAAAAGGGTCAATCCCCGGGGCAAAAGGATCTTATGTTATTGTTGAAAGTCCCGATAGAATATAATAAACTGTGAACAATGGAATTAGCAGTATTTAATAAAACAGGAAAAGAAACCGGCCGTAAGGTGGAGCTGATGGATGCCATTTTTTCCATCGAACCCAATGACCATGCAATTTATCTGGATGTAAAGCAATATCTTGCCAATAAACGTCAGGGAACGCATAAGTCGAAAGAACGCAATGAGGTTTCAGGAAGTACACGTAAGCTGAAAAAGCAAAAAGGTACTGGTGGCGCTCGCGCAGGAAGCATTAAAAGCCCATTATTCGTTGGTGGTGGTCGCGTATTTGGTCCACAACCCCGTGATTACAGTTTTAAACTGAATAAAAAGGTAAAACAACTGGCACGGAAATCAGCCCTTACTTATAAGGCAAAGAATAATGAAATCTTGGTATTGGAAGATTTCAGTCTGGAAGCTCCAAAAACCAAAGATTACCAGACTGTTTTAGCCAATCTTCAGATTGATGGCAAAAAGTCATTAGTTGTTCTGAATGAACCAAATAAAAATATATATTTGTCGTCCCGGAATTTAGAGGGAACAAGAGTCGTAATTGCTTCGGAATTAACAACATACGATATCCTTAACAGTAATTCTCTTGTATTTTTTGAAAGTTCACTCGACAATATTCAGAAGAGTCTGTAACCGTCTAACAATTTAGAAATGGATATTATTGTAAGGCCAGTTGTAACTGAAAAGATGAATGCCCAGGCTGACGGCCTGAAGAAATATGGCTTCATCGTTGACAAAAAGGCCAATAAAGTTCAGATAAAAAGGGCCGTCGAAAATCTGTATGGCGTTACGGTAGAATCGGTAAACACGATGTACTATGCCGGCAAACGCAAAGCAAGATTTACCCGCACCGGTTATGTTGCCGGAAGAAGGAACGCATTTAAGAAAGCAGTGATCACCTTGCGGGAAGGCGATACGATAGACTTTTATAGCAATATTTAATAGTATATTATGGCTGTAAGAAAATTAAAACCTATAACACCGGGTCAGAGACACAGAGTTGTCGGATCCTTTGACGATATTACCAGCAGCACACCCGAGAAATCGTTGTTGATGCCTATAAGTAAATCGGGTGGACGTAACGGAGACGGTAAAATGACAATGAGGTACATTGGCGGAGGCCATAAAAAGATGTACCGTATCATTGACTTCATCAGAAATAAAGATGGAATGGGTGCAAAGGTGAAAACCATTGAGTATGATCCCAACCGCTCGGCACGCATTGCTTTGGTTATTTATGAAGATGGTGAGAAAAGATATATCATTGCTCCTGCTGGCTTAAAAGTAGGGCAGGAAGTACGTTCCGGTATGGGAGTAGCTCCAGAAATTGGAAATTGCTTAACCCTGGGAGAGATTCCTCTTGGTACACTGGTTCATAATATTGAACTGCATCCTGGTAAAGGTGCTGCAATGGCAAGAAGTGCCGGTTCATATGCTCAGCTCACTTCAAGAGACGGGAAATATGCGATCATCAAATTGCCTTCAGGTGAAACGAGAATGATCTTAACCAGTTGCCGGGCTACCATTGGAACTGTATCTAACCCCGATCATGGCTTGGAGCGTTCAGGTAAAGCCGGACGTAGCCGTTGGTTAGGCCGCAGGCCCAGGGTTCGTGGTGTTGTTATGAATCCGGTTGATCACCCGATGGGTGGTGGTGAAGGTAGGGCTTCAGGAGGACATCCGAGATCACGCAAGGGTTTATATGCAAAAGGCATGAAGACCCGGAGGAAAAAGAATCCTTCTACCAGATTCATTGTTGAAAAACGGAAAAAATAATTGACATCATATTATGAGCAGGTCATTAAAAAAGGGTCCCTTTATCGAATTCAAGCTCGAAAAGCGCGTACTTGAAATGAATAAGTCAGGAAAGAAATCGGTTGTGAAAACCTGGTCGAGAAGATCATTGATCTCTCCTGATTTTGTAGGACACACTGTAGCAGTTCATAACGGAAATAAATTCATCCCTGTGTATGTTACCGAAAATATGGTAGGACATCGTTTGGGCGAATTTTCTCCCACCCGCACGTTCAGAGGACATGCCGGTAAATCAAAAGACTAAATAAATCCATTAAAATAAAGATCAATGGGTGCACGTAAGCGAATAGCAGCAGAGCAACGAAAGGAAGAGAACAAAACCAAGGCGATGGCAGTTTTAAACAACTGTCCGAGCTCACCACGGAAAATGCGACTGGTTGTTGATATGATCAGAGGCATAGAAGTGAACAGGGCACTTGATATTCTTCGTTACAGCACAAAAGAACCTTCCAAAAGAGTTGAAAAACTTTTGCTGTCAGCGATTTCAAACTGGCAGAAGAAAAATGAGGATGCACGGGTTGAAAAATCCAACCTTTTTGTAAAGGAAGTTTTTGTTGACGGTGGCCGTCAATTGAAAAGACTGCGTCCTGCTCCACAAGGAAGAGGTTACAGAATCCGTAAACGTTCGAATCATGTTACCATCGTGCTGGACAGTCTAGTAAATAGTCAGGAACAAATCGAAAAAACAAATTAATATTAATGGGACAGAAAGTCAATCCGATAAGTAATCGCCTCGGAATCATTAAAGGTTGGGATTCCAATTGGTACGGCGGAAGAAACTATTCCGAGAAATTAGTCGAAGACTATAAGATTCGGGAATATCTCACTGCAAGGTTGGCAAAAGCCAGCATCTCAAAGATTGTGATTGAGCGTACGCTGAAGCTGATTACTGTAACTGTCAACACAGCCCGTCCAGGTATCATCATTGGTAAAGGCGGACAAGAGGTCGACAAACTGAAGGAAGAATTGAAGAAAATCACCAGCAAGGAAGTTCAGATCAACATTTTCGAAGTAAAAAGACCTGAGCTGGATGCTGTGATCGTAGCCAATAATATTGCCCGTCAGCTCGAAGGTAAGGTATCATATCGCCGTGCGATTAAGATGGCCATTGCTTCCACCATCCGTATGGGTGCAGAAGGAATCAAATGTCAGGTGTCAGGCCGTTTAGGAGGTGCTGAAATGGCACGTACGGAGATTATCAAGGAAGGCAGAATTCCACTGCATACTTTCCGTGCCGATATCGACTATGCTCTTGGCGAAGCACTTACAAAAGTAGGTTTGATTGGTGTTAAGGTTTGGATTTGCAAAGGTGAGATTTACGGAAAGCGCGATCTGGCTCCAAACATTGGCGCAAAATCAGCAAAGCCAAAAAGCAATTTTAAGAAACGTAGAAAATAAGTGGTACACACTATAAAAGGATAACATTATGTTACAACCTAAAAAATCGAAATTCAGGAGAATGCAGAAAGGCCGCATGAAGGGGAATGCCCAAAGAGGACATGACCTGGCCTTTGGATCATTTGGAATCAAAGCCCTGGATAAGGCCTGGATAACAGGTAGGCAGATTGAGGCAGCACGACAGGCTGTTACCCGTCATATGAAACGTGAAGGTCAGATTTGGATCCGGATTTTTCCTGACAAGCCCATTACTAAAAAACCTGCCGAAGTTCGTATGGGTAAAGGAAAAGGAGCACCTGAAGGTTTTGTAGCTCCTGTAACCCCGGGACGCATATTGATTGAGGCCGAAGGTGTACCTTTCGAAGTTGCAAAAGAAGCTTTAAGGCTTGCCGCTCAAAAGTTGCCGATTGCCACAAAGTTCATCATCCGTAGAGATTACGCAGAAATTTAATAATAAGTAGTTCATGAAAACTTCCGAGATCAGAGAATTATCCGCAAAGGAAATTGAAGAGCGGATTGAGAATGAGAAAAGTCTCATTTTCCGGCAGAAAATGAACCATGCCATTTCACCTCTTGACAACCCTATGAAAATAAGGGAAACCCGGAGGAATATTGCCAGGCTGGAGACCATACTTCGTCAGAAAAATGAAGCCAAGTAAAAGGTTAAAATAAAACCAATGGAAAACAGAAATTTAAGGAAAGAACGGGTCGGTATTGTTGTAAGTAACAAGATGGATAAGACCATAGTGGTTGCTGAAAAACGTAAAGTAAAGCACACCATTTATGGAAAGTTCATTAACCGTACCTCTAAGTTTATGGCTCATGATGACGCCAATAACTGCAATATCGGTGATATTGTAAAGATTATGGAAACCCGGCCGATGAGCAAAAATAAAACCTGGAGAGTAGTTGAAATTATCGAAAGAGCTAAATAACTATGATACAGCAAGAAAGTAGATTAACGGTTGCAGATAACAGCGGGGCAAAAGAGGTACTTTGTATCCGTGTTCTCGGCGGCACAGGCAGAAGGTATGCCTCTGTCGGTGATAAAATTGTGGTGACCGTAAAAAGCGCACTTCCTGCAAGTGAAGTAAAAAAAGGAACTGTAAGCAAAGCAGTTGTTGTGAGAACCAGCAAAGAAATCCGCAGAGCAGACGGATCATACATTCGGTTCGACGACAATGCCTGTGTATTGCTTAATAATGCCGACGAAATCAGGGGAACCCGTATATTCGGACCGGTAGCAAGAGAACTGCGTGACAAGTATATGAAAATTGTATCACTTGCGCCTGAAGTGTTATAATATTAAAAATTAAATCAATGCAGAAAAAAATTCATATTAAAAAGGGCGACACTGTTTTCGTGAATGCAGGGGAAAGCAAAGGTCAGCAGGGAAGAGTCCTTGAAGTGATCCGTAGCAAGGATCGGGCAATTGTTGAAGGTATCAACATAGTCAGCAAACACACCCGTCCGAATGCTAAAAGTCCCCAGGGCGGTATCGTAAAAAAGGAAGCCCCGGTGCATATTTCCAATCTTATGCTGGTTGATCCCACTTCAGGAAAAGCTACACGTATAGGACGCAGACCGGATGCTAATGGCCGGCTTGTTAGATATTCAAAAAAATCAGGGGAGGAAATTAAATAATGGCTCAAACACCTAGCCTCAGAGCAAAATACAAGGATGAAATCATCCCTGCTCTTACAAAAGAGTTTAATTACCATACGGTAATGCAGGTTCCCAAGCTGGAAAAGATTATTATCAACCAGGGTGTGGGACAGGCTGTATCAGACAAGAAAATTGTGGATACTGCACAGGAAGAACTTACCATGATCACAGGTCAGAAAGCAATTCAGACCATGTCACGCAAAGACATATCCAACTTTAAGCTGAGACGGAAAATGCCGATCGGTGTAAAAGTTACCCTGCGCCGTGACACCATGTATGAGTTTTTGGAACGTCTGATTTCTGTAGCACTTCCCCGTATCAGGGACTTTAAAGGAATCAACAGCAAATTCGACGGCCGCGGAAACTATACGCTGGGCATCAGCGAACAAATTATCTTTCCGGAAATTGACATCGATAAGATCAGTAAAATTCTGGGCATGGAGATCACATTTGTTACTTCAGCAAGAACCGATGAAGAAGCTTTCGCGTTGCTGAAAGAATTCGGATTACCATTTAAAAATATAAAAAAGAATTAGTTAATATGGCTAAAGAATCATTGAAGGCTCGCGAAGTAAAGCGCAAAAAGCTGGTTGAGAAATTCGCAGCTAAAAGAGAGAAGCTGAAAGCCGAAGGCGACTTCCAGGAGCTGAGCCGGTTACCCCGGAATTCAAATCCGATCCGCTTACATAACCGTTGCAAGCTGACTGGCAGACCTAAGGGTTATATCCGCCAGTTTGGAATCAGCAGAATTGTTTTCAGAGAGCTTGCATCAAAGGGGTTAATTCCCGGTGTTAAAAAAGCCAGTTGGTAATTAAGGTGAACAAAGAGAAAAAATTAAAGAAATGACAGATCCTATAGCAGATTATTTAACCCGGTTAAGGAACGCAATTTCTGCCAAACATAAAGTGGTTGAAATTCCTTCGTCGAATCTGAAAAAGAATATTACCAAAATTCTTTTCGATAAGGGATATATCCTGAATTACAAGTTTGTTGACGACAAACTGCAGGGAAGTATTAAAATCGCCCTGAAATATCATGCCGAAACCAAGCAGCCTGCAATACGCTCAATTCAGCGTGTGAGTTCACCCGGTTTGCGCAGGTATGTTGGCTCCGAAGATCTTCCCAGAGTGTTAAACGGACTTGGCATTGCCATTGTGTCTACCTCCAAAGGAGTGATGACTGATAAAGAAGCCCGGAATCTGAACATCGGGGGCGAAGTATTGTGTTACGTTTATTAACGGAGGAAATAACTATGTCACGAATAGGAAAACTACCAATAAAATTGCCCAAGGGTGTTACCGTAACGGTGAATCCTGACAATACAGTTCTTGTGAAAGGACCTAAAGGAGAACTCAACCAGGCAGTTGATCCCGATATCAAGGTAGATATAAAGGACGGAATTGTCGCTATTGAGCGCCCTACAGAACAAAAACGCCATAAATCCATGCACGGCTTATACCGTTCATTGATTAACAATATGGTACACGGTGTTTCAGAAGGATATAAAATTGAAATGGAAGTCGTTGGTGTTGGTTACAAAGCAGAAGCCAAAGGGCAAATCCTCGAGATGAGCCTTGGATATTCCCACGACATTCAGTTTCAGATCCCCAATGAAGTAAAAGTGGAAGCTAAAACCGAAAGAAGAAGCAATCCGATCATTACACTTACCAGCAACGATAAGCAACTTATCGGACAGGTAGCTGCTAAAATCAGATCGCTCCGCGAACCTGAACCTTATAAAGGAAAAGGTATCAAGTTTGTAGGTGAAGTATTAAGAAAGAAAGCCGGTAAATCGGCCACAGCCAAATAATGTATAAATAACTGAAGTATGGCTTTAACAAAAATTGAACGGAGAAAACGCATTAAGTTACGCATCCGTAAGAACATAAGCGGAACCAAGGAAATGCCCAGATTGTCGGTTTTCAGAAGCAACAAGCAGATCTATGTTCAGATTATCGACGATGTGAATGGACAAACCTTGCTGTCGGTTTCCTCAAAAGAGAAGGAAATTGCTGCAAAAGAGGGTATTACCAAAATTGAACAGGCAAAGCTGGTTGGTAAACTCGCCGCTGAGAAATCAAAAGAAAGTGGAATAACCTCGGTTGTTTTCGATCGCAGTGGTTATCTGTACCATGGAAGAATTAAAGCACTGGCTGAAGCTGCCAGAGAAGGTGGACTTAAATTTTAACGTATTATGTCAAACGTAAACATTCGAAGAGTAAAGACTACAGACCTTGATCTGAAAGACCGTCTTGTTAGTATTCAACGTGTGACCAAGGTTACAAAAGGGGGTCGTACCTTCAGTTTTTCAGCCATAGTGGTTGTTGGTAACGAAGATGGTGTTGTGGGTTACGGACTGGGCAAAGCCAATGAAGTAACAACAGCCATTGCAAAAGGCGTTGAAGATGCTAAGAAAAACTTGATTAAGGTACCTGTATATAAAGGAACCATACCGCACGAACAACTTGCAAAATTCGGTGGAGCCAGAGTATTTCTGAAACCTGCATCCAGTGGAACCGGAGTAAAAGCTGGTGGTGCTATGCGTGCAGTACTTGAAAGCGTTGGAATTCATGATGTGCTTGCCAAATCAAAAGGATCTTCCAATCCTCACAACCTGGTAAAGGCAACATTCAATGCACTGGTGCTTATGCGTGATGCATATACCATTGCACAGCATCGCGGTGTGAATATGGACAAGGTATTTAACGGTTAATTTTAGATATAGATAATAATGGCTAAAATTAAAATTACACAGGTAAAAAGCAGAATTCACTGCACCAAACGCCAAAAGCTCAATCTTGATGCACTTGGCCTTAGAAAATTAAACGCAACTGTTGAGCACGAAGCTACTCCACAGATCCTGGGCATGGTGAATAAGGCAAAACATTTGGTGAAAGTAACTGAAATTTAATTTAAAGAACTCTTAATATCATGGATCTTAGTAATTTAAAACCAGCCAAGGGGTCAGTTAAGAAAGAAAAAAGAATTGGCAGAGGCCAGGGATCCGGTAGAGGCGGTACTTCTACAAGAGGACATAAGGGTGGACAATCACGGTCGGGATATTCCCGTAAAATCGGCTTCGAAGGAGGCCAGATGCCTTTACAACGCCGTGTACCCAAATTCGGATTCAGCAATATGAACCGTAAAGAATTTAAGGCTATCAACATTTCAACACTGCAAACCCTTGCGGAATCAAGAAACCTATCCGTAATCAATATTCAAACATTATCTGATGCCGGTCTGGTTTCCCCCAACGATATGATAAAAATTCTGGGCAACGGTACCCTTAAAGCTAAACTGGATGTGTCAGCTCATGCTTTTTCAAAATCAGCTAAAGCTGCCATCGAGGCTCAAAATGGAACTGTTACCATAATCTGATCGCTGCATGAAATCATTCATTCAAACTTTAAAGAATATTTACAAAATTGAAGAACTCCGTAACCGGATCTTCTTCACTTTGTTAATTATTCTTGTTTACAGGCTTGGATCAAAAATCGTTTTGCCTGGCGTCGATCCTGCCCAGCTGGAAGCATTCGCTTCACGTGCAAGTCAGGGTGTACTCGGACTGCTGGATATGTTTTCAGGAGGTGCCTTTTCAAATGCATCTATTTTTGCATTGGGAATTATGCCCTACATCTCAGCATCCATTATCATTCAGTTGCTGACCATAGCAGTTCCTTACTTTCAGCGGATGCAGAAAGAGGGTGAAAGCGGCCGCAGAAAGATGAATCAGATTACAAGATATTTGACAGTAATTGTACTGATCTTCCAGGCTCCCGCATATTTGACCCAGATTCCCGCAGAAGCCCGGATTATGAGTCCTGCCATGTTCCAGATTACTTCCATTATCATCCTTACTGCAGGTACCATTTTTGTAATGTGGCTTGGAGAAAGGATTACTGAAAAAGGTATAGGCAATGGTATTTCGCTCATTATCATGATTGGTATTATTGCACGATTGCCTTTCGCACTTACCAGTGAACTTACAGAATGTTTAAATGGTAAAGGCGGACTTGTAAAGTTTCTGATCGAAATAGTATTCCTGCTGGTCGTTATAGCAGTCAGCATTCTGTTGGTTCAGGGAACACGCAGAATTCCTGTACAATATGCTAAGCGCATTGTTGGAAACAAACAATATGGTGGTGTACGTCAGTATATTCCTCTGAAGGTCAATGCAGCCGGTGTTATGCCGATCATTTTTGCCCAGGCAATTATGTTCCTGCCTTTATCTTTTGCCCGGTACGGCCAGAGTGGTGAAGCATTATCAAAGTTCGTAGGAGCCTTTTCCAGATATACAAGTGTCTGGTATAATGTGATTTTTGCTTTATTAATCATAGTTTTTACTTACTTTTACACCGCGATTATCATGAATCCGACGCAAATGGCTGAGGATATGAAGAAAAACGGCGGATTTATACCAGGAGTGAAGCCAGGTAAGAAAACAAGCGAATTCATTGACGGTATTATGTCAAGAATTACCTTACCGGGTTCTATATTTCTTGCGATTGTTGCCATTTTACCGGCATTTGCAAATTTGCTGAACATACAGCAATCGTTTGCCCAATTCTTCGGCGGAACATCCCTGCTTATTTTGGTAGGTGTTGTGCTTGATACACTGCAGCAGATAGAAAGTCATCTCTTGATGCGGCATTATGACGGACTGATGAAAACTGGCCGTGTAAAAGGTAGAGCAGGCGGTGCAGCCTCCTCAATTTAATTGAATAACGTTCTTTGATGATTCAGATAAAGACAGCGGAGGAAATTGAACTCCTCAGAGCCAGCAATCAGCTGGTCTCAAAAACTCTGGCAGAAGTGGGTCGGAACATTGCTCCGGGAATCTCAACCATGAAGTTGGATCAGATTGCTGAAGAGTTTATCCGCGACAATGGTGCTGTTCCTGCATTTCTTGGATATAAGGGATATCCGAAAACTTTGTGTACATCGGTAAATCAACAAGTGGTACATGGAATTCCTTCGGGATATGTTCTGAAGGACGGAGATATCATTTCCGTAGATTGCGGGGCTCTTTTAAACGGTTTCTACGGCGATTCAGCTTATACATTTACTGTGGGAAACGTTCCTGAAAGAGTGAAAGAATTGCTTAAGGTTACAAGGGAATCTCTCCTGATGGGCATTCAACATGCTGTAGAAGGTAAGAGGATCGGTGATATAAGCAATGCAGTTCAGCAGTATTGTGAAAGCCACAAGTTTTCAGTAGTTCGTGAAATGGTGGGGCATGGGATCGGAAAATCGCTCCATGAATCTCCCGAAGTCCCGAACTATGGAAAGCAGGGTCACGGTGCACGTCTGCAGGTAGGAATGGTAATTTGCATTGAGCCGATGATTAATATGGGACGCAAGGAAATCACCCAGGATTCAGACGGGTGGACCATTCAAACCAGTGACAGACAGCCTTCTGCGCATTTTGAGCATTGCGTAGCCATTGGCAAAACGCAGGCTGATATGTTGTCTACATTTGAATATATTGAAGCACTAAATAAAAACTAAAAGGGAAGATCAACTATGTCGAAACAACCATCCATTGAGCAAGATGGCGTAATAAAAGAAGCTCTTTCCAATGCAATGTTCCGGGTGGAACTACAGAATGGGCACATTATCACAGCCCATATTTCGGGAAAGATGCGGATGCATTATATCAAGATCCTTCCCGGTGATAAAGTAAGGGTGGAAATGTCGCCCTATGATTTGACAAAAGGTAGAATAACATTCAGGTACAAATAATTACTGATAACATGAAAGTAAAGACATCCATTAAGAAACGCACTGCCGACTGCAAGATTGTACGCAGAAAAGGTCGTTTGTTTGTGATTAACAAAAAGAATCCTAAGTATAAACAGCGTCAGGGCTGAACATCATTTTAAAATTTAAATATAAATAATTATATGGCTAGAATCGTTGGTGTCGATTTACCAAAAAACAAGCGGGGTGAAATAGGCCTGACTTATATTTTCGGTCTCGGACGCAGTTCCGCACAGAAGATACTTGAAAAGGCCGGCGTTGATAAGAATGTAAAAGTAAAAGACTGGTCTGATGAGCAGATAAGCTTGATCAGAAAGGTGATCAATGAGAATTTTAAGGTTGAAGGTGAACTTCGTTCAAATGTTCAGCTGAATATCAAACGCCTTATGGACATTGGTTGCTACAGGGGAGTAAGACATCGTCTTGGATTACCTGTAAGAGGTCAGAGTACAAAGAACAATGCCCGTACCCGTAAAGGTCGTAGAAAAACTGTTGCAAATAAAAAGAAGGCTACCAAATAAGGATTAAATTATGGCAAAAAAAGCTGGAATCACCAAGAAAAAAGTTGTAAAGGTTGATCCTGTAGGCCAGGCACACGTGCATGCCTCATTCAACAACATTATCATTTCATTGACTAACAGTCAGGGTCAGGTTATTTCCTGGGCCTCTGCAGGAAAGATGGGTTTCAAGGGTTCGAAGAAAAATACGCCCTATGCTGCTCAGGTAGCAGCTGCTGAATGTGCAAAGACTGCATTTGATCTGGGTCTCCGCAAAGTAAAAGCCTTTGTTAAAGGCCCTGGAGCCGGAAGAGAATCTGCTATCCGGACAATTCATACTGCTGGTATAGAAGTTACTGAAATTGTTGATGTTACTCCTCTTCCACACAATGGTTGCAGAGCACCCGGAAGAAGAAGGGTATAATTGAATCGGCATAATATTGATATAAAAATTTACATCAGAAATGGCAAGATATATTGGACCAAAAACAAAAATAGCCAGAAAGTTTGGTGACCCTATTTACGGGCCGGATAAGAGTTATGATAAAAAGAGTTATCCTCCGGGACAGCATGGCGCAAACAAGAAAAGAAAAAAATCATCAGAATACGGAATTCAGCTTCGCGAAAAGCAGAAGGCAAAATATACCTATGGTATTCTCGAAAAACAATTTGCTAACCTTTTCGACAAAGCACAAAGAAGTAAAGGTGTAACCGGCGAAATTTTGTTACAGTTACTTGAGTCCAGACTGGACAACATCGTATACCGCCTGGGTCTTTCTCCCAGTCGTGCAGGTGCGCGTCAGCTTGTATCACACAGTCACATTACGGTTAACGGAGAAGTTGTAAATATTCCTTCTTTTTCTGTTAAAGCAGGTGATGTAGTTGGCGTCCGTGAAAAGTCAAAATCACTCGAAGTTATTCACAACTCTTTAGGATCACGCAGGGTTAATGTTTCGTGGCTCGAATGGGATTCAGCCGCACTTGCAGGAAAATTGATCAACAGACCGGAAAGAGATCAGATACCCGAAACCATTAAGGAACAACTGATCGTTGAATTGTATTCTAAATAATTGAAATATATATAATATGGCCATATTAGCTTTTCAGAAGCCCGATAAGGTGATCATGATTGAATCGGACGACAAGTCAGGTAAATTTGAATTTCGTCCGTTAGAACCCGGTTACGGTATTACCATAGGTAATTCCCTGCGCCGTATTCTTTTATCATCACTTGAGGGTCATGCAATTACAGCTATCAAAATCGACGGAGTAGAACATGAATTTGCATCTATCACAGGTGTCATAGAGGATGTAGTTGAAATCATCCTGAATCTGAAGCAGATCCGGTTTAAAAAACTGGTTGACGACGTGAATGATGAGAAAATCATGATCACTTTTTCCGATCAAACAATCTTTAAAGCGGGTGACCTGAACAGATTCCTCAGCAATTTCGAGGTACTGAATCCTGAGTTGGTCATTTGCCATATGGAAAAAGATGTGGAATTGCATATGGAATTCCATGTAAACAAGGGAAGAGGATACGTTCCGGCTGAAGAAAACAAACCTTTTGATGCCGAATTTGGTCTGATTCCTATTGACTCCATCTTTACACCCATTAAAAATGTAAAGTTTTCGGTTGAAAATTACCGTGTGGAGCAGAAAACCGACTATGAGAAACTCCTTTTGGAAATTACCACAGACGGTTCCATACACCCCAAAGACGCTTTGAAAGAAGCCGCTAAAATTCTGATTTATCACTTCATGCTCTTCTCCGATGAAAAGATTACCCTTGATTCTGAAGAACGTGCCGCTAATGAAGAATTTGACGAAGAAGTGCTTCATATGCGTCAGCTTTTGAAAACCAAACTGGTCGATCTTGACCTCTCCGTAAGAGCTTTAAATTGTCTGAAGGCTGCTGAAGTTGAAACACTGGGTGACCTGGTGAAATTCAACAAAAATGACCTTCTGAAGTTCCGGAACTTTGGTAAGAAATCGCTCACCGAACTTGATGAATTGCTGGAAGCCATGAACCTTTCATTTGGCATGGATATAGCAAAATATAAGCTTGACAGAGATTAATTTTATTTACAGGAATTACGATAGAGCAATTCTATTGAAATAATTTACGGATTACCATGCGACACAATAATGCAAATAATAGTTTAGGACGAAAAAGCGCTCACCGTAAAGCTATGCTTTCAAATATGGCAACATCTTTGATTTTGCATAAGCGGATCAAAACCACAACTGCCAAAGCAAAGGCATTGCGTGTATTTATTGAGCCGATCCTTACCAAGTCAAAAGAAGATTCCACTCATTCCAGACGTCTTGCATTCACCTATCTTCAGGATAAAGATGCAGTGACTACCCTTTTCCGCGAGGTATCACCAAAAATCACCGATCGTCCGGGCGGATATACCCGCATCCTGAAAATCGGGAACCGATGGGGTGATGCAGCTGAAATGTGTTATATCGAACTGGTTGATTTTAATGAAGCCATGCTTGAAAACGCTGGTGCTGGCGATGCAAAAACAGCCCGCAAAAGCCGCCGTGGTTCAAAAAAGAAAGCTGAAGGAGAAACCGCTGAGAAAGCTGTAAAAGCTAAAAAAGAAGCACCTAAAGCTGCAGAAAAAACTGAAACTGCTGAACCTGAAGCTGCTGCAGGCGAACCTGAAGTAAAAGAGTAAGCATTATAAAGTTAATTTAATAATCATGGGACAAATAGCACATATTCATGCACGCGAGATCCTCGATTCAAGAGGAAATCCTACCGTTGAGGTAGAAGTTGTTCTCGAAAGTGGTTTTGTTGGCCGCGCTGCTGTTCCATCAGGAGCATCTACCGGCGAAAACGAGGCCCTTGAACTTCGCGACGGTGACAAAAAAAGATACCTGGGTAAAGGGGTATTGAAAGCCGTGGATAATGTGAATAAGGTTATCGCTAAAGAGCTTATTGGGATGAACGCCCTGGATCAGGTTGCCATTGATAAAAAAATGCTGGCGCTTGATGGGACCAAAACCAAAAGTAAACTGGGTGCTAATGCGATTCTTGGCGTTTCACTGGCAACTGCTAAAGCAGCTGCTATGTACCACGATATGCCTTTGTACAGATATATCGGCGGTACCAATGCAAAAGTTTTGCCTGTACCTATGATGAACATCATTAACGGAGGATCACACAGTGACGCTCCCATTGCTTTCCAGGAATTCATGATTCGCCCGATCGGCGCTGAAAGTTTCCGCGAAGGACTCCGCATGGGTGCTGAAGTATTTCATTCCCTGAAAAAAGTTTTGAAAGATCGCGGTCTGAGCACTGCAGTTGGTGACGAAGGCGGATTTGCTCCTGTACTTAACGGTACCGAAGATGCTCTCGAATCAATCATTAAAGCTATTGTTGCTGCAGGTTACAAACCAGGTCGCGCTTCTGAAGGCGGACAGGTTTCAATTGGCCTCGATTGCGCAGCATCCGAATTCTATGAAAACGGAAAATACAATTATGCCAAGTTCGAAGGAGCTAAAGGCGCCGTAAGGTCATCTGCTGACCAGGTTGCTTTCCTCGAACAACTCATTAACAAATTCCCGATCGACTCCATCGAAGATGGTATGTCGGAACACGACTGGGATGGCTGGAAATTGCTGACTGACAAGATCGGCAGCCGTTGTCAGCTTGTTGGCGACGATCTTTTTGTTACGAATGTGGAATTTCTCAAAAAGGGTATCGATATGGGTTGTGCCAACTCCATCCTGATTAAGGTAAATCAGATTGGTTCATTAACCGAAACACTCGATGCCATTGAAATGGCTCACAGAGCTGGTTATACCACTGTTACTTCCCATCGCTCGGGCGAAACAGAGGATGCTACTATTGCTGATATTGCTGTAGCCACCAATTCTGGTCAGATAAAAACCGGATCATTAAGCCGCTCCGACCGTATGGCAAAATACAACCAGCTGCTTCGCATTGAAGAAGAACTGGGTGACCTTGCAATCTACGGTTACAAAAAGTAACACTAAATTCTTCGCTGGGTTGGATTAACCAAGCATGTTATCATATAAGAGCTGTCTGAAAAGACAGCTTTTTTTATTTAATGTTGTTCGGTAAACTTTAAACAAAACGTTTATTGAGGTGTTTTTTTAGTGATGGAAGATTCTCAAGTCTTACTTTTTCACTTAATCACTTAATCACTTCAAAATGGGAGGTTTAAAAGAAACCCTTTACCAGAAAATTCAGGCCTGGAGGCCAAGAATTAAAAATCTCATGGATCAGCATGGCGAGGTTGTAGTGGACACTGTCACAATTAGTAAACTTTTAGGAGGCATGCGCGACCTGAAATGTTTGGTAACCGACATTTCCTACCTTGATCCGGGCGAAGGAATCCGGTACAGAAATTATACGTTGCCCGAAATATTCAAAAGGCTTCCAAAACCTAAGGGGGCTGAAATGCCTTATGTTGAAGGCGTATTTTATCTTCTGCTGACCGGTGATATACCTACAGAAGAAAATGTAGCAGAGGTGCTGGATGAATTTAAAAAACGACGCATTTTACCCAGATACATCATTGAAATTATAGAGGCTTTTCCAAAAGGTACTCCTCCTATGGTTATGTTTTCTACTGCAATCCTTGCGATGCATCGCGAGTCGTTCTTTGCAAAAAAATACGGCATGGGGCTCAATAAACAGGATTTCTGGGATCCCACCTATGAAGATGCCATAAATCTGCTGGCAAAGCTGCCTGAGATTGCTGCATGCATTTATCATAAAGCATACAGACAGGGTAAACGGGAATTTTCTGACCCAAATCTCGATATGGGAGCAAATTTTGCACACATGCTGCAGATCCCCAAGCCTTATGACGATGTGTCACGTATGCATTTTATCCTTCACAGCGACCATGAAAGCGGTAACGTGAGCGCTCACGCCGGGCATCTGGTCGCAAGTTCACTTTCAGATATCTACCTTTCCATATCATCCATGATTAATGGTTTGGCAGGGCCATTACACGGACTTGCAAATCAGGAAGTGCTACGCTGGTTGCACGAAATCATCGAAAAAATGGGTGGGGGAGTGCCAACCGAAGAACAGATGAAGCAATTTGTATGGGATCATCTGAAATCAGGACAGGTTATTCCCGGCTTCGGACATGCTGTATTACGCATTACCGATCCCAGGTATATGATTCAGCGTGAATTTGCCCTGAAGCATATGAGTGAGGATCCGATCTTTAAATATGTGGATTTATTGTTTAAGGTAGTTCCTCCTATTTTAAAGGAACAGGGTAAGGCCAAAAATCCTTGGCCCAATGTAGATGCGCACTCGGGAGCCATTCAATGGCATTACGGGGTAAAAGAATATGATTTTTACACGGTATTATTTGGCATTGGCCGTGCAATCGGCATATGTGCCAATATTATTTGGGACCGTGCCTTAGGCTACCCGCTGGAACGTCCCAAGTCGGTTACTACAGAAATTCTTGAGAAGATTGCCAGGGGAGAAAATACAGATAATGAATAGCGCTTATTTTCTGATTTTTCTTACCACAGCACGGGCCTTGGTTCCGAAATGCAGGTGATTGTAGATAAAATCGGGCACAGGTTTGAACGAGTAGGTTTCCCAGCGGACCAATTCAAAGCCTGTTTCCTTCAGCAGATATTTAAAACTGCTTTTGCAAAATTCATTGCAATGACCCGGTGCATAGCCGGGTTTGTATTTTTTACGGAGCGCTATGAACCGGTTTCTGAAACGCTGAAAGCGGTGGGAGAGGCTGTTGATATTCGGAAATTCGAAATGGGCATATCCCCCGTCCTTTAACATATTGGATATTTTGGTCATCGCCAGAATGGAGTCGGGCAGATGCTCAAGAACATGCCTCAGCGAAACCAGTTCAAAACGGTCTGAGGTATCATATTCCAGGAAATTGGCCACCATCACGTCAATGTCCAGGTGTTTTTTTACGTAATCGGCAAAAACGGGCGACAATTCAAGGCCTTTCACCTGCCATCCGTCTTTTTTGAAAAAATACAATACCGAACCACTTCCACATCCGATATCCATATATCTGCCTTTTCCGGGAACATATTTAGACGCAAACCGAAATGCCGCTTTGGCGCCCCGTTCTTTTTCGTAGTCCTGCGGGGGGTTAAACCGGTCGGCATATTTCTGCTGGCTTTCAGTAATTTTCATATTTTCCAGGTCGAGGTTCACCAATCCGCATTGCGGGCACTTGTAATACATAAACTGGTTCAGGTCTCCCTGAATATAGTTCAACTTAAGATTCGGATTTTTACAAACGCGGCATTTCATTTTCGTTGTTTTTCTCCACGTGAAAATAAGAAATAATATTTAAAATGAACAAGGTAGGAACGCACCTAAGAATGGGTCAATTTATCTTAATATGAATTAATATCTACTAAGGTTTCGGTTTTTGCTTTGAGATTTGATAGAATTCAAATTGGTTTTAATTAGAACGAAATCAGAATGATATCCCCCCGCTCGGCTTAGTTTTTTAACTACGCCTGGCGTGGGGCCACACGTTCACTACCTGCAAAGTAATGCCACCGACATTACTCGCTTTGTGATCTTCACTTCGTGTTCTTAGTGACGATTTCCCGTCGTGTACTTTGTGTTAAATATTTTTCTTCATACTGTCAGGTCTTTTTTGTCAATTTTCAACATCAAGTATCAGGTATCCCATTTCCAGTATCCGGGCATAACCCAGAACAATCGCATAATAATAACCCATAAACAACGTTTTGCGTATATGTACTTTACATTAAACATTAAACAAAACGTTATGAAAAATTTATCAGGCTTATTTATAGTGGTTGCTTGTGCCACCTTTTTGTATTCATGCGAAAAGGATGACGATTCTCAGGGTCCCGGTGATGATCCTCAATTTACAGGTGAAACCATTGCCAGTTATGAAGTTGCTACACAATCAGCGCTCAGGGCCATACCGGTTGAATACATCAATGCCGCCAGAAACAATTTACATGTAGCCTATCAGCATACCTCACATGGCACACATGTGTCATACGGAATGTATGGGTTACAGGATTTTAAGACCGGTGATGACGTACTGTTTGGCATTACCAGAAACAATCCCCAAGCCGGAAAACTCGATTTCAGGGACAATGTTATTGAGAATTATGCAGAACCCGGAGTTAGTGCAATAGACTTGAGCCAGCCTGTTGAAACTGCATTTGTTCAGGCTACCCGGAATTATCTGGACGATGCAGACAATGCTGAAATAAATGTGATCATGTGGTCATGGTGCAGTATCTCCGGCCATCATGTTGCGGAAAATTATCTTCCCGGAATGCAGCATTTGATTGATGAATATGGTGAAGGAGGAAGCAAAATAGGAACAGGGGCAGGACAACGCGAGAATCCGGTAGCATTTGTGTTCATGACAGGCCATGCAGAAATTAACAATATTGGCGATTTAAGTCCATGTAACCAGGCCGACACGATTATTGGCTACTGCAATGAATATGGATATTTATGTCTCGACTATTACGGAATTGACAGTCACGATATGAATGGTAATTACTGGTCAGATGCCGGGGATAACGGCAATTCAGCTGCCTATGGAGGAAACTTTTATACCAGTTGGCAGAACAGCCATGATGAGGGTGTGGATTACTATTATAACAAAGAATATCCCGGATCAAATGATGCGATTTGCGGAGATCATAATGATCAACATATTACTGCCAACAGAAAAGCTTATGCCATGTGGTACATTCTTGCGCGTATAGCAGGCTGGGATGGGGTGAATATGTGATGAGGTGATGAGGTGAAGAAGGGAAGGGCATGAATTTCGAAACAGATCAACATACCTGCCTGCTTTGGTAATGATTTTACGTAAGCAGGCGGTATAATTTAACTGACCGGGTTTTCATGAAAATTCCAGTCTTTGGGCCGGCCAAAGAATTGATATGCACGCCTGTTGGCATCCATTTCAAAATCCATTCTGTTATGGGCTGACGGGGAGTTCCAAATGGCGCTTTTTAAACTTGGAATTGCAACATGCCTGAGATACTTCCAGCTTCCCCATTCTTTATATTGCAAACAATGGCCATACTCATGCTGCAATATATATAGCATATTGGGATTGTTCCAAACAGAATCACTGCCAATAAATATGATCCTGCCCGTCGTAAACGCCCGTCCGTCTTTTAAAAGAGGATTGGAATAAACGGTAATCCCAAAAAAACTGCCTTCGTATTTGATGAATCGCATGATCTGGCAAAGATATGTAGAAGTGATGAGGTGAGGAAGTGATGAAGTGAGGAAGTGAAGAAGTGATGAAGTGAAAAAGTGAAGAGGTGACGCGTCACTGGTGACAAGTGAGAAATTAGTAATGATCAATAGACAATACAGATGCTATGTCCCGTTAGGGACATTATATAGGTAGATCCTGAATCCATATTTAAACAAAGTCCCGTATGGGACGATATAAATTCAAAAGTCCGGACACCAATCCACCAATCCACCAATCCACCAATCAACCAATCAACAAATGAATCAGAGTACCTCGTTCAATGCCCTTGTAATTAGTTGAATTTCGCTTTCATTTCGTAAATTACTTTGTTTTAATTCCCGTAGTTTAGCCAGGATCAATTTCTTCCGGTCAGGGAAAAAGCCTGCAATAGTAAGCTTTCTGTATTTTTTAAAGCCAATAGTCTTTCCGTTTTCCATTCTAAAATAGTAAGTCGTATTAATTCTATAAACGTCCTTGGAATAGGCTCCGGAATTAAGAACCTGGTAGCCGTTACGCTCTATTTTACGGTGAATAAACAACGAAATACTGTCCTGATATAAAACTTCGGCATACACCATTATGGTATCCAAATAAAGGTCGGGTTTAACGGGTATCTTCCAAAAGCAATACTGCTGTCCGTATTTTGTGTTTAAACAAAATCCTTTCACCTGCTCTTTGTCCAGCATCACTTGTTGATGACTGGTTGGCGTAAGCCACAAGAGCTTATTGTAATATTGATTAAACTTGAGGTGCTGATTTTTTACAATGGTCTTGTTGGAGAGATATATGTCACCGGCAAGCCAGTCTTCTATAAAATACTGGCTTCCAATTCCTTTATCAGTCGTCACAAATAAATCTCCTGTTAAATTAGGCTGCATGATTGAATCAAGAATTGCATTGTAAATTTCGGATTCTCCCACTTGTCCTCGAACAAGGCTTGTTGAGAATAAAATCATGAGAACAAACAAGTGTTTCTGGCTATTCATGGTCTATTTTTTTGATTGCACTTCAAATATTTTCCTGTATTCCAATTCTTCTCCTTCTGCAGAAAACCCTTTGACAATCACTTCAAAGGTACCGGTGCAATCCGATGTGTAAAATGAAAATGTATGGGCGTTTTCCCTATTGATTTTTGCTGCAGGATTCCAATAAAGCAACGGCAAAAATACCGGCATGTGGCGTGGCATTTTTCCCAGGTTGGGAATATTGTAAGATGAAACGGGCATGGGATTTTCGATATTTAAAATGGCTACAGGGCTTCGCCACTGAACCTTATCGATTTCGGACCGGGTTGAATGAATGTCGAGAATACCGGGTATAGGCAGGTTTCCTACAAAACGTGCATTAGGTATGGTTACAATATGCTCAATGCGCTTTGAATTCAGAGGCATTATCTGCCTTACATGCTCCAGAAGGATGCCATCCAAAAAGATAAAAGGAATCGCATATTCATTTTGGTTGATATCAATGAGTGTGCCGACAACCTCGTTTTTTCTTTCCCTGATTTTATAATAGCCCAGCAATTCCTGGGATATACTTCGGAAATTGGGCAGAAATTCATAATCGGAAGGTCTTACCAGCTCGCCTTGCCTGGAGTATACTTCAGGGCGCCAGCTTTTCACTATCTGTTTTTCAGTTTGTTCCTGACGATAGTTTTCCTTGTAAGATTTCCGGATGCTTTGATATTTAAGATCCGATTGCAGATATGCTTCCAAATCGCCATTTACCTGTATCTGAGGCTTTCCAATATTGCCGGTATAATATTTTGTATTTATCTGTATAGCAGCTGGATCTTCTCCCTGGAGCCTGACGGCAATCTTTTTACCAAAATAATAGGGATTCAGAAAAAAACGGAATTCGCCATCACTATTGGTTTCGGTAAACTGGAGGTTGGCAATACTGTCTTCACAAGATAAGAAAACGGTTTTTTTTGCTGGTTTTTGATTCACGGTACCCTGTAAAACAATTTCCGACAATTGAAGCCTTCCATTATTTTCTTTATAGTAATTCGTGTTAATCTCAATATCAGTTGAATTTTCTCCCTGGAGCCCGATAGAAATTCTTTTTCCAAAATAGAAGGGTTTCAGGTTAAAACGGAATTCGCCATCACTGTTGGTTTCGGCAATTTGAAGGTTTGCACTGTCTCCACACGATAAAAAGACGGTTTGCTTTGTTGGTTTATTGTTCACAGTGCCTTGTAAAATAATTCCCGAACGTTCAGGCAGATATTGACGACCAGTCATCCGAGGGGTTGTAGAAAGAGGTGTTTTCTCTTCCAATAACCTTATAGGAGCTGCTTTTCTGACAGAAACAGACACCATAGCATTTTCAATAGTTGCAGGTAACCGGAAGTCAAGCGTTACAGCTTCACGTTGTGAAAATACTTCTTTATTCAAATGCAAAAACGATTCAATTTCTGCAGGTTTTGAGTGAGTTGCCGTGTCAGCAGTTTCGAATACCGACTTTTCGTTTATTTCTTTAAGGTTGGTGTCAAACCGGTTGGCAACCATGATCCCTTTTATACCATATTCATCAGGGCCATAATTACGCAGATTGTTGGTAAATGCGACCAACTGATAGATTCCCGTTGATAAGGTGTCTGCCAGATAAAAACTACCGGAAGCATTGTTGCTGTTTATTTTCAGAAAACCCGTAGAAACCTGGTTCTGATGATCGTCATTCAGTGTAACATATACAAAATCACTTACAGGATTATTCTGATTGTGAATGAGAATGGAAAAATAAACCCAATCACCGGCAATATATACGTCTTTGTCCGTAGAGATGGAAACCTGTTCTTCAGGTACGACCATCGATGCCATTAAGGGTATAGCACACCAAAATGTCAGTAAGCAAATGAGATAACTCCTTTTATACATATAAATGAATTATTTAACCCAAAAATCCGGAGCGACATTATAAGAAAATCCTTTGTCGGGGTGCTGGGGAATATTATCAATGCGTGTGTAATCAATAAGTCCGCTAATAGAGTTGCGATGAATTTCATAAGATGTTACAGAAAGATTTGAAGCCTCGAAAAAGCCAAAAACAACTTTTGAAGGATCGGATACACAGGTTATGTTTCCTCTGAGCTGTGAAATAATAGGATCAAAAATTTTGCCTTCAGCTTCTGATTGTTTCTTTACCGCCTTATAATAATTATATGAATCTTCATTTAATCTGTATTGCTTGATTTCGATAATCCTTTTATATTCATAGAAGAACTTAAGCGCTTCCGAGTATATAAAAGGATGTTCACTATCTGGTGCCGGATTTTGCATAAGTCCTGGTGTATTAAATCCTTGCATTGCGGGCGAATAACATACTTCCTGCTTATAGATATTAATGGAAGAAGAGTTGTAATCTTCATCTGTAAACCGCAAGCTGTTATCTTTTTCAGTAACCCAGCAGTAAAAGTTATACCTGAGGTCAACGATATCAAAATATTCAACCATTTGAACTGATTGATATCTGAAGCGCGGAGTTTTGTTAATACCCGAATAATCCATATAAGTTGCACACACTTTTTCTGATACCTTGATGGTTTTTCCAAAAGCATCTTTTTTCAGATATTCAATTTTATCATATCCTCCATACACCTTAACCGGTTCCATGTCGGGCATAATGATTTGTGGACGTGATTCAAAGGTATTTCCATCTTCTGTTGTAACTGTCAAAACATAGGATTTCTCCAACTCTCCGGCAAAATTATAATCAACAGGTTCAAAGAATCCCGGACGAACTTCCTCAAAGGGGATGATCTTGTTATTATTATCGGTAATGAACACATCTGCATTTTGGACAGTGGGATAATTTCCGGAAGAATCATGTGGCAAAGCGAGAGTCAATCTTACGTAACTGGTTTGAGGCTGATTTGAAATAAATGCATCCACCACCAGAATTTTTTGTTCCGAGTCAACATCCGGATTATAAGGCATCCTGCAAGAAAACAAGGCCAAGGCTGAAAGAACCAAAAGGTATGATATACGCATGGTTAAAAAGTAAAATTATACGTTAAAGTAGGCAAGGGGCGACCGATTATGTACAGGGCGTATAATTGATTTCCTGACATTTCTTTTTGATAAAAAGAAGAATATAAATTTTTCCGGCCATACACATTAAAAATTGAGAACGTCCAGCTTCCTTTCCAGAATTTCTTAATTCTAAGAGACTCGTCTCTTGTAATGGAAATGTCCAGGCGATGATAGTCAGGAAGACGATATTCATTGCGGTCAGAATAATAAATGAGTTCATTTCCTCCTGTTGAATATTTATACTCAGGCAGTGTAACCGGACGTCCGGTGTTATAAGTGAAGGCCATGGAGAATCTCCAGCGGCGTGAAATATGATAATTACCAATGATATTTAAATTATGAGGCCTGTCATAGATTGAGGGAAAATAATTATTTCTGTTTACCTGTTCTGGAATGGTTTTCCCGTTTGTTTTTCTTTGTGATGTTGAAAAAGAGTAGGATATCCATCCGGTTACCCGCCCTGAATTCTTTTTTGCGAACAACTCAACGCCATAATTATATCCACTTGCATTCACAAGATCTGCGTCAACAAGAGGATTCATTACCAAGGAGGCCCCATCTTTATATTCTATGATATTATTCAGCTTCTTGTAGTATACTTCTATAGATGTTTCAAACATGTTTTTCCCAAAATTCCTGAAATAACCTAATGCGTATTGGTCAGATTTCAAGGGCTTTATATTGATATTGCTCACTTTCCAAAAATCAGCAGGATTCATAACCGTAGAATTGGTGATAAGATTAATGTATTGATTGGTTCGGTTATAGCTCAGCTTCACGGAACTGTTTTCATCAATGGTGTACCTTATGGAGATTCGGGGTTCAAAGCCCGAATAACTTGTAATTGTTTTGTTATGGGAATAGTGTAAGGTGTCCGTAATGGATTCAACAGAACGGGCCATTGAGGGATCATAAACATATAAATCAGCCGGACCCAGAAAATTATAGCGGGAGTACCTTAATCCAATTTCAGCTCCAAAGTGATCTGTAAAATTTATATTATCGCTGGCATAAAGGGCGTATTCAACAGCTTTTTCCGATTGCAGTTTTACCGGATTAATAAAAGAATAGTTGTCATATGGATCTATTTTACCGGGGGCTATTTCATAAACACACCCATTTATTCCGAGATCGAGGGAGTGTTTGTCTGAAGGTATCCATCTTATGTTGTATTTCAGGGTTTTATATAAAAGATTGCTTTTCATTTTATAAGATTTGTCTCTTTGAATAGAATCATATTCTTCCATATGATATTCGTATTTGCTAAAACCGAGTATCACAGAAGAGAAAAGTGTGCTGCTAAAAATATGATTCCAGCGGACAGATCCGAGTGTGTTGGAATAATTGTAGCCTTCTGAGTTTTTTATGTTGATTTTATCTTTGCTGTAATATCCGAAAAATGAGACAATATTATTACTGTTTATATTACAAACCAGCATTCCGTTAATGTCAGAAAATCCTGCAGAGCTATTCATCAGATCTATATCACGAGTTTTATGCAAAATCCAATCAGAATAGGTAGTACGACCACTGATCATGAGATTTACCCTGTTCCTGGAAATCGGCAGGTTAAGGGTAATTTTGCTATTTATGAGTCCAATTCCGCCTTTAATGGTTGATTTTTCACGACTGTTGTCTCCCAATTGAACATCCAGGACAGAGGAAGCTCTTTCACCATATTTTGCAGGAATTCCGGCTTTATATAGTGTTACGTCAGAAATGACATCCGGATTGATGATAGAAGTAAGACCAAAAAGATGAGAAGAATTGAATACAGGCACATCTTCCAAAAGGATGAGGTTTTGATCTGCACTGCCGCCCCTGACGAAAAAGCCTGTACCCAGTTCACCGCTCGACTGAACACCCGGCATCAGCGTGATGCTTTTTATTACATCAACCTCTCCCAGAGTTGTTGGCAATTCTTTGATTAGTTTTGCATCAAGTTTCACCAGACTCATCTGGGTAAGGGATATATTGCGATTGGCTCTTTGTGAAGTTACCGTCACCTCGGTAAGGCTGATAGATTTTTCAAATATTTCAAAATTGGCACTTCCGTTACTGGCCAATCTGACCTTCCGAACGGCTTGCTCATAACCCAGATAAGAGAGTTCAACATCATAATCGCCAACGGGTAACGTTAAGGAAAATTTTCCCTGCATGTCTGAAGATGTTCCGGATTTTATTTGGGGAATATATATGAGGGCCCCGGGCAATGGGTCTCCGTTCTTACCATCTGTTATTTTCCCGCTGATTGTGGCTTTTTTATACTTGCCATATTCCTGCATATTGCCGACGATTACAATCTGATTGGTTTCGTTTTTAGCAATGAGATCCGCCATGACATCAGGAAGTACAAGGACAAAGCTGGATGAATCCGGAGAAATAAGAGCACATTTGCCTACTTCGGTGAGTTTGGAGAAAAATTTTTCTCTGGGAAGATCTATAACAGAAACATGCAATTGTTTATCAGCAAACCATTCGGGTTGATAGAAAATCCGCACTCCGTTTTTTACTTCATAGGAATGTATTAATGTGTCAATGGGCAGATAATCACTGCCAATAAGGGATGACTGTTGTGAGAAGACTAAATTAAACTTAATAAGAATAATAAAGATCACCACAACCTTCATTACAAAGGTCTTCGATGTCATAGTAAGGTTTAAGTATTTGGGCTTTCAATTATTCCGAAAAAAACAGTGCTGCTATTCCGAACCTGTTTTTAGGGCAGTTCATTTGTATGCTCTACTTTGGTTTCAAAAATATAATAAAATTGAATACATTATACCCGCGAAATGACAATTTGCTTTGATAAATTGATAAAACTGCTTTTCAATGGTGCTTTATAGGTGCATATCAATTATGTATGTTTTAAAAAAAGTACCATCTGCAATTTTCATCTGCTTTTGTTATTGTTAAAATAAATAGCTATTTTAATAAACTTAAATTGGGAAGTTCATGCGGGTGAACCGTTTCAAAATCTTATTTTGTATTTTACTTATTTCCAGTCATTTACTGGCGCAGATATACCGTCCTCCCGAAAGGATATCGATTGAAAGCGGTCTCTCCTCCCGTAATGTGGAATGCATCACCATAGATAAACAGGGATTTGTATGGGCAGGAACAAAGAACGGCCTTAACCGGTATGATGGTTATGGGGTCAGACAATTTTTTTCAGTTCCTCCTGTTGCGTATTCGGGCATCTCACATATTTTAAAAATCAAAAGCGATCAGCAGGGCAATGTTTGGATTCTCAGTGAAGGGGGGGTCAGCCGTATAGACCATCGTAACGGAAATATGGATCATTTCCCGGAAACATCACTGGACGCAGTATACAAACAGGAATTCAATCTCACGGATATGGATATTGATTCGAATGGCGTACTTTGGATATTAAGTGACCATTCTTTGACCAGCCTTTCCGTTGGTGAGGTTGTCAACACCTATCTGTTTCCTGACGATTTACTTTCCAATCAGTACAAGCCTACCTGCATCAAGGCAGATCCAAATGGCAATATATGGATTGGCTCAACTAAAGGGTTACTGCTTTTTAATATCCAGCAGAAGATTTTTAAAGAAATGGCCGGGCCTTCTGCACCTGGCTTGCTTACTGATAATCATGTAAACTGTTTGTTTATAGATTTTGAAAATTCGCTCTGGGTAGGTACCAATAACGGAATAAGCCGTGTTGATCCGGTGGATTTCGCTTTTTACAGTTATTATCCATCTATCGCGGGTGTGCAAAATAAAAAGATAAGTAATATCTCCGGATTAAATCATGAATCCATTCTGATTTCCGGTGAATCCGGGCTGATACGATTCGATATAGCGGGCGGACAGTATGAAGAAGTCCCATTTTTGGATCCTGTTGTAAGAATTAACGATGTGGCAACCGATTCATCAGGAAATATCTGGTTGGGAACGCCTGAAGGATTATTGAAATTGCGTAAAATGGGTCTTTCCATTCGGAACATAAATTCAGTGAGTACGAATCCCAAACTGGCATTTGAATCAGTGACTGAAGTTTTTCCGACTGCGGAAAACAGCCTTTTGATTGGCTATGATCAGAATAAATTCAGCATACTCAACCTAAATACGTTTTCTATAAAACACTTTTCTACCTTGGACGGAAGCAGGGTTGTGGGATTTTACAATTATGAACCCAGAGAATATTTGGTAGTGACCCAACATCATATTGAAGTGTATTCCACTCAGACAAATACACGGAGAAGTTTGTTTGATCAGTTCCGGTTCCTGAATAAAAATCTGGTTTCAGAAAGTGAAATCCGTTGTTTTTTTATCGATAACAACCAGAACTTCTGGTTGGGTACCAACGGAGGGCTTCAGAAAATACGTCTGGATTCTGCTACTCATAAAGCAATTCATACACTTTCATACCAGAAACATAGCATAAACATTGGACCGGTTTTGGATATAGAGCAGGATCGTACGGGCAATTTATGGATGGGGACTACCCAGGGGATGCTTTTTTATGACCCCGTAAAAGGCAACTATGCCAGACATACTCCTTATGATGTAGCCCGACTGAACACGGAAAATAAATCAGTTACCGAGATTATTCCGGTTAAGGCAAATGAATTTCTTATAGCTACTTCAGGAGGTTTATTCCGTTTCAATACAAGAGACCATAGCTTTAACTATATGGTAGATGAACCGGCAATTATGAATACCATCAAGGCACTTGATATTGATGACAGCGGTAATATTTGGATTGCCACAGAAAGTGGCCTTTTTTATTATTTGCGTTCAGGCAATACCTTTAAAAAATATGATTCAAAGGACGGACTCACAAACGATATTTTCACTGCAATTTCAAGTAACCAACAATATGTTTTCCTGGGCGGAAGTGCAGGATTATCCATCGTGAACCTGCCTTTAGCTGATACTCTATCGCATATTCCAAAAATCGCAATAACCGGAATACAATATCTGGAAAATAATGCAACACCGGAAGTACTCTATTTTCAGGTATCAGATACTATTTACCTCGAATGGACGCGTAAACCATTGCAGGTTGATTTTTCTTTGCTGGATTTTTCAAGACCGGAATTGAATCAATACCGGTATAGTTTTGAAAAATCAAAGCGTGATGTGAATTGGAAAAAACTTGGACCTCAGAACCATGTTGTTCTGTATAATTTAACTCCTGGGAAATACAGGCTTAACATAACAGGTTCAAACAGGGATGTGAGTTGGAATCCGGAAGGAACTTCTCTTATCATCATTGTTGAAGCGCCATACTGGCGATCCAAAATTGGCATGACCCTGATTATTATTGCCGGATTGTTTTTGGTTGTGTTCTTCATCCGTTTCTGGATCCGGCAATTCTTTAATCTGAGTAAGGAAAACGAGGAGCGCGAAATGTTTGCACGACAGATCATGTTGCAGAAAGAAGAGTTAACGCTTAAAAACAAAAGTATTACGGACAGTATCAACTATGCCAAGCGTATTCAAACGGCTATGCTGCCTCCTTATAAACTTTTTAAATCCATTTTCCCTTCATCCTTCATATTGTTCATGCCGAAAGATATTGTAAGCGGAGATTTTTACTGGGTGAATAAGGTGGTCGACAGAATTTTTGTGGCTGCTGTAGACTGCACCGGTCATGGTGTCCCGGGTGCGTTCATGTCTATTATTGGTTTTGAGCTTTTCAGAAAAATCACAAATATTGAAGGCCTCAGCCGTCCCTCCGATATATTAAACCGGTTAAATGAAGATTTTCACGAGATTTTCAAGGATGTTGAGAATGTAGTGCTTCGTGATGGAATGGATGTGGCATTTTGTTCCATTGACAAGAAAGACATGATTCTGGAGTTTGCAGGAGCATTTAACCCCCTGTATCTGATCCGTGATAATAAAATAATGGAAGTAAAAGGCGACCGGTTTGCAATCGGTCTGGATGAAACCAATTTCAAGGATCAGACCTTCAAGAACCATATTTTCCCAATCCAGAAAGACGACATTATTTATTTGTTTTCTGACGGATTTTCAGATCAGTTCGGAGGTCCCGATGGAAAAAAATATAAGTACCGCCGTTTCAGACACCTTCTGTTAAACCTGCATCAGTTGCCCATGGAAAAGCAGCATGAGATTCTTGAAAACAATGTAATGGAATGGAGAGGGGATCAGGAACAGGTAGATGACATTCTCGTAATCGGCATCAAAGTAGATTTCAACGGAAAATTGTAATTCAGAATTACGATTCCAAAAGAAGTTTCATCTTATTTACGAGTATATCAACCTGGAAGGGTTTGCTGATATAGTCGTTCATTCCGGCTGCCAGACATGTTTCTTTATCTCCGGATAATGCATTTGCCGTAATGGCAATGATAGGTGTCTGAGTATTGGATGTGGCCTCCAGTTCCCTGATTTTTTTGGTTGCAGCAATACCATTAATAACCGGCATCTGGATATCCATAAGTATCAGATGGTATTTTGTGGTTCCGAATTTATCCAGTGCGTCCTTGCCATTATTGGCGATATCTATATTCTTAACATGATTTTTAAGGCTGAGAATGATGATTTTTTGATTGATGGCATTATCCTCAACCAATAATATATTGGCATTTTTTAGTTCAACTTTGTTTTTGGCCTGGATCAGTTCAGCAGTATCTTTATCAAAATCTGATTTAGGAGTACCTGTGGTCCCTTTTTTTAGTATGAAACTAAACTGCAAAATAGTGGCATCTTCAACAGTTTGAATTTTTAATTCTCCGCCATGATATTCGATGATTTTTTTGGCAATGGTGAAATCAACAAAAAAATCTTCAGGCTGGTAAGACCCACTCTTTATCCTATCCGCATCCGGACGTGTATAAAAGTTGCCATAATCATCTGATTCTAAATGAAGCTGGGGGCATTTTATGCGAAAATTGATCTCAGATTCCAGGTAGGAGTCATTGATCAGGTCAACATCAATTTCAACCGAAACTTTTCCATCGGCATTTGTTTTAATGATGTTTTCAATGATATTCAGAAAGATTTGTTTTATCCGGATGGGATCTCCAATATATTGCGTTTTTATGGTACGGGAAATGTGAAGCTCCAGATTCAATCGTTCTTTATGCTGGTCTCTGAATAGTTTAAGTGTATTATCTATAGATGAATACAAGTCGAAATTTACATTGCTGGTCAATTCTTTTTCTATTTTCACCTCTGAAACCTTCACAATGTTGTTTACAACATTAATAAGATTTATGGTAGAGGCCATTATAGTTTCGAACAGATCGCGATGATCAGCGTCGAGCTTGGATTTATTAATCAGATTCGAAACAACAGTCAGATTATTAAGCGGTGTACGTATCTGATGGGATAGTTTTGATAAAAATTCATCTTTCTGTCTGGTTTCGTTTCTGGACTCAATCAATGCCCTTTCCATAACGGAAGCATTGTGCTGCTTCAGAAATTCATTGAGATAAACCATCAGATGGATAAAAGTATAGGTACCTAAAACCTTGAAAATGTCTGGAATCGAATATGGTATTGCAATTCCTATTTGTTTCTGAAGCGCAAAAAACACTGAGATGCTCAGGAAAAATAAAAAAGAAATGAGATTTCCACGGCTCAAACCAAAAAGCGGAATACAAAACGCAGGGAAGATTAAAGCCCAGTAAATACCAATATTGGCAGTGCCTCCGGCTATCATTAAATAATAGATCAGGGATGCTGAGAACAAGGTGAAAATGAACCGCACACTCTGCTGATGGCGACTGATAATCAGGTAAACAAGAATTATCAAATAAGCAACCGATGCTCCATATAACAAAAATCCCAGGGATTTATTACCCAGGAAAACAGCGACAAATCCATAGGCTAAACAGAATAAAACAGCGATGATATTTACAAAATATACGATGAGCAGCTTATTCACAACATCCAAATCAGCCTGAAGTTCAAGCTTTTTCATAAGTCTGGTCAGTAACAGATATAACGGATTCATTTGATAGCTTGATTAATAAGAGTGAACAGAACTTTCTCAGATAAATATAAGAATTATTTGCAGAAAAATTATCTCACAAAATCTTGTATCTTTAAGTAATGTGAATGGCCCGGTTTTTGAAAATCAAATAACATCCATTATTTTCTGAAAATTAGGCTACTTTTGTATGAACCAGTTGTATGCATATGGCTTGTCATAAATTAAAAGGATTCATTGGCTTATCTGTCTTGTTTCTGGTTGCAATGCTTCCTGTGATGGCCCAAAAGGCGGATTCACTGCGTAATCTGATTAAATACACCCCTGAATTTAAGTTTAAGGAAGGTATATTTCTGGATTTCGATCAGGTCAGAACCAATGATCCCATCTTAAAATCACGCATCGTAACTTCTGTCGCCTATGACAACCCTGACTTTTTTGACCTGGTTTTAAAGAACAAGAAAATTCAGCTTTTTGATCAGTTAGGTCAAAAACAGGAAATACTGACCAAAAACATCTGGGGCTTTTCAAGAAATGGGGTGCTGTATATTAATATAGGTGGAGATTATTTTAGAATCACGATTATTGGTAATATCTGCCATTTCGTTGCCAGCCTGACAACTTACGGAAGAGATTATAATCCGTATTATGGTTCTGGCTATCCCTATTATTCGCCCTATAGTTATCCGTATTATTCACCCTATTCATCCAATTCAAATGTTGAGATCAAGCAGTATCTGCTCGATTTTAAAACAGGAAATATTTTGGAGTATGATGAAAAAAGTGTTGAATTGCTTCTGATGACAGACCCGCAATTGCATGACGAATTTGCTTCACTGAGCAAAAAAAAGAAGAAACAAATGAAATTTCTGTATATCCGTAAATTCAATGAGAAGAATCCGCTTTATTTTCCGGTAAATTAATTCATACAGTATGAGAAAACTTATTTTTTCAATTTTAATGGGGAGCGTTTCAATATTCGTGAACGCTCAGGGATATGTTCCTTCGAAACAGGATATTGATGCCTTTTATACGACTAAGACGCTGGTGGTACTGGAAGATAATCCGCTGATGGAATACAATTCCATCATAAAAAAGGTGATGCAGCAGGAATGGACAATCACTGAATTTGATTTTGTTTCAGCAAAAGACTTTGAAAAAAAGAGAATGGATGCCCAGTATTCCTTTATTTATATGTCAAATGTTACATTCGAAGCCGACAAGACGGATGCTTCCTATCGGTTTTTGCATCTCTCGCTCGGAGGGGATTATTTCAGGCTGAATGAAATGCCTGATATTGCTTCTGTGCCTCTTGCATATTTTGATGTGGAAGAGGACCGGTATGCATATAAGCTCGCGATTCTGGTGCGTTTTTTACAAAATCATGCCAAGCTTATACACGAGCATCCTGAAATTATCTCGGCCAATGTATTTAAATATTATAATGACAATATTAAAGACATCAAAGACAAGACACTTTATTTGCTGGAGGAAGAGTTGGCTCCAAACGTAAATTCAGAGACAAAAATTAAAAAGATATATCCCTACAAATTTGAACTGGTAACAATGGACGATATAGAAAAGGCTATCAAAAACCGGAATTCGGATGTCGTTTTCCTTCATAAGGTAGGACCTGAGGGTACCAAATTAAACGCCCGCTCGTACAAAATTATCATTGGAGCTGCAGATGCCAATTTTTATTATTTTGATTTCCATAAAATCAGCGATAAGAATCCGGATGGTTTTTTGGAATCTGATTTCAAAAAGCTTGTGAAATAATTGATTTGCTGCACAGGCAAATTATTCATATTTTCATAGCCAATATGTAATCTATTTCAACAATGAGAATTTTAGTTTCCCTTTTAGCAATCATCCTTCTTTTTCCTTTGCCGTCTGCCGTTGCGCAAAACCAGCCAGGAGCAGATGCACTTCTTGCGGAAGCAGATGTATTGATTGCATCCGCACATTTGCCTGAAGCATTGGCCAAAACAAGGGAAGCAATGAATATGACGCAGGATTATCATCCTGCGATCCAGAAGGAAATCAACATTCTGTTTCTCATGAACGATGAAAAAGAGTCTGTAAAGGCTGTTGAAAATGCTATTGATCGATATCCCGATATTGCCGAATATTCTTATTTAAGAGGGATTATTAATAATGGCAGGGGTAAATTCCTGAAAGCCCTGGATGATTTTTCACGTGCCATTGACATGAAATCTGCCGGAATATTATACAAATGCTATCTGGGGAGAGGCGTTAGTTATTATAACCTTTTAGAATATGATGAAGCACTGGACGATTTAAATGCATCCATTCAACAGAATGATACAGTGGCAAGTGCTTATTACAGTCGTGCAATGGTTTATTATGAAATAAAAGACTATGCTGCAGCTGTGAATGATTTTCAGAAATCGCTCCAATTCTCAGAGGGCAATGCTGCACTGTATTTCAATCTGGGCATGGCATTTTACAGGCTTAAGGAAATGGATAAGGCATGTCCCAATTTCAATAAGTCGTGTTCCATGGGAAATATTAATGCCTGCCGCATGTCGCTCATGGAATGTGCCAAGGCAATTCCTAAAGCTCCGTAGTTCTTGCCATTATGGAACTTTCGGTAATTATTGTAAATTACAATGTAAAATTCTTTTTGGAACAGTGCCTTCATGCTGTGGTGAAAGCACTACAATTCATCGATTCGGAAATAATCGTTGTTGATAACGACTCTGCAGACGGGTCGGTACAAATGGTGGCAACCCGTTTCCCTGGTGTGCAGCTTATCATCAATTCAGAAAACGCGGGCTTTTCGCGTGCAAACAACCAGGCAATTTTAAGATCTAAGGGAAAGTATATTTTATTGCTCAATCCGGATACCGTTGTTCAGGAAGATACTTTTCAAAAGTGCATTGAGTTTATGAATGGGCATGAAAATGTGGGTTGCCTGGGAGTAAAAATGATTGATGGGAAGGGTAAATTTCTTCCCGAATCCAAAAGAGGATTGCCAACTCCGCGCACAGCATTCTATAAAATCACCGGTCTTTCAGCCATCTTTCCGCATTCCCGAATATTTGCACGGTATTATATGGGGCATCTTGATCCGGGGGCAACCCATTCTATAGACATTGTATCGGGTGCATTCATGTTTCTAAGGCGTTTTTCACTTGAGAAAACGGGATTGCTTGACGAGTCTTTTTTTATGTATGGCGAAGACATTGATATTTCTTTCCGCATTCAACAGGCCGGATTTGAAAATGTCTATTTCCCGGAAACCACGATCATACATTATAAAGGAGAGAGTACGAAAAGAGGAAGTATCAATTATGTCATCATGTTCTATAGGGCAATGATCATTTTTGCCCGAAAACACTTTAAAAAACGCGCATTTTGGCTCTTTTCTTTTGGAATTCATCTGGCTATCTGTTTCCGCGCCGGTATTTCAATTCTGTTCCGTTTTTTACAGAACATGATCACCCCGGTTTCAGACGCAATATTCATTTATTCAGGATATGCTGTTTTGCTTCCTTTATGGGAGCGCGTTCATTTTGAGATGGAGGGTTATTATCCTGAATTATTTATGAAGTGGGTTGTTCCGGGGTATATTGTTATCTGGATGGGATGTGTTTTTTTTACTACGGGTTATGAGAAAAAAGTAAAAATAAATGATCTGGCGCGGGGTGTACTCAGCGGTACCCTGGCATTACTGATAATTTATGCGCTTCTGCCTGAAAACTGGAGATTCTCCAGGGCCATACTTCTGATGGGAACTTTATGGGTTTTTATTTCAACAATTCTGATCCGCTATTTGTTAAGTATTTTACAGAGTCAGGTATTTTCTTTTGAAATTTTTAAAAAGAAAAAACGGATTCTCATCATTGGTCACAAAGAAGAAGGTTCCAGGGTGTACTCAATTATAAAACAAACACAGGTTATTCCGGAATTGGTTGGATTTGTCAGTCCGGCTGGCAGTCCTTTCAGCGATGAGTATATTGGTCATATCAATCAAATCAATGAAATTGTCAGAGTGAACCGTGTAGAAGAGGTTATCTTCTGTGCTGCAGAAGTCTCATCCAAGCAAATCATCCACACCATGCTGAGATTTAAAAATACACATGTGGATTTTAAGATTGCACCGCCTGAGAGTATGTCAGTAATTGGAAGCAATTCAAATCAGGCTCCTGGCGAAATTTACACCTTGAATTTTCATACATTGTCCCGCCCCCTTACAAGAAGAAAGAAGCGTGTTTTTGATGTCGGTATTGCGTGTTTGCTGTTAATCGCTTTCCCAATAATTGCTTTAATGGCAAAAAAGCCGATCGGGCTGTTAAGGAACCTGTTTTTTGTTTTGGGTGGAAGATTGTCATGGGTAGGATATATTGAAGATGATTCCCTCGTGTTGTTAGCATCCGAATTACCACCTCTTCGGCAGGGAGTTCTCAGCGTTCTGGATGACTTTCCGCACAACCGGCAAAATTCCATCAATATTGAGCAACTGAACTTATCCTATGCGAAAGATTATTGCATTTATAATGATCTGAAATTGATATGTGCCCACTTCAGGGAACTTGGCAGGAAAATAAATGGTAAAATAAATCAGGACTAAGATATCTGGCATGGCAAATTATGAGCTTCGTGTACCTGCATTAGGTGAAGGAATTATTGAAGCCGTTATAACCAAATGGCTGGTATCAGAAGGTGACCCTGTAAAGCCCGATCAGGTGGCCGCTGAAATTGCAACTGATAAGGTAGATTCTGAAATTTCTTCTCCTGTTGAAGGAATTGTACTGAAGCTGGTTTATCATGAAGGAGACGCTGCAAAAATTGGTTCGGTAATTGCCCTGATCCAAACAAATGGAACAGAGGAAGTCGTTCATACTGAAGATGTGCATCATACAGCGTTGACTGGTAATGATCTGGCAGATGAAGGCACCGGATTTCTGAAATCAAATCAGAAACAAGAAGAAGCTGAAAGTAAAATTCCCAGTTTGGTTAGGCATTTAGCCCGCCAGCGTGGCTTAATATCTGAAGATTTTAGCAGAATTCATGGTACTGGTTCAGGTGGCGAGGTCACTGCAGGCGATATTCAACAATATTTAGTGAACAGAAATGGGTTCAATGAACCGGTTCATAAGGACCAGGTTGATAAAACACCCCGGATTCCATTGCTGGATGAGGGAGACGAGGTGATCGAAATGACCAGGATTCGGAAAATTATTGCCGGAAATATGGTGCTTTCAAAACAAACGGCTCCACATGTCACATCTTTTGCTGAGGTTGATGTTACAGGATTGGTACAATGGCGTGATCGGCAAAAAGAACCATTTTTTAAGCAGGAGCATATCAGACTTACCTATACCCCGGTTTTTGTGCAGGTTGTTGCCGCTGCGCTGAGAAAATTCCCATTAATAAATTCTTCTGTACATCAGCAATCCATCATTCTTAAAAATAAAATTAATATTGGAATTGCTACGGCTCTGCCTGATGGGAATCTGATTGTGCCGGTCATTCGAAATGCCGATCATGAGGGACTTGAAGTGCTGGCTCATAAAATTAACGATTTGGCAGAAAGGGCCAGAAACAATTCACTGAGGCCCGATGAAGTCAAAGGGGGTACATTTACGATAACCAACATTGGATCTTATACCAGTCTGACAGGAACTCCGATCATCAATCAGCCCGAATCGGCCATAATGGCCATTGGTAGCATTGTTAAAAAGCCATGGGCAGTAAAAACTCCGGAAGGTTATGGTATTTCTGTCCGCGATATTGTTATGCTTTCGCTTGCCTATGATCACAGGATCATTGACGGAGCACTTGCCGGCAAATTTCTGGGGCACATTGTAAATCAGCTGGAACTATTCGGATTGGAGCAGGTTTGAAACAAATAGTTGATAAATACCATTTCATAAGAAGATGGTAATGATATGTAATTGCATTAAATTATTAAATTTGTTTTTGTTCAATGCATTACCATGAGACCCTACAAACCATTTTGCCCAACTGTTACCATTATTCTTTTATGGATTTTAAGCGTTGTTCCTGCGTTTTCGCAGACGGAAGAAAAGCTCAAAAATCTGTTTGTTGAAGCTGAATCTTATTTCCTGTTCGAGGAGTATAAGGATGCCCTGCCTTTGTATCAGCGTCTCAATGTTTCCGAACCTGATAATTATAATGTAAGTTACAAAATCGGGCTGTGTTACCTGAACGACATTTACCAGTATCCAAAATCCTTGGCATATCTTGAAAAAGCTGCCAGTGGCATTAAAAAGGATGCTAAAGTCAATAGTTTTAAGGAAAAAAATGCGCCTCCGGAGGCCCTTTATTACCTTGGAAACGCATACAGAATGAATAACCGGCTTAATGACGCTATCAAGGCATACCAGGAATTCAAGCTGATACTTGATCCAGTTATTTATGATGCTTCATTGGTTGATGAACAAATTGCTGCCTGCAGAATTGCTGTGGATCAGCAAAAAACTCCCATGTATTTCATTGCCGACAATGTTGGTGAAGGAATCAATGACCGGTTTGAAGAACTCAATCCCGTGGTATCCGGAGATGAAAAAGTATTGGCATTTACAAGGAAGCTTCAGTTTTATGACGCCGTTTTCTGCTCAAGAAAAGTAAACGGCAAATGGTCAGAGCCTGTTAATCTTACGCAATCTTTTGGTGTGGATGGCAATACCTATACTACCGGTATCTCCTATAACGGGGATGAATTATTTGTATACCGCAGTGATAATTTCGATGGGAATATTTATGTAAGCAAATATAAGAATGGCAAATGGTCCAAGCTTGAAAAGCTGAATGGAAACATCAATACAAAATTCTGGGAATCCCATGCCACAATTTCTAAAGATGGAAAAACTCTTTACTTCACAAGCAACAGGGACGGAGGTTATGGAGGACTTGATATATACCGGTCGGAAAGGAACAGGGGCGGAGATTGGGGCCCTGCGGTAAACTTCGGACCCGTTATCAATTCGCGCTTCAATGAAGACACGCCTTTTTTTACCGAAGATGGAAAGACGCTGTATTTTAGCTCAATGGGCCACTATAACATGGGCGGATATGATATTTTTTACAGCAGACTTGATAACGGGCAATGGTCAAAACCGGAAAATATTGGATATCCCTTAAATACAACCCGTGATGATCTTTTTCTGGTTCCTGTAAGCGATGGTGCATTTGCGTATTATGCAAGATATGATGCGGATAATTCTTTCGGTATGATGGATATATACAAACTGGAAGTTTTTACCGAACTGCATCCCAGAAAATTTATCCTGAACGGAGATGTTCGGGTTGACGGAAGCAATCCCGCATATTCAAAGTATACTGCTACACTCATTAACCGCAAGACCGGAAAAATATTTGATCAGACGCATCTGAATGAAGATGGCACCTATTCGCTCAAGGCCCAATCGGGCGAATTTGATTTGCAGATTAAAGGAGCCGAAATCGGAACCAGCACAGAAAGAGTCTATATACCCGTTAATAATCCTTCCAACCTGATTCATCATTCAAGTGTTATTGCCTCAAAAGCAAATGCAAATCGTGCTGAGGAGACATCTGAATTGCCTAAGCCTGTGTCTGCAGGACCAGAAATGGAAATTGAAAACTATTCCTATACGGTTACCGGAAATGAATCCATACCTATCCGACTTGATCTGGAAAAGGATACGCATTTAAAAGTCGTCTCCATGCTCAATGGAAATGCTAAGAAGACAGAACATTTTGATATCAAACGAAGAAAATTCGTTTACATGCTTACTCCTGAACCCGGAACCAATACACTCAGGTTTACGCTAATTAACAGCAAGGGAGACAGCACCGTAAAAGAAGTAAGCATTGTATACAATGCGCAACCCACGGAGCCGGCAGTTATTCCTCCCACAAATAAGACAGTTTTGTCTGAGCGTGATCAGTACAAAGGCATAGCATCGGAAGCAGAAGGCTCACTGAAAGCCTTTCTGAATGAAACAGATTTAAGCCAGTTTAACTCCATCGCCGATCTTTATGATTATTTGTTGAAAAATGCCCCTAATAAAGGGTATACTGCTAAAGAGGTTGATGCTGCAATGAGTAAATTCCTGTCTCAGAAAGATTTGAATATGTTTTATGAGGAATTTAGCCTCCATGCTTCTGACAGCCTTTCCGGGATGATGAACCAGCTAAAACTTGATTCATTGGGAGTATATACTGCAGAATCATTGGTAGATCATCTTTATCAAAAAGATGTTCTGTCAGACGACATTCGTGAAGCCTTATATGAGGTGGCTTCTTTATATCGTGACCCGGTTGAACTGATTGATCTTTTTGAATCCTATGCTCAAGGTGAATTGAAGGGGTATTTGCAGAAAATGTCGGGTATAGGCGATCAGTACCCTGATACAAAATCTGTTGCCGATAACATTCTTGAGGCCGCCAGTCGCAAGGAATTTTCTATAGAACAACTCGATTCAATGTTGAAAATGGCTGCTATAGATATCAATATGCACTTTTTGTCACAAAGTCTTCTGTTTATATCTTCTGATCCGCTTAGGCAAACTTTACTGGATTTGAATCCCGAAAAAGCGTCTGTGGGAAATTCACAGGAATTGATAACATTATTGCTTTCTTCGGCAGAGAAGCAGAAGTATTCAAAACGCGATTTATTACTGAACATTGAGAAAATTCGTCGCGATCCGTATTATTTCGTAGACATGTTCAGAAGATTGCTTGCTGAAAAAGCCACAGGAAGCCTTAAAGAATTTTTACAGGAAATCGACATCCGGAATCTGAAGATCAACACCTACGAACAGTTTATAGATTATTTGCTTTCCCAATCGCAATTCCATGACTATAACCGTGAAATGGTCTATCAGTTGCTGATTGATATTATCAATCCTAAAAGCGTTGAAGAGTTTGTTCAATTATTACGTTTATATGCAACCGAAGGTATTGTTCATGCTCTGGACGCTGCAGATCCCGCTCAGTACTCAAAACCGCTTGAAGTTGTACAGTATTTATTGTCGGTTGCAGAAGATTATCATTTCACTGAAAGAGAACTTTTAAGGGTATTGCTGAAAATGTTACTTAAAAAGGGGCCAACCGGCACAGGAGATGGTTCGGGCAGTTGGTTCTCCCATTTGGATCGTCCTGTTCTGGTGTCAGCTATTATTGCGGTTAATGCAATAATTATTATATTGCTTATTCTGTTTTGGTTTCGTAAAAAACGCAAAAATGTATAAGATCTCTGGTTTTTTGTTGCTGATTTTTGCGGTTCATTGCTCTGCCTTGGGGCAAAAGATCGTTCCCAGTCCTGATGATTTGTATTCCGATGCCATGGAATATATGCTTTCGGGTGATTATCATGAAGCACTTTATCCTTTGCTTGAATTGGAAAGCAGAGGATTTCATTCAGCAGGTCTGAATTATAAATTAGGAGCGTGCTTTTTAAATGTCCCCGGACAGAAATTTCGTGCGCTGCCTTATTTGAAAAATGCTGTTCAATCCATTTCAGATCAATATCAGGGCGATACCTTAGATGAGCCTGTCGCTCCGCCCAAAGCATTATTGTATCTGGGTATTGCCTTTCGGTTAAATGCCGATTTTAATAACGCGCTGATATACCTGAATCAATATCGCGACCATCTTGCTGCAACGGATCTAGATAATATCCATCTGGCAGATTATCATATAGAGCGGTGCAACAACGCCATGGAATTGATGGCGGCTCCTGCTGTTATTAAAGTTGATACGCTTAATGAGCCGGTGAATAATTCAGCCTCCACTTACAATCCTCTTGTTACGGCTGATGAAAAGCTGATTTACTTTAATCAGGAATTTAAATTCTATGACGCCATCATGCGTTCAGTAAAAATGGAGGATATATGGACCTCATCTGAGAATATAACAGCTCAGGTTAAATCAGACGGGGATCATTATCTTACCGGTATTTCTGCAGACGGGACCAGACTGTTTTTTACATTTTATGATCCCTATCGGACTGGTGACATCTATACTTCTTCCTTTACCGAAGGCATATGGAGTGAAGTTTCCCGGTTAGGCGAACCAGTTAACACCCAGTTTAATGAAACGCATGCTTCATTGTCCCCTGAGGGAGATGAATTGTATTTCACAAGCGACCGAAAAGGTGGTTATGGTGGCATGGATATTTATAAAGCACATCTGAACAGTAATGGACAGTGGGAAAGCGTAGTGAACCTGGGACCCACTGTTAATACGCCGTATAATGAAGAGACACCGTTTGTTTCAACTGACGGCAGTGTTTTATTCTTTAGTTCTCAGGGGCATTATAATATGGGAGGATATGACGTATTCTATTGTAAAAAGGACCAGAACGGAAACTGGCTGCCTCCTGTAAATCCGGGCTATCCCATCAATGATACAGATGATGACCTGTTTTATTTTCCGCTTGATTCAGGCAATATAGCTTATCAGTCGCGTTTTCACCGGAACATTGCCGACCGGGATATCGTTAAAATTACCGTTTTGGAATATGGGAAACCTGCAAGATTTCATATAACAGGTAAAATGGATGTTGTGGCAGATTCTGGCTTTAAAGCTAGTAATATTGAGGTTGCATTTATTCAGACAGGTCATGATACCATTGCCCGGCAAGCTTTGAGTGATGAAGGAGCGTTCAGCCAGAAACTGGCTTATGGAAATTATCAGATCCGGTTTGAGCATGAGAATTCTGAAATTCTTTCAAAAAACATTTCAATTCCTGATTATTCTCCTCATAATACCCTGTTTATTCAGGATAAACTGGTCATTTCACCCAGGCTGGTATTTGACTCCATAACGATACGGGATATCCGCTTTGAATTTGACCGGTTTGGCATTGATGATGATTTTATAACGGTTCTGGATGCTGTTGTACAACTCATGAAAGATTATCCGGGAGTTATTGTCCGTGCTAACGGCTTTGCCGATGCCATTGGAAAGGATTCATATAATATGAAATTGTCCATGGAACGGGCGATTAAAGTGAAAGATTATATTGTAAGCAGGATAGGTTCAACAGACCGGATTGAGGTAAAGGCATTTGGTGAACAGAAACCGGTTGCTCTCAATCAGGATGCAAATGGAAAAGACCTTCCCGAAGGCAGAAAATACAACAGAAGAGTGGAAATTGAGATAATCAATGTTCCGGAAAATGTCATCATTATTAAGTTAAATGATATCCCTCAAACATTTATCAGTAAATAATGTTTGTTTAATTGATTTTCATTCGGATATGAATAATTAGCTTACCTGTTGTTAAATTATTAAATTTGCTTATATATAAATATACTCCACATGAAACCGGTTTTAGTAATTGCGTTCATTCTTTTATCTACTGGATTTGTATCTTCGCAGGTAAAGACCCCGGGTGAAATTAAAGAGCTATTTAATGATGCGGAATATTTCTTCGCACAGGAAGAATATGCTGATGCTTTAATTGAGTATGTAGATATTTATAATAATGGATATAAAGACAACGCCAATATCAACTATAGAATAGGTATCTGTTATCTCAACATAAACGGTCAGAAAGATAAATCAATTCCTTATTTACTCGAAGCGGTAAAAAGCGTTTCAAAAAAATACAATGAAAGCAGTCTGAAACAGAAAACGGTACCATTTGATGCTTATTTATTTTTAGGAAATGCTTACAGGGTAAATAACCGTTTGAATGATGCGATTGCTGCTTATAACCGGTATAAGGAATTGACCGGAACCACTGAAGAAATGAATTATGCAGACCAGCAGATTTCTGCATGTAATACTGCATTACGATTCATGTCACAACCTGTGGCAGTCCGATTTACAAATCTGGGCGACTCAGTAAATACCAATTCTTCAAATTTTAAGGGCGTTGTCTCTGGTGATGGTAAAACCCTTCTGTTCATGAATGAATTGCCTTTTTACGATGCCGTTTATTTTTCAAAATATCAGAACGGAGGATGGACAAGTCCTGTAAATATTACACCGCAGATCCAGTCAGATGGCGATCAGTATGTATCGTCGGTTTCATATGATGGCACCCTGATGATTTTAACACGTGAAGATCCTTTCAATAGTGATTTGTATCAAAGCCGTTATGAAAATGGTATCTGGTCCAAATCAGTTCCTGTACTTGGGACTGACATCAATACGAAATTTTGGGAGTCGCATGGTTCCTTGTCTAGAGATGGAAAAACCCTTTATTTTACAAGCAACAGAAAAGAAGGCTTTGGCGGAATGGATATTTACAGGTCAGATCTTCTGGATAACGGACATTGGGATAAGCCTGCTAACCTGGGCGCAAATATAAATACAGCATTAAATGAAGATACGCCGTTTATTACAGAAAACGACAGTCTTTTGTATTTCAGTTCCCAGGGGCATGAAACCATGGGCGGATATGATGTTTTTGTATCGAAATTAGCATCCGAACAGCAGTGGACGTCTCCCTCCAACATTGGATATCCTTTGAATACCACGGATGATGATCTTTTTCTTTATCCTTGGAATAATGCAAGTGTGTTGTATACTTCCAGGATTGTGGATAATGGTTTTGGAAAAGAAGACCTTATTGCTATTCAGAAAGCCGATGATAAAGAATTGGATCTGGCTCTTGCAGATTTTTTTGGCGTTCCCGAAAAGCCTGTGATTTCTGTTGAAAGCGAAACTGCTCCTGTATTGTCGGAGGTGTCGAAAAATGAAGCGGTCGAACAACCTGTTCAGGAAAATACTCCTGTAGCTCAGGAAATACTTATCGATCCGGTTTATTTTGCTTTTGACCATTTTCAACTGAATGATGCTGGTAAAAGGCAACTTGAGGCTATAGCCAGGTTATTAAAGGAAAATCCGTCAGCTGAAGCAAAATTGATTGGCCATGCTGATGCTAAGGGACAGGCCGCTTATAACATGATACTTTCAGAGAAGCGAGCTCTTGCAGCATATAACTATTTGATTTCTTTGGGTATTGCAGCAACACGGATACAATATTCCGGTATGGGCGAGAAGGCCTTTGCTGCCATAAACAGTAACCCCGATGGGAGCGATAATCCTGAAGGACGCAGGTTAAACCGCCGTGTTACCTACGAGATTATCGGAATAGACAACAATCATATCATCATTAAGGTGAGTCCTATTCCTGAGCATTTAAAATTCAAGAATTAAATTACCTCATGCGGTTTTACATTTTTGCAATTACAGGGCTTTTAATTTGTTCCATTTGTACAGCCCAGCCAAAGGAAGACAAAAAAACGCTTTTTGAAGAAGGCGTATTTTTCTTCAACCGTGGTGATTTTAGTGAAGCTGCATATTATTTTAAAGCCCTCCGTGCAACAGATCCTGATAACAGCAATTTCAATTTTAAGCTGGGAGAATGCTATATGCAAATGCCTGGCAGCGAAGTATTAGCTGTACCTTGTTTTGAAATGGCTGTAAAGCGCACGGTAGAAAAGAAAAAATATGATATTAGGGATATTAATGAGAAGAGCGCTCCTTTGCATGCATGGTTCTACCTTGGAAATGTATACCGGATAGCAGGCAGACTTGATGATGCTTTAAAAGCTTATGATGTCTTTGTTCGATCTCCTTATTATTATGGCAACTACAATTTAAGTGTAGTTGAAAATGAGATAAAATCATGTGAACGGGCCAAAATTATTATGGATAGTCCCATTGATGCGGATATTCAACCAGTTGACAGCCTCATTAACACTGCTGCTTCAGAAATATATCCTGTAATTTCACAGGATGAGTCAACCCTCTTCTTTGTCCGAAAGTTGAAGTTTTATGATGCGGTTTTAAGTGTGCATAAAGAAGACGGCAATTGGAGCACTTTTACAAATCTGAATCCGCAGATTGGTTCGGATGGGAATTTTTATCCTGTTTCTGTTTCACCTGACGGTAAATCGTTGTATCTGGTAAAAACAGATGGTGGAAACAAAGACCTGTTTGTTTCTTATAAAAAAGAGGATGTCTGGTCCCCGGCGGAATCATTGGGCAAAAATATTAACAGCCTGTCAGATGAAACATGGGCTGTCGTTTCTGATGATAACAGTACATTGTGGTTTACCAGCGCACGTGTTGGAGGAATGGGCGGACTTGATATCTATTATTCCCTGAAAGATAAGGAAGGTAAATGGGGAAAGCCCAGGAATGCCGGAAAAGTCATCAATACCCAGTACGACGAAGAAAGTCCATGTTTATGCAATAACGGGAAAATATTATTTTTTAGTTCCCGTGGCCATTACAGCATGGGAGGATATGATATTTTCTACAGCATTAAGTCGGGCAAAAGCTGGCAGGAACCTGTAAATATAGGATTCCCTGTAAATAACACTTCAGATAATACTGGGTTCGTTCCGGTGAAAGGTTGTAAATCGGGATATTATTCGAAAATAAATAGGGAAGAAGGTCCCTCATCTGAAGACATATATAAAGTGGTACTCAAATCAAATCTTTCTTTACCCTGATGTTTGAAATCAGATTGAGGGCGCCCGAACCTGAAGATGTAGATTTGTTATATCTATGGGAGAATGATCCGGAAATCTGGAAAGTGAGCAATACCATTACGCCTTTCTCCCGGTATATTCTCCAGAAGTACATCGAAAATGCGCATCTTGATATCTATCAGATGAAGCAGTTACGCTTAATGATCGAAGTGAGCGAAGAGGGCTCTGAAACATTCACGGCTGGAACAATTGATTTATTTGATTTTGATCCGTTTCACCAGCGTGCAGGAATTGGCATCCTTATCGGAAATCAGTCGGACCGTCATAAAGGCTTTGCTACTGCCGCCCTCAATAGTTGCATTGACTATTGTTTCAATACTTTGCAGCTTCATCAGATTTACTGCAATATCACTGAAAGCAATACTGAAAGCCTACGCCTTTTTGAAAAATGCGGTTTTAAAATTGCGGGGCAAAAAACCGACTGGATCAGGACCAATCAGGGTTACAAGGATGAAATATTGCTTCAGCTCATTTCGTCAAAATAGAGTATCTCTTTTCAGAATAAGACGGGTATTAATAATTGATCTTGTGGTAATTGATAAATCAACAAAATTCGTATATTTGATTACTTAGCTATTTACATTTTGGGCATTTTGAAACAAACTGTATACAAAACGGCCAGGTATCTTTTTCTGATGCTGGTGTTTTTATTAGCATTGAAGGAGCTTTCATTAAAAGCTCAAAATGAATCAGTTATACGCGCAATCATTTCTGAAGGCGATTTGAAAAAATTGCAAAAAGCTGATGACTTAAAAGTACAGGCAGATAATTTATTTGAGGAGGCAAATCGCTTGAATATGGAAGTTTTTTCTGTTCAGGCAGATGCATCTCTGGATGAAAAGGCGGGCAAAAAGAAAGCTGCCCAGCTTGAATCACAAGCTTTGCAAAAACAACAGGAATCAGCTTCATTTTATGAAAAGTGCAATGAAATAAAATTTACCCTTTACAAGCAATACATGGATGCATTCTGGAAGTCGCATGAAGGGAAGGAGAATGATTATCTGAATGCAAAATTACTGGAAGAACAGGCCAGCGATCACTATTTCCAGGCCATAAGCTATCGGCTTGAAGCAAAAAAAATGGATGCAGGCTATGCCCGTATTGAAAAATTAACGGAAGCAAATAACCTGGAATTACAGGCCATTCAAAAGCAGGTGTCAGCACTCAGCAATTATTATGGTATTGCTGTTTCCGATGAACCCGTTTCAAATGAAGTGGTTCTGACAACTGACACTTCAGGGCCTTCAGAAATAACTGATATTCAGACGACTCCATCCTCTGAGGACCTGTCAATTCCTGTACCCGACGTTCCAGCACAAAGTGAAATCAGCACACAGCCGGAATATACGCTGCCAACAGGCGGAGTTGTTGTAAATCAAAGCATGATTGATCGTTATAACCGTTATATTTCTTCAGGACAGTTAAACGATACAACATTGTCAACCGGCAAGATAGTTGGGGTGAATGAATTCGACCGGGACAATTTGCTGCAATTATGGTATGAATACTTATATGGGCGCCAGGCTACAGATGAAGAGCAACAATTGGCTCAAAAATCAGATACAGCCATCACTGCTGAACCAACAGTTGCAGAAACACAAAATGCCGGTTCGCCCGAGAAAGAAATTGGAATCGTTACAGATCAGAATCTGGGTACGTTGATTCCGTCTGATGATGAGGTCATCTATCGGGTTCAGATTGCAGCCAACAAAAGTGAATTAACGCAAAAGGCATTAAGCAAGATGTATTACGGGAATAAAAACGTGGAAATGCTTAATGAAAATGGCTGGTTTAAATATTCGGTCGGCGATTTCTCATCGTATGAGGAAGCAAACAATTTCAGAAAACAAAGCAGTATGAGCAATGCTTTTGTGGTAGCATACCGAAAAGGAACCCGGTTTATACAAAATGAAGAAACTCCGGTAAAGCAACCGGTTGAAGCTGCTTACACACCTCAGGGCAATAACAGGTTGCCTTCAGGTTTGATTTTCAGAATACAGGTGGCCGCAAGCAGGGTTCCATTGACTATTGGACAATTAAATCGCATATATCCCGGTAACTATCCCGTTGAAATGATCCTTGAAGACGGGTGGTACAAGTATCAGTTTATGGGAGTCAGACTTTATTCTGACGCCTTGCAGATCATTAAGAATGTTACATCCAACGGAGTATTCATCGTAGCGTATGAAAACGGAGTGAGAATTGATCTGGCTTCGGCTGTAAAAAAGAATAAAGAATTGGAACAACTTGTAAATACCCGCGGCAGGAAAGGCTATGTTCAGGAAATTGAATTTCATTTGCAATTAGCTGCATCCAGGGTTGCAATGAAGCCCGACGAACTGTCTTCACTCTATCAGGGAAGTGAATACATTTCTGTTATCTATGATGACGGATGGTATAAATATCATTTAAAAGCCGGAAATTCGGCGGAAGAAGCAGAGCAGTTCAGAAAGACAAGTGGAATTCCTAAAGCATTTATTGTTCCCTACAAGAGAGCGATGAAAATCGATTTGCTACAAGCGATACAAGAATTAAAATAGGCACAAATGAACCATAAAACTACCTTGGCTATGAAAATAGATAAAAAAAAGATGATGTATACCGGTTTAAAATTTTTACTCATTGCTGGTGTATTTTTCAGTTCTTGCGTATCCCAGAATAAGGTTAAACTTCTTCAGGACAGAGTTAAGAATCCAGGTACTGAATTTGCCAATTCCAAGAGCACAACTTACAGGTTGCAGCCCGGAGATCATTTATATATTGAAGTATACAGCGTTGATCCGAAAACAAGCAAGTTTTTTCAGACCGATTTTCCCGATCTGATGAACCCTACTTATTTATACCTGAAAAGTTATTCTGTGGATGAGTTTGGATATATCAATTTCTCCTTCGTGGATAAAATGTATGTTAAAGGACTCACTGTTGCCGAAGTAAAAGAGCAGATCCAGAAGACCCTGAATGAATACTTCAAGGAATCCAATGCAGTTGTGAAATTGGTAAATTTTGAGGTATCAATAATTGGTGAAGTGAATAATCCCGGAAGTTTTACCGTATACAGGGATCAGTTGAATCTTTTTCAGGCTGTAGGTCTTGCTGGCGGATTCAAGGATTTTGGAAACCCAAAGAAGGTAAAGCTGGTAAGGCAGACTCAAAATGGGAGTACTTTGGTAATGCTTGATCTATCTGATAACAAAGTATTGGAATCTCCTTATTTTTACATGCAACCTAATGATATCATTTATGTAGAGCCTTTAAATGCAAAATCATGGGCTTACAACAGATTCCCGTATGAAACATTCCTCGTGCTGATATCAACGGCATTTCTAGGTTGGAATGTATACCTGAACGCACACTAAAGATTTTTTAGAATAGAATAGAGATGACAGATGAGCGCTATTTTGAGGCTGAAGCAGAAGAATCTATTGATGTCAAAGCGTTTTTAATTAAGTGTTTTCAGCACTGGTATTTATTTGCTGCATTTACAATAGTGGCTTTATTCATAGCCATGGTAGCCAACCGGTTTACAGTTCCGGTATATAAAGTCACTACATATCTGCTGATTAAAGATGAAGAAAATCCGCTTGATCCTCAGAATTTTATCGGCGCTTCGCTTTATGGAAATCCATATAAGCTGCAGAATGAAATCGGATTGATTCAATCCAAAGAGTTAACGAAAAGGACCCTGCAAGGACTCAATTTCTATGCATCCTATTATAAGGATGAGAAATTCATATTTAAAAGTTTATACAATGATGGCCCTTTTGTTGTAGAAATCGACAGCTCATTTGAACAGCCATTGGGAATCTCGTTCCATGTTGACTTCATTAATGATACCATCATGAAACTCAATGCGGAAGCTGAAGATGTAGTTTGTTATGATTTCCGCATACATGCCGTCACACGCCAAATTGACAAATTTGAATTTCATGATACCATTTCTTTCGGAGAACTGGCAGGAAATCAATATTGCCGTTTCCGCATTCTTCCGAACTTCCGGTCACTGGGTCAAATAGCCACTGACAAATCCTATACCTTTAAATTTCATAGTCTCAGTGAATTAATTTCAACCTTCCGGATTTCAGAGGTTGAAGCCACCAAGAATTCTTCCATATTGGAAATAGCGCTGCGATGTGAAAATGTTCAGCAAGGCACGGACTATCTGAATATGCTTTCCAGAGCCTTTCTGGCCAAAGGGATTGAAAGGGACGATAAGGTTGCTGTTTCCACACTTGCATTTATTGACGAACAGCTAAAAGGAATCACTGACTCGTTGCGGTATTCTGAGGACAAATTGCAGCGTTTCCGCGCTGAACGCGGAGTGACAAATATCGACTTTCAGGCGCAGCAAACCTATGAGCAAATGGAAGATTTACAGGATCAGCAGGCACAGCTTACAGTAAAATCGAAATACTACAGTTACCTGAAGGAATATCTCACCAGGAACAATCAGGTAAACAATCTGATTGCTCCTTCCTCTATGGATATTAATGATCCCTTATTAAACAATCTGATCATAGAACTGACCAGGTTGTATGGAGAACGCACAGATATGTCCTTTAATTCGGTGAAAGATAATCCCTATCTGAGGTCATTGGAAGTAAAAATTTCGGATACCAAGGCCAAGCTGATGGAGAACATTGATAACATCATCAGTTCGTCTGATATTTCTCTTAAAGAGATTCAGGGACGGATTGATGCCATGGAATCAACAATGAGCCGTCTCCCTGCCAGCCAGAGGGAATTTCTGGTCATCGACCGTAAATTTCGGTTTAATGATGCCATATATACTTACCTGCTGACCAAAAGAGCGGAGGTTCAGATTTCAAAGGCCTCGAATATTCCATCCAATGAAGTCCTGGATATAGCAGAAGCAGACGATTTTGAGCAGGTATCTCCTAACGTAAAAATGAATTATCTCATAGCGCTTTTGCTTGGGATGTTCATACCGGCAGCATTCATCTATCTGCGTGATTATTTCAGAAATAAAATAAGCAGCAAACAGGAAATACTAAAGCTTACCGACGTTCCGGTTATTGGTCATATCATCCACAGCAGCTATAAAACCAATCGCGTAATTCAGGATTATCCTAACTCTTTGGTTGCTGAATCTTTCCGGTCGCTGCGTACCAACTTCGACTTCTTTATTCCATCACAGGGCAAACAGATCGTACTCATTACATCCATCATAAAAGGAGAAGGCAAAAGCTTTGTCTCTGTGAATCTTGGTTCTGTATTTGCACAGACCCGAAAAAAAGTTGTCATCATTGATTTTGACCTGAGGAAATCAAAAATTAGGCAATACCTGGATATTGATGCTGATACCGGCCTGAGTCTTTACCTGAGCAGCCATACGCCCCTGGAAGACATTATTTATCCATCAGGAATTGAAAATCTGGACGTGATTCCATCGGGTCCCATTCCTCCGAATCCTTTGGAGTTAATCTCCGGAGATCTTACAGAGGAACTGTTTCGCGAATTGAAGAAACGATATGATCTCATAATCATTGATTCTCCTCCTGTGGCTCTTGTTTCAGATGGCCTTTTGTTAATTAAGCATGCTGATATCCGGATTGTGGTTGTTCGTCAGAATCACACCCCGAGAAATTTATTTACTTCCATACTGCACGATTTGGAAAAACGGGAAGTAAAATCATTGCACATTGTATTAAACGATGAAAAGCTGGGTTTAAATGGTTACAGCTATGGTTATGGCTACGGTTATGGCTACGGTTACGGACATGAGGAGAAATCCGTTATTAAACGAAAGATTACAGGTGTTTTTGGTTCAGGAAGGGAGCAGTAAATCGGAAAAATCAGGTACTTCAGGTAAGAACGAATAATTGCGACTGGCAATATTAATTAAGCAGCAATAATGTTTCATGCCGTTTGTAATGAGCATGTATGAGGCTTTATGGCGGTTGTTATAACGTCCTGCCTGGTCAAATACCTGTTGGTTTATTTCCATGCCCGGCGCCTTGCATTCAATAATCATAATCGGTAAGCCTGCTTTGTATACCAACAGATCATAACGTTGCCGGTTGCGGTTCTGACTAAATCCCTTTTCTACAGAAATAAGCATTCTGGGAAAATTTTTGTGGTGAACAAGGTAATTTACCATATGCTGCCGTACCCATTCTTCCGGAGTTAACAGAACAAAACGGCGCCTAATTTCATCAAAAATGTAATTTTTCCCCTTATCTTCCTTTAACCTGAAAGAATATGTTGGTAAATTTAGCGGTTCCATTGTGAGGGTTTACATTCGTAAATATAACGATTTGACTAATTTTTACAAGCAATATGACTTTTGAATCCATAATGGCTGAAATTAAGGCCGCTCAATATAAACCAGTATACTTCCTCATGGGAGACGAGCCGTTTTTTATTGATGCAATTACGGATTACCTGATTGCCCATGTTTTGCCTGAATCTGAAAAAGCCTTCAATCAGCTTATCTTATACGGGCGCGATACAGATATGGGTACAATTATTTCTTCAGCCCGTAAATATCCGATGATGGCCACAAGGCAACTGATTGTTGTGCGGGAAGCACAGCATTTAAAAAACATGGAAGGACTGGAAAGCTATCTTTCGGCGCCACAGACAACAACCGTACTTGTTTTTGCATACAAATACAAGAAAATCGACAAAAGAACAAAACTGGCCAAAGTGCTGGGCGAAAAAAGTGTATTCTTCGATTCTGAACCGATTCGTGAAGACAAAGTCCCTTCCTGGGTTATGGATCATATGAACTCAATGGGATACCAGATTGAAATGAAAGCAGCATCTCTGCTTGTTGAGTTTCTTGGAAATGATCTGGGTAAGATCAGCAAGGAGATGGAGAAACTGATTCTTGTCCTGGAAGGAGGGAACAAGAAAATCAATGCTGATATTATCGAAAAAAATATTGGTATCAGTAAGGATTTCAATAATTTTGAGCTTAACAGGGCACTGGCATCAAGGGATGTAGCTAAGGCAAACAGGATAATCCGATACTTTGCTGACAACCCCAAAAACAATCCTTTTATTGTCACCCTTTCAAGCCTGTTTTATTATTTTTCCAAATTGTTGTTATACCATAGTGTGAGCAACCAGAGTAAAGAAAATATTGCCCAGGAACTTGGAATCCGCCCGTATTTTGTAGCAGAATACCAACAGGCAGCACGTGTTTTTTCACCGGTAAAAACACGGCATATTATTTCCATCCTCAGGGAATACGATTTGAAAGCAAAAGGGGGTTCACCTGCTTCTGAAGGTGATCTGATGAAAGAATTGGTTTATAGAATTTTGCATTAACAACAAGGAAATATGATGACCTATATTTTGGTAGCTCTTACTGCCCTCGTTTCAATTCCCGCCTTTAATAACAATGAATGGTTTTTAAAATTGCAGTTTAATGCATACCAGATATATCATCGCAAAGAGTTCTACAGGCTTTTTACGCACGGATTATTGCATGCCAGCTGGATGCACCTGATTGTAAATATGCTTGTGCTGATTTTCTTTGGTCCCAACGTAGAAAAATACCTTCAGTACATCCTGGGTCCGAACCTTCAGCCCTTGAGCCATCTGATTTATATTCTGTTTTACTTTGGTGCCGTAATAATAGCCTCCATTTCCAGCCTTTTCCGCCACAAGGATGATGTTTGGTACAATGCAGTAGGTGCATCCGGTGCGGTGTCTGCAGTGCTGTTTTTCTTCATTTTTATGAATCCCTGGGAGCTTTTATACCTGTATGGCATTATTCCCATACCGGGTATCATCAGCGGGGTTTTATATCTGATTTATTCGCATTATATGAGTCGCAAGGGAACAGATCATATCAACCATGATGCACATATATCAGGCGCCATATTTGGATTTATTTTTCCTTTGCTCATCAATTTCCGGTTGATTTTTTATTTTATGGATCAGTTACTTTCCAGGTAATTATAATGTCGTATGCGTGATTATATTTGTTTCAACGGAACATTTGTTAAAGCCGGTGAATGCCTTTATAATTTGCATTTCCTTCCATTTATTCATACGCTTACGCTTACAGAAAATATCCGGTGCATTGCAACAGAACCCCTGTTTCTTGATATGCACTTAAGTCGCATTGCTAAGGATCTTTCGACACTTGATGTCTCCCTTCCACCGTCATTTACAGTAGAAAATATGCGGATGTTTATAAACAGACTTCTCAACAAGAACCGCATATACGGAGGAGCTCATGTGAAGCTCACAGTGTCAATAAGTAAGGAGCATGAGCTTTCGTTTTTGCTGGATCCGGTAAAACTGGAAGATAAATATTACACGCTGAATGAAAAAGGATTGTGCATTGACATTTGTCAATCCGTTTTCAAACCAACCGGGGTGTTGTCGGGGATTCGTTTTTCAGATCCCTTATATTTTAAAGTGGAGCAGGATCTTACAAAATCAGGGATGGATGACCTGATTTTGTTAAATGAATCAAACAGAATGGTTGAGTGTTCCCGTTCCAATATTTTCCTGATAAGCGGAAAGTCGGTTTTTACACCGGGATTGTCGCATGGTTGTATACCCGGAATCATGCGCACCATAATCTTAAAAATTCTGGCCGGTATGGAATATGCCATTCACGATTCCAGCAGCCTTACCCCTTCTGCATTATCAGATGCAGAAGAGGTATTTCTGTCTAACACAATTGAGGGTGTCCGATGGGTAGGGGCCTATAAACAAATACGATACTTTAATAAAACTTCAAAACTGCTGGTGGATCTGATTAATACCCATATTAAAGGTTAGTTCATCTGAGGGTTTTCAGGAAAATTCGACCACATCTGGAATTTTTTACCCAGCCGGTGCAAGGTTTTATTCCAAAAATACTTGCTCATGGGTATCATAATTTCATTGGAGTGGATATCCGCAACCACCCAGGCGTTGTCGTTCAACTCATCTTCAAGTTGATTGGACTGCCATCCGCTATATCCTAAAAAGAAACGTATGTTTTCATTGGTAAGGATTCCTGACTCCAGAAGTCTTTTAATCACTTCATATTCACCGCCCCAGTAAATGGTGTCCATTACTTTAATACTTCCGGGTATGATGTCACCAAGCGTATGCAGATAGTGAAGCGTGTTGGTCTGTACAGGGCCACCCAACGAAACCACTGAATTTATGGGAGGAAAGTCCGACGCGATTTCATTGACTTTCATATTTATAGGCTTGTTGAGAACAAACCCTATTGTTCCATCTTCATTATGCTCAGTAATCAATACAATCGAACGTTTAAAATAATTGTCCATCAGAAACGGTTCAGATATGAGAATTCTGCCCTTTTGCGGTAGAAGTGTGTTCTCTGTCTGAAAAAAATCATAATGGATTTGCATAAACTGTTGTTTATAAATTACCTGATCAAAATCTATTCCAATTCAAAGACAACAATTGAAGAAAATGATTGCATGCGGAACGGACTTTACTATTTTAAAGAATTAACGCAAAAATGGCAGATTTATGTTACGTGAAAGTGTTCTTATAAGTGTCATATAATTGGCAGCAAACAAATTCATTTTCGAAGAAGGTTTAGTTTTAGGTTTATTTGTAAAGAGGGGTTTTGCACCCCTCTTTATTTTTTAGCCAAGTCAGTCAGGAATTGTTGATACGGCTCCAATCGGGCCTGATTTTCCCCGGTTTCAGTTTTAAAGGACGCAGTTTCCGGTATTGGATCCTTTCTTCACAATGCGGACATCTGAGTCCGAGCCGGATCATGTTTTTATTTTTGCCTACCTCTGTCTCCGGAAAATCCCTTTTGAAAACAAAAATGTTAATTCCCAGAAACAGCAGGCATATGGCAACAATAACAGCGGTTATGATGATCAGTTCAAGCATGGCCTTTCACATTTATACAAAGGTAAAACAAAAGAAAGGCCAAAGAGGTGAATTAAATATGTAAAATTTGATTGAATATCAGATTTTCGGGTCCCTGACGGTTTCTGTCGTCCGAGACGGTTTCTACCAATATATCGTCCCTGACGGGACTTCAAATGATAAAGGCGTCAATTTTTCTACCGATATTCCGTCCCTGAAGGGACATCAAATGATATGTGTGTTAATTTTCTACCGATGATATTCTGTCCCTGACGGGACATCAAATGATATATGTGTCATTCTTCTACCGGTATTCTGTCCCTGACGGGACATCAAGCAGAAAGATTATACATATAAAAGTTGAGTCCCTTTAGGGACGATCATATAGGTAGAAAGTCTTTTCGCGTATCATCATAAAGTGCCGTCAGGTACGAAACCAATATATGGATAGAAAACATTCCTTCCGGTATGCTGTTGTTTAAATGAGAATATATCTACTATGATCAAATCAGGCATACTTTCAGAACAACGATCCAAAACAAAACCTCTTGCCTCCCGGGAAATCATCGAAGACTATAAAATTGCATTAATAAGTCGTCAGTGCAGCCTCACAGGCAGGAAAGAAGTATTGACAGGAAGAGCAAAATTCGGGGTTTTTGGTGATGGCAAAGAAATTGCCCAAATAGCTTATGCACGGCAATTCAGGGAAGGCGATTGGCGTTCGGGATATTACCGCGATCAGACCTTTTTAATGGCTGCTGGATTGCTGACCCCAAAGCAGTTTTTTGCCCAGATATACGGAACTACAGAGAATGAACTGAATCCAGGCAACGGAGGACGATCGTTCAACAACCACTTTGCCACACCCAACTTTTCAAAAGAAGGGGAATGGCTCGATCTTACAAACCAGAAAAACTCAGCAGCCGACTTATCACCTACGGCATCACATTTGCCCAGGTTACTCGGTCTGGCTCTGGCCTCAAAACTTTTTAGGGCCAATCCCCGGCTTTCTGAAATCAAAGGAATCAGCAGGGGAGGAAATGAAGTAGCTTTTGGAACTATTGGTGATGCCAGTACTTCAGAAGGATATTTTTTTGAGATGATCAATGCTGCAGGGGTGCTTCAAATACCATTGGCCCTGGCGGTTTGGGATGACGGGTACGGAATCTCGGTTCCTGTTTCCGTGCAAACAGTGAAATCGAGTGTCTCCCAGGTTTTAAAGGGATTTGAAAAAACGAATCATCAGAACGGAATTCGTATCTACGAATGCAAAGGCTGGGATTATCCTGCATTATGTCAGGTTTTTGCCCGGGGAATAGCAGACTGCCGCAGGGAACATGTCCCAGTGCTGTTTCACATCACGGAAGTCACACAACCCCTTGGTCATTCCACCTCTGGAAGTCACGAGCGCTATAAAAGTCAGGAGCGCCTCGATTGGGAATATCAGCATGATTGCATCAGGCGGATGGAGGAATGGATATTGAAAAACAAATTGATTTCCCTGGATGAAATGGAAGCCATGCAAAAGTCGGCTCAGGAATATGTGGATAAAAGCCGTCTGGAGGCATGGGAAGATTATCAATCCGATATCCGGAAGCAAAAAGCATCCCTTCTGGCAATTTTAAACGACAAATCATGCGTCTGCAGAAAAGAGGGGGTTGATAAAATTGCTCTTTTTACCGGAAACCTGAAGCAGATTCAGCAACCGATCCGGAAAGACAATTTGTCCACCGCAAAGAAAATCCTGAGTTATATTTGCCCCGAATGTCCTCAGAGAGCTGATCTGGGTAAAAGATTGAACCGTTGGATCAATGTACAGCAGGCAGAAGGTTTTGAGAAATACAGCAAGTCTCTTTATAATGAGACCGGTTCATCGGTGCTTCATGTAAAACCTGTACCGCCGGAATATTCTGAAAATGCGCCCCTGGTTGCTGGAAGGGAAATCATTCGCGACAATTTTGATGTGCTTTTTGCAAAATATCCTTTATTGGTAGCCTTTGGAGAAGATGTAGGAAAGATAGGCGGTGTGAATCAAACCTATGAGGGACTTCAAAGCAAATATGGCAGCAACCGTATTTTTGACACGGGTATACGCGAAGCTTCCATAATCGGAAAGGGCATTGGGCTTGCTTTAAGAGGCTTCCGGCCTATTGCGGAAATTCAGTATCTGGATTATTTATTATACGGATTGGAATTGCTCAGCGATGATGTGGCAACTGCACAATGGAGAACATCGGGTAATCAATGCATACCGCTTATTGTAAGCACACGTGGACATAGGCTTGAAGGGATCTGGCATTCCGGTTCACCCCTGGGAATGCTGATTAATGCATTACGTGGAATGTATATCTGTGTTCCCCGCAATATGACTCAGGCCGCAGGCTTTTATAATATCTTATTGGAAGGGTATGATCCGGCACTTGTGATTGAGCCTTTAAATGCCTACCGGCTTAAGGAAGTGATGCCTGACAACCTCGGGGAATATAAGGTGCCTCTTGGAATTTCCGAAGTATTGGAAGAAGGGACTGATCTGACTCTGGTGACCTATGGATCGTGTGTGCGGATTGCACATGATGCCGTGCTGCACCTGAGGGATATTGGAATATCTGTTGAGCTGATCGATGTACAAACCCTGATTCCTTTTGATCTTGAAGAGCACATACTCAAATCGGTTCAGAAAACCGGCCGGATCCTTTTTCTGGATGAGGATGTTCCGGGAGGCGCCACTGCCTATATGATGCACCAGGTATTAGAGGTGGAGGGAGCCTGGAAATATTTAAAAGCACCGCCTAAAACGCTTACCGGAAAAGACCACCGTCCTGCTTATACCACCGATGGGGATTACTTTTCAAACCCGGGGGTTGAAGATGTGATGGATGCGGTGAGGGAGGTGGTAAAGAGGTGAAAAGTTGAAGAAGTTAAGAGGTGAGGAAGTAATGAGGTGAATAGGTTGGGAAGGGAGGAAGTGAAGAGGTAGGGGTTGGTAAAAAGAGCGGTTACTGAGCCTGTCGAAGTAATCGGTTGAATTAAGGTTCCAAAACCCGCTGGTTTTTATACAGTTCAATCCAGGCTTTGCCGTATTCAAACCTTTTTAAAATAACAACACCATTTTCTTTTCTAAAATTCAGAAAATCATCCCGGGTATCATAGTTTGATATGATTGCGAATTTGCTTTCGTAGAGCCGATCGCTAAGATTTGTAAATACTTCATCACTCCGAATGTATCCGGCAAGAGAATCGGTCATAATCCGGCCCTGAATAAAAAATACGGCGATACTGTCATTTTTCATGTTTTTTTCCATGCAATAATCAATCATAGACTGATTTGCTTTTACTGCATCAGCAAAACCAAGCGTGTGATCACTGTTGTTTTTATCCTGGATATATTGTATTTGTGCAACAGCATAAACCACCAGAAACCCCCAAAGAATAAACTTATTCTGGAAAACCGTAAATGCAAGTCCCATTGACATGACAATAAAAACAGGAATATTTGATAGGATATACCTTTTTGAAAAGAAGTTAAAAGAACCAATCAGTGAATATATCAGAATAAAGATTAAAAGGGCAACCAGAATTTCAACATGAGGGATCTTTTCTTTTTTATAAATCAGCAAACCCAGACTTATAATTAATCCAAAAAACAGAAGATTTCTGCCTTGCAGAAGAAAGGTAAATGTGATGTACCGGGTCACGAATTTTGACCATACTTCTTTAAAATCAAGTGAAATATAACCGATATGTTCGGGAAAGAAGTACCAGCCTTGCATTTTTTTCTGCAACATTAAAAATACAATGAATGGGATAACCGGAATGGCCATTTTAACCATTCCCTTAAGGTATGAGAATATGGTAATCTTTTTGTCCCATTTAAAAAATGCATAATGGATGCCGCATGCAATGATTACGGCAATCCCGGTTTCTTTGGTAAGCAGAGCAGCTGCAGAAAATATAATGTATAATACATATTTATGCTGCAAGTAAAAATACAGGGCTGTTAAACAAAATAATGCAAGCATCATCTCAGGCAATACCAGGGTGCTTTGAGCCAAAAAAACAGATTGCAGACACAGAACAAAAGCAGCAGCTACACCGATTTGCTCATTGAAAAACTTTCTGCAAAACAGAAAAACAACTAAAATAAGAATTCCTGATATGACAAGATTAAAGAAATGGGCTGAGAATATAGTATTGCCAGCAATTTTTAACCAGACTGCATTCAAAGAATGAAATAACATGGGATGACCACGGTATAAGTCCACCGGAAGGGCATCCGGAAGCAGGGATATTCCATTTATGGCCATTAAACGTACAGCAGGTCCATAAACCCAGGCTTCATCCCAATAAAACGGGAGGTATAAATAGGAAAACTTAATGATGAAAAAAGAAACGATGATAGCAATAGTCAGGAAAAGAAAGCGATTCTTTTTTATAAACGACTGTAACATAAAATTTGTTAACCTGATTTTTATAATCTGAACTTCTCCTCAAGAAAACTCTTGAGTTCGCCATATTCATGAATAACAGGAAAGTGAGGATAGTCGTTGATGACATTCTGAGGAGGGCGGAATAAGATACCCTGATCGGCTTCCTTGAGCATATTGATGTCGTTATAGGAATCACCAAAGGCAATGACTTCATAATTCAGGCTCTTTAGGGCCGCTATGGTTTCTTTTTTGGCGTTTTTCTGCCGCAGATTATAGCCTGTAATGATCCCCTGGCTGTTTACCTCGAGTGAATGGCAGAATAAAGTAGGTCTGTCGAGTTGATCCATCAACGGATCAGCAAACTCGACAAAAGTGTCAGAAACGATAATAAAGCGTGTTACTCTTTTCAGCCAGTTAATCATGTCTAGTGCGCCATGCAAAGGCCTGATGGTTGCTATTACCCGTTGTATATCCAATAAGGTAAGATTTCTTTCTTTAAGGATCTTCAGACGATATTGCATGAGTTCATCATAATCCTTAATATCACGTGTTGTTAAACGGAGTTCAGATATGCCGGTTTTCTCCGCAACATTGATCCACACCTCCGGAACCCAAACGCCTTCGAGATCGGAACATACTGCGTGAAGTTTCTTCATAATTAATTAAATAAGGCGTGAATATAGGAAAAATTAATACCTGCTCCTCAGGTATTCCTTAAATTGCTCATAGTTATTCCCGATTTTGTCAAACGACTCATCCAGTTTATCCAGTCCCTCCAGCGAAGGAGGTAACACCGGATCTACATTCAGCAGGTTCCGGATGGCGTCAGGGAATTTGGCAGGATGAGCTGTTTCAAGGGAAACGGTCAGTGTTGTTTTTTCAGCCGGAAACCGGGCAAAGTATTTATGCAGTCCCGACCATCCTGCTGCACCATGAGGTTCCAGGATAACCTGATGTTTTTTGTAAACGTCTTTAATTGTATCAGTGGTTTCTGTATCGCTAATGCTTACTGCATAAATGTCTTCATGCAGTTTCTTTGTATCCGGTTCTTTTGTGATATTGCCCTTTTCGTCCATGATTCCGCCATAAAGAGCAATAACACGGGCCATATTACTGGGATGCCCTACATTCATTGCGCTGGAAACACAATTTTTGGAAGGGACAATGGTTTTATAGGTTCCGGTGTTCCAATATAAAGGGACCTCATCGTTTTCATTGGTGGAAATGACAAACTTCCGGACAGGCAACCCCATCTTTTTTGCCAGCAATCCGCCCATCATGTTTCCGAAATTGCCCGAAGGAACCGAGAATGTTATGGGTTCCATACGTTTTGTGTCCGCCAGTTGCGACCATGCATAAAAATAATAGAACGACTGGGGAAGCAGTCTTCCGATATTAATGGAATTGGCAGAAGACAGGTTCATCCGGGAGAGGTCATGGTCCACAAAGGCCTGTTTAACCAAGGCCTGGCAATCATCAAACTTACCGTCCAGGGCTACAATCTGAATGTTTTTCTTCAGTGTGGTCATTTGTTTACGTTGCCTGGCTGTCACTTCATTTTCAGGAAACAGGATTACCACATTTATGTTTTCGAGACCATAAAAAGCGTTGGCAATGGCACTGCCTGTATCTCCGGAAGTAGCCGTAAGAATGAGCATTTTCTCATTCCGCTTACGCAGATAATACTGCATAAGCCGGCCCATCATGCGGGCTGCAAAATCTTTAAAAGATGCAGTCGGCCCCTGATCCAGGCGCATGATATAGTTTCTGTCGCTCACATGCTCGAGTGGAACCTGGAAATTATAGGCATCTCTGGCAATCCGTTCAATTTCAGACTCCGGTATTTCATTCTGCAAAAAATTCCGGGCTATCAAAAATGCTATTTCATGATAGGGCTTTTGCTGCAGGCTTTGAATAGTAACCGGATCAAGAGCGGGTATGTGGTCGGGCATATAGAGGCCTTTGTCCGGAGCAAGTCCCCTCAGCAAGGCTTCTCCAAAACTTAACTTATCTGAATTTCCATTGGTGGAATAAAAGCGAATCTTTTCAGGTACCATCATTAAAACAAAATCAATTAATTGAGTGAATCAAGTATTTCGAAGTTCTTTTCCTTAAAATCCCGGAGTGAGGAAATTTTAAGATCAGCAAAATCAAACTGTGAAGTGGCAAAATCGTGAATATCCGGAACAGCAACAAGTTTCATACGAGCAGCTTTTGCAGAAATAGCGCCATTAAAAGAATCCTCAAATGCCAGGCAATTTACCGGCTCAACGCCCAATTTGCGGGCAGCGCCCAGATAAAGAGCAGGATGCGGCTTTCCAAATTCTTCATTTTCAGCTGAACTGATGATCTTGAAATATTCAAAAAGATGGAATTTTTTCAGAGCGGTAGTAATCAATTTTAGGGGTGAGGAAGATGCTACGGCAATGGGTAATTTTCTATCTACAAGCAATTGCAAAACATCCAAGAAGCCTTCTTTCAGGTCGGCTTTTTCAAATATGAGTTTTTGCATCGTTTCCATGAGTTCCTTATAAACCTGGAATGAACTTTTTCCGGTCCATTGATGGATTTTTTGCCAGTACTGGATGGTGTCCTGGGCGTTAAGGCCTGTAGTTTTCCTGCATAACTGGGGGGTCAGCTGAACCCCTACCGAATTGAAAATATCAATTTCTGCCTGTACCCACAATGGTTCGGAATCAATGATGACGCCGTCAAAATCAAATATTACCCCTTTAATCATTGGTTCTTGAAATTATACGTTTGCAACCCTGATTATATCTGCAAATACGCCGGCAGCTGTAACATCTGCGCCTGCGCCATAGCCCCTGATAACCATAGGCTGCTCTTGATATCTCAGGGTAGTTATTAATATGATGTTGTTACTTCCTTCAAGTGGATAAGCAGGATGTGTCAGATCCACTTCCATAAGGGAAATCTTAGCCTTCCCTTCATCCAGATGTGCTACAAACCTTAACTTCTTATTCTCATGTGCCAGCTTTTCCCGTCTGTTTTCAAATGCCTTATCCAGCTGTTGAATGGATTTCCAGAAATCATCCAGACTTCCCTTAAAGCATTCAGCCGGCAAAAACGGCTCAATTTCAATATCATTGCTTTCCAGGGGATATCCTGATTCACGGGCCAAAATTAATAGTTTCCGTCTTACATCCACACCACTAAGGTCAATTCTTGGGTCTGGTTCAGCAAAGCCGGCCTCCATAGACATCTTTATGGCTTTGCTCAGTGGAATATCCTTGCTGATGGTATTGAAAATAAAGTTCAATGTACCCGAAAGTACAGCTTCAAGTTTGATGATGCGATCGCCGCTTCGGATGAGATCATTCAGCGTGCTGATAATTGGCAATCCGGCTCCTACATTGGTCTCATACATGAATTTTATATTTCTGAGCCGGGCAGTTTTTTTCAGATTGCTGTAAATACTGTATTCAGAGGAACAGGCAATTTTATTGGATGTTACAACAGAAATAAAAGAATTCAAAACTTCAGCATAGGTGGCAGCAATGTGGGCATCTGCTGTGCAATCAATAAAAACGCTGTTCCTCAGATTCAGAAACTGCATTTTTTGAATAAACAGCTCAATATCTGCCTTTTCGCCCTGTTTTTCCATATCTTCACGATAGTTAGCCAGCTGAATGCCTTCCGGGTTAAGCAGCATCACTTTTGAACGGCAGATACCAATGACGTTGATTTTCAGATGGTGGTCGTGTAAAAGTACTTCCTGTTGATTCATAATTTGTTTTAACAGGTTTCCGCCAACAGTACCGGTTCCCACCAGGTACAGATGCAATTCGCGGTAATGCGACAGGAAAAATCCTTCGTGAATTACATGCAGGGCCTTATCCAGACTTTCCTTCCGGATTACGACTGAAATATTCAGCTCTGAAGAACCCTGGGCAGTGGCAATTACGCTGATTCCGTTTCTTCCCAAAGAAGTGAATAAGATGGCCGAAATCCCCGGGGTGTTTTTCATTTGTTCCCCAACAATGGCAATGATCGACAGGTTTTTTTCAATAACGATACTCAGTTCATTTCTGCTCTTTTCACCTTCGAATTCTGCCTCCAGTGCCCTTAATGCCCTTACTGAATCCTGCGGATTCAATGCAAAGCATATGGAATATTCAGAAGATGCCTGGGTAATCAGTATAATGTTTACATTGGTTCGTGCCAATGCACCAAACAGTCGGGAAGATGTGCCTCTCACACCAACCATTCCCGGGCCCTGAAGCGTGATCAGGTCAATATCATCTATAGAAGAAATCCCCTTAATAAGCGATGATCCCTGGCTTTTGGATTCTTTGGAGATGAGCGTCCCTTTTCCACCCGGATTGTAAATATTCTTTATGACGACTTCAATGTTTTTCTTATATACCGGCTGAATCGTAGGCGTATATACCACTTCTGCACCGAAGTGAGATAATTCCATAGCCTCGGCATAACTGAGATTTTCAATAGCAAGTGCCTTTTTTACCTTCTTGGGGTCAGCAGTCATAAAACCATCCACATTGGTCCATATTTGCAACTGATCCACTTCCAGAGCAGCGGCAATAATGGCAGCAGTATAATCTGATCCGCCTCTGCCCAATGTTGTGATAACGTTGTGCTCACTACTTGCTATGAAACCAGGTACAATTCCGGTCTTTCTATATCTGTTAAATTGTGCCCGTATAAGTCTGTTCGATAGCGGAAAGTTTACATGTGCATTTCCATAATCGTCGTCTGTCTTAATCAGGGCTCTGGCATCAATCACTTCAGCATTTTGAATCACATAGCTGATGATGTATGATGACATCAGCTCTCCAAAACTCAGGACCTTATCCTGAATTTTTGGTGTTAAATCATTCAGTTGATATACGCCGTTAATGATGCTGGTAAGATCTTTCAGATAAGCGTTGATGCGGTTTAAAACCTGGGACCGGATTGGCTCTTCAAGTAAAGAACGGATGATATCCACATGCCTGGATTCAATTTCATTATGAAGGCGAAAGAAATTCTTATCCCGGTCTGCAGCCATCCTGGATAATTCAAGCAATTGATCTGTGATGCCATGAAAAGCCGAAACAATCACAATTACAGGTTCTGTTTGTGATTCTATTACTTCTTTAACTTTCAGAATATTTTCTACGGAGTTTATCGCATAACCGCCAAATTTCAATACTTTCATAATCCAGTGATCTTTAGAGGTACAAGAGGCTAAAAATACTACAGAAATAGGGATTTAACAAATCGTTTATGAGGTTGAGGGTTAAAATTGAAACAAAACGCAACCAGTTCAATATTATAATCATCCTTATAGAAAAATCAAGAAAACAAACCCATGAAAAAAATCTTCACATTCATCATCTTTATTTGTGTCGTTTCATGTGAAAAAGAGAGCAAATCCGATTGCAATGTGGAAAATCCCCTCGAAGATCTTGCATGGCTCTCTGAAATGAAAGCCGGCTTACCGGGTGAACCATGTCCGTTTGCCCTGGCAATGGGCCTTTATCACAATAATACGGTGTTTTATACATTATCTGTCGGACCAGCCTGTAATACTGTATTTGGTGTGGAGTTGTTAAACTGCAATGGAGATGTAGTAAAGCAGTATTCAGCGACTGAAAACGAACAGTTTGAGCGGGAAGTGGAATTTATAAAATTTCTTTAAAGCGGAGTGTGGCTGTCGAGGGCTTTCTTTACAGATCCATAACGCAACAACAATTCCTGTGCCTGTTCATAATCCAGTGACAACTCCTCCATAATCATTCGTGTTCCGCGCTTGATCAGTTTTTTGTTGGTAAGTTGCATGTTCACCATTTTGTTTCCCTGAACTTTGCCCAGCTTAATCATGATGGTGGTGGATATCATATTCAGGACCATCTTTTGGGCGGTGCCGGATTTCATGCGGGTACTTCCGGTAATAAATTCAGGGCCCGTAATGATTTCAACAGGAATTTCGCATGCCTTTGACAGAATCGACCCGGGATTGCAGGTAATGCATCCTGTGAGGATTTTGTTTTCCCTGGCTATTTTTATCCCGTTCACCACATAGGGTGTTGTGCCAGATGATGCAATACCGATTACTGAGTCGCGTGGATTGATACCCTGCTTTTTCATTTCGATCCATGCCCCTGATTCATCATCTTCAGCATTCTCTACTGCTTTTCGCAATGCCTGGTCACCTCCGGCGATGATTCCTATGATCATGGAATCCTTTACCCCAAACGTGGGTGGTATTTCTGAAGCATCCAATACGCCAAGCCTGCCACTGGTCCCTGCTCCTAAATAAAACAACCTTCCGCCCTGCTGCATCCTTTCGGCAATCAGGGAAACAAGTTTTTCAATCTGTGGCAAAACCTTACGCACCGCTTTATGAACCCGGGCATCTTCCTTATTGATGGCGGTAATAATTTCCAATACCGATTTTTCCTCCAGGTTGGTATATAGTGAATCGGATTCCGTTATGCTGATTTCACGTATGTCTTTTTGATTGAAAGCCATCGCTTCAGGATAAGTGATATTGAATAAGTCCTTCATCCGGAGAAGCGGTTATAATACCGGTTTCATATCCCAGACTTTTTGCTGTTTCTTGCAGTATATCCTGAAAGTAAAAAGCAACACTGCCTGTAAAATGAACCGGCAAGGTCCGTGCTTCAGGGTATTGACTGATGTTCCTTTGAAAAAAATCAGTAAACCCTGCTGACACGATATTACGCATAGATGATAGATGAATGTGCCTGTGGATAAATTGTGTAAATTGAGCCAGGAAACGATTTGGGAAAGGTTTCTTATATACATTTTCAATGATCTCATGCAGGGTATATGCATAATGATCAAAGAAAGCTTTGGTGATCTCCTGGGGCAACTGGTTTTTCAGCAGATCAGCCACCAGTTTTTTCCCCAGAACAGCCCCGCTGCCTTCGTCTCCAAGTATAAAGCCCAGAGGCGAAACATGCCTTTCTATTTCTGTGCCGTTATAATAGCATGAATTTGAACCGGTACCCAGGATGCATGCAATTCCCTGCTGATGCTGACAAAGTGCACGGGCGGCCGCAACCAGATCGCTGTATACCTCTAAAACTTCAATCCGGAAATAACGTTTCAGGGCATTTTCAACAATTGCGTTTACTGAAGGGTTAATACAGCCTGCGCCATAGAAATAGATGCGATCAGGTATTATGCCTGCAGCAAATTCTTCTTTAAGCAAACCATAAATGCTTTCTTCTGTTTGATACAATGGATTGATCCCTGCAGTAATGATGGATTTTGCATGGCCGTTTTTTACATCGACAATGTTCCATGCAGTTTTAGTAGATCCGCTGTCGGCAATGATGATCATTCTTTTACTGAGGTGCTGTAAACTGTTAACTATTTACCAAAGATAGCATCTTGGTTAGCAATATTTCCAACAAAGTTCAGGTAAAGTTGCTATTTTTATCATCATCGAATGCATTGTTAATGATATCCTCAAAAAACAAAGTCCCTGCCGTCATGATCAGAAGTATGATGCTGATCCTCTTTCTGATTGGGTTATTGGCACCACTCTGTGCGCAAGACAGGAGTGAAGTCCGCATGGGGAAGCGACTGCTGAGGCGTTCCTCTCATTTTGCCGATTCTTTATACCAATGGAAGCATCTGGGGTCATTTAGCATTGACAGTATTGCGTTTGATAAAGAAAGCAAACGGATTCACTATTATTTGAATGGCATCTTTTCACAAATACCAGCACGGTACAACTGGATTGAATCCCTGCGAACCCGCATGAAGACATCCATTCCTGGTAGATTCCGCAGCTACCAGGTTTTGTTGAGTTCAAATGGTCACTTTCTTGAAGAATACATTCCAAATGCATTCAGAAAAGATGCCTCGCTTTATGATAAAAGCAGAATGGCATCACCGGCAATCAATCAGTGCTGGGTGTCACGGGATAATTCGCCTTCGATAACGCGGGGTTTGCAGGGCCGACACATTGCCTTGTGGCCCAGCCATGGTTTTTATTTTGATCAGAAAACCGACCGCTGGAGATGGCAACGGGCCCGGTTATGGCAAACGGTGGAGGATATTTTCCCGTGGACATATACCACGCAGTACCTTGTTCCCATGCTTGAGCATTCGGGAGCAGTGGTCGCCCTGCCCAGAGAAAGGGACACACAAATACGCGAGATTATTGTAGATGCAGATCAGTCAACAGGGAATTTAAGTATCGAATTGTCAGCTGGCCAGAGCAGTTGGGTTACGCAATCGCCTGGATTTATAAAATCAGATACCTTGTTCCCCGGAGAAAATCCATTTCTGAAAGGCACAGGTCAGATCGTCAATTTGTTGCAGGGAGATTCGGCTTCGGCCATTTATATTCCTGAAATTCCTGAAAGCGGAGATTACGCGGTATATGTGTCGTATTTAAAAAGCGAAGCATGTGCTTCACAGGCCAGGTATGAAGTCCACTATTCAGGCGGAATACAGCTTTTTACGGTAAACCAGTGCATGGGGGCAGGAACCTGGTTGTACCTGGGCACATTCAGATTTGAAAAAGGCCTGCATTCAGACATTGGTTTTGTTCGTGTGTTTTCAAATCAGCCCGGAATTCTTTCCACCGATGCGGTAAGGTTTGGAGGCGGAATGGGAAATGTAGTCCGCAGGCCCTCGGGTTCCAATAACCGGTATTTGTTAAGCAATAAGCCGCGCTGGATGGAAGGATCGCGCTATTTCCTCCAATATTCGGGCATGCCCGATACGCTGGTCTATGGCTTGAATAAAGAAATAAACGATTATAATGATGATTACATGTCGCGACCCGAATGGGTCAATTTTCTGGTCGGGAATTCCAGGCCGCAATATTCCGGCAGGTATGCATCGGGACTTGATATTCCTGTTGATATAGCCATTGCGCTGCATACAGATGCAGGTGTTACCCCAAACGATTCTGTAATCGGCACCCTGAGTATTTTCAGCACCGTCAGAAACAAAGGTAAATTTCCGGATGGCAGCTCCAAAATGGCAAGTCGCGATCTGGCGGATATCATTCAGACTCAATTAGTGGATGATATCCGGTATCAGATCAATCCGCAATGGATCAGGAGGGGAATGTGGGATCGTGAGTATTCAGAGGCATGGCGACCAGTGGTTCCGGTAATGATGCTCGAAATGCTTTCGCATCAGAACCTGGCAGATATGCAGTACGGACTCGATCCGCGATTTCAGTTTCTGGCTTCCCGGGCCATTTATAAGGGAATTGTCCGGTATTTTGCCGCCTCAGATAATAAGGCTGTTGTGATTCAGCCACTGCCTCCCGATCATATGGTGCTGAAAGTTCTGGACGGAAAACGCATCCAACTGAGCTGGATTGGTGTTTCAGATCCTATGGAACCGTCTGCCATTCCTGCATCCTACATCGTATACAAAAGAACCGGAAATGCAGGTTTTGATGCAGGTATTGCAGTAAAGGAACCATTTATGATCATGGAATTGCCGGAATGGAACACTTTGTATAGTTTCAAGGTTTCTGCTGTAAATGCAGGAGGCGAAAGCATGCCAGGCGAAATTCTTTCTGTTGCCATTGTTCCTGGTGCAGATAAACCTGTACTTGTTGTAAATGCATTTGACAGGGTATGTGCTCCGGCATTCTTTGATAGGGCGGATATGGCAGGTGTTGCATGGTGGGAGGATGAAGGGGTGCCCAGGGGCAGAGATTTCAGTTTTACGGGTTATCAGTATAATTTTTCAAGAAGTGCTGACTGGATATCTGATGATAATCAGGGATGGGGTGCCAGTTATGCAGATATTGAATGTTTACCTGTAGTCGGAAATACCTTTGATTTTATCTCTGTTCATGGCAGGGCATTGCTTGGAGCCGGATATTCCTTCACTTCTATGAGTGATGAGGTATTTGAAAAATCAGTGATTTCTGCGCAACAATATGCAGCTGTGGATATCCTGTTTGGTGAGGAAAGAGGCACATCCCTTCCGGGGCGGAAAGAAATCAAAGAATTCAGGGTGTTTACACCTCCGATGATCCGGTCGCTCACCCATTATTTGAATACCGGAGGTAATTTATTTGTTTCCGGCTCATACATCGGTACGGATATGGCAGAGAATGGTGACACAGCTGCCATTCACTTTGCTTATGACAGGCTGCATTATACCTGGGTAACAAATCATGCTACGCGCGTAGGGAAGGTAACAGCAGTGCAAGGTGCATACGGATTATTTCCGGATGAACTGAAATTTAACATGGAATGGGGGAAACCAATATATCGGGCTGAGGCACCTGATGCAATAGATATTGCAGGTAATAAGGCTTTCAGACTGTTTAGATATGAATCCGGCAACGCCGTGGCTGGAATAGCATACCATGGCAATTATAAATCGGTTGCACTTGGATTTCCATTTGAAACCATCTCTGAAGAACAGCAAGTGCCTTTTATGAAAAGCCTGATGGAGTTTTTTACGGGAGATCAGAAACTGAATAATCTTAAGGAATAAAGAATGAATGCTCAGATAACGATATTTTTACCTTGTGGACAAACCGTTGCATTGAAACAATCGATTGATGAATTCATGCGTTCGGGGATGCCTGTAGAGATTGTGGTGATTGAAACACCAGGCCATGAAGCTTCCCTGGATGAGGAAGTGTCGCGGATTCAAACTGCCCATTTGTTTTCCACGGAAACGGTCCGGAAAATTGCCAGGAACCTTCATACCCCTTATGCTGTATTAATGAATAAAAGCACACCCCTGCAGCCCGGAGCAAACGCTTTGCATCGATTTTTGCAGGTTGCAAAGGATACAGGTGCCGGCATGGTTTATTCGGATTATCATGCATATATGGAAGGCAAAAGAAAAGCTTATCCGGTTATTGAATATCAGGAGGGAAGTCTCCGGGATGATTTCAATTTTGGGTCGTTGCTGTTTTATAATGCCGCTGCTTTGAAAGGTGCCGCAGAACATATGAGCCACAACTTTCTTTATGCAGGCTGGTATGACTTGCGGCTGAAAGTTTCTGAAAGTCATTCCATATTCCATATCCCCGAATACCTTTATACTGAAACAGAAACCGATACCCGGAAATCAGGGGAAAAGCAGTTCGATTATGTAAATCCCGGAAACCGGGAGGTTCAGATTGAAATGGAACAGGCATGCACGGAACACCTGAAAAATTGCAGTGCTTATCTTGCCCCCGAATTTAAAAAACTGCAGTTTGATGCGGGTGATTTTCCTGTGGAAGCGTCTGTGGTTGTTCCTGTTAAAAACCGGGCAAAAACCATTTCCGATGCCATACATTCCGTTTTAAGCCAGAAGGCTGATTTCCTATTTAACCTGATCATTGTGGACAACCATTCTACGGATGGAACCAGTGATCTGATCCGTAGTTTTGCAGACCGTGATACCCGAATTATTCACATCATACCGGAACGGGATGATCTGGGAATTGGAGGTTGTTGGAATGAAGCTGTTTTTCACCATTCTTGTGGAAAATTTGTAGTACAACTGGATAGCGATGATTTATACAGTCACGACCAGGTCTTGCATCAAATTGTTCATTCGTTTTACGATCAGCAATGTGCGATGTTAATCGGAAGTTACCGGATGGTAAATTTTAAACTGGAGGAAATTCCTCCGGGTATCATCGATCATCGCGAATGGACTCCTGAAAATGGCAGGAACAATGCATTGAGAATTAACGGACTTGGAGCACCCCGAGCATTTTATACTCCGGTACTCAGAGATATCCGGTTCCCGAATGTGAGCTATGGGGAGGATTATATGCTGGGGTTGACAATCAGCCGAAACTACCAGATTGGCCGCATCTATGATCCGCTCTATTTATGCAGAAGGTGGGAGGAGAATTCAGATGCCGAACTCGATATTCAAAAACTGAATTCTTATAATTTCTATAAGGATAAGATCCGGACCATGGAGTTGCAGGCAAGAAAAAATCTCGTATCGGGTAAGGTGAATATGTAATTATGAAACGTGAAATTCAAGTCAAAATAGAGAACCTCTTTGAGAAGCAATTAAAGGAATGGCCTACTGTCCAAGCCAATTATGCCGGATTGGAGAAGGTAAAAGTAAAACTGTTGTCGATTGGCAAATTTGTTTTCCAGGCACAGTGGAATCCTAAAAGAATCATTTCCACCGCCGCCAGAATTGATGCCGGAAGCATACAAAAACGTCCGTGTTTCCTTTGCTCGCAAAACCGGCCCCTGGAACAGGAAGGCATCCTTTACAGAGAACAGCATCAGATATTGGTGAATCCCTACCCGGTATTCGACAGACACCTCACCATTGTGTCCCTCAGTCACACCTCCCAGCGCATTGAAGGGAATTTTGGAAAAATGCTGCAGCTTGCACGTGATCTGGAGGGTTATTCTGTCCTTTACAACGGACCGGCCAGTGGAGCATCTGCTCCCGATCATTTTCATTTTCAGGCCGTACCGGCTCATTTTCTGCCTGTGAATGAAGATTTCAAAACCGGGAACCAGGTGATCAAAATCTCGGAGAATAAGGGTTTGAAAATGTATATCCAAAATAATGCTCCTGCAAAGGCATTAACCATCGCAGGCAGTAATCTGCAGATCCTGCGCGTAACTTTTGGAAGGCTTTATGATATTCTGGAACGAGTGATCCCGTCGCCTGAAGAACCCAGGATGAATATAATCGCCTCGTTTGATGGACAGGAATGGATGGTACATATCTATCCCCGCAAAAGACATCGTCCGCATCAATATTTTGCAGAAGGAAATGAAAAAATACTGCTCAGTCCTGCCAGCATTGATATGGGCGGTGTGTTGGTTATACCAAGGGAAGAGGATTTTAGCCGGATTTCTGAAAAAGATGTCGTGGATATCTTAAACCAGGTTTGTGTAGAAGAGGAGTTGATCCGGAATCTGATTGCTCAAATAAATGAAGAATATGTCTGAACCAGATACAAAACCGACAGTCAGCGTAGGCATCGTAACCGGAAAAGAGATCCGGTTCATGCTGAACCATGCGTTCAGGGATGCACAAAACCTGCCATGGCCGGCCGGATCATATACTGCCCGGGAAAAGAATGGGCAAATGATCGTTTATGCGGCCGATCAGGAAAAGGGCATTTTTGACAGGCCCCTGTTTCTTATACCTGAGGATGGCTACAAAGGAGCATTTACCATTACCAACGTTACCATTGGAATTGGTTTTCACTGGCAGCAAAATGAAGACCAGGTTTTTAAGGGTGAATTCCACTTATTGCCTACAGATTCGGGTATTACAGCAATTAATGTACTGAATGTTGAGGATTATCTGCTGAGCGTGATCTCTTCAGAAATGAAGGCCACTTCCACCCTGGAAATGCTCAAGGCACATGCGGTTATTTCTCGCAGCTGGCTTTTGGCGCAGATTGAAAAAGGCAGAAAAGTGCAGCAACAACAAGTGTCTTACCAGACTTCTTTCGTTACCGATGCTGAATGGATCAAATGGTACGACAGGGAGGATCATACCGATTTTGATGTATGTGCAGACGATCATTGCCAGCGATATCAGGGAATTACCAGGGCCTCAACACCTCTTGTAGAACAGGCCATTCATTCAACCCGCGGTCAGATTCTGATGTACCAGGACCGGATTTGCGATGCCCGTTTTTCAAAATGCTGTGGTGGTGCAACCGAATTGTTTGAAAATGTATGGGAACCTGTGCATCATCCCTATCTCAAGTCGATAGCTGATGGAAAAAATGACCTTACGATTGATTTATCAAACGAGGATCAGGCGCGATCATGGATTGCTTCAACTCCGGAAGCTTTTTGCAATACAACGGATAAAAGTATTCTTTCACAGGTGCTAAATGACTATGATCAGCGCACAAACGACTTTTACCGGTGGAAGGTGACTTACACCGCACGCGAAGTAACCAGACTCATTAAGGATAAGCTGGGAATTGATTTTGGTGTTGTGCAGGATATGATTCCGCTGCAGCGGGGTGCTTCTGGAAGGATCATCCGGATGAAGATCATTGGCACCAATAAAACGCTGATCATTGGAAAAGAATTGGAAATCCGGAAGGCACTATCTTCGACACATTTGTATAGTTCTGCTTTTTTCGTGGAAAAATCAGGATCTGCCGATTCTCCAGTGTTCATATTGCATGGCGCAGGGTGGGGACATGGTGTGGGCTTATGTCAGATAGGCGCAGCTGTGATGGGCGCCAAAGGATATCATTACAGGGAAATTCTTCTGCATTATTTCCGTGGTGCTGAAATCATTGAAAACTATGGCCTGAGCATTACCGGTGGATTGCAATCTGATCACATCAAAAAAATTTGATCAATAAGGAATACATCATCAAATAAATATTGCTGCAATACATGCGAAAAACATTCCGAAATCCCTGGCTTTGGGTCCCTACATTGTATTTATTTCAGGGTATCCCTTACAGCATTGTTCAAACCACCTCATTGCTGATATATAAAACAATGGGCATTTCGGTAGGTGCCCTGGCATTCTGGACCAGTTTGCTCTATTTACCCTGGGCCATTAAGCCATTATGGAGTCCTTATGTTGAAGTGGTTTCTACCAAAAGAAACTGGATTCTGGTAACTCAGTTGATTCTTGGGGTTACGTTGATTGCAGCGGGCAGCATCATGCCGCTCGGCTATTTCTTCCCACTTTCTTTATGCATATTTGCAATCATTGCAATTTCCTCGGCGAGTCATGATATTGCCGCGGATGGTTTTTATATGCATGCACTCGATAAGCACAATCAGGCCTTTTTTGTCGGAATTCGCTCAACTTTTTACCGGATTGCCCTGCTCGTTGCCACTGGTTTGATTCCATTGATTGCGGGTTTAATTCAGGCAAAAACCGGTCTTGAGCCGGCAACTGTAAAAGTTTATGCAGTTTCGCCTGAAACATATCAGAAACAAAAGGCAGTTCCATCTGAATCCGGTGAAGAGAAGCAACCGGATATCATTTTACAGAACAGAATCCTTGAAGTACCTCTTTTTTCGCCTGGCGCTTCAGAAGTAGACAGTGCCATTACTTCAGTTTCGTTATCTGCACCACCCGATGCCGGAGAGAAAATCACCCTGAATATTATGTTCAAATCCGGCAGTAAGGATATCAAGCTGGCCAAGGACCAGAACAGTTCCATCGAGTTCACCGATCAGAACTGGAATCAGCCTGTCATGCTGAAATTCCATGTCGACAAAAATTTATCCAGGCCTGCCTTTACAGAATACAGAATTACGGCTGGAAACATTTCTTTTAGCTGGATGATGTCTTTGATCGCTTTAGGGGTGTTCATGCTTTTAATAGCAGGCTATCACCAGTTTTACCTACCGCAGCCTGTGGAGATCAGGTCGGCCGAATCAGTGAATCTCAGGCTTTATGGGGATGTCCTTGTGTCGTTTTTTAGAAAGCCGGGCATCATTCCGGCATTGCTTTTCTTTTTGTTGTATAGGTTTGGTGAAGCCCAGTCGATGAAGATTGCCACGCCTTTTCTGGTGGATTCTCCTGCAAACGGGGGGATTGGACTCACATCTGCTCAATATGGCATTATCTATGGTACGGTTGGAATGATCGCGTTAACCGTTGGCGGCATCCTTGGAGGTGTTCTGGCATCCAAATTCGGATTAAAGAAACTGATATGGTTTATGGCGCTTGGAATGAACCTGCCCAATATCGGATTGTTTTTTATTGCCACAGTTCAGCCCATGCCGGGCGATTGGAGTGTTTATGCCGCTGTGATCATGGAGCAGTTTGGATACGGGTTTGGTTTTACGGCATATATGCTGTTTATGCTGCTCTTTGTGGGTGACAGCAAATACAAAACCGCTGAATATGCAATTTGTACTTCTATTATGGCATTTGGCATGCTTTTACCCGGAATTGTTTCGGGATTTGTACAGGAATGGCTGGGTTACCGGCAATTTTTTATATATGTTTTGTTCTGCACGCTGCCGGGAATGTCTGTGATACCATTTTTGAAAATTGATCCGACTTTCGGACTGAAGACCAAAGATTAACAATCGGGGTATGAAGCATCACCTCATCATTGCATTATGTATTTCATGGTTGAGCGTAACATTATGTCACAGCCAGGACCCCCAACCTTTAAAGCGCGAATTAAGGGCTGTATGGATTGCCACGGTTGAGAATATCGACTGGCCTTCAAAATCCGGGCTACCTGTGGAACAACAAAAGGCAGAAATGATCGAATTGCTCGAACTGGCCAATGATTACCATCTCAATACAGTGATCTTCCAGATTCGTCCTGCTGCAGACGCTTTTTATAACTCATCCTCCGAGCCCTGGTCGGCTTGGCTGACAGGAGAACAGGGAAAGCCTCCGGATCCTTTTTACGATCCGCTTCAGTTTACCATTGATGAATGCCGGAAAAGAGGCCTTGATATTCACGTTTGGATCAACCCCTATCGTGCCATACGCGATACGGCAACATCTTCAGTTTCACCGGAACATATCACACAATTACGGCCGGATTTGTTTCTGACATACGGGCCTACAGTGTACTTTAACCCGGGCCTGCCCGAAACACGTGATTACATATCTCATATTACCAGCGAAATTGTGAGAAATTATGATATCGACGCAGTGCATATGGACGATTATTTTTATCCATACCGTATTGCGGATCTTGAATTTCCGGATGACAGTGCCTTCCATTCATATCCCATGGGATTTTCACCTGAACAGAAAGACGACTGGAGAAGAAACAATGTGGATCTGATCATACGCCAAATCTACGATAGCATTAAAGCTGTTAAACCCCATGTTCAATTTGGCATTTCTCCTTTTGGCGTATGGAGAAATTCCTGGCAGGATTCTTTGGGCTCTGCTACAAATGCGGGACAGACAAATTATGATGATCTGTATTCTGACGTTTTGAAATGGCAGCGTGAAGGGTGGATTGATTATATTGCACCGCAGCTGTATTGGCAGATAGGAATGAAAACTGCTGATTATGCTGTCCTGGCCGACTGGTGGAGTCGAAACACATACGGATGCCCTTTATTTGTAGGTCAGGCTATTTACAGAATCAATTCTGAATCCAAAGTTGAAGCATGGCAATCATCAGATGAAATAATCCGCCAGATTCAGCTAAACCGAAGCCTGCCCTACATGGGCGGAAGCATTTTTTTCAGTGCAAAATATTTACGGTCAAATCCTGGGGGATTGAAGGAAAATCTTTTGAATCAGGTGTATCAGACAAAGGCGCTCTGCCCGGTAAACCCGCGCATTGTTCCTGTATCGGCGGAGGTACCCCGAAATCCGGTAATGACCATTAAAAAAGATACGGTATATCTGAATTGGGACAGGGGCACATCTGCAAATAAATATTATGTGATTTATAAATTCCGGAAAAACACCCCGGCACTCATTCAGAAATCTGAAAATATTACAGGATTAACAGGGATGAATTCCTTTAAAATAAAGCGGACCCATAAAACAAGGCCGGGAAGGTTCTATTATGGAGTAACGGCATTAAGCACTACGCAAGATGAAAGCGAACTTGCTATATTTGTCGGAAAATAATATGGATTTCTTTGCAACCTTTTAAGATATAATTTGTCATTACAATCAGCCCTAAACTCAATACTATGAATAAAAAAATACTTGTTTTATTGACAGTAGTGTTGTTAAGTCCTGTTATGAAAGGACAAACAGAAGAAGATCTTTTTCATGACAGTGAAGTAAAAATTACTTATCTGGGGATAGATTATTCCCATGTTAAACTCGTCGGGGTTTTTAGTCATATTGGAAGTGCCGGAAAAAAGAATGTTCTTCAAATCAGAGACACCTATTTTCCCATATGGAATATGGTTGTGGTGAACGAGCGCACCAAATACGACTTAAGCGGTATGCTGCGGAAGAGTGATGTTTACTATGATATTGAAATGATTTCAGCCATTAATTCCAGAACCGACCTTGAAGGATTGGTTTCCTACAATACAAAGAAATTTTCAACCGAAGATATTGATACCATTGTATCCGGATATGATTTACAAGGGAAGGAAGGTATCGGAATTGTTTTTATTGCAGAATGCCTTAATAAGAGTCAGGAGGTTGGCATATTTCATTTTGTCGCTATCCAGATGAGCACAGGTAAAGTGATTTTTCACCGCCGGTTAACTGGCAGGCCTCATGGATTCGGATTAAAAAACTATTGGGTACACTCCATTTACAGAATCATTGATGATATCAAGCTCTACTACTTTAATGAATGGAGCATTAAGTCAGAAAGAAAGGATGAATTACAGGCAAAAGAAAAGCGGACCCTGGATCCGCTTTTCATGATGAATGAGGTTTAAAGTTTCACGCTTTCTGCGATGATGCTGCGGTCTACCTTTTTGATCAGACCCTGTAATACCGTCCCGGGACCAACTTCATAAAATTCTGTAGCACCGTCTGCCAGCATATTTTTAACAGATTGTGTCCATCTTACAGGAGCGGTCAGCTGTTTTTTGATGTTAATTTTAATTTCAGCAGGATCGGTGGATGGCTTTGCTGTAACATTCTGATATACCGGGCAAATGGGAATATGTATTTCTGTCTGGTCGATTGCTTTTTCCAGGTCGAGCCGCGCAGGTTCCATGAGTGGAGAATGGAAAGCCCCGCCAACAGATAATTTCAATGCTCTTTTAGCACCTGCGGCAGTTAATTTTTCAATAGCCTGATCAATACCTTCGATAGATCCTGAAATTACAATTTGTCCGGGACTGTTATAATTGGCAGGTACAACCACTGATTGAATTTCTGCGCATGCTTTTTCAACAACTTCATCTTCCAGACCGAGAATAGCTGCCATTGTTGAAGGTTGCAGTTCACAGGCTTTTTGCATGGCCATTGCTCTTTGGGATACCAGCTTCAAACCGTTTTCAAAGGAGAAGGCACCAGCAGCAACAAGGGCAGAAAACTCACCCAAAGAATGACCGGCAGTCATTTCGGGCTTAAAGTTATTGCCCAGTACCTTTGCAAGTATAACTGAGTGCAGAAATATAGCGGGTTGTGTTACTTTGGTCTGACGGAGATCTTCATCGGTTCCCGAAAACATCAAATCGGTAATCCGAAAACCAAGAATTTCATTGGCTTGTTCGAAGAGTTCTTTAGCAACGCCATAGTTGTCATATAAATCTTTGCCCATTCCTACAAATTGAGCACCCTGGCCGGGGAAAACATATGCTTTCATGAATAGCTTTTTATTGGTTAGCGAACAAAAGTAATATTTTTCTGATTGATTAGAACCGACCCATGGCCATCATTACCAAAGAACAATCGTGTACCACCAGTATTTTATGGCTAATCAGTATTTCTTCAAATTCAGGGCTTTCGGTTCCGGGATTGAAAATGACCCGTTTAGGCTTTAATGATAAAACATAATCGAAGATTTCGCCCTGATGCAGGGGAGAAAGATAAATCAGAATGCTGTCTACATCCTGAAGGGGTGGTTGTCCGGTTTCAATAGGAACATCTCCGATAAAACCTTTTTTTTTACCAATGGCAACAACATCATAATTACGCTTAACAAGTTGCCAGATGGCTTTATAAGAATACCTGCCGGGATCAGGACTTGCGCCAAGGACGACAACCCGGCTCATTATTTTTTCTGAATAAGTACAACTGCATGAGCTTCAACACCCTGTTCAGATCCTACAAATCCAAGCTTTTCGGTAGTTGTAGCCTTAACAGATATGCATGTTGGGTCCATTTTCATGGCATTTGCAAGAGCAGTAACCATTTGAGGTACATAGGTCATTATTTTCGGACGCTGAAGGCATAACGTAGCGTCGACGTTAACAGGCTCATAACCGGCTTCTCCGATTAATGAAATGGTGCGCCCCAAAAGAATCAGGCTGCTGATACCTTTATAATCAGAAGAATTGTCCGGAAAATGTTTCCCGATATCTCCCAGTGCGGCGGCGCCTAAAAGGGCATCGCAAATGGCATGGATCAGCACATCTCCGTCGGAATGAGCTACCGGTCCTTTTTCATGCGGGATAGCAACTCCGCCTATAATCAGTTTCAGGCCATCTGCGAGTTGGTGAACATCGTAGCCAAAGCCGATCCGAAACGGAACAAGCGCCATAATTATTTATTAAAAAGAAAGCCTATTGTAAAGCGCATGGTGTTTGCCAGAGGATTACTCCTCCCTGAAGTGGATATCAGATAGGAATAATCAAAGAAGAAGACATTCAGCTTTAAACCGATTCCAACCGCGAAAAATTTTCTGTTTCCTTTTTCTTCACTTTCATGAAAATAGCCTCCGCGAATGGCAAATTGCTGTCTGTACCAGTATTCCAGACCGAAAGAATACATCACTTCCTTCATCTCTTCGTTAAATCCGCCCGGGGCATCGTAAAACGACTGTATCCAGCTTTGTGGAAGGGAAGTTGGAACCTTTTTACCGCTTATGATCACCGAATCTTCAATGATTGGAGGCGTAGGAACCATAAGTTTGCTCAATTCTCCTGCTGCCGTGATGGAATTGTATTCATCCACATTCAGGGTATATCTGAGGCCCAATCTTAAGGTGGCAGGAATGAATTCTTTCTCTGCACCATCGGTATAGGAGATTTTTGATCCCAGATTTTGAAAGCTGATTCCCCAGGCAATTTCTCCATCCGTATTTCTGATTGATAACGGATGTTGGTAATAGAATCCCAAATCGGCGCCGTAAGAATAACCCGGATTGTAATCCTGACCAGGAATACTGCGGCCACCACTGATGTCCGAGCGAATGAATTTTAGAACAAGGGCGCCCGAAAAATATTCTGAAAGCAGTCGGGAATATCCCACGTCAATAGAAAATTCATTAGGATAAATACTTCCCTGATTTTCAGAGGGTGTTTGGCCTACTGATACAATTTCACCCATGGAGAAATATTTCAAAGATGCACTTATCGCCTGTTTGTCATCAAAGCGATAAAATCCGGCCAGGTAAAAGAGGTTAATGTCATTAACAAGACTTCTCATCCAAGGTGTAAATGATGTTGTAACACCGGCTTTTTCTTTTATCATCGCATACTTTGCAGCATTCCAGTTCTGGGAATTTACATCAGGAGATGTAGCCGTACCAATATCTCCCAGAGAACTACCTCTGGAGTCAGGACTTATGGTAAGATAGGGTATGGTAGAATACACTGGTCTGTATTCTGTTTGAGCAAGTGTGTATTGACATACACATACAAAAAAAACCGTCAGCGATAATAAACGTCTAATACCCATGCTTTTAAAATTTGGTGTGCAAAGTTAAAATTTTTATTGATCAGTTAATGAATAAATTGATGATAGGTCTAATATAAACCATAAAAAGCGCTGTTTAGTATTTCAGAATAATTAATTTCTGAAAACTTTCCCGGGTTGTTCCATTTTCTGTAACTCTTAACCGGTAAGGATACACACCTTGTTTTATTCTGTTTCCATTCAGATCTCTTAAATCCCATTCAGCAAGTTTTGAGTTATAACCTGTAGTTACGATATCGGAACTTATTTCATAAATCAGACGGCCGGTAATATCAAATACTGATAACACGACGTTGAGTTCTTTCCCTGCCTGGTTGTGTTCGAAAACAAAAGTGGTATGGTCTTCAGCAGGATTCGGATAATTTCTGATATTGGAAACGGAAAGGTTTTTCCCTGGAACAACATTAAACTGAATCTCTCCTTCAGAAGAATTATTCAATACGTCCCATACCTTCACTCTGAGCGTGTGAATCCCTTCTGAGAGGCCAAACATCGGGTAAGTGAGCATTCCGGATGTGAAATCGTCCAGGTTGGCCTGAAAATAGTCATTCATGATGGCAGGATCGCTTATATTTTCATCAATGATCCCGGTGATGTCATGGCCTATGCCGTTCCCTATAGTATTTATTCCGCTTTCATCGCTGATTCTGGCATATATAACCGGATTTGGATCTGTTATTCCTTCGCTTATAAACTGATCATCGTTCATATACAAAGCTATTACCGGGCCATCAGTGTCAATCTCATGCTGTATGTCTGTACCTCCGATAACGAAACTGCTGATCTGACCATTTGCGTCGATACTGCCGTTATTTGAATAATAGATGATCTTACCATTTCCAAAACTATAGGTGATGTCTTTAGGCACTATAAAAGTGAAGGAAAATCTTCCGTTTTTTACACTGGCAGTCCCTTTATACAGGATATCCTCCCGGGCGGTGAACTGCATGGGTGCCGAGTTGTAATCATTAGCCAGGGTGTTGATTGTTTTTTTCTTATCGAAAACGGTGGGGTAGACAAACCCGTTAAACGTCCCCAAAAAGCTATGATCTGTGTCTTCCAAATGTCCGGTAACAGTTACTTTTGAAAAAGCCTTCAGGGTATCCAGGGGTTCCAGTATCGATTTATAATTAATGGAATCGGTAATAACATTGAATTTTGGAATGGCCAGCTTCAGGGCGGGATCGCCCAATAATATAAAATTCAATTTGTTCCGGCTGGGCTGCATATTTTTTATCATTTTAATCAGGTCGCCCAAAGCATAGTAGTTCCCTTCACCGTCGCGTGTAAAAGCATTTTGATAAAAGCGCGTGTTGAGATCGTGATTTTCAGGGGAATATACAATGCGAGTGGTGGTAAACAGAGCGATGCTTCCCCCATTTGGATTCAGCAATGAATATTCACCAGCTGAAGTGCTTTCCGAAAGGTTACCATGTTCGTCTTTCATCAGGTCATCGAAACGGCTGAACTCACAGGTGGCAGTTATGTATAGGGGCAGACGGGCTCCGTTTGTAAGATTTTGCAAATCTTCACGCATCAGAATCTGTTCGTCGGCCAATCCCAATTCGCCACCGTGTCCGGTATAATTAAAAATGAGCAATCCTTTTTCCAGATTCTGGACAATCGCTTTTTTGGCTTCCGGATAACGGGCCCCTTTTGCAGATGACACCTGTAAATAGGCATCTGTCATAATTTTACGGATTGCAAATTGCGGATATTGTGTGTCCACCCAATTCGCCAGTTCATTGGCCTGGGTCATATGCAAATTTCCATCTCCGTCATCAGCAGTGAAAAGGATGTTGTTTTGCCAGTCGCCTTTACTTTGAGGGCTGTTATACATTTTAATCTTTCTGTATACAGCAAGCGCTTCCTCTGCAGTCTTAACAGGCAATCTGCCAACACCCAGTTCCATGGAGAAATTTTCCATGTAATCATCACCACCTTCGACAGCATCCATATAACCGAAAAAGTCGTCTGTAACATACGACTGACTTGCATTCAATGAATTTTCTGATTGGTAGGTAAGGATGTAATTTACGTTCCCTCCGTTTTCAGATATATTGTTGTAGGATCCATCTCCCAGCAAAAGCAGATATTTTAACCGGTCGCCGTCACCTGAAGCCTTATTGTATATTAATCTTGCAAAATCACGTACAGCACTAACATCAGGGGCTCCCGAAGAAAACTCATTGTAAATATGCTCTGTTGTAGCCACATACACACTCAGGTTATCCCTGTTACGATGGATATTCGCGATGCTATCTGCAGCCTGAATAAAAAGCGGATGCGTTACAATAAGCATCTGCCTGGCACCAACACCATGCAGGTTCTGATTTTCGATGATGCCTACCCTGTCATTTTCCGGGTCAATGATGGGCTTTGGGAATCCGCTGCCCGGATTTAACACAGCATATTCTTTCAGGTATTTTGTGCTGTCTTTGAAAATGATCGTCGATCCGTTTAACTGGAATGGAATGCTTTTTATGTTTTGAGGGTCTGTAATATCCCAGATTACAGTGCCTGCCAGACAGTTTTCGATATGATATGCAGCTATGGATTCAACTCCTGTATTATCCTTGTTTCTGAAGAAAAGAGCATTTCCTTCCAGGACCAGTTTTCTTTTTGCATTTAAAGTCAGGAAATCAATGTACCCTTCATCGGAACTGCTGCTCCTGTTATAAGAAACCTTTATGTTAATATCATTATCCGACGACAAAAAGCTGAAATAAGATGTTTTTTGATTTGCGTATGCTCCAGTGGTATTGGAAAGAATCACTGAAGGAATCGACACTGCTCCAATCAGGTTGTTTCCGTTGGATAATATAATATTTTTTGCAGATGATGAACGACTGACGATGCCGGCCTTAATTTTTACTACTGAAGATGTAAGCCTGTTTGGATATAAAAAAGTGGAGTCGAAATTATTCAGATCAATTCGGTCCCCATACCACTGACGTCCCGATTCGAGAAGATTATAGCGGTTTCTTTCATGCCGGCAGTAATCATCAAAATCAGAAATATCCATGGTGGAAGTTCCGGAAATCATTTGAAGAGGCGTAATTCTTTTACCGGTACCTGCATCAGTAGTTACAAAGTAATAGGAGGCGCTGCTGTAAAGATGTTCCTGATGTTCAAACATGCCGGAAACAGTATTGTAATGCCATGTAACAGGACCTTTTCCATAAAAAAGAATATAGTCTCCCTGATTAAAAATGCCATCATTGCCCATATTCATATAAACAGCATTTTCTACCAGATCATCATAACGCGGAATATTATTCATCAGTGGAACCATTTCACCTCCGTTTCCGAAGATTCTCACATCGGAGGGATTGGGAAAACCCATATTACGGATGTCTTCATAGGTAAGGCAATAAATTCCGTCTTTGTTGATTTTTATTTTGAACCATTTTCCGGAAGCCAATACAGAGGATGAAGCGGGAGAAGAAGTGAGCAGATGATTTTTAGGAAGTACAGGCTGTGCTGCAACCACACCGGATAAAAGAGATGCTAACAAAAAGAGGCGGCGGAACAGCATACATCAGATATTTTTTTGTTTCTGATAAACAAACAATTGTCAGTAAGAAATAAACAGCACTATTGAACGTTTCAAAAATACAATTATTATTGTGTAATCATTAAAACAAGAAAAGTTTATTATAGTTTTACGTATTTTACTCTTGTGAACATCCGAAAATTATCCGTTTTATTAGCCATAATAGTTTTCGTTCCGGAAATCCGGAGTCAGGACTTCCATTTCTCAGGGTTTATGCCGAACATGGCATATGTAAATCCCGGATATACAGCGATTTCTTCTTCAGGGGAAGTCGGACTTACTTATAGAAACCAGTGGCCGGGTATTTCAGCAACCTTTGTAACATATGGCGCTTATCTGGTGGTTCCGGTTAAGTCTCTTAACAGTGGTTTTGGAATTGCTGCAACAAATGATGTGCAGGGAGGAGGCGTAATCAACCAGACTTCAGCCGGACTGATGTATGGATATCTGATAAAACTCGACCGGAACTGGCAGGTCGGCGCCGGATTATACGCTTCCTGGAATATGAAGCGTTTTAATGCCGATGAATTGCAGTTTCGTTCAGATATACTCCAGGATTTAGGTTATGGATATGGTACAACCATTTATCCGAATTATACAAGGAGTTACCCCGATTTTTCGGTTGGCGTTATTGTGCGAAACCAGGAAGGGATATCTTTTGGCTTTTCTGCCGGGCATTTAACCCGACCCGTATATACTTCTGATGTGGAAATTAATAAGAGATTGCCTGTTAAATACACGGCTTTTGCAAGTGGTACAATAGGAGATGTGCGGTCACGATCGGGTTTTACACTGGAGCCTGCTGTTTTCTATTCATTTCAGGGAAGAAATCAGGAGTATATCTGGGGTACCTCCATTCAAATGGCTTCCAGGTTTGCATTTGGAGGCTGGATGCGGCACAACCAGACCTTCCATTTTGATGCTTTTATATTATCTGCAGGAATATCATGGGAAAAATACAATATCAATTACAGTTATGACGTTAATCTGAAAAAAATAAACTTTATGTCAACAAAAATGGCTGCACATGAAGTAACCTTTTTATATCGCTTTGAGTATAAAGATGAGCACCGGGTAAAAAGATTCGGAAAAAGTGAGTGTCCGGCGTATTAGTGTTGAAAATTCATGCAAAAGAGAATAAATTATTTTATATTTTTGATTTTAAAATAAAACAAAATGAAAGTTAAGTTTTCTGCATTTCTGATTATTACCGCATTCGTGGTTGTTGTAGGTGCCTGTTCAAAAGGTGGTGGAGGTTCAGCTTCTACCTCTTCAACTACCGGTTGGGATTACAATGATCCTGAAAACGGCGGTTTTGAGGTTGTCAGTGGTAGCGAACAGGAAACTGGCCCTGGATTGGTGCTCATTGAAGGAGGTACATTTTCTATGGGTCGTGTAGAACAAGATGTTACTTACGACTGGAACAATGCACCCCGTAGGGTTACCGTGAGTTCATTTTACATGGACCAGACCGAAGTCCGAAATGTAGACTACCGGGAATATCTGCATTGGATAAGCCGCGTTTTCATTGATTATCCGCTGGTTTATGAAAAAGCATTGCCGGATTCACTGGTATGGAGACGCCCCATGGCATATAACGAGCCTTATGTTCAGTATTATTTCAGACATCCATCTTACAACGATTATCCCGTTGTTGGTGTAAGCTGGCTTCAGGCAAGTGATTATTGCGCATGGCGTACCGACCGCGTAAATGAAGGCGTTTTAATCCGCGAAGGCATTTTGAAACCGGATCCAAATCAGCTCGAAAAAGAAAACTTTAATACAGAAGCATACCTGGCAGGTCAGTATGAAGGACTTGTTAACCAGAATTTAAAGAGCATCGATCCCAACCAGGAATTCAGAAGAGTAAAGGTTGAGGATGGTATGCTGCTTCCAAAATACAGACTGCCAACCGAAGCAGAATGGGAATATGCTGCTCTTGCATTGATTGGCAACACTTATGAGGAACGTGTTTATGAGCGCCGTATTTACCCCTGGGATGGCCATAACCTTAGAAATGATGCCAAATCTGACCGTGGTGAAATGCGTGCCAACTTTGTTCGTGGTCGTGGTGATATGATGGGTACAGCAGGTAACCTGAACGATAATGCAAGTATCCCTGGTCCGGTTGAATCTTTCTGGCCCAATGATTATGGACTGTATTGTATGGCAGGAAACGTAAACGAATGGGTTCTCGATGTATATCGCCCTATGACTTCCGTTGACGTTGATGAATTCAACCCGTTCCGTGGAAATGTATTCCAGACACTTGAAACAGATGAGGAAGGAAACATCGCAGAAAAAGACAGTCTGGGTCGCCTCAGATACAGAGATGTTACAGCTGAAGAAGCTATTAACCGCTGGAATTATAAAAAAGCATACTATAAAAATTATAAAGACGGTGATTACGAATCAAGTGTGATCGACGGTACTGAATGGACTGCTGACTCCAAAGGTCAGGCTGAAAACTCAGCCAGAATGTATTCCCAGAACCCCGGCTATGAAACATCCCTGATTAATGACAAATCAAGAGTTTACAAAGGCGGATCATGGAGAGACAGAGCTTATTGGTTAAGTCCGGGTGCCCGCAGATATCTTGATGAAGAACAATCACGTGACGATCTGGGCTTCCGTTGCGCGATGGTACGCGTTGGCGGCCAGGCCGGAGACGGAAAAAAGAAAAAATAAGATCATAAATTCAACAACAAAAACCCCGCTTTTTCAGGCGGGGTTTTTGTTGTTAGCCGGTATTCCTTTAACTTCGCATTATTTATTTATCAACCATGGATATTTCTGCACTTTACAACCTGTTCCTTCAGCATAGAAGCATATCTACTGATTCACGAAATATTACACCCGGATCCTTGTTCTTTGCCCTGAATGGAGAGCATTTTAATGGTAACCGGTTTGCAATACAAGCCTTGGAAAACGGAGCTTCGTATGCGATTGTGGACGAGGAAACAGCGTCTGATTCGCAAAAATGTATACGGGTAGACAGCGTTTTAACAACCTTACAGCAACTGGCAAGTTATCACCGGAAGCAATTGGGAATCACCATACTGGCAATTACCGGATCAAATGGTAAAACCACTACCAAGGAATTATGCCGACAAGTGTTGGAAAAGAAATTCAAGGTACTTGCTACTACCGGAAATTTAAATAACCACATCGGGGTACCACTTACGCTTTTATCAATAACCAATGATATACAGTTGGGCATTATTGAAATGGGGGCCAATCATCCCGGAGAAATTGCTGCACTTTGCCAGATTGCCCATCCTGATCTGGGCATTATTACAAATATTGGTAAGGCACATCTGGAAGGATTTGGAGGAATTGAGGGCGTAGCAAGGGCTAAAGGTGAGCTGTTCCGGTTTTTAATGGACCATAACAAAACCCTGTTGGTAAACGAGGGGAATCCGTTTCTGCATGAAATGGTACCTGCCGGTTACACAAAGGTAGTTCGGTATAACAGTCCCTCTTCCTTATCTGCTTCATCCGTATCCGCAAGTCCGTTTATGAGTTTGAAAGTGCAGGATGATAACATTTCCTTTGATGTAAAAACAAATATTGTAGGCTCATATAATATAGAAAACGTGCTCGCTGCTTGCGCCACTGGCATTCAGTTTGGAATATCCCCCGCCGAAATTTCCAGTGCCATTGCCTCCTATATTCCTCAGAATAACCGTTCGCAACTGATTAAAACCGGAAAAAATCAGGTTTTTATGGATGCATATAATGCCAATCCATCAAGCATGATGGCTGCCATTCGTGAATTTGTAAAAATGGAAGGGGACCATAAAATGTGGGTTATCGGAGAAATGCGCGAAGTGGGAGACTCGTCATTATCGGAACATGAGGAAATCCTGGCCTTTCTGAAATCTCAGAATGTAGCCGATGCACGCTGTGTCGGAAAAGCCTTTGAACACATTGCCAAAAGGGAAGGTTACCGGTACTATCCTTCAGTGGATGAATTAAACAATGAATTGCAGCAGGAAAAACCTGCTGATATGCTCATATTTGTCAAAGGCTCGCGTAGCAACCGGCTTGAGAAAATTATCCCGCAGCTTTAATTGCTATCTTTCCACCATAAATGGGTATCTGTAGTTTTCAGGAGGCAGGAAAGTTTCTTTAACTGCCCTTGGTGATATCCATCTGATCAGGTTTAAAACCGAACCCGCTTTATCGTTGGTTCCCGAACCGCGGCTTCCGCCAAATGGCTGTTGTCCGACTACAGCGCCTGTAGGCTTGTCGTTGATATAAAAGTTGCCTGCAGCATTTACCAGTTTACGCGACGCAAGTTCTATAATATCACGTTCACGCGCAAATATAGACCCGGTTAGCGCATATATGGAAGTTCTGTCGCACAATTCCAGTGTTTCAACGAATTTCTTTGCAGGATAAACGTAGATAGTCAGTATTGGGCCGAAGAATTCCTCCTGCATGGCAAAATACATGGGATCATCTGCAACAATAACAGTTGGCTCAATGAAATAGCCTGTGCCTTTATAAGTTTTTCCACCCGATACAATGGATGCCTTTTTCTCGCGCTTTACCCGGTCGATGACCTTTTTTAGTTTGGTAAATGACCCGTCATCAATCACTGCATTTATGAAATTGGTAAAATCCTCCGGCCCTCCCATGGTAAATGATGCCAGATCACTCAGCAGCATTTCTTTGATTTTAGGCCACAGCGTGTCCGGAATATACGCCCTTGATACAGCGGAACACTTTTGCCCCTGGTATTCAAACGCCCCTCTTGAAATGGCTGTGACAACCTGACGCGGATCAGCAGATTCGTGTACCATTACAAAGTCCTTTCCGCCTGTTTCCCCGACAATTCTCGGATACGTATGGTATATCCTGATGTTTTCACCAATGGTTTTCCAGATCTGATGAAAAACTTCTGTAGATCCTGTGTAATGCAATCCGGCAAAAGAAGGATGTGATAATACTACATTGCTGACAACAGGACCCGACGCAAAAACCATATTGATTACACCATCGGGCAGGCCTGCTTCCCTTAAAACATCCATGATAACCCTTGCCGAATATATTTGTGATTTGGAAGGTTTCCAGACAACAACATTACCCATAATCGCTGGAGCAGTAGGCAAATTACCGGCTATTGAAGTAAAATTAAACGGCGTCAGTGCAAATACAAATCCTTCCAGGGGTCTCCATTCCATTCGGTTCCACACTCCCGCAGGGGATGCAGGCTGAAATTTATACAAATCGGTCATGAATTTGACATTAAACCGGAGAAAGTCGGTTAATTCACAAGCTGCATCAATTTCTGCCTGAAAAATATTTTTGCTTTGTCCCAGCATGGTGGCCGCATTGATCTTAAGACGATAGGGGCCGGAAAGCAGATCGGCCGCCTTTAAAAATACGGCAACTCTCTGTTCCCAGGGCATGGCTGCCCATTCAGCTCTTACTTTAAGCGCAGCGTCTATCGCAGATTTTACTTCCTTCGCTTCACCCTGGTGATAGGACCCTAATAAATGCTGATGATCATGAGGGGGATTTATAGAAATTGTATTTCCGGTAAAAACTTCTTTACCACCAATATACATGGGTATCTCAACAGGATTTTCGCGATATTCACGGATCTGTTTTTTGAGTTCATCACGCTCACGTGTTCCGGGAGCATAACTTAAAACCGGTTCATTCTGTGGTTCCGGTACCTGGAAAAATCCTGTTGCTAACATGGTTCTTGCTTTTTTACAAAATTATGAAGGCGGATCATTGAAAAAAATGATAATTATTACTCAATCAATCAGTTATTTGCTGATATTCGTCATGTTTGACCTGATTTTGTGCTTTAGAATAACATGTTGATAAGTTCACTGGTTCAAATCATTCAAAAATGAGGTAACCCGCTACCTTTGTTTTACTAAATCAGTACCATGGTGGAAAACGATACCGTGAACCGGTTAAAGGATTCAGGAAAAAATCTTTGGGAGCGATTCCAGCGTACAAAGGTAGGGCGGGCGTTAAAAAATAAATACATTTTTACGATTACGCTGTTTACGGTTTGGCTGCTGATTTTCGATCAGAACAACCTTTCCGAACGAAGAAAAGCAAGCACTGAATATCAGCAGTTGGTGGAGGAGAAGGCTTATTATTTAAAGAAGATTGAGGACGACCGGAAGCGTATTAATGAACTCAAAACCAACAATGATAATCTTGAGAAGTTTGCCCGGGAGCAATATCTGATGAAAAAGGATCATGAAGATATTTTTGTGATCGAGGAAGAATAGAACTGATCATCCCTTCCGTTCCAAAGCCCTTAGTTTTTCGAGAATTTCCAAACCGGATGCTGTTTCAGATAATCCAATCCCTTTTAAAGTCAATAACTGTAATGCTGCTTCATGAACCGGAATGCCGGGATAACCATTTAACGAAGCATAATTCAGATATTTCACAATTCTGAATGCATCAAACCATCTGAAAAAACGAATTGTAAATGTATGCTGTGTGCTGCAATTGGCATTTACCTCAGCAATAGCCTGAAGGGCGTCGTTTTTATACAGGAAATCTTTCAATACTTCGGGTAATTCTGCAATGATGGTTTCAATTGTTTGCGGTGAGGCTTTATAGAACTGTGCTGTTTTAACGAAGAACTGTCTTAAACTCAAAAAAATCTGAGGATGATAGGTGGTGATTTGTGATGATCCCTGCAGGAACTTACCAATAGCAACTCCTGTTCCAAAAGGAACTCTGGAAGATGCTCTGGGCGAAGGAATAACCCGCGTGGTAACAATATCAATAAAATGTCCAAGGGGAATGATTTTATGAAGGAAATAAAAATCCTCGCCAGCCTTCTTCTTGTTCATTCCGCCTTGTCTGGCGTAAATATCTGCCCTGACACCAAAACAGGATCCGACGGTATGGAATGCGAATGGAAATCCACAGGTTCGCAAAAACTGGTTTACATAGCGCAAATGGATCTCATAATCAATGATGCCTTCGTAATTTCTTTCAGTGAATTCTGAACCGCTGACAGGGTGTTCAAAATACACATTGAAACCATGAGGATTGGCGATTTGTAAGGCTGTCTCTATTGCGGCAAGGTAATTACGATCGCAATGGCAATCGGCATCGAATGAAAGTATGTATCCTGATGCCTGGCCAATCAGACTGAACCTATATAAGGCCTCATCCATGCCTGTTTTTCTGGCCAACCCTACACCGGCATCCTTAGCCGGGAAATGATCACAATGAATCAGATGAAAAATAAGCCGCGGATCAGGATGTTTTTCAATCCATTCCGCGGCTTTTATCGTGGTATTATGATTCAGCTGTTTAATATCATCAGAAGCATTTTCTGAAGCATTAACAACAATGATTACTTCAGTATCAAAGGCAGGTCGATCACATTCCCATAATGAATCCAGCGCTATGGTAAGACTGGGTTCACAAAAGGCAGGAATGACAATAATATACCTTAATCTTTCAGAAGGAGTTCCGGAAATATGTGATATCATCTCCCTTTGCTTGCTTAAGTATTGGCTAGCAAAGGCCATCGATATTACTTATCTTGTTTCTTTTTATTCTCGGAATATTTGGCGTTCAGTCCATCAATTACATTCCGGGTAATATCCAGGCTGTCGTTGGCATAGAGAATGTTTCCGCCGAAAGAAGTGCCAAGAACATATTTATATTTGAATTCAGCACTGTTTTCTTGCATATATTCCATAATGGCATTGATCACCTGACGATTCATCACAGCTTGCTGTTCGCCAATTTCATTGCTTAAATCCTGTTGAAGTTTAAGCAATTCCTGTTGTTTTGAATAGAGTTGCTGTTCAATATTCTGAGCATCAGCACGGGTAATCAGACCGCGTTGTGCCTTGTACTGATAGTCGTTTACATCTCTCTGGTATGCATCTTGTCTTGATTTCAAAGTAGCATCAGAGGAATTAAACTTCTTCTCCAGGTCACCGGTAAGATCTTTTGCCATATCAAAATTGCCGATCACGGAGTCAATTTTTACATAATATATTCCATTTCCGTCCTTTACGTTTGAAGTAAGGTTAAGAGATCCGGAGGTTTTATGCCCTGCACCAACACCGGTAAAATGAAGAATGTATAGTGCAATTACAGCAATGCCAAGCACAACATTAAGAATAAGCGGAAGTCTTTTCATGGGTATGCAATAAAAAATTATGTTTAGGGTAGCAAATATAAATTTTTTTTGCACCCGAATAAAAAAAGCGCTGTAATAATTGAGATTAAAACTCCGGGCAGGGGACTTCTCCTTTTTTGTTACGCCGGGGGAGTGCGAATTTCACAGCCATGGATACTTCATGAGAGCCGATGGCCTGACCGATCAGGTTTGAAATTGTTACGTCGTAACTATATCCGATATTGAAGTTCCGGGTACGATATCCTAATAAAAGAATAAAGGCATCGCCCCTTTGAGAATTGAAGGGAGGAATACCCCGGTACCACAGACCAAGCACAAACGGGTTTTTGAACCAATATACGCCAAGGTCCAGCTGAGTATAAGGTCCTTGTTTTTTGAAAAGATAGGCAATCGTCATGGTTTCCGAATCAGCTTTTAATAAACGGCTTTTCCGGGCCAGCTCAATACCTCCGAAAAATGAGTATTTAACAGGAACCCGATGATTGGCAGCATATAATGATACATTGGGTCGTAACAGGTGATCTACCGTAATTCCGCCCCAGACTCTTTTGGAATATATCAGAGCTGATAAGGCAAGATCCACATCGCGGACACGTGGAACCGGTTGTTGGTCGATTACGGTTCCGTCAGAATGCATTACCTCATCTATGAATTTCAGTTTGTCCCAGGCAACGCCATGCTCTCTGTAGCTAAAATGCAAACCAGGACGTGCAAAAATTTCCTGTGTCAGCTTAAAATTGTAGGAGTACTGAACACCCAGACTGGTAGTGCCAAGTTCTCCTGTGCCGGCAGCATCTTTGTATCCCAACAGTCCAAAACCACTGTTAAACTTAGAAAAATAGTGGTCATATGAGAAACTGTATGTTACAAAGGTTGATGGCAACGCTACCCATTGGTCGCGCACATTCGCACATATTCGGCTACCCCCGGCTGCTCCTGCAAACGACGGGGCAAGATACAGGGGGTTAGAGTAAAATTGTGAGAACTGCGGATCCTGGGCTTGAGACAACCGGCATCCCAGCCAGAACAATAGAGATAATATGAAAAGCCTGCGTGTCAATTAAACATTTTATAAGTCTTGGGCTCATATGATACGTTGTTTATAGGCGATGGTTGTGATAGTATGCAAAAATTTACCATCACATCACCCTTCAATTAAGGCTGCTTTACAAGCACCGTTAAGTCTCCTGCTTTAATTACAGGTTTCCCATTGGAAAAGGTAGCCCGGACCCGCCAAACATAAACATCTTGCTTAGCCGGAGATCCTTTAATATATCCATTCCAACCCTTATTCACATCGTCTGATTCAAATATCAACTCACCCCATCGGTTATATATTTCGAGCTTGTATTTTTCCACTCCACTGCTGTAAGGCCGGAATACTCGCGGATCAGCTTCATCCGGATCGTAATATTCGTCAGCAGGATTGTCGGCATAGATTGTAATGGCATTAGGAAATTCCAGAATGCCTCGTGCATATATAACTACGGGAGTTTCACTTATAAAGGTATCCAGACAGCCATAGGTGTTTTCAACACGCAGGATAACATAATATCTGCCAACAGCATCATATTCATGCTGAGGTTGATACTCATAGCTGCTTTGTCCGTCATCGAAATCCCATATATAGCTGCTTCCCGAGCCACTCAGATTAAAGAATTTGATGGGCGTTCCGGCTTCAGTCTGACTTCTTACCCATGCTGAATCAGGAGCAAAAGTATAATTGGCCACTGGTTTGGGATAAACGGTAACTGTCTTATAATCCCAGTTTGATCCGCCGTCTCCCGATACCGAAAGTCTTACAATATAGGTGCCTGCAGTGTCATAGACCAGAGCCTGAGGTGTTTGGTCTCCCGAAGTTTCTCCCTGGTAACCAAAATCCCATTGATAGCTGTCTGAATAGGAATATTTGGTTGTAGACGGGAAATTAACAGTGAAGGGCATACAGCCTGCAACATCCGAACCCAGCTCTACTTTGGGAAGCGGAGGATTGATAATGATGTAATGCAGAATGGTATCAGCACATACAGGATGTGTAACATTGGTTGCAATCAGCGTAACCGGTATGCGGCTGTCATTATGGATATCACCCCAGATGGTATAATCTTTCTGGAATGAGGCTTGCGACTGGGTGGAATTGGTGCCATCACCAAAACTCCATTGGTAACTCCAGAGCGACTGGTTGTTTGTCTGGTTGTTAAAGGTAACCGGTGTAATATCCGTTTCTGTATTGTAATTTTGAGATTGAGGACTTGGCAGAAATTCAGCTAAAGGTTGTGGATAAACCACCACCTGCTTCATGGTATCGTCGGTACAACCATTGATGGAAACCGCCTTGAAACGGATATCAAAGGTCCTGTCGGTGGTGGATTCATTGCTGAATCGGTATGATGGATCCTGGTAATTGCTGACCACCTTACCATCAACATACCAGTAATATTCATTTTCATTGGTGGCTGTTCCGTCAAGGTTTATCTGCATGGGACTGCAACCCGCCCATGATGAGGCATAAAAATCTACCACTACACCCGGATATACCTGTATGGGCTTCACCACGGTATCGGTACAATTGTAATCGGTAGTTACAATCAGGCTTATCGCATTCTCCCGCAAAACAGCACTGGTATTGTCAAAGGTTTCCAAGGGGTTTTCATCAAGGCTTGAGTTTCCATTGTCGAAATCCCAATAATAGGCCAGATGGGTTCCAACAGACTGGTTCGTAAATTGAACCGGGAATGGCGGACAATCAACAACCTGAGGATACGTGAAGTCGGCCAGTGGTTTTGGATGAATGGTCAGACTGTTTGAAATGGTGCTGTCACATCCGTATTCCGAGGTTGCTGTTAAATGAATGGTAAATGATTTATCGTCGGTATGACTGAAGTTTTTATAGGCATGAACGGGATTCTGATCTGTTGAACTGGATCCATCCCCAAAGTTCCATGAATATGTAAGGGGTACCGCAGGTTCTGAATGATTTACAAATGTAGTAGGGATCGGGTGACAGACCAGCGGATTATCAATTGTGAAAGCTGCCCTGACCTGGGGGTGAACCATGATGCTGTCCACCCATGAGGTGTCGCATCCTTCGTTGTTCATAACCGTAAGCCTTATTTTTGACCTGGTATTGACAGAGCCGTGATTGGGATAGGTGTATTCGAAAACAGGAGTATTCTTTACCTCATCATTTATGCCGTCATCCTGATAATCCCAGAAATACTGGCTGATGGCCCCGGAAGAACTGGTGCGGTCGATTGTGAAAGGTTCATCAGAACATATCTCGGGACGATCAATGGTGTATTTTGCAAAAATATAAGGGTATACAGAAACGGTGATGAGGGTATCATCATAGCATCCATATTGTGTTGTTGCTTCAAGCAGCACATTATGCGGAACGGTCAGATCTGTTTTATTACCGTAAATATGATCTGAAGGTTGTTCCAGATAGGAATATTTTCCATCATCAAAATTCCACATGAAAAATGTTCCCGGTTTAATGTTCGAATGATTTGTAAAGCCTACTGTTAAAGGCTGGCAACCTTCAGTCATGTCAGGACTGAAACTGGCAAACATTTCAGGATATACAGTAATCGAATCCATTCTTTCTGCCTGACAGCCATGGATATTCCGGGTTCTTAAGCCCACCGGATGGGTAATGGGGACTAATCCCGTATTATGATAAACAGGAATTACCGGATCGGTAAAAGTATTCAGCTTGAATGAATCATTTTCTGTATACTGCCAAACAAACTCAGAAATGCCACCGGTAGAGAAATTGTCAATCCGGATTTTGAACGGAGAGCAACTGTCAATGCGTTCAATGGAGAAATCAGCTGAAACATGCGAATACACAGTGACATCTTTTGTAATGCTGCTGTCGCAACCGGCTACATTGCTTACGGTTAAGCTGACGTGATAAGTCGTATCCTTGGCAGTAATGTTGGTAAACTGGCGGGGCAGGGGAACAAGGTCTGTAGAGAATGTGCTGTTTCCAAAGCTCCATACATAATTCAGGTCCTTGCCGGTACTGTTGTTATCGAAGCCGACATTTACCGGATTGCAGCCCGTAACAGGTGTTGTAAAGTCAAAAGCGGCTATTACTCTTGGATACATGAATACGGGACGGATCATTGTGTCAGTACATCCTTGTGTGTTTGCGGCCTGAAGTTCAATAAAATAGGTGGTGTCGTGATCGGTATTGTTATAATAATTATGATGAAGCATTTCAGGCAAATTCGTGTTATAGATATTCCCGTCACCAAAAAGCCACTTAAAGGAATCTCCTCCTTGTGAAGTGTTGGTCAGATCTGCTGTAAGCGGTGAACAATTGTTCAGGTAATCAATGGCAAAATCTGCCCTGATAAAAGGATGTACGGTAATGGGAATGGTGAATGTATCTTTACAGAAATAATCGGATGAGGCATATAAATGAACTGTATATACTGTGTCTTCACCCGAGAAATTATTGAAATATCTGGTAAAAGGTGCTTTGGATGTATTAATGATGGATGTTCCGTCATCAAAATCCCATTCATATACCAGATTGTATCCCGATGAAAGGTTGTTAAACAGGATTCCTGTAGAATCACAGATATCGGTATCATCTACATTGAATGCCGAAGTAACCTGCGGAAAGATGATGATTGATTTCGTGGAGGCCGTATCATAGCAACTGAACCTGTTTGCTGCATACATGGACACTGTTAGCGTATCCGGAACCGGATGGGCGGTATTGGCATACGGGAATGAAATGGGAATTTCGTTTTCTTTAATGAAGGTGCTGTCATAGAAAGCATTGCTTTGATCTCTTATCGACCAGTAAAACGTATCCACACCAACTGAAACAGAGGGGTCAATAAACAGGTTGGCCGGTGAACAAATGCGCGCAGAATCCAGGGTAAATGATGAATAAATGTATGGATATACCCTGATATTTGTTACATCGGAAGTATCAACGCATCCAAAGGGCGATCTTGCAATCAGGCTCACCGGATATAAGGTGTCATTGGCTCCGATATTGGTATACGTATGTGTTACCAATGTATCAATGTCGGATGACCCGTCTCCGAAATTCCACTGGTAGGTTTCGGTGTTGCCGGTAGACGTGCTTTTAAATTCCACTTCTGAATGGTCACAAATGGTCGTATCATTCAGATCGGTTACCTGAAAGCTGGAATAAATTTCCGGATAAACCCGGATGGTATCAGCAAAGAAATCATTACATCCTTCGGTGTTGCTTACAGTATACGTTAGGTGATAATCAATGATGGTATCTGTACCATTCGGATAGGTAATATTCAGATTAATCGGTGAATTGGATATTTGTAACGGAGATCCGTCTCCCAGGTCAAGAATATAGGAATCAGCTCCGTCCGAGGCATCCTTCATATCAATATTTAGCGGACCACAGCCCTTGTTATGCTCCAGGGCCATAAACGCATTGGGACTCTCAGGAACAATAACCCATACGCGAAGGGTTTCAAACCCTTTGCAGGGTTGTTCAATATCAACCGTGAAAACCTGATCAAAGCCCCCATAAGGAGGTCGCAAAATGGGGTTTTGCACATTCGGATCATCCAGATATTCAGTAGGCGACCAGTGATAACTGATGCCTCCTTTGGCACGTAATTCTATCGAATCGACTCCGCAAACCTGGAATACACTACCCTGATCTTCCACATTGGCTGATGCTTCCAACTCATTATAATCGGAGAAATAACCGTAAACACATCCGCCACCCGTTGTAACGCCATTAAAGTAGCCCAGATGAAATACATTTTTGGTGTTGAAAATTCTTGTTACAGCCCCTGCAGGAATGATGGTGTTTGCAAATTCTTTATTTGCATTTTTCAGGACATACCAATCAGAGGTCCCGGCTTGCTCAAATAAAGATGCATTTAGAAAATGAGATGGCGCACTCCCGTTGATGGAAATGTAAAAGCTGTCCAAAGCATCTGCTTTGGTCATTAAATTCAAATAGAATGCCTGGTCTTTTGAACGCGTGAAACTAACGGATAAAGAACCGGTGCAACCATCAATTGTCGGAAGTATGGCTTCACCCAGTTCATGTCCAAAACCGGCTATGTGCAAAACATAAACCGGTTTATCACCGGAGTTGATATGAACCCAATGGTCGTTTGTGGCAGAAGGCATGGTAAAGGAATACTGATCACCTGCGTTGACAAGGGTGGTGTTGGTTATCATTCCGTCTTTGTGCGTAATAGTCAGGTTGGTTCCCGGCATCGTTGCAAGAACATATACACGTTCTCCGCTTGATGCATCATAAACTTGGCCACGCATCACAACATATTCAAATCCGATAACACTTTTATTCTGGGCATTTTTCACCGGGATAAGCTGATCTCCACAATAATCGTATGCAGTAGATTTTACAACAGAGTCATCTCCAAGGGTGACAGATATGGGTTTGTTGGATGTAATATGCGTACCGGCTAATCTGTCTGTCGCCAGAATGCTGGGCTCATTATTATCTGCCGCATTGGCCCTTGGTACCAGCATATAGGTTTCTCCCTTATCTAAAGTAACGGTATAATTGAAATTTGGTGTGGGATACCCATAAGCAGGTTTTTTGAAACTAAATGTAACAGTGGTATTGTCTTCTGTTGCTACAATGCAAATCTGGCTGAAGGCCGGGTCGCCCCCAAGCGCCGCATCCCAATTATTATTAGGCCATTGAGTTTGGAATGGGGTCCAGAAATTATAGCCTATCGCATTTTTTCCTTTGAGTGAAAATATGGCAGGATTGTTGTTAACGCGGTGCAATTCATAATATGCCGTAATTTCCCGGTCCGACCGGATCAAAAGGGCACTGTTGTCTTCGACATTATACATGTTGCCGCTGAACTTGAGCATATCAGCCTGCGTAAACGTAACATTCCGGGTCATTGAAACAACCGGGTTAATCACAACCGTAACAGGTGCAATCTCCGGGTTTCTTGGTTGCGAAATGGTAATAGTTGTTAGATTATTCGGATCTGTGGCTGAAAGTGTAAGCACAGCGGTTGTAGGTCCGTCATGACTGGTTGTTGCATAAGGCACAGCAAACCAGAACAAGGTATCTGTCTGGGATTTGGCATATGAAAATACCATTAGTAACAGAAGGATGGGTATAAATCGGATTTTCATCTTAGCGAAAATATGCTTCTTTTTACGATAATCAATAGGCAAAGGTTGCTGTTTGTCCTTTTAGGAATCCCTGTTGGTCATCTGGTTTCATTTGTTGGTGGAAAATAGAACTAAAAAAACAGATTTACGTAAAAATTGAAAATCAAACTCAACCTTTCTGCCATGAAAAAAATACTATTCTCTGCAATCTTGTTCTCAATATTTAGTATCTCAGGATCTTATGGGCAGGCTGTCCTGTTTTCAGAGGATTTTGAATCCGGAGAGATGCCCTTAAATTGGCAGGAAGAGTTTGTAAAAGGTGCCATTAGTTGGGGATATGAGAATGGGGGGTCGACTACCTCTCCTGAAATTCCAAATACGCGTAAGCCTATTTCTGCACATGGCGGCGTTAAAAATGCCATGTACTTTTACCAAAGTATGAATAATGAGGCCACAAGACTTGTTACCAAAAAAATTACGTCGCTTGAATTTGCCATCAAACCTGAATTGCACTTTTTTCATGCTCAGATGGATTGGCAGCACACTGAAGATAATATCAAACATGACAATTTAAAGGTTTATTATAAAAGTGGCATCAACAAGCCATGGACCCTGCTTCGTTCTTATACAGAGGCTACCACAGGCTGGGTTGAACGCATCGTTGTATTGCCCGAAAACGATCTCTCAGGTGATTATTACCTGGCATTTGAAGGGATTACCAATTGGGGCTGGGGTGTATGTGTGGATGATATCAGCATCATTGAAACAGGCATTCTGCCTAAGAGCATGTCCGAAATTTCAGTGCAGCAGGCAGAAGTTGGATCGGTATCGTCCGGAACCGATAACAATCCGGTTCTGAAAGTAAAAGTAAAGGTCGTAGGGAATTCAGGAACACTTCCGTTAAATTCAATGGTCATCAGTTCATTGAATGCCAATGATGAAGATATAAAAGCCGGCGGCGTGAAAATTTTCTATACACATGACAGCGAATTCAACACAGATATGCAAATTGGCTCGGGAGCTTCTTTTGTTTCAGGAAAAGCCACTTTAAACAATCTCAATTATGACCTGCCCATTGGTTACTCTTATTTATGGATCACTTATGATATTGAACCTTTGGCAGCACATCGTGATACCATTGATGCCAAATTTCAGGCCAACAGCATCAATATCAACGGGACCACCTATCTTGCCACTGATGTTTCGCCGGAAGGATCCAGAACCATTCTTCAAACGCTGTTTTCAGATAATTTCGAAGGAGCGTTGCAATGGAATCTTGGTGGCGAATTTGAACACGGAAGCCCCATGGGACTTGGCGGATCACAAGGCAATCCCGATCCTGATGAAGCATACAGCGGTACAAATGTTATCGGAACCGACCTGACCGGCATGGGCGATTACAGCGGAGACTATGAAATGCTGATCAACAGGGACCAGGATTACGCAATGACGATTCAGAACTTTGATTTTTCCTATAAAAACGATCTGACAATCCGTTACATGCGTCACCTCAACATTGGAGTCAATGATGAAGCATTTATTAAGGTAAGTCCGGATGGTGGTGCTACCTGGCAAACGGCATGGTCCAACAGCAGTATGATCCTGGATGATACATGGACGCTACATGAAATAGACATCACAGCACTTGCTGCACGTAAAAGTCAGGTAAAAGTGATGTTCAGCCTGGGAGCAACCAATGATTACTGGCAACTTTCAGGTTGGAATATTGATGATTTCATGATTACAGGGAAGAACGTGCTGAAAGATGTCGGAATCAGCCGCATTATTACTCCAAAAAATGGCTGCGGTTATACCAACAATGAAGCCATTACTGTTGAGATTAAAAATTACGGACAAGAGGCATCGTTAAGCGTCATTCCTCTGGAATATTCTTTAAACGGAAAAGCCACAATTATCAGGGATACCCTGAAGCAATCAATTCCTGTAGGTGAAAGCGTTATTTATACCTTTAAAAAAAAAGCGGACCTTTCCATACCTGATATTTACAGTCTGTATGTTTCAACAAACATGGCCGGTGATGATGACCGGGCCAACGATGCTGCCAATACCTCCTTATACATCCAGCCTACCTATTCCAACTCTCATGTGGAAAAATTTGAGAGCAAGGGCGGGTTGTGGATACCTCAGAGTGGATCCGTTCCCAACTGGGAGTGGGGTGTCCCCGGATTTGGCCTGATTGCTCCTTCTGCAACTAAGGTTTGGATGACACAGCTTACAGCCTATTATCCGGATAATGATTCATCCTTTATTGAGAGTGGTTGCTATTCCAATGTAAATGGTGAGCGAAAAATCCTCAATCTGAAATATTGGGTTTCAGCTGAAGAACACATGGATGGCGCAGCCATACAGTATTCAATAAATAACGGTGCAACATGGGCCACTTTGGATACGGTTGTTGATGGTTGGTCATGGTATAATGACGATATTGAGACTTTAAAATCAAGAGGTTGGTCTGGTAGTTCAGACGGTTGGGTTGACGCATCCATCATCCTGCCGAAAAGAATCACCAATGCTCCCTCTATGAAATTCCGCATGGCATTTTGCAGCGATGCAGCCAATAACTCTGTGGGTTTTGCATTTGACAACTTCAGTATTTATAAAGCTCCGGATGATATAGGTATTTCAAGAATTGCCGATTTTACAGATGCCTGTCAGCAAGTGAATCCGGACTACCTGACCGTGGATATAAAGAATTACGGTTTGAACACAATACGGCAAAACGACACCGTAATTGCAGCTTTTGATCTGAATCAGACCGAAATAGTAACCGATACGATCAAGGTGCCTTCAGATATTCTTCCCGGACAGGTTCTGACTCATATATTCTCCAAAGATATCAGGGATCTCCCCGCTGGTAATTACAACATTACAGCGTTTACGCTTTCAGAAGCACTTCCCTCATGGTTCTATCATGCAGCCAACGACACATTGTCACTTGATTTTGAAGTGTATCCTGCACCCATTACCAGCTTGCTGGACACCATTCAAACCAGGCAGCCGGATACTGTAAAATTGAGGACGTATTGTAGCCTGGATTACAGCTATCTGTGGCCTGATAATAGTACAGAATGCGAGTTTACTCCGGGCAGCCGGGGTTGGTTTGTAGTAAAAGTTACAGACAACAACAGCCCTTATTTATGTTCGCTGAAAGACTCAACTTACATAGAATTGCTGTTTAACGACGTAGGGGCATCAGATCTGATAGCTCCTGTTACCAGCTGCGGTCTGTCAGCCAATGAATTTGTTACAATCGGAGTGATGAATTGTGGAACGGATAGCATTCTGGCAGGACAGAAAATTGCGGTTGCATATGAGCTGAATGGCGGAGCTCCCGTAGCTGATACATTGGTCTTATCCAAAAATTTACTGGCTCATCAAACGGTTCCCTTTACCATCAGTAAGGCCCCCATTGATATGTCTGCAGCTGGAACTTTTGAATTCAAAATATATACATCCTATGGTGGAGATACCGTTACAGTAAATGATACCATTGAACGCACAGTCCAGATTAAAGGACGTCCCGTAGTAAGCCTTGGGTCCGATCGGACAGTCAAAGCGCTTGAATACACCCTGGACCCGGGAAGCGGATATAGTTCATTTATATGGGACAATGGCGAAACCAGCCAAACACGTACCATAACTTCGGCCGGAAATTATTGGGTTGAGGTATATGATGCCAATGGTTGCTTTAGCAAAGCAGATGTTGACATTTGGCTGAAGATCAGGGATGTTAGTCCTGCCGGATTTACCAGTCCTGCTTCATCGTGCACATTCAATGCCAGTGAACCGGTGGTATTGCGCATAACCAACTCGGGAACAGACACGATTCCGAAACTTACACCTGTAGACGTGAGCTATATATTCTCGGGAGGAAGCCGTGTCACTGCTCAAATCCTGTTATCAAATCCGCTTTTACCAGGCCAGAATATCAGTCATAGCTTTCCGGGTAATGTGAATCTGGGTACAGAAGGGGATTACATTATGGAAGCAACCGCTGTATCAGCTGAAGATATCCGCACAAATAATGATACTTCAAACATTACAATATACCGGTATCCCAAGCCTGTTGTTGATTTTGGATTGCCTAACAGCGTGCAGGTACATGAGCCTACTTATTTATTGGATGCAGGTGAATCGCCTTATTATAGCTACCTGTGGCAGGATAATTCCACAGAACATGACTATACAGTTACTATAAGTGGACGGATCCATGTAATTGCCACCGACACAAGAACACAGTGTTTCGATGGGGACACAGTGATTGTTTCACTCCTGTTTAATGATGTTGGCGTTATTTCATCGGATATGGTGACCAGTGGTTGTACCGGCGCTTTCTCAAACGTTAAAGTCCGGATCAAAAATATGGGAACCAGTCAGATCGGCCCTACCCGGCCCATTCAGGTTGTTTGTGATGTAAATGGCTCCCGTGTGGCCCTTGAAAACCTGGTGCGCACAACGCAGTTTAATGCAGGTGCCGAAATGGATTTGACATTCTCCGGCGAAGTACTGGTCGCAGAAGGTGGAATCAATGATATTGCCTTCTATACTTTGTATGAGGATGATAAGCGGTCCTCAAATGATACCCTTCATGTTGCTTTTGAAGCATTGCAGGGACCTGTAATTGATTTTGGAGATGTGAACGGCTCGATAAACGGTGCGAATTACCCCTATGCTTTGGACGCCGGTGACGGACATAAATCGTATCTATGGCAGGATAATTCGGTTAATCAGATTTACCTGGTGAATGAGCCGGGTACTTATTCGGTTCTTGTTACTGCCCAGAATAATTGCCAGAGTTCTAAAACGGTCCGGATTAACATGCTGGATCCGGTTGAGGAACCTGTAGAAAATAAAACGGAAATGATTGTTTATCCGAACCCCAGCAATGGTTTATTCAGGATTGCCCTTGATAATGGTATGGATGAGGAATTTGTAATTCAGATCATCAACAATCAGGGCCAGGTTGTTTTTATTAAGTCGTGTAATACCCAGGAACTGAATAATGATTTTATTGATGTTCAGCACTTGTCAAAAGGACTTTATTATTTGGTTGTTCAAACAAGGCAGAAGATGTATAAAGGAAAAATTCTGATTTCTGACGATCATTAAAATACTGACATAACTCATATCAACACCGCGTTGCGTATGACAATTGTCCTGTTTTCCACCTTTAAATCATCGTATTTTTAAATGGATTTAAAGGTGGTTTTTTTATTCTATTACATATGGTTAATAAAGCGATTGTCAGATGTCTTGACTATATGCCAAAAAATCTGGTATGGGTATTTAGCAAAAGATATATTGCAGGAAAAGAATTAAGCGATGCTGTCGCAGTTACGCGAAAATTGAACACGCAGGGCGTAAAAGCCACAATGGATTTGCTCGGGGAGTTTCAAACAAGTGCAGAGAAAGTTCTCTACTACAAGCAAGAGTACATCAAGCTCATAGAGGAATCGGTAGTACAGGAGCTTGACAATTCCTTTTCAGTAAAGCCAACCATGTTTGGTCTGTTGCTTGATCAGGAAAAATGCTATCATCATATCAGGGATATTGTTCAAACTGCAGCCTCTCATAAAAGGTTTATCCGCATTGACATGGAAGATTCGCAATGTACAGATATGGAACTGGCACTGTACAAAAGGCTTCTTGACGAATTTCCGGACCATGTAGGCATTGTTTTACAGGCCTATCTAAAGCGCACCCTGAACGATCTCGCAGATCTGGTATCGTTTGACAAAGGAAGGGGACTCATCAATGTTCGCATTTGTAAGGGAATTTATACGGAACCGGCAGAAATTGCATTCAAAAAGAAGGAAGAAATCAATCAGAATTATCTGAAGGCACTGGACTTTATACTGACAAACAATATATATCCTGCTATTGCTACGCACGACCGGCGTCTCATCAAAGGAGCACTCGAACTCATTAACAAGTATCAAACACCGTATGGCCGGTTTGAATTTCAAATGCTGTATGGCGTTACGCCTGAACTCAGGAGGTCTGTGGTTGAAAAGGGATTTACCATGCGGATTTATGTGCCTTATGGAAGGGACTGGTATAATTACTCCACACGAAGGCTGCGGGAAAATCCAAGAATGGTTTCACATATATTGAAAGCACTGGTATTCAGGGGATGATGTCCCAATATTTTCTTGTATGTTTTCTACCAGTATTACGTCCCTATGGGACTTTGTTGTATTGGTATTCCGTTTTCTGCCCTGCTGTATGGCTCCGATAGAGCCTATCCCCCGTTAGCCTGAGGTTACGCAGATGTTCGGCTTAGGCTGTGCCTCATTGCCGTCAAGCTAATAGCTCATTTATCATTAATAATGAAGATGTTATAAGTT
>CAZTSR010000006.1:0-169711 GCA_964615995.1 uncultured Bacteroidales bacterium
TGATCTCATTTATCATTTCTTGTCCTGTTGCCTGGTATGCAACCAATATATGGCTACAAAGCTTTGCATACCGCACAAATATTGGATGGTGGGTATATGCGCTGTCTTTGGTAATTGTTATCCTGATCACCATTGTAACTGTAGGTTTTCAAACCTATAGAGCAGCAAACAAGAATCCGGTGGAGGCATTGAGGTACGAGTAGGGACAAGGAACAAGGGACGAGGGACAGGTTACAGGTGACAGGTGACAAGAATAACTGAAGACCGAAGGACTAACAAAGGCTCCAAGTAGCTGATTCAGAAACAGTAAAAACTAATTATTGTGTAACTTAAAAACAAACCATTATGAAAAACCACAAAACTTTTCGGCTCCTGATTTTATGCACAACATTTGTATTATTCAACCTGGCAGCTTTACAGGGACAATCGGTAACTCAAGAAACTTCTGAGATTTCAGTGGATGAAAACACATTGAAAAGTTACGTCGGAAGGTATGATTACGGACAAGGTATGGTATTGATTGTAACGCTCGAAGACAATCAATTGTATGCGCAACTTACTGGTCAGCCTATGTTTCCTATCTTCCCTTCATCAAAAGATCAATTTTCCTGGAAAGTGGTGGAAGCCAACATGACATTTGTGGCGGACGAAAAGGGAAATGTTACCCATGCCATCCACCGTCAGAACGGAGGTCAGTTTGATGCGAAGAAGTTACCGGAAGTAACGCCTGTTGTTGTTGATCCTGCAATATTTGTTAAGTATGTCGGAAAATATAATGCAGGTGATTATGGTATTGTTGTTGTTTCCAAAGAAGAAAATAAACTATTTGTGCAGGGAGCAAATCTTCCGGTATATCAATTGTTACCTGCTTCAGAAACCGAATATTTCCTAAGGGAAATACAGGCCAGTATAAAATTCAGTACAAACGAACAAGGCATTGCAAATTCCGCTGTTATCAATCTGGCCGGTAATGTATTTTCCGTTGTGCGTATTCAAGATTAATATTCAGGTAGTTCATTCATCCATGAAGTAATGAAGAACCTGCGCTTAATAATAGTCATGATCGCTTTTCTTCTTGGATTAGGCTGCTGCAGTGAAGATAAAATTGATATAGCAGGAAAAGTCCTTGATATACATACCAAAGTTGCCATTCCGCACAGGAAAATCATTGTTCAGGCAATGGTAAAAAGCGGAAACAGGGATATACCGGTCTATAATGGAGAATTTTTAACTGACAGTTCAGGATGTTTCACCTATGCCATGAAGAAAATCGAAAATGTTTATTCATATAATTTTTGTGTTATGGGTGATTCGGCTTATGCATATTCAAACACTGAATTGGACCTGACTGAGCTTAAAAGATATGGCAGATTTTTATGTTTCAATCTGAATAAACTGACTGATATAACCATAACAATAAAGAGCAAAAGTAGTGCGCCTGTTGATGAGGTTCTTTTTGTTTCATGGAAATCAGACGGAAAACCAGGCAGACTTTTGTATCCACATAAAATTATTAATAGAGGAACTACTTTATCAGGTTCAGATTTAACATGGACTGGGGGAAATATAAACTCTGAAATTAAAACGAAAGTATTTGCCAACAAAGAAACAATTGTTCAATGGGAAATATTCAGAGATGGAAAAATGAAGGTATTCAATGACACAATTTATTGCATGAGAGACGCTTCCAATCATGTAAGCTTTAAATATGAATAAGCAGGGACAGGGGACTCCAGAGACCAACCTAATTGATCAGGATTGATTCTTGTTTGACCGCCAGCTGATTGCTTAAATTTTTCATTTTTTTTTCTTTCTTAAGCAAAAATTATATCTTTGCACACCTCAAAAAATGAATGGCGAGGTAGCTCAGCTGGTTAGAGCGCATGATTCATAATCATGAGGTCGGCAGTTCAATCCTGCCTCTCGCTACAACAAAGAACCACCCATCAACCCGGCTTCTGCCGGGTTTTTTGTTTGGCTTTGCCCGGCATCATGCTTGCATGAAATGCCGGGCAAAGCCAAACAAAATAAAACCTCACGCAGTGAGGTTGATGGGTGGTTTTTTGTTGTATAGCACCCCCCTACCAGTGATCACGAAGTAATCCTGCGCAGTTAATCTGGATTTTCAAAATGTCAAAGACATTTTGCCCTTCGTGCCTTCGTGGTTTATTTCCTATAAAAGCTTAGTAATTCATCTTCGAAATAATTGTATTCGAGCATTAGGGAATACCGGCACTTAAAAGGTCATAATTACACTACTTTTAATATACAAGCAAGTGGTTAACTTAAAACAAACATATATTGATGCAACACGTGTTTTACCTTAGTAATGATTACTTTTGAAAAAAACGAATATATGTCAGGTTACCATTTAAGAATCCTATCAGCCTTTATAACCTTTTCACTTTTTTCAATTTCCGGAATTTCTCAAAATCAACAAGGGTATTATGAAGCTCTTTTCACCAAGACCATTCCTGTGATAGATGGAAATGGCAGTGATACTTGTTGGAATAAAGCCGGATGGGCACCAATTGATCAGGTCTGGATCGGAAATGCTGTGGAGGAAACTGACTATTCAGGGAGATTCAAAGTGCTTTGGACACAAAGCAGGTTGTACTTACTCATTCAGATCACAGACGATTCATTAAGATTACAGCCGGCCGGACTTGCCGATGTTTGCAGCAATATTTACAATTACGACTGCACTGAGATATTCATAGATGAAAATCATTCACGGGATGCAGATTATACAGGCACTTATAAAGCCATAGCATATCACCTGGACACTACGCATGTTTGCTATTATGTTGGCGGAACATCCGGCTGGGTAAGGCTGGACGACCATTTAATTTACAAAATGAAAAGGGTTGCCACGCATACCTTTGAATATGAGTATGAAATTAAGGCTTTCAATGATTCGTATATTCACGGGGGTCAAAATACTCCTGTTCAACTAACTACCGGAAAACATTTAGGTTGGTCTGTCGCTTATAATGACAATGATATCGGCACAATGCGTCAAAATATGTTCGGTTCAAAATTGATTGATGCTCCCGATAAAAATATCAGCTACTATAATGCATCTGCATTTGGCGCGTTAAAACTTACAGGAGGCATGGCAACCTCGTTGAACATACAGGATGACGAGCCATACAAATTGCACATCATAAAAGACGGCGGGAAACTACAGATCATTTATTCGAGCAATCAAATGAATTCTGAAGTTCTTATTGAGTTATTTGATGTTTTTGGAAGAGAAATATATAATATAACTGAATTTAAATCAGACGTTAAGCTTGAAAAGCAATTGCGCATTTCTGATATACCAAAAGGTATTTATATTATCAGGGTTTCTGAGGAAGGCATTACCGAATCAGAAAAGTTTTCTTTATGAGAAAGATTGAATTAAGCTCTTAAATATTTGGTGTTGATAAAATTCAGGCTTTTTGCAACACCTAAGAATTCTTGTCCCTAATGGTTCACATACTTGTATTTGTGTTTGAGGCATAAATTCTGAGCCAGATCATGAGCTGATTTGATTACAACAGGCAGTCCTCCGCCTGGAGTCGCCCAATGATTGGAATAGAAGAAATTTTTTAATCCCGGAAGTTCTGAAGATACTGGTGTTGAAGCAATCAGATTTTTCGATGGAAACCATCCCTGTGCACTCCCTTTCCAGTTTCCGGTATACCGATGATATGTTGCCGGAGTTGCCACATCCATAATCTCAAGACAATCTTTTACATTGCCTATTTTCTCGTCAAGTACATCCACCATATGCGATGCAAACGATCCCTTTACCCGGTTATAAGTAGCTCTATCCCTGTTTCTCAGGTCAATCCAAAAATCACCCTGCCGGGTATAAAAACTTAGGGCGATTACCGTTTTCCCTTCTGGGGCAAGCATCGGATCGTAGTTATAGATATGTACTTCCATTCTGGTATAAAGGGTTCCATCGGGTGACCGGTATTCAGTCCTCATCGGGAATCTGAAAAAATGCGGGAATTCCTTAAAATCGCGACCTACGCCAAGTGATATCAGGAAAATGGATGGATACACATCGAGTCGCCTTAATGCATATAATTCCAAAATATTGCGATTCACATATTTTCCCTCAAGGGCCTTAAATACCGTAAAATGCCAGTCGGCAGCCGATATGATGATATCCGAAAAAACAGCTCCTGCATCCTTAACAAGAAGGCCTTTAGCAACATGATCCTCAACCAGAATTTTTTGAATTTCCTTTCCGAAATGGATTTTACCGCCCAGCGATTCGTACCGGTCAGCGATTTTACGGGCAAACCGGGCCGATCCGCCCAAAGGATAGCCTGCACTTTTTTTATCATGAAATGCCAGGGGCATGGTCATTATCAGTAAATTGACTTCCTCGCCATCGTACATCAGTTCGAATGCTTCTTTCAGAAAGGGATTTTTCAGACGGGCGGCAAAAGAATAATTTGTTATGCGTCTCCACTTAAGAAACTGAATCAGTACCGGAAGATAAAAGATCATTTTCATTTTTCTCTGTATCGACTGCATCTGACTAATGCTGTCGATCATCGGAGGCATATCAAATTTCTGGACTACCCTTATTAATTTCAACCATCTGAGTATCCTCTTTTTGTCTTCCGGGGCAATATCAAGCAAATACGATTTGAGCCGGTCTATATTTGTATAGAGCGTAAATACTTTCTCTCCGTATTTATTGACATTATTTTTGAGTTCAATGGCTACTTTAACATCATGGTTGACAAACCGGATGGATTTCATATCCAAAATTTCAGACCAAAGCTTATAAAATGAGCTACCCTTATCCGAACCCATAATCCAGTGAAGACATCCGTCAAAAGTATAAGCACCCCGCTCCCAACTCATACATAATCCGCCAGGTACATCATTTTTCTCATAAATGGATGTTTCGTAGCCATTCATTTGCAAGTAACAACCAATAGATAAACCAGAAATCCCCGCTCCGATAATACATACTTTCATATTTCCAGTGTTGAATCGATACGGCATAAATGTACTAATTAACCTCTGGAAATAAGCAGCCGGAGTATGAAAACCCATAAATAACTTCTTTAAAGAATCGTATCGATCCATCCAACCGATTCCAAAACAATACTTTCCGGGTGTGACCTGGTGCATACCCGACTTGTTATGATGCACTTCCATCCATATTCATCTATAAACCGATGTCATTCGTCGAAAGAATGAAATCTTAAGGGTTATTACCCATGATGTCCTGTTCTATGTTGAATAAATTGAATAAATTTAGAACTGATTAATTCCTTTAAAAATTAACTCATGATAAAAAATATGAATCTTAAAACCGGGGTACTGATCTGCCTCATCACCCTGGTAGGTTTTTCCTGCAAAAACGGTTCACCGCGTGTAGAAAAATCCAAACCTTTCACTGTTGAAATCGGTGACAAACCTCAAACTTACTGCAACCCCATAACCTTCACCGGTGCCGGTCGTGCCGGAGAGCCGATTGTCCTTATCCATAAAAATGAATACTATCTTTTTATCACCGGCAGAAAAGGATACTGGAATTCTGTTAATATGAGGGACTGGAATTATATTGATTCTCCCACTTTCCCGGGAGGAGTTCCCGGTGTTGTTACCAACAGTGATATCCTGTACGCCTGTGCCATGAATTCAAAAGATTTGTACTCCTGTACAGATCCTAAAAGCGGGGTATGGACAAAAACAGCCACAATGGACAGCGACCGGTATGGTGATGCAGATATTTTTATAGACGACGACGGACGTGTGTACATGTATTTTGGATGGTCACAACTTCTGCCCATACAGGTTGTAGAGTTGGATCCCAAAAACGGGTTTAAGGAAAAAGGAGAACCGGTGGTTTGTTTCTTCGGCGATCCTGATAGCCATGGTTTTGAACGCAGAAGGCCTGAAGATGTGATTTTCCCGATCATGGATTACAGACCTTATTATCCCGAAGAAAGTCCATGGATTGAAGGCCCCTGGATGGTAAAACATAATGGCAAATACTATCTTCAGTATGCTGCAATAGGACTTGAATTTTCAACCTATTCGCACGGTGTTTATGTAGCAGATAATCCTATGGGTCCATTCACCTATTCCGAACACAATCCGCTTACATTTAAGACAACCGGATTTGTTGTAGGCGGCGGACATGGTAGCACATTTCATGACAAGAACGGACAGCTATGGACCATCTGCATGATTCCTTCCTTTTATGGAGGAAGAGGAAGCGGAGAACTGGCCATGTTCCCTACCGCTGTTGATGCACAGGGCGTAATGCATTCAAACACAGCATTTGGTGATTATCCCCATTATTATCCGGGTGTTAAGGAAAATGCTGTTGATAATGGATTTACAGGATGGATGCTGATATCCAATAAGAAATACGTTGAAACATCTTCTACTCTGAAAGGATTTGAACCTAAAAATGCCGTGGATGAAAACTTCATGACCTTCTGGAGTGCAGAAACCGGAAAGCCCGGGGAATATCTGACCGTTGACCTGGGTAAAGAATGCTCTGTGTATGCGTTGCAGGTTAACCTGGATCAGAAAGATGCCATTTTACCAAACATGCCCATGCGTGGCTTCAGCATGCCTGCAAATGATGGTAAACCCCGTCAGCAATATACCGTGCACTTTTCAAACGACAATAAAAACTGGACTTTGCTGGTTGATAAAAGCAGCAATACAACCGAAACCCATCACGACTATATCGAACTCTCTGAACCTGTAAAAGCCCGGTATGTAAAAATCGTCAACGTATATTCACCCGATAGCGGAAAGTTTGCTGTAAAAGACCTGAGGGTATTTGGAAATCCTGAAGTTACCAAATTCTCCAGGGTAAGCAATGTTAAGGTGGTAAGGGATCCGGAAGACCGCCGTAATGCAACGCTTTTATGGGAACCGGTAAAGGACGCGGACGGATACGTCATCCGGTATGGTATTGAGCAGGGCAAGCTTTATAACAGTGCTCTGATATATGATGCTAACACCATCACCATTCACAGTCTGAATAAAAACCCCGAGTATTATTTTGAAGTGGAAGCGTTTGACAACGGAACACAATATTACAGGGAAAAATCCCGTGAAGTTAACGGAAGAGGCGCTGAAATTGAGCTTTCAGAAGACAGCGGAAATCCCATGGCTTTTTGGGGAGGTGCGGTACTCGATCGGAAAATGGTAAAAGAAGGGATTAACGAATATGTATTTGAAAATATCAAGCCGGGCAGCTATATTCTCAGACATACTTTCGGTCCGGTTTTATGGAAGGGAACATTGAAACCTGAAGAACTCATTGGCACCAGCAATGAGCCTACACTCACAGATACCTTATCAAAGCTTGGTGTTGGCACCCAGGTAACCGGACAACTTGAAATGAAGGTTATGCCGGGAAAGGAAAGCGGAAAAATTATTCTGGAATTTGATTATAGCAAATAATCAGCCCATCATAATGTAAAAGAGACAGTCCCGAAAGAATTTCTTCTCTCGGGACAGTCTTTATATATTGATTATCAGAACAACTTTCAATCACAAGGTTTTTGATCGTAATGGAAAGACACCTTTCTTACAATATACCCATCCTTTTTAAAAGACTCAATAGTTTCATTGTAATCATTTCTGATAGTCTCAGGATCATCCCATCCATATACAGTTCCACTATAACCACATAACATATAATTAACACCAGTGCGCACGATTTCATCATTTACATAATCATCCCATAAGTTAGGCAAATAATGATCGTAGTCATTCAGGCAATCATCTTCCACTGCGAACTGAAGTGGCGTAAAGTAAGCTACCTTCAGTTCCTCTGAATAAACATATCCATAAGCACTAACCTCTTCATCCTGAGCAACGACATTGGAAAAGAAGGATGTCAGAACACCAACTATTATTACATAGAAATACTTCTTCATATAAATCATCTATTAAGTTTAGAATTATTCCTCATGTTCCAGGTGGGCATCAATAATTTTAAATCCGGTTTTCCAGATTTCTTTGGCCTCCTCTGTTGTAAGGTCGAGACTTTCACCTTCATAGTTGCAAAATACATCTTCCCAGGATGGAGATCCGGGCGTATTCATACCATAGCCGTCACCGGATTCAGGAACAGTTGGAGACAACTTAATACACACACCTTTAGAACTCACGCTCCGGTTGGTTTGTAACACGATAAAATCCTGGTAACCCAGATAATCTGAAGGGCAATCGCTTCCTGCTTCCCACTGAAATGCACCATTAATAACAGGTTCGCCATACAAGGTACTAAAACTCCACTTTACCGTAAGGCTTTCGATTGTTTTCAGATTATAAGAGTCCCCTTTTCCATAAAAGAAACGATCAAGAGTAAGTTCTCCGGTGTTCTGAGCAAAAGTATAACACGGTAAAAGCACCATGAAGGCCAGGGCAAAAATTTTTCTCATAAAATTGAATTGATTTATTGATTAATAAGTAATTAATTTATAAAGTTTTAATCATCTCAAACGCGTTGTTTTTAAAACAAACAGCGTCTTTACTCGAATAGTACGGTGAATAAGATATTTCTTTGTGGTTTTGAAAAATGCAAGTCTGATTTGTCATAGGTGTATTTAACAAAAGAGATTTCCCTTACTTTCTTTGAAAATGAAATGGTTTTGGAATCAAAATACCAGTCCTCATTAAAAATAAGTGCGTCAACCGCTTCATTAGCAATTGTTCCCGACTCAATTTCACTTTCGTAAGTATCTCCCGATGGTATAAAGCCATCGATGCGCATAAGCTTCTCTATAATCTCCTTTCTGGTTAACGGCTTGCGGGAATCATAGTCAATGATTTTCAGTTTTCCATCGAAACCGTTCGTAAAAATTTCCCGGATAAACCGGTTACGACAGCAACTATTAAACTCCTCATTTTCTATTACCAGGGAATAATTAAGCAAACCTGCATGGTCCATTCGTTTTACAAAATCAGTATCACTGTCGTTGATAACCCAATCGATGGTAATTAATAAAGGATGTTCATAGGTAACCTGTGCGATTTTCTCCGTTTGAGAGCCGGCCTGTTTGTTATTAAAAATGACTGCTATTGTTGTTGTTCTTACTTTCTGAGATTCTTCATCAGTAAATTGTCTTAAAATCTCAATGTCTTTTACATACTTTTCAAACTGAAGTGTATTGGAATTAAAGCGCCAGGTTTCATCAAATCCCAGAATAAATTTTGTGGCTGATGTATCCTCAATAACAGTCTGTAAAACTTCCGTGTATAACTCATTTCCGTCCTCATCGCTGATAATGTGGCGATAGACCCCATAGCCCAGTCTGTTCCTTATTTCTTCATCGGACAATGTATCCTGAAAGGAATTGTCTTCGTCCGAAAAGGGATTATATTTCCTTGGTTTTTCAGCTAAAAGAATATCCAGCAGCATTTTATTCAAATGCCTATAATCTGAATATGAGTACGTTTTTAAATTATTCCGAAAAATCGTGTCGTTTTTTTCAAGTCTGGTGAATGTCTTCATACACAATGGGAGATCCATTTGCTTTTCTTGTGCCTGGACATAAAAAGACCATAAGAGAAAAAGGCAGATCAGGTTTTGCTTCATACGTAAAATGAGAGGTTACTTTAAAGTATATTGAATTATATACTGAAAACCTGAAAAAAGGTTCTACCCGGGTCTATCTTCATATTATGAAAAGTGAACTTTTCATGATATGAAAAAAACGGCAGGCAGATTGCTTTATTTAGTTGTTAACTGGCTATTGTTTGTTTGAAGCCATTCATCTTTTTTTGACAATTCTCTGTTTTTCAATGGCAGCAATTCCTTCTACTTTCAGTTCATCAAAGTTCTGACCGATATTAACACTGCCGGAAATGACCCCTGTAATGGGCAAAATTTGATTGATTTCGCAACCTTTTATGCGCAGTTTGCGGGCTACTTCTTCAATATGATCCAGATGGTCATTCTGAACTGATGCTATGAAATGCTGTTTTCTCATTTGCTTTATTAATTTGTAGGTGCCTGTACCAATCCCGAGCCAACATCTGTTGAACTCAGGCTCAAACGTTTTGCCTGCTGAATAAGCAAAGTCCAGATTTCCCGGGGAGAGGCATCCGGATATTTTTCACAAAATAAGCCGGCTATACCTGCAACAAAAGGTGTAGCCATGGATGTACCACTCCATTTATCGTGTTCATTCTGTTTGTTGATCATGCTGTAAACTGCCACACCGGGCGCAACAATGTCAATCTGACCACCGTTTTTATTGATGCCTCCGCATGAAAATTCAGCAATATTCAGCATCGGATCTATTGCGCCAACAGCCATGACTGAAGGGCAGTTGGCAGGATGGCCCACAGGTGCAATATGGGTAGGCCTGTAGCTTTCATTTCCTGCAGCCGCAATAATAAGCGAACCTTGTTGCATGGCCCTCCGGGCAACATTCTCATAAATCTCCGAATACGGTTCCCCAGGTTCAGAGGCAGATCCAAGAGACATACTGATAATTTTGCATTTTTGGGAAATGGCCCATTCAATACCTGCCAGAATGCCTGCGTCTGTACCTTCTCCATTGTCGTCAAGAACTTTACCGCAATAGAAGGATGATTTATGTGCAACGCCGTATCGCATTTCTGAGCCATCTGTATTGCCACAGGCTATTCCTGCGCAATGACTGCCATGACCATCGGCATCTCCATCTGAGGCATCCTGAACAAATCTTTTGGTAACAATTTTTCGTCCGGCCAAATCAACATGTTCTTTAAATACTCCTGTATCCAGGATTGCAATCCGAACACCTTTTCCGGTGTATCCTGATTCAGGGGTGCGGGTTGCCAATATTCCCCATGAGGTCTGACGGGTATCGGAAAACTGCTGCTGCAATAACAACAATTCCTCGTTTGAAGGAAAATCGCCACCATGCTCTTTCACTTTTTCCATGATAGCCTGTATACCGTCGCGATATCCCCTAAGATAATCATTCACTGCAATTTTATGTACATATCGTTCCGGTTCTGAAGCAACAATAGCCCTGGAAGGCATTGCTTTGCGGATCCGCATCATTCCATCGTCCTTTTCTGCATTTACAACGGCAACATGGATGGATTCAAAATATATTCCATCTCCATCTTTGAAAGCCTGGGAAAAATTCATAGGCTTTCTGATAAAATCATTGAAGTGGGCTAATTTGAATGAAGTTTTCCGGGCACCTGCAAAGAAAGATTGAACAGGTATTTCAGGATTTAATAACAAAAGTTTTCTTCCTGTGTTTCTGGATTTGTGTAACTGATTTCTCATGATCAAGGGTTTTATGAATAACGGGGTTGATTTTTCAAATTTAAGGAATTTAAGATTTAAATTATATGAGCATCAGGAAAGTTGCATAAGAGATTTAAGGTTGAAGACTATATAGTTGTGGGTGTTGATTTTAACACGAAGAGCAAGAAGATAAAACGTCACTAAGAACACAAAGTGGAAATACCTGCGGTATTTCCTGGAAAAGCCTGAGCTTAGCGAAGGCGACCTTTGCGTTCTTAATTCTTCGGGTTCTTAGTGAATCCTTGGAGTCCTTTGTGTTAAAAAATCAGGTATGCTGCAAGCATACAATTTCAAATAAAGAAGTCATTATTAATCATTGCCGATACTCATATTATATTAATTAACCTCAGTCTAAATATATCATCCGATCCATCTCATTCGCGGGAAATTAACAGCTCACAATACCCCGATGTTTGCAATGCACCAACATTTTTTATATATTGCACAATACACCCAAACTGCATTGATAACCATATCTGAAACTGGACTAAACAAACATGAAGAAAAAAATTATCCTGGAATACACATTAAACTCTTCACCTAAAGTATTATTTCCTAGATTAAGCACTCCTGGCGGATTATCAGAATGGTTTGCCGATAATGTAAATATCCTCGGCAGCCAATATTCATTTATCTGGGATGATTCAGAACAAAAAGCTGAAATTATTCAGCGAAAAGAGAATAAGTACATCCGTTTTCGCTGGGTTGATTCTTCTGAAACGGAGGCCCACTGGTTTGAATTCCGGTTAAACACCGATGAGCTCACAGGGGACACTGCTTTAATCATCACCGATTTTGCTGAGGATGAAGACAAAGACAGTACAGTTGAACTGTGGAATTCGCAAATTTCCAAGCTCAAGCATGTAATAGGCTTATAACTGTTGTTACATGTTTACTGAAAAAATCCTAGCTTTGTAGTCGATTTTGGTAGTTCTATTTAACGTGAAGCGCTTACACAGATTAGTTATTTCGTCGTTTCTTGGGCCATTTGTAATGACCTTCTTCATTGTAGTATTTATACTGCTCATGCAATTTCTATGGAGAATGATTGACGAGCTCGTTGGGAAAGGACTTCCGTTATCCATCATCGGTGAATTTTTAATGTATGCCTGCGTGGGACTGGTTCCTCTTGCATTGCCGCTTGCTGTATTACTTTCGTCCCTTATGACCTTTGGAAATATGGGTGAGTATTTTGAACTTACCGCTGCTAAAGCCTCGGGCATTTCTTTACAGCGACTCATGTCTCCAATCATCGTCCTGGTAATTTTCATCTCTATCGGCGCATTTTTCTTTTCAAACAATGTTGTTCCATATACCAACCTGAAAATGAGAACCCTAAGATATGATGTCCAGCATATCCGACCTGAGGTTTCAATTCAGGAAGGGGTTTTCTTTAAAGGAATTGACGGTTACAGCATTCGCGTTGAAAAGAAGAATACTGTTACGAATATGCTGTATGAAATCAAGATATACGATCATTCAAAATCAAAAGGCAATTTAGATATTACAATTGCAGATTCCGGAGTTATGAAAATGACCGCCGATAAGCGGAACATGATGATTACACTCTGGAGTGGTTATAAGTACACAGAAGTAGAAGAACCAAAGCGAAAATTAGATAAAACCCGTCCGCATCAGTTTATGAAATTCGGTGAAGAGAACATCCTGATCTCTTTATCCGGTTTTGAGTTATCACGATCAAAGGATAAGAACTTTAAAGGCTCTTATCAAATGCTCGATGTGTCGCAGCTGAACAACGCTATTGATTCTATTAATTCTGAACTTGAAACCAGGCATCAGTTTTTCAAACAAGATATGATGTATAATTACTTCTTTAAGTTGAACCGCATATCAGATAAAGAAGCAGATGATGCCCCGGTAGATAACGAGGATTACGATCTCGTAAAAAATAACCGTTCAGATTCTGTTGGAATCTTAAAACGTATGCGTGTTGCAGAGTATAATATGGCGATTCAAAGAAGGGATGCCAGAAGAGCTACCCAATTGCCAAGGCAAGACCTGGGGCAAAACATCAGCATGACGCAAATAAACAATTCTGAAAAAAAAGACACTACACCCGCCAAGGTTATGCCTTTTAAGCATTTTGAGAATTTTGACAGTCTTTTTTCATCTCTTCGCCTTGAAAGCCAGTTGAAATATGTTTCCGACGCAGCCAACACCGTTGTATCAAACCAATATGTTGCCAACAACTATATATCAACAATAGACTATGAGCGGCGAAGTCTGAGAAGACATGAAATTGAAAGGCACAGAAAGTTCACACTATCGCTGGCCTGCCTGATATTTTTATTTATAGGTGCTCCTTTGGGAGCCATAATCAGAAAAGGTGGACTCGGGCTGCCCACTGTTATTTCAACATTGATGTTCATTTTGTATTATATCGTTTCTCTCACGGGACAAAAATTCGTTGAAGAAAGCGTTTTGACATCCTTTGAAGGGATGTGGCTTTCTTCTGTTATTTTAATTATTGCCGGCGTGTTCCTTACCTATCAGGCTACCAATGATTCTGCCATACTTAACCTGGATACTTATCTGAACTGGATTCGTGAAAAGTCCGGACTGATAAGAAATACTGCCCTGGATAATAAATCACACATATTGGGCAGGTTTGAGCTGGATGAGATTGAAAGAACGCAGTTGCAAACTGAATTTAAGACAATTGGCGATTTGGCCCTGATGACAGCAGATACTTTAAAGAAGGATTCGGGCTGGATGAAAATCGCAGTGAAGTCATATGAAAACGAAGGATATGCTTATCTTTTGGAATTTGGCGTTCACTATAATGCATTTCTGGACATGGTGATTCTCAGTCAGTGGTTCAGAATCCCATATTTTGAAAAACGATTAGGCGAATTTCCAGGTATTGACGGCAAAATGACCTCTGAAATTTTTACCAGAAAATGGCTCAGGCAATTAGGTGTTGTTATTTTTCCAATAGCGCTGGTAAGAATCATACATCTGAAAATTAAAGTCCGTATTCTCCAAAGGAATATCAGGCAGGTTGTAAGTTTGTCATCCGGAATGATTAACCTGCTTAACAGCTCAACTTTTAGAAACGCAGTTGTATCCGTTCAATGAGAATTCTTCAACTCTGCAATAAGCCTCCCTTTCCTCCGACGGATGGTGGTTCACATGCCATGTTCAATTTATCACAGGCTTTTATCAAGCTGGGGCATGAAGTCACTGTACTTGCCATGACCACTGACAAGCACAAGATCAATCCCGATCAACTTCAGCAGTTCAATAAAATCATGCCTGCGCATACAGTATATGTAAATACGCATATTACAGGTTGGTCATTATTGAAAAATCTGCTGTTTTCCCGTATTCCTTTCACGGCCAGTCGCTTTATCTCCGACATATTTAGTCGAAAGCTCATCCGGCTTTTGCAATCACAAACATTTGATATTGTTCAGCTCGAAGGCGCCTATATGTTATCCTATGTTAAAACAATAAGAACCCATTCTCAGGCAGCAATCGTGCTTCGGTCGCACAATATTGAACATGAGATATGGAAGCGAATCACAAACCAGGAAAGCAGTTTTTTCAGAAAAGTTTATTTTGGCATGCTCACCAACAGAATACGCTTATTTGAAAAAAAGTTGCTTAATTCATATGACCTGTTGGTGCCCATTACTGAAAGGGATTTAAATAAATACAATGAGATGGGGAATCTAAAACCGGCTGTAGTTTGCCATGCCGGTGTTAATGTTTCCGAAAGCGTTCCCAAAAATGTGGTGCAGCAGGAGTTTTCATTATATTTTCTGGGATCTCTTGATTGGATCCCTAATCAGGATGGGATTTTATGGTTCATTTCAGAGGTTTTTCCCATACTGCTTTCAAAACATCCTGATTTGAAATTTCATATTGCCGGCCGAAATGCCCCGGAAACCCTGATCCGTAAGTTTGATCACCCGAATATAATATATCACGGAGAGGTACCCGATTCAAGACAATTCGGTTCAGAACACAGCGTGCTTGTCGCACCTTGTTTTGCTGGAGGCGGAATGCGTGTAAAAATTATAGAGGCAATGTCACTGGGTAAAGCAGTAATAACAACCACTATAGGGGCAGAAGGCATTTCAATTGATCACAATATGAACATTCTGATCGCCAACACAAGTGCGGAATTTGCCGGATGTATTGAAGCGATTAAGAAATATCCCCATGTTGGTGAGCAAATTGGAAAAAACGCCCTGGCATTTATCAATAAGAATTACAATATTTTAAATATAGCACAGTCCCTATCAGACTTTTATGCAAACAACCTGACGCAACATGACTAGTGTATTCTGGATTTTGTTATGCATCATTTTTTATGCCTACATCGGATATTCACTGGTATTATGGATCATTACCCTATTTAAAAACCGATTACCGGTAACCAATCCCGCTGCAGGAAATCCCTTTGAGCCTTCAATTACGCTTATTATTCCTGCATATAACGAAGAACAATTTGTAGAACAGAAAATTCAGAATACCAAAGCTTTGGATTATCCCCAGGACAAAATTCATGTTCTTTGGGTTACAGATGGATCAACCGATAACACCGTATCTCTTTTAAAAAATCGTCCTGAGATCCGGCATATGCATGAAGAAAAACGTAATGGAAAGGTTCATGCGATGAATCGTGCAATGAAAACTGTGAATACTCCCATAGCTGTTTTTACTGACGCAAATACCATGCTGAATAAACAGGCCATTCGGGCCATTGTTGATCCATTTTCCGATGAAAGAACAGGATGTGTTACCGGTGAAAAAAGAATTACAAATCTGGATGCACAGGATGCTGTTGGTGCCGGGGAAGGCCTATACTGGAAATATGAGTCGCTCATAAAACAACTTGAATCTGAAACAGGATCAGTAATTGGTGCAGTAGGTGAACTTTTTGCAGTGCGTACCAAATTATATGAAGACATCGAAGAGGATACGCTTCTGGATGATTTCACCATTTCGCTGCTCATTGTCCGGAAAGGATATCATACAAAATATGCATTGAATGCCTGGGGTGTGGAAACAGCCTCGCTTTCGGTTACAGAAGAAAAAAAGCGAAAAATCAGAATTGCTGCAGGCGGAATGCAGTTTCTGGTTCGATCAGCAAATCTTCTGAATCCTTTCCTCAGCCTGAATGCATTTAAATACTTTTCGCATAAGGTACTTCGATGGACAGTAGTTCCTTTTGCGTTTCCCATTGTTTTTTTTCTCAACCTTTTTATCATTAACAGTGCTGATAATAATCCTGTTTATTCGTACCTTTTTATGATCCAATGCATTTTTTATGGATTTGTGCTTTTGGGATTTATTTTTGAACATAAGAAAATAAAGCCCGGAATTTTTTTTGCACCCTATTATGTTTATGTTATGAATGCAGCAATGGTGCAAGGTATCTGGGCTTATCTAATGGGGAATTATACGGTTAACTGGAAAAAAGCAAAACGCACCTGATGAAATTCATTGCATATATGGCGGATTTTTGATTGATTCGCTTTCTCTACATTTATTTACAAATTGTACCTTTGAAGGATGAATTAATCCTTCTCAGATTATGCCGGAAGCTATGAATAACATGTTGATAGAACTTAATACCATTAAGGAAGCCATTGCTGATATCAAAGCCGGTAAGGTCGTTATAGTGGTAGACAATGAAGATCGTGAAAACGAAGGCGATTTTATATGTTCTGCAGAACTGATTACTCCTGAAATTGTCAATTTTATGGCAACGTATGGCCGGGGATTGATTTGTGCTCCTCTCCCTGAAGAAAGATGCGAACAGCTGGATCTTGAGTTAATGGTTCACAGCAATACTTCACTTCATAGCACACCCTTTACAGTAAGTGTTGATTTGTTGGGCAACGGTTGCACAACTGGGATTTCTGCCAATGACAGAGCCCGGACAATACGGGCACTCGTTGATCCACAAACCAAACCGGAAGATCTTGGAAGGCCCGGACATATTTTCCCGCTTAAAGCTAAAACTAAAGGCGTTCTCAGACGCCCGGGTCACACTGAAGCAGCTGTTGACCTTACACGACTTGCAGGGTTAAAGCCAGGGGGTGCATTGGTTGAAATTATGAATGAAGATGGCAGCATGGCCCGTATGCCTGATTTAATTGCCATTGCAAAAAAACATCACCTGAAAATTATTACAATCAAATCACTCATCGCATATTTACTTGAACAGGAAAGTATTGTTATCAAAGGAGATAAAGCCAAACTTCCAACAAAATACGGAACCTTTGCAGTGATTCCTTTCATTCAGAAATCGAATCATATGGAACACCTTGCACTGATTAAGGGGACATGGACATCCGATGATCCGGTTCTGGTCCGTGTACATTCATCTTGTATGACCGGCGACATTTTTGGATCGTACAGATGCGATTGTGGATCTCAGCTGCATGCTGCCATGAAAATGATCGAAAAAGCCGGCCAGGGGGTTATTGTTTACCTGAACCAGGAAGGCCGTGGCATAGGACTTTTCAATAAAATCAAAGCCTATACATTACAGGAAAAAGGGAGGGATACTGTTGAAGCAAACCTGGATCTGGGTTTTGAAGAAGATGAACGGGATTATGGCGTTGGTGCAAGCATACTCTATGAGCTTGGCCTGGGAAAAATTAAACTCATCACCAACAACCCCGTGAAACGCGCAGGATTGGAAGGGTATGGCATTACCGTTGTTGAGAATATTCCGATTAATATTCCCCCAAATGAACACAACCATTTTTATCTGAAAACAAAAAAGAATAAAATGGGGCACTTTCTTGATCTATTGGAAGATAAGGACTTTAAAATAGAAAACGGTCACTAATGGCAGCAACAAAAAAGCCGGGCATTGTATTTTTGGGAACCCCCGAATTTGCAGTTGCATCGCTCGATGCCATTGTTAATGCGGGATTTACTGTTAAAGCTGTTATTACGGCACCGGATAAGCCTTCAGGCAGGGGTTTGCAATTGCATGCCTCTCCTGTAAAAGAATATGCCCTCAGCCGTTCTATTCCTGTGCTGCAGCCTTTAAAGCTCAAAGACCCTGAATTTCTTAATGCTTTGCGCCAGATAAATGCAGACTTACAAGTAATTGTGGCTTTCAGAATGCTTCCAGAAGAAGTATGGAATATGCCTCCCCTGGGAACTTTTAACCTGCATGCCTCTTTACTTCCGCAATACCGCGGAGCAGCCCCTATTAACTGGGCAGTCATCAACGGAGAAAAGAAAACCGGAGTTACTACATTCTTTCTGAATCATGAAATTGACAAAGGTTCTGTAATCTATCGAAAAGAGGTTCCAATAGGTGAAGATGACACAGCAGGAGACATCCATGACCTCTTAATGAAAATTGGAGCAGAACTGGTAGTTCAAACCATCAGAGATATTGCTGCAGACAGCGTAAAACCCATCGAACAGCATGAGATTGACCCAAATTCCACTTTAATTCCGGCCCCTAAGATTTTTAAAAACGACTGCAGGATCAATTGGTCAGATACAACACGTGCCATACACAATTTGGTGCGTGGTCTGAGTCCATACCCTGCTGCATGGTCCGAATTGTATCCTGAATCCGGGTCGCCACTTCTTGTTAAAATTTACCGGGGACACCCTGTTATGGAAAACACTGCTTCTGCGACCGGAACAATTATTTCAGACGGAAAGAGTTTCTTAAAAGTGTCCACTGCCGATGGATATTACCAGATTGACAACATACAACTTCAGGGTAAAAAACAAATGGCAACAGCTGATTTTCTCAGAGGCTTTCCTGATGTTATTCAATATCGTTTCAAATAAATTTATTCCAGATTCATTTCAATCCGGATATCTTCCTCTTCCTCTCCGGAATCTTTTGGAATGCTAAAGGCCTTATGAATGTCCCTTTTCACGAGCTTTCTGAGTTGAAGCTCTGTACCTGCAGATGGTCGGGTGCCAGGACTCATATTATTCAGTAAATAAAGTTTTGAAAGTTTGATGGCATATAACTGCGATATGGTATACACGGTTTCGCCTTCTTTAACAACATGCGTGTTCTTACCGCTTTCCGCGCGTGATCGTTTCGGCTGTATATAAATAATCTGGCCATCTGCTACCGAATCGGATTTGCCGATATCGTTGTATTGAAAAATCTCCCATGGCAGTTTATCCAGTTCACGGGTAATGGATTCATAGGTATCGCCCTTTTTTGCCAGGACATATTTCACCCTGTTACGCTCCATGACTTCATGTCGTACAGGAGAAACCTCTGACGCAGATACAGGAGCTTTTTCTGTTCTTCTTTTACGATGGCGTTGTTCCGAAACCTCCATGCGATCATACATGCTTAAATTATAGTCTTCGATAATTTTTATAAGCGACTCCGCATAAGTAGGACTTGTTGCATATCCGGCTTTTTTCAATCCCCTTGCCCATCCTCTGTAATCAGTAATTTTCAGCTCAAACAAAAAAGCATAGCGTGTTTTTGATTTAAGATAATCTGAGTGGTCTCTATAGGACTCTTCAACCGATGCGTATTTTCTAAAACACTCATTTTTTGCATCATCATCTTCAAAGATGCGCTTTCCGTTCCAGTCGTTATGACATTTGATTCCAAAGTGATTATTGCCTTCTCTTGCAAGACGGCTATTTCCATCTCCACTCTCCAATGCACCCTGTGCCAATGTAATGCTGGCCGGAACACCACTCCGGCTCATCTCTTTTATTGCAATTTCCTTATAGGTTTCAAAATAAACGGGACGTGAAATTCTTTCAGAGTACTGAGCAAATGTTATTGCTGAATTTACTATAATGCCAATTCCTAAACCAACCAATCGTCTCATGAAATAATTTTTCGGTAAAAATAACGCAGGATTTCACGAACATGTTGTTAATTAGTTGGAAGGTTTTCAACAAATCATGTTCCGGATGATTTTTTTCAAAATTTCAATAGGGTAAAACAATGGATGATGGTCATAATAATGCATACAGTTTTACAGGGATTAGCAGATTAGTCAGGGGGATGTCTCTAAAGGGGCATCCCCTCTGGCTTTTAATCCATTGTAATACGTGATCCGAATTTTTTATTCTCAAGTTTTGTAGCTTCCGTAATGACACTTTTGATCCCTCCATGTTCAATAAAATACAAGGCAGCTTCCATTTTCGGTGCCATACTTCCCTCACCAAACATTCCCAGTTTCAAATATTCCCGGGCCTGATCCCTGTTAATAAACTCAGCTATTTTCTGGTTGGGTTGCTTGTAATTTAAATATACATAAGGTACATCCGTGAGAATATAAAACTCCTCGGCTCCAATAGTCACTGCAAGATGTGCTGATGCCATGTCTTTATCAATCACAGCCTCAACAGGCCGATAATTCCCTTTTGCATCAATATAAACAGGAATGCCGCCTCCACCGGTAGCCAAAACGATATTTCCGGAAAGAACAAGGCTTTTTATGATCTCATGATTCAGGATTTCTACAGGATCAGGAGAGGCAACAACCCTTCGATATCCACCCTCTGACTTCTTTTCTTCTTTAAAAACCCATCCTTTTTCATGATGCAGTTTTTCAGCCATTTCAGGCGAATAACTTCGTCCAACTCTTTTTACAATATTCCTGAAGGAGTGATGTTTTTTATCAACTACCACCTCGGATATCAAACTCACAACATTTTTGCCGATTTCATGCTTGTTCAAAACATTTCGTAAAATCCGCTCAATCATATATCCAATCTCACCCTGGGTGCCTGCCACGCATATATCCAATGGCATTTGTGGTATTCCATAGACCTGCTCGCCTGCATCATTTCGCTGAAGCAAATCGCCTACCTGCGGTCCGTTTCCATGAGTAATCACCAATTCATAACCTTCACGAATTAAGAACACAAGGTTTTCCAATGTTTTGAAAGTATTCTTTTCCTGTTCTTCAATGGTTCCCTTTTGATTGTCGCGTTGCAATGCATTGCCGCCTAACGCAATTACAGCTAATTTCTTCATATCACGGGTTTATGTTATGCTTAAGTTAGTGTAATTAAGCATTTCAAAAAATGATAATGATCCATATTATAGATTCACAAGATATGTTCAATATCATTATATTTGATCCGGATTAAAAGCACAACATGGAGTTACAAAGAACATTTGATGTTCTCAGCAATCTCGAACGACTATGCCCCGATAAAAGTGATATATTGGCGTGCAAGGAAAAAGGTTCATGGGTTAAGTATCATGTAAAAGACTATTTGCAACTTGTTGAGAAAGCCAGTTACGGACTGATGTCCATGGGTCTTATCAAAGGTGATCTGATAGTTACAATTTCCAATAACCGTCCCGAATGGAATGTTATGGACATGGCCATGAGCCAGATAGGTGTTATTCATGTTCCAATATATCCAACCATTAGTGCAGATGATTATGCGTATATATTATCCAATTGTAAGCCTAAACTGATTATCGTTTCGGACCGTTCGCTTTTTGAGAAAATAAAGCCTATTGCCGAGCAGGTATCTTCTGTCCGGTCTATACTCAGTTATAATGAAATTGAGGGTGTGGCTAATTGGAAGGAAATCCTTGATGCCGGCTGCAGCAACTCCGGAAAATACAGTTCCAATCTTTCCGGAATCAAGCAAAGTATTACACCCGAAGATATCGTAACTCTTATTTATACTTCCGGAACCACTGGAAATCCAAAAGGAGTTATGCTCTCTCATCGAAACATAATGGGGAATGTTCATTCTATTTCTCAAACATTTGAATTTAACGAGACGCATAAAACGTTGAGTTTCCTTCCCATCAGCCATGTTTTCGAAAGAACAATCAATTATTATTTCCAGAGTAAGGGCGTAAGCATCTATTATGCAGAAAATCTGGGTACCATAGCAGATAATCTGAAGGAAGTAAAGCCCCATGTTTTTATTAGTGTGCCACGATTGCTTGAGCGTACATACGATAAAATTATTTCAAAAGGAAGAGAACTTAAGGGCATCAAAAAACAACTGTTTTTCTGGGCTGTAAATTTGGGAATGAAATATAAAATCCCGGACACCAACAGTCCCATATATAAAGTCATGCTTGGAATTGCAGATAAGCTTATTTTTTCAAAATGGCGTGAAGCATTGGGTGGAAATATCCAGCTTATTGTAGTTGGAGGTGCTGCATTGCAGCCCAGGTTATGCACCATATTTAACGCGGCAAAGATTCCGGTTGTTGAAGGCTATGGAATGACAGAATCTGCTCCTGTAATTGCTGCAAACCGGATTCCGTCGACCGGAGACATAAGGGTTGGAACAGTAGGTCCGCCGATACCCGGAGTTGTTGTCAAAATTGCTGAAGACGGAGAAATTCTATGCAAAGGGCCCAATATCATGGCTGGTTATTATATGGAACCCGAACTTACCTCCGGAGTAATTGATAAAGAAGGCTGGCTGCATACCGGCGATATTGGAATTCTGGTGGAAGGAAGGTATTTGAAAATTACCGACCGTAAAAAAGAAATGTTTAAACTGTCAAGTGGTAAATATATAGCACCACAAGTAATTGAAAACAAACTTAAAGAATCGAATTTTATTGAACAGGTAATGGTCATTGGCGAAAATCAGAAATTTGCCAGCGCCATTATTTCTCCTGATTTTAATTACTTGCATAGCTGGGCTGTCCGGCATAAGATCGAGTTTCGTGATAATTCGGAACTGATTGAAATACCCAAAGTACTGGCCAGATACCAACGTGTTGTTCATGAAATGAATAAGCAATTGGGACAGACTGAACAAATAAAAAGATTCCGGCTTGTTCAGGAAGAATGGGCACCAAATACCGGAGAACTTTCACCTACCCTGAAGTTAAAAAGAAAATTTCTCGCCAACCATTACTCTAAACTAATTGAGGAAATCTTTTCAGTTCAGAAAGGAGATAATGGAGAATAAATGACTTTCAACTTTCAGATATTATGAATTCACATCTACTGGGCCCCTTTGAAGGCAGCGTTTTGAACTATATGAACTTCTCAGGAAAAACCTTAAACGAAAGATATGCACCATTTGACCATTGGGTAACATTGCGTGAAGAACATAATCTCTGGCCTTACGGAATGGAGAATGATAACCGCAGACCGATGAACTTTGGCACACAGGACTATCTGGGCCTTTCTACCAATGAAAAGATCATTGATTCTTTATCGGAATTTATCAAATCCAACAAAATTCTTCACAGCGCCGGATCACCTACGCTTACAGGAAGAACATCATGGACTGCTGACCTTGAGGATAGGCTGGCCGGATTGCTTCAGCAGGAGACCTGCCTTATTTTCCCTTCCGGTTGGATGGCCTGTTTTGGTGCAGTGGCAGGACTTGTAAATGGCAAGGATACGGTTGTCATTGATGCCCTGGCGCACAATTGCATGCAAGTGGCCACTAAATTTTCCACCGGCAATATATTCCGGTTCAACCATAACGATATGCAGCACCTGAATACCGTTTTGGAAAAATGCAGGCAGACAGACAACCGGAATGGACTTTTTATAGTAACGGAAAGCCTTTACTCCATGAATTCTGACGCACCCGATTTACGACGTCTCATGGAACTTGCCCATAAATACGACGCGATTGTAATCATTGATACCGCACACGACCTGGGTGCTATGGGCAAAAGAGGTTTGGGGCTCCTCGAATCTGTGGATATTGAATATGCTAAAAATCTTATTATCTGCGGGGCTTTTAGTAAGGTATTCGGTACAAATGGCGGGTTCGTGGCGGGTCCCTCTTGTGTGAGGAAGCAGTTAACTGTGATGGCTCCAACTTATATGTTTTCAACAGGTGCTTCCCCGCTGCAATGTCATATCGCAAAAAAAAGCCTGGATCTCGTATTTTCCGAAGAAGGCGATCGCATCAGAGCCCGTTTGAAAGAATTGGTATCATTTACAGTGGATCATTTTAAGAAGAATGGTTTTGTTATAAATGGCATTCCCTCTCAAATAGTTCCGGTGCATATTGGTCATGAAAGAATAGCACGGATGATTTTTAAACGGATTTTTGAACAGGGCCTGTTGGTGAACCTGATTGAATTTCCGGCTGTACCTAAAGGGAAAGCGATTTTTCGTTTTCAGCTTATGGCCACACATACAGAAGAAGATATCATGAAGGCTGTAAAAATGATGCTGGAAGCGCGCCTAGAAACTGAAAGGCTCATGCCAGAATTAATCGATTAATGCGGACCTTTTTAGTCCTTAACCTGATGTATCAATCTCAAAAATATAGCATATGGCAATTGTAGGTACCATCCTGCAAGAGGTGATGAAGAACAGAAAAAATCATCTCGACAACAAGCAACTCAATTTTGATGTTCAAAAAGACACGCTGAAACAACTGCTTGGAAAAGCAAAACATACGAAGTTCGGAACAGACTTTAATTTTCAGGAAATTCTTAAAAGCGACGATATTGTAGCCGGATTTCAAAGCCGCGTTCCCATTTATGACTATGAGAAACTTTTCTCTCAATACTGGCATGAGCTTCTGGATGGAAAACCTGATATCACATGGCCTGGTAAGGTGCGGTTTTTTGGACTCACATCCGGAACATCCAACGACTCAAGCAAAAGGGTTCCAATAACACGTGATATGATTAAATCCATGAGACGGACAGGTATCCGCCAACTGCTTTCACTTGTTGATCTGGGACTTCCGCCCAATTTTTTTGAAAAAAGCGTGCTTATGCTGGGAGGCAGCACATCCCTGGTTAAAATGGAACGGTATTTTGAGGGCGATTTAAGCGGCATCCTTGCGGGCCGGCTCCCGTTCTGGTTTAATGGTTTTTATAAACCCGGACAAATATCCAAAGAAAGAGATTGGAATACCAAACTCGACAAAATAGTTCTCAAGGCAAAGGATTGGGATATTGGTGGTATTTCTGGTGTTCCGGCATGGATCCAGATTCTCCTTGAAAAAATAATAGCACATTATCATTTGAACACCATTCATGATATTTGGCCAAATTTCAGGGTTTATGCACATGGCGGCGTGAATCTCGCACCTTATAAAAAGAGCTTTGAAAAACTCATTGGCAAGGAAGTCTATTATCTCGAAACCTATCTGGCATCTGAAGGATTTCTCGCATACCAGCGGAAACGCGATCATGCGATGCAGCTGGTTTTGGATAATGGCATTTTCTTTGAGTTTGTACCATTTAACCAGAATAATTTTAATGCTGATGGTACGTTGGTTGATCATCCGCAGGTATTGCTTATGAATCAGGTTACAGAAAACGAGGATTATGCGATACTCATTACTACTAATGCAGGTACCTGGCGTTACCTCATTGGTGACACCATCCGGTTTACTTCAGCAAAAGATTTTGAAATTGTGATTACAGGTCGTACAAAGCATTTTCTAAGTCTCTGTGGAGAACATTTAAGTGTCGACAATATGACACGCGCTATTAGCAATGTATCAGAAAAAATCAATATTGAAATCAAAGAATTTACAGTAGCCGGAATTCCTCATGAAAACCGATTTGCACATAAATGGTATATTGGAACAAATGATGCCATCACTGATAAGGAGGCGTTCGCTATATTGCTGGATCAGAATCTGTCTGCGTTGAATGATGATTATGCCGTAGAAAGAAAAGCTGCCCTCAAGAATGTCTTTGTAGAAGTTGTACCCCTCCAGGCTTTTTACGATTGGCTGAAAATGAAGGGGAAAGAAGGCGGACAGCATAAGTTTCCAAGAGTTATCGGAAGTCAGTTCACTGAATGGGAATCATTCATCCGTCAATACCAAAATTAATGGATGTAATTTTTGGGGGCCTTATTACAGGCCTGCTGTTGAGTATTTTTGTGGGCGCCACATTCTTTATGCTTATTGAAACCAGCATGACAAGAGGATTTCGTGCCGCATTATGGTTTGATCTCGGTGTGGTATCAAGCGATGCATCGATCATTGTAGCCGTATATTTTTTTGCCTCCTGGATCGACCGGATGATCATCAAAAACGAATATTTTAACATCATTGGAGGGATCATATTTATTGCTTTTGGATTGAATTACATTCTCTCCAGAAATAAAAATGACGCAGAACCGCTGGTTCGTAAAAAAAATGTAAGGCTCTTTTTAAACGGATACCTTATTAATTTATTAAACCCTGCCGTTGCATTATTCTGGTTAGGAACCATGGCAATTTCCATTACAAAATTCAAATATTCGGGAACAGAAGTTCTGATATATTATGGAACTGCGCTCATTACAATGGCATCAATTGATGTAATAAAAGCTTACTTTTCCTATAAATTAAGCACATTTATCCATTCAAAGATTCTGCGTGTCATCTACATATTTTCAGGTTTATTAATGGTCGGACTGGGCATCTTTTTTATATTTAAATATTAAATGCACAAGATTATGATGATTCCTGCGGTTAAAAAAACAGCTGTAATTCTTTTTTTGGCGATTACAGGTTGCAGCATTCAGGCACAATTTTATGATGATTTCAATGGAAATCAAATTGAAGGATGGTATGTTATGACCGGCGATGGTAATGCCACCATGCTGTTTAAGCAGGAAGACGGCTTTGCCCGTATGTATATTGACGCAACAGCTGACAGATACAATGTTTACTGGACTTTGATTAAAAGGGATATTACAAAACACCTCAATCTGGCTCTGTTGAAAGATACTTCATACCAATTAAGAGTAGAAGCAAAAGTGCGTGTTCATAATGCACCCCGGCGTGTCAACTTTATGGTAAACACGCAGCGGACCATCAATTTCCATTTGGATCTTATGGAATATGATCTTCAGGACACCAATAAATGGCATACCATCAGCATGACCACCAAAAGATTTGATGCTGTTCCAGGAGATCAGGTATTTGTTCAATTTGCTGCCACAGACTTTGGACCCGACCGCTATCAGATAGATATTGACTACTACCGGGCGGATATTGTAAAGGTCAACGAAGCAGGACCAGATAAGGGACCACTGGTACCCTATCATCCGCCTGTAACTGATATTACTGCATTTAAAAACCACCTGAAGGTAAATCATGACTGTATGATCCATTCAGATTTTCCGGATGTTAACTTTAATAACTGGACCTCCAGGGAATCTGAAATAAACATAAACACCCTTACGGTACATGCCAACCAGTGGATCATACTCAGATGGGATTTAAAAGATTTTAAAAACACAGTGCCCTTCGGATCAGGTCTTCTGGAATTAACCACCCATTCCCTTTCTAAAGGTGGAAATTATGTATCCTCCTTAGGTGAAGATTATGGAATTGAGTTTGGGAAAATCAGGATTTATGAAATTCTGGGAGGCGATCCTGCATGGGACCAACAGTCTGTTACTTACCATTCATTATTGGGCAGCCAGACTCCTGATGAAACATTCAACGCCCAAATGGTTTTTGATGCAGATGTCAATGAAATAAAAAACGGAAAAACATATATTACCCTCTCAAAATATGTGATGCAACGCCTGCTCGACGGGACCACCAAAGGCTTGTTAATTAAGCCGCTGGGAGCCGTTGATGCCACTTTCTTTTCATCTGAAAGTGACAAAGGACCTATATTGCATTTCAATGAAGAATAACAGGAAAGCTTCGAATGCTACGGCTTACCAAAAGGAAACAATCTGCTTCCTACCCCATTGGATATGATGTTTTTGTCCAGCGGCCGGTTTACGAAATGAATGTTTTCAATAGTATAAAAAGCTGATGGCGCATTCGTTTCAATGATACTGATCGCCGTTTTAAGATTTTTCCTGTTTACAATGATATAGTGGATGCCTACCTCTCCTTGCATTCCGGTAGCCTGAACAAAAGTTACTCCAAAACCGGCTTTTCTTAATTTATCCGCCAGGTTGCCTGACTCGTTTTTAGTGATCACCCGGATCATCTCGTGCCCGATTGCCAGTTTTTCATCCAGCAGCATACCCACGTAATTTCCGGTTGCAAATCCAGCTGCATAGGCCACATAAGTAATCCAATTATTCAGATTCTCCATGATTCTTGTAATGGCAACAATCCATATGAGAATTTCAAAAAAGCCTATAACAGGAGCGACTTTTCTATATCCTTTAGTCATAAAAATAATGCGCATCGTATCCAAAGACATGTCGCATATTCGCATGACAAAGATTAACAAAGGCAGAATAATCAGATCGAAATACGAAGAATTCATAACATCCATGGCAAAATGGGTTTATTACGAATTTACAAAGAAAAGAAACATGGAATTGTAAAACCAACCCAATTACTTTTTCTTTAAAACATACAGAAAATTAGAAGTGAATCGCGACTGATCAATAGTCTCCATTTCAAAACCTTTATTTTCTGCATGCATTTTGAGTTTCCCGGATGAGAAAAAGAACAGTTGATTGTCTTTCGCTTTATTGAATCCCGAACGGGTTGAAAAGAATTCAGTATAACGTGTACCCCGGTGTCTCTTTACCAAATCACTGTCAGCATCCCTTATCAGAATTTTTCCTCCCGGATTCAGTCGCGACATACAGTTATTGATCAGTTGATCCTGCTTCTCATCGGAGAGGTAATGCAATACATCACTTAAAATGAAAATATCTGCTTCAGGCAGCGGATATTCTGCAGCATCAGCCGATACGAATTCAATGGCATCGGTTTTGGATATGCAATTCTGTGCCAACTCAATTTTGAGCTGATCATAATCAATACCAAGAATAGTGCGCTCTGAAGAAACGAAGCCCAGGATATACGACATATAGCCATAACCGCAACCAATATCAACAATAGTAGCCTTTCGGGGGACCAGACTATTGATTTTCTCATAGTTATGCTCCAGCAAAAGTTTAATTCGTGTATACCACTCAATAACAGGTCCCTTATATACATAATTACGAATAACCATTCTTCGGAAATAAGCGGGAGTCTCCAGTTGCTCTTTCAAAAGTTTGTACTCCCTTCTGTAATATTGAAGCATTGAGCGGGTCATCTCATGATAATCTGCACCATATAACGCATCTCCGGGTTTAATGCGTTTGCAGATCTTTACAGTGATACTGCCACCCCGCAGATGGTTTTCACCTTTATTCATGCAATCACCTGCACCATGAATGAAGATGGGAAGTAAATCGGCTTTTAGAGTTTGTGCCATCAGAAACGCACCTTTATGAAAACGTGTGATGGAACAATCAGCAGAACGGCTTCCTTCCGGAAATACAATAATTGAATATCCTGCTTCCATCTTGGCCTTTAGTTTCCCGGTGAGATCTCCGTAGCCTTCCATAACCGGATAGTAATCCAGATAGCGGATCACCAGGGCATAGATGGGATTATTCCATACCCATTTGGTGGTAAGAACGATGAGTTTCGGATGGAGCATCAAAAGCAACAGTAAATCAATATGCGATTGGTGATTGCTGATAATAAACGCTGGTTTACTGAAAGTTTCCTTTTCAGGATTGATGATTTGCTTCTTAATATGAAGCATGGCATATACCGGTACCTTGCACCAAAATTGCATGCCCCTGTGCAAAAGGATTCGCTTTTTGCCTGACGAAATCGGAAGAAGCAATACAACGGGCAACAGAATGTTCATAAACAGGCACCCGATGAGAAAAATGGAAAAGACAATTACTGTAATTACCAAATCTGAGAAGATAACAGGAAGCTTTCTTTTCTGGCCTTTCTTATTGATCAGGTAATTAAATAACAAAGGTTGAAAAGTGTAGGAAATCAATACAATGCTAAGCAATCCGAATATGGAAATCAAGGCAATGGAATATAATGCCGGGTGTTTGGCAAGAATAAGAACTCCTGTTCCTGATATAGATATCATTACCGAAATAAGAATGCAGGTTTTATAGGACAGCAGATTGCGGTTGTTGGTAGTATAACCCTGCACCAATCCCTGCATGATGTAAATACTGTAATCAATACCCAGACCGGTGATGAAAGAAGAAATAATGATATTAAAAATATTAAACTTAATACCCAGGATACCCATGAAACCTAATGTCCAAATCCAACTTACGAAAATCGGGATGAATGTAATCACCCCCAGTTCGATACGTCCAAAGGCAATGATCAAAACCAGGAGGATCAGAATCAAACTCACATTGGCAATGAAATTGAAATCCGTTCCCAGGGAGCTGACGATTTGAGATAAAACAGATTTCCGGTCAATAACAACAGAACCTTCAATGGCGTTGAGTTTGCTTATCGTTTCATCTTTTCCCTTATTATCCACCTTAACAATAGTGACAATTGAAGCAAGTTGAGGTGTTACTGAAATATTATCCACAAAGAACAATGCTTCCATTGTCTTAAAGGATGCAGAATCCACCAGGCTGAATTGCTTGTGCACCAATTCTTCAAAATCCGGAAATGATCCGGGACGAAAACCTGCTGCCACAGCCTTTTCATCCATAATCTTCAAGAATTTATCCCTGTCGATCCCCGACCAAAATTGATTCCATCGGTTGATTTTCACCTGTTGAAGTGAATCCGACATCAAAAGAGATCCGGGCGAACTGAAACTCTTTACAACACCCTTATCTTTAAGTTCCCTCGTATTTGAAAGAATTTTCTCATTGTTTACAAGTGCTTCCTGCAGTGTATTTCCATATGCCACAACATAAACCGAGTTCAGTTTTGCATCATTGATGCGATTTAAACGGTTTTCTGCCTCCTTTAACCGATCCGACATGTAGTTCATTTTCATCATATCGGTTTCAAAGCCCACCTTATTCATAAAGATTACCGCAATGCCTGTATAAACAAGCATAAATAAAAGCAGGAGTTTGTTTTTTTCAAACCCGTATTGTGTAATCTTGTCTAAAACCTTTTCAAGCACATTTTTCTCTTCTGTCTCATCGGTTTTCGATCTGGTAGCATCAAGTATATGAGGGATAACGACCATCGTAAAAAAGGCAGCCGTAACAACGCTCACTGCGGCCAGAATTCCGAGTTCATGTAAAGATTCAGAAGAAACAAATACCAGTGTCAGAAACTCAAATGCGGTAGCAAATCCACATACGATAATCGGAAATGATACATCCCTGATGGTATCAATAATGGAATGCTTATGCTTGAAATGCGTAGTAATATGCAGGGCGTAATCCACAGTTATGGCCAGTATTACTGTTCCAATGCTTAGCGATATAACCGAAACCTTTCCCTGAACCAGATACAAAACAGCAACAGCAACTAAACCTCCAAAAACAGCCGGAAGAAATATAAAAGGGAAAAGCTTCTTCTTTTTAATGGAGAATGTGATAATCAGCGTAAGCAAAATAATTGTAATGGAAAGCGTAAGCCGTATATCCTTTTTCAGGCGTTCAGCGTTGCCCACTCCAATAGCTACAGAGCCAAATATTTCAATTTGCAGGTTCTTATGCTCCCCTGTAATTTTCTGAACAGCATCATCAAACTGCCTTAAAAATGTACTGTTTTCAGAAGTCTCATTGGAAGCATAAACCGGTGATACAAACATCATCAGATGTTTCAGATCTTTTGAAAAAATGCATCCATTATATATTTTGTAATTCTCATCGTTCTGGTAGGCACCCAGACGCTGCAATGCCATGCTTCCCATTCCCAATGGATCGCGGATGATCATTTGCTTCATGGAAAAGCTGGCGGGAGAAAGCAGATTATTTAAATCCCTTGAAATGGCTTCTTCAATTTGCGCAGGTTGCGTTAATGTGTCAAAACGGGCATAATCCTGTTCCTCCAGAAAGAAAGGCAGGTTGGCATTTACCATATTGAACATGGTTTCAATCAGGGTGTCAGCAACTTTATAGGTTATGCCTTTTACATAGGGTTGAAAAGCAGTTGATTGAAGTGTGTCAGCTAACAGATCGCCTGATGCAATAAGCTCTTCTGTATTGGATTCAGAAAGAGAATCTTTTGAAGAAATTGTAATAATGAGCTTATCCAGCATCTTGGATTGTTCAACAACTTTGCTCATAACGCCGGATGAAGAACCACCGGTAATCATCCGGGAGATATCTTCTTCAAAACGGATACGGGAACTCAGAAAAACAGCGATGCCTGCAGTAATAATTACGAGTGTAAAAAGTACAAGTCTGCGACGGCTAAAAAATTTGTAAAGCAAAAGGAATAAGGCATCCATAATTATTCAGCATGAGCTGGTTTCTTCCGGTACAGGGTTAATAAAACGTATGTGAGTAGGCCAAAAAATAATGCTGCAATGATAGCAAAAGCTATGGAGCCCACAATGTATTGCAGGATGTTTTCCTTGAACCATGCCGGAGTAATATCACTGGTAAAGGAAATTGAATGATTGTTTGACATGAACAATCCTCCTGTAATGTAGCTCAGATATACAATAACAGCAGTTAATGGGAATATACTGATATTTGCGGCAAGTATTACAATGATTACATTGAGCCGGAAAAAATAAGCCAGACCGATTGCTGATACAAGCTGATACCCCCAAATAGGAATAATGCCCATAAAAACACCGAGCATGACAGAAAGTGTGATTTTTTTGGTAGAATCATTGGTACGCAGCAGGTGTTTATTAATGATCTGTTTAAGATGATCCTTTTTAAAAAACCGGATAAACTGAAGGGGTTTTATATAAAACAGGGCTGCCAGAACGCAGATTGTATTTAAAATACTAATGCGTACAAAATCCCGGAATGGCCTGAAATGGCTGATTCTTTCGCTTTTTTCGGGATAATAAACGTTTATGGGGATATGGGTAACCGGAATTTTTCTCCACGCACACCGGATCAGCACCTCCAGTTCAAATTCATACTTACCCGAAAAAAAATTCATTTTGTTTACGGAGTCAAGCGGATAAAGCCGAAAGCCCGATTGTGTATCAGGAAGTGATATTCCGGAAATAAAGGAAAACCAGAAGTTGCTAAATTTATTTGCAAATCCGCTTCCTTTTCTGAGTTTTTCTTCAGGCAGTTTCCTGGAACCTACGATCAGTGCGTCCGGGAGCTCATTTATCTTCGCTATAAAAGCTGGAATATCGCTTGCCAGATGCTGACCATCCGAATCCATTGTAATTGCATACCGGTATCCGTCTGCAAATGCCTGTTTAAATCCTTGTAACAATGCAAATCCCTTCCCTTTGTTTACAGGGTAACTTATTACCTTAACATCAGGATATTGATTCAGAATGGTAGTCGTCTGATCAGTAGATCCATCATTGACGACAATAATATCGGAAGTATAATGCAGAACATCCCGGATCACATGATCCAGGGTTTTGCTGTTATTATAAGTTGGAATTACCACACACCATTTCATCGCCTCGGGATGCCGTCTTCTTAAGTGGCTTAAGTTAGCGGCGCAAATATAATTAATTAAATGAATTGCGTAATGATGATATGTCTCATCATTACGCATTCAAAAGGAATGAATTATCTGTAGGATTTCTTTTTATGGAAAGAAAAGATGACACCTATCTGACCACCGATATAATCAAGGGTGATTCCTTCATGCTCATCCATTACACCCCATCTGGCTTCAGAGTCGGTTGCTTTTGTATATCTGAATGCTCCATAGGGCTGCATGTTAATATTTTTAAACTGCATACTGTAACCCAGTTGAACTTTGAAACCGGGGGCTGAAGCGCTAAATTCCTTAAATTTCAGGAAACTGTAATTGACACCGGCACCAATGAAAAAAGCATTGCGTCCGGATTTTCCTGGAATGTAAAAGTTCGTGGAAATTTCAGGAGATAGTCTGTTATAGGAAAAAGAAAGATTATCACTCCCGTTTGTAACGGTTACGAATTTCGGTGCCATGTCATACTCCAGCAAAGCATTAAAATCAATGTTTTTGAGCCGGTAAGTGATTCCTCCTTTTATTTCCAGATACATGTAAATATCAGCATTTACAGTATAATACGAAGCAAGAAGGTCCTCCTGTATGTAATCGTTTACTTCCTGGGGATAAAAGAATCCGATGCCTATTCCAAAGGTTGGATACACCAAATTCCCTTCAGAAGAGGCAGGTTTCGTGGAACCTGATTCCTGGCTGTATGCCGGAAATGAAATCAAACATAATAAAACAAACACGCCAAATAGTTTTGAAACGCTCTGTAAAATACAGATAGAAGCATTCTGTTGGGTTCTCATAGGTAATTGGTTAAAGTGTATAATTATAGTTATGAAATTATTACGAATACTCATAAAAATTGTTCTCTTTTCATGGTTGAAATCACGCAAATCTACCTGACGGCTCGAAAGTTAATATAATTATTTCCATATAAACTAAATTTTTTATTATTTTGCAGCCGTTTTTAAGAAACCCAACCCAATTTATAAAAAAAATACAAGCACTTAATTTTACTCCGTAAATGTTTACTATAGGCGAACGAAAAATAACGCTGAATGATTACCAACATGTTCTGAATGAAAACGAAAAAGTAGAACTTCATAAACATGCACAAGATCGGATCGAAACCAGCTTCAGCTTCCTTGAATCATTTTATAAAAATAAAATAATATACGGAATTACGACTGGTCTGGGTCCCATGGCTCAATACAAAATCGACGAAGCCGACCGTTTGAAATTACATTATAACGCTATACGCAGCCACGCATCAGGTTGCGGTCCTGCAGTTGAACCAGTTTATGTCAGAAGTGCGATGATTACGCTTCTGAGTAATTTCTCCCAGGGATATTCAGGCATGCATCCTGAAGTGGTAGAGCTTATTAAAAACATGGTGAATCTCGAGATTGTTCCCATGGTTCCTGAACACGGTAGTGTTGGTGCCAGTGGCGACCTGGTTCAATTGGCGCATATTGCGCTTACGCTGATTGGCGAAGGCGAAGTTATTTATAAGGGCAAAACAATCCCCACCGCTGAAGCATTTGCTGCAAATAATCTGAAGCCTATTTCCATCCATGTTCGTGAAGGGCTTTCTCTTATAAATGGCACATCGTTTATGACTGGTACCGGAATGGTGAATCTTCTTCATGCCAAAAATTTGGTAAACTGGGGTATTACCGTCGCTGCCATGATTAATGAAATCGTTCGGTCATTTGACGACTATTTTTCAGAAGAGCTCAATGGTGTAAAACAGCATAAAGGTCAAAACCTTGTCGCTGAAAAGGTGAGAAAAATCCTGAAGGACAGCAAGCTCATCCGGAAACGTGAAGAGCATTTTTTCAATGGCAAACACAGTAATGATTATGTAATTGCAGATAAGGTACAGGAGTATTATTCCATCCGCTGTGTTCCTCAAATTATTGGTCCTATTATGGATACCATTGAATATGCGGAATCCGTGCTCACTAATGAAGCGAATTCGGCAAGCGATAACCCTGTAATTTATGCCAGCAAAAACAATATTTTCCATGGAGGAAATTTTCACGGAGATTATATTTCCTTCGAAATGGATAAATTGAAAATTGCGATTACAAAGTTGTCCATGCTTTTCGAAAGGCAGATTAATTATATGATGAACGACCGGCTCAATAACAAACTGCCTCCTTTTGTAAACCTGGGCAAACTGGGAGTTAATTTCGGAATGCAGGGTGCACAATTTACTGCAACTTCAACTGTAGCTGAGAATCAAACACTTTCATTTCCGAATTACGTTCATAGCATATCCAATAACAACGACAACCAGGATATCGTCAGCATGGGTACCAACTCTGCACAGTTTGCCAAAAAAGTAATTGATAACGCATACCAGGTATTGGCTATCGAGCTGATTACTTTATTGCAGGCCATTGATTATTTAAATATTGAATCGAGAATGTCATCTCATACAAGCGAGAAATACCGTCAATTGCGTATGGTGGTGCCTCGTTTTGAAGAAGACACCATTAAATATCTTGAGATCAAGAAAATTAAAGACTATATTTATACACAATTCATCACCATCTAAATCCTTTGTTTATTATGAAATTTGCACTTGTAACCGGTGGTTCGAGGGGAATAGGAAAAGCGATTTGCATCAAGCTTGCCGGCATGGGTTATCATGTGCTTATAAATTACTTAAGAAATGAAGAAGAAGCGGGTAATACCCTCAAGGCCATTCAGGAACTGGGAGGTGAAGGATCTTTGCTTCAGTTTGATGTTACACGGCATGAGGAGGTTGAAGAAGCCTTAAGTAAATGGCAGGAACAACATCCGGATGCCTACATTGAAGTTTTAATCAATAATGCCGGCATTCGTAAAGATACATTGATGATGTGGATGGAAAACAGCCACTGGCAGGATGTACTCAACACAAATCTCAATGGTTTCTTTTATGCCACACGTTTTGTTTTGAAAAACATGCTGGTAAATAAATACGGCAGAATTGTAAATGTGGTTTCTTTGTCGGGTTTAAAGGGACTTCCGGGACAGGTAAATTATTCCGCTGCAAAAGCTGGCGTAATTGGAGCTACAAAAGCACTTGCCCAGGAAATTGGTAAGAAGAAGGTTACCGTGAACGCTGTCGCACCTGGTTTTATTAAAACCGACATGACCAAAGACCTTAATGAGAATGAACTAAAAAACCTTATACCATTAAACCGTTTTGGCCTTCCTGAAGAAGTTGCTGACGTAGTGTGCTTTCTTGCATCAGAAAAAGCTTCCTATATTACAGGTGAGGTGATTTCTATTAATGGTGGATTATATACCTAATTTTTGCTGTCGTTTACTTATGAACAGGGTTGTTATTACAGGTATCGGTGTTTACTCATCCATCGGTAAAAATCTTGGAGAAGTTAAAGATTCCCTATATATGGGAAAATCCGGGATTGTTCTGGATGAAGAGCGTAAATCTTATGGATACCAGTCAGGTCTTACCGGGAAACTCGAACGTCCCAATCTTAAAGGCATACTTGATCGCCGTTCACGTGTTTGCATGCCCGATCATGCTGAATATGCTTATGTATCCACTGCAGAAGCAATTGCAATGTCGGGCCTTACGGAGGCTTTTTTCGAACAAAATGAAGTGGGCATTATTTTTGGTAATGACAGTTCCACACCTTCCGTCATACTGAGTGCCGACATCATTCGTGAAAAAAGGGATACTTCATTGGTTGGATCCGGTGCAGTATTTCAGTCGATGAACTCGTCGGTAACCATGAATTTATCAGTGATATTCAGGCTGCGTGGGGTAAATTTCACATTAAGTGGCGCCTGCGCCAGCGGATCTCATGCTATTGGAATGGGATTTCATATGGTACGACACGGTTACCAGGATTGTATTGTCTGCGGAGGATCACAGGAAGTAAATCTTTTCTGTGTAGGCAGTTTTGATGCGCTGGGAGCATTTTCGAAGCAGGAATCAAATCCTGCTGGTGCCTCCAAGCCTTTTGACAAGAACAGAGACGGCTTGGTACCCAGTGGCGGCGCAGCAACTGTAATCCTTGAAAGTTATGAGCACGCAGTAAAAAGAGGTGCTCCTATTATTGCTGAAGTTTTAGGCTATGGATTTTCATCTGACGGAAAACATATTTCCGTTCCGGATGTGGATGGCCCGATTCGTGCTATTTCTATGGCTTTAAAGGATGCAAGCATGCAACCTGAGCAGATTGATTATATTAACGCACACGCAACTTCAACACCCATTGGTGATCTAAACGAAGCCAAAGCAATTGATCATGTGTTCGGAAGGGTAAAACCATTGGTTTCTTCAACAAAATCAATGACAGGTCACGAAATGTGGATGGCCGGAGCCAGTGAAGTTATTTATTCGATCTTAATGATGCAGAATTCTTTTGTGGCTCCAAATATCAATTTCAGGGAACCTGATGAATTCACCGCCAAACTGAACATTGCATCAAAAACAACACCTCATGTGATCAATACTTTCCTTTCCAATTCGTTTGGATTTGGAGGAACGAATTCGTCACTGATTATTTCAAAATTTAAAAATTAACATACTTCATTTGAATCAATATGACTAAAGAAGAAATCGCCGGAATCATTAAGAAATTTCTCATAGATGAATTTGAAATAGATGAGGAGAAAATTACTCCCGAAGCGCATCTAAAAGACGATTTGGGCTTGGAAAGTCTCGACTTTGTTGATATTGCCGTAATTGTGCAGAAAGAATTCGGACTTACCCTGAAAGGCGAAGAAATGACAGCCATCCGGACACTGGATGACCTTTATGGATATATCCACAATTGTATCAGTAAGAAATAGCCACTGTGGCATCATGGAAAGGTAAAACACGGGGAAACCTTACCGGTTATAAAATATTTATTGCTGTTCTCAGATACTCTGGTCTTCCGTTTGCTTATTTTTTGCTACGGTTTGTAGCATTGTATTTTATTGTTGCCGGGCCTGAATCATTCAAACAGATTTTTCGGTTTTATCACCACCGGATGGGATATGGCTTTTTCCGCTCCATCATCTTCATTTATCGGAATTATTATAAGTTTGGCCAGATCATTTTGGATAAAACGGCTACTCTTGCAGGATTTGATGCAAAGTTTACCTTTGATTTCGAGGGAGAGGAACATTTGCGGCAGATGGTTTCAGATGGAAACGGTGGGTTGTTCATCAGTGCACATATTGGCAATTTCGAAATGGCCGGACATATGCTCGAACGCATCAATACCCGCGTGAATATCCTGATGCTGGATGCCGAACATGAAAGAATTAAAGCCTATCTGTCTTCATTTACAAATAAAAGTTTTCATATTATACCTATTGGTACCGATAATTCACATGTTTATGATCTCAGCGAGGCACTAAAAAACCATGAAATTGTGTGCATGCATGGCGACCGGTTTATGCCCGGCAGCAAAACCATCACCTGCAATTTTCTGGGAAAAGTTGCACAAATACCCACCGGCCCCTTTTATCTGGCTATGAAATATGCAGTACCTGTTTCCTTTGTATTTGCCATGAAAGAAGGAAACCGGCATTATCATTTCTATGCAACCCCACCCCGCTATTATGCGCAGCAATCGAGTCTTTCCAAAAGAGACAACATGCTCCATGAAATGGTTCAGGATTACATGGAAGAAGTAACTCAAAAAATCAGAAGATATCCCGATCAGTGGTTCAATTATTATGATTTTTGGCAACCTGTGAATCAGCAACCACTGAAATAACTATATTTGAATAGCTGAAAGAATATTCCTGAATGAATCCTGAAAGTTATCCCATTCTCGACCTTATTCCACAAAGGCCTCCCATGCAAATGATTGACCGGCTGCTTTATGCTGATGAGAAGTCTGCTAAAGGAGTTCTGTTTATTAAGGAGTCCAACATCTTTGCTGAACAAGGAAAGCTAAGTGAATCTGCCCTGGTTGAATTTATCGCTCAAACTGCTGCTGCCTATACAGGATATCATAGCAAACTGAATGCCGGCAACGTTAAAGAAGGATATATCGGTGCCGTTAAAAATCTTGTTATTGAAAAACTTCCTTTGGTAAACACTGAAATTTATTCTGAAATTACTGTTGAAAATGAAATCGTCGGATTTACGATCATTCAGGGTAAAATATATGATCAGCAGGAAGTAATCGCATCCTGTGAGATGCGGATCTTATCAAGATCTTAATTCCTGTTTAACATCATTCGCTTTATTCAAATTTGCGCTTCTTTCTGAAACCCGTTTCCAGATTCCTGCGTATCTGAGAAATATCGAAACAATTAGTTAAGTGAATCTATTATACCCAAAACTTTTATTTTCATGAAAAAATTCTTACTTCCTCTGTTGATTTTTGTATGTATTACAGAATTCTCATTTTCTCAACCTGCTCCTGCCCGGTATGGAAAAGTTGATATCGCAGATCTGCAAATGACGGTTTATGACCTGGACACTACTGCTGAAGCAGTTGTTCTGTGCGATTACGGTGTATTCAACTCCAATACTTTTGAATTTTCCAGGTTCAAACGTGTTAAAATCCTTAAAAAAACCGGTTACGATTACCTGGATGAAACCTATTACATTCCCGGTAGTAGCGCACTCAAAGGTTGTACATATAATCTTGAAAACGGAGAAGTTGTAGAAAGTAAACTTAAAGCTGAATCCATATTCAAGGAGCGTATTTACGGAGACAATTACCGGTTCAAAGCAGCCATGCCCGATGTAAAGGTTGGCTCTGTAGTTGATATCTATTACTCCTTCACGGGATTACCATCGGTATGGTATTTTCAGGATGATGTACCTGTCAGATGGAGTGAATTACGCGTACCCAGCACTCCTTACTTAACCTTTCAAAAATCATTCTACGGCTTTGAGCCCTTGTTTTTGAATGAAGACGGCAGATGGATCAGTAAGAATATGCCCGCATTGCGTGCAGAATCCTATGTAAACTCCATTTATAATTACATGACGAAATTTGAGTTTGAAATCCAAAGCATTACTTACCCTGGCTATTACAAATTCTATACTTCGTCATGGGATGCTGTAAATACCTATCTGCTTGAGAATGATAATTTTGGAGTGCCTCTGAAAGTTGTATTATTTTTAACTGATGAAAGTGCCGCCCTCAAGAAAACCAATCTGCAGGGTCTGCCATTAATGACTGCTGCCTGCGATTTAATCAAGAAAAAAATCAAGTACAATGATGAGAAAAGTCTTTACACAAGTACTGACCTTTCAATTTCCTATAGAAAAGGGTCCGGAAATTCTGCTGATATCAATATATCATTGATAGTTTTATTAAAGAAACTTGATTTTGATGCCTTTCCGATCGTACTCAGTACCAGAGATAATGGGATTATTCCCCTTACCTTTCCTACCATTGATAAATTCAATTATGTAGTTGCCGGCGTACGTTATAATAATAAAGTGTATTGTTTAGACGCAACAGAACAGAATCTCCCTGCAGGAATGCTGCCTTTCCGCGCACTGAATGGAAAAGGCAGAATCATTGCTAAACAGGGTTCTGAATGGGTTGATCTGACTCCTACAGCAGACAGAAAAGAAGTGGTATATTGTAACATGAAAATGGACGAAACCGGCACACTTACCGGAACCATTACTTATACTGAAAGTGATTATGAGGCGCTTTATTCGCGTGACAGCTACAAAACATTTAACAGTCAGGATGAATATGTGAAAGATATGGAAAGTGATTACCCCGGCCTGACGATCAACTCATTCAAATTTGAGGATCTGGACAGCATTCATAAGCCTCTTAAGGAAATTATGGATGTTACGCTTACCGGATATGCCGATATCATTGGTGACATGATTAGCCTGCGCCCCATGCTGATTGAACAAATGGAAAGCAATCCTTTTAAGGCTGAGAAAAGAAAGTATCCGATTGATTTTGGTCACGCCACACGCAGCCGTTTTATTCTGAACATTGAAATACCTGAGGGTTATGAAGTATCTGAAATGCCAAAACCAGGCGTTATACAGATTCCTGATAAAAGTGCGAAATTTACCTATAAAGCTTCACAAACCGGGAATACCATATCCCTTGTAGCAAATATGGAGATCACGCGCGCGCTCTATTATGAATCGGATTATGCACTGATTAAAGAATTCTTTAACCAGATCATCTCTAAAGAATCGGAAGTATTCATGCTTAAGAAGAAAGCAATCTAAAATATAATCCCGGCAATTGGATCGGTTATCAGATCTTCAATTGCCGGTTTTTTCTTTTGTTATAGAGTAATTATCATCCTAAAATTTTTCTTTCATGTATCGCACATTTCTTATTTGGACAGCATTACTATTTACAATTAAATGTGCTGCCATTGATGTTAACTACAGTGTTGCCACCATACCTGACAGTCTGAAAGCGAATGCCAAAATGGTTGTAAGAGATTATTCCCAGACCTTCGAAATAAAATCCCCCGGATTGGCCGTTGAAACAATATCTTATGTTTATACCATTCTCAATCAAAACGGGTACGAATATGCGCAACTCAACATACCATACAGCCAAAAATTGAACCGTGTATACAATATTAGGGGTGCTGTTTATGATGCAAATGGTGATAAAATAGAAAATCTTACTCAGGAAAAGGTAGTCGATCAAAGTGCTATATCAGGTTACACCTTATTTGATGATTCCCGGAGTAAACTATTTGTCCCCAAAAATTTAAGTTTCCCTTTCACAGTGGAATATTCTTATGTAATTGAATATGATGGTATCCTCCATTTGCCTACCTGGTTACCTATGACGGATTATAATGTTTCTGTACAGAAAAGTTCTTTTAAAATGATCGCCCCGCAATCATTACACTTCAGATACAGGGAGAAAAATCTGCCTGCCAACGCTTATGTTGTAACAAAAGAAAAAGAAACTGAGTCCTACCTGTGGGAAATTAAAGATCATATAGCAATTCTCGATCAGCCATTTAGCAGCTCGTTCACCGATTTCTCACCTGCTGTTTTAACAGCACCCAATGAAATTGAAATTGAAGGTTATCATGGTAAATTAGATAACTGGACTGATTTTGGCAAATGGACCGCTTCTTTGATTGAAGGCAGAGATATTATTCCTGCGGAAACAAAAGCATTGATGGTTGAAAAAACAAAAAACTGCAAATCAGATTATGAAAAGGCTAAGGTGGTTTATGAATATATGCAAGAAAAAACAAGATATGTGGGTATTTTGATTGGAATAGGAGGTTGGCAGCCAATTCCTGCTGAAACAGTAGACCGGCTTGGCTATGGCGATTGCAAAGCATTGACCAATTATACAAGATCATTACTGGATGCCGTTGGTGTCAAGTCTTATTATACCCGTATTCATGCCGGATACGAAATTTATCCCTTAGACGTGAGTTTTCCATCTAGCAGATTTAACCATATCATCCTATGCCTGCCTCTTGCTTCAGATACTGTTTGGCTCGAATGTACCAACCAACATGTTCCTTTCGGTTTCATCGGAGGCTTTACCGACGACCGGGATGCATTGGTGATTACGGAAAAGGGCGGTGAAATTATGCATACCCGAATATATTCGAAAAATGATAATATGATCCTTCGAAATACAATCATCCAGTTAGGTGGAGACGGTAATGCTGTTGTTAATCGTTCAGGCTCTTATAAAGGCCTATATTATGATGACAGGGTAGATATTTATCTTGCTGGTACTGAAGATCAGAGGGAAATACTAATCAAAGACCTGAATATTCCAGGTGCAATTCTGAAAAAATTTCAACTGAAGGAAGAAAGAAGCGAATATCCTGAGATTAAAGAAGAACTTCAACTTGAAGTTGCACGCTTTGGGACTATTTCGGGTACACGTTTGCTGGTTCCCCTTGTACCAACCGACAAAACCACCGCTGTTCCTAAAAAAGTCAGTATCCGGCTTTCCGATGTCGTATTATACAGAGACAGGACTGAGATTGATACTTTCAGGATTTCAATTCCTGAAGGATATACGCCTGAGGCCATACCTTCAGAAGTCAAAACAGACACCAAATTCGGAAGCTATTATTTAAAAGCCGTGGTGGCAGGAAATGAAGTGATCTGCACGCGCATCATAGAAATCAAAAAAGGGAAGAATCCGCCATCCTCCTATAACGAACTGATCGAATTCTTTAAAAAGATGGCGGCCGCTGACAACAGCAAAATGAGCCTCAAAAAAGCTATCTAGACAAATATTCAGCTTTGAAAGTGCAGGATGGATTACCTCCTGTAGTTGCTTTTATATTACAGGTAACAACTGCGTCGTTCTGCCTGTATCCGATTGAAAAGGCAACCTCCGGGTCGGTAACAGGACTGATAAAACCAAGATATTTTATATTTGATGCCCTACTCAGCATCAAATTCTTACCAACAGCTTCCTGGATCAGCTCCCGTGCAATTTGCAAAGTGCATACACCGGGTAATATCGGATTACCGGGAAAATGTCCTTCAAAAACAGGATGCTCTTTATTGAGAATGATGGAAGCCTCAATATTTTCACCATCCAGCGAAAAAGAATTGATGCGGTACAAATCTGGTTTCATGGCATTATTGTATAATTCGTTGCAGATTCATTTGAAGTTTAATTTTGTAATGCTTCAGAAATATTGAATCCAGTTGGGATGCAGGATTCCCGTAAAAATTCACATTAACTTTATTGGAAAGCCAACCTGCCTGTCTGATTTCAATGGGTTCCTGAGCCATTGACGACCTTAACAAAAAGTACTTCTGTTTATCAGATTTGTATTTGTAAACATATTTATCAAAGTCATCTCCTACAGCATAACTTTTTACCGGATCAACCGAAGCAAAAGGCATGATCATCAATTTCAGATCGCCCGACAATGTGCGAACCAGGGCCTTTTTATTCATGGCATCCATAATATACCAGATCTTAGGTTCCCCAACAGGAGGGATTTCAAGATCCATAATTTTTAACCCAACCTCTGTGATAAAAACAACACGGAACGTATCGCCTCCCATATTTTTAAATACAAGAAGTCCGCTGAAATGCTTTTTAAACAGATCTATTTGTGTGTTGAACAGGAAAGATGAAGAATCAGACCGGAACCATGAAACAGGGGCATCCGCAGGAACGTCCTCAGCTTTATGCGTTTGTGGAAAACCCGAAGGAGCGCATGAAACCAGCAAAAGCATTGCTGTAAAAGCAAAATAACCTGATAGGACCCTATTTAAAGCTAAACTTCTCATCAGGAATTTCCGGATTCAGTTTCTTGTTTACAAAATCAATTTTTGTATAATCTCCGCCTTCCTCAACCATTGAAATGCGTGTAACAGTCAAATCGGTTTTATTAAACCAGATCTGAACATCATTCAGCATTTTCCGCATGGCTTCAGACTTAGGCTTCAGGCTTACAAAATAGGCCTTATCATCTTCAAAATAGCTGATGTTGTATTCCTGCTCATTGCGAAGGATGTCTCCCTGTATACAACCACTGATGAACTTGTTCATTTCCTGAAACATCTTGTTCGACTGTATGTCGTATTGCTTCTGGTTCTGGTCTTCTTTTATGAATATTTTACTGTTGCTGATGATAATCAGGTAACGATAGGGCTGATTGTATTCCCATCTGATTCTATTGGGTTTCTTAAAATTAAAATGGCCCTTTGAAATAATTTTATTTGACAGAATGCTCAGATTTTTCTCCTGCACAAAATCACTTTCAATACTGTTTACTTTCTCCGACATGGTGATCAGCCGGGTTTTAAACTCCTTTATATTCTTCATGGGAGTTGCAGGGATTTGTCCATGAACATGAAGTCCAAAAACGAGCAGCGCCACCAATAAGTATTTCATTTTAGTAATCATAGGCTTGAATTTTAAGAAATTGATCCAAAGGATAAACAGAATAACCGCTTTCCTTTAAGAAACTCAGCAGCTGATCCACCGATTCCACAGTCCATGGTTTGTTGTCATGGAACAAAATGATATCTCCGGACCTTACTTTTTCTTTAAGACGATCCACGATAGCGACAGGATCTTTAATAACAGTATCGTTTGACTTAACACTCCACCCGATGGATGTATATTCCATGGCCTTAACAGATCTTGCAAGAGGCGGGTTTGTCACGCCATAAGGAGGGCGAAACAACTTCATTCTTTTACCGGTTAGCGAATAGATGATGGTATCGGTTTTTCGCATTTCATCCTGCATGGTTGTATCAGGATAAAGGTCGAAAAAGAAATGGTGCGAAAAGCTGTGCCCTCCGATAAGATGACCTTCTTTATTTATTCTTTCAATGATGGTGGGGTTTCTTTCAGCCCGGCTTCCAATTATAAAGAAAGTGGCCGGAACCTGATGCTTTTTAAGGACATCCAGAATTAAAGGAGTAATCTGTGCATCGGGACCATCGTCAAAAGTCAATGCGACAGCCTTGTCCGTTGCCTGACCTTTGCTTAAGGATGTCAGGTAAAAATTAGCCTGTATGTTTTTGGTACCATAAAACATAACAGATACCATGACAAGAATAATGCCAGCATAAATCCATGCGCTTACAGGGTTGAACCAATCATATATGGCTACAACCAACAGAAGCACAATAAAGAAAACCGATATTTTCTTATAAGTCAGCATCTTTCCAGAAGAAACAAAGCATGATTTTTTCCACGAAGATGATTGTAAACCACAATCCGGTTTATGGATTCAGGTTTTTTACCTGAAAGCATGGCATGAAGTGGTGCGCATTGTGACTGAAGCATTGCTGATGCCATCCACAATGCAAAAGAAGAAGAAGTATCATATTCACCGCAAAGATGTTTATAGCCCGCACAAGCAACATTTTTAAAAATGCTGTTCATGAGTCCGGCATAAAAAGGGTCGGTTCTGCTGTCACCATTCATCCCCAGCAAAGCCAGATCTATTTCACCTGGAGCCAGATTGTTTTTTTTGAGAAAGGCTTCAATGTGCAGTCTCACATCATCCCGATTCCGATCGGGATTAAAAAATGCATCAACATCTTTTAATACAGCCATATCGTGATCTCCCGGCACGCCGCTCAGCATAAAAAATGCTACTCCCTCACCCGGAATTGTTCCGCGCGTTTGATTTTCATAAAGAGCAAAACTGTCAATGGCATTCGTTTTCCATAAACCGAGTCGCCTGGTTAAGGCATAGGAAATATCTGTAATTTCGTCAAAACCTCCTGCCAGAATATTCATGGACGGATGATCATGCAATTGCATCAGTGCATCCTGCAAAGCACTTTCAAATGAGAAACCTCTATGGGTGTATGTAGCATTATATCCATGGCATTTTATGGCAAGTGCGATTGCTCCGGCAATGGTATTATGTGTTGATTGTATAAAAGGTGTCGGATTCAAAAGCCGTTCTTCATTCGCGTATATCGATGTAAGAAACTTACCTGTATCCTCCAGGCATCCAAGTCCGGTACCTGCAATAATTGCATCAGGCATGTTCACCCCCGAGTCTTTCATGCATTTCAGGGCACTGCAAACGCCCATTTTAACAACCCTGCTCATCCGGCGGGCAACCATAGGATCCAAATAATCACGATATACCGGTTCAATGCATTTTAATCGGGTAACCCCGGAGTATTGGACCTCTTCATCAGGCAAATTCTGGCTGTTAAAGGTATTTTGCGGAGACAAAACAGATGCTCCTTTTATATATACTTCCATATCAGATTCTTGAAAAGATCAGTGATGAATTGTTGCCTCCAAAGCCGAATGAATTAGACATAACATAGTCGATTTGAGCATCAGGCATGAATTTCTGTACCGGCAGAAATGATAATTCCTGCATTTTATCACTAAAATTCAGATTGGCAAATATGCATTGATTGCGGATCGCCAGAGTGCTGATCACTGCTTCAATAGCGCCGGCAGCGCCTAATGTATGACCAGTAAATGATTTTGTAGAACTGCAGTGAGGAATGTCATTTCCGAATAACCGTTCAATAGCAACCCCTTCTGACAAATCATTATTTTTTGTTCCGGTGCCATGGGTGTTGATATAACTAATCTGATTTGATGCGATGCCTGCAGTCTCCAATGCGATTTTCATAGCAAGGTATGCGCCATGTCCTTCGGGTGAAGAGGCAGTCTGATGGTAAGCATCACAGGCATTTCCAAATCCGAGTACTTCAGCAAGTGGTGTTTTACCACTTTGCATCACATCATCTTCCGATTCTAAAACCACAAATGCAGACCCTTCGCCCAGGTTCAATCCATTGCGGTTTTCATCAAATGGCTTGCACTGCATACGGTCCAGGATCATGAGACTGTTAAATCCGTTCAATGTGAATTTTGTAAGACAATCTGTGCCTCCGGCAACTGCTTTTTTTATCCTGCCTTGCCGGATTAATCTTGCCCCCATCATGATGGCATTCGCCGAAGAGGAGCACGCTGTATTAATGGTGGATAAGAAGCCCTGAACGCCCATTTCGCGGGCGATCATTTCTGTACTGTCTCCGCAATCGTGTCCTGCAACTCCCCTGATTTTTCCGTGGTTGTTGTTGGCAAGAAAGGTTTTAAAGAAAACTTCACTCTGGTCCATTCCTCCAACTGTAGTTCCTGAAATAAGCGCAGCGGTATGAAGTTCATTCTTTTCAAGTCCGGCCTGAATTATGGCCTGTCGCGCGGCAATCATGCCAAGAAGAGCAGTTCTGGTATAATGACCTTTATTTATGGGACGGGCAATATCTATTAGTTCACCGTTTGTTGCTTTAATTTCGGCAACGGGGATCTCATTCTTATAAACACTATCAATTAACGAAAGATGCCCTACTCCTGTAAGACCTTCTTTAAGGGAAGATAAAACCTCAAGAGAATTTCTGCCAATAGCAGTAATAATTCCGATACCGGTAATAAAAACTCTTGTCACAGGCACTTATCCTTTATTATTGGCGCGAATGAACTCAGCCATAGAGCGCACAGATTTGAGTACTGTTTTTCCTTCTTCGGCCGTGCCCAGCTTCAGTCCATATTTCTTCTCAAGCAACACGATCAGCTCCAGCGCATCGATAGAATCCAGGCCAAGTCCCTCAACAAATAAAGGAGCATTTTCATCAATGCTTTCCGGTGTCATTTCCGTAAGGTTTAAAACCTCAATAATTTCATTTTTCAGTTTAGCAATCAGTTGTTCCATAATTCAGATTCCCTGTGAATAAATTTGAGTGAGTTTTTCGGGTTCAAAAATAGCAATTCCCTTATTATCGGGCGTTGATTTTTCAATCAAATAAAGTACAGCATGGTAATGGCTTCCGTTCATTTCCAGCCAGCCGCATAGACAGCAATCCATAACCCCTTCATCCAGCATTTGTCGTATATAAGTTTCCATTGAAGACACGTTAAAAGCATTCTCAATAAAAAAAGTGCTTTCTCCGAAAAACTTATTGCGGATTGATATTTCACCGATTACAATATTTGCAAGCGTGTAAACAAAAACAGAGGGACTTGGGAAATAAGCATCCCGGCTCTGGATGGATTGCTGGTGATTTCGGTCGCTATCAATTGAACCTGCTGCATTATAGAGGATCATGCCAATTGCGTCCCCTGTATATTTATCTGTAAGATTTCTTCCGTTCAAAAGAATTTCTGATGCCAGGAATCCAAGTTTGCAAAGCGGATCCATTTTATAAAATTTCGGGTAATGGACATTCAGCTTTTTGTATAATTCCAGTAAAAACACATCCGCTTTGGTATCACTTCCTTCAAATACCACAGATCCGTTTAAACGTGCCTGCCCGTTTACAATATTGCAATGTCCCGAAATGATATAGTCTGTGTTCATTCTTTGCAAAATAATAGAGCTGCATTACTACCGCCAAAACCTGACGCCATTTTCAGGCAGGTTTGAAGGTTTTTTTCACTTGTTTCATCAATAATAGCAAGAGGATTGGTGACACCTGATTCAGTATATCCCAAAGTTTTCAATAAAAGATTGCTTTTTAGCGTGTGTATGCAGGCTACAGACTCAATAATTCCTGCGGCACCCAATGTGTGTCCCCAATATCCTTTAAGGCTGTTTACAGGAACGTGATTTAAACCAGCCCGGGTAAGTGCGATGGATTCCATCTCATCATTATAGGGAGTTGCTGTTCCATGGGCAGAAATATAATCAACCGGCTTATCAAAGCCTTCCAGTGTTTTGCGGATGGCAATATACAATCCCTCACCGGTTCTTGAAGGGCCGGAGATATGGTTGGCATCGTTGCTCGAAAACCCTTTGCCTGCCTTAATGATTGGTTCGCTTTCAGCCGTTGGCTTTACAGAAGAATAAACAATCGTTCCTGCTGCTTCTCCGAGCGACAAACCCTGCCTGTTTTTGTCGAATGGCTTACAGGGTCCGGCACACAATGAAAGGAAAGAATTGAATCCTGAAAGTACAAATTCAGTAACCATATCAGCACCCGTCACAATAATCTGATTGTATCTTCCGGAGCGGATCAGACGACTTGCAATAATGGAAGCCAATACGCCTGAAATACAAGCATTTGAGACAATCCATGGCGTATTTGCCAGGTGGAAATGATGCTGAATTGCCTGCGCCGAGCTCCACAAATAAGCCCGTTCTGAAGCAGAATCCTTCGCCAGTAAATCAACATTCCCTTTTGTAGATGAAATGATCATAAGCGTATCCGGGGTCGAAAGATCCACAGAACAATGTTTCATTGCATCGCTAACAGAGGCAATGACCATGGATTCAAAACGGGTGTATGAATTTATGGTAAAAGTACTGCCAAAGCGCTCTGAGAATTTATTAAAATCAATTCGTGAAGCCCAGAAAGGTTGTGGACTAATGGAAAGATCCTCATGATAAGAGATCCCTGTTTCACCTGCCCTGAGCGCAGCTATGTTTTCACCGGTGGTAAAACCAAGCGGTGAAATGATATTATCCGATAAAATATATGCTTCTCTCAAAAATCTCAATTTTAGGCCAGACCATGCTTTCTCTTCCATTCAAGAAAAAAAGGAGGGAAATCCAGCAACAGTTCCATAGCGGTATTTAAAAAAACCTGCACAGAGGACCCTGTTGCAACAACATCACGGGTATTATTTCTGAATATGGTATAATCATACATGAGTTTAGCGGCATCACAATTCACAAACCTGGTTTCAATAACTGCGGTGTCGCCATATTTTAACGGACTTTTGTAATCGCAGTTTATTTTAACAATAGGAATCAGAAAACCACGGCTGTAAAAATCAATATAATTGATTCCAAACAGGTCGCCAAAAGCTTCTCTGCCGTCTTCAAAATACTTGATGTAATTTCCGTGCCAGACAACGTTCATCGAATCCACATCACTAAATCGGATTTTTGATTCGGTCCGGCAAACCAGTGCTTCTTTTTTCATTATGAGTGCAATATCAGAAAAAACCCCGCATCTGATATTTCAAATACGGGGCGTAAATATAATCAATACCTTGCCTTAAAATAAAAATTTCACGTAAAAAATACAGCAATGGCACCATGTAAAAGCGCGCCTACTCCTAATGATATCCCAAAATACTTATGCGCTTTATAGGAAATTTTAACAATCTTCAATCCGCTAAGAATCTGAATTGCAACCAGTACAAAATTTACAATTCCCAAAGGTAAGATGAGTGAATACATATTTAAGTAATTAGTTGACTTTAATATTCAATGTTTTTGCACCGGTAGAACCGTGAATATTGCAATTTCCCTGGGCTACAATAACCATATCGGCTGTAACCGTAATTTTATATTCAACCGTAAAATTCTCTGAAGGAGGAAGTGTAGTTTTGGTATATTCCCATTTCTTCACTTCTTTCCCGTCAATCTTGAGCGATACCCAGTCGGTATGATGTCCCTTGCTGTTTCCTTTGTGCGCTACCTGAATTACAACAGTTATTTCTGTTCCCGCTTTTATTTCCGCAGGCGCTTTAATGGTAACTGAGGTCTTGTTTGCATAAGCTCCCGCAAGGAAAATGCCGAACAATGCGATCATTGTTAATGCAATCTTTTTCATAATGGAGTTTTGTTTAAAGTGAATGAACTGTTCCGAAATTAGTGAAAAACGATATGCTTTTCAACAAATCATCAAACCAATAAAAAAATGATTCCGGATTCTGGAAAACCAATCAACAAATCTACAGATCATCAAATCATCAAATCATCAAATAAATCACTCTCTTCGGTCAATCAGCTTTACCGGTTTGCGGCTTAGAGGTGGAAACTGAAGACTGTTGATATAGTCCACCGTCTCAAACGACACAGAAGGAGCAACTCTGAGTTTAGCCCTGAAATGGTCCTTGATCATTTTCTCGAAATTCTCAGAATGGTCTGATGCGCCAACGCGGATCAGAATTTCATCCGTACCAATTTGATTGGTATATACTTCAATAACATAATTTTTGACGCCTTCAATATTCTCCAGGATGTCATATAAGGCAGGAGGATATAAAGTGGTTCCTTTATATTTGATCATTTGCTTTTTACGTCCGATTACCGGTCCCAGTCTGATGGTATTTCTTCCGCATTTACATGGCTCATCGTGTGCCTCAACCATATCCCCTGTTTTAAATCGCAATAGAGGCATCCCCTCAACTCCCAAAGTAGTAATGGTAACCTCACCCGGAGTTCCATAAGGAACCGGCTGGTCATTTTCGTCCAGAAATTCAACAATAATCAACTCCGGATTATGATGACCTCCAACGCCATACTCACATTCTGTAAAAGAGGTAGCCATTTCAGTTGATGCATAAGTCGAAAACAGCTTCAATTCCGGCCATTTTTCACTGATCTTTTTACCCAGGGTGTTATAGGAAAAATCTGTATTACGGATGGAATCGCCAATGCAAACAGCCCGCTTTACACCAGAGGAATGAATGTCAATTCCCATTTTTTCGGCATAGTCGATGATGTTAATCAGGAATGAAGGAACGGCGACCAGTGTGGTTGGAGAAAATCGTTTTATTGAATCCCACTGTAATTCAGGGATTCCATTACCTACTCTTACCATAGCGGCTTTGAGCATACGCGTGCCTAAAAAATAGGCCAATCCGGCCATAAATCTCCGGTCCATGGTGGTCATCAACTGAAAAATATCATCCTGGGTACAACCAGCAACTCTGAATCCGGTAAATTCATTATATGCCAGCCGGTTCAAGTCCTGGTCAGTCATGGCAAATACGACAGGATTTCCCAATGTTCCTGAAGTTGTGATATAGTCAACAATTTCCCTCTTGTCCACACAAATAAAATCTTCGCCCTGGCATTGAAGGTCTTCTTTTGTGGTGGGCGGAATCTGACGCAGATCTTCCAGGGTCCGAATCTGATTGATATCGATCTGATGTTTTTCAAACAAAGCTTTATAAAAAGCCGAATGTTTTTGTAAATAAGGCAAAAGCTTTTTTAACTCCTGTTCCTGATAAACTTTAATTTCTTCAAGACTTCGGGTTTCAATTTCGCGAATGGCCATGATTGATTTTTTTATTGAGTGCTTTTGATTTCTCTTCGAGTTTCACATGCTCATCCATTCCGGGCAATTTCTTATGCATAGCCAGGGTATAATACTTTTGTGCCTTTGCATAATCACGCATCTCTGTATAATAATCGCCCAAATGGGAATAGGTTAAATACAATTCGGGATTCGTTTGAAGATAAGAGCTTTCAAAACCTTGCGGCAATGCTTCTCCGGATTTTTTCAAACGCCAGAGCTCCTCTGTCATTTTCTTATATTCCAGGAACTGCTGGTAATCAAATGATTTAAGAAAAGGATCTGCTGCTATGGTACGTTGCTTCAGATATATTTCCTGATGGTTTCGAATTTGATCAACCGGAATATCGAACACTTTCCTGAGATCGTAGGCCACATATTTACCTGACTGCCAGGGAGCAGTAGAAACCCATACAATAAGGCTGTCGGGCTTGAAAATCACCGAATGATGGGCAATCAGCTGATTAATGGATAACGGATTCCCCATACCGGCATTGCTATCTCCCAGGGCCATACGATCACGCAATATCTCAGACACATTGGAAACATTCAAACCATGATATCTGTTTAAAAGTTCTTCAACCCTTTTGTATCGGCTATAGCTATCTGAACCTTTAATATTTTCATTATTTTTAGCGTCATTTTTAAAAGCCTGACCCTGAAAATGATTGGAACAAACGATCCGACTGCTGTCTGCACGATAAAGGTCGAGGTTATCAGGCGATTTTTCTATAATAGCCGTAGCATGGTCAATTGCAGACCCAATCATGATGGATTCAGAAACGAAAAGTTTCCTTTTTTTTGCTATTTCGTAGGCTTCATCAATGGTGGATGCATACTGAAGAATTTCCCTTGCTAAAAGCGTCACCGGAGTAGCACTCTGAACAGGTATGGATGATTTTGAAGCATTGAGGGTAACGGTAAGTCCTTTTTCATTCATTCCTGAAACCACACCAATCAGGTCGGCCCAGGTAATCATCATGAATCTGTGTCCCTGCGATGGCTTTACAAAACATACGATCTTATTTTCAGCAAACCCATCACCCATATAAAAATCAAAATTACGGCCCACCAGCAAAGAAGAGTCTGCTGACTGCTCATCCCATACTGAAAAAGAGGTACAGGCTACCAGGTTCAGGCCTTGCAGTGCATGACCAATATCGTGGGCAGCATGGTAGTTCAGTTGACGCTGATATCCCGAGCCGATAAAATCATAGGAGGGATCACAAGCGAAGGAAGTGCCATATATTTCCTCTTTATATTCAGGAATGATATGCTTGTCGAGATTGCGGTTGAAAAAGGCGATAAAGTATTTCAATACTTTCAGATAATTGTCGGATGGAACTAGAACCCGGATCTGATCGAAGAAAGCAGATTCCTGGTAATATAACAGCTCTTTGGTAAGCTGCCCGAAAGCAACACCACGCTCAAAAGGTTCTCCTTCCAGATAAGCTTCCCACAACCCGCTTTCGCTTTTCCGCAGCCAGTTGTTACCGAATGAATAGGTTTGACTACCCCAGTCTTTTCGTTCCACGGACAATAAAGAAAGATCGGCTATTTTGGGAGGACGGTCAATGGCAACAATGGCAAAATAAATGATGATGCCGGTAAACAGCACGAGCAGTGCAATTGCAATTCTGACAAGAGGCCGCCTCAGGAATTTCTTATTTTTAGCTTGCTTCATACATTTTTTTCATCAGGTATTTTTTGCCCAGCAATTCGGAACAAGTCAGGAAGGAACCAATGGTAACGCCCACCACCCCGTGAACATTGATATTCTGTCCTGTGAGTAACAGATTCTTCAGATATGTTCTTGGTAAAACAAGGGTTTTAAGCGGACTGTTATAATCCTTCTGAATGCCATACACCGAACCTTCCCAGGTTCCGGTATAATCGCGGTACGTAAGAGGAGATGACGTGTAAATAAATTTCACCGCCTGGTTAATCCCCGGAAAATCTTTTTCCAGATCTTTCATTACCAACTCTGCCTTTCTTTGTTTAAAAGCCTTGTAATCATCTCCACGGTTCTCCACAGTTGTGTTGGTCCATTGAGCCACTTCTTCCCAACGCATGATGGTATTTACAATGATGGCATCGGTATACTCCATGTTCTCTTCGCAGGGAGAAAAATGGACCATATAACCCCCGGGCCATATTTCTTCTGTATAATGGAAGTCGCGCCAAAGATCTTTCACATGATAACAGAAATAATTCTTGTTGATATATCTGAAAGCATTCTTTTTCATCACCAGATACAGCGTAAACATACCGTATGTTTCAGTAATACTTTGGATGCGGTGTCTGTATGCAGGCTTAAAGGCTTTTTCATCCATAAGACCTAAGAGGGTTTTGGGATGAATATCTGAAATAAAATGCTCAGCTTCAATAATTTCTGAATGATTTATTTCGAGCGATGTAACTGCCTGATTCTCATAATTTACCCTGGTTACTTCGGCCTTTTTAAGGATGGTTCCCCCCATGGAAGTAACCGATTCGGCCAGAAAATCACTGAGTTGTGAACCTCCGCCCAAAAAACGGTAGGCACCTTCAATGTATGATGAATGAATTACAAGAGGAATATAAACCGGTGAATACTCTTTCATTCCCCCGTATAAAGGGGCAAGTCCGTTCAGGACATTTCTCAGCGTGAAATCAGTAGTAATGGAATCAATAAAATCAGCAATACTGATTCCATAAAATTTCAGGTATGTGGTGTTTGAGGTAGAAAGGTTTTCCAGATTGTAAAGGTCAACTGAATCACGTATTTCTTTCACCATGGATATATATTTCCTAATGGCCTCGCGCTCATGCGGAAATTGAGCGATCATGGTTTCGGCGAAATTTTCATAGCCCATGGCAAACCGGTAATCCTTTCCGTCATAACGGATAATGTCATAGCCATCTTCATCCAGACGTTTGAGCTTTAACCGGGAATTCAGATCGAAATATTTAAACAGCCTGTTCAGGATCATTCCTTCATCCATACCGCCGATATAATGCATGCCTGTGTCAAAAACAGTTCCACAACGTGAAAAAGTCTGTAAGCATCCTCCCAACACTCTGTTTTTTTCGAGGATGCAAACATTATATCCTTCTTTTGCCAGAATATAAGCACATTGTAAACCTCCCAATCCACTTCCGATTATCGCTACATCATATTTCATCACAGGTTGTATTTAGATCAGCAATTCTTTATCTTATTTAAAAGGTATCCGGCATCAATAAGTTCAGAACAGGTAACCACAGAACTGATGGTAACACCCAGAATGCCATGAACATTGGTATTCTGGCCAGTCAGGTATAAATTGGGAATCTGTGTTCTGGGAAGAATCATGGATTCCAACGGCCTGTTAAAATCCTTGAGAATACCGTAGGCAGAGCCTCCACGGGTTCCGGTATAATCGCGCCATGTAAGGGGTGTCGATGTATACCATGCCCGGATACGATCTCTGATTCCCGGAAATTGTTTTTCAACCGCATCCAGCAATTTCATGGCTTTTTCCTCCTTAAACGCAAGATAATCACTTCCCCTGTAACCTGTATAGGTATGCTCCCACTTTTTCACCTCAGTGTAGTCCATATAGGTGATAACGGAAGCGCTTTTTGCAAATTGTTCCCCTCCCGATATGGCAGTGGGCATATACAGGTAATTCTGCGGCCATTTATTTACTTGATAATGAGAGGCCACCCAAACATTATCTTCTTCATAATGATAGAAGTTAAAGTTGGAATAGGGCATGCTCTCAGGTTTAAAAACCAGATACAGGGTAAACATACCCATGGTATCTTCCAGTCCATTGATCCGGTCTTTATATATTTTCCTGAAAGCCCCCGGCTCTGTCATTTCAAAAATCTGTGAAGGATGTATGTTGGCAATAAAATGGCGGGCTTCAATAATTTCTCCATCTGATAACTGAACAGCCACCGCTGCTCCTTTGCGGGTGATGATTTTTTTAACCCCTTTTTTCTTCAGAATAGTGCCTCCGTTTGAAAGGATATTGGATGCCAGAATGTTTACCACGTTATGACTCCCGTCTGCTATGCGCCAGGCGCTTTCAATAAAAGAGTTGTTAATCAGCGCGTGAATGTACAATGGAGTCTTGTCTTCCGTTCCGGAATACAGCATGCTATTGCCGGCGAGGATATTTTGCAGGCGTGGATCTGAAATGCACGATTTGATGAAGTCAGCTGCTCCAACCGTTAAATAAGTATTATCAATGAGATTGGAAGGTGTTTCCAAAAAACTGTACATGGATATAGCCTGGCAAATCTCATGGATCTTACCGGTGTACTTTTTTAGGCCTTCCCGCTGAGAGGGAAACTTTTGAGCCAAGGTTTCTACAAAATGCTCCCGGCCCATGGCAAATTTATACTGATCATCCTTAAAATCGATCACTTCAAAGCCATCTTCATTAAGCTTTCGGAGTTTAAGAGTATCCAGCAATCCAAAATACCTGAAATAACGGTTGAGTACCTGCCCTTCTCCAAGGCTTTCGGTATAATTCAATCCAGTATTAAAAATGACCCCTTTCCTTCCAAACGTTTGTAATGATCCCCCCAGCTTATGATTCTTTTCAACCAGGCATACGTTTAGTCCTTCCCTGGATAACAGATTTCCGCTTAAAAGACCGCCCAGGCCGCCACCAATAATTACAACATCATACATGACGGTAATTCAGATAAATCAACGTGTGCTCGGTGTTTTTGATCTGATTATAAATCAGAATATTTTTAACCTCATGGGATGCTCCGCCGGAGAGTTTCACAACAGCCGGAATCTTTTGCTGTTCAAGGATCATGGTTGCCAAACCCAAAGCAAATGCAGAAGCCGTATAATATTCACCGCACAAGTGTTTAAAATACAAAGCGGTTTGATGGGTAAAAAAATCATTTCTAAGGACCTGAAACAGGGCATCATGATCTTTATCTCCGTTGAGTCCCAGCATCACCGCATGCAGGTGGTTCAAAGAAGTGCCCATTTTATTTAAAAACCAGCTTATTTCGTTCTTAATGGTTTCCGGGTCAGCGTTTTCAGGTGTAAAAAAGGTATGAACCGACTGGATCTCAACTGCAGGCTTTATGTCCTCCTGATCAGAAAGCATAAAAAATGAAGAGCCCTCACCGGCAATAGTGCCGGGCGTTTCATCGGTTAAAAGTGAAAGGTTGCTCACCGGATGCTTCTTCCATTGATTCAGGTAGCTGTGAAGCACGACAAAGTCATCTGTGCATTCATCTATGCCACCTACCAGCACATGTTTTGCACGTTTTTCCTCAATCAGCATCATGCCGTCGAGCAATGCACTTTCAAATGAAAATGCCCGATGGCAATAGGTAACATTATAACTGTTGTTTTTAAGAAGCATGGAAATCTGAGCTGCTACCGCATTATGTGTTGAATTGATAAATGGCAGCACACTGGTAACATGTTCCTTTGTTTCCAAAACTTCTTTCAAAAATTTCTCAAGGTTATCAAGGCATCCCAGTCCGGTACCTACAATAATTCCATCGGGACTCACACCTTCAGCCCTGCTGATGCATAATTGTGCAGAAGCGAGGCCCATTTTGAGAATCCGGGGCATGCGTCTCAAAAGCAAAGGATTGATCAGGGTTCTGTACTCCGGTTCCTTACATACCAGCCTGTTGCCGATGATTTCCTCCACTTCCGGGAATTTACGGGAATTGCAGGTGTTTTGTGCAGATATAATACTATTTGCTTTTATAACAACGCTCATATCAGATCCGTGAAAAAATTAAAGTAGAATTACTCCCTCCAAAGCCAAAGGAATTCGACATGACATGAAGAACATTTTCTGAAGCCACAGATGTTTGAAGCGAAAATGAACATTCAGGCATGGGTTCAGAAAAATTCACTGCCGGAAGTACAATCTGGTTTTTCAGGGCCAGTGCGGAGAAAACCGCTTCCACTGCTCCTGCAGCACCTAAAGTGTGACCGGTAAAACCTTTGGTGGAACTCACCGGAGGTATGGATGATCCAAAAATGGTCTCAATAGCTCTGCCTTCCGACAAATCATTAATCTCCGTACCCGTTCCATGTGCGTTAATATAGCTGATGTCTGACGCATTAAGCCGTGCACATTCCAAAGCCTGGCGCATTGCCATGGCAGCACCAATACCTTCAGACGTGGAGGCTGTAGCGTGATATGCTTCATTAATGTTTGCATATCCGGAGACTTCGCAGATAATATGTCGGGGATCAGCCGTTTCTTCAGATTCGAGAACGACAAAGGCAGCTGCTTCCCCAATAGTAAGTCCGTTTCTGTTTTTATCAAAAGGCCTGCATCCGGTTGGAGATAATATTTCCAATGCATGAAAGCCGTTTAAAGTAAACCGGGTAAGCGCATCGGTGCCTCCGGCAACAACACGCTGCAATTTTCTGTTTTGTATAAGCCTTGCACCAAGCAAAATGGCATTGGCAGATGAGGAACAGGCTGTGGAAATAGTGGTGATATTTCTTCTGATGCCCAGATACCCTGCAACACGCTCACCACTGTCGGCACTATCGTATGAATTAATAAAATCTTTATATAAGTCATTTTGTAACAGGGACAAATAGTGCTGTTCGTTCAGATCCATGCCACCAACAGTGGTTGCAAAAACAGCTCCTGTTTCTTTTTCCAGGGCATTTTTCCAGCCCGAAGATAAAACGGCCTGTTGTGCTGCAATAAGTGCGAGCAAGGTATTACGGGAAATGGTTCTATCAGAACCCTCTTTAGGTGCCATAGCAACCAGTTCCTCATTGGAATAGCTGATTTGAGCAACAGGTATGTTACTTCTTTCTGATGGGAACAGGGTAAGCCTTGTGATCCCTGATTGCAATTGACGGAAGGATTTCAGGGTTTCTTCGGTACCGTTGCCTATTGCCGAAATAATGCCCATCCCGGTAACAAAAACCCTGGGGCGCATTATTTTTGCTGATTACGGTGATTCATGATGCATTCTGCCATAGCTCTGACGTTTTTCAAAACATTACGTCTTTCCTTAGGATCTTCAATCTTAACTCCATATTTCCGTTCCATAAGCAAAATTAACTCAAGCGCGTCGATAGAATCGAGTCCCAACCCTTCAACAAACAAAGGAGTATCCGCGTCAAAATCCTCAGGAACCACATCTTCAAGTGATAATGCTTCAATAATATCCAGTTTCAGCTGTTCGATAAGTTCTTCCATAGTAGCAATTCAATAACAACAAGTAATAGATTCAGTCATAATATTTTCGAAGCCCAAATCACAGGCTCCTTTTTAAGGCCGTGAAAGATATAAAAAGTAAATCAAACCCAATCAAAGCTATTTAATATTTTTAAGTTTTACAGATTATTCAAACTCACGGCTGAATTTGTGATAATAGGAAGCTATAAAGAGACATCCAAATGAAAATAGCAACAACCAGATTCCATTTTTATAAACATCAACCAGTGCGGCATTCCTTACTAAAATATCATAAAACCCGTTCAATCCCCAGTTTAAAGGAGAAACAATGCTGATTTCACGTAAAAAAGGAGGCATTACAAAAACAGGCACCCAAATTCCTCCAATAGCAGCCAGAATTACAACAGATATGGACGCAAAAACAGCTGCCTGCTGATGTGTTTTTGCAATAGTACCCACAGCAATGCCATAACCGATGGCTGCCATCGAAGCACAAAAGGCAATGATGGTGAGGTTGATGATCTTGCCGTAAACCTCCAGAGCAGGCAGACCGATCAAGGGAAATAAATATACCCCCATCAGCATAATCATTGCAAACTGAAGCAGGCAAACGACCAGGAAGACCGAAATTTTGCTCAGCATGATTTTCGTATAAGAACACGGCATGGTTAACAATCGTGAAAGGCTTCCATCTTCACGCTCTTTAATCATGGCACTAGCAAAGGGGATTACGATGAAAAACATGGCAAAAAGCGTCCAGGCAGGCACATTGTGTTGTACCGCATTGGGAATAATGGTTTTATTCCTTCTGGCCACATACTCTTCCGTATAAAATACGGTTTCCTGATGGATGATGTTCAGGTTAGGCAGGGACATCATCATCCGGCTGTTGATCTCCCGGGTCAGTTCGTTTAAAACAATCCGTGATTCAACCTTTGAAGAGAACTCCCTAATGGACCCCTGTAAGGTAGAACGCAGTGACGTTTTGGTGGCCGGATCCACATACAACCGGATAAAAAGCGAGTCAAATTGCTGTGGCTTTGCCGTGGAATCACCAGAAAACACCTGATCCACATTATTCTTAACCTTTTTTCGGATCTTCTCAGTAGCATGAGGGGGAATTACAATGCCAATCTGATATTTACCAGAAGCAACAGCCTCTTTTACAATCGAATCAGAAGGAATCTGCCCGTCAATGGTAGTATGTATTCTGAAAAAGTTCGATTTTGCAATTTCTCCTTCAATTGCTGCGCCAAGTGAATCTGGATCCTGATTCAGGAGAATAAGGTTGATTCCGCTCTCGTTAATTGCATTAAAGGTATTATTCTGCAGACTGGTCATAATCAAAACCAGGGCCATAGGCATAATAAAAAGCATCGCCAGGCCGGCTTTATCCCGAATAATAACCAGAAAATCCTTATATGCCAGTTTTATCGCTGTTCTCATAGCTCAATCCCTTAATGCCCTGCCGGTAAGTTCTAGAAAAATATCTTCCAGTGTCGAATCGGGTCTGCTTTCTTCTTTGATTTTCCGCAGAGATCCCTTGGTGATGATCTCGCCTTCATCAATAATGGCGATATGAGAGCATAGATTTTCGGCCTCCTCAAGATAATGTGATGTATAGACGATGGTTGTCCCCTTGCGGTTAATTTCAAACAAATTATCAATAATCACATTTTTGGAATGCACGTCTACACCGACTGTAGGCTCATCCAGGAACACAATCTGAGGATCGTGAATGATTCCGGCAATCAGGTTGAGTCTTCTTTTCATACCCCCTGAAAAATGTCCCATTTGATGGTGCTGGCTTTTTGTAAGACCAAAAACATCGAGCCATTTATCAATTTTTTTCTTTAAATCAGCACCCTTGAGCCCACATATGCCTCCAAAAACAGAAAGATTCTCACGTGCTGTAAGCGTAGGATATAAAGCAATATCCTGAGGAACAACACCGATGATCCGCTTTATTTTTGCAGGTTCACGACGCAGTGAAAATCCACCAATGGTAATTTCTCCTTCAGTAGGCTTGAGAAGTCCGCAAAGGATTTTAATCATGGTGGTTTTTCCGGCGCCGTTAGGTCCCAATAAACCTGAAATCATGCCTTCGGGAAAATCAAAGCTTACATTTTGGATTGCAGGCCTGGAATTTCCTTTATACCACTTGGTCAGGTTTTCAACACGTATAATCGGATTTTCTCCCATTACATTTCTATTTTTCGCAGCCGTGTAAATATGGCTTCTTCCTTATCAGCAATTTGATTGAGTTGATCAGCCAGTGTGTCATAAGTAATGCCGGCGTTATCACGGTTTTTGAAACATCTGGAGGCCTGAACGGCAAAATCCCTCCAAAGATCACCAACAGCAGTCATTTCTGTGCTCATCTCATTGAGCCAGGGTTGCTGCATGATTTCAGCGCTCTCCTGCAAGAAAGCAGCATATATAAACCGAAAGCCTGCACCACCTGTTCCGATTTCCTCAAGCATACGAATCACCTGTCCCAGGTTATGGGCTGCTAATTTCTGACCGAATTTGGCAGGCCATTTTCGCATTCTTTTAGCAAGAAACCGGATGCCTTTTACTCCAAACATAGGCACGGGTATGGTAAGCATATCGGTAGCAGTTTTTTTGATACCTTTTACAATTGCAGGTCTGAGATCCGGATGATCGGGAACATGATCGATATAATACATGCGCCCCTTTGGGGGATAAGTACCCTGAGCATAGCGCACACGGGCAAGCTCTTCTCTGGTAAGTGTTTCAATTTGCTCCATTACGGGATCGCTCACAAAATAGAGGTCGCCTTCTTTTCCAAATACTGTAATGTTATGCGCATTAAAATGGAAGCGGTATTCTTTCGGGAAATAGGGCAGTTGAAATACACCAACCAGCATACCAACCGGAACACCTCTGTCGAGCAATTTATCGAGTTCCCGCATAGCTGCCTCCGGATTCCGGAATTTCCTGCGTGTTACATGGATACCCATTCGCCGTGTAACCCTGTCAAAAATCCATCCCGGTAATATGCGAAAAGAAGTTACAGCAATTCCATTAAGCTTTATAAAGGGCATGTGGGAAAAGAAAAAACCCGAACCAATACCGAAAACCATGGGTTCGCTCAGGTTTATACCATAATGTTTTAACAAGTTGGAGGTTACCCCATTTTCACAATGGGCGGCCTGGTAGTGTTTAAAATCAATTTTCATGATTCAGCTTCATCTCTCTGATTAGGTCAATATTTACCAGGTTTTCAACAGAAATATTTAAAATAGTCGCGTATTGCGTAAGAATATCGGCAGAGATTTTTTTAAAGTTTTTCATTTTAAGATGCCTTCTTACCTTCCATTTGGATAATCCGGTATACCCCGAAAGGATGGGAACATCCATAACATTGAGTTCCATATAAAAAGCCAGAGGACTTAATTTACCGGAAAGCACACCCTGTCTTGCAGCTTCTGTTTTCTCATAAACCAAAGACCATGCAAGATCCATCGCATCGTTCTTTGGCTTCCAGCCCTGACTCAGCGTACTGGTATATTTGCCATTTTTATCCACGGCATAACTGAGATCACTAACGCGTCCGGGAACCAGATATCCTTTATCCTGTGGAACCTCATCAATCTTCATTTCAACAGTCTTTTAGAATCAAAAATGTTTCAGATAACTGCCTAGCAAACTGTAAGTAATGCGTAAGCATAAGTAAACCGTGCACTTTCAGGTACCTGAATCAATATTTTCTGTCCCTTTTTCACATCTTTGGTACGCAACAACTCTTCAAGCATGAGAATAAACGAAACCGTAGCCACGTTGCCTACCTGGGAAAGATTGGTAAACCATTTTTCGCGGGGAATGGATATGCCTGATTCATCAAGTTGTTTAAATATGGGTTCCCTGAAAAATTCTGATGACAGATGAGGAAGAAAATAGTCAATTGTGCTGATATCAAAATTGCGTTTTTCAATAATCTCCTGTAAAAACTGTGCACCAAACTTAACGATGTGTTCACCCAACATTCGCGTATCCTGTTTCAGTGAAAAAATGGACTTTGTAAGCCATTTTTCAGGGTCAATTCTCGACCAACCGATAATTTCACCATTTTCAGTTTTGTCACCTCCTGCATACATACAGGTTTCCTTTTCATTGGCATATGACTTGATGTCAATCCATTCAATTCTTAAAGGCTGCTTACCGACAGGTTTATTTTGAAGGAGTACGGCACCGGCAGCGTCGGAGAGCATCCAGCGCAGAAATTCTTTTTCAAAGGCAAGCATGGGATTCTCTTTGAGCAATGCCTCATTTTCGGTTTCTTTTTCGAAGTATTTCGAAAGCATCCAGCACGACAGAACCTCAGAACCAGTACAAACAGCATTTGTAGTGCTACCCGAAAGAATTGAGAGATAAGAAAACTTAAGTGCCTGCATGCTGGCACAACATGATCCGGCAAACGATGATATTTCTATTGAAGGTATATCAAGCAATCCATGCACCATTGATGCATGCGAGGGCATAATCTGATCCGGTGAGGCTGTACCGCAGGCCAACAACTGTATATCTTCTTTCTTAAACTGATCATTAAAAAGCAGCTTTACAGCTTCTGCTGCCATCTGCGCATTGGAATGAGTTTGAATCCCTCCCTTTTGCATTGCATAATAACGATTTACAATTCCGTTATTCCGCAGAACAATTCTTCTGGCTTTTGATGGCTTTCCATCAATCATACCCAAATACTGCTCCATCTCATCATTAGCGACGGGACTGTTGGGAAGAAATTTTGTAATGTTTGTAATAAAGACCTCGTTAGACATAGAAAATTGAAATATACGCGTTTCTGACCCCATTTATACGGTATAGTACCCGAATAAGACTGCAAAACTAAAAAAAACATTCATACCAGATGTTTTCAGTTGATATAAAGATATTTGTTTTTTTATGTGCTTAGCTCTGAAAGGTCGGATCATTGCATAAAGAAGGGATGCAAAAGGTGAAACCAGATATAATACCGCTAAAAGGTAATATTTAAATAACCTTACCCGAACCAGTCGTTTTTTATCTCCGTAGGCCCCTTTTTTTAGAATGAAATCAGCCCATAATTTGAAGAAGATGATACCGCGCTTTTCGAGCATGATTAATTGGGTCTCAATGGGAACTGCACCCAGTTCAATCAGCGATAGTCCTGCTTTTTCAATACTTTTTTCCAACAAAGCCTGTGCAATGCATGTCCCAAATTTTTTCGCATTGCGGATATCCTCTGCAGATACTCCGGCAGGAGGGATAATTTTTAAATACCGGCCCTTTTCGCCTTTAAACATCCACCGGATGATGGAAATGATGCTTAATAAATTTGCAGCCTTGTCATACAATACAATATTACCTGCAAGCTTCCCATTTAATGCACGGATATATTCTTCAATTTTATTTTGTGCGTTGATCCACATATTGCGGCTGCCGATAACTGTAATAACAGGTTTCCCGGATATAAGTTTTTTTACAACTTCATTTTGAAAGAAAGCGTGAATGGGGATGCTTGGAGAAAGAAACCAAGGCTGATAGCCAACTATAATGAGGTCAAAAAACTCATCACCTTTTAATGACAAGGGTTCCATTTCACAAGGAATGCCTTTTACGCATTCAGGCATGGCCTGAAAAAACGCATCTGATGTCCACGGGAAAGGGAAAAGGGGCCTGGGTTTTAACTCTTCATAGGTGATTTCAATATCTTCATAAGCGGCAAAGGGCTTCATTATGGAATGAAGAATATCTCTGATCTGGCCGGTTTGGGTGTAATAAACAACGAGAACTTTTTTAGACATACGGTTTACAAAATGACTTATAAATGTAAAAAAAGAAATGTGAAATGAAAAAAAAAGGATAAAAATCAAACATCCAGCATCCGGCATCCAGGTATCATTCTTCATTGAAATCTTTTTTATATTTGAGTAACCTTATATTCGAATTCATTCTATATTAGAAATGTAGTTATGGGCAGCATCAAGAAAGAAGCAGATAATGATTAAGCCTGATAAAAACCGGCAGCAAAAAACACTTGAGTACTTAGAAAAGGACTTTTGGGGAAAGGCTACATTTGATTGTTATGTGGTAAAAAGAACTCATGAAACAAGAAAATTGCCTTAATCGCAACTGACAAAAGATGACATTACCTAACACTTTAAATATGACCCAAAATGTCAAACTCAAACAATGGAAATTTTCAAGATACCTTCCATTTATTAAATACAATACCTTAAAAAAAGATATCAATTTATTGTATTCCATTGTTTTATGGATATCAGGAAAAACAATTGTTCGTTCAAAACCTGCTTTTCTAAGAGTTGAAATCAGCAGGATGTGCAATGTGAGTTGCTTATATTGCTTTGAAAAAAAAGAAAATCTGTTTTACCCTTACGATTTATATGTAAAACTCATTGATCAACTTAAAGGATATTTATTTCTGGTTTCATTATATGAAATAGGTGAACCTCTTGAAAATGAACGTATTATTGATTATATACTGTACGCAAAAAATAATAAAATAGGGACCATCATTTCAACAAATCTATCCATTGAAAAAGACGATATATTTTGGGAAAACCTTGTCATATCAGGACTTGACAGAATTGTCATCGCTATTGATGGAATTACCCCGGAAACTTATAATACCTACAGAAGACTTGGGAACCTGGAACTCGTTTTAGAAAATCTGAATAAAATTCTTTACTATAAAAAACTTCATGCCGCCAGCATCCTTATTGAGTGGCAAATGATTGATTTCCCCTGGAACAGGAGTGAGCAGGTTAAAGCAAAAGAGTATGCACTAAAAATCGGATGTAATGAATTCCGGGTAATTCAGGATGTAACCAAGATAAGGAGAAATTATAAAAACACAGATTTTGTCCGGAAAAACAATTGCATATTAACCTACTTTTCTTTCAATGTGACTGCATATAATAAAGTGCGTCCTTGTACGAAAATATACAATGAGCCAATGATAATTGGCGATTTAAATTTTGAAAGTTTCAATGATGTATGGAATGGCAGTGAAATCTCGAGAATCAGAAATAAGCATCGAATAAAAGACAGAGCGGGATGCAAAACCTGTCCAGAATAATAACCTGCTGCAGACCCTTTTTTAACGAATCATTTCGATTAACTTGATAATAAATACGAAATACCTAACCTGCAGGCATTGTGCATATGTCAAAGCACTGCCACTAACAGCCGGTCATACGCAATTGCCGGACCGAGGGGTTGCTCATGTTGGTTCATTTGCTTATCTTGTGGATAACCCGACATGAAAGCGCTTTGAAGCGGCAACTGCGCATACGTGCGAACGTTAGCAACTATTTTATGAAACCATATACATGAGCCAGCATAGCAATGATATATTCCATGGGATTTTTGCATCAATTGGAAAATTTTGTATATTGTCCTGCGTCAAGACTGTATCCGAAATGAATCGAATAAAAGCCAGACTTTAACAAACTATAATGTGGTTTGTTTATTTTTGCATCCCCAGATAATTACAATCTAAATGAAACGTACAGCAATCCTTATTCCTATATTCAATGGACTTGAATACACGAAAAAATGTATTTCACAACTTACAGATTTAATTAATAAAACAAATTCGGAGGTTGAATATAAAATATTAGTCATAGATGACGCTTCACAAGATGGCAGTTACGACTATATTAAAAAAAATTTTCCGCACGTTATACTTTTAAAAGGTGACGGTAACCTTTGGTGGAGTGGCGGTATAAATGTTGGAGCACGTTATGCCATTGAAGAAATAAATATGGATTATTTGTTATTATGGAACAATGACGTATATCCCGGACAAGATTACTTTTTTGAACTTAATAAGATAATTGAAATTACGGATGGTAATGAAATAATTGGTTCAAAGGTATATTTTTCGCATAAACCAGGGATAATACAAGCATATGGAGGTTACTTTAATCCAAAAACAGGGGTAAAGTATACATATGGATACAACAGCGAAGAAAAAGAAAAATTCAATGCAGATTTAGAATGTGAGTGGTTACCCGGAATGGGGACACTTGTTTCAGCAAAAGCGGCTGTAAAACTTAATTATTGGGATGAAAAACATTTTCCCCAATATCATGGAGATAGCGATTTCACATATCGTGCTAAAAAAGCCGGATATTCAGTTAAAGTTGTTCCTCAATTGAAGATATGGAATAACACAGAAAACACGGGTATTAATTATCCTTCAAACCTTAAACTTCTGTGGCAATCTTTTTCTTCAATCCGCTCTGATTATAATATTAAAAAGGATATTCTGTTTTACAAGTTCCATGCAACATCCATTTTCAGTTTATGGGGGCTATTGGAAAAATATTTCTGGTTGTTTTATGGTATGTTCAAACGTAATATACTGAAACGCTCATAATAATGTCGTTCTTTTAACTTTTATACGCCATATGGTTACTCTTGCAATTTGCATATCCACTTTTAAAAGACCGCAAGGTCTCGAATCTTTGCTTGAAAGTATCTCAAACCAGAAAAACTTCGAGAAATATATTAATAAAATCATTGTCACGATTGCCGATAACGAAAATCCTCCTCGTACAGAAGAAATCGCTAAGAACTTTGAAAGAAAAACAGGGATCGAAGTTCGATGGGCTCATGAACCGAACAGTGGAGTAACCTTTACCAGGAACACTACTGTAAGACTTGCAAGTAATGCTGATTACTGTTTTTTTGTTGATGATGATCAGATTATGGACGAGAATTGCCTGGCAGAACTTTTTAAAATAAAAGATGAATATAATGCCGATATGGTTTACGGTAATGCGCCTCCTTTATTTCCAAATGAAAATATACCTGCATACATAAAAGACTACTTTATTGAATCGCATGGTAAGGACGGGGACTTGTTACCGTTTGCACCTACAAACGCTTTATTAATAAATCGGGAAATTCTTAAATCTTTTGATGGGCCCTTCAATAACCGTTTTGCTCATACTGGTGGAGAGGATACTTTTCTAACCATGAGCCTTATCAAAAAAGGATTCGAAATTGTAAAATCAGAAAAGGCATTTGCATTCAATATAGTTCCATTAAGCAGGTGCTCAGTAAAATTTATACTAAAAAGAGTTATGCGCGAATCAGCTATTTTTTCTAATATAACCCAGCTTCTTAATGCCTCCTTAACGAATAAGCTTTTTCGTTCTTTAAAACTTTTTGTCAAATTTATTGCCGGACTGGTTCTTGCAATCCCTGCTCTGCTAATTGGAGGTAAACACAAGTTAATTGGCCTCATGTTAATTTATGATGCTGTTGGAGGTATATTAGGGTTTTTCTCTTATAAACATCATGCATACTAGCAAGCATAAGTATTAAAGTTTATGTTTTCCGGTGTGTGGTAAAAAGCTGACTCCGCAGGATTAATAAAATTGTATTAAATAGATTTTTCTTTATCTTTATGAATCTTTTAATTTTTTGATACCATTACAAATAGCATGTGGTATTGTTTTTTTCCAAAAGATCAATCCACTATAGTGCCATATATTCTAAATAGCATTGTCCCAATGACGCATCATGTTAAAACCTTGACTATATTATTTGAATTTTATCAAAACTAATTTTACCATTTATAACCCTATTAAAACCTAAACTTATGTATTGTGGAAATTGCGGAAATGAAGTAAATGAAAAAGCAATAGCTTGTCCAAAATGCGGTTTTAGTCCGAAATCTGAAAAACAGTTTTGTTATTCTTGCGGTACAGCAATAAACCCAAAGCAGTTAATTTGTGTAAAGTGCGGCGTTTCTTTGTCGAGTAAATCCTTCTCAATTAATAGAGATAGTTTGCCCAATATTGATGTGCAAAGTTTTCTTAAAACCAAGTCTCTGGTTGTAGCGTCTATTGCATTAATAGCATGCTTTTTGCCTTGGCTTAAAGTCAATGCCGGTTTTGTTAAAGGTTTTTCTCTATTTGAATTGTCAAAATATGTTCAATATTATCCGGATACCATTCTGGAACCATTTTTGCTATACCTGTTTCCACTAACCCTTTTGGGTTTCATCCTTTCTGATTTTATCCCACAATTGGCTGGTTATAAAAAATATTTCTCCTATGGATCACTCATTCTTATTGCCTATTGTGCTATAGGAATAATTCTTGCTGCAAACCCTTCAACTCCGGAAGTATCTCCCGAGGTAAACGAATTGGGCGATCTGGGCGAATTGGGTGAAATTGCAAACCAGGCAATGGATGCAGCAAATAATATGGTAAAAGAAATGATTTCCATCGGTTTCGGTTTCTACCTTTCCATAATCGCAACGATTGGTAGCTTTCTGTTATATTTAAAAGAGAACAAGGTCGCATAATCTGCTTATAAATTTTCGAATCAATCCTATAAGTAATTATCTATATAGTAATTATAAGATTGATTATCAATGAACAGCCACATTTACACAGGTATTTACTTGTTTATATGTGGCTTAGTTATTTCACAAGGGAGCATCTCACTATATCCGCAATACGGGACGCTGCCACATAAAAGCGCTCTTAAAAAGCTATTTCTAGACTGAGTTTATTACCTGTAGACATCATTTTTTTTATAGCTTTGTAAAACAAGGAATATCCTTTTTTCAAAATAATAATTGTTAACACAGTAAAGATTTATGATGAATATTAGACGCACAACATTATTATTGGCGGTAAGCTTTTTCATTTTCTCAGGATCAGGATTAAAGGCACAGACCGTTAATTCAGGCCGTCAGATGGACGACCCTTCTTTGCGCGATACCATAGGGAGAAGCATCGATGCTTATTTCGCCCGGGCCACAAAGGCAAAAATGACTCCGGATGCCGAGGGTTTTATTCAAAGATGGTTACTTCTTGAACCCATCAGCAAGCCCAATCGCAGCAACACCGTTTTTACCGACAGCTATATCAGGAAAACATTTGACACTTTGTATTTCCCTAACCAGTTTACTGTTCTTCCGAAAGACGGGGATAAGGTAAAAGTCGGCGACCAGGTATTAGCATGGCATGCATTGGATAGCAAGCTCTTCAATGTAAAATTATTCCGTTTTGCTTATGGTCTGAAGAAGCCCTTTTACGGTGTAATATTCTGGACCGTAACCGTGGTAAACAGTCCTCAGGAAATGAAGAATGTAAGAATGGCCGTGGGTTCAAATTCAGCCTCCATGTGGTGGCTTAATGGCAGCGAAGCTGTTATCCTTTCCGGAGACAGGCGCATGGTCATGGATGATGTCGTATCCCCCCGCGTGACACTGAAAAAGGGTAAGAATATTATCAGGGGAGCGGTAATCAATGGTCCCGGAATGAGTGATTTTTGCGTTCGCTTCCTCGATGAAAATGGAGCACCCATCAAAGACCTCACGATTACCTGTGAATAATATTAATCTAATGATGATCTCATTTGTAAAGAATTGAAATTATGAAATCAAAAATATTCATTCTGGGCGCAATGGCCCTTTTATCTCTGTATGTTACAGAAACTGTCACGGCACAGATCGGAAAGCCATTTATTCATGATCCCTCAACGATCATGGAATGTGATGGCAAATATTATACATTCGGCACAGGCGGAGGCGGTTTGATATCAGAAGACGGTTGGACGTGGAATAGTGGTGCGGTAAGGCCCGGCAGAGGGGCTGCTCCGGATGCCATTAAAATTGGCGACCGTTACTTGGTAGTCTATGGTTCTACTGGTGGCGGCCTGGGAGGCGGACATAATGGCCTGATCAATACGATGTGGAATAAAACGCTTGATCCCAATTCACCCGATTTCAAATTTACAGAACCCATCGTTGTTGCTCAATCCGAAAATATGGAAGATTGCGACGCCATTGACCCCGGACTTCTTTTGGATCCAACCGACGGTCGTTTGTGGTGTTCCTATGGCACCTATTTCGGATTTATCCGCATTATAGAACTTGACCCCAAAACAGGAATGCGCGTGGAAGGCAATGAGGCCATCAATATTGGGATTGACTGTGAAGCCACCGATTTAATCTACCGGAATGGATGGTACTACCTGTTAGGTACACATGGCACATGCTGTGATGGTCCCAATTCAACTTACAATATTGTTGTAGGCCGGTCCAAAAAAGTTACAGGTCCGTATCTCGACAATATGGGAAGAGACATGATAAAAGGAGGTGGAAAAATGGTGATTGCTGCGGGTGGAAGACTCGCCGGTCCCGGACACTTTGGACGCACCATTCTTGAAGACGGCGTAGAGAAAATGTCCTGTCATTTCGAATCCGATTTGGATCAAAGCGGACGCAGTGTACTGGCTATCCGTCCCCTGCTTTGGAAAAACGACTGGCCTGTAGCCGGAGATCTTCTTAAAGAAGGCACTTACGAAATTGAATCTGAAAGAAGGGGATATGCCCTTGAATTGATTGTGGATTTTGTGCGCATGCCTTTTAAAATGCGTTTCCCACCTAACTACGATGAGCCCGTTACATCTATTCCCTCACAGGAGCTGGCTGATGTAATCAATACATGGCCAACCGGAAATATCGGAGTCAGAATCGGTGATTATATGTTTCGTCCGCATCAGAAATGGACGATAACAGCTGTACCCGATGCAGGTGGATACTTAGGCGGCCCGTATTATAAAATAGTTATTGCTGGAACCGACCGGGCATTGGCTGCAACAGCCAATGCAGAATTAACAACGGTACCGGCATTTACAGGAGCTCCTGAACAACTATGGAGAATTGACCAACTGACAGACGGTACTTATCGAATCATGCCTAAGATAGTCCCTGGCTCACAGGAAAAATGGACACTCATTTCAATAGGCGACAGTACACCTGCCCTCGGCAAATTCGACATGAACAGTGACAATTCCAAATGGAATTTTAAAAATCATTAATATCACTCATATTTCGCAGTAAAAGAAAAGACGTATCTGTTATCAGGTGCGTCTTTTCTTTTCTATTATTCAGTGCGTCAAATCGTAACCTTAATAATTGAATATCGTATCAACATTAAACTTCAGAGTTTTTCCTTCAGGTTTTTTTTATAAAACCCTGTCTTTTGTAACTATTCTGTTTTTCTCAACTGAAATACTGGATGAGTATATCATTGAGACTCACAAAGTCAGGAAAACTCTTTTAGATATACCTGATGACCTAAATAAGCAGTAATGGAGATCAGTAAAACAGAAATTTTGAAGAAAATCTGCTATTCCAGGCTGGTCTATGGAAGAATCAATAAAAAGCTTCACAAAAGTTTTTTACAAAAAGAGATTGAGAAAATGATATTTGATATTTTATGCGAAGCCCCAATATCACAATATCTTAAAAAAGGAAAAAATATTTATGTTACTCATCCTGAAAAGAATATCAGAATTACCATTAATTCAGGCACATACAGGGTAATAACCGTGGATCTTTTAAGTCATGTACTAAGACAAAAGGACTAATCATAAATCAGAATATCAACCTTAATACATAAAATGATGAAGTTTAGAAATCTATTATTTACACTTGCAGCAGTTTTGATTTTTGCTTCTTGCGAGAAAAAGGACGACAAGGGTTTACCCAAAAATTCGCACCGCTTAATAAGAGCTTATGTGGAAAGAGAGGGATATTACTACATCGATTCCTTATTCTATGATGGTGAGAAGTTGACCAGTATTATGAAATATTATAAAAATGGAAATGAGCCATGGGAATTAACAGGCAAAACCGAAATCACCTATGATGGCAGCCATGTAACGGTACTGGAATCAAATCTTGAAACGTCAGATTGGGTACCGAGCGAAAAGTTTGAATTCACTATTGCTGATGGGTTAATGACTGAAGAAATTGCTACAGAATTTTACAATGGAGTATGGGACCCAGAATGGAAATGGACCTATCAGTACTCAGGGAATAACATCAAGTTATGGCAGAGTTATGAACCTGACGAAAACGGGGATTTTTATTTGGATGGTAAATGTGAGTATACCTATCAAAATGGAAAACTGACTGAAAGCATGGAATATATTCTGAATGGTGAAACCTGGTCTCAATATATTAAAACAACTTATTTATTTGATGAGGAAAAAATTGTTAACTGGACACAGAACAGAAAGGATCTTTCAGATAATTGGTTTCAGTACTACAAATCTGATTTATCATATACAGGAGATCTGGTGTCACAAATTGATGAATATGGCTGGGATCCAGGCGAATTAGACTGGCAACCCTCGATTTCTCTGACATTTACATATAACAGCAATGATTACTTATATGAAATCTCTTCTGAAACTGCTTATTCAGGTGCAACATCTTATACAGCCTATGAATATGAAGAAGGCAATGGCAATGCTAAATTTTTCTATTATTATCCCGAAGAAATGGTATCTGGTGAGCCTATGTTAAAAAGTGCAAACACAAAATCAAACAGAAATCATGTTCCTTATTACAAAAGAATTTTAAACCTGCAATAATTTTTGATTTCAATAGAATAGCAAATGGCGGTATCTTTACCGCCATTTGTTTTTAATATGACGCAACAGCAGAAAATCATCAAAGGCCCATCCATGGCTACAGGCATTCATTCTTCAGGAAAAGGGATCGTTTGTCATGATGATAAAAATGTTTTTATTGAAGGGGTTATTCCGGGAGAAGAAATCCTCTTTGTATCGGGACGCAGGAATATGGGATTCCGGACCGGAATGATTGAAGACATTCTGAAACCTTCTCCGTTCCGCATGAGTCCATTTTGCAAACATCACAACGAATGCAGCGGGTGCAACTGGCAACATATGTCTTATGAACACCAGCTTCAATTAAAACATACCATCTTATGCAATGCACTTGAAAAATATGAGGTCAAAACGCCACCGGTTCCACCTGTGGTCTCCTCCCCTTCCCTCCATTTTTACCGGCATCGCGTTGAGTACTCCTTTTCAGGCATACCTGCTTTGGGATTTCATAAGTCAGGAAATCCCGATCAGATCTATGACATTACGGAATGCTTTCTTCAGCAGGAGCCTTCGCGATCTGTTTGCACATGGATACGCGACTTCGCAATCAGACAGCAAATTCCGCTTTATAATACAAATACTAAGACGGGTGTGCTGCGCAGCATTTCAATCCGCACAGGGTCCACCGAAAATATGGTTGTAATCGGATTTGCAAGTGATGAGGCTGACGTGCGTGAATCCCTTTGCACGGAATTGCTCAAAAGCTTTCCGAATATAAACTCACTCTGCTGGACCATTCATGAATCCCCCAGACACAGCCAACAGCAAGGGGTCATGCACGCTTTTGCAAACACGACACCGTATATTCTCGAGAAAGTGGGCGAAATCACATTCAGGATCCATGCTTCATCATTCTTCCAACCCAATGTGGCACAGGCTGAAAACATTTTTCAGACCATTACCGAATGGACGCAGTTAAAGGGTAACGAAAAGATCATTGATTTATATACCGGGGTCGGGACTATTGCCTTGTTTTTAGCAAAACATGGTGCTGCAGACGTATTGGGAATTGAGGGAAACAGTCAGGCCATTGAAGATGCCACATTCAATGCAAACCTGAATCAGATTAAAAATGCCCGATTCATGACCGGTGATATTCTTGAGACATTCAATAGCACATTCCTTGAAACAAATGGGCATCCGGATGTCATCGTTCTCGACCCTCCCAGATCCGGTACCTTAATCGAAATTAAAAAGACCATCAATGCTTCCAGGGCAAAGAAGGTAATCTATTTAAGCTGTAATCCGGTTTCCCTGGCTTTCGATCTGAAACAGCTCACGGAAGTATATCATGTAACCCGTATACAGCCCTTTGACATGCTTCCGCATACACATCACCTGGAAACTTTGGTTTTATTGGAACGATAATAGTTTCCAAATCCGACCGGCATTCAGAAGGGGAGATGTTTTTTTTTCAAAAAAATAGTATTACATTTGCAGAACAAAATCATAAATATGAAATACCATCAGACACATCATCATCACCATCATCAACCGTAAAACGGACAATGGCAGTATGTGTCTCTATGAAGTTATATTCGGGGTTTGCAATACTGCAAACCTTTTTTTTTATTAATCATCTCAAGTTTGAAGCTTAAAAAATGGAAAAATTAAAGATTGCCATACAAAAAGAAGGTCGTCTGAGTGAAAAATCACTCGAGCTCATCCGCGAATCAGGAATAAGGCATAATCAGGACAGCAAAAGAAAACTCATTTCTATCGGGGATAATTTTCCTGTTGAGATCCTGTATTTGCGCGATGATGATATTCCGCAGTATGTAGCAGATTCGGTTGCTGATATTGGCATCGTTGGAGAAAACGAAGTTATGGAGCGCGATCGTAATGTTGTAATTGCAGAAAGACTTGATTTTGCCAAATGCAGACTTTCTCTAGCAATTCCGCAATCAGACGTTTATGAAGGGCTCTCTTATTTTAACAATAAAAGAATTGCTACTTCTTATCCTACCATTCTGAAAAAATTCCTGGCAAAAAACCAGCTCAATTCTGAGATTCATGAAATAAGCGGATCCGTGGAAATTGCACCTGGAATTGGCTTGGCAGATGCTATTTTTGATATTGTCAGCACCGGAAGCACACTGATTCATAACCGGCTTAAAGAGGTAGAAGTGGTCACACGTTCTGAAGCTGTGGTTATTGCCTCACCCACCCTGGCTGAGGCCAAAAAGAAAATTCTGGATGATTTATTGTTTCGCTTTCAGGCTGTGCGCCGTTCGCGCAACAATAAATACATCCTCCTGAATGCACCCAATGAAAACCTGAAGAAAATTGTTTCCCTGTTACCGGGTATGAAAAGCCCCACTGTTTTACCCCTTTACGAAAAAGGCTGGAGCTCTGTACATTCCGTTGTAAAAGAAAATGAATTCTGGGAAATCATTGGCAAACTTAAGGAATATGGTGCCCAGGGCATTCTGGTCATACCTATTGAGAAAATGATTATTTAATTTTTGGTTATGAATATCCTCAGGTATCCTGATAAAAGCATATGGAATGAAACGCTTAAGCGTCCCGTGTTAAATATTAAGGACATTGATCTTTTGGTAACACCTGTAATTGAAGATGTAAGGAAACAGGGTGATCAGGCTTTGAAACATTATACTGAGAAATTTGATCATGTGCTGTTAAACACACCGGCAGTTACAGAAAAGGAGTTTGAAGAATCAGAATACCTGATAGATGAGGAATTGAAAAAGGCCATTCAAATTGCGACTCATAATATTGAGGCTTTTCACAGCGCCCAGCAGTTGAAGTGCGAGAAGATCATTACCATGGATGGAGTAACCTGCTGGCAGAAGCCGGTGGCTATACAAAAAGTGGGATTGTACGTACCCGGAGGTTCTGCACCTTTATTTTCCACTGTGCTTATGTTGGCAATTCCTGCCCGTATCGCCGGATGCAGGGATATTATTCTTTGCAGTCCGCCAAACAGGGAAGGGAAAATACATCCTGCGGTTTTATATGCCGCAAAAATAACCGGTGTTACACAGGTGTTTAAAGTTGGCGGTGCCCAGGCTATTGCTGCAATGGCTTATGGAACCGAATCTGTACCTAAAGTGTATAAGATTTTTGGACCGGGCAATCAGTTCGTGACCGCTGCTAAACAGATAGTTTCAAGAGGAGCAGTTGCCATAGACATGCCGGCCGGCCCCTCTGAGGTTGCTGTAATTGCTGACGACTCTTCCAATCCGTCATTTGTTGCATCCGATCTTTTATCGCAGGCAGAACACGGCGCTGACAGTCAGGTGCTGCTGTTTACCACAAGCCAAACAATGGCCGATAAGGTGCTTGCAGAAGTAATGGAACAGGTTGAAAAATTACCCCGTAAAGAGATCGCTTTAAAATCGCTGCAGCACAGCAAAATCATCGTTCTGAAGAATATGGATGAGGTTATGGAAATGGTGAATGAATATGCGCCGGAACACCTGATCATATCCACTGATAACGCCTCCACGCTCGCCGAAGAAGTCGTGAATGCCGGATCTGTTTTTATTGGGCCCTATGCTTCAGAAAGTGCAGGCGACTATGCTTCAGGTACCAATCATACGCTACCTACTAACGGGTATGCGAAAGCCTATAACGGGGTAAATCTGGACGCTTATGTAAAAAAGATCACCTTTCAGGAATTGAGCTATGAAGGACTTAAAAACATAGGGCCTTCCATTATGAAAATGGCAGAAACTGAAGAACTCATAGCCCATAGAAATGCCGTATCCATCCGAATCAATAAGTAATCTGTCCCATGTCAATCATTGATAATCTCCTAAGAAAAAACATCCGTTCCCTGGTACCTTATTCCTCGGCCCGGGATGAATATCAGGGCGGCGAAGCCATTTTGCTTGATGCAAACGAGAATCCTTTCAATAGTTCCATCAACAGGTATCCCGACCCGCATCAGAAACTGCTCAAGAATAAAATTGCAGCTATTAAAAACATTCCGGCTTCAAACATCTTTCTGGGGAACGGTAGCGATGAAGCCATCGACCTGCTTATCAGGGCATTCTGCGAACCCCGTGTTGACAATATTGTCAGCATAAAGCCCACATATGGCATGTACCAGGTTTGTGCTGCCGTTAACAATGTGGAATTCAGAGAAGTACTTCTCACCAGGGATTTTCAGCCCAATGTAAAAGCTTTGCTGGAAAAAGCCGATGAACATTCCAAAATCATGTTTCTGTGTTCTCCCAACAATCCTACTTCCAACAATCTGAACAGGGATTCGATTTTATCCCTCATTCGCCAGTTTAAAGGAATTGTTGTCCTGGATGAGGCTTATATCGATTTCTCAGATGCGCCGGGCTTATTGTCTGAACTGGGAAATTACCCGAACCTGGTCATATTGCAAACTTTCAGTAAAGCCTGGGGAATGGCAGGTATCCGCCTTGGGCTGGCTTTTGGCGATGCAGAAATCATTCGTGTTTTAAGTCATATCAAATACCCTTACAATATTAATATCCTGACTCAGCAGGAAGCGCTTAACCGGCTGTCTGACGTATCTCAAAAGGATGCCTGGATTGCTTCCATTAAAAATCAAAGGGAATATCTGAAGCTGGAACTGTCAAAACTGGCACTGGTTCAGGAAATTCTCCCCAGCGATGCTAATTTTCTGATGGTGAGGTTTGAAAATCCCCGGGAAGTATTTGATTTTCTCACCTCCAGAAAAATCATTGTAAGAGATCGTTCCAAAGTAGCCCTGTGTGAAGGTTTCTTAAGAATCACCGTGGGCACGGAAGAGGAAAACATAAGCGTGATTCAGAACCTAAAGGCATATAACTGACATCCATGAAAAAAGCCCTATTTATTGATCGTGACGGCACTCTGATTGTAGAACCGAAAGACGACTACCAGGTAGATTCATTGGAAAAACTGGAATTTATTTCGGCGGTATTCAGAAACATGTATCAGATCCGGAAGAATCTCGATTATGAACTGGTGATCGTGTCCAACCAGGATGGATTGGGAACTCCGGGCTATCCGGAAGAATCATTTGAACTTGTCCAGACTAAGTTTTTACAGGCTTTCAAAAATGAAGGCATTGTATTTGACAATATGCTGTTTGACCGCTCATTTCCTTCTGACAACGCTCCAACACGAAAACCGGGAACAGGAATGATGAAAGCCTATATGACTGGTGATTATGATCTGAAAAACTCATATGTGATCGGCGATCGCCAAACAGATGTCGAACTCGCTAAAAATCTGGGAACCCGGTCCATTCGTTTTGATCCGGATGCACCAGAAAGCAGGTCGGATGATGGCAACCACTGGGTTTTGCCTTCATGGGATGCCATCTATCGCAAAGTGGCATTGGAGCAAAGAACAGCCCGGGTAAAAAGAGAAACTGCTGAAACAAAAATCAATGTATTCCTCGACCTGGACGGCACCGGAAAATATGAAATATCAACAGGACTGGGCTTTTTCGACCATATGCTCAGCCAGCTTGCCCGTCATTCAGGATGCGATTTGAATATTCAAGTGGATGGTGATTTGGTAGTTGATGAGCATCATACCATTGAAGATACTGCGCTCGCTTTAGGCGAAGCATTCAATGCTGCCTTGGGTAATAAAAAAGGATTGGAGCGGTATGGGTTTGCACTGCCTATGGATGATTGCATGGCACAGGTGTTGATTGACCTGGGCGGACGTCCGTGGTTGGTATGGGATGCTTCATTCACCCGTGAGAAAATTGGCGAGATGCCCACCGAGATGTTTCTGCACTTTTTCAAATCTTTTTCAGATGCTGCACGCTGCAATTTAAATATCAAGGCAGAAGGAACCAACGAGCATCACAAAATTGAGGCTATCTTTAAAGCGCTGGCAAGAGCCTTAAAAATGGCCATTCAACGAAACCTGTTTGATAATGCATTGCCATCAACAAAAGGAATCCTGTAACCATGACAAAACGAAACAAACACTCAGCGATTTTACTGATTCATTGCCCGGACGCAAAAGGAATTGTTGCCCAGGTGACCGCCTTCATAAATGACAACAACGGGAATATCATCACACTCGATGAGCACGTAGACCGTCTGGATAAAACCTTTTATATGCGGATTGAATGGGAACTTGAAGGATTCCTGATCCCACCTCAGAAAATTTCAGATTTTTTCGGAACGTTGATTGCTGCACGGTATAACATGACCTGGAAGATTTATTTTTCCGATCAGAAACCGCGCATGGCCATTTTTGTTTCAAAGCTTTCGCATTGCCTCTATGATATATTATCACGGGTACATACCGGTGAATGGGATGTTGACATTCCTCTGATCATCAGCAATCACCGCGACCTTGAATCCGTAGCCAAACAATTCTCCATCCCTTTTCATGTTTTTGAAATTAACGAAAACAATAAGGCAGAGGTGGAACAACAGGAACTGGAACTTTTGAAACAAAACGGAATTACTTTTGTCGTGCTGGCCAGATACATGCAGGTTATCAGCGAAAATTTCATAAAACATTATCCCAATGCCATCATTAATATCCACCACTCTTTTCTTCCGGCATTTCCGGGAGCAAAACCTTATCATTCTGCATATGAAAGGGGTGTTAAAATTATCGGTGCCACGAGTCATTATGTAACCTCTGATCTGGATGCCGGCCCCATCATTGATCAGGATATTGTCAGGGTATCCCATCGTGATTCTATTGACCGCTTGATTATGAAAGGAAAAGATGTTGAAAAACTGGTGTTGTCAAGGGCCATTCTGTTGCATTTGTTCCGAAGAATTCTTGTATTTAACAACCGTACCGTCGTATTTAATTAATGCTACATATCTAACGAACCGTTCGTTACCTAAACTGTTACTTTATCAATGAAAGTTGCCATTATAAAATATAACGCAGGAAATATCATGTCGGTTGACTATGCTTTGCAACGATTGGGTATTTCTGCTTTGGTTACCGACAACCCTGATGAGATCCGATCTGCTGACAAAGTCATCTTTCCGGGTGTGGGAGAAGCCAGTACAACCATGGAATATCTCAGAAATCAGAAACTGGACCTGTTAATTTCTCAATTAAAACAACCTGTCCTCGGCATTTGTCTTGGCCTGCAACTGATGTGCCGTCACTCGGAAGAAAACGATACGCCCTGTATCGGCATTTTTGATATTCAGGTCAGGAAATTCAAGGCCATCGAAACTGATACTGCACGGATTAAGGTACCCCACATGGGCTGGAATCGTATTTTTGATCTGAAATCGCCCTTGTTTGAAGGAGATATGGGAAACCAGTATACCTATTTCGTTCACAGTTATTATGCCGATATGGGAAGTGATACCATTGCTTCCTGCGAATATGGAACACCCTTTAGTTCGGCATTACACAGGGATAATTTTTATGCCACCCAGTTTCACCCTGAGAAAAGCGGAAATCCGGGGGCTCAAATTTTAAAAAACTTTCTGGAATTATGATAACCATTATCCCAGCCATTGACATTATTGACGGTAAGTGCGTCCGCCTGGAACAAGGAGATTACCGGTTAAAAAAGGTTTATGAAGCTGATCCGCTTGAGGTAGCCAAACGTTTTGAGAGTTTTGGCATCTCGCGATTGCACATTGTGGATCTTGACGGCGCCAAAACAAGCCATATTGTCAATTACAACGTATTGGAACGCATTGCCTCAAAGACTAATCTGGTCATCGATTTTGGCGGCGGAATTAAGTCTGATTGCGATCTGAAAATTGCCTTTGACAGTGGGGCTGCTATGGCGGTAATTGGAAGCATCGCAGTAACAGACCGGGATTTGTTTCAGGAATGGCTGTTTGCCTACGGTCCTGAAAAAATTATCCTGGGTGCAGATGTAAAAGACTGTAACATTGCAGTTTCCGGATGGACTGATGTAACAGAAATTACACTAAACGATTTCCTTCGTTTCTACAAAGCCATGGGGGTTACCCAGGTTCTTTGCACGGATATTTCCAGGGATGGAATGATGCAAGGATCTTCCGTTGGCTTATATGAGCAACTTGTCAATGACTTCCCCTCCATGAGACTGATTGCAAGTGGAGGTGTGTCGTCTGTTGCGGAAATTCGTGAGTTGAATCGTGTAGGATTGGCCGGTGCCATTATTGGCAAAGCATTGTATGAAGGAAAAATTCAACTGGACGATCTTAAAGAATTCTTATCCATATAATTTATCACATGCTTGCAAAACGTATTATTCCTTGCCTTGATGTCAGAAATGGCCAGACAGTCAAAGGAATCAATTTTGTCAATATTCGTGAAGTCGGTGATCCCGTTGAAATGGGTGCTTCTTATGCCGAACAAGGTGCAGATGAACTGGTATTTCTTGATATCACTGCCAGCCATGAAAAGCGTAAAACTTTTGTGGATCTTGTTAAAAGAATCGCACTGCATCTGAACATCCCTTTTACTGTTGGAGGTGGCATTAGCGATTTGAACGATATAGGAGCCCTTTTATCTGCAGGTGCCGATAAAATATCCATTAACAGCGCAGCAATCAAAGATCCTGATCTTGTTAACCGAATGGCACTTCATTTTGGAAGTCAGTTTGTTGTTGTAGCCATTGATGCTAAAGAAGAAAACGGAAAATGGACTGCCTACATCAATGGAGGGCGCATTGCTACCGATAAAGAATTATTCAGCTGGGCAAAGGAGGTTGAAAGTCGCGGAGCAGGGGAAATCCTCTTTACGTCCATGAATCACGATGGCACTAAAAACGGTTTTGCGTGTGAGGCATTGGCACACCTGTCGGAAATCCTTTCCATACCCGTTATCGCTTCGGGTGGCGCTGGCAATATGGAACACTTTTCTGAGGTATTTACCAAAGGAAAAGCTGATGCAGGTTTGGCAGCAAGCATTTTTCATTTTAATGAAATTTCCGTACCCCAGTTGAAACAATATTTACACAGTCAAAATATTCCCGTGCGGATTTAATTGCATGGTTTATAAATCATTCATCAGTTCAAATCATAACATCATGACCAAAAACAACATTCAATTCCTGGTACAATTGCAGGATCTAATTGATAAAAGAAAGGCCGAAATGCCTGAGCAATCATATACCACAAGCCTTTTTCGGAAGGGTATCAATAAAATTGCACAGAAAGTCGGAGAAGAAGCGGTTGAACTGGTTATAGAGGCAAAAGACAACAATACAGAATTATTTCTGAACGAATCGGCTGATCTTCTGTATCATTTGCTTGTATTACTCACTGAAAAAGGACAACGTATTGAGGATGTTGTGGCTGTGCTGGAATCACGCCATAAATAATCAAAGGCTATATTTAGAAAGTACTTCTTGCAAAGCATTCATATGGATAGGCTTTGAAATATATCCACTGAAGTTGCTTTCCATAATTCTGTCCCGGTCTGATGCCTGCGCATAGGCAGTAACTGCTATCAGGGGAATATTTTCATCCAGTTTCCTTATGATTTCGGCAGCCTGATAACCATCCATTACCGGCATTTTGATATCCATCAGCACAACCCATTTTTCATCTGCCGGTTTATTTTTAAAAAGCTGAACGGCCTCTGCTCCATCCTTAGCCCATATCATCACAACTCCTGTATGCTTGAGCATGGCATTCAATAATCTGTAATTTATGGGGTCGTCTTCAGCTATTAATAGTGTGAGTCCTTGCAGCCAGGTCTTATCCCTGAATTGCGCAAGATCAGGTTCATTCATCAGTAAGGAATTTGTAAAATGGTTTAAAGATACTATTTTGTTTGGTTCATGCACCAATTAAAAAAAGCAGCGTAAATCATTATGATAACCGTCCGACATTCCCATATAATTTCCTAATTTCGTAAACAGCGCTCCTTTAATTTGCCCTGATATGATCCGGCTGAAACCTATGCATATTCTACTCCCAGTGTTCCTGCTTGTTACAGTATTGTTTTCGTGTTCCTGCAAAAAGCCAAAATCACAACCGGTTGCCAAAACACCAGAATGGCTGATACCAGCTTTAGAAGAAATTTCTGCAGATACATTAATGACTGAGGAAACCAGATTGCTGTGGATGCAGTTAAAAATGTATCGCGGCAAAGGAATTCTTTTCGGGCAACAGGAAGCAACAATAACAGGCGTTGACTGGAAGAATCTGCCGGGACGTTCGGATGTAAAATCGCTTACCGGCACCTATCCGGCCGTGCATGGCTACGAACTTTCAGGTGTTGGCAATTATACGAATATGGACAGTATTCCCTTTGATACCATTCGGGTACGTATGATCCAGACTTTTAACCGTGGCGGTATCAATACGGCCACCTGGCATATGAACAATCCGGTTACCGGAGGGACTGCATGGGATAATACCCCGGCAGCAGGACAAATTCTGCCTGACAGCAGTTTGGAAGAGTCCTATAAAAAAATGCTGAAAGATATGGCAGCGTTTTTTAGAAGTCTGAGAACCTCCGAAGGGAGATCTGTTCCGGTTATATTCCGCCCTTTCCATGAAAGCAATGGAAACTGGTTTTGGTGGGGCAAAGGTCAATGTGATCCTGAACAGTATGTTAAACTTTGGCGTTTTACTGTTTCATATCTCCGTGATTCATTACATGTTCACAACCTGCTTTATGCGTATTCAACAGATATGTTTGAAAACCGGGAACAATATATGGAACGGTACCCCGGTGATGAATGGGTTGATATCATGGGTTGCGAAAACTACCGGGACTTTCAATCGGGTACATCCATCTCCAATGGAGTCAATCAATTGCGAATGCTCGTGGACATGGCTGATAAAAGGAAAAAGATAGCTGCTCTTACAGAATGCGGATTTAATGGAATACCTGTTAAAAACTGGTGGACACAATTTTTGCTCAAACCCATCAGGGAGGATTCACTTGCCCGAAATATTTCTTATATGATGGTCTGGAAAAATGCTAATCCGAAGCAATACTATACCCCTTTTGAAGGACAGAAAAGCGCCGCTGATTTTATTGTTTTTGAAAAAGACTCGTTTACGCTGTTTGAAAGGGATATACGGTAATTATTTGTTGATTGGTTGATTTATTGATTGGTTGATTTATTGATTGGTTGATTTCATGCTGTTAAATACAATAACCGCTCCGCGGTAAAGAAGGTCTATCTAATCATATTTCTACAATACCAAAACCGCTCCGCGGTAAAAGAAAAGTCAGCAGAAAAAACAAGTCCATTTATTCAAATCAAAAATCCCGATTACCCGATTACCCGATTACCGATTACCCGATTACCCGATTACCGATTACCGATTACCCGATTACCCGATTACCCGATTACCCGATTACTGATTAACTATTCCTTGTCACTTGTCCCTTGTCCCTTGTCCCTTGTCCCTTGTCCCTTTTTCATTGCTCATTGTTCATTGTTAATTGATTTCACAGCCGCTCCCTAAGCATCTCAGCCAACACCTCTGCCTCAAACACCACCGGATGCGCTTTATGTTCCGTAGCTTTTGCTATTTGGATCAAGTCGTTTTCAGTTATTCCAAATTGATGCAGGCCGGGTATTCTGAATAATTCCGTGAGTGATTCCATATAATCAGTTGCATAAAGCATATACCACTTTGTACTTTTCCCTGGCTCACCTGAAAATATGGAACCAAGCCGGGCATATTTCATGTGAGCCAATGAAGTTTCCGGTTTTTTCAGCAGTTCTTGAACCGTAAATCTGTTAACAACCCCCATCAGTGTTCCGCAAACCACACCATGCGGTATGTTGGTAAATCCGCCTACCGACGATGCAAATCCATGTACCAATCCCAATCCTGCATTTGCAAGCGTGATTCCTGACATCAGAGCCGCAACAGACATTCCTGTCCTTGCATCAAGATTTGTTCCATCAAGATATGCCGCCTTCAAACAATTATGAATATGACCGATACCTTCAAGGGACAAAGCTTCGGTTAAGGGGTTTGATTTAACAGACAGATAGGATTCTGTAAGCTGTGTAAAAGCATCCATACCACTTTGGGCTGTAATATGAGGCGGACATTCAACACATAGCTTTGGATCCACAACAGCGATATCCGGAAGCAATTTTTCATGACGAAGGGAACGCTTAAATCCATTCCTGCCCGTTTCAGATAAAACAGCATTATAGGTTGCTTCACTTCCCGTTCCGGCGGTTGTAGGAACGGCAACAAAAAACTTTTTGACTCCCGGGTGGGCCATCTTTCCCACCCCTTCGAGGTAATCTTTAATTTCTGCATCCAGCGGCAACATGGCAGAAACAGCCTTACCGGCATCAATAACACTGCCTCCGCCAATAGCCAGCACGATATCGGGCACACATTTTCTTTGTTCTCTGCAAATATCATCTATTACAGATGGGGACGGTTCATTGTCAATTCTTGCATATGAAACATGAACAGGCAGTTTATCAAGTTCACCCATCAGTGATGCAATGGCTTTATTGGTTCTGTATGCCTTACCGCCGGTAATAACCAGCACGCTGCTGCCGTAATTATGCAACCACTTAAGAATAGATGCAGAACTATCAGGTCCAAAAATAATTTTTGGTGTACCGGCAAATTGAAACGGTTGAATCATTGGTTCAGTCATTCTACCTCATTAAACCGTATTCCCTGTCTGGGTTGTTCCATCCATTCTGCTACCCGATCCCTCCATTGAAGGTAATGGCTGGTTTTCTTATGATCAGCAACAGCCTGTTCATCGCGAAAGGCTTCATAAAAAATAAACCTGGAAGGATTATTCGAATCCTGCAGGAGGTCAAACCGGATATTACCTGGTTCTTTTCGCGAATGATCACGGTTGATCCGGGAAGCAGCAATAAAATCCGCAATATGGACCTCCTTTACCCACACATAAACCAAAGTTGTTGTCATAATTAATGCTTTACAAGGGTTAGTTCATCCAGCAGCCAGTCTGCTTCTGCATAATAATCAATCAAATACAATACATAGCGTATGTCAAGTGAAATGTTGCGGCATACAGACGGATCATACGCGTAATCACTCATCGTACCTTCCCAATTGCGATCGAAATTAACTCCAATCAGTTCGCCGTATGCATTTAAAACCGGACTGCCTGAATTCCCTCCTGATGTGTGGTTTGAGGCAATAAAGCATACCGGGATATTACTGATGGATGGGATATTGGAGGTATTTGTGCTCTTATAAAGGGTCTTTAAGCGTTCAGGAACCGTATAGTCACGAATTTCAGGATCCTCCTTTTCAAAAACACCTTGTAAAGATGTTTGATATTCATATTCAACTGCATCCCGGGGGCTGTAACCTTCAACCTTCCCATAGGTAATGCGCAACGTAAAATTCGCATCCGGATACATTCTTGCCGATGGGTTCATGGCTTTTAATCCGGACACATAAGTTTTGTAATTTGTTTTCAGTTTCAAATTCAGACTGTCTATCTGATTATATCCGGCATAAAAAAGGGAATAAAAATCCCTGTACAGGCTAAAAAGAGGATCAACTGAGAGTTTTTTGCCTATCGCTTTTCGGGACCTGGACATGGTTTGCTTAAAACGGGTCGAATCGGTGAAAACACTGTTGGCAAACACATGAGCCACAAAAGCATCGTAATCATTGCCAAACTTGTCAGCAATTGTATTATAGAATGCAGGGTACATGGCGGGATTGTTGTAGTTTTTATAAACCCGCAACAAGGCCGGCATGATTTTCCGATCCATCTCCAATCCCTCTGACCTGAAAAAGCGTGAACCTGAATTCCTCATTTCAAGCATCATTTTCTTTTGGTAGCTTTCAGAAGAATCGGGTACGCCATAAAACTTTTTCTGAGCTTCATACACAAGAGCTGACAATTCAAGTGCATTTAATAGTTCTCCCCCAATGTCATTAGCCAGGTATAGAGGGGCATATTGCTGATAGAGTTCTTTAAAATCCTGCATTAAGGCAACATACTCCTTTTTATTATTTCCGGCAGCCCATTGGGTAAATTGCTGTTCAAATATTTTCTTTTGCTCAACAGCCTTTGAATTTTCAATGCCGTTCGCGGCACCCATCCATTTTTTCCATGCGTTGCTGATATTATTATGCTTACCGGTATAGCGCAATTTATATTGCGGGCCCCGGTTCATGATGTCTCTGAGAACATTCAGTTTTTCAGTACGTATTTCGACTTTTGCCGGTAATGATTTCCCAGCAATGAGATCCAGTCCGTCTGAAGTCAGGAACTGATCTGTTCTGCCCGGATAACCCAGAACCATTGTAAAATCATTTTCTTTAATTCCGCTGGTAGAAATTGCAAAATGCTTTTTAGGTTTATAGGGTACATTGTCTTTATCAAATTCTGCAGGCTGATTGTCTTTTCCGGCATATATTCTGAAAAGTGAGAAATCGCCCGTATGGCGCGGCCAAATCCAGTTATCTGTGTCGGCTCCAAAGTTACCAATAGCTTCGGGGGGTGCACCAACCAGGCGCACATCAGAAAAAACCTCATAAACGTATAAATAATACTCAAGGCCAAAATAGACGGGTTTCACTTCAGCCTGATAATGTGTTCCCTGGATTGCTTCACTTCTGATTTGAGCTATATTTCCGGATATCATATTTTGTTGTGCCAATTCCGGCAGTGAATCTGAAACTCCTGAAAGAGCCTTCTCTGTAACGTTTTCCATTCTTACAAGAAAAATAACCGATAAACCCGGATTTGCAAGTTCTTCTTCTTTTGATTTTGCCCAGAAACCTTCAGCGAGGTAATTATGCTCCACTGTGCTGTGACTTATAATCCGGCTTAAACCACAATGATGGTTTGTAATGACAAGCCCTTCAGAAGAGATCAGTTCGCCGGTACAACCATTCCCGAAAATAACCACAGCATCTTTCATGCTGGCGTGATTTATGCTATAAATGTCTTCAGCATCCAGCTGAAATCCCATCTCTTTCATTTCTTCAATATTCAGGCTGTCTAACAGGAGCGGAAGCCACATGCCCTCACCACTAAAACCCTTTGCAATATTAAGAAAGCTGATGATCAGTAACAGAAATGAAAATTTTACAGGACTGAATTTCATAATGTTATCATTTTGGTCAATTCATGATATAATTTCTGCACAGGAAGGCCCATCACATTGTAGAATGATCCCTCAATATGTTCAACGCCCACATAACCGATCCATTCCTGGACTCCATAAGAACCTGCTTTATCAAATGGTTTAAAGGTATTCACATAATATCTGATTTCATCATCATCAAACTTCCGGAAGAAGACCTTTGTTCCGGCATAAAAAACGCTTTCACGTGTTGCCGTTTTAAGGCAAACCCCAGTAAAAACCTCATGCATCTGTCCCGAAAGTCTGGTAAGCATGGAAATTGCATTTTCTGCATTATAGGGTTTTCCAATGACCTCATCATTTAAGTATACAATAGTATCAGCGGTTATAAGCAAAGTATTTTGCTTAATCCGCGATGCATACAATGCTGCTTTAGCTTCTGCCAGGTACATCGGAATTTCTTCGCGTTTCAATACGGAAGGGTACACCTCATCCATCTCAAGATCTTTCAACACAGTGAATTTAATCCCGGCACCTTCAAGAAGTTGCTGGCGACGGGGCGATTTCGAAGCAAGGAGAATATCGAATGTATTGAGCTTTTCTAAGGTTTCAAGGGTTGTCATTGCAGGTAGTTGATGATTAAATTAGCAGCAATCATATAGCCCAATCCGTTCAGCATAATGATTTTCAGACCTAAACTGATCTGGTGCCATTTTTTTTGATCAGGATTTCTTCTCAGGAGCATAAATGTCAGCAGCAGTAATGGGGCAACAAGCATGAATGCAAAGTAGGCCAGAGTAAAATACTCCCTCAGAAACATAAACCATATGAATATCAATAGCGCACTCACGAGGAGTAAAATGACTGAGGCTATGATACGTGCGGAAAACATGCTCCATATTACCGGAATGGTTTTTTTACCATATGCCTGGTCTCCCTCAAAATCTTCACAGTCTTTGATAATTTCCCGAACCAGATTCACCAGGAAAGCGAATGTTGCAAAACCAAGAATCCAGCTGAGCAATATGGGAATGATGGGTTGAACATCAGATCCGTATGATTCAGCCAATAAAGGCAACTCGAAAAGAAGCACTATAAAGGGAACAAATCCGGTGAGAAGTGCCACAATGATGTTTCCCAGTAAAAATTCACGCTTATATGTTGTGGAATAGAACCACAGGAGGCCACTTACCATAATAAATATCAAACTCAGGTATAGCTTACCGGTTATCCATGCAGCAAAAGATCCTGCAACGATGCCCAGAGATGTTAAAATCAAATGATAAGCCATAGCACGGCGCGGATGAATGCGTGAGCCAACAATCATATGATCCGGCCGGTTTACCCGGTCAATTTTCCTGTCGAAATAATCATTGATGGTATATCCTCCCGCTGCAATAAGCACTGTGCCAGCGATCAGCAAAATAAAGCCGGCTGCCGGCAACTGCACATCCATATGGGCCGTTTTGAGAATCGGGACCAGCAGGCATTGCCGGACCAGAACCTGGGTAAGTGCCATAATCAAAAGATTAGGCCATCTTACCAGATTGAAAAATGCAGAAAGATATCGGGTTGTCTTTACCATACAAAAGAAAAGTCGTTTAACCATTTGCCCTGCAATCTGAGTACCTGTTCAATAATGTCGCGAACACAGCCTTCTCCCCCATTTTTATGTGATGTATATAAGGAAAGCCTTTTAATTTCTTCAGCGGCATCAGCCGGACATGCAGGAAATCCGGATCTTTTCATTACTTCATAATCCGGCAGATCATCGCCCATATATAACACATCTGCGGCTTCCAGGTTATGAAGTTCCAGAAAGGTATCGAAAGCAATATTTTTGTTGGCGCTTTTCATGAAGATGTCTTTAACTCCAAGGGACAGAAACCTTTTTCTTACCATTTTGCTGTAGCCGCCAGTGATAATTGCAATGGGATAGCCCATTTTCACGGCATGTTGCACCGCAAATCCGTCTTTGATGTTCATCATGCGAATGAATTCGCCTCCCGGATGCAGCATCACTGCTCCATTAGTAAATACACCATCTACATCAAATGCAAATGCTTTAACATCGTTTAATTTTCTTTTTATCTCGGGCATATATCTTGAGTTAGAACAAAAATAGAAAACAATTCAAAGACAGCCTTCATTTACGCTCCAGAATGCTTTCAGTGAGTAAAGAATATATTCTCAATAATTCCGGCTGGTTTTTAAGCAGGGTCATGTGCTTGTCAATGGTTTTCATATCTTTCCTCACGGCAGGACCGGTTTGCGCTTTGCAGGGCGACATACTTACCGCTTTACGGGCTGTTTCAAGGATTAAAGGTCTCAACCATTCAAATGCCATTTGATTCTCATTGAGATATTGTTCAGTCAGCGCATACAACCTGTTCGTAAAATTGGAACATATTACCCCTGCCATGTGAAAGATCAGCCTGTCTTCAGAACTGACTTCATGCACCTGAGCACTGATTTTCCCGGCTATTTCCCGAAGCAATCTTAAGCTTTCAGGACAATCCGACTCAACAAGCAATGGAATTCCGCTGAAGTCAACCGCCTTTCCATAAGTAAGCGTCTGCAGGGGGTACAATACTCCGAAATGTGTTGCAAATCCGCTAAAAACCTGCATAGGCACCGTACCTGCAGTATGAACAACCATGCTAAATTCCCTAAAGACAGGAGTACTAATAAGTCCGGTTATGGCATCATCTGATACCGCAAGGATACAAATATCTACCCGGGTATCCAGATCTTCGAGACGGCTGATATAAGACGCATGAAGCTCCTTAGCCATAACAGAACCTCTTGTTTCATTCCTGCTGTATATCTGGTCTATAGAAATCCCTGCTCCTGCCAATGCATGTCCGAAATGCCAGGCCACATTTCCGGCACCCACTATTACTGCCGATAAAGCCACATTGTTATGAGGGAGATTCGTCAATTTACAATCCGTATAAACTATAATTAATTTGGTACAGCCATGCTGGTTCCTCATTTTCATTCCCAATCTGATGGACCAGCTTTAAAATGCCCGGATATTTCTGTTCAACAAAATAAAAATACCGCTGCATGGTATTGATCACGTTGCCGGTGTTCATTTGCGGAACTGCCCGGAGGCTTGCAACAATGGCATAATTTACCTTATTTTTTTTAAGAGTAAGGATCAGGCTGTCAGGAGAAACAGCGAAGCAGTTTTGAGTACTCACCTGTATTCTGCTCAACAGTGAATCGGGGGTCATAACAGGCACCTTGTAAAAATCCAATCCCTTTTTGATGTATTCAGATAAAGGTGCTTTAAATTCATAAACACCATAAACATCATTTCCTTCTGCAACACATGCAACATTAGAAAGCCGTATTGAGATTTGCAGTTCACCAGGCCATGCAGTGTTGATTGCTGTGTTAGGAATCACTGTCAGTGAACCTGTCCTTTTTTGAACAGAACGGATGAATTCTTCAGCAGGCTTGGAAGGAAAACGGTAAAGCGGATAAAAGTCCCTTCCCTTCCCATAAATATAGGACATAGAAGGCTTTCTTGATGCCACAACCTGATCTTCCGGTATATTTTTGCTCACCCACTCGCTCATACGCAGAAAGTTCTGCCAATCGGGTGTGAATCCATAATAAACATTTCCACTCAGACTTTTTTTCAAAATCTTTCGATTTGCCTTACTCTGATCGAGTGTTTGATCAAGTGTCTTAAAAAGTATCACAATCAGAAGAAAATACAGGACAATATTGAAATACCGGAGACCCTTCCTTTGGGAGAGTTGTTGTATTCCCCATGCAATCAATAACAACATCATTGGAATGTAAATGACAACCATCCGCATTTGATCCCACTTCTGATGTAAAACAATAAACAGGGAAGCCAGTGAACCTCCGATATAGAGTGAACTGAAGAAAAGGATTTTATTCCTTTTAAAAGAATAAATAAGTGTTACAACCAGCACCAAAACTACAATCAGAGCAATAAAATAACTTTTTTCAATGGATGAGGGATCCTGTAATCCTAATCCTGTCATAAAATGTCGTGAAAGATATCCTTTGGCATTCAGAAGCACCCTGTCTACCATACCGGCAAAATCTTCGCTGCCCATTGCCGGATTATACTGATTTTTGGCCAGAATTTCGTCCAGCTTATTGAGCTTACTAATATTTGGCCAGAATATAGATTTGTAAATATTGAAAATGCAAAGAAACAATCCGAAGGAAACTGAAACGAGCACAGAGGCACGGTATTTCTTTTCTAAAAGCAGGAACAGAACCATGGCCAGAAGCATGGCAAGTCCAATTTCCCTGGTAAGACTTGTAAGAAACACAAAAAAACCTACTACCAGCCAATGCAAAACATCCTGCTTCCATGAAGGGCTTGATTGCTTACCCGACAAATATATCCTGATAAAAATGAAAAGTGTTAACGCTTGTAAAAACATGAACATCGCTTCACTGTATGTTTGGCTGGCAAAATACAGAATGGAGGAATTTATGGAAACAATCAGCAATACCAGTGTAAATATGGCAGGCGAAACGTGATTTTTAAATGTGTAGTAAAACAGGAAGATTTGGGCAATAATAAACACAAAAGAAGTGGCCTTGAGCAGGATCACATTCACTCCAAACACCAGCATCGGAACACTCAAAAAAATTGGATATAATGGCCCGTGCCAGGAAGGGAAAGACTTGCTCTTCAAAAAATCATTGGCCATTTCAATATAATGCGAGTCATCTCCTCCCATGCTGATTCTGGCATCGAAAAGCAGAATACCGAATAATACAGAAAAAAATACTGAAAGGAATAGAAAGAACCGGGAATGCCTTAAGAAAAATGCATCCATGCTATTCCAGAAACCATTTTCAGAAACGGATTTATCGGATTTTGAGCTGCTGCTTGTTTTCTGTGTAACAGCAGTATGCTTCCTTCCGGGTTGACTGCCTGTCTTGTTATTTTTGCGGGAATCAAGAGCCATTCTGTTGGATATTTAAAAAGTTCACGGCTAAATTAAAAATTTTGTGCAAGTTCCCATAAATTACTTTCCGGTGCAATCAAAATCAGCAACGGATATTGATTATATTTGAACCCTTTATTTTTCCACAAGATCTTCAAATAAACCTTATGGCAACTGCATTGTCTGAAAACTTAAGAAATTTCTACAACAACATTGGTGAAAACCGGGAAAACTATTACCGAAGAAACCGCTTTTATCATAAAAGCATTCTTCAGTATTTCAAAATGTGTATACCTTCCGGATCGAGGGTTTTGGAACTGGGATGCGCAACAGGAGATCTTATTGGAAATTTAAGTCCCGCCTTTGGTGTAGGTGTTGATATTAGTGATGCAATGCTTTCCGCTGCACATAAGAAATATCCGGGCATTCAATTCATAAGGGAAAATGCTGATGACTATGAAACTGATGAGGTATTTGATTTTATCATTGTATCGGGTATAGCAGGTAGTGTAGATAATATTCAGGAACTGCTTACCAAAACCCAAAAATGGTCATCCGAAAAAACACGCATATTTGTAAATTTCTATAACCCGCTGTGGCATCCCCTGATTAAGCTGGGGGAAAAAATCGGGTTGAAAATGCCGGAGCTTACTCAGAACTGGCTGTCGGTGGACGATGTAGAAAACTTCCTTTATATTTCCGGTTACCAGGTTATTAAAAGAAAGTACCTGCTCCTTTTTCCAAAATACATTCCGGTAATCTCTTACATCCTCAATAAGTGGATCGGTAATATCCCCGTTATCCGCAGGCTTTCACTGGATCATATTGTTATTGCCCGACCGGAAAAACCGCTTTCCAATGCAGAAAGTAAGAGGTGCACGGTGGTGATTACAGCCCGGGATGAAGAAGGGAATATCGAAGGATTGGTGGAGCGAACTCCCCGGATGGGTGATCGCACAGAGATCATTTTTGTGGAAGGTCATTCAAAAGATCGTACGGTTGAAAAAATTGAGGAAATGATTCTGAAATATCCTGAGAAGGATATTAAGTTATTGCGTCAGAAAGGAATTGGAAAAGGAGACGCATACCGCTATGGGTTTGATGAAGCTCAGGGCGACTTTGTGATCATTCTGGAAGCGGACCTGACCACGCCTCCTGAAGAGGCCATTCATTTCTGGAATGCCTATCTTGAAAACAGAGGTGAGTTTATAAACGGAAGCCGTTTTATCTATAAAATGGAACGCAGCTCGATGCCGCTCATCAACTTCCTTGGCAATCGTTTCTTTGGGATATTATTCACCATATTATTAAAACAGCGTTTTACAGATACGCTTTGTGGCTTTAAAGCCATTTCAAAGGAAAATTACCTGAAAATACGCAGTCAGATTGACTTTTTTGGAGATTTTGATCCTTTTGGGGATTTTGAATTGATTTTCGGTGCCATAAAAAACAATCTGAAGGTAGCGGAGATTCCGGTTCATTACCAGCCACGGCAATACGGCGAATCAAAAGCATATGGATATTCATTTTTCAGCTTTATGAAGCATGGAATGCTGTTGCTTCGTATGAGTTTTATTGCTTTCCGCAAATTTATAATCAGTTGATATCCGTTTTTCGCTCCGGCGGAGCCTCCTGATCGCTCATGTCCGTTTCATTTTCCTCATCATCATCTACCATATCGCTGATGAATTTCGTTGGCCCGGGTCCTTCATGCCTGAAAATGATAGCCAGCACAGCACCGATTGTAAAGCCAATCAGATGCGATTCCCATGACATATCCGGAAGATAGGGGAATATGCCCCAGATCATGCTGCCATATAAGAAAATAACCAGCAAAGAAATGGCCATCAGATTGATATTTCGGCGGATGATGCCGCTGATAAAAAGAAATGCAGCAAAACTATAAACCAATCCGCTGGCGCCAATATGATAAGAAGGCCGTGCCAGTGTCCAAACTAAAATGCCCGTAATCAGATAGGAATAAAAGAACACCCGCCAGGCTACCTTTTGATAAAAGTAGAAGATAGCAGTAAGAAGGACTAAAAAAGGGACGGAATTGTTAACGAGATGGCTGAAATTGGAATGAATCAGGGGCGAGAACAAAATTCCCTTCAATCCTGATATCTTACCGGGGAAAATTCCGAGATGGTACCAATCGGCACCTTCAATCACCTCCACAATTTTAACCAACCAGATCAACAAAAGGAATATCGACGGGGGGATCAAACTCAGAATAAGGCGTCTGTATTCAATATGCTCTTCTTTTGGCAAAGGGTTATGGTTTTAAAAAAGAATAACCTGTAACGGAAATTACAGGTTATTGCTTTTCAGTTTCTGCCTATTTTACTTTTGGCCGCAGGTTACGGACTTGTTGTCCGGCTTGCCACATCTCTGACTCGCGCAATTCCTTGAGCTCTTTTTCGAGGTACTCTTTATAATTAGTCATGCCGGTGGAATCCAGAACGCGTTTGCATTCTTCACCTGACTTAACCTTATTGTATAAATCCTTAAATACAGGAATGGTAGCATCTTTAAATTTAGGTCTCCAGTCGAGTGCACCTCTCTGAGCAGTAGCGCTGCAATTCGAATACATCCAGTCCATTCCGTTTTCGTCAACCAAACGGATAAGGCTTTGAGTAAGCTCTTCAACGGTTTCGTTGAATGCTTCACTGGGGGAATGGCCATGCTCGCGCAAAGTCTGGTATTGTGCATCCATAATACCTGCCAAAGCGCCCATCAATACGCCACGCTCACCGGTTAAATCACTATATACTTCATTTTCAAAAGTAGTAGGGAAAAGGTAACCTGATCCGATGGCAATACCAACTGCAAGTGTGCGTTCATTGGCACGACCGGTATAATCCTGGAATACGGCATAGCTGGAGTTAATTCCTGCGCCTGCAAGGAAATTGCGTCTTACGCTGGTGCCTGAACCTTTGGGAGCAACAAGGATTACGTCAACATCGGCAGGAGGAACCACACCGGTTTGTTCCTTGTAGGTAATGGAGAATCCATGTGAAAAATAAAGGGCGTTTCCCGCTTTCAGACATGGTTTCAGTTTAGGCCAGATGGTACGTTGTGCAGCATCAGAAACGAGGTATTGAATGATGGTTCCGCGGGTTGCAGCTTCTTCAATTGAGAATAAAGTTTTTCCCGGCACCCAGCCGTCTTTAATTGCTTTATCCCAATCGGATTTGAACTCAGGAGCCTGACCAATGATTACATTGATACCGTTCTCTTTCATGTTAAGAGCTTGTGCAGGTCCCTGAACGCCATAACCAATAACAGCTATGGTTTCGTTTTTCAGAATTTCCTGAGCTTTTTTCAAAGGGAACTCTTCACGGGTTACTACGTCTTCAACTACACCTCCAAAATTAATTTTTGCCATAATGTATGAATTATTAATGAATGAATTGATTAAGCATATTCGACGGAATTTCTTCCGGCATCTTTCATATAGGTTGAGAAAATTTCTTTACTGGAACGGGTTACAGCTATTCTGCCCGACCGTGTAAATTGAAGCAGGCCATATGGGTACAGTTCATCAAACAATGCTTGTGTTTCCTCTTTATGGCCCGTTAATTCAATTACTGTATATTCCGGTTTTACTTCAATGATCCGGGCATGATGATTGCGGATGATTTCTTCAATTTTATTGCTTTCAATCATGGAGGATGTCGGTACTTTATATAAGGCTATTTCCTGATGGATCACCTCATCGTCTGAGTGATAAAATGCCTTTAATACTTCCACGAGTTTTTCGATCTGCTCAACCACCTTTTCAACCTTTTCCAGGGTTTCATTTACCACAATGGTGAATTTATGAACACCCGGAATTGCAGATCCTGATACAGTAAGGCTGTCTATATTTACTTGCCGGCGTGTAAAAATAATGGTAATCCGGTTTAACAATCCAATGTGATTTTCTGAAAAAGCAGATATGGTATATGTTTGTTTTCCTCCGTTAGGAAGAACGTCTTCATGATTTGCCTTTGTCGTTGCCATACTTTTTACTTTTTGGGTTCTAGAATTACTTCCGATACTGATGCTCCGGTTGGTACCATTGGGAAAACATTATCTTCCTTTTCAATGGAAACTTCAAGAAGATATGGCCCGTTAAAATCGAGCATTTCCTGAACTGCGGCATCCAGTTGCGGACGTTCAATTACTTTCTTTCCTTTGATACCAAACCCTTCTGCAACCTTAATAAAATCAGGATTCAACAAGTAGGTCTCGGAATACCGTTTATCAAAAAACAACTGTTGCCATTGGCGTACCATTCCAAGATATTTATTATTCAGCAAAACAATCTTCACAGCAGCCTGTGTCTGGTTAATTGTGCCCAATTCCTGTATGGTCATTTGAAAACCTCCGTCTCCCACAAAAAGAATTACCTGTTTATCAGGAGCTCCAATTTTAGCACCATGTGCAGCAGGTAAACCAAATCCCATGGTTCCCAGACCTCCCGAGGTTACAAAGCTACGTTTATTTTTGTAGTTAAAATACCTTGAAACGAACATTTGATGCTGGCCCACATCGGTAACAGCAATGGCATCTCCCTTTGTTTTTTCATTGATAATACGAACAACCTCACTCATTGTAAGTCCGGGTTTTTCCGGAAACAAATCATGCTGAATGACCTTCTCATATTCAACACGGTCGATCTCCTTAAATTCATTCAACCAGGAAGTATGAGACCTCTTTTCAATGAGTTGGGATAATGCCGGCAAAGTATCCTTAACGTCTCCATGAACAGGTATGTCGGCATGAATTACCTTGTTGATCTCAGCTTTATCAATTTCAAGATGAATGATCTTTGCCTGTTTGGCATAGCGGCTTACGTCCCCGGTAACCCGGTCATCGAATCGCATTCCAATAGCAATGAGTACATCACATTCATTGGTTTTAATATTCGTTGAATAGTTGCCATGCATGCCCAGCATCCCTACATTTAGCGGATGCTGGCGGGGCAAAGCGCATGAACCCAGGATAGTCCATGCTACCGGTATGCCTGACTTTTCAACAAATTCAGCGAATTCTTTCTCTGCCCCCCCCAAAATAATTCCCTGTCCTGCGAGAATATAAGGCTTTTTCGCCTTGTTTATAAGGGCTGCGGCAGCTTTGAGGTTATCCAGGCTCAAACGTGGTTCCGGAGAATAGCTCCGCATCCGGATGCATTTATGATAATCGAAATCAAGCATTCCAAACTGGGCATTCTTGGCAATATCAATTAATACCGGACCCGGTCTTCCTGTTTTGGCTATATAAAATGCCTGAGCCAGTATAGAAGGAATATCTTCAGGTTTGGTGATCAGGAAGTTCCATTTTGTTACCGGCATGGAAATGCCAATTACATCTGTTTCCTGAAAAGCATCGGTACCTAAAAGGCCAGCCGACACCTGTCCGGTGATACAAACCAGCGGAGTAGAATCAATCTGAGCATCGGCAATGCCGGTGATCAGGTTGGTAGCACCGGGTCCTGATGTTGCTATACAAACGCCTACTTTTCCGGTTACCCTTGCATATCCTTGAGCGGCATGAATAGCCCCTTGTTCATGCCGGGTTAAAATGTGCCTGATCCGGTCGTTATAGTCCATCAGCGCATCATAAACCGGCATAATAGCGCCACCCGGATAGCCAAAGATTGTATCAATGCCTTCAGCAATTAAGCTGAGCATAATGGCTTCCGCGCCTGTTACCTTAATCTTTTTCGGTATGTCAATCGGTACTTGAATATCTTTAGTTGATTTCATATGTCTCTGTTTTATAGGAAAAATAGAATTCCGTTTATCATGATCCATCAACAGACCTTATTTAACTTCACGAACAGCGCCCTGATCAGCTGATGTAACCATACTTGCATAAGCTTTCAAAGCCTTCGAAATTTGTCTGTTGCGGCTGGCAGGAGTAAACGCCTTATCACCCCTGGCTGCCTCTCTTTGTTTGCGTTTATCGAGCTCCCCCTGCGGGAGCACAACATTCACAGAACGGGAGGGAATGTCTATTTCTATGATATCATTATCCTGAACAAGTCCGATTTCGCCACCTGCAGCGGCTTCTGGTGATACGTGGCCAATGGAAAGTCCCGATGTACCACCTGAAAATCTTCCGTCGGTAAGAAGTGCGCAACTTTTACCCAGACCTTTTGATTTAATATAGGAAGTAGGATAAAGCATTTCCTGCATACCCGGACCTCCTTTAGGCCCTTCATGCGTGATAACCACCACATCTCCGGCTTTAACCTTACCACCTAATATCCCGTCGCATGCATCTTCCTGACTTTCAAAAACGCGGGCTGCACCTTTAAAATGAAATATGGACGCATCCACACCGGCAGTTTTAACAACACAACCATTACGGGCAATATTGCCATAAAGCACTGCCAATCCGCCATCTTTAAAATAACAATGCTGAATATCGCGTATACAACCATTTTCACGATCCAAATCAAATTCCTTGAATTTTACGTTCTGGCTTCCGAGTTTCAGGTTTTTAATGCCTGCCGGAGCACTGGAAAATATTTCTTTTGCCTCGTCAGTGGCTGTGGATCGTTTTAAATCGTATTGTTCAATAGCCTGACCAAGCGTCAGCAGATCAACACGTTTAACAGTAGTATCAATCAGTCTGCCACGTTCCAGTTCGCCCATGATGGCCATGATACCGCCAGCGCGGTTTACATCTTCAACATGGTAATGAGAACTGGGAGCAACTTTACATAACACAGGGATAGTACGGGAAAGCTGGTCGATGTCCTTCATGGTAAAATCCACTTCAGCCTCCCTGGCAATAGCCAATAAATGAAGCACAGTATTGGTTGATCCTCCCATAGCAATATCAAGCGCCATGGCATTCATAAAAGCGGTGCGACTGGCAATGGAACGGGGTAAAACCGATGTATCGCCTTCTTCATAATACTTGCGGGTAATGGTAATGATTTGCCGTGCAGCCTTTTCAAATAATGTTTTTCTGTTTTTATGTGTAGCAACAATGGTACCGTTTCCGGGAAGCGCCAGTCCGATGGCTTCGTTAAGACAGTTCATGGAATTGGCGGTAAACATCCCCGAACAGGAACCGCAGGTTGGACAAGCCTCCTCTTCTACACTTAACAATTCAGTATCGGCAACAGCATCATCTGCAGCCATAACCATGGCATCTATCAGATCGTATTTTCTGTTCCCAATCCTTCCGGCTTCCATAGGTCCGCCAGAAACAAATACTGCCGGAATATTTAAGCGCATAGCCGCCATCAGCATCCCTGGGGTGATCTTGTCACAATTGCTGATGCAAATCATGCCATCCACCTTATGAGCATTGCACATATATTCAACACTGTCAGCTATCAGATCACGTGAAGGAAGCGAATATAACATACCGTCATGTCCCATTGCTATTCCATCGTCAATGGCAATGGTATTGAATTCTGCGGCATAGCAACCTTCTTTTTCAATGATTGCCTTAATCTCCTGACCAATCATGTGCAGGTGGGTATGACCCGGTACAAACTGCGTGAAAGAATTGACAATTGCGATAATGGGCTTTCCCATTTGTTCGTTTTTCATTCCAGTTGCACGCCATAAACTTCTTGCCCCTGCCATTCTTCTGCCTTCTGTTGTGGCAGCACTTCTAAGAGTTATTTTCATATCGTTGACTATCAGGTTATTAGTTCAGTAAAAACAATTAAAAAAGCCATTCTTTGGTAAGAATGGCTTCAAGTATATCTTCGCTTATCGCAACACCATTCTCACCGGGGCTTATTTAGGACCACGAGCACGATTAGGTTCACGATAATAATGATATTTCTCATTGTTTTTATTTCGGGCAAATATAAAGAAATATATTTTCTGAAAGTATACTTTTAAAAAAAAATCTTTTAAAATTCAAATAATTACAATTATTCTTTATTTAAAAACTTAGCATACAGTTACTTAAAATTTATCGTTTAAATATCTATACATAAATTCTTTTTTCAGGCAAATTTCTTTCTTTTTAAAAATCATCTCGTATATATAGCATTTCATTGCGTTTTCTTTCATTGAAAATCGACAAATGTATTTAAGCTCTAAAAACAAAAGCATGAGGAAAGTATCATTTTTAATAGTCTGTAACCTGTTATTATGGAACATGGTGGCCTTTGCTCAGGACGATGATGTTTCGAAGGGCGGTTTTGACCACAACAATCTAAATCCATATGTTTATCCAATGGCCACTGAGATATGTGATGGTATAGACAATGATGGTGATGGAGTTATTGATGAGGGAGTAAAAACCACCTTCTATCGGGATGCTGACGGAGACGGATATGGGGTCACAGACAATACTATTTCTTCATGTACTGCTCCCATTGGATATGTGAGTATTTCCGGTGATAGTGATGATTCAAATAACACCATTTATCCGGGTGTTACTGAAATTCCAGGGGATGGAATTGACCAGGATGGTGATGGCAGTGAATTGTGCTATAAGGATTCAGATAACGACGGATACAGGCCGGACGCCACTTCAACTGTTGTCAGTGCCGATTGTGACTGCATCGACTCCGGTGAAGCTACTGCTGCCGAACCAACTTATGACTGTGATGACAGTGACCCTGCTATTTGTCCCTCCGTAATGGAAATATGTGATGGTAAAGACAATGATTGTGACGGAACGGTTGATGAGGGAGTAAAAACCACCTTCTATCAGGATGCTGACGGAGACGGACACGGAAACATAAACATCACTATCTCAGCATGTACTGCTCCCGATGGATATGTGAGTGTTTCCGATGATTGTGACGATTCAAATAACACCATTTATCCGGGAGCCACTGAAATATGTGATGGTAAAGACAATGATTGTGACGAATCGATCGATGAACTTTTACCAACAGCAACATATTACCAGGATACAGATGGTGATGGATTCGGCAACACCAATATTTCAATAACAACCTGCAGTGCACCTGTCGGATATGTTGAAATGAATGGCGATTGTAATGACAATGATGAGACTGTTTACCCAGGCGCACCGGAAGGATGTGATGATATTGACAGAAATTGCGACGGGATCACACATAAGAGTAAAATGAATTCAATTTCCGTATCAGCGTGCGAAAGCTATACAGCACCTGATGGAATTGTTTATAATACATCCGGAATTAAAACAGCAATCATTCCGAACGCGTCAGGATGCGACAGTACAATTACCATTGACTTAACCATCAATTCCGTAGATATTGCCGTAACCCAGGTTTCAAATACCTTAACTGCTGATGTTACATCTGCCGCTTATCAGTGGCTAGATTGCAGCAATAATTATCAGGTGGTTCCAGGTGAACGTAATCAGGAATTTTCAGCAACCTCCAATGGCCATTATGCGGTTGAAATTACCTGGAACGGGTGTATTGATACATCATCATGTTATCAGGTTAATCCGGTGAACATCGCGGATGATTCATTTGAAAAAAACATCCTGGTATATCCAAATCCTACAGATGGGTTGATTTTTGTTGACCTGGGAAAAAACTTTCATAAAATCCAGGTAATAATAACGGATGTAAATGGCAGAGTTGTTAAAAGGCTCGATTTTAGAAACAGACAATTTCTGGAGGTTAATTTGAATGAACCCTACGGAAATTATTTTATGACCATCCTATCCGAAAACCAAAAAGCGACTATTCGATTAATTAAGAATTAACGCTTACGTTAAATACGTTATTTGCTTCGCGCAAAATAATTACTTATAATATCCATACATAAATTCCATTTCAGGGAGTTGATAACGTATTCTTTCTTCTGCAGAAAGGGTATCGATAAAATTCTGCTCCCTGATCAGGAAACCTGCTTCCTTCAACCTATCCAGATAATCCAATCCGTACATCCGGTAATGGTCTTTCTGTCTGAAATGCTTTTCACGGTCTGCCGGATCCGTGATCGAGGCGTCTTCATATGTCTTTGGGGCTGAGTAATCCAGCGGAACTTGCAGAATGGCATAACCTCCTTGTTTGAGAACCCGGTAAATTTCAGCCATTGCCTTCCGGTCGTCCGGAACATGTTCAAGCACATGGTTGCAGATTACCACATCAAACTCATCGTTGCCAAAGGGCATGTGCTGCACATCAAGCTTTACATCTGCCAGCGGAGACTCAAGGTCTGCAGTAACATAGGTCAGATTCTTTAATTTCCTGAAACGCTGGTGAAAACATTGCTCGGGAGCTACATGCAGCACCTTTAGATGATCTGTGAATATCCGCGTACGACTTTTAAAATACAACCAGAGCAGCCTGTGTCTTTCCAATGCCAGACACCTTGGACATAGCGCATTTTCTCTAACAATATTGTACCCGTAAGGCATAAATTTCCTAAAATGGCCACCACACACGGGGCACTCCACTTTGTCTCCACGATAAAAGATAGCTGAGAATTTCATAAAAACCTGGCTCATCCTGATCAGCCATGGCCTTGGTATATAATTGAGGAGAAATCTGATGATACTTTTCATGGACAAATATTTATGTAATATCTATAATAAACTTCGTCAGTGCAATAATTGTTCCTGAATAAACAAACTCTGAACAGCAGCAATGAATGGAACGATCAGGTACAGGACAAGGTACTTTAAAACAGAACCCAAAAAAATGTTAAAACTCAAAATACCGGTAACACGCTTAAAGAATTCTTTCACGGACAGGGTGATTTTGTTTAATGGTTTATAAGAGTTAGGTATTCAAATGCAAAATAAATAATTATTATAAAAATGAATGGCGCTATTTTTATATTTTCGTGGTCTGTTATTAAATATGAATCATTATGACAAGACCATTTAAAGTATTAGGCATTCAGCAAATTGCTATAGGTAACGAATCAAAAGAGCGGTTGGCCAACTTCTGGGTAAACATCATGGGCCTTGAAAGAACAAGCTCCTTTAAGAGTGAAAAAGAAAACGTAGATGAAGATATTCTTCGCATTGGCAATGGCCCTTATGCTGTTGAAGTAGACATTATGCAGCCCATTGATCCTGAAAAAGCACCAAAAGTTCATGAACCAAAACTGAATCATATCGGACTCTGGATTGATGATTTACCAAAGGCAGTTGAATGGCTTACAGCACAAGGCGTAAGATTCACACCAGGCGGAATTCGTAAAGGTGCCGCAGGTTATGATGTATGCTTTATACATCCAAAAGGAAATGATCAGTTCCCGCTATGTAGTGAGGGTGTATTGGTAGAACTTGTTCAGGCTCCGGCAGAAGTGATAGGCAGGAAATGAGAGTAATCGGTGATCGGTAATCGGTAAACCCATCAACAAATCAACAAATCAACAAATAAAAAACCGGGTAAGCTGATCATATCGCGCCGCTACAACCGCCTACCCTTGCTGCCTTCCGGCCCTGGGGGAATTCAGCAGGAGCTGGCCGTATGAGACTTACCCGGCGGTGCAAAACTAGGAACTTTTATCAAATTAACAAAGGATATTTCTTTATTATGCATCAATGAAAAACCCTACTTTTGTAAACAACATCTAAACAGATCAATATGGAAAAGAAACAATCGTTGCTGCATACAGCAATGACCTATGGTACAATACTTGGCGCAATTTCAATTGTGCTCTCACTGGTTTTGTACATTGCAGGCTATATGCCCGTTAATATGAAACGTATGATCCTGATGTTCCTCATCAGCCTTGGATTGACAATAGGTTTTGTAGTATCCGGATCAAAATCCTATCGTGATAAGGTACTTGGTGGTCATATTTCTTATTGGCAGGCCTTTTATATCGGTCTGCTCATTGTTGTTTTTTCATCCATTCTGGCATCATTTTACAATCTGATATTTAACCTGTTCATTGATCCGGGTTACATGGATAAACTAATAGAAGCTCAGAAAAACTGGACCTTTGATTTCCTGACCAATTTAGGAACCCCTGAAGATAAAATTGAAGAAGCCATGTCGAAATACGAAGAGCAGACAGCCAACTACTCGCCTTTAAAAGCATTTTTCCAGGGTATATACGTTTCAGCTATTTATGGAGCCATCCTTTGCTTCATTACTTCTATATTTATAAAACGGAATCAGAATCCTGTTGCCTAAAACTGCATATAACTTAAAAAAACAATCATGAACCGGGATATTTCCGTTGTTGTTCCACTCCTTAATGAATCTGAATCACTTCCTGTGTTAATCGACTGGATCAGGAGGGTCATGGATGAAAACAAATATACCTATGAGGTAATTTTGGTTGATGACGGTAGCAGCGACGGATCATGGAAAGTTATTGAAGAACTTTCCAAAACAAATGAGAACATACGGGGCATCAAATTCCGCAGAAACTATGGGAAGTCAGCAGCATTGCATTGCGGCTTCAGAGTTGCAAAAGGCAATGTAGTCATCACAATGGATGCCGATCTTCAGGACAGTCCCGATGAAATACCAGGCTTATACAATATGGTTTCCAATGAAGGTTACGACCTGGTATCGGGCTGGAAAAAGAAAAGGTTTGACAATAAATTTACCAAAAACGTTCCCAGCAAAATCTATAACTGGTCAGCCCGGGTTTTTAGCGGCATTAAGCTCCACGATTTTAATTGTGGTTTGAAAGCATACCGCAACGAAGTGGTAAAAGCCATTGAGGTATATGGCGAAATGCACCGGTATATTCCTTTTATTGCAAAAAAAGCCGGATTCCATATGATCGGCGAAAAAGTTGTTCAACACCAGAAGAGGCAGTTTGGAAAAACAAAGTTTGGTATGGAGCGGTTTATCAACGGATATCTCGATTTGCTTACCATCTCATTCATTTCCAGGTTCGGTCGCCGGCCCATGCATTTTTTTGGGTTGCTGGGTACTTTTATGTTTATGATCGGATTGGCTATGGCATCCTATCTTGGAATTGTAAAATTGATGTCGGTAGCGCATCATATTCCGGCCAAACTTTTAACACAGAGCCCCTACTTCTTTATAGCGCTGACCTCCATGATTATTGGCATGCAGCTGTTTACTGCAGGGTTTTTGGGTGAACTGGTTTCCCGGTCATCATCCAGTCGGAACGAATACTTTATCGAGAAAGAAATTTAAGAAGTTGCGTTTTTCATTTTAAGAAGAATTCGCATATTCTTAATTTCCTGAATAAAAGCATTTATGTTTTTTATCTGATCATATTCATCTTTAAGAATCGTATCCTTTAAAACCTTATAGTTGGATTGTATAATCAGTTGATTATTGCTCATTACATTCATATTAAAAACATATGCTCCAAAATCATTTTTAAATTCTCTTGTTTTATTTTCTGATCCCACCAGCACTATGTCATTTGGAAATTTAAAAATGATCTGCCAATGATCTGCATAGCAATAGTCAAGATAATAGTTTAAACCAGAGGAATCCGCTTCACTTTGAACCTGACTGTGAAGGATCAGATCATTCAGTGACAAACTGAGCAGGCTGTCATTAATAAATGTGATATTTTTCTCGAGTTTGCCCATACCGCTTATTGTAAACACAAAAGGTTTTGTGGATTTTAAATCCATTCGGGTAACAGAATCGATTTTCAGAGATGTATTCTCGTCTTCATATTCAGCCAAAGCCTGGTAAAACTCACCAGCTTCCTTATTTTGATTCAGTGTGTTAATGAAACTTCTCAGATCCGTTGACAGGCCTCCTGAAACACTAAAACTCGAAGTGAATGAAGCATTTTTATGAACCGGGTCTATTTCGCAGAAAAAGACCTGTTTTGCATAATTGTAATTTACGCCCAACCCTGGAAGTTTGATTACCTCAATAGACAGGGAGTCGACTTCCGCCAGTTTTAAATCTGCATTAATATATTTATCCGCACTTTTAATTTTACCGGATATTGCAGGTCTTGCAATTACTGCATGCGCATTATATAAAGATGTCGGAAGTTCGTTCATCTGATAATTGTAACCCACATCATGCGGATAAAGGAAATAAATGGAACCCTGCTCGTTTTCATAGGCAAAAAAGATATGATCATATTCTCCTTTTCTGATATAATAAGGATCAATATTCCCCGAACGTTTGCTTCTCGCAAACACAGCCCAGTATTTTATTTCCAGATCCTCGAGAATCTGTCGATACAACCGGCGAATACTCAAAGGATCAAAATGCATTTCCTTCAGAAAATAGCCACTTGATTTAATCAATTCTGAAGCATCTATGTTTTGAATTTTGTAATTGGCATAAATATCATGCATCAGCAGTCCCAGCTTGTAATACTTACTGCTGTCGACCGCTTCTCCAATGACCCTTTTTTTCCATCTGTTATAATATGAGGTGTTTTCATAATCAATCATGATAGGTTGTGTGACGAAATTGAATTCCTGATTATAGACCTCTTTCCAGGTTCTTTGTGAAACACTCCCCTTCTTATCAATTGAATAATAAATATAAGGCAATTCACATAGCATACAGGTGTATTGATTTTCCTTAAGGCCTTCTATTTCTTCCATCTTAAAAAGACAAAAAACGAGCGTATCACTCGCAAAAACAAGTGGTTGGGGAAAGTTGTTGTAAGTTTTGTAATTTATCTGAAGATCAGATGATGTCGAAATTGAATACTCAGTGTTTAAACTTGGAACCGGACTATATAAATTCACAAAATCACCCAGTTCATAGTCCTCCAGAAATTCATTGGTAGTATATTTTATCTCAATCGTATCGCCCGGTTCCACACCAGGAATCGGATAATTAATCATTTCAGCCTGTTTTTCATTTTTAATATGTTTTAATACAAGGCTTGAATCCAGCTTTACAACAGTACCATCCGCTTTTAATGTCCTGATCAGGATAGATTTAAAATACATCCCCGTTGATTTGCTCAAATTTAAAAATGCATATTCTTCTACGCCGGCCCGGCTATTCACTGCCATTTTGCTTTGAACCGATGTCGATCTCTCATAGGAATCCCAGGACTTTTTATAGGTTACATCGGTATAGAAATATTTCAAATATGCATCAGATTCCATGCAGTGTTTCATAAATGCAGAATCTGCATCTTTTGCCATTGCAGAACAAACATGAGAACTGATCAGAAAGAATACAAAAATTCTATTCAACTTTGTTTTTAAGCACGATAGGGTCATTAACGTATTTTTTAAAGGATTTCAGAGACTTATTGATAAAGTCCTTGTTGTCATTATTTACAGCAAAATAATCCAGGTAATACGAATACTCGCATTGGACAACATGAGCTGTAATACAACTAATTTTTACACTTATGCTTACTTTATCACTTATGTAGTTGTATTCAATGGGAGCAAAAACCTCAAATGGCTTTTTAAAGGAAAGAACTGCCCTGACTTTTTTACCAATAGTATTACCTATATATGTTCCTTCCAATAACGTTTCTCTCGTTTCACTCTCAATTAAGGCTGGCAAGAAATCAATAAACAGGAAACGACTGTTTTTATCGTTTAATATTTTTCCTCTGATGGTCAGTTTTGCATCAGCTGTCATCGGATCAGCTTGTGTGTTGATATGAAAATCATTTACTGATTGATTGCCAAAAACGGTTTCATAATGTTTTTTACCAATGCTGTTCCTTTCCTGGTCTTTAAGATTCAACAAATCGCGTTTCAGAAAATTCCCCGACATGCCGGAATAATCAACCGTAAAGCCACCTTCCATCGTAAGACTATCAGCCTTTAATTCAATGTCATACTGAATCAGATTATTTTTAGCTGAAAACCCGGGTATTTTGTAAAAAGAACCCCCTTCACGATTTACAATAAAAACAGTACGTTCCTGTATACTCTGAACGGGTGATAATGGCTTGTGTACCGGATCCGTCGGGTCGAGTATGACAGGCTGCCCGCTAATATATGCAACGCATATTACATGATTGGCAGAAACCAAAGATGGAAAATCGCAATCGGTGATATGATGATAAGTTGATGCCAGTGCCACATCTGCTTTAATTCCTTTATAATTTAAAATTTCAGACAAGAAATTTGACAAGTCCTTGCAATCGCCTTGCTTATTAGTAAACACATCGTTTACATGATTGGGAATAAAAGCACCCATACCCATTTCAATGGCAACGTATTTAAATTTGGTTCTGACATAGTCATACAATAGCTCAGCAATCTTCATGGAATCTGTTATTCCCATAGTCAGATCATCAATTTTGCGGGTCACTGTGGAATCAAGGCCGCGTTTTTTCTCAACCCGACTCAGATACCAGTCGTTCAAATAACAATTTTCGGATTTGCCATAATCAGAAGGGAAAACGATGGTACGCATTAAAGGTACACTCATGTTTTTATAAACTCCAAAAACCATCATGGGATCCGGAGCTACTTTAACCGGAATCAATGATATATGCCACTCAGTTTGCTGATCAGTTACCAATGAATCGATGGCCAGGTATTTTAATGAATCTTTACGCAGGATATCATATGCGAGCCGGAATGATTTTGGCACAATAATCCTATAATCCAGTGTATCAATACTATCATAGCTAAAGAAAAGCAAATCCGAGAGATACATTAATTCTTTACATTTAACCTGATAGGTGATTTTTGTATCAAATCCTGAAGGAACAAGAATGGCTTTTATTTTTTTGCTGGTCATGATATCCAGTTCCACTTCGGTTTCATGAACAGTTGATTTTGTCTGTTTAAGCTGATTTCCCTTTTTGGTATATGTTTTAATATCCGATATGTTTTCCAGTTCGGTATCGTAGAATACCGGGTAAAATCGGATTTCATCACTTTTTTTAAGAACAACGCTTACCTGCCTATCAAAGGTAGTATCCTCATTGATCCGAATGATTTCATATCGATTCCCAACATGAATATTCTGGGAACCTGCTTTGGAAAGAAGTAAAAGACAAAGTCCGGCTAACAGCAAAAGTTTTTTATAATTCACTGCAATTAAAATATAGGGATTGTATTGTTGTGTACGCAAAATTTCACAAAACGGTGATTTTAATGTCACTTATTTTAACCTGAACAACCCGTGACATAAAACCAAAAGGCAGAAAGATTTAAGCTTCTTTAGTGATTTCGGGTTTTTCGCTCTCTTTTCCGCTTTTAAACAGGCCTCTCATAATCAATGCCCTTATCATTCCCAAACCGTAACCGGATAACATGATAAATGAAGCATAGGCACTCATGACGCCTACAAACAAGCGATGATTTTTGAATGTTGCATCGGCAATAATGGCAGCAAAGTAAAAAATCAAGGCTGCACCCCAAAGCAGTAATAAAGATTTTGACACAACCAGCCACAGCAGGCCTGAAATAAAAAACAAAACAAACAAAGAAGGAAGCATGTGCACAGCCTTTAAAGCATCTCCATGCCGCAACTGCAAATCAATCCTTCCACTTCCAAACGAAAAAACCTGCCGGAAAAATTTATAGAACGTCGACCTGCGCTTATGATAAACATATGCTTCTTCAATGAGACCCGTGTTAAAGCCATTCTTTGCAAGTCTCATGCTCAGATCAATGTCTTCTGATACTTTGAGTCCGCTGAAACCGCCTACACTGTTAAAAACTTCTTTCCGGATTCCCATATTGAAGCTTCGGGGCTGAAACTTGCCGACATGTTTCTTACCTCCCCGGATGCCTCCGGTAGTAAAAAATGATGTCATTGCATAGCTGATGGCTTTCTGTGTGTTGCCAAAGGAATGATCTGCCTTATCCGGGCCACCATATGCATCTAGAGGATTGGTTTCAAGAAAATCCGATACGATTTTGAAGTACGACGAAGGTATGACGCAATCCGAATCAAAAAAAACAATGATAGAACCGGTCGATTCAGCTACACCCCAGTTACGCGATTCACTGATACCCAGTCCCTTGTGATGAAGATGTCTGACGTTCAAACGCGACATAAACGACACTGCCACATGTTGTATAGAATCATCCAGGCTTCCGTCGGCCAGAATAATTTCAAAGTCCTTACAGGTCTGTGCTTCCAGACTTTTAAGCAATTCAGTTACTTCATCAGGACGTCCGAATGTAGGAACAATAATGGAAAAACGGGTCATTTTGCGATGCTGGTTGTAATTATTTCACCCTTTCGTCATAGGTTTTGCCCATCGAAGAGCCTTCTCCCTTCAATTCCTTCATCATCATCTGTTTGATGGCATGGAAAATAATAATGTGAATATCTTCTGTGACTTCCATGTCCTGTATGGGAACATGAATCATGTGTTTTGCAAGGTCTTTAACTTTTCCACCTTTATAACCGCAAAAGGCAACTGTAACAGCTCCTTTTGCATTGGCATATTCAATGGCGCGAAGAATATTGGCAGAATTTCCACTACCTGAAATGCCGATTACAACGTCATCCTTTTTCAGGAATACCTTCAGCTGTTCAATAAAAATATCTTCATAGGTAAGGTCATTTGATATGGCAAGCATTCCAGATACGTTATCATTCAGGCATATAACCCTGAAGCCTTTATCCAATCCATATGAAATACCCTTCATAAAATCTCCTGCAACATGAGAAGCTGTGGATGCGCTTCCTCCATTGCCAAATATAAATACCATGCGTTCTTCAACACGTGCCTTAAGCAATAATTTTACCAGTTCGTTTACGGCGTCTGCATCAACACGCTGCAGTGTTTCAGAAACCTTTCCGAAATAGCCGGAGAGATCAGAATTCTTCATCGGCAAAATAAATTAGTTTTGAACCCTCCCTGTCAAATCTGAAATCAAACCTTTCAAGGGGTTTCAGTCTTTCAAGAAGTTTTTGTTGTTTTGAAGGTTCACAATAAAACAACATAAAACCTCCCCCACCTGCTCCCAGTAATTTTCCGCCACTTGCACCTGCATCCAATCCCGCCTTATATATATCGTCAATTTGTGAATTGGTTATTTGAGAAGCAAGGCGCTGCTTCAGTATCCAGTTTTCATGAAGTATTTTTCCGAAGTCTTCAAGTGCATTACCATAAAGACATTCTCTTAAATCTGGCACCAGGGCAACCATCGATTTTAGTACCCTGAACTTATCTTCCTGTGAAGCATTTTTCTTTTGTTCTGCAAGTATATCAGATGCCTTGCGCTGGTTTCCGACATAAAACATCAGCAGGTTGTCCTGCAGACGGTTATACGTTTCATTCCTTATATATAAAGGTTCCACACGCACTTCTCCGTTGGGTTGAAAATGAATAATATTTAACCCGCCAAAAGCAGCGGCATACTGATCCTGTTTGCCGATAGGCTCGCCAAGAACGTCAATTTCAATGCGGCATGCTTCAAATGCCAGTTGTTCATGAGAAACATACTGGCGCTTAACAGCATGTAAACAATGCAAAATCCCAACCGTAAATGAAGATGATGATCCCATCCCGGTTCCTGATGGTATGTCTGCGATGGAACTGATTTCAATGCCCTTTGTAACGCCTGTCAAACGCATGGCTTCGCGTAACAGAGGATGCTTAAGGTCTTCAAAAGTATCGACTGTTTCAGTTTCTGAATATTTTACGCGTACCTGGTTTTCAAAAAAGTACTTGTGCGATGAAATGTACATATACTTATTGATACTGGTACTGAGCACTGCTCCGGGATATTGCCCATAAAAGGTCTCCATATCGGAGCCTCCTCCAACAAAGCTGATTCGGAAAGGTGTACGGGTAATGATCATGAGCCGTATGAGTTAATGAACAGATCGGCTAATTTACTTTCTTTTTCTATGATTTGATATTCATCACATTGTCTTTTTTCAACAAGTTCCAGCGTTTCCTCCCTGTTCTTCTCTCTCCAGCCATAATAATCAACCATTCGATCCGTGAAAAGCTGTTCGCTTACCTGCATCCATATTTTGAGATGAGCCTTATTGTTGAGCAATTCGGAACTCAGTGCCACAACACCCTCCAATATGATGATATCGGTTTCAGAAGCATCATATTCGATGGGCAGACTGTTTCTTTTAGGATGATTGGCATAAGTTCTGCCGGATATTTTTTCCCCGGACAATAAATTCAGAATATCTTTTTCCATCTGTCTCACCTGGAACCGTTCGAAAACATTCATATCAGGAGTCCTTTTGTTTTCAGGCAAAAGCCAGTTGTCCAGAGAAATTTGAAGGGCTTTATATCCTGCATTCCGAAATGCAATCCTTAAGTAGGCCGACATGGTGCTTTTCCCGCTTCTGGTATTTCCTCCTACAAGAATAATCCAGGGCATTTTACCTTTATGGGCAGAAAAGCGCTCGAATATTTGATTGAAATATGCCTGATACGGGTTCGTTACAATAAAATCAACGGCCTCCGCTAAATTCGAGAACATATAATCCGGTAGTACCTGAGTCTTCTTAATTCCGTAACCTGTCCGAACGCCAATGGTAATGCATCCGGCATTTATGCCAGCCTGTATATCCCGTTCAGAGTCGCCAATCATATAGGATAAAGCAGGATCGATATTGAATTTTCTGATGGCTTTAAGGAACATCCCGGTTTTAGGTTTTCTGCAATCGCAATCGATTTTGTACCGGGGATTTTCTTCAGGAAACCCCTTATCAGGATGATGGGGGCAGTAATAAACAGCATCCAGCCATGCCCCTTCGTTTCCCAGGATGGTGCCGAGTTTTTTATGAATCTCATGAATATCAGCCTCTGTACATAAATTTCTGGCAATGGCGCTCTGGTTGGTAACAACCACAGATAGATAGCCCGACTGATTCAACCTTCTGACGGCTTTTGGTACAAAATCAAATACTTCCAGTTCTTCAGGCTTACTGATATAGCTTCTTTCCGTATTCAGAACTCCATCGCGATCCAAAAAAACTGCTACCTGTTTTATTTCATAATTGCTGCGCCTGATACGGCCTGATTCCAGATCTGTCCTGACTTTTTCAAGCCGGTCGGATGTACCCATATCCTTCAGATATTCTGAGGTATGATACCCAAACATGCGTACTTTATCAAGAATGACAGGGAAAATGTCCCTGCCAAAATCGGCCTTTTTTCCTTTTTGCAGGTGCGGGAATAGTTCAGCAGATAACACATATGCTCCGGCATTGACCATATTATTATACCAAACACCTTCCGGATGCGGCTTATGATGAAATGCGATGATGCGGCCATCTGAATCCATATCCACCAGATCGCTGTCATACGGATGATCATTCGGATGCAAAACAAGGGTGCATTGGCTGTTCTTTTCAATATGAAAATGCACAAGGCGTTGCAGATTCATGTTTACCATCACATCTCCGTATAACACCAGAAAATCATCCTTTAGTTGTTCCTCTATTTCCTTTATACCCCCCACAGTTCCCAGTGGCTCTGTTTCTTCAAAATAGCTGATATGAGCATTGAACTTCTCTCCATTTCCAAAATGGGAAATAATAGAATCTTTCAGATAATTCACCAACAGAATGATCTCAGTAAATCCGTATTTCACAAGAAGCTCAACCTGATGCTCCAGCAAGGGTTTATCACCAATGCGCATCATGGGTTTGGGAATTTCAAGGGTTTTATTTCCAAGGCGGCTTCCTTTTCCACCCGCAAGGATTACTGCTTTCATTTTTTGAGATTTCGTATATACAAAAGAAGTGTTTTTATTTTAAAAAGCGATGATCCATGGCAGTTCTTCAGGAATCAGGCCAGATACTTCCATAAAACAGGTCTGAAATCCATAAAATCAAGAAACAAAAAAAGCGTGAAGGTAGTCCGTCACGCTTTCATAATATCAGGATTTAATTACTGACATTTCATATTGGTCCTTTGAGCTTTGGCAGCATTCAGAAATGGGCCATACATGGCATTCTTAAGGCTTGCGCAAGCATCACCGTTTTTTCCAAGTCCTGCCTGGGCAGTACCCAGTTCATAGTAATATTTTGCTCTGGCTTCGGGAGTAGTCTGAGGTTCCAGATCAAGTCCCTTCTGTGCATTTTCAGCAGCAAGCGCAAATTTCTTCTGTTTATTATAAACACTGGCTAACTGGTAGTGTACGTTGTTGTCAGATCCGTATTTTAAAGCAGTGTTAAGTGATGTAAGGGCTTCAGAAAGTTTGTTGGCCTGATTGGATTTACCACCAGCGATGCGGAAATAATCACGTGCAATTTTATTAGTCTTTGCAATTTTTCCGGTATCTCCGTTTTCCTTAAGTTTGGCAAGATACAGGTCAATTGATTCCATGAATTTTCCCGAGTTACCCATTCCCCTATACATCAACGCCTTATTGTAAATCGAAGGCAGATGGTTGGGATTGATCATCAGAACGCTGTCAAACGATGCAATGGCTTTTGCATTGTCTTTGGCTGCAACATAACCTGAAGCCATATTGGTATAAGCCTGAACCAGCAACTTATCGGTGTTTTCTTTTACTGCTGTATCATTGTATTTCTCAGCAACAGAGCCAGCTTTCTTTATGTCAACAATAGCTTCCGGAATTTTCTTTTCAACAGTGAGTGTGTTGAAGGCCTTTTTGTAATAAAGGTCAGGAATAACGCCTATTGCTTTTGCTTTAATGTCAGCAGCTGAATCGCCAATTTGTCCGCAAACAACAACGCATTGCTCAAATGTTGCAATAGCTTTAGGATCGCTTGCCTTCATTTGTTCCACCCCTTGATTAAACAGAGCAATGGCATCATTTTTTTCCTGCGCAACAGCAGAAACTGTAACAATCATACAAAATGCAAAAACAGCAGTCATCTTTTTGATATACGCAAGTTTCATCATTTTCAAATTAAAGGTTAATAAATATTGGTTTATGTCTATTTCTGTAAATATAAAAATTAATTATTTGAAATACTAAAAGTTCAAAAAGCTATCACTGATCAATAATATGACTTTAACAGACGCATTACATGCCGGTCAATCGGAAATGTCAGATCGTTTTCAGTCAATTCCCTGATAGATGCCCATCGGAATGATTGCCTTTCGTTTTCTGCAGAAAAATCAAAGGGCCTTTCTGAAATCCGGAAAACCGGAGGTTGTTTCAGCCTGATCCGGTAATAGATGCTCACAAGTTGATGATCTTCAAAGAACATGGCTTTTTGGAAAAATCCGGTTGTATAGAAATGTTCCACAATTTCAATTTCCTGTCCGAGTTCTTCCATTGCTTCACGCTTTATACAATCTTCAGGACCTTCACCGAACTCCATTCCCCCACCCGGAAATTTAGTCATTCGCATTTCCATGGCATATTCATCACTTAACAAAATTTGTGCCGTATCATTGATGATCAAACCATATACCCTGATGATATATTTGTTCCTGTCGTTTTCCATATAAAGCAGGCTTTTAAAAAATGTTCATATATGCTCCTGAATATGTACTAAAATCGCCTGGTATGATTCCGGATGAAACCATGTGAACTCCTTATCACGGTTAAACCATGTGATCTGTCTGCGTGCATATTGCCGGGTATGATCCTTGATTTTTTCCACAGCCTTTTCCAAAGACGTTAACTCGTCCAAATAGCCAAACAACTCTTTATATCCAACTGTATTTAATGCGTTCATATGCCTGAAAGCATGCAGTTGATGTGCTTCAGTCAGCAAACCGGAGTCCATCATCTGGTCAACTCTTTTGTTGATCCGGTCGTGCAACTCATTCCGGGGAATATTCAGTCCGATTTTCACAGTCTTAAAAACCCGCGATTTGGACTGACCCGTTATTAATGATGAATAAGGTTTTCCTGTCATTGCTTGTATTTCAAGCGCTTTCATAATGCGTTGGGGATTCGACAAATCTACTCTCAGGTAATATGCAGGATCCAGTTTCTGAAGCCGGATCCGTATCCCTTCTAATCCTTCAGATCGGAACAAATGATGAATTTCTTCACGAACTGCAGGGTCAACAGTGGGCAAATCGTCAATACCTTTGCAAACTGCATCAATATAAAGTCCGCTACCTCCGCTCATGAGCATAACATCATGAGTCTGAAACCAGGTATCGAGCAGGCCAATGGCTTCCTGCTCAAACATACTCGCATTGTAAGGTTCATGAATGGATCTGTGACCAGCAAAATGATGTCGCACCGTGCCCTGTTCCTCAATAGTAGGGGCAGCAGTGCCAATGATCATTTCTCGGTATACCTGCCGGGAATCGGCGTTGATGATTTCTGTCTTAAAATATCGGGCAACAGAAATGGCAGCAGCTGTTTTTCCAACAGCGGTAGGACCAGCAATGATGATTAATGTTTTAGGGCTCATGATTAAAGCATCATGGGCATTTTCAATGTTATGAATCCTGTTTTCTGAGCAGAATCAACATAAAGAGCAGCCCGATTATGAAAAATCCGGTAATAGCCAACACGGCATAACGCATGCTTCCGGTTAATGCCTCAATGATTCCGAAGCTAAATGTGCCACCTACAGTGGCAATTTTTTCCATAACATCATAAAAACTGAAAAATGAAGTATGATCACGTGTTTCGGGAAGCATTTTGGAATATGTAGAGCGGGCAAGAGCCTGGGTACCGCCCATGACAATACCAACAAAACATGCAACTATAATAAACCCAACAGCATTGGTAATAAAGAATACCGCCAGGATGATCAGAATCCAAACGAAAATAGAAAGGATCAGCGCCCTGATATTGCCAACCCGACCTGAAATTTTTGCAAATATCCAGGCCCCAAACATTCCAATAAGTTGAATTAACAGAATGGTAGGTATCAGGACATTGTCGCTAAGTCCCAATTCCTTTGTAGCATAGGTGGCAGCCATAAACATCACCGTCAGCAAACCCATGGTCATAAAAAAGAAACCCATCAGATAAATCTTCAGATTCCTCATATTGCGTACCTGGTTAAACACCGATCGCAATTCTATATAGCCTTTCAAAACCGGGTTTTCTCCCTTTACACGCTTGCCAAAGGTATATTTGGGCAACCGGCGGAATGTGATTTGTGAAAAGCCGATCCACCATAGAAATACGGTAAAGAAAGCGAGACGCGGCGCAAATGTATCATCGGTAATGCCAAACAAATTTGGGAAAAGCACAAAAACCAGGTTAAACAGCAACAATACCACACCGCCCAGATAACCCATAGCATAGCCGCGTGCACTTATTTTATCCTGTTCATCCTTTACAGCAATTACTGGCAGAAAAGAATTGTAAAACACCAGGCTGCCTCCATATCCGATGGTTGCAAAGGTAAAGGCGAGCAGACCAAGTTCAAGGTGGTTAGTATCGAAAAAGTAAAGCAATCCGCATGATATAGCACCAATCCATGTAAACACTTTCATGAATGACTTTCTTCTTCCCGTAAAGTCAGCTATGGAAGAGAAAAAAGGCGAAAAAAAGGCAATCACCAGGTACGAAACAGCGATCGACCAGGAATAAAGAACCGTATTTTCAGCCTTAAAGCCAAAAAAGTCAACCGTATAATTATTGCCGGTATGTGTAATGGCATTATAATAAATGGGAAAAATGGTAGAGCCAATTGTGAGCTGATAAACAGAGTTAGCCCAGTCGTACATAACCCATGCCCTTATGGTTTTTTTATCACCTTTGGCAATAGGTCGGAGTTCAGATATGTGTTTCAAAATAGACGGAGTGAATCAATGTGGGTACTAATATACAAAAACTATCTGTCTGAGCACCTGTAAGTCATTAAAAGTTGTTTATAACTGGCTATTCCTGATCAGATTCAAGGCCGAGCCTGCTTTAAACCACTCAATTTGATTGGCATTATAGGTATGATTGGCGAGAATAACATCCTCCGTTTGATCAGCATGGATCAACCGGATCTGTAGCGGAACATTCTGCTTAAACGACGCCAGTCCGATGATATCAATCCGGTCATCCTCCCTGATTTTCTCATAGTCGGCTTTATCTGCAAAAGTCAAAGCCAGCATGCCCTGTTTTTTCAGGTTGGCTTCATGTATTCTTGCGAATGAACGAACAAGCACCGCCTTTACCCCAAGATGACGTGGTTCCATGGCAGCATGTTCTCTTGAAGACCCTTCACCATAGTTTTCATCTCCAACAACAAGGGTTCCAATGCCATGTTCTTTATATAAACGTGCTGTAGCCGGTACTTCTCCATAAGTTCCGGTTTCACTGTTTTTAACGAGATTGGTACTGCCATTGAAAAAATTCACGGCTCCAATCAACATATTATTCGAAATATTGTCGAGGTGGCCTCTGTATTTAAGCCAGGGCCCTGCCATTGATATGTGATCTGTTGTGCATTTTCCTTTGGCCTTGATTAGCAAACGAAGGCCTTTATAATCATTTCCATCCCAGGGAGCAAAAGGTTCCAGTAGTTGCAGACGTTCACTGGAAGGACTCACTTTTACCTCAACCTGGCTACCGTCTTTAGCCGGGGCCTGGTAACCATTATCTTCAACAGCAAATCCTTTCCGGGGCATTTCATCGCCAACGGGCTCATCCAGCTTCACTTTTTCGCCTTTTTCATTCAGGATAAAATCGGTAACAGGATTAAAATTCAGGGTGCCTGCAATTGAAAAGGCAGTAACTATTTCAGGAGAGGCGACAAAGCCATGTGTATTTGGATTTCCATCTGTGCGTTTGGCAAAATTACGGTTAAAGGAAGTCATGATGGAATTCTTCTCCTGTTTCTCAGCTCCGTGGCGGGCCCATTGACCTATGCATGGACCACAGGCATTCGCCATAACCGTTCCGCCCATTTTTTCAAAAACACTGAGAATGCCATCCCTTTCAGCAGTATATCGTACCTGCTCAGATCCGGGGGTAATCACAAATTCTGTGTTCACTTTAATGTTTTTTGCTATGGCCTGCCTGGCGATAGAAGCGGCCCTTGTAAGATCTTCATAGGAAGAATTTGTACATGAACCAATCAGTCCGGCTTCCAATTTTTCGGGATATCCCTTCTCCTTAGCTACTTTGGCAAATTCTGAAACGGGAACCGCCAGATCCGGTGTAAAAGGTCCGTTAATATAAGGCTCCAGTTCCGAAAGGTTGATTTCAATGATTTCATCAAAATACTTTTGTGGATTCTGATATACTTCAGCATCACCGGTGAGGTGCTGCTTAACCGTCAATGCCAGGTCGGCTATTTCACTGCGGTTTGTTCCCCTCAGATAGGTATCCATTTTCTGATCATAACCGAACAAAGAAGTGGTTGCGCCAATTTCAGCACCCATATTGCAGATTGTGCCTTTCCCTGTACAGGAAATTGTTTCTGCTCCCGGTCCGAAATACTCGGCAATGCATCCGGTACCTCCTTTTACGGTGAGTAATCCCGCAACTTTTAATATCACATCTTTGGCAGAAGTCCAGCCACTCAACTTCCCGGTGAGCTTAATGCCAATGAGACGCGGAAACCGAAGCTCCCATGAAAGTCCTGCCATTACATCACAAGCATCAGCTCCTCCTACTCCAATGGCAACCATTCCCAGACCACCTGCATTCACAGTGTGGGAATCCGTACCAATCATCATACCCCCCGGAAATGCATAGTTTTCAAGAATAACCTGGTGAATAATCCCTGCTCCGGGTTTCCAAAAACCGATACCGTATTTATTGGATACAGAAGCCAGAAAGTCGTATACTTCGTTGTTTGTTTTTGTTGCTGTTATTAAGTCTTTTTCAGCACCATTTTGTGCAAGAATCAAATGATCACAATGAACAGTGGAAGGAACTGCCACTTTCTTCCTTCCGGCCTGCATAAACTGAAGCAGCGCCATCTGTGCTGTCGCATCCTGCATAGCTACCCTGTCCGGAAGAAAACTTACATAATCCTTCCCCCTTTCATATACCCGCACCGGAGTCAGCTCCTCCAGATGCGCATAAAGAATTTTCTCAGTAAGGGTCATGGGCCGGTTTAGCAACTTGCGGGCGGCGTTAACACGACTATCCATAGTGGAATATACACGGCGGATCAGGTCCAGGTCAAATGACATATTGAATATTTATTAATTTTTAGCAAATAAAATAAATTCTAATCTGTTCCCTGCATAAACAAGGAAAAAATTCAAAAAACGGGCAGAATATTCAGATCCTTAATTTGCAAAGTATCCATAACAACCGTGTCAGGAACGGCAATATATTCCGCAGCAGGACCCGTAAGCCTTATAAAAGGCAGTGTCCCGGTAGTATCTTCGGGTGGTAAGAATTGTTTTCGCACCATCAGCTCTTTCATGCGTTTGAAGTAGTTTCCATAAAAACTTCTGGGGACCCCGTTTGAAACAAAAGTGTACTTAAACCATTTGGGGTGTGGAACAATGCTGGCCAAATAAACCGCTTCCTCAAGATTGATCTCATAAGGCGGCTTATTGAAATAAAAACGACTGGCCTGATTGATGCCATAAATTCCCGGCCCCCACTCAATAATGTTCAGATATACTTCATACATTCTTTGCTTGGGAACAAGATTCTTGTTTTCAATCAGCCAAACAATAATTGCCTCCTCAATTTTGCGGGCCACAGTCTTATTCCTTGTCAGAAATATATTTTTTACCAGCTGCATGGTGATTGTACTACCACCACGTGCAAACCTTTTTTCTTTAATATTGGTAGCTATAGCCTCTCTGAATGCATCTTTATTAAAGCCGTTATGATAATAAAAACTGCCATCTTCAGAAGTCATTATTGCTGCACGGACAAAAGGCGAAATCGCATCAAGCGGAGTATAATCCGGATTGTCAGGACCAACCAGAAATGATGCTACCATGCGTCCTTTTTCATATACCCGGTGTACAAACGGACTGTTTATCATCCTGTAATCATCCGTTCCATAACCTGTGACTGAGAAATTCTCACCTGTAAGCTTTGTATCAAAAAGAAGGCTGTCCGGATGGCTTATATCCAATGAAAACGAAAGAAAGAAATGAAGCAGTCCCGTGGTTTTTATTCCTGATAAACTGGTAAACATACCCGTAGGAAGCGAGCTGAAAAAATCATCAGCCTTCCAGGTGGTCGGAATCACTTTGAATGCCAGTCCGGGTCCCTCATCGGCCTGAAATCTGAAATAAAGATTGAAAGCAATCCGGTTCAGTGAAGCATGTGTAGAACTGTCAATTTCAATGTAATGTTCACCTATGTTCAACTTAAAGGACGAAGCAAACTGACCGATCTGTATGCTTTCCGAAGAGAGTCGTTTTGCTTTTATCTCAAATCCCTTGATACTGAATGCCCCAGTGGGACTAACCAGATGCCTGCTGCGTTCATCCAGGTTGAACCTGAGATCAAGTGAAGCAAAACCTGTTTCTACCCCATACATATCTTTTAAAATGGGAACCGGCAACAGAAAGCTATCCCGGTTTATCATATGTAATTCCAATATGGAAGAAGTCCGGTCCATGCGCCCGGTAACCGGAATTTCACTAACCAACGTATCACCCGACAATTTCAGATGTGCCGTAACATGACCATGCTTAATTTCCAGATTTTTTATGTTAATGTCTGTTGTTCTTCCCTTATACTCAAAGCGGATATCCGTTTCGTCAACCCTTATCTTCGAGGGAATATAATTAAAAAAACGGCGGGTATTTTTATATAAAAACTCAGAAAAATTTCGTCCTTTCACAACATCCAATATGTCCGAAGTGTCTTTGATCACATCAACATCTTTCTGAATAACAGTATCTGCAAAATCATAACGCAGGGCAATTGATTCACAGGTAAGCCGGTTCATCCTGATTCTCTTCGCCAGAAGCGGAAAAATTCTGGGCGTTACAGATAGTGCTTTAATTTCGAGATGCCCTTTACCGGAGTCCGATTCCAGATAGATGCCCTGAAAGAATACGGTCCGTAATCCCCTGAACCGGGCATCAACAAAACGAACATCAACCTGATGGCTTTTGAGTTTTGCCTCCACGGCATGCATGGCATTTCTGAGAACGATTCCCCGGAAAATAAAGAATGCAGATATGCCCATGAGAAAGAGACCTGCGATAATGAAAAGGATACATCTACGGCTTAGTGGCTTACAAATCATTGCTCGTGATTTAATCGGGCGAAATTAACAATCAATTTAACACGAATCAAATAAATGTAAATGAATTACAAATTCTGCCGGGCGCAATTGATGTGTCGTCTTTTTTCCAATTGTGTTTTTCAACACGTGATGAATAGATTTATAATTTATTGAAACCTTACTCTATGGCCCTCGTAATATTGTTTTGAATTCACCGATACAAAATGAAATGAGATACTTAATCATCATTGCCGGTCTTCTGATACTGGCAACAGGAAAAGCCCAAAACCCCGACGAACCGAAAAACAAAGAAGATATTGCAGCCAATAAGGTAAAGAACCAGATCAGCTGGGATTACAAGTATATTAATGACAAGCCCGATAAAAACGGAGTAAAAACCTCTGTCACCACGTATTCCTCCAAAGGAGACATTATTCAGGTGAATGCATTAAACCCTGCAGGAGCAGTACTGCATAGCGAGTCATATGCCTACGACAGCCGTGGGAACAAAACGGAATATACGCGAAAGTCAGGTGATAATTCTTATCAGAAAAAGTACGTATACAACGCAAAAAACCTGGTTACGGAAGAAAGCGGATTTGACGGCGTGGAAAACTTCAGGAATTTATATGCCTATGATGATGAAGGGAATATGAAAGAAATACGGTATATGAAAAATACCATCCTGCAGGAAAAACGGGTTTTTGTCAAAGACGGAGTTACCACCAATGTATCGGTATATAATAAATTGGGTACGCTTACTTCTAAACTGGTATTGATCTATGATAGCCGGGGTAACCTGGTGGAAGAATCGATATACGGACTCAATTCAAATCCTTTGGAAAAGAAGACCTATAATTACGATGACAAGAAGAAACTTAAAGAAGAAGCCCGTTATAAGCTGAATAAAATTACCGTCCGCAATACTTATAATTATACGCCCGCAGGAAAACTTACGGAAATTACAGAGGAATCACCCGGTACTCAGAAATTCGTAAAGAAAAGCATTTCCTATGATGCCCGGGGTAATATAATAAATATAAAATGGCGCAGAAATGCAACAGAGGAGTTTAATCGTATTACCTATCAATATAATGACAGTGGTTTGTGTACTTCTGCAGAAACCTATTACCCGGCCACAAAGTATCGCGTGCTCACTAAGTATGTATATGAGCATTATTAATGCGTAATATAAGCATATTTCTTCCTGAAGCTCAAACAAATCCTTACATTTGCAGCTTATTATTAAAAAGGCCTGATGCTGCTTAAAATTCATCCTGAAACACCGGGTGCCCGACAGATATTGATGGCCACAGAGATCTTAAAAAAAGGTGGTCTGCTGATATTCCCGACAGATACCGTTTACGGGCTGGGGTGTGATATATTCAATCATAAGGCAGTAGAAAGGGTTTCGCGACTTAAAGGGGTGAATCCGGAAAAAGCCAATTTTTCATTTATTTGTCAAAGTCTGAGTGAACTAACCAATTATGCAAGGCACGTGGACAATGCCACTTTTAAACTCATGAAACAAACGCTTCCCGGACCTTTTACATTCATTCTCGAAGCAGGAAATAACGTACCCCGGATTTTCCGGAATCGTAAAAAAACAATCGGCATCCGGATCCCCGATAACAAAATCATCACTGAAATCGTGAAGGAACTGGGAAATGCAGTGCTCACCACTTCCATTCGCGATGAAGATGAAATTCTCGAATATACCACCGATCCTGAGTTAATCCATGAAAAATACAGTAATCTTGTGGATGCTGTAATTGATGGAGGTTACGGTGGCAATCACCCCTCCACAATCATTGATTGCACAGGGCATGAGCCTTTTATTGCCCGCCAGGGAAAAGGAATCATTGAACTTTAGATGCTCCCCGGCTTGAACCATGTTTGCAGGATTGCAGTGATTTGAAAAACAATAACATAAACCAGACCTGCGATCAGATATCTGGCTTGCCTGTGATAAAAAAATACCGCCCAAACGAGTAAGCCGGTATAAAGCATAAAAACCTGAATTTTGCTGATTTGTATATGATCTATAATGCTGAATGGCAGAATCTCTACTATTGAAACAGACTGAACCAGTAAATACAGCAAAATTCCGAGAACTTTGCCGGTAATCATTGCAAATACAGGTATGAAAGATGCGGCAAGATAAAACAGCGCTATACAGATTATGACTGAAACCAGAGGAATGGCATACAAATTAGTCAGCCAGAAATAAACCGGAAACTGACCGAAATAATAGATCGTTAATGGAAGTGTTGCCAGTTGAGCCGCACAAGATACAGTAAATAACTGCCATAAAGCCCTGATTAGCTTATTCTGAAAAGAAAACAATTTGGCAAACACCGGTTGAAAGATGAGTATACCCATAACAGCAGTGAATGAAAGCTGGAAACTGACATCTTCTGTTAATTGTGGGTTTAGTGTAAGCAAAACGAAAGCCGAGACCAGCAGGATATTGGATGTTTTTACCTGCCTGCCGAGGTGCCTTCCTGCAATAACCAATGTAATCATTGCCGAAGCTCTGTTTACCGAAGGCGATAGCCCCGTGATAAAAGCAAAGAGCCATATGAATGCAATTGTAATAACCGACCGCATCACTTTCCCCCAGGGCCATCGGCCTGCAAAAAACAGCAGGTAATCCAGAAACAGCGCGATGATCGCCACATTAAAACCGGATAATGCCATAATATGAATGACCCCTGCTTTTGAAAACAGCAGTTTTGTTTCGGGTTCTACATCTGCCTTGTATCCCATGGTAATGGCACTGAGAATACCATAGGCATCATGCGACAAACCCATTTGACGGTATTTTCTAAGAATCTGTTGTTGCGTTTTAAAGGAAAAATACCGGATATCCCTTTCGGGTTGCTGATCCAGTAATTTCCATGAATTCTTTCTGATATATACATAATTATAAATACTCCTGGCATTCAGGTATTTTTGAAACAAAAGCTGCTGTCTGTTATGATCTTGGTTAGTCACAGATTTGAAGACTACCGGGGCAATGACGATTTGTCCCATTTGAAGTGCCTGTGATGATGAGTCTCTATAAAAATAGGCCATTAATTTCTGATGGTGCTTTTGCCAGATAAGGTCCGTTTTCCAATATTGAACCGTTACACCGGCAGATACACTTTTTTTATGAAATGAGGGTGGTTCAATCACTTCCATTACTGCCCATCCTTGATATCCTGCAGTCCTTTCCCATTTGTTAATCATCAACTTATGCATTTGCATCACCAGTATTCCCGACAAAAACAGCAACAGAACCGCAACAATGCCGGAAATCCGGATTCTTGTTAATCCCGGATACGCTGACGTCCATACCATAAACGGAAGCGTTATGATAATCAGAATGCAGGTGCTTATCAGAAAAACATATAAATTTTCAAATGTGATGAACTTTGCGAACACCATTCCTGTTATATAGAATAGAAGGAATCGGATAAAGGGTGTTTTCCTGAGAATTTCCAATAACAACATATAACATTAATCATTTGACACATAACACGGCTGACCGCTCAATAAAAATACAAAATCAACATATAAAAGTCAATACAAAGCATACAAATAGATGATCCTGGTAAACCAATTTCAAAAACTTTAATAATTACAATATGGTCGATTTAAGAACAAACTACCTGGGGATTGAACTAAAGAATCCACTGATCATGGGTGCAAGCAATCTTGTAACCCGTATCGACACAGTAAAAAGAGCTGAACAGGCTGGCGCAGCCGCAGTTGTTTACAAATCGCTGTTTGAAGAACAGATACAGCTTGAATCTGCACAATTACGAGATGACCTTGAAGAATATAACGAGCGGAATGTCGAAAGCGCAAGAATATATCCTGCCCTTGAGCATGCAGGTCCGCAGGAACATCTGCTTAATATTCGCAAAGTAAAAGAAAGTGTAAGCATTCCGGTGATTGCAAGTTTAAATGCCGTATATGAACAAACATGGGTTGAATATGCACAATTGCTGGAGCAAACCGGGGTGGATGCCTTGGAATTAAACTTCTTTTATGTTCCGAGAGACACCAAGGCAGATGGCAGGGATGTAAAAAATCAACAGCTGGATGTTCTGGCTGCTTTGCAATCCAAGGTCCGCATTCCGGTAAGCGTGAAATTGAGTCCGTTTTACGCAAACCCGCTGCATGTAATTTCACAGATGGAAGAAAAGGGTGTTAAGGGATTTGTTTTGTTCAACAGGTTGTTTCAACCTGATATTGATATTGATAAAGAGGAGCACTTTTCACCCTTCAATTTAAGCAATCCTGAAGATCATAAATTAAGTTTGCGGTTTGCAGGCCTGCTATATGGAACACTGCGCAGTTCTATTTGTGCCAATACCGGAATATTTACTGGTGCCGACGTGATTAAAATGGTTTTGGCCGGAGCTGATTGTGTGCAGGTTGTAAGCACCCTGTATAAGAATAAAGTGGAACATATCAGCACCATGCTGACTGAAATTCAGAACTGGATGGAAAGCAAAAACTATACGAGCCTGAAGGATTTCAGAGGAAAACTTTCAAATCTGAAGCTGAATGATCCTTTTGTCTACAAGCGTGCGCAGTATATAGATCTGCTGCTGAAGTCGGATCAGATGGTTAAAAAGTACCCGGTGGTGTAGGTGCAGTTACAAGTGACGAGTGACGAGTGACAAGTCACTTGTAACTCGTCACTTGTCACTTGACTAACTTAATCTTATACGCCACATCCACCTTGCATTTGGTGATGTCGTTCAGTTTTCCTTTTAACAATTTCCTGCGAAGGGGATTAATTTTATCGATGAACATGATGCCGTCCAGATGGTCATATTCATGCTGGATGACGCGTGCCCTTAAACCCTCAAACTCCTCTTCATAATAATTCCAGTCTTCGTCATAGTATTTCACTTTCACCCGGTTATTACGTGACACATCTTCCCGGATTTTCGGCAGGCTTAAGCATCCTTCATTCATTACCACGGCTTCCTCACCCAGAGTTTCGAGATGCACGTTGATGAAAGCTTTTTTGAAGTCGGCTAACGTAGGATCCTCATCATCAAGCGTAGTAAGATCCACTACAAAAATGCGGATGGATTTACCTATTTGGGGTGCTGCCAGACCCATGCCATCCGATTTATGCATGGTATCGAACATGTCAGAAATCAGATTTTTCAGATTCGGGTAATCTTCTTTGTTAATGTCTTTTGCTACCTGCCTCAAAATGGGCGAACCATATACTACAATCGGGTAAATCATGCTTTGAAATTCTGTTTAAAATAATTAAAAGCCTCCGGGGCTGTTTTTTTGTTCCATAAAAGACTGAAGAATAATGGTGGCACTAATGGAATCAATCAACGCCTTGTTCTGTCGGTCCTTTTTTTTCACACCTCCGGCAATCATGGTTTGTACAGCCATTTTTGAGGTGAACCGCTCATCCACCAAATGAACCGCCTTTCCGGGAAATGTCTTTTTAAGCAGGCCGATAAAAGGATTGATGTACCTGATTGATTCTGATGGTTCATTGTTCATCTGGCGCGGATATCCCACCACAAAAGCATCAACAGGTTCTGTTGACACATACTTTTTCAGAAATTCAATCACCTCAGAGGAACTTATGGTAATCAGACTATTGGCAATGATCTGCAGGGGATCTGTAACAGCAATTCCGGTGCGTTTTCTGCCATAATCAAGTGCTACAATTCTTCCCAATCTTTTTTTTGCAAAGGTACAAAAAATCAAATAATTGATACAAATCCTTTTAATGATTGCCTTTTCGACGATTTTGAAAACAAAGGGCATAAAAAAAGGCGTGAATTGCTTCACGCCTTTTATATGATCATATGAATGATTTACTTATTCATCAATGAGTAATCCATAGCAGCTCTCATTCTATAGCCGTTGTAACGCCATTTGGCATTTTCTTCGGCAGCCTTGAACAGTTCATCGGCTTCTTTGGGGAATGCTTTCTTCAGGGAAGTATAGCGTACTTCGCTGTTCAGGAAATCCTGGAATTTACTCCAGTCAGGCTCTTTTGAATCGATTTCAAAAGGATTCTTTCCTTCAGCCTCGAGCATCGGGTTGAATCTCCACAGATGCCAGTAGCCGCATTCAACAGCAAGTTTCTGTTCTTCCTGTGATTTATGCATACCACTGCGTAAACCGTGGTTAATACAGGGAGCGTAAGCAATGATCAGAGAAGGTCCGGGATAAGCTTCAGCTTCGCGGATTGCTTTCAGATACTGGTTCTGACTGGCGCCCATAGCAACCTGAGCTACATAAACGTAACCATAAGTCATGGCCATTGCGCCGAGGTCTTTCTTACGTACCCGTTTACCGGCAGCTGCAAATTTTGCAACAGCGCCAATAGGGGTGGATTTGGAAGCCTGGCCTCCGGTATTTGAGTATACTTCGGTATCCTGAACCAGAACGTTGATATCCTGACCTGAAGCCAAAACATGGTCGAGTCCGCCGTAACCGATATCATAAGCCCAACCGTCACCACCGAAGATCCAGATGGACTTTTTAATCAGGTATTGCTGCAGATCGAGAATTTCCTTAGCCAAAGGATTTTTTTCTTTGGACAGGACTTCAACCACCTTAGCTGAAGCAACTTTGGAAGCCTGTGCATCGTCTTTTGCATTCAACCATCCCTGGAATGCTTCAATGGTCTGTGCGGACAAACCCGGGTTGGATTCAATGGCGCCCTTCATCAAACGTTCGATGCGGCTTCTCATCTTGTCGGCACCAACGGCCATACCAAGACCATATTCTGCATTGTCCTCGAAAAGTGAATTTGCCCAGGCAGGACCCTTGCCTTCTTTATTGGCCGTATAAGGAGTTGAGGGTGCTGAACCGCCATAGATTGAAGTACAACCGGTAGCGTTCGCAACCATCATCCGGTCACCGAACAATTGGGTAATCAGTTTAATATAAGGAGTTTCGCCGCAACCACCGCATGCGCCGGAGAACTGGAATAGCGGAAGAGCAAACTGACTGTTTTTAACAGATTTGTCAATTTCAACAAGGTTGGCCTTGTTAGAAACCTTTTCATACATATAATCGAAGCGTTCGATTTCAGCTGACTGGGTACCGAGGGGTTTCAAAACAATAGCCCTGCCTTTTGCGGGGCAGGTTTCGGTACAAACACCGCAACCGGTACAATCGAGTGGGCTTACCTGAACACGGAACTGGAGACCTTCGAAACCTTTTCCATTGGCTTTGATGGTAGTAGTTCCGGCAGGAGCATTCTTCAGTTCTTCTTCATTCAGCAGGAACGGCCTGATAGCAGCATGAGGACAAACGAAAGAACACTGGTTGCACTGGATACATTTCGTGGAATCCCATTCAGGAACATTGACAGCAATGCCTCGTTTTTCATAAACGGTTAAACCGGCAGGGAATGTACCATCTTCGCGCCCTTTGAAAGCGCTGACTTTAAGATCATCACCAACCAATGCATTCATAGGCTCTGCAACATTTTTTACAAAATCGGGAATGCTGCGGGTATCCATTTTAGGTTTGATTTCGATTTTAGCCCATTCTTTGGGAACATCAACCTTGATCACATGGCTGCCACGCTCAATAGAAGCAATGTTCATGTTTACGATGTCTTCACCCTTGCGACTGAATGATTTGATGACAAATTTCTTCATCTGAGCCATGGCATCTTCGAAAGGAATTACATTGGCAATTTTGAAGAATGCGGATTGCATAATGGTATTGGTACGGTTGCCCAGACCAATTTCTTCAGCAATTTTTGTGGCATTGATGATATAGAAATTCACTTCCTGTTCGGCAAGCGTTTTCTTGAGTGAATCGGGAAGCTGTTTTTTTGTTTCTTCAACATCCCAGATGCTGTTGAGTAGGAAGGTACCATTTTTCTTAATACCTCTGAGCATATCATATTTACTGATGTATGAAGGGACATGACATGCTACAAAATCAGGTGTGCAAACCAGGTAAGGTGAAAGAATTGGTGCATCACCAAAACGCAGGTGTGAAGTGGTAACGCCTCCAGATTTCTTTGAATCGTATGCAAAATATGCCTGAGCATATTTGTCTGTGGAATCACCGATAATTTTGATGGAGTTCTTATTGGCCCCTACTGTTCCATCAGAACCAAGTCCATAAAATTTGGCTTCGAAAGTGCCTTTTTTCGAAATGCTGATTTCAGGTTTTATAGGCAGTGAAAGATGGGTAACATCATCATCAATACCAACTGTAAAATGCATTTTGGGCTGATTCGATTCCATGTTCTCGAATACAGTAACAATCTGTACCGGTGTAACATCTTTTGAACTCAGACCACAACGGCCTCCAAAGATAACCGGAGCATTGGGCCTGTTATAAAATACATCTTTAACATCCAGGTAGAGCGGATCGCCATTGGCACCGGGTTCTTTGGTCTTTTCCAGAACGGTAATTTTCTTAACGGTTTTGGGAATGACCTTCAGCATATATTCAGCTGAGAAAGGACGGTAAAGGTGAACAACTACCACACCCAGTTTGGAACCTTTTGAATTCAGGTAATCCACAACTTCGCGAATGGTTTCGGTAACAGAGCCCATGGCAATGATGATATTTTCAGCATCAGCAGCACCATAGTATTTGAAAGGAGCATATTCGCGACCGGTGATTTTAGCCAGTTCCTTCATATAATCGTTAACCATATCGGGAACAGCATCATAGAACGGATTGGCAGCTTCTCTTGTTTGGAAGTAAATATCGGGGTTCTGTGCAGTACCACGCTGAACCGGGTGGTCGGGATTTAAAGCCCGGTCTCTGAATTCCTGTAAAGCTTTATAATCAATTAGCTTAGCCACTTCATCCATAGGCAAAGCTTCAACTTTCTGGATTTCGTGTGAAGTTCTGAAACCATCAAAGAAATGGAGGAAAGGAACCCTCGATTTGATGGCTGTAAGATGTGCAACGGCTGCAATATCCATAATTTCCTGAACGCTGCTGGTTGCAAGCATGGCGAAACCAGTATGTCTTGTGCTCATTACATCGCTGTGGTCACCGAAAATGGAAAGTGCCTGAGCGGCAAGTGCACGTGCTGAAACATGGAATACGCCCGGTAACAATTCACCGGAGATCTTATACATATTGGGAATCATCAGCAATAGACCCTGGGAAGCTGTAAATGTCGTAGACAATGAGCCAGCCTGAAGGGAACCATGAAATGCACCAGCAGCACCGGCTTCCGATTGCATCTCAACTACCCTGACCTCTTCACCAAAAATATTTTTCCTTCCACCAGCTGCCCATTCATCAACATATTCCGCCATGGTGGACGAGGGGGTAATAGGGTAAATAGCCGCAACTTCACTGAACATATAGGCTACGTGTGCAGCAGCATAATTACCATCACAAGTTACAAAATTTTTCTTTGTGGTCATCTTAACTCGCTTATTATTAGTATGTTATAGTATAAATGAAAAAGAAAGTACAAAAATACAACAAATTGCCTTATTAATGTTATTTTATTAACAGTAATACTGTAATTCATTTTGATTTTAAATAATTCAGGTAGGGTAAAAGAGCATATACGGCAAAAAAACGCAGAAGGTTTTCAAATTAGCAGGATAAAATAAAAAACCACCGGATGCAGGTGCGCAAGCCGGTGGTTTATATTTCAAGATGTCAGCTATTCGCCGTTCATGGAAATCAGGAATTCTTCGTTTGATTCCGTTTTTGCAAGGCGTTCTCTGAGGAATTCCATGGCTTCAATTGAATTCATATCGGTAAGGTATTTACGCAATACCCATATTTTATTCAGGAAATTCTTATCAAGCAACAGGTCCTCACGGCGTGTACTTGATGCAGTAATGTCGATAGACGGATAGATCCTGCGGTTCGACAGTTTACGGTCGAGTTGCAGCTCCATATTACCGGTACCCTTGAATTCTTCAAAGATGACATCGTCCATTTTAGAACCGGTATCTGTTAATGCCGTGGCAATGATGGTGAGTGAACCGCCATTTTCAATATTTCTGGCAGCGCCAAAGAACCGCTTGGGTTTCTGAAGTGCATTGGAATCAACACCGCCGGAGAGTACCTTGCCGGATGCCGGTGCAATGGTATTAAAGGCTCGTGCAAGGCGGGTAATGGAATCAAGAAGAATCACAACGTCATGTCCGCATTCAACCAGTCGTTTTGCTTTTTCAATCACAATATTGGCCACGCGTACATGTCGTTCAGCAGGTTCGTCAAAAGTAGAGGAAACTACTTCGCCTCTTACATTGCGGGCCATTTCTGTTACTTCTTCAGGACGCTCATCAATCAGCAGAATGATCAGGTATACTTCCGGATGGTTTTCTGCAATGGCATTTGCGATATCCTGCAAAAGGATTGTCTTACCAGTCTTGGGCTGGGCAACAATCAAACCACGCTGACCTTTTCCGATAGGAGAAAACATATCCACTACACGTGCAGAAAGGTTGGTTTTTACGCCGGGCTTCACCAGGGTGAACTTTTCATTCGGGAACAAAGGAGTGAGGTAATCGAAAGGTACCCGGTCGCGTATGTATTCCGGATTCCTTCCGTTTATTTCAATCACCTTGATCAGCGGAAAATACTTTTCACCTTCTTTGGGAGGACGTATGGTTCCGGTAACTGTATCCCCGGTTTTTAATCCGAAAAGCTTGATTTGCGATTGGGAAACGTAAATATCATCCGGAGAATTCAGGTAATTATAATCTGAAGAGCGCAGGAAACCATAACCATCCGGCATAATCTCAAGAACACCCTGGCAAGTGATGATGCCATCGAATTCTGTAGGCTTATCCTGAGGTTTCTTCTCAAATCTTACAGGGGGTTCATATTTTGGCCTTACTTCAGGCTGAACAGGAGCTGGTGTTGAAGCAGTAACTTCGGTTTCTCCTTCAACTTCAGAAACAACTTGCTCGTCCATTTCGATTTCCGGAGGTACCAGTTCTTCAAATTCAGGATGGGGTGCTTCGCTGTTGCTGCCGAAACGTTCGGTCTTTTCATGAAAGTCCTCCCTGGGCCGGTTATCTCTGTCTCCAAAACGCTTAAATTCTTTTCGTTTTCTAAAGTCGTTCTGACGTTTATTATCAAAAGGTCTTGTAAAAAAGTTTCCTTTGGAACGCTCCTGATTTGCAGGAGTCTGTACCGGATTTTCCGGTTTTATTTCGTTTTCCACTGGCGCCTCAGCAGGCGCTTCCGTGGGCGGCTGTGGTGAAGGCAAAACTTCAGCTTTCAATTCAGCATGAGCTTCACTGACATTTTCTTCGCGGTCGTTTTCCCTGCGTGGTCTTCTACCCCTGCGCTTCTGATCGTTGTGGTAATTATTGTTATTTCCCGAATCAAGCCTGACTTCCGGCCGTTTACTATCCGTAGCCAGAATGGCTTGTTGATCCAGGATTTTATAAATTAAATCTTGTTTTCGGAGTAAATCGGCTTTTTTTACATTTAACTGCTTGGCAATGTCTTTTAATTCAGGCAAAAGCTTTTTATTAAGCTCTAAAATATCATACATAAAATTGTGAAGATTTATTTAAAGAATTTATTATAGGCATTAAACTAACTACTTACGCTATCTGTTCAATGGAATTTGAGAAAAAAGGATTTTTAAAAGAATAGAATAGAATCGAAGGAATTCTGATGCAATTATACTGAATTCATAACAAATCGCAAAAGAAAAGATAATTTTTTTTATTGTTCCATCCATTAAAAAAATTACTATTTTTAACTTGTGTAAGTTCCGGATTCGGTAAATGTTCTGTGTGTCAAGCCTGTCATTCCTACCTGTAGCCACAAAACAATCCGCTAAAGGATATTATAAGGATTTGTGCTTGTTATTTGTTTCTATTACCTAATAAACTGGCCATGAGACAACTTAAAATTGTCAAACAGGTAACCAACCGAGAAACCCCTTCATTGGATAAATACCTCCATGAAATTGGGAAGGTCGATTTGCTTACCAGCGAACAGGAGGTTGAGTTGGCTGCAAAAATCCGCAAAGGCGATCCTAAAGCGCTTGAAAAACTCATCAAAGCAAACCTGCGTTTTGTAGTATCTGTCTCCAAACAATATCAAAATCAGGGACTCAGCCTGCCCGACCTCATCAACGAAGGAAATGTCGGACTGATTAAGGCCGCCCAACGGTTTGATGAAACACGCGGATTCAAGTTTATTTCCTATGCTGTATGGTGGATCAGACAATCGATATTACAGGCCCTGGCGGAACAGGCACGAATCGTAAGATTACCGTTAAATAAAATCGGCTCTATCAACAGAATTAATAAAGCTTTTGCTGAACTGGAGCAAATGTTTGAACGCGAGCCCTCTGTTCAGGAAATTGCCGAAGTGCTTGAGATGGCTTCAGACGACGTAAAGGAGGCCATGAAAAGTGCCGGCCGGCATATATCCATGGATGCCCCCATTAAAGAAGATGAAGACAGCACATTATATGACGTCCTGCTCAGCAAGGATGCCATCAGTCCGGATAAAGGCCTCCTCAACGAATCGCTGCGCCGCGAAATTGAAAGGGTGCTTTCCATACTTACTCCGCGGGAAGCAAATATATTGAAACTCTATTTCGGCTTAAATACCAAATATCAGTACACCCTTGAAGAAATAGGCCAGGAATTTAACCTCACCCGTGAAAGGGTGCGGCAGATTAAAGAAAAAGCCATCAAACGGTTGAAAAATGCAACCCGCTGTAAGATGCTTAAAACCTACCTTGGATAATAAAATTACGGACGGTAGTTTGTGAACCCATTGGAAAGTTTTTACTTTTGCGCTTATTCAATTTTAATCCATGAGCCGACAAATTGCCCCATCCTTGCTTGCTGCTGACTTTTCCAACCTGCAACATGAAGTTGAACTGATTAATAACAGTGAAGCCGATTGGCTGCATTGCGATATCATGGATGGCATTTTTGTACCCAACATTTCGTTTGGAATCCCTGTGGTAAAAGCCGTAAAGAAACATGCAAAAAAGCCGTTGGATGTACATTTGATGATTACAAACCCTGATTTTTTTGTGGAACCTTTTGCAAAAGCAGGTGCTGACAACATTACCTTTCATATGGAAACCACCAGGGATGCAGGATCGATAGTTCAGAAAATACATCATCTGGGAATCATGGCCGGAATATCCCTGAAGCCCGACACCCCTGTTGAAACTCTCGAAAACATCATTACTTCCCTTGATCTCGTCCTGATTATGTCTGTAAATCCAGGATTTGGCGGACAGGAATTCATGCCGGCCACCTATCAGAAAATTAAAAAATTACGGGAACTGATTGACAAAACCCATTCCAAAGCTTTAATTGAGGTTGACGGAGGTGTTGATCTGGGTAATGCCGGTTTGCTGTTCCAAACTGGTGTCGACATCCTGGTTACCGGAACTACTGTGTTTCGTTCGGATAATCCCGCTGCCACCATTGCTGCTCTTAAAAGGGCCTGATCGCTGAAAGACATAAAAATTTCAGGCTATTTGTAAGAGGCAGAAAATATTCTTCCTTTTTGTCCGTTAAAAATGAAAAGACAGTTATAACCAATAAATGAGCCGTTGATGAGATATTCGACTTTTAAAATAGGTTTTGTAGCCGCGCTGCTATTTTCTGCATTTGCTCCTTTGAGTGGTCAGAACACAGGGCTGCCTGAAGTTTTAAAAAAGGAATCCCTGCCTGAACAGTATAATTACCTCAATGAAAAGACGCGTATCTATGAAAACTACAGGGCCATCAGAGAGGATATGTACCGTGCCATCAGTAAAAATACACTGGATACGCTTTCACGGGACCATCGCAAGATTGCTGATCTGATGCGTCAGACACTATTGCTCAATGCCAGGATTGATTCATTAAGCAAAATGGTTTCAACCGCCCATGCAGATCTTGACCAGGCGGTTCAGACAAAGGAGAGTATCAGGTTTCTGGGCATTTCCATAAACAAAAATACATACAACACCATAATGTGGACTATTACCGGCATTCTATTACTGCTACTGGCTGTCGGATATTTTACCTTTAAACAAAACCGGTCCACCACGGTTAGCACCAAAAAAGACCTGGATGATCTGAAATCGGAGTTTGAAGAATACCAAAAGAAAACCAGACTTGAGCGTGAAAAAACCAATATGGAACATTTTAATGAAGTCAAAAAGCTCAAGGCCAGCCTTCCGGGAAGCAGGCTTCAATAAGCCCGCACTGAATGCCGGTTAAAAATCCTTTCTGTTCAATTATGCCATTTGAAAGGCATATAATAAGCCCTTACAAAAACGTAAGGGCTTTTTTTATTAGTTTTCCTTTGCTTTAATGGCTTTTTGAGCTTGTTTGTTGGCACGTTCCCTGGCTTTTTGAGCTTGTTTCTCCATCTTCAAAGCTTTTTCAGATTCCCTGGCAATTGCGTCTGCCTTTTTTTTGGCTTCATTTGCTTCCTTCGCTTTCTTCGCATTTTCCTTATGCACCTGCTGCAATTCATCCAATTTCTGTTGATCCTGAACACTTTGACCAGATTGAATGGTGTCAGGAACCCTTTCAGGTTCGTTGGAGCGCGATTCTTCCTGGGCATAAATGCGACCAGGTAGCACAATCAGTATGAGAAAAAGACTGAGAAAAAAACCTGCTTTTTTCATATGGCTGTTGTCACTCATGTGAGAGTGATTTTTTCAAACAATTCATGTGGAAAATTGTTCACAAAATCGATTGTTCTGCCCAAAAATTCATCAAAATTTCTATCAAACCCTTCTTCCCATCCTCCTTGTCCCTTGTCCCTTCCTCCCTACTTCCCTTCCTTAGCGCGTGAAAAAATGCTTTGCTACCCCTATAAAACCCCTCAACCGCAGCTGAAAATATACATAATTCATGTAGTAATGAATCATCTGAAAAGGCCTGAACCGATCCTTCATAGTGGACATGGACTGTATATCAATCTCATCATTAAAATCCAAAGCCAGACTGCTATGAATATATGTATGCAATTCCTTTGCCGACATTTGTTTGACACGAAGATATTCAGCCTTGTTCTTTAAATAAAACGCGTTAATCTGGGAATCTGACCCACGTTTGTGATCCAGGTGTATCACATTGTAACCTCCGAGAATATGGGAATAGAATCCCAGCTTAAACATGCGTTTTAGTATTTCCACATCTTCCCATCCATATGAGGTCATATTCCTGTTAAACCCACCTGCAATAAGAAATGCACTGCGTTCAAATATAACCACTCCTGATGAAACAGGATAAATTGACAATTCGGGATTTGCAATAATGCTTCGCAGCGAATGAATGACAGGTAAAGAAGAAATGTCCAGTGAATCCATAATCTTTCTTTTTGTTTCACCGCTAACATTCATAAATATGGTGTTATGCGGAAGGATTACTTTTTTATGACCTCGTCCTAATATACGTGCGCTGCGCTGTAACGCAGCCGGACTAATAAACACATCCAGATCATATATTACAAGATACTCCCTTTCCGCAACACGCGCACCCGCATTAATGGTTCTTGACCTTGCAAATTCATGAGCATTTTCGATAAAAACATATTTAACCGAAGGAAATGAACTAAGCAAATCAGTAACCTGTCGTTGTTGGGCATTTTCAACAATTATGACTTCAGATTTCGTAAAATGCCTGAATAAATAATTCAATGTCGCCTGTAGATTCCGTAACCGGTCTTCATTGTCAATGCGAACAGGAATGATAAAAGAAAATGCTTTCATTACATCAAAATTTCTATTTAAATCCAATGTTTTTTCAAAACATCCGGAATATAAGTAAAAAACACGGGCTCCCTGTCTATTCAGATTACCAATAGCCAAAAAGCCATATCTGATAAAAATAACAAAAATCTTCAAATAACACAGAGATTTCATAATCGATAAAATTACATCATGGTAAAACATCAGTTAATACCTGCCGTATTGTTTTGACCATCAGATAATGAACATTATTCAAATGCTGCTGTTCTGAATATGAAACAGATAACCAACTAACTATTTCATTGTAAAAAAAACATAAAAAATAAATCTTCATGAAACCCCTCAGAAAAACTTCTCTGATTTTTGGCCTTTTCTTTGCAGGGACATTCATTTTTTCAATTCCGGCCCTTTTTTTCTACAATCCCCTGTTTAAAGACAATGGCTACATGCTCCTTATCGGTTTTGACATCCGTATATCAATGGGTGCTCTTTTTGAGATTCTTACTGCTATTTGTAATATCGCAACTGCCATTGTCATCTTTCCGGCTTTCAGGCGGGTTAGCGAATCGGTTTCACTGGGCTATGTTGCCTCGAGAACTGTCGAATCACTTATGATTCTTTCTGGTGTTGTTAGCCTGATGTCCATCATGACATTCCGTACAGAAGTTAATCCTGCAATTGATACAAATGAGCTGCTCCTGATCAGGCAAATGTTTAAGACATTTCACGATTGGACATTTCTTCTCGGACCACAGTTTTGTTCAGGTCTTGGAACCGGAATTCTTTTGGGTTATCTGATGTACCGCTCAGGTGCCGTTCCAGCCCGAATGGCTCTCATGGGTATGATTGGCGGCACAATGGCTTTCATCGGAGGCGTTATGGTATTATTTGACTTTCTGAAACCAATGAGTGCAGGACTTTTTGCATTCACAGCCCTGGAAATCATCTGGGAGCTTTTCATAATGAATTATGCAATTTTCAAAGGATTCAGACCCTTATCATCGTTTGACTTAAAGACCGTGTACAATGAATAATACAGGAATGTAAACAATCCATACCCATGAATGGTCATCATATGATTACCGCTGTGATCGTTGGAATTGGGGCCACATTAATCACCGATCTGTGGAATCTGTTCCTGAGGCATAGCTTTCATATACGGTCCCTTAATTTCTGCTTCCTGGGGCGTTGGATTTTGTACATGCCGGATGGCATACTCCGGCATCACAATATCAGCGAAACGAAGCCAAAATCATTTGAATGCCTTACAGGCTGGTTGGTACATTATACCATTGGCATCTCGCTTACTGTTTTCTTCGTTATCATTGTATCAGATCATTGGCTGAAACAGCCGGCTTTTTTTCCTGCGCTCTTTTATGGTATATGCACGGTAGTATTTCCTCTTTTTATACTGCAACCTGCACTCGGATCAGGCATGGCTTCATCCAAAACAAAAAATCCCCTGCAAGCCAGATTAAAAAGTCTCATGACGCATCTAATATTCGGGATAGGTTTATGGGTTTGCGCTCATGCCTTCACGTTTTTTTCTGCATAATTGAATTACCCGGATAAGTTCCCTGACAATATATAATATACATATGCAGGAAAAAGCCGGCTATTAATTCAAACAGGCATCAGTTTCATGTCTTCTTGCCTCACATAAAAATTTTAAATTGGGTATTTGGTGTTTTAAACGTCATTATCTTAATGGATAAGAACCCCTTTCAATTTATGTATAAGTGCCCTGAAAGGGTTGAACCTCATATTATTCACAAACAAATATGCCCTTCAGAGAATTACGACACCCTCTTTTAATTCTATTTGCCTTGAGGTAAGATCAATAGGTTAAAGGAATAAGGTTGTTGTATCGGGATTTTTTGCCTGATTTGATAAATATATAAAGCGCTATCAGCTATGATAGAAAGCACACCAAAAGGTGGTTTATTATACAATAAAAGCATAAGAAGCTTACTAAACGAATCTTATAAGGACGTTATAAATAATAATTCTGACATCAATATATCCCCATTATCATTGATTTCACTTGAGTTTTTCTTGTCAAGATTCGCGTATGTTGACAAGAAAAAGACGCCAACCCTATATTTTTACGGGCTGAAGAACTAACTACACATTTATATTTTAAAATTAACCTTTATGAAAAAAAACAAGTTACCATTACTACATGCAATCCTTGCATTCTTTTTCATTGGATTATTATTCCAATCTTGTGACAAAGATGAAACAACATCATCTGAAGACCTTACAGTTACAATTGTTGGAAATTACCTTTTCGAATTAAGAGAAAATGAAGTCCTTACCACCTCAAATATTGCTGCTGTAATTACCAAAGTAAATAACAATACCATCCAGATAGCCATTACTGGTAGAGAAACCGTGAAAGCAACCGTAGTAAAACCTCAAACAGGTTCTTATTTTTTGATAAATGTAATAGACCAAACGGATATTACAAATGGCACGGGTGGCGATTTTGCTGGCTCTGAAATAAACGTTGATTTCACCAAATCCGGTGTAACAATTAATTACTATGGTGTAAAACAATAAATAATAAAACTCAGACACCTTTTGAATTATGGAATATCATTCCGTAAATCCGATTTATATAAATACCAGGGAAATGCCTTTTATCCTAAAATAATTAAATGTAACAACCCCTAACTTCTATAAATTAATACTTAACAACAAATACCAAATGAAAACATACAAAATTACCGGAATAGCTATATTGCTGTTGTTTATATGGTTAAATGCCTTTTCACAAGATTCACTATTTATTTCCCCGGATGGATTTAAATGGGATATGTCAAAAGAGGAGGTTATAAAAATTAGAGGTGATGAGCCATCAACCGTAAAAGCCAACGAAATTGCATTTTCTGATATTGGACCAAATTGTTTAACAACATTTTACTTTGAAAATGATAAATTATATAAGATTGAAGAATTTCACGCTTTGGACAAAAGTGGATATAAAAAATTCTACGAAAAATCAAAAAAACTGTTCATTGAACTTTATGGGTCAGACTTTACAACAGCCCCTGCAAGAAGCAAACAATTGAATCGCCTTGAATGGAATAAATACGCATCCATAATAGAGATAGAAAATCTTATGGGAGAAACTATAAATATAACTTATAAACGTGATTCATTTTAAGTTATATCATATTATAGGATCCTGAAATTTAGTTGTAAACTCAGGTATATTCCTGGTTTTGTATATAAATTTTCAGGTGAAACGTCGGGTGATGGTTTTATAGCGATGGTTTAAATTGTTACCAGACCAGATAAATTCAACTTAAGGTTTATGAAAAAAATATTTTCAGTTTTGGTTTTAAGCATGATGGTTTGTTTGGCTTATGCACAAGAAAATCTCATTTTTGAAAAACTTAATTTCAAGGATGTACTTTGTACTGCTGAAGATGTATATTTTATTGGTAATAAAGCCACTTTGAACTGGACTGAAAGTAAATATTCCAATTTATTTTCCGATTTTGGTAATATGAATAAAATCAACCAGGATATACCTGTAGGCGATTTTCAAATTTGCTATGACTATACTGTTATTCCAGACAAAAAGAACGCTGCCGTTGGGATGAGTTATGGTACATTTTATGAAGAATCAAAAGAATTTTTCATGTTTAGCTATATGTTAACTACCGAAGGTGATATCTTGTATTATTACAAAAAGGCTGCAAATTATTATACCAAAGTTCCGGAGAATGAATTTGTAACAGAAAAATGTGCAGCACTCAACCCCAGTCCGCTTAAGAATAGCGTTACCATCGAGCGAAAAGGGAGAATATGGACTCTTAAAGTAAATGCTGTTGTGGTAAAGACTATTGAGGAGCCAGCCTATGGCTCAGGTGATAAGCAAATTAATGAGCCTGGCGGTATATTTAAAGCCTTCAGCAATGTTTTATTGCTGAAGGGAAAACAGGAAATAGAGTTTAGTGATTGTTCTCAAAGGTTTTATGTCCTGCAAACCGATTTTGACAGGGATGTAAAATTCTTATCTAATTTTACCGGAAATTATTCATTAAAACCCCATTGTTCAATAGGCTCAGCACAGAATGGGTTTGACATTTCAGTGAGATATCTCACAGAAAACAGGCGACATATGGTCGCTATTTCTGGTATTACTTCTGATACAATAAAATACTGTTTGACTTCAGATTTTTACAAAAAAGAGTGGAAATGTAAGCTGGATAAAGAAGATTATGTTGTTATCGACAATGAAAAATATGAAATCAAGCAGTTTTATTTTAAGCAAATAGATAACTCAGATCAGATTATGGTTGGGGTGGAACTTTCCAATTATACGGTCGATTATTCTACAAACGCCCAATATACTTTTGATTGTACATTCTATGACTTTAAAACCATTAAATAATTTGTGAATCCTTCGGAGCCAATTATGGTTTATTTTCTTAAAATTTAATTTTTTACTGCCAAGATTCTAAAGGGTTATATTTTTCTCGCTCTATCAATTACAAAATCACCTGGAAGTTTACCGGTTTGTTTTTTAAAGGCATTGTAAAAACAGGTACGGTTATTAAATCCGCTATCGTATGCAACAGCTTCTATAGTCAGGTTATTTTTTTTAAAATCTTTTAATAATTCAATGGCAAATTTTACTCGGTAACTATTTACAAAGTCAGGAAATGAACTTTTTAACTTGCTGTTTACGATCATCGAAATTGTTTTAGCAGGTAAACTCATTTGGCTTGACAGTTCAGCCAAAGTAAAATCAGCTTCTAAATAGGGTTTATCTACTTCCATTAATTGTTGAATTCTGCTTTGAATTTCATCACAACTTTCATCATCAATATTAACAGATGCATATCTTCCTTTTTCACTAACGGATATCGTTGTTTTGGTAAATATTTGAGACGAATATGCCAGTCGATAAAATATATAGATAAAAAATATTTGCCCAAATACCGGCATATACATGATTACATATTCAATACCAAATGAAAATGCAAACGGTACAAATGCCAATAGCTGTAAAACACACAATACCCATAACACTTCCTTTATTATTTTTCGATACGTAGCTATTTCTCCGGGTTTCTCTTTCCCATAATACTCCCAAACCAATAAATAAATATTTGAAACCACAGAATACACGCATATAACGATATTGAAAAGCACTCCAAAACCTGTCAATTTGTTCATCCTTACAAGTACAAATGCATCTTTTATCCAACTGGAATCCACAATTGAAAGGATAAAAAAGGGGAGATAAAATAATGCCGGAATGAATAATTTCCAATTGATAATCATTTCTTTATCATTTGCCCTTTTAAGCGATTTTATGAATGATATTATATATCCTCCCCAAACCATATTTAAAGGAATAGCTATATGATAAAGAATGATAGAGCCCATTCCATTATAAATAAAAGCATTATTTGCAATAACCATTGCTGGGGCAAAAAACATCAGTGATAGCCAAAGAAAAGAGATGTGTTGTTTCTTTTTAATCCAACTCAGAATACTAATTGCAAAAAGATTAGTAAATGCTATTGCTGAGATTATTGTTACTGCAGTTTCATTCATACGTATTTATATAAAAATAAAGCCCCGCAAAAGCGGGGCCCTGAATGCGGTTTATTTCATAAAATTAATCATTCTTTTTAAAGTTGGTTTCCTTACACAAAGATTCTCATTTCAGTTCGATTCGATGAGCTTCTTCTGACAATCTTTTCGTAATGGCGTCAGCCAAAGTTGGATTCATATAAATGATTTACCATGATGATACAGGATGCTGGGGTAATGACTATCCCGGGTGAGGACGATTGCGTTGGTGGAGTTGAAAACGTTTTCGGTGTCGGGTGCGTTGGGAATGCGAGTAATTTCCGGGGCGTTTTCAGCCTCTTTATGCAGGTTTTAAAACAAGGATATCAAAACTGCAAGGGTTATTCTTTCTGGCTGGTATATTCTTATTCCTTATTCCCTGGATTAAGTTAACCTTCAAATAGTCAGAGCTTCTTCCTGCATCAGTGGAATCACAGTGAACTCTGTGTATTTCCGATATGGATCCCATTAAACGAACCTGCCAAAAAATGCAACAAATATTAACGGAGTAAAAATTTCCAAAAATCTTTTATGGAAACCTGATCGTTTTTGCACCTTTATAGAAAAATCAATACCATGAAGCATTTGACACTTGTATTATCAGCACTGATATGTTGCAACATCTTCGCCCAGGAGATCACCGAACGGGAAATCAAAACCGAGGTGAATGATGTAACCGTTTTTATTGAAGGGGCACAAATCACCCGTAAAAAAACGATCGAAATTCCCCAGGGAGTATCAGTACTTAAATTTGTCGGTCTGTCTCCCTTTATTGATGCAAAAAGCATCCAGGTGAAAGCAAATGGCAATGTAACCGTACTTTCGGTGAACCACCAGCAAAACTACCTCGAATCCGTTCAAAAGCCCAAAGAGCTTGCCGACTTGGAACTGAAGCTTGAACAGGTTGAATCTGCCCTGAAGCTTGAAAAAACCTACCAGGACATTATCACCGAAGAACTTGCCTTTCTGAAAGACAACAGGGATATCAGCAATAATCTTAAGGAAATTAACCTGGCCTCCCTGAAAGAAGCCTCTGCCTTTTACAGCACAAGTCTGAAAGACCTTAAATTGAGTGCCATTGAGCATGATAAAAAAATTGAAGCCTATACAAAGCAGAAAAAAGACATCGAAAATCAAATGAATACCCTCACCAGCAAAAAGGAATATCCCGATGGAGAAATTCTCGTGAAGGTAAGCGCCGGAAATTCCACTCAGGCAAATCTTGAAATTTCATACCTGGTAAATAATGCAAGCTGGTTTCCATCCTATGACATCCGAGCAAAAAACATAAACGATCCCATTGAACTCATCTATAAAGCCAATGTGAGACAGGATACAAAAGAAGACTGGAAAAATGTCAGGCTCCGGTTTTCATCATCCGATCCCAACCAGACGGGTGTGGCACCTGAATTGAAAACCTACTATTTGAATTATTACCTGCTTCCTCCGGTATATAGCAGAACCACAGGCACTGTTCATGGACATGTATCTGATGCTATAACTATGGAACCATTGGTAGGGGCAAGCATTCAGGTTGAAGGCACAACAATAGGCTGTGCAACAGATGCCAATGGGAATTACACAATAACCATTCCCAATAATGCAGGCAATCTGGTTTTCTCATATATTGGATATATAGCTCAGAGCATAACTGTATCAACTTCTGTCATCAATGTTTCGTTGGCTCCGGATATCCAAACTTTGGATGAGGTGGTTGTTGTGGGCTACGGCACACAGAAGAGGAAGGCGGCCGGATCAATGCCTGAAAGAACTCAGGATATGAAAATCCGTGGTGCTAGCAGCCTGTCTGTTCCCTTGCAGGTTGTGGAAAAGCAGACTACTGTAGATTTTGAAATCAAAACACCCTATACCATTATTTCGAACAACAAGAGCTATTCGGTAGACATGGAATCATACAGCCTGGCGGCAAATTACCAGTATTATTCGGTTCCCAAAATCGACAAGGATGCATTTCTGATTGCACATATTACGGATTGGGAAAAGTACAATTTACTGGAAGGGGAAGCCAATATCTTTTTTGAAGACACCTATGTGGGGAAAAGTCTTTTGGATGTCAGATATGCTGCCGATACCCTTAAAATATCACTGGGGAGGGACAAAAACGTGATGGTGACCCGTGAAAAGGCGAAGGAATTTACCACAAAGCAATTCATTGGCAGCAAAAAAGAGGAAACCCGCGACTGGGTGACGACTGTTAAGAACAATAAAAGTCAAAAAATCAATATGATGATCATTGACCAGGTTCCGGTTTCAACCAGTGCGGATATTGAGGTGGAAATCCAGAAAAACTCGGGAGGAAAACAAACAGCAGAAACTGGTGAAATCAAGTGGGAGTTCACGCTTGAGCCCAAAGAGAAGAAAGACCTGGAGTTGAAATATGCGGTGAAATATCCAAAGAATCAAAACCTGATTGTGGAGTAATTTATAAATGCTGGATGCTGGATGCTGGCAAAACAATCGTGTAGCGGTTGCCTGTGCATAACCCCCGGTTAAAACCGGGGGTAGTGCTATAGCATCTTACAACCACAGCATGGTTGCCCTAACCATAAAATCGTTTTAGGCAACTACGAAAAGGTTGCATCAAATGCGTTCAGAAACAAATAAGCCTTTGAAAGAATCACGACAGCCCCTTTTAATTATATTTATCGTGAGGTAAGATTATTAATAAGGTTATCGGAACCGTTTGAATTATGAAGACCGTCATTGCATGTTTCGTTTTATTTCAGTTTACTTTCCTGAATGCTCAGACGAGTGCATATCAGGATCAGTATGTCTTTGGGGTTGGGATGAATTTTCTGGGAAATTCACAATTCGATGAAGCCATTCAAAGCTTCACCACAGCCATTTCCCTCAATCCAGGGAACTCAATATACTTCTACCAGCGCGGAAACGCCTGGTACCAAAAAGGGACATTCGAAATGGCGATCCGTGATTTTCAAAGTTGCGCTCAAATGATTCCTGATGAAGCAGAATATCCGTTTTTAATCGGGTTGTGTTACGAAAAGCTCAATCAATTCGATTCCGCAATGGTATATTACAACACCGCCATCCTGATTTACCCATCAGATGCAAAGTATTACAGAAGCCGGGCAAGTGTATGTTTCAAAACAGAAGCGTATCAGAAAGCCATCGACAATTATTGCGAAATCATCAAATTAAGTCCCGATGACGGAACGGCCTATTTTTACAGGGGCGTGGCAAAATACAAACTCAAAGACACCGAAAATGCCTGTATCGACTGGAACATGGCATTATCTCATTCCTATGATAAAGCTTCCGAATACATCACAAAAGTTTGCAAGTAATTGCCAAACACCCTGAAAGGGTGACATCTTAATAACCGCGGGTGAAACCCGTGGCTATGAAACACTTCTTTACTCCAACCCCAAAGGGGTTGAACCTGTTATGCCGGATTTTCACGATCAAAAAGTACAGATTGTTCGAAAGTATTTTATATTTGTTCAACAGTTATTCCAATGTTATCTGAAACCCTTAAACCATTTAAACCATGAAACATCTGATTTTTCTTTTCGTTTGTGCTGCTCTTTTTTCGTGCAAGTCGGGCAACGACCGCGTTAAGTTTGAGCAACCGCAGCCGGCTTCTGCAAGTCCGCTTTCCGCATTTGAGGCTGCCATTCAGGGCATTTATGTCAATGCAGAGGACAGTCTGGACAAAATCCGGATCAATGCCACGCAGGTGATTTCTTTTACCAGTGATTCCATACATTTCCACCGGGTAGAATTGCTGGCGGACAGTGTGAAGGGCCTGGATATCAATGACAACAAACAGGTACTGGAATACCTGACTTCATTGGGCGTAAAGGCCGAAATCATTAAGGACACCGTTTATTGCAATCTGTCAACCGAAGACACCCTTTTTTCCATCGGCAGCCATCAGGTGCTCAAAAAGCTGAATGCCAATTATTTTGCCAATATTGAGTCGGGTTCCTACTGGAATGTGCACCTCATCCGCCTTGAAAATGACACCCTGTACTGGAAGCGGATCCGCCCTTCCGACGATTTGTTAAAGTACAATTTTGCACGCGAAGATATTGAAGTCAGCGATGCGGATACTACCGAAATCTACATTATGAATCCCGATAAAAGGGGACTGAAAAAGCTGATCCGCAAAGGAGATTTCCACACCTCAGGGAAATATGTAAAAGTGTCTGAACTGTGATTTGGGTTACAAAGAGTAATTTATCCACGCGAGCGAAACCAAGACCCCGAGTCCCTTCTTCAAAACGATAAATCAAAAAATCAACCAATCAATCAATGAACTTCACCCCCTTTTAATTTTATTTACTTCATTGAAAGAACTAAAGGTTAGTGGAATAGCTGTTGTGTCGGGATTTTTTCCGGATTTGGAAATAGAGAAAGAATTTTAAAACACATTGTGAGTTGTTAAAACATCCAAATTGTTGGTTTATTATTCCATTTGAGCATATTAAGGGCTTAAAAGGGATTCATATAAACGAGTTGTACATATGCCGAAAAAAAGGCTAAGCAACCAAATTAACCATTGATTAAAGACAAAAAATAAAATATACGGACGCATAAAAAATTCAAGAGTGTGCCAGCCCTTACTACAACCATCCCTTCGCTTTCACAGACTTGTTTTTTTTCTTATTTTTGAATAACATTAAAATATGAAGATATGCCAAGAGCTTTTCTTTCGCATAGTAGTAAACAGAAAGGATATGTTGATGTTGTAGCATCTCAATTATCCAAAGAGAGTATTGTTTACGATAAATTTAATTTTGAGGCTGGTGGTAAAACGATTGATGAGATTTATCAAGGATTAGGAGAGTCAGATATTTTTGTTTTTTTTATATCAGATGATGCGTTAAAAAGCGATTGGGTGGATAAGGAAATAAAAAGAGCAGAGACACTTTTTAAGGATGGTACACTAAAAAGATTACTGCCTATATTGATTGATAATAAAATTGATTATAAAGATTCCCGGATACCTTTGTGGATAAAGGATAACTATAATTTGCAATATGTAAGTAGACCAACCAAATCAGTAGAGAGAATAAAACAGAGTCTTAAACTTCTATCCTGGGAATTATATCCCATTAATAAAAGACTGAATCAATTATTTATTGGGAGAAGTGAGTTAATTCGAAAATTTGAGGAAAGAGTGTTTAATTTTGAGTTGAATGTGCCAATTTCAATCTTGGCCTCTGGTTTTCCTTCAATAGGGAGAAGAAAATTTTTGTCACATAGTTTAAAAAACACTAATAAAATACCTGATTATTATACTCCTCCAATTATTGTATTAAATAGCCGTGATAGTATAGAAAATTTTATTCTCAATATTTATGATTTAGGGTTTTCGGAAACGCGGGACCTAAAAAACCTTATAACCAAAACAATTGAAGAAAAGGTAGAGATTGCTTTTGAGTTAGTAAAAGACCTAGAGAAGAATAATATAATTCTGTTTGTAATTGATAATTATTCCATTGTTGGTCAAGATGGCAACATTGTTGACTGGTATATTGATTTGAGCAAAAGACTATTTGAACAAAATAGAATTCTGATTTGCACAGCTTCAAGAAGCCGTGTTAAACCTCATCATTTATTTGGGAAGGACTATCTTTTCAATATTGAGGTTCCTGAATTATCAAAACATGAGAGAAACTCCTTATTTCAAGCTCTTATGGAAATTGACAATATTCAACTTGACAAAGAGCAGATTACGCAAATAACTAATTTGTTTCTTGGATTTCCTGAGCAAATATTCTATGCTCTTTCAATAATAAAATCTAATGGTGTAGGATATTTAATTGATAATCTAAATCTGCTAGTCGAATATAACTCTTCAAAAGTCGCTCAAATAGTAATTGAATATACTGAGAAACCTGAAGCTTCTGAATTATTAAGATTATTAGCTGAATTTGAATTTATTAGTATTGATTTTTTGTTTAAAATAATAGGAGATGAAAATCCTAATTATAAAGACTTTATTACACAGTTCTCATATAGTGCAATTATTGAATATATTGGAGCCGCAAAAGAATATATTAGATTGAATGATTCAGTAAGAGACCATATATTAAGAACAGGACAGCCAATTAAAGAGTCATTTAATAAGAATTTAAAGCAACATGCTGAAACCTTCATTAAGGATTATTTGACAATTGATAAAGACATTTCGGACTTTAATTATTCATTGCAATATGCTCTTGAAGAGGGGAAGGATGTTCCTCAAGAATATTTAATCCCTTCTCATTTCTTAAATACAATGAAAGAATTATATGATAACAAACGCAAATATTCGGACGTTGTAAAACTTGCAGATAGAGTTTTAGAAAACTCATATTTTATTGATTCAAGGATTCTGCGTGAAATAATGTATTGGTTGTGTCTTGCATTAGCAAGAACAAGAAATGAAAGGTTTTTAAAAGAAGTACGAAAAATTGATGGGCCAGACCATAATTTTCTATTAGGTTTTTACTATAGGTTAAAAGGACAGAATGAAAAAGCGATTGAAAGATTAAATGCTGTACTACATAATAGTCCCTATTTTTACCGGGCAAAAAGAGAGTTAGTTCAGGTATATCTCAATATAGATGATTACGAAAGTGCTAATCAATTAGCAAAAGAAAACTATGAGAACGATAGGTCAAATCCATATTATGTGCAAAGCTATTTTAGATGTTTGGTAAAACTTCGTAAGGATTATAGAGACAATCCAGAAATTGAAAAAGTATTAAATGGATTAGCCAGAATTCGAAGCGATAAAGCCCAAGAGATGTATTTTACAGCTAAGGCTCAATATGCTGCATTCGTTAAGAATGATAGAGATGAGGCGTTAGGACAAATAGACTTGGCTATAGAAACTTATCCTGAAAATATTCATCCAAAATTGACAAAAATTGATATATGCATCAAATTCAGGGAGAAAGAATTACTTGAAGAATTGATTAAAGAACTTGAAACAAATCATATTCAGAGTGATATTTATTCAAGCATAATATTGATAGGGAAAGTTAAATTATATGCATTAAAGGGGCTAAAGAAAGAAGCTAATGTGTTAATAGATACAAAATTAAGAAATCAACTACCTGATTATGCAGTTCAAAAGCTAATAATTGAGATTAATAAATATTAGCAATCTCTTCGCTTTCAGGCACATTTGGCATTCCTTCGATAGGTGTAGTTTGTGGAGAAAACTAAAGAAATCCAAAGATAACTATCGATACTATAAAACGAAAATTAAGTGCATTAAAATCAAGCGGAGATTAACAAAGTCTCCAACAAAAGGAATAAACCATTGCTGAAAGTGGGTTTACAAAGACCATATCTCTCGTTTATCTTGTGTTAACTCGCCCATAGAGCGCCTTTATGACGCAACGTTTCATAAATTCAGATGTTTTGCAGAATCTCGAATTCAATAATATATACAGTTATTATAAAATATATGAGCCTGTATATATTTTTGTGTAAACCAGTAAATGAGCGGTATACGTTCGCCCCCCCTATGCCAAATCATAACGCACTATGATAGATTGAGTTATTAACAGTTCAAAACTTACCTACATTTAAATTTGTGCCGCAAAGAAAAATAATTATAATTGTAAAGAATTGTGTTGTTAGAAATATCGTTCAAGTTGTGTTTGGGAAGTTGTCTTTATTGAGTATGGTTGTTCGATAGTGATGAAGGTATTGCACAGGCTATAAAAGATTCGTTCAAATCATACTTTATACCAATGAAAAAATCTGTTTTCCTAGTTGCTGTTTTATTTACAGTTACCTCATCTATTGCATGGTGTCAGTTATCGCTTACGACCTCTGCCTTGCCATCGGCCGGAGGATCAGTTTCAATAAATCCATCAGGCGGTAGTTATGCTTCCGGTACAACAATTACAGTCACAGCAAATGCCAACAGCGGATATAGTTTTGCCGGATGGAGCGGAGATACCACTGTAACTACAAATCCTGTAACTGTAATCATGGATGCAAATAAAACACTGAATGCAAATTTCTCTGCCTCGTCACCATGCATCTGGAGTGCTGCCAGTGGAACCAATATTCATTATTCTGCGGGTAATGTAGGAATTGGAACGTCAAATCCAACTCAGCCTCTGACAGTGAATGGAAAAATTCTTGCAGAAGAAATTGAAGTTGTATCAAGCATTACAGCAGATTTTGTTTTTGAACAAAATTACCCTTTAATGAAGTTATCAGAGGTGGATGCTTACATACATGAATATAAGCATCTGCCTGGCATTCCCTCGGCAGAAGAGTTCACAAAAAACGGCCAAAACCTGGGGGAGATGGATAATTTGCTCCTCATGAAGATAGAAGAGCTAACCCTATATATCTTAAATCAGGAAGAAACCTACAAAAAGTTAATTCAGGAGCAGGAGCAGTTAAGAATTCAGATTGAAAAAATGAAAGCTGATAAAAACAGCAATCAGTAAAAAGCAATCTGAAAATCTCATTTACCCTATGACAAAAGTTTATATCATCTTCGGATTATTGTTGCATTGCTTCTTCATTGCAGCACAATCGGTTCCCAGTGTAACCACAACCAGCGCAACTTCCATCACCCAAACAAATGCAGTAAGTGGCGGCGATGTAACTTCTAATGGCGGCGCTTCAATCAATTCAAGAGGTGTTTGCTGGAGTACAAGCGGAGATCCCACTATTTATGGAGGACACACTGTAGATGGGTATGCTTTGGGAGCATTTTCAAGTTTTATCAGTGGACTTTCACCAAGCACAACTTATTATATCCGTGCTTATGCAACAAATAGCGCAGGAACGGGCTATGGCAGTACGCGGTCATTTACCACGCCAGGTGCAGGAAAACCAACGGTTAATACAGGACAAGCATCTTCAATAACACAGGCGACTGCTAGCTGTGGAGGTAATGTTGTATCAACGGGTGGAGTATCTGTAACAGAACGCGGAGTTTGTTGGGGAATATCCTTAAACCCAACTACATCAAATTACAAAGCTACTAGTGGAAGCGGAGAAGGCTCTTATATGGCCTCTTTAACAGGGCTTAATGCCGGAACAACATATCATTACAGGGCATATGCTATTAATAGCTATGGAACAAGTTACGGAAGTGATATTACTTTTACTACCAGTTCCCCGATCGCGCCGACGATAGTAACAACAACGGTCACGGGGATAACTTATAACAGTGCTTCTTCAGGAGGCAACATAACATCTTCAGGTGGCGCTAATGTGACAGCCCGGGGAGTTTGTTGGAATACCTCCGCGAATCCTACTACAGCTAATAGCAAGACTACGGATGGATCTGGTACAGGTAGTTTTACCAGCGCCATTACAGGACTTTTGCCCGGAACCACCTATCATTTACGTGCATATGCAACCAACAGTGCCGGCACTGGTTATGGAAGCGATGTTAATTTTGTTACTGCTGCAACAATACCCACCGTAAATACAGTTACTGCCTCATCGGTTACTTCCAATTCAGCAACAGCAGGTGGTAATGTTTCTATGAGTGGAGGGGCAGATGTTACCTCTCGTGGTGTATGCTGGAGTACCTCTGAAAATCCGACAACTACCAATAGCCTAACTTCAGATGGAAATGGGACAGGAACATTTACCAGCAATATAACGGGTCTGTTGCCAGGAACTGCTTATCATTACCGAGCTTATGCAACAAATAGCGCAGGTATAAGTTATGGAAGTGATTTGATTCTTACAACAAGTTCTGTATTGCCAACTGTTAGCGCTATAGCTGCATCAGGCATTACCTTATATACAGCTTCTTCAGGCGGCAATATCACCTCAAATGGAGGCGCTGAAATCACAGCACGCGGTGTTTGTTGGGCAACAACAGTAAATCCTACTATTTCAAATTACAAAACTTCGGATGGAACAGGTACAGGTTCCTATACAAGTTCAATTTCTGGTTTGACACCCGGGACAACCTATCATATCAGAGCTTATGCAACAAATAGTGTTGGAACCAATTATAGCGATGACATTACTTTTGCAAGCGCAAACCCCTATGTACCTGTAGTAAATACGCTAAACGCTTCTGAAATAGCATATAATGCAGCTGTTGGTTCAGGGAATGTTGTTGATGATGGTGGTTCTGGCATTATATCAAGGGGAATCTGTTGGAGTACCAGTGCAAACCCAACTGTTTCAAATGCAAATTGCTCTAATGGTGCGGGAGTAGGGACTTTTAGTTGTTCATTATCAGGCCTCACACCAAGTACCACATATTATTTGCGTGCATTTGCTACAAATTCCGTAGGAACAGGCTATGGAAGCCAGCAATCTTTTGTTACATCAACTCCACTTGCATACTGGCTTATGACAGGAAATAATATCTTTTATTTGGATGGAAATGTAGGAATTGGCACAAATAATCCTACAGCGACACTTACTGTTGATGGAAAAATACTTGCTAAAGAAGTGGAGACTAACTCTGAAATTGAGTCGGACTATGTTTTTGGACTTCGCTATGAACTTATGTCTTTGGACGAATTAAAACTCTTTATAATCGAAAATAAGCACCTTCCTGATGTGCCTTCAGTTAAGGAATGGGAAAAAACAGGTCAGCAATTAAGCAAGACCGATGATTTGTTGCTCAGAAAGATTGAAGAACTCACCTTATATATTATTGAGCAAAACAAGAAAATTGAGGCGCTGAAATCTGAGATTGAAGATATGAAAGACTACTTAAATAATTGATTTACATTATTCCTTATGAAAAGACTTTTATTGCTACTTCTGCTACATATTTCAGCATGCTGTTTTTGTCAGGAATTACCTGTTGTTGTCCCCCAGTCTCCCCAGGCAGCGTCTTTATCGAAATATTCTGAATTTCCTGTTGGAGATTTTACCGGGATTCCAAGAATTAGCATTCCATTATATACCATTTCATCCGGTGATATAACACTCCCTCTGGAACTGAGCTACCATGCAGGCGGATTCAGGGTTAATGAGGAAGCCAGCTGGGTTGGCTTAGGCTGGACATTAACCGGCGATTATATGATTTCTCAGAGCGTACATGGAGCTGATGATTTCACTGGCTATAGCGGTGGCACTAATGTTGAATATAACTATTTGATTGCCCCCAAAATTATAGATATAATGAGTGGTGGTTCAAGTGGGGAATATTCAGATGGATGTTTAATAGGTGAAACCCTTCCCGGACAGAATGGTTTCAATTCTGGAGGAGGTTTGTATTTGGGGGATTTTAGTTTTTGTCATTCCAATATTGCCACTGTAGATGGTGAGCTTGTTAATTATACTCCGTTTTGCAATGTTTCCTTCGACTGGGAACCTGATGTTTTTTCATTAAGTATGCCAGGTGCCGGAGGTAAATTCGTACTCGGCCAGCATGATACAGCGGTATACTTTCTTGAAAAACAGGATTTGAAAGTTAAAAAAAACAACAAAGGATTTTTAGTTACAACCAGTGACGGTATCCAATATGAATTTTATAAAAGATCCATTACCACTAATGTGTTTAATCAGGAGATTAGTGCTGAATGGCATTTAACAAGGATTATTTCATCAAAGAATCCTGGAAAGCAATTGCGGATTGTATATAAAGAAGGAGATTGGATCAATCAGTATTCTTACGGTGCAGCGGACACAGTAGTGATGAGCACAACTGCATATACAATTGTGCCTCAAACCGTAACAACCTCAAAGTATAAAGAAACCTACATTGATTCCATCCTTTATGATGAAGGATTTGTTGTATTCTATAAAAAAAATAACAAAAGAGATGACCTTAAGAATGCGGATCTTTTAGATAGCATACGTGTTTTCAATTATAAAAAAGCACCAATAAAATCCTATGTTTTTAAGACGACGTATTTTATTGCTACAAATCTTAGGGATGGATATCTCTATGATTACCTACAGGGTGGTCTTGATTCTTTAAAATATCTAACACATAGATTAAGGTTGGATACTTTAATAGAGAAGAATGGAAAAAAAGATCAAAAGAAGCATGTTTTTGAATATTCAGATATTAATTTACCACGTAAAGATTCTTATAGTCAGGATCATTGGGGATTTTATAATGGAGCAAATAATAATCACTTAATTCCCGCATTCGAAGGCGAATTATTTTATCAAAGAGGTGATGGTGACTATCCAATTGAAGTATATCAAAAAATAAATGGGGCTGATAGGAAAGCCGATCCCTATTATGCCAAGGCATGCATACTTAACAAAATTATTTATCCCACCGGAGGGAGTACTTCTTTTGAATTTGAAGCAAATACCTATGAAAATATTATGGGCGAATACAACGCCCCATATTTCTATGAAGACTATTACAAATGTTACGATATTTTATGCAGACCTGGTGGAGAACCAATTATAGATATTGACAGTGTTGCCTTTCCTCAAGATGCTATGGAAATATCAAGTCCATCAGTTACCATGGCGGTATTTCCATGGAATGTCTCAAGCTATCCTCCTCCTTGTGTAAATAACACTTCAAGTAATTGGTTCGATATTGACGTTGATGGTTTTGACAACTTGGGACACGCAGATCAGTATCACAACAGGTATTATTTTAATGATCCTGATCAGAATGGAATTGAGGATAATCTCAATTGCTACAGTTTCAGTGCATGGCATGATAATTTCACGCTACTTTTTAACACCACAGGCCCTGTAAGAATGAATATTCATCTTGATAATATTTCAAAATATCAAAGCAAAAGAGTGGAGTATAGCTTTTCATGCAGAATAAAACGCCCAATAAGTTCCTTACCTCCTATGACAAAATATGCCGGAGGTTTAAGAATTAAGAAAATTGAACATTATGATGGCATTAATGCCAATAACAATATTATCAAAACCTATGAATATACCAACGGGATATTAAAGAGTCCGGTTCGTTACTATCATTTGATAGGTTCTGTTAGTGAATTTACATATACCAGATATCAATTCTCATCCAATGCCAGAAACAGCCTAAGCTACAATCAGGGAAGCCACATAGGTTATTCCAAAGTCATAGAAAAAATGGGTACCAATGGTGAATCAGGGAAAACTGAATCTGTTTTCAATAATCAGGAAAACAGAGTCATGCAAATGAACTTCAGACCTCCTTCTGTACCTAATTCATATCAGGAATTATTTGATGGTAAATTAGTTACAAAAAACATCTATGATTATTCGGGGGCTCTGGTATCAAAGACTGTCAACCATTATGATCTGCTGGATCAGAAAATTATAAAAGGCATTTTTCAAACAGGCAATAATGGAGTTTATTCTATTGGCAGAGGTGGTTTTCATTACTATCCGATTTATACACGTTGGGAAGCACTAACTGGAACTGATGAAATTGCATATGATAGAAATACTGCGTCTCATTTTGTCACAAATTCTAAATTTTATGGTTATACAGGTAATAATCACATAAAACCAACTTTTATTAAAAATGTATTGAGCGACAGCTCAGAAATGTATACATATAACAGTTATGCAGGAGATTTTACTTTTACAGAGCTGGATGATTCTTTAAGATGGTATCAAACAAACTATCAAAATAATATAGCAGAATGCGATGATGCTTTTTATGATTGTTTGCCTTCCGATGGTACGAAAGATAGTTGTTATGCATTATCCAGAACTGCTTATGATAATGCTTATGGGAAGTATATGGACATTTTGTATCCTATATTAAAAAAATTAAAAGGAGAAGAATATGCTCTTGGTGTTATTAGAACGTATTCAAGCCTCGACTCCTATCATGTTTTTAGTGCTTGTATAGGTCCCTTTACGTCACCATGTGTACAAGAAAGGGATTCCTGCCGTCAATTCGCCGAAGACCAATTGAAAGGATGTCTGGCTAACTATCAATCCTCTGTGAAAACTTATCGAAATTCTCTTGAAGATGAAGCAGAAATCATAGATAAACTCGGACAAAAAGCACCCGGCACTCTGGTGGAATCTGTAACCTTTAGGGATAGTGCAATAACCGATGGTACATTGTATCAGTTTAAGAGCGTGGGTTCATCCATTTTACCTTCTGATATATCTTCCCTTTCGATTCATTCTGGTATGAATTTCACTCCATCATCCATTACCAACCATAACTTTTCATATAGTAACCAATATGAATCACAAATCAAAATCGATTATTACGATAACGGGAATATAAAAGAAGCACTAAAGACAGATGATTACACTACCACTTATATTTGGGGATATAATGAAAACTACCCGGTAGCCAAAATTGAAAATTTGCCCTATGCTTCCCTTCTGCCAGACCTGAAAACCGCTATAGATAGTTTACAGTATTATTCATCAATGAGTGATGAATCGATCCGAAACAGCCTTAAGCAACTCAACACCACAATAAGAGAACTTCTTGGTCCACGGGTAATGATATCTACTTATACTTATATTCCACAAGTTGGTGTAACTTCTGAAACAAACCCCAACAACGTTACCATTTATTATGAATATGATAATATGGGCCGCCTCAATCTCATTCGTGACAATGAGGGTAATATCGTTAAAACATTCAAATACCAATATAAATAATCAGGAGAATCCTTATGAAACACATTTGTCGAAATATAGTATGCTTCCTGATTTTTATAGCAACAGGGAGTTCCCTGTCGGGACAGCATCAAAAAATCTGGAACTGGGTAAACCAACTGGGGAGTAATTCATGGGACAGGGTAAGTGGCATTGCATGCGATGATAAATCAAATTTATATGTAGCAGGGAATTTTTCCGGAACGATGTCATGCAACCAACTAAAGGTTAAAGCAACCGATAACAGGGACGTTTTTATTGCTGCTTTTAGTGAGAAAGGAAATATCAAAAGTTTGGTAACTACGGATGATGCTCGTTTTAATCAGGTCAACTGCATGATTTCCACTTCCGACAATCAGTTGATCCTGGGAGGAATGTCTCGGGAGTCGGACAGTACTTCCGGAAATAATTCGGGTGATCGGATATGCATAATGAAGACTTCGGCCAAGGGTAAGGTTCAATGGATGACCACTCTGATTCCGAATGCCGCCGCTTCGCTTTTCCTTCTGGGAGCAGATGAACATTCGATTTTTGCCGCGGGCTTTTTTCAGGGGACGCTCAGCGTTCAGGATACGGTTATTATGAGCCAGGGAAAAAAAGACATTTTCATGATCAAATTAAACCAGACCGGCGAACTTCAGAAAATCATATCTATTGGAAGTCAGGAAGATGACATTCCTTCTTCTATGACCGTAACCCCGTCAGGAACCGTGTATTTATCCGGAACTTACGGTAAATCGTTCAATTGGGACGATTTGTACCTGACGAGTGCTACAGGCAAATCGCATGGCTTTATTGCATCTCTTAATAATGAATTAAAGGCATGTTGGAAGCAAGAAATCCATGGGGATGATTACTTGGATTTAGCTTCCATTACGTCAGATACGGCAAGAAATATCATTGCAGCCGGAAGCTACAATCTGAATCTGTATATGGAAGACAGTACAATGACTTCAGGGGGATATAGCGATTTATTTATTGCAAAATATCATCCAAACGGAGAGAAAATCTGGAGCAGGAGTTTTGGTACCTGGTATTACGATCATACAAACAAAATCATCACCGACAATCTCGGTGGAATAATCCTCACCGGTTCTATTGGCGATACCCTGGTGGCAGATAGTATTTATTTACCTGCACAATCCCGGAATACTGCAGTAGCCATGCAGTTCACAGCATCGGGCAACATGGTCTGGGGAGACTGTATTTCAGGAGAAGGAAGCTATTTTGGTAAAGAGGTTATGCTTGATAAAAAAGGAAACCTGTATTTTGCCGGAGGCTTTAGCCGGGTATTTAAAAAAGAAAATGAATCACTGGTGTCAAAAGGGGATCAGGATGTGTTTTTTGCACGCTATTTTAACTGCGATTGGAGCAATGCAGATATTATTGGTGAGCCATATATTTGCGAAGGATCTTCTGTAGAACTCAGCGTAAACTCGGGTTACGCCAATATCATATGGAATGATTCAACAACAGGGCGCTTTTTCACAGCGTATAAGCCAGGGAGCTATACCGTGTCCATGATCGACAAAAAGGGTTGCCTGCTCTCGGATACATTAAATCTGTTGGCCGCTCAATCACCCGATTTCTCATTGGGGAGAGATCAGTATATTGCTTTGGAAAACACTTTGTTATTAAAAGCGCCTGATCATTTTACACATTACGAGTGGCAGGATTTTTCGGATCAATCAACCTATACTGCCAAAGCAGCAAATGGAATTCCCGGAAGATACGATTTCTGGCTTTCGGCCAGGGATTCTTTTGGTTGTTTGGCAAGAGACACCATCACAGTTACATTTTACCCCAAAACAGACTGGATTGATCCAGCTCATATTGAATTGAGCTATTATCCAAATCCTATCCGGGAATGGGTTTATTGGTCGATCAATACACCGAACCCTTGCAAATTAGTCTTGAATATTGCAGGAGCCGATGGAAGTCCGGTATGGAATGAGTATATCCCATATTATGAACCGGGAACGCAAATGCAGATAAACTTTTCCGACTACCCTTCCGGAGTGTATTATATGCAGGTGCAGAATGCCACCGGTCAAGGTTCAAAAACAGTTTGTATCATAAAACAGTAACCCTTTCCAAAATCACCTCTCATGAATAGCACAAATTGGTTTATTCAGATATTTTACAAAAGCTGCAAAAGTAAGATAACCGGACTTTTCATCGTTATTCTCCATTTTTCAATGAACCTGCTGTCGCAAAATGTAATTCTTCAGGATGTGATAAGAGGCAAAACGGTGGTTTCTTCATCCACATCGGTGAAATTGCTGCCCGGTTTTAAGGCAGCGGAAGGTTCTGCATTTAAAGCATTTATTGGTAGTGTACAGCCCTCTGCCAGCACATATAATATTACACCCGGTTCCCAAAGTTTTGTTTCTCCGGTTGCCACATCCGGTAAAAATTACATAAAGACCGTAACATACAGGGAGGCCGAAAAATCAGAGCCTGCTGCCAATAGTTCATTCAAACAGATAACGCAAATTGCTTATATTGACGGTCTGGGACGGCCAGTGCAAAATGTCAGCGTTGGCACTTCACCATCAGGAAAGGATATTATTCAGGCTATTTTGTACGATGACTCCGGCAGAGAAAAATACAAAGTACTGCCTTACGCTGCCAACGATAATAACGGAAGTTTCAGACCAAATGTTGATCAAACAACCATCAGCAATTACTATAATACTTCTTCCCCTGCGGGGGTAGAGTCCAATACACGGGCTTATTCGGAAATTGTTTATGAAGATTCTCCGCTAAACAGGGTTTTATCTCAAACAGCGCCAGGGGCTGCATGGGAAAATAAACCTGTTATAATGAATTATCTTATTAATGATGAGGCGATACCCGGCTGGATTGTTAACACATCGGGTTCAATTGAGAGTTATCCTTATCCACCAAATTCATTATACATTAATGAAACCACCGATGAACAGGGCAACATAACCCGCGAATACAAAGATAAACTGGGCCAGGTTATTCAGAAGTCCTCACTGATAGACGGGCAATGGTTACGTACGGCCTATATTTATAACAACAGAAATTTGTTGTATTGTGTGGTTCCCCCGCAGGCAACTGGTCCGGAAATGGAAAACCTGTGTTATTTTTATAAATACGACGGGAATAAACGAATGACAGAAAAAAGGATACCGGGCGGAGGCACTGTTTTAATGGTATACGATAAGCGCGATCGCCTGAGATGCACCCGTAACAGTCTGCAAACCAATGAATGGAGTTTTATAAAATATGATGAATTAAACCGGCCGGTAATCACTGGTGTAATCAGGAATTACAATGCGGATACTTCGGTAATCAGGCAAGCCATTAACAACGGCGGCCTCAATGAAACCTTTACAAACTCTTCGGCCTATTATTCTTATAATAACGGATCATTCCCGGGTAACAATCTCACCACCGAGGTTCATACAGTGACGTATTATGACAATTATGATTTTATAGATAATCTGAATTTAGTGGAATTATCATCTTCCTATTCTGGTTACAATGAAACGGGATACAATATTGCCTTAAAATATGACAACACTCCGGTGGGTATGGTTACCGGAACATTTACAAAAGTTCTTTCTTCGCCCGAAGATTCATACAATGCAACAGATACAATGCTTTTTGCTGCCAGTTATTATGATTCAAAAGGAAATCTGTTGCGATCCATATCCGAAAATCATTTGGGAGGCAGGGATGTGGTAACCAATGTATATGAACCGATAACCTATGCCCTGTTAAAAACAAAGCAGAAACATTATTCATCAGGTACAGCGATTTTAGCGCTGGAAAGAAAATTTAAATATGATCATACAGGGAGGTTGCTTACCACGTTTGTTAAAATAAACAATCAGCAGCCATTTACCCTGAATGCAATGTCGTACAATGAACTGGGACAATTGATTACCAAATATCTGTATGCAGGAGATACCACTGGCACAATGACTTTTTTGCAGAAAGTAGATAATCAATACAACATCCGCGGGTGGCTCACCAAAATCAACGATCCTTCTCTCAGTACAGAGAACGATTTATTTGGTATGCAGTTATGCTATGAATCCACTGCAGCATTGGGAAGTCTGAACAACAGTACTACCGGTTATTACAACGGGAATCTTGTGGGATTGAAATGGAGTACAAGAGATGGGTCTGTTCAGACAAAGGCGTACCGGTTCAGCTATGATGCACTCAATAGGCTTCGAACGTCATCCTATGCCGAGGGAAGTGCATTAAATGAGAAGATGGGATATTTTGATGAGAACATCAATGAATATGATAAAAACGGGAATATCAAAAGCTTAAGCAGAAAGTTCGACAACAATCTGGTTGATAATTTAAGCTATACCTATATTCAGGGTACGAATCAGATACAGTCCATCTCCGATGCTGGCGTTGCCAATGGACAAGTGGAGGATTATCCCGAAACAAGTGGTACCTATTCGTATGATGCAAGTGGAAATGTGATTGTGGATGGTTCCAGAAATACCACACTAGATTATTTCAAAACACTGAACATTCCCAGTTCGGTTGATTTCGGGGAGGACAACCGTATCTTTTATCATTACAGTGCAGGGGGCGGCAAGCTTGTAAAACATGTGCAGAAAGAGGATGGAAGTCATGAATATTCCCAGTATGTTGGCAATATAGTATATGAAGAAGGAAAGCTCAGTTATGTAATAACCGAAGAAGGCCGGCTGGTGAACACCGGAACCACGGCCAGTCCCGTTTTTGTTTCGGAATACTATCTGAAAGATCATTTGGGCAACACACGCGTTTCGTTTCTGGGCAAAACCCTACCCGGCAATGCCATTGAAATAACCGGTAAAACCGATTACTATCCTTTTGGTCTGGCCATGAGTCAATACAGCACTAATATCGGTTCCGATTATTCAAAAAATAAGTATCTTTATAATGGTAAAGAAATTCAGGACGACAAACTGAATGGTACGTTCTTTGGATGGCTGGATTACGGCGCCCGGTTTTATGATCCGCAGATTGGACGGTGGCATTCCGTGGATCCGCTGGCGGAGAAGTACTTTTCTTTTACACCATATGCCTATTGTGCTAATAATCCAATAATTTTCATAGATACTGATGGTCGTAAGATTGAATATGCGAAAGGTGTTTCGGAAGAGTTTAAACAACAATTTGCGTCGGCAGTTCAATATCTTAATGAGCATGGTGCAGGTGGGTTGCTTAAAAGTATACAAGACAACGAAGGAACTATTTATATTGCAGAGGGTAACAATAATAGTTTTTTCAAACCTTCGGAGAGTACTATTTATTGGGATCCTAATATGGGTATGATCACAAATAATGGTATAGAAGTATCACCCTCTACAATTCTAAACCATGAAGCAGATCATGCAAATCAAGAACTTTATAATCCTGAACAAAAGAAAACCGATAAGAACACACCTGATTCACAATATGGGAATAAGGAAGAAAAGCGTGTAATTGAAGGCTCTGAGCAATCTACAGCAAAAAAGCTTGGAGAGACAAAGGAAGGTGAAGTTACACGAACTGACCATGGAGGTACTGGTTATGAGACCAAAGGACCTGCTACTACAGAATGGAAAATAGAAATAATAGTAACACCTAAAAAAGATGAAGAAAAAAAGTAAAATTTTAATGCTTTTTTTGACTTTAGTCTCTTTTGCTTGTAAATCGCAAGAAATTAAAAGAATAGACATTCTATTTGTTGATAGCGAGATAGAGACTCCTTTCAGTATTAAATGTGACGAATTTGAGAAGTTTTTTGGGGCTGAAATTGATAGCATTTCAATACAAGACACTAAATTAATAGAAAACTTTTCTAAAGAATTAAATAAACTTATTATTGCAGATAAAGCAAGGTACGCTTTACCAGATACACGTATAAAATTAAAACTGAATTATAATAATCACACTATGCTATCAATTTGCATTGATAGGTTTGTAGTATCCAAGAATGAAGAATTATTCTTATACTCTGATGCTTTAAAGAAGTTAATAAACAATGAAATAATTAAAGAAGAAAAAAAGTAAGATAAAACTACAAAACCCGGCGATGATCTGGGTTTTGTGGTTTATAGCTTAACGCTTCTTGAAGACTTGATTTTAGTAATACTCCTTCTGGAATGTACAATACGCAATACTTGTATTTCTATATCTGTAATGCGGTAAATGATAAGATGTGATTCCAGAATAATCCACCGGTACATTTTAGATTTTGTGGGAAGGTGGCGGCATTCCGGGTATATATCGAAAAAAACGTTTAAGCAATCAACCAATCTGTAAATATTATCTTGGTATTTTTCAGCCTGTATTTTACCAAAAGTCTCTATTCCATACTTGTATACACTAATAACATCCTGCTTAAATTGCGTTGAATATCTTACAGGTTTTGGGCCTTTTTCCATTCTTCCACGCTTTTTTTTAGTTCATCCAATGTCATAAACGGTCCTTTCTCAGCTTCTTTAATACCGGCTTTAAACTCGTCAAGACTTATTGGATCACCAGGCAGCGCCCAGCTCGTTTCTTTCGTTTTTGTTGTTTTAGTTTTCATAACAATTTCTGTTTTAAGAAGCAAAAGCCTTACGGCCTTTGGACTCACGAATAAATGTATCAATCACATCAAACAACGTTCTCTTTTTGTCATCTTCCAATAACTCAATATCTTCAATACGTTGCAATGTCCTTTTATCGAAATTACTGTTTACACCTTCTCCAACAAGATAATCAAGAGAAACGCCCAGCGCATCAGCAATTTTTTTTGCAACTTCAATTGATGGGACAGCGTCCCCTCTTTCATACTTCCCAACCATTACCTGGGAAATACCTGTTTTATTGGCCAATTCTGATTGTGACCAATCTTTAGACTTTCGTAAATCTGTGATAATCTTACTCGTTTTCATAACTACCAGACGTTAATATATACAATAGTTATTGATTTGTTACAAAAATAGATAATTAAAGGATATAAATAAAGCTTAAAATTTTTGGCTTTATGAAAATTATAAGATAGTTTTGTTTCCGATAGTTTTAAATAAAATTTTTTGAAAAAATTTTACAATGGAAATATCCGAGATAAAAACCCGTCTGAGCCTGTTAACCGTACTTAATCATTACGGTCTGAAACCCGATAAACATGACATGATAGTCTGCCCTTTCCACGAAGATAAAAGCCCCAGCATGAAAATTTACCCGCAAACAAATACCTTTAACTGCTTTGGCTGTGGCAAGAACGGAGACCAGATAGAATTTTGTACGCTTAAAGAAGGCAATAAACACAAGGGATTATTAAAGGCAACAGAACTAAGCGGAGAAATAAAGCCAATCAACAACAAGCCTAAACAACCCAACAACCAGCCAAAGGAGAACCACACGGAAATATTAACACGGATTTTTGAAAGCTTCAGGAATGGTTTACAAAGCCCCATCAGCAAACGACCAAAGGAATACCTACAACAAAGAAATTTAGACTATACAAAACTTGAAATCGGCTACAACTCCGGGCAGTTCCACCACCATAACAAGCTCCCGGAAGCCGATCAGACAGCATGTATCAAAGCCGGTTTATTAATACCATATAATGGCAGTGTACCCAACGCCATCGGAACCACCTACACCACATTTGCAAAAGACTGTATAATCTTCCCTTTAAAAGACAAATCCGGGAACATCGTAAGCCTTTACGGCCGGAGCATTACCAACAATGATAAGTCAAAGCATTATTATTTAAGAGACCGTTCCGGCCTTTATCCAAGCTATCCAAGTCCAAATACAACCACGCTGATATTAACCGAAGCTATCATAGACGCAGCAACGCTTTTGCAAATACCAGAGATTACAGCAGAATACGAAATCTTAAGTTGCTACGGAACCAATGGCCTAACAGAAGAACACAAGGCAGCAATAAAGCAGCTGCAAAGGCTTGAAGAAATAATTTTCTTCTTTGATGGTGATAAAGCCGGAAGAGATGCCATAAAGAAGTATCAGGAAGAATTTTTAACCGAGCTGCCAGGAGTAAAGTTAACCGCAGTAGAAACCCCGGAAAATGAAGATATAAACAGCCTTTTACAAGGACATGAGGCAGAAATCTTTACCCATCTGCTAAATGAAAGAAAGTCTTTTCTTTTAACTGAAGTTTTAACTGAAGAAACTTCAATTAAAAAAGAAAAAATAATGGAATCAGTAATGACCACTGGCAAGCTGAACACCAGAAATCCAGAGTTAATTACCTACACCACTGATGAACTGCAAATCATTATACTTGGCGGAATCAATCTGCAGCAACTTGACAGATTAAGGATAACCGTAAAAATAAGTCGTACCGATACAGGAGACCCATTACACAGCATCCGGCATACTTTAGACCTTTACCATAGCGATTATTTAGAGAAGTTCATTAACAAAGCTTGTGAGCAACTTGAAACCGGAACCAATGTTTTAAAGCGTGCCATTGCAGAACTGACCGAGCAAATAGAACAATACAGGTTAAGTAAAATCGAAAGTTTAAAGGAACTAAAACCAAAGCAAAGACAGTTAACCGAACAGAGGCAACGCAAAGCAATAAACTACCTGAAAGCCCCCAGGCTGATGGAGCGGACAAACAGCGATATTGGCAGAACCGGGATGATAGGCGAAGAAAACAACAGACTTTTAATGTACTTGGTATTTACTTCAAGACTGCGGGAACAACCTTTGCACATTATCAGCCTGGGCAGTTCCGGAACCGGAAAAACTTACCTTCAGGAAAAAGTTAGCGAACTGATACCGGAACAGGATAAACTTGAAATTACCATACTATCCGAAAACGCTTTCTATTACTTTGACAGGAAGGAATTAAAACATAAGCTGGTACTTATTGAAGATATGGACGGGGCACAGGATGTTTTATATCCACTAAGAGAGCTGCAGAGCAAGAAGCGAATAAGTAAGACCATTCCTATAAAAGATAGTAAAGGCAATTTACGCACCATTACTTTACAGGTGGAAGGACCAATTTGTCTGGCCGGAACAACCACAAGGGAAAGGCTTTTTGAGGACAACTCAAACCGTAGTTTACTCATTTACCTTGATAACAGTCACGAACACAAAGAACAAATTATGGAATACCAGCGGAAACTATCAGCCGGTAAAGTAAACACTAAAGAAGAAAACGAGCTGAAAGAGTTTTTTAAGGATATGCAAACGGTATTAAAACCAATAAATATAAGAAACCCTTATGCCGAACTATTAAAGCTTCCTGAATACGTTTTTAAGCCCCTGAGGACAAACTCCCATTACCTGGCCACCATCGAGACCATAACCTTTTACCACCAATACCAAAGGGAGCTAAAGACCGATGAAACCACCGGGGAACTTTATATTGAAACCACTTTAGAGGACATTGAATGGGCAAATAAACTGCTCAGGGATGTTCTACTGGCCAAAGCTGATGAATTAAACCAGACACTCCGAAACTTTTATGAAACCCTTAAATACTATGTGAAGGCAAGCGGGAAAGGAGTTTTTTACAGCAAGG
>CAZTSR010000007.1:0-168411 GCA_964615995.1 uncultured Bacteroidales bacterium
TATTGTTTTTTAAAATAACCGCTAACGTTCGCCGGTATGCGCAGTTGCCGCTTCAGAGCGCTTTCGTGTCGGGTTACCCACAAGGTAAGAAAATGAACCAACATGAGCAACCCCTCGGCCCGGCAATTGGGTATACCGGCTGTTGGCGGTAGTTGTTATTTATGAATTTAAACTCCAAATTAGTATTAGGCAACTTGTCAAAATTGTCACGTAAATTAAAGAATATTTAAATCCTTCATGTAATTCGTTTTTCTTTTTTCTTTTAGATATTTTCATCAAAATGAAGAGTAAAACTAATAAGGCAATAATTTCTATCGGGATAACTGCTGCAAAATAAACAAAAGCAAGACCTAAAGCATCAAATCCTTTAACACCTTTATTATTCAAATAACCGCTAATTAATGGACCATTTAGAAAAGCTAAGCTGATTGTAATCGAAATTGTTATTAAAAGAATAATATATCGTAATCTAATTTTCATATGAATGTCGTGGTATAGGCATTTTTACAATTACCGCCAACGTTCGCCGGTATGCGCAGTTGCCGCTTCAGGGCGCTTTCGTCTCGGGTTACCCACTAATAAAGCAAAGTGAAGCAAACATTAGCACCCGCACTGCCTGGCAATTGCGTATGACCGGCTGTTAGCGGTTGTTTATATTTTGGTCATGTTGAAATCAGGAACTGTTCTTTTTAGGTGTCCAATTTTACCAATTATTAAATTGTCAACAATTTTAGGGAGTGAGGTGTCCCAAGGAAATTCTTTGTTGCCAAGCCACTTTGTTGTTAAACCTATAAATTTTCTGTCTGACACAATTGGCTTGAATAACTTCAAGTGAATGTTCTTAAAAATGTCTTTCTCTGTCCAATTTATTGGAGCAGAAGGTTTTCCGCAAATGAACTTAAATGTGTATTCATTATCAATAGGCGCTATAATATCAGGTACATAATGAGCCATAACTTTTGAAACACCCACAATTTTTTTGCTTGATCGCATTGGATTTAAGTTATCAAAAATATGTAGCAAAATATCAAAATCGGATTCTGAAATGTCAGAAAGTTTTTTCCCTTTTAACAATTGAAAGGTATGGCTGCAAGCAGAAATACTATTGCAAAATGTTTCATAATCGTTCATCTGTGCTCCACCACCCATTCTATGCATTCCCCAAGAAACTAACAAAGCATATGTCATTTCAGGTTTGGAAATATTGTCTGCTGTCAGCGCTCGTAAATGAAAATATATGCTTGGCCCAGTAAATTGGTTGTATTTGTAAAAATAGTTGTGATATAGTTCGCAATTGTCCAAAAGGTCCATTATGAGGCAATCCCAATTCACTTCTCGCCTTTCACCCTTTTTTAATCTTGTGATGTTCATCGTATTGTAGTTTTAATCTTTAAATAACCGCTAACGTTCGCCGGTATGCGCAGTTGCCGCGTCAGAGCGATTTCGTGTCGGGTTACCCATAAGGTAAGCAAATGAACCAACATTAGCAACCCCTCGGCCCGGCAATTGAGTATACCGGCTGTTGGCGGCTGGCTTTCATTGTTTATCTTTGTTTATCCCTTTTCAATTTTTATTTGACTTTCCACTCTAAAGTCTGAAATACGATAATCATCGTTAAAAAATAGTCCATTTATATATCTTTTAATTGGATGATATAAATCCTTCGGGAAATAGCCACGCGTAAAACTTTGCACCGTTTTGTAATCATTTGTAATGCTATAATGACCTAAAAAATTATTATGTCCTTGTTTAATTGCTCCCAGTTTGTAAAGAAGTCTTGTAATTGCATGTCTTCTTGTGTTATATATTTCATTTTCAGACTCAAGGTAATACTCTTTAATATAAAATGTCCGAATATTACTAATCCTATTATGAATATTAGTTTGATAATTTGATGTTGATGGCTTTTTATAATAAGTAACTTTTGATAATTCACAACAAATACTTGATACATCAGATAATTTCACGAGATAATCTCCATCTACAATTATAGCACCTTTATCCTTGTAAATGCCATAATACATTTCAGATATTTCTTGGTCGGTATAAGCCTTAATGTCAGAAAATCTACCATATTCTTTATATAAAAGTCCTTTGTCCTTGCCATGATATCTAATATCATTGATTTTAGTATTATTTAATAATTTTATATTTTCAGCCATATTTTAAAAGTTTTTTAAATTTATTAACCTTGTTCATAGTAGTATGTTTTTGTTAAGCTTGCCGCCAACGTCCGCGTGTATGAGCCGTTGCGTGATTCAAAGCGCTTTGTTGTCGAGTTACCACAGCCTAACCAAGACTGATAACCACCGCAACCCTCTGCCAGCAATGGCTTATACACGCTGTTAGCGACAGAGCATATAAATTTTTAGCATAAACTACTTTAATAATCTCTGCCATTTATTTATCTCAATTATCCTAATATAAAATATTCTCACAATATTCTCTATCAAGAATAAATCACGTTCAAAATCTTTAATTGTATACTTAATATCCAATTGAAATCTATGTATAAGATTATGCCTTTTTTCAATTATTTGATTTAGCTTGTCCAGATATTTAAATCTTGGATTATATCTTTTTAATGCATCAACAAAATTTAATCCCTTGATTAATTCCTTAAAATTCTCATTTATGCGATCGGTATTCTGAAACGATTTTGAACGTGAGAATACTTCCTCAATCGAAATATTGTTATTAGAAACTTCAGTTAATTCTTCAGTAATAATTTTTGAACTTTTGTAGATTTCCCTTTTATTTGGAGCATATATAAGTAAAGCAACATACGTATTTCGCAAATATTCTTCCATCGATGTAACAATAAAAGGCAAGCCAAGATTTGTAGAGGATATTAATGGGCTATTATCATTATGAAATTCATTGAAACTATTTTCTGATTTTTTTAAAACAGAAAGAAAATCCCTTAAAGTTCCAATATCATACTTAAAGTAATAATAAGCTAGGTAACATGCTGCCTCGGCATTTCTTCGCTTTACACCTTCAAAATGTGGATATCTATTTCTTCCCTGCCTAGATTTAAAGTAACCTCCAAACCTTCTTTTTAGCTGTCTAACAGTCCAGTTATGTATTTCAAAATCCTTTATTGAGCAGTCTTCGTCTGTCTGGGTAATTACTTCAATAGGGAAATTTGGTAATACCATTGCCCAAACTGGTTCTTTTTGCTGCATGGTCCTTTTATCATATAAATAGTAATTATATCGATCATATTTCTTAAATCCCAAAACAATTAAAAAATCATAAACATCTTTTATTTTGGAAGTTTCAGACAGAAAGATTCTACAATTGTATTTATTCAAGTCAATATCCATCTTGGTTTATTTTTGCATTGTCGCTAACGTCCGCGTGTATGAGCCGTTGCGTGATTCAAAGAGCTTTGTGGTCGAGTTATAACGGCCTAACCAAGACCGATAACCACCGCAACCCGCCACCAGCAATGGCTTATACACGCTGTTAGGCGTAGTTTTTATTTTGTCTATTCTCTAATTCGCTTTCCAAACTATTAATCTTGAGTAAAAATTCCTTTCTGCCTTTCTTATACATATTTGTCAAATCAAGACTCCTATAATAAATTAATAGTTCAGCTAATTCCTTATCCGACAAATAACAAGAGTTCTTATACATCAATGAAAAATCAAAGTCTGGTTCCAATTTTTGATTTTCAATTTCAGTGGCAATATGTTTAGCAGGGACGTTGTCAAGATGCACAACTTGAAACTTATTCTTTTGGAGAACAGTTTGTCCAATTATTTTTAAATAATCGGGGATAATACTTTCATCTATTTGTATAGTACCGGAACCAGCCCAGTGTCTGTCAGATCCGTCTAATTTTACACCTGATATCCAATATTCCTCACCCTTTTCTATGTCGACATGATTGCCAGAAATTCCATTCCCCTTTTTAAAAACTTTCCCATTAAAATAAATTGTTCGTCCTGACTTGGAGAAAAAGCCGTTGCCAATCCAAGCCGGACCATTATCGTTATATCCACTTTTTAACTCAACATATAAAATCTGTGTTTTCATCTATGTCTAATCTTTAGGGTGATGGTCTTATAAAATTACGCCTAACGTCCGCGTGTATGAGCCGTTGCGTGATCAAGGCGCTTTGTTGTCGAGTTACCACAAGCTAACCAAGAGAAATAACCCACGCAAACCCGTAACCAGCAATGGCTTATACACGCTGTTAGGGGCTGTGGCTTTCCAATAATTTTATGAACTCGTCAATAAAACGTTTTTCTTTATCACTACACTTAGAACAATTCTTGATCATTACATTTTTCACATTTAATACTTCCTCTTTCTCCATTCCTTCAGCGGAAATTTGAATTTCGCCTGCTACGGATTTAGCCCATTCATCTAAATCCTCTTTCGTCAAAATGGATTCATTAATAAAAAGTTCTATAAATCTTTGTGTCCTTTTCTCAACAAATGATTTTGCCATCATTCCAAGGGGCTCAGCATAAGCTCCATCAGCTTCTTCCATTGTCCAAGTCAACGTTAGGAAGTAAAAAGGTCTTGTCTCGTTGTTATTTGTAAAAAGACTATCCATGAGCGATAAAACATCACTGTCATCTGTTGGTTTTCTTTTCCCTATAAACAAATCTTTACAGACTTGGGGAATCTGTTTATGCTCCATATAGTACTTAAGAGGATGACCGGCGAGATTCTTATTAAACATTGTTGTATCAGTTCCATTTTCTTGCTTATAATCTTTCTTAAGCTCTGAATTTGATTGGTTTTTGACACTTAAATTACATCCCAAAGACAGAACTGATAGCAGAATAATATATTTCATAATTGTCAATATTTTTGATTTTGCCATTGCCCCTAACGTTCGCCGGTATGCGCAGTTGCCGATTCGGAGTGCTCACTTGTCGTGTTACGCGAAAGATAGCCAAGTGAACAGACTTTAGCAACCCCTCCACGCGGCAATTGCGTATGACCGGTTGTTAGTGCCAGTTATTCATTATCCAAAAATCCATACCAAATAATTAAATATTAATCCAACAAATAATCCTAATACTATAACATTAGGGATTATTATGAGAATTAACTTATGTTTTGAATCTGATTTAAATACCTTTTTACGATAAATAAAATACTTTAATCCAAATAGACTAACAAAATAAACCGTTAATGTTATTATTAGTTTTATAGTAGATATTTTCTCAGAATATTTAAAGCTCTCAATTGAATTAATTGAGTCAATCGATACCGTATAAATCTTTGATTCAAAGTAGACAAGAATACTAAAAATTATATAAGACAGAATCAAGATGAAATAATTGAAGAGTATCATCCGATTTCTGGAGACATTAGTTTCTGAGTATAATTTTATTAGCTTATATTCAATAATTCCCAATAATAACCCTCCAAGAAGCAAATATAAAATTGAAGAGAAACCAATTATTACACCTTGTTCTCCATGTGCATATGTTGCTGTTGGTAAAACTAAAAGCATTATAATTATTAATCCTTTATTCAAATACTTATTATTGTACATATCAAATCCTGTGTTATGCTATCTTCTGTTTTTATAATTGGCACTAACGTCCGCGTGTATGAGCCGTTGCGTTGCAGATGCACTTTGTGGTCTAGGTAGCACAAGGTAACCAAAAGCACTGACCTTTGCAAACCCACTGCCAGCAATGGCTTATACACGTTGTTAGCGCCAGGTTGTTTCATATTTAATGATTCTAGTCTTATCCTTTTCTTGATAACCCCCAAATTTAAACTTTGGATCAAGGTCAAACTGAATCTCCATTGAATCATTTTTATTTTTAAATGTTATGCAGCCTTTGTCAATATTGCGAATCTCCTTTCTGATATCCTTAGCTAAACAAATCCAATAATATTTGCAATCTATTTTCAATAACGCACTATCACACAAATTAATCTCATTTAGCACTGTATCAAATTGAAAAATTATTGATTCTGTATATTGTGCTTCATAATCGTTTGCATCTATAAAAGTAACTCCTTTACGTTCGTAAACGAAAACATATTTGTCGCCAGAATCAATTTCATGCGTTTTAAGATTTACAAGAGATGTATCAAACTGAGCAAATCCTTTTGAAACTGTAAATTTTTCTGGTCCTTCGGTGGTTAACTTGTTTGGAACACATGAAGGCAATAATACTATGAAAATTAATATTAAAGTAAAGTTGGTATATGTCATAAATTAATTTTTATGTGAAGTTTTGTTTTTTCAACTTGGCGCTAACGTCCGCCGGTATAATCTGTTGCGTGATTCAAAGCGCTTACTGGTCTAGTTAGCAGGGCTTAGCCAAGTGTGATAACCACCATAACCCACTGCCAGCAATAGCTTATACCGGCTGTTAGCGCCTGTGCATTATTATTCTTTCTTTCTTTATTATTAATATTGTTTTGATTAGACCCCAAAAAGCTAATGAAGCAATTAAAACCGCAAGTCCATTTAAGGAGAACAACATTAATTCTCTTAAGCCATTAGCAATAGCCTGAATATCCGGTTCTTCAGACAAAGAAATCGCTCGGAACATATCTGAGAAGCGTATCAGCAATTCAAAAATTCTAATAAGAAATGCAAATGAACCTAAAAATAAAATACCATTTAAATACTTGGCATTTAAGTCAAACAATTTATAAAGTGATAATATTATGATTAATATCCCACAGACAAACACAGGAATTGTGGTGAATCCATAATTTAATATTTGCCAGGTTTCTTTATCAATCATAGTTTCAGTTTCTTTTTGCATTGGCGCTAACGTCCGCCGGTATGCGCTGTTGCCGCTTCAGGGCGCTTTCGTATCGGTTTACCCACAAGATAAACAAAAGAACCTAACATGAGCAACCCCTCTACCCGGCAATTGCGTATACCGGTTGTTATGGGCTGCCTTTCTTCATTTCTATATGTTTTCGAGTAGTATATCAATATCGTCCTTTGTTTCATTTATCCCCTTATCAGTTGATAAAAAGCAAATTAAGTTTATCGGTTTGTTTAATTCTGTTGCAGCATAAATCTTGTGATGCCCATCAAGAATATAGTGAGCTAAACACCAATGTCCAGTATATTCTGGCTTTTGGTCATCAATCCAAAAAGCAGGAGCTTTAATATCAAGTAAAGATAAACTTATTGCTGTCGGTATTTTGTCCTTTTCAAGTTGTTGTTTATAAAAGTCAATTCTCTCAGGTTGTAACCAAGTCTGTGGAAAAATTGGAATAATAAACTCAAATATTTTCTCAGTTTGTCTGATTGCTTGGTCAGTGCCCCGATAATATGCGATTTTAGGATTGTGTGGCATTCCCCAAAAACCGTCTATCCCCCAAAGTTTTACTTCTTCATTTGCGAAGTAGTCTTTATCGGTTCCGAGTTCAATTTTCTTTGGGTAAACAGTTAGAAGTAAAACTTTATATTTTCCATTGGGTATTATTTCTGCAATTTTATCAATTGTTCTTTTGTCGAGGGTATTTAGTCCTTCGTTTAATTGTTCTATTAAGGCTGTTGGATGAATACTTTGATTAGCACCTTCAAGCCTTTCAAAATAGAAGCTGCATGTCCCGCAAATATTGCCAATTTCATATGCTGGTTTCCCATCAATGCTGATAAATCTATGCCACACCTCCCATTGTCCACCACCCTTAGTGTCGAATGAAACAATCGATTTCGATTTGGTTATTTCTAAATTGTCCTTATGTATAATTCTTGTCATTTATTCGGTGTTGTGTCTTTTTTTAAGGTTGCCCATAACGTTCGCTGGTATGACCAGTTGCCATTTCTGTGCGCATACTTGTCTGTTTACCCGAAAGGTAGCCAAAAGTACCAACATTAGCAAAATAGCGACCTGGCAATTGGTTATACCAGTTGTTGTAAACTGTTGATCTCCTTTTGGGCACTACATTACAAAAAGAACCGGATGAACTTTTGCCTGCCCACCTGTTTTAGATTCCAGAACCATGGGGCGGAGTGTTAACTTGTCTGTTTAGCACTTTGTTACTTCTGTGCGTTATCAAGGGCAGGATTGCATGGCACTGAGTTCATTCACCTTCTTTTTGAGCTTTTCAAAATTTCTAAAATTTTCAAATTATGCTTTCTTGAGTTTCGGCCTTCATGGGAACCACTGCCGTTGAGCTGTGCAATAAATCTATAACAAGTTTAGCAAATGTTCTAAGGCCCATTTGCCGAACCAACTTATAAAATTACCCACCACTTATATAAGCTTCATTTGCAACCGTTTACAACGTCCGCCGGTATGCGCAGTTGCCGCTTCAAGGCGCTTTCGTGTCGGGTTACCCGAAAGATAGCCAAGTGAACTGCCTTTAGCAACCCCTCGGCACGGCAATTGCGTATGACCGGCTGTTAGCAAATGTTTTTATTATAATTTTGATACTTCAAGATCAATCTTCTTATTGATAGTTTCAATTTGACGATCATAAGCATTTGTATTCTCTTCTAAAGCTTTTCTGATTAATTTGAATGCTTCAATTCTTAAATTGCAGTAAGTTCTTAGTATTTCATTCTGCTTTTTTAGTTGTGGATATAAACCATCAATTTTGTCGAGATCATCAAGTATTAGCAAATTTTCTTTCCATGTTGGTATACCAATGTTATCAATAAATTCTATTGACTTGCTAGAACTATCACTTTCCAGCATGGTAAATAATGCTAATGCTTTTTGTTCATTTTTATTAAATTCTGCAATACCATTATCATACTGGACATCAAATTTTCCAGTTGGAAAAATTGCACCAGTTTTTGAGTAAACATATCCAAATATGCCTGTAAGCAAAATTGTCATACAAATTGCGCCTATTCCTGCAGCTTTCCATGCTGAATAGAATTCTCCATTATTATTTTTATGGTCGGCCAACTCATTTCCCTGAAGCTTTTCTATTATCAAATATATTATTCCTGTGTATATTGCAGGAATTAAAACATTGGGAATTTTATCTATTATTTGTTCAGGTAATGAGAAAATCCCAAAATAAATTAGGATTGTCGATACTATACCAACTACTAGGGAATACTTGCCATAATCATTTTTTCCTAGATTAATAAAATTTTGTCGCGCAAGAATTCCGGCAGCCAAGGGTCCGCCAAAGAATGTCGCAATTGAAATTGCTCTTTTTGAATATAACTTTGTCATCTATTGATTTATTTGAGGATATAGTTCTTTAAAAATATTTGCTAACGTCCGCCGGTATGCGCAGTTGCCGTTACAAGGCGCTTTCATGTCGGGTTACCCACAAGATAAGCAAAAGAATCAACTTGTGCGCCCCATCAACCCGGCAATTGCGTATGACCGGCTGTTAGGTGCTGGGCGTTATTCATTATCAGGCTGTTACACACAAATATAAAATTAATTCTTTGTTTTATCTGTGTAGGTTGTCCTTGTGTGTCTGGGTGGGATGGGCTTGAAGGCTCTTTTTGCATTTTTGGTCTGCGGGTCGGCATTGAGGGAATGCAAAATGTGCCTGAAAGCGAAGGGAAGGTTGTGTGTTGGCTAAATATTGATAGTCTCATTATCATTCAACTCTATGATTTTCTGACTGAAAACATTTTTATAATCATGCTTTTTGAAAGTGTGGATCGGTATTATCGCTTTTGGAGCAAGTGTGTCTGCAAGTTCTTTTAATGTATCAGCATCTGCATGTCCACTTGTATGGATATCGTAAATTATAAAGTTTTTACTTCTTAGCCAGTCAATGAACTCCTGTGTTGTTGTTTGCTCTTTGTAACCTTCCCACATTGAATAAATCAAATTGCCGCTATCGGTAATAATTTTATTCAGATCACTTTTCATTGAAGGCCGTACAAGCAGCACAAAACTTGATGGATTTTTTGATATTTCATCTTTTGTGATTTTACTTTTTGAAAATTTATTAGCCAAATCACCGCGTCCATTTTTGAACAAGCTTGTTGTTAAACGATATGGAAAAAGAACCTTAAGGTTGGAAAATCCCTTTAATGGCGCAGGAATTCCAGCAAATTCTGAAAGCGTTTCAAGTACATTGGCTGTATAAACATCAACAACTAAGGTTTTTTGAGAAATTAAGCAAGCTCTATAAATCGAAACCACCCTGTCAATATTCTGACTTGATGTATATATGTAATTTATTGATTTTGATTTTTTGAATAGTTCTATAAGTTCTATTTCAATATATTCTTCAGTTTTTGAATTTTCATGTTTCCGGCCTATTGTTGTACCTTCAATAAGCAAACAGTCAATATCCTTCGGTGCATTATGCAGAAACCATCTATAGGCTTTACCTTTACGTCCATGAGATCTGAAATCTCCGGAATAAAAGATTCGTTTATTCTCTGCTTCAATTAAAAAGGAATAAGAATCAAAAGCTGAATGGTCGTTCCAGTAAGCCGTTATTACAAAATTGCCAATTGTAAAAACTTTCTCCTTCTCAAAATATTTAGGGGTTAATATTACATTGTTTTGATGAAGAAAAATATTGTTTAACTCCAATATACGGTGGGTTGCTCTTCCTAACCATACCGGAATATCCTGGTTCAGATATTGCATTAATCCATAATGGTCAGCATGTGGATGTGAAATTATCACGCCATTTATCTCAGAATTACCTGAATATGCACTTTGAACATTAGGTAAAATGCCCTGATTTACCAGTTCTTCAACTGTTAAGTTTTTATACTTTGAAAAGTCGAAGCTATCTCCCACATTATTTACTAAGGGCATCCCAAAATCAAGAAGAATGCGATTTGACCCGGATTGAAGTTCAATACAAGTGCCACCTATTTCATTAGTACCACGATGGATGGTTAGGATCATTCAATTTTATATTAGAGAGTCTTTCCAGATCGCTAGGCCACATTTGAATATCTTAATCTGATTTGAAAAAGGAAGGGAACTAAAATCACATCTTTCCAATAGCTTGCTATTAGGATTAAAGTCAATTAATGCTATAATAAAATGGGCATTTTCAATTTTATTTGAAACTTCCAACGTCATCAGCGCCTCAGGTTCCTTATAGTTATATAAACCAAGTCCAGCTTTTATTTTAAGTAAATATTCTGTCTCTTCTGCGATCTCCTTTACTTTTGGTTGGACTGTTTTATAATATCTTTCTATTTGGGAGGGTAAATCTTGTATGTCATTATTTAAACCATATTTTGCTTCGATAAATGCTAATGGCACAGTTTGTCCCCTTTTTCTTGGTTGCCCCCAATAGATGCCCGTTAGATCAAACCTGGATTTGTTATCAGCAAATTGTCTGTCAGTAATAAATATTTCACTATTTACATTGTTGTTACTGCGAATGATTAACTGCTCATATTCAATCTCAAGAGTCGGATGTTTTGATTTATTAATATTGACATTTTCCTTGATTTTTGGCAAAGCTGATAAGTATTGTTGCAGGTTAAATTTACCTTGTAGTTGATAAGGGATATTTTGGGTAAACTTCTCATGTATCTCACATGTATGGTTTTCTTTTAGCTTAAGAATCGAATTCCCTTTATAATAGATATTAATCTTATTTTCTCTGATTTGAAGATCCAAATCCGCATCCTGTATAACTAGCTTAAGCAGATCATTGTAACATCCCCCTTGCTTAAACTCATCAATAAAACTGCCATTTAATGTTCTCATATAAAGGCTATATAATTGACCATTTTACCCAATTCGAACACCTATCATATATCTTAGTTTTTTTCTTGTAGGTATCTTTTTTATAATAGCATTCACCAATGTTTGCACTTTCTGCTTTTATAGTATTTCCTTTTGGTGGTTGTCTTACCCCGGACCAATAATTGCATGTTACACATACTTTGTTGCTTTTAACAGTTTCTGTTGTTGCCATAATGCTGATTTTGAAATTAATATTCAATTTAATCCTCTCTTACACCAATTTTACTGTTCCAACTTCCTTTGAGGTAATAAGCTTTTCTTGTTCTGTCATATTCTACAGCCTCACCCCATTGATTAATCATTTCTATATCACGTTTAATCGTTTTAGATGATACGTTAAATTCCTGGCATAGTTCGTCATGTTTTACATAAGAGTTTTCTGGTTGAAGTTTTTTTAGAATGGCAAATAGACGCATCAGCTTTTTATCGTATGTCTTATTGCTTTTTTTATGCCTTATTATTGCGCTTCTTCGGTTTAAAATAAGAAGTTTCAATTGTTGGTATTCGATATTTGATCCATCAGGAATAATGAAATATCTTTTTATGGATTTGGGTATCTTTATTATAGGTTGTTGGGTAAGAACCACAGAAAACTCTTTTGGATTTTCGTTTTTATGAATTTCTTTAATATTTTCAAAATAGTCCATGTCCAGTTTCTCAGGGTCCATTATTCCAAAGAAAAATCCAGTTACATATAAATCAATTGTGTCTTTTGCAAATATCAGGTTGAGTTTTAAGTCTTTTGTTACTTTTTCGGCTAATGAAATAATCTCTTTATTATCGGAAAGAATAATAACATCATTCTCCATTCTTTTTATGTTCTTATCATCATCCATTTACTAATATTTTTTGACAAAGATAAAATGCCAGTTAGTCAACGTTGTGTCCTAATTATTGAAAAAAACGTGCGATGGGAGAAAAGCATGTGTTTGGCAGCCGAAGGGATGGTTGTGGGACGGGGCTGACAAACTCTTGCTTTTGTGCGCTGGCATTTTCCTATTTCTCTTTTCGTGTGTTGGCAAAACAAATTTTCTATCAATGACAAATCTGTCTCGGGTCGGTTCTCGCCTTGCACCTAACTAGCTTATATATGCGGTTGAACCATATATATCATACATACGGGTGCTGGATATAAACGGTTTTTGATTTTTTGAACCCACTTATATTTTTCGTGCTTCTTAGCATTACTATCTGAATTTTGCAGGATGAAAAGTAATTCTTTTGTCTCCATTTCTTTCAAATTTATAGGTAATTTTTTCATCTTATATCCATACCCTCAAACGGGCTTCTAATTCTCTCTATTGCCTGAGATGAAACATGTGTATATATCTCAGTGGTTCGACTACTCTTATGCCCTAATACGACTTGTATGTACCTAAGATCTGTACCCCCCTCCAGTAAATGTGTTGCATAACTGTGCCGTAAACTATGCAAGGTCAATGGCCTATCTATACCAGCTGCTTTCATACCTTTCATAAATGCTTCTCTTAATGAAGTACTTGAATACTGCTCTCCGGCAATATAACCTTCAAATAACCACTTTACCGGCCTGTACTCTTTATAATAACCCCGCAACATTAATATCATGTTCCAAGGTAAGGGCACTATCCTGTCTTTATTGCCCTTTCCTGCTCTTATTTTTAATATATGCTTACGAGAATCTATATCTCCAATTTGTAAATTAATCAACTCACTCCGCCTTAACCCACACGCATAAATTAAAGCAATGGCAGTCTTGTGCTTGATATTTTTAATGCTGGTTATTAATATCTTTATTTCTGACAAGGAAAACACTTCTGGTAAATGCATACTTCTTCTTGGCCGCCCTATTTCCATTGCCTTTATATCATTTCCGGTTGCAGACCTAAAAAAAATCTTTATTGCACTAATCATCTGGTTTTGATATGATAACGAAAAGTTATTTTTTAATATATATTCATTATTAAATCTAATGTAATCCCTGCTGGTTATTTCTTCAACTTCCAGATCTTTAAAGAAACTCAGAAATGTTCTTACAGCATCTATATACTGCCTAATTGACCGTTTGCTATATCTTCGGCTTGAGAGATAAGACTCAAACGCATCTAGCGCTAATTTCTTCCTTCCAAACAATAACCGATCAAAATATCTGTGATGCCTTTCCTTTTTTACTAATTCTAACCCGGTTTCTAAAATATCCAGTTCCTTAATTATTCTCTCAATTTGAAGAATTGACTCATCAGTATATGGAATATGCCAACATCTGAAGGTATCAGACCATCGTGAATCATTTAGTTCTTTGACTTTGGTTATAATTAATCTATCAAAAGGAAATCTGAGTTGTATTCTCCTGATGCCCGCATGCATGGCTGTTTCAATACTGATAATTTTCATAACATTTCCATTTATTTACAAAGTGCCCGAATCAATCACCCCCCGAAAATTCTAAAATGGAATCTGCTATTTTATTGTGCTACCAGTATCTTGAAACTATTTTATAAATTGTATATAGCAGCTATGTATATGATTGCTAAATTTACCTAAAACCACTACAAAAACCAATTTAAAGATTGAATTAATTCTCTTTTATTTTAAATCTGTCCATAGGATTCACTATTCCCTGAATCCCCTTTGATGTAATATGGGTATATATTTCAGTGGTTTTTATGGAATTATGCCCGAGAATGCTTTGAATATATCTCAAATCTGTTCCGTTTTCAAGAAGATGTGTTGCAAAGGAATGCCTTAATGTGTGAACAGTTGCATGCTTTCTTATCCCTGCTCTTTTTACTGCATCTGCCATAATTTGTTGAACACTTTGCATACTGTATTGTCCTCCAAGTGTTCCTTGAAATAACCATTCTTTGGGCTTTTCCTTTAAATAGTATTGCTTAAGCAATCGTAATAGATTCTCTGACAAGAGCGTATACCTGTCTTTCTTCCCCTTTCCTCCCCTGACCAAGATTAACATTCTCTTTGAGTCGATATCTGAAATTTTCAATTTAACAACCTCTCCCAGTCTTAAACCAGCTGAATACAATGTCATGAGAATACACCGGTGCTTTAAGTTTTCAGTGCAATTGATCAATAACTCCACCTCACCCTCTGTTAACACTTCAGGTAATAGCTTTTCCCTGACAGGTCTCTTTATATTTACTGTTATCCTGTCATTGTTTAAAACTTTCTCGTAATAAAACTTGATAGCATTTATACTAATGTTCTGGTATGAAGCTGATACATGACGATCCTCTATTAAATAAAGCAAGAACTTTTCAATTTGATGCTGAGACAGACTTTCCGCAGACTGACCTTTAAAAAAAGAGAGATACTCTTTAAAGGCGCTGCAATAATTACGGAGCGTATATTCGCTATACCTCAATATTTTTAATTGTTCTATATAACAAACAGGAATTATAACATCATCCACTTTCGATCTTGAAATTACTTTCTGGTCACTATAGATATCAACATACTCAAACTTCCAATTATTATTCAGACAAAAAACTCTAAGACGCTCCAGAATGTTCTCTGTATGAGGCACTGTCCAACACTTACCTTCCTTATCGTAATAATAAAGCTCAAATTCTTTGATCAAACTAACCAGTTCTTTGCTATAACGGAATGTCAATCTAATTCTCTTAAGACTGTCTCTTTCGATTTTTAGAAAACACTGTTTTTCACTCTCATTTTCAGTCATTTGAAGATTTATTTTCTTCAGATTTTTAATGAAGTGAATACTTTCTTCTGTATCCGGCATATGCCAGCACTTCATGGTAGCACTCCACCTTACACCATCTGCTTTTCTGATAAGCTCCATGATTTCTTCATCCCGGCTGAATTCCAGCGCGATCCTTTGGATACCCTTGTGTAACACTCTTTTTGCTATAACGGTTTTCATACGGAACAAATGAATTTGATTACACTCTTTCTTCTTTGTAATCACACTTCAATTAAGTTCACCGGAAAGTACTCTGCATCAAACTTATATATCCGGATTTCGTTCAGGTCCAGACGCACTCCGTGCTCTTCAATCACATGCTTTTTTTCAGTTTTTTCTAAACGGTGAGCACCATAAAACATTAAATAAGAGCGTATTAATGCTTGATATTTCGCCCACAAAGTACTGCATGCAATCAAATACAAATAACTTTCAATTCCCCTAACACCAATCTGTCTTTCTTACATCAAATATAATAAAAGAAGCAGAATTATGAATTATGAATTATGGAATATGAATGGGAGCGGTCTGCGTTCAGCAGTCAGCGGTCAGCTTGTCACTATAGTCACTCTTCAATTCATAATTCATAATTGTTCTCCCTCGTCACTTGTCAATGCTGCCTGTTCATACTTTATTAAAAACAAAATTTCTCTATCCCCTTTCTTTTACACATTTTTGCAATATGAAAGGGAAATTTGCGCTTACGCTCACCAGCCACCGCATTCTGGGTCCGGTTTTCAACCCGGTGGTTATCGTTGCCAGCAACAACCGCGAATACTATTCTGTATCCGACCGGCTTTCTATGGCCAACATCAAACAATATGAGCACGCGCTGATGCCCGAAGAAATTCAACTGGTAAAAATCGTTGAGGAATACTCCGACACGCAACTTCTGAAGGTTTTTACCAAAAAGAAAGTAAGCGCCCAGGACTTCCTTGCCTCTATCGACGAGAAGTTGTTCGAATCACAAATACGTCCCTATATCGACAACCGTATCTTACGCTGTACCGAACTGCTCTCGGGAACGGAAATCCCCGTTTATGTCAAAAAACAACACAACAACATATACGATACCGACCGCCTCTGGCTCCAGGAAGACACCGCCAATGCCGTCTTTAACTTTGTCCGAAACGCCGAAGGAATTCAGTACTTTCTTACCATCAACTATAACGAAGAGAACATCCACCTCACCGGTAAAAACGGCTTCATCCTCACAAACGACCCCTGCCGTCTGATTCTCGAAAACCGGATTTTTCAGTTCGACGACATCGACGGAAAAAAACTGCTGCCCTTCTTTAAAAAGAAAAATATCAGCATCCGCCACGAAACAGAAAGGAAATTTCTTGAAACTTTCGCTAAAACGGTCATTCAAAAATATAAAGTCCATGCAACCGGCTTTACCATCAACGACCTGCATCTTATACCCAAACCCGTCCTGACGCTTGAGTCGAGCCTTTCGGGGATGCCTGTGCTCACGCTTAAATTCCGGTACAATGACAAAGTGGAATACTTTGCCGGTAAAAAGTCGGAATTGCTGGTAACACTTTCTGAAACAGAAAACGGATACGATTTTAAACGTCTGAACCGGGATATGTCTTTTGAGAACCAGGTTATTTCTTCACTTCTCGGACTGGGTTTGGCCAATGTGGATGATTCCTCTTTTACCCCACTCCGCCTGAGAAAGACAGAAAACATCCTGATTTCATACGAACTGGTGAACTGGTTGAATTTTAACATGGCTGCCATAGGAAAGCTGGGAATTGAAATCAACCAAAACCAGCCTACTCACAACTACTATCTTCAAAATGTAGAGCTGAAGCTCAAGGTATCTGAAGGAAACAACGACTGGTTCGACATACAGGCTGTGGTCCAACTCGATCAGTTTGAAATTCCCTTCATTAAACTCCGCCCCTATATTCTTGACGGTCGACGTGAATTCCCCCTGCCCGACGGCCGCGTTGTAGTATTACCTGAAGAATGGTTTGCCCGGTTTAAAGACTTGTTTTCATTTGCACGTGAAAACAACAACGACCTGCTGCTCGATAAACAACATTTCCCCCTGCTGAAAGAAAGCCTCAAAGGAATCAGCGGCACGTATTCGGGAAAATTGAAAAAATGGCTCGAGACTCCTGATATTGAAGAGCACATGGTACCCGACGAAATAAGAGCGGAACTCCGTGATTACCAAAAAAAGGGATTCAGCTGGATGTGGAAACTATATGCCAACGATTTTGGCGGATGCCTTGCGGATGATATGGGCCTGGGAAAAACATTGCAAACACTTACGCTTTTGCAACAGGTTGTGAACGACGAGCGTAAAAAGCATTGCGGTCCCGCTAACTCCAAATACGATCATCAACTTACTATATTCGATTCTGTAGATTCGGCCGAGGTAAAGGCCAAGCCTTCCCTGATCATTGTCCCTTCAACACTTGTATACAACTGGATCAATGAAGCCCAGAAATTTGCCCCATCATTAAAAACCGGATTTTACGGAGGAAACAACAGGAAGCCTTTCGGATATTTTTACCAGAATTACGACCTGATTATTACATCATACGGGTTGGTCCGGAATGATGCGGAATCCATGAAATGCTTCGACTTTCTGTATATAATCCTTGATGAAAGCCAGGTGATTAAAAATCCGCATTCAAAATCCTATAAATCGGTCATCACGCTCCCGGCAGCCCACCGCCTGGTTCTTACCGGCACGCCTATTGAAAATTCTCTTACCGATTTATGGGCACAGATGAATTTTCTGAATCCCGGACTTCTGGGAAGCTTTGAATTCTTTAAAAACCAGTTTGTAACGCCTATTGAAAAGGCCAATGATGAAAAGCAGGCTCATATTCTGCAAACCCTGATTAAACCCTTTATTCTGAGAAGGACAAAAATAGCTGTCACCAAAGAGCTGCCACCTCTTACCGAACAGATCATTTACTGTGATATGTCTGAGTCACAGCAAACCTTCTATGAAACCGAGAAGTCGAAAGCGCGGAACCTCATTCTCGAAAACATCCGCCAGCAGGGTATGGAGAAATCGTCGTTCGTAATTCTGCAATCGCTCACCCGACTCAGACAGGCTGCCAATCATCCGCTTCTGATTGATGAAAGCTATATAGAAGATTCAGGGAAGCATGATGTGATTATTGAAAACATTAAAAACCTGATTGCGGAAGGCCATAAAGCCCTGATATTTTCTTCGTTTGTGAAACACCTGGATTTATATACCTCATATTGCGAAAAAGAGAACCTCAAATATGCCCTGTTAACCGGGGATGTTCCCCAGGCGCAACGTGAAAAAATCATCAACAGATTTCAGGAAGATCCGGAGACACATTTGTTCTTTATATCCATTAAGGCAGGCGGGTTTGGTCTTAACCTGACATCTGCCGACTATGTTTTTATTCTGGATCCCTGGTGGAATCCGGCTGTTGAGGACCAGGCGATGAGCCGCGCACACCGTATGGGACAAAAGAAAAAAGTGTTTGTATATCGCTTTATTGCCAAGGATACACTTGAAGAAAAGATCCATCAGCTCCAGGAACGCAAATCACAGCTCGCCGAAAGCTTCATCAACAGTAATAACCCTTTTAAGGCTGGAGACACTGAAGAATTGCTGAAACTACTGGAGTAAGGAAGGGACGAGGGACGAGGGACGAGGAAAACCGGTGATCGGTGAGCAGCCGGTAATCGGTAACCAGTTCGGCGGGCAGCTGTCAGTAATCTGCGGTCAGCGGTCAGGTAATCAGTGAATAGCCGGTAATCGGTTCAGCGGTCGGCTTGTCACTTGTCACTTGTCACTTGTCACTTGTCACTTGTCACTTGTCACTTGTCACTTGTCACTCTTCAATTCATAATTCATAATTCTTTTTCAGCCCCAGTTCATCGGCCTTCTTGAGCATCAGTTCAAAAGCTTCCTGGAAATTATTATGAATGTTGCCTTCGAGAATGGCTTCTTTAATGGTGTTTTTGATGATGCCCACTTCCCTGCCCGGTCCGATATTGAATGTTTTCATAATCAGTTCGCCATCCACAGGAGGCTGGAAATTCCGTACTGCATCTTTCTCTTCTATTTCCTTCAGTTTTTGCCGTACCGTTTTAAAATTACCCAGATATTGCCGAACCTTTTCATCGTTTTTTGAGGTGATGTCCGCTTCGCAAAGCATCATCAGATCATCAATATCATCACCAGCCTCAAACAGCAACCTGCGGATGGCGGAATCTGTCACCTCCTCTTCAACAAGAGCAATAGGGCGCAGGTGCAGGAGCACCAGTTTCTGAACATATTTCATACTGGTACCCAGTGGTAAATGCAGTCTCCTGAATATATCGGGTACCATTTTGGAACCAATAAATTCGTGTCCGTGAAAGGTCCATCCATGTCCTTTAATAAACTTGCGGGTGTTCGGTTTGGCAATGTCGTGCATAATGGCTGCCCATCTCAGCCAAAGGTTATCACTCTGTTCTGCAATACGGTCGAGTACCTGAAGGGTATGCAGAAAATTATCCTTGTGAGCAAGCTTTTCTTTTACAGAAATGCCTTTTAACCTTGAAAACTCCGGAAAAATCAGTTCGAGGAGTCCGGTTTCTTCCAAAATCAAAAAGCCGGAAGAAGGTTTAGAAGAAAGTACAATCTTGTTCAATTCCTCAACAATACGCTCACGCGAAATAATGGAAATGCGGTCGCGGTTTCTGCGAATGGAATCGAGTGATTGCTCTTCAATGGCAAATCCAAGTTGGGTGGAAAAACGTATGGCACGCATCATCCGTAGCGGGTCGTCTGAGTATGTCACATCCGGATCGAGTGGTGTGCGGATGATTTTTGCCTGGAGGTCATTGACTCCGTTAAAGGGGTCCACCAATTCGCCATAGTTATTTTTATGAAGCGAAATGGCCAGTGCGTTAATGGTAAAATCGCGCCGGTTTTGATCATCCTCCAGAGAGCCATCCTCGACCAGGGGTTTCCGGGAATCGGACCTGTAGGATTCTTTACGTGCCCCTACAAATTCCAGTTCCAAATCGTCATAGCGGAGCATGGCCGTCCCGAAATTGCGGTAAATGGCAATTTTTCCTTTTTTGCCCAGTTTATGGGCCACTTTTTTAGCCAGTTCTATTCCACTGCCTACAACAACAATATCAATATCTTTTGAAGGGCGGTTTAGCAATAGGTCTCTCACAAATCCCCCAATTACAAAGCATTGAAGATTCTCTTCTGTAACAAGTTCCGATAGCACCGGAAAAATTCGATGGTTCAATGGCAAATTCATGCGTGCAAAAATAGTGATCATATTTCATAATTCTTACTACCTTTGCTCCAGATTAACACTAAGGGGGTGCCTTATAAAATCGGGCTGAGATCATACCCTTAGAACCTGCCCGGGTAATGCCGGCGAAGGGATTTGGTGGCAATGAAAGTCGTTGCCGCTGTTTCATAAACTTAAAATTTTACACGATGAAGCAGGTATGCTTATTGCTTGTATTGTCATGCATCATGCTGCATGCCAGTGCGCAAATTTCCCTGAGGGGAACGGTAACGGACACAGATGGATTGCCTTTAACAGGTGCACATGTGTGGATCCAAAATTCTTATTTCCAGACCACAACAGATGAAGCCGGGAATTACGTGCTAACCGGAATTAAATCTGGTTCGTCATTGATGAAGGTCAGCTATGTGGGATATGAACCGTATGAGTCTTTGCTGAAATTAAGACGGGATACGGCAGTAAACATAACACTGAATGAGTCAGCCACCATTAGTGAGGCAGTTATCGTCTCTGCAATAAGGGCTTCACAAAACACGCCCACAACTTTCAAAACATTGAATAAGGAGGATATCAGCAGAAATAACCTGGGACAAGACCTGCCTTATATGCTTAGTCACGAACCTTCGGTGGTGGCGACTTCTGATGCAGGTGGTGGTGTTGGTTATACAGGGATGCGCATCCGCGGAAGCGACATCACACGTATTAACGTAACTATTAATGGTATTCCCCTCAACGATCCGGAATCGCACGTGGTATATTGGGTAGATGTACCTGATATTGCCAGTTCGGTAAACAGTCTGCAATTACAGCGTGGTGTGGGATCATCCACAAACGGAGCCGGCGCATTTGGAGCGTCAATGAACCTGGAAACCAATACCATTCAGAAAATACCATATGCCACATTAAATCTGGGCGCCGGATCATTCAACACCTGGAAAACATCCTTTCAGGCAGGAACCGGCTTGATAAATGACCATTGGTTTTTTGAAGGCCGTGGCTCAACGATCAAATCTGATGGATATATCGACCGGGCCTCATCTGATCTTAAATCCTATTACTTTCAAGGCGGGTATACCGACAGTAAAACATTGATTAAGGCCCTTGCTTTTGGCGGTACAGAAAGAACTTACCAGGCGTGGTGGGGTATTGATGAATATACCATGAATATCGACCGGACCTTTAACTGGGCAGGCGCTATTCAAAAGGAAGACGGTTCCTATGATTTTTATAAAGACCAGGTGGACCAATACAGCCAAAACCATTTTCAATTGCATGTCTCGAGAAAGATCTCACAAACGCTCAGCCTGAATGTCTCGGGACATTATACCAAAGGAAAGGGGTATTATGAAGAATACCAGCAGAGTGATGATTTTTCGGATTATGGCATAAGCCCGCTGTATCTTGGGAAAGACAGCATTTTGAACGAAGGTGTTTATGACATTATTTATCATGATACCATCACAAGCAGCGACCTGGTGCGCCGCCGCTGGCTCGATAATCATTATTACGGCATTACCTGGTCGTTACGTTACCTTACCCGAAAACTTGATCTCGTTTTCGGAGGAGCGATAAATAAATTTGACAAGGCTAAGCATTACGGAGAAGTGATCTGGGCGCAGTATGCACTTGAAACACCCAATGATTACAGATACTATGACAATACCGGATTTAAAACCGACTTTAATGTATTCACCAAAGCTGCATGGACACCCGTGGAGGATCTCACCTTTTATGGCGACATACAGTATCGGACCATCCGGTACAAGAACGGTGGACTGGGAAGCGATCTGAATCTTCTGGATATTGACGAAGCATTTGATTTTTTCAATCCGAAAGTTGGAATCAGCTATAATCTCAATTTGGGAAATATTTATATTTCCTATGGAATAGCACACCGTGAGCCAATCAGAGATGATTATACAGATGCTCCTGACGGTGAAAAACCAAAACCGGAAACCCTTGGAAATCTAGAAATGGGAATCCGGAAAAGCCATCCTAATTATCAGTACCATGTGAATTATTTCCTGATGAACTACAGGAACCAGCTTGTGTTAACCGGCGCCATAAATGATGATGGCGTTTTTATCCGGAAGAATGCAGGAAAAAGCTATCGTATGGGTTTTGAGATTTCGGCCGGATATAAACCCATACGTCTGCTCGAAGTTTCAGGTAATCTGAGTTTAAGCTTAAATAAGACCGATTTCAGCCAGGAAGTCAACAGCGAAATCATTACCTATAAGAACACAGCCATCTCATTTTCACCTTCCTTAGTTTCAGGAACCCAGGTACGCATATTCCCTGTAAAAAATATGGAATTGGAATGGCGCACAAAGTATGTGGGCAAGCAGTATCTTGACAATACTGAGAATGAAGCATTGTCGCTGGATCCCTATTTTCTCAATGATGCGAGGTTTTCGTATTTATGGTCGCAGGAAAAAATGCCCGCTGTGGAATTCACCCTGCTTGTACAAAACCTGTTCAATGTGGAGTATGAGTCGAACGGTTCCGTATATGACGGTTCTCCATACTATTATCCTCAAGCCGGAATCAATTTTATGGCCGGAATTGCGGTGAAATTCTAAGGCTGCTCATTGCAACTTTTGATAGCTCTTTTGTTTAAGATTGCATGTTTATAAATTGCATGAAATCATTGGCATTTTAGTTTTAAAATTCAACGTGAAACCCATGCAATAAGGCCTGCAAAATAGTATAAAAATTATCGTTGTATATAGTTGTTTATCAATATCTTTGATTTTTTTAGCACGCCTTTTAAGATTTTTTTTAAGAACCTGAAACTATTCTGGCATGATTTTCGTTAAGATATACAAAAGGGTTAATACTTAGTTTAATTAGGGTTAAACAAAGTAGTTTATTCAAGGTTTTTTTTCATAGATTTTAGGTTTAATGGTTAGGGTTAAAAGCAGGAGTTTCCATAGAACTCCTGCTTTTTTTTATAGGAATTACCATCATTTGCTGCGTTTATTTCAAAATTATCCGCATTACCCTGCAACTAATTTAAATTTTTACTTCTTTTGTAAAATCATTTCACTTAACCGGTAAGCGATGGTAAGTTTATACAGAAATACTTGGAAGGCTTGTCATTCTTCTATTTGTTCCATCAGATTCCTGAATGGTAACGACATTGAAATTATTTCTGTGACCGGATTCAAAGCCAAAGAATATCTGATTACCCATGACATGGTCAACCGGATGCAGAAAGCTGAATTCGTTGAAATTAAGTTTGTCAAGGAAGACGGTCATACGGTTGCTGCTTTGGAAAGGCTTTCCATGCATGATTTTGCTGAGCGGATTATCACATCTTACGACCAGGAAATCACCGGGTTTTCGTTGATTTCACTTGCTGATCTTTCCTTTGGAGACATTCCATCTCTGGAGTTAGCTGTAAACCGGCATGTTTCCATCGGTCAGGGCGTAGCTCTAATCGGTTTTCAATATGACAATTCCAGTCTTACGATAAAATCAGGAATTCTTTCCACAATTATTCATAGGAATGGGAACAGGTATCTGCAGTTCGACGGTTCCACCATCTGGGGAAATTCAGGAAGTCCGCTCATCGATTTAAAAACCCATGAAGTTGTGGGGATTATAGGTTATAAACTCGACCGGAAAAACAAATCGTACGAGAAAATGATGGAAATCAGCAACAGCAATATCAAAATGCTGGAGAAGGCGCAGGGCGAATTTGAAGTATCCGGTGTCGATCCCATCCAGGTTCTCATTGCATGGCAAAAACAAATCCTGCAGCTTGCCTCTGAAATTTATAAAGCCTCAGGCAGCGGCATCGGTGTCGCCATTGATATTCGTACCGTTCATCATCTATTGTCTGACTCCGGAATTGAGCTTTGAATGGAGAATTATGAATTATGAATTGTTCATTGTTCATTGTTCATTACTCTTTGCACATTAATCCTTGATTTTTCCCTTCAATATAAAATCCTGGCTTTCGGAACCGGTGCCCAGAATGTTTACATTGCGAAACATGTTGTTTTCAGCACCCAGCGCATGAAATTCCACCGGAATGTAATGTTCACCATATCCTTTTGCAATTCCTGAACGGCTTACCTTTTCGATCAGTACCCTTTCATTCCGGCCAATAAACTGCTTCCGGTAATGCTGTTTATTCTGTTTTGCCAGGTCACGTACCGTAATGCTGCGCTGTTGCTTGGTTTTCTCAGGTATCTGATCGGGCATTCGCTCTGCCCGGGTTCCTTTTCGTACCGAATATTTGAATGTGTGAATGTGGCTAAAGCCCACATCGCGGATGACATTGCATGTATTTAAAAAATCCGTTTCTGTCTCGCCCGGGAAACCCACCATGATATCAGTGGTAAAGTTAAAGCCGGGGTACATTTTTTTAATCTGATCCACGATGCTCATGTATTGAGAAACGGTGTACATTCTGCGCATCTTCAACAGAACGGGATCAGATCCGCTTTGCAGGCAGATATGCAAATGCGGACAAAGTTTTTCGTGGCCAAACAGGTCAAACAATGGCCTATCAAATCCTTCCGGTTCAATAGACGAAATACGAACCCTGAAATCGCCCTGAATGGCTAATATTTTGCCGAGGAGTTTTGTAAAATTCAAGCCATCGTAATCATAGCGGCTGATATTTACTCCGGTAAGCACAATTTCGTTATAGCCCAGATCCAGTACTTTATGAATATTATCAAGGATCTCTGAATCTTTACGGCTTACAGCACGACCCCTGACAGAAGGTACAATACAGAAGGTACAAAAATTATCGCAACCATCCTGAATCTTGATCATGCTTCGGGTATGAAAGCTTTTCTCTGCCACGGAAAATCCAAACACATCTTTTGGCAGCAGTTTAATATCAAGTATTTCGCCACTGAAATGCGATTCCACCAATGGTAAAATGCTGATTTTGCTTTTATTGTCGACAATGTACTGCACATCACCGCGTTGTTCGAGGTATTCTTTTTGGCTTTCAGCCATGCAGCCTGTAACTACCATGAGTGCACCCTGCTTATGATTTAAAGCCTGATTGATGGCCAGCTTCGATTTATGGTCACCCTGATTGGTAACCGTACAGGTGTTTACAATATACACATCGGCCTGATCCTGAAAATCGACGATTTCATATCCCGATTTATAAAAATCGCTCATGATGGCATCGGTTTCAAACTGGTTCAACCGGCAACCCAATGTTTTAAAGGCAACCGTTTTCTTCATAAGGCCTCCTGAACGGAAATAGGTTGTGGGATGAGTTCTCCTTCTATGGAATAAGGCGCCGATCCGGTTACCAGAAGCCACACAAAACTTCCGGAAGGCACAGGTTTATCCGATTTAAAACGCACCACAATACGGCCTTCTGTGATACCTGCAAAATATCCCGGTTTTCGGTCTGTTCCGGTTACAAGTACTTTCATGCGTTTTCCGATCAATCCATGATTATATTCAGTGGTGTGCCGCGTAAGTTCTGCAGTTAAAACATGAAGCCGTTCTTTTTTGGCAATCATCGGAATATCATCATCCCATCGGGCACTGGCTGCACCCGGCCGGGGTGAATAAACAGCAATATAAGCCATGTTGAACCGCACCTGCTCCATCACTTTACGGGTATTCTCAAACTGTTCTTCGGTTTCCCCTGTAAAACCGACAATAATATCAGTAAACAGGGTTGCATCCGGGAGAATGCGCCTTACAGAAGACACAATCCGCATATAGTCTTCCACTGTATGTTTACGGTTCATGCGAATCAGCACTTTATCATCGCCCGATTGCACAGGAAGATGTATTTGTTTTGCCAGGCATTTGTATTTTGAAACCACTTCCAATACGTCATCTGACATGTCGCGCGGATGCGGTGAAGTAAAATACACCCAGAAGTCGTTCCCGCATTGATTTCCATATTCTCCAATTGCCCGGAGCAGACCGGCAAAGGAAAGCTCAGCGCCGTATTTATCGAGTCCGTATGAGTTCACATTTTGACCGAGCAGCGTAATGGCTTTGTATCCTTTTTCCACTACCTGTTTTACTTCCGCAAGAATCTCAGCCGATGGACGGGATATTTCCCTGCCGCGTGTATATGGAACGGCGCAGTAGGTGCAAAATTTATCACACCCGTTCTGAATGGGAATGAATGCCTCGTATTCGGAATAATACGAAGGTTGAAGCTTCCAAAAGTCCTGAATTTTTTCAACCGGGATTTTCTCAGGTTTTGCCAGATGTGTTGCTTTTATGCCTGCAGGGATATTCGGAAGGATGGTATGTGTAGCCGTTGGATTGCGCCTGGCAGCTGATACAATGCCATTCTGATAAATCATATCCGGAAACTCCGGAAGTTCTGCCATGGTAAACACAAGATCGAAAAGCTTTATAAACTTTTCCTTATCTGCCGGCAGCACACATCCCGAAACAAAAGTAAGCAGGTTCCTCGTGTTTTTCCATTTATTCCAGCGTGCAATGCGTGAGTAAACCTTGTCGATTGATTTCTGCCTAACTGAACAGGCGATGATTCCCAACAGGTTGGCTTCTTCCTCGTTTTCTGTCCACCGGTAACCCATTCCTTCTACAACCGTCCGCACCCTTTCACTGTCGGATTTGTTCATCTGACAGCCCAGTGTAAGAATATGATATTTCATTTGGTTATTCCTGTTACTATTCGATCCCCTACCACGATTCTAACGCAACATGTTTTAAAAATACACCTCCGTGCGGATGTTTGCCGACGGAAATCCTTTAGTGGTAAGGAAATCATAAACATCATAAATCATGTCACAATTTCCGCAAAGATAAACCATTGTTGCGGAATCCAAAGTTTTTTGTTTCAGGTATTCTGTGACCCTTCCGTGAAAGTCACCTTGCGAATCACGTGAGGTACAAAGCGTATAGCGATCTTTGGGGTAATTATGGCGTTCATATCCCTCTTGGGTGTAGCGCACTCCGTGAACAATTTCATAGTCCAGGTTGGAATAAGAGCCTGTAATGGAATGGAAGGGAGCTATTCCTGTTCCCGTTCCTATAAATAAGAATTTCCGGCTGAGGTGTTGCTCATTCACAGTAAAATAGCCAAAGGGCCCGTCCACTTCAAGCAGTTCTCCGGGAATCAGATTCCTCAATTGTTTTGAAACCAGTCCATTATCCACTTCTTTAATAAGGACTTCCAGGCCTGAATCCTTTTCTGTACTGTAGATGGAATATTCACGCACCTGGTTGTTTCCGGGAATACCCAGGGTAATGTGCTGGCCTGCTTTAAATTGCATATCGTTGCGGTCGAATCGCAACACATAAGCCTCAGAAGTAAGTTGTCTGATCTTCCGGAGCCTGTATACTTTCCGGATAACGATGGGTCCGGTGGCCTGGTCAGGCTTTAGAACATTTGCTGTGAAGCTTGTTGCGACTGTTCCATTGGAATGAACTGTGGGATTTATTGTTTTATCTGACATATGATTCGGTTTAGTTGGGATAACAACAACCTGCAGAATTTGTTCGGGATTCTCCCCTGTACCATAATTTCAGCTATTTTTGTAAAAAACTAATCGCGATTTTGATATACCCCAACAGTTTTGAATATAAAATCGGGTTCGATCAGATCAGGGAACTGATCAAAGAGCAATGTCTGTTTGCACCTGGCCGGCAGAAGGCTGATGAAATGAAATTCATTACCCGGTTTGATGTATTAAAACAGGAATTAGAAGAAACGGCTGAATTCAGGGAAATTTCCCTGATGGAAGAAGGTTTCCCTACAGATCATTATAAGGACATGACTGCAGGTTTGAAAAAAGCCCGTGTAGCAGGGACCTATCTCGAAACAGAAGAGGTATTCGACCTGAAACGGTCGCTTGACACCATTAAAAGCATCATTCGTTTTTTTAAAAACACGCCCCAGGAAAAATACCCGCGTTTAAAAAAGCGGGCCGGGAATGTACTTTTTTTCAGTTATGTGGAAGACCGCATTGATGCAATTCTTACAAAACAGGGAAAGATCAAAGACAATGCCTCTCCGGAACTCAGGCGTATCAGGGATGATATTACCCAGAAACAGGCCAGTGCAGGCAAGCGTCTGCAAAGCTTATTAAAGAAAGCCATTGATGAGGGATATATTGAAAAAGACACCGCTATTTCAATCCGTAACGGGCGCCAGGTAATCCCTGTTCCTGCATCCAATAAAAGAAGGATCAGTGGTATTGTGCATGACGAATCGGCAACAGGAAGGACCGCTTATGTAGAGCCATCTGAGGTAGTGGAACTGAACAATGAAATTAAAGAACTGGAGATTGCCGAATTCAGGGAAATTATTAAGATCCTTACTGCATTTACTGATTCCATAAGGCCATATATTGATGATTTGCTGGCAAGCTATGATTTTCTTGCGGTGATTGATTTTATCAGGGCAAAGGCCTTACTGGCACTGCGCATAAATGCCGGTATGCCTGCTCTTATTGACCAAACAGGATTCAGGTGGAAACATGCTGTTCATCCGTTATTATACCTGCATCACAAGAAAGAGAACAAGGAAGTTGTTCCACTGGATATTTACCTGGAAGGAAAAGACCGGATACTGCTGATATCAGGGCCGAATGCCGGGGGCAAATCGGTTTGCCTGAAAACAGTAGGACTGATTCAATATATGCTGCAATGCGGAATGCTTATTCCGGTGGTAGAAAGTTCTGAGGCCGGGATATTTGATCACATTTTAATAGACATTGGCGATGAACAGTCGATTGAAAACGACCTAAGCACCTACAGTTCCCATTTGCAAAACATGAAATTCTTTCTGCGCAATGCATCCGGGAAGAGTCTGGTTTTAATTGATGAATTCGGCACAGGGACAGAGCCCCAGATTGGCGGTGCCATTGCAGAGGCGATATTGGAAGCGCTGAACAAAGTGGGCACCTATGGCGTGATCACCACCCATTATTCCAATCTGAAGCATCTGGCATCAGGCACTGAAGGGATTGCCAATGGAGCCATGATGTTTGACACAGGAAAAATGCAACCCTTGTTTAAGCTTGAAATCGGCAAACCCGGCAGTTCGTTTGCCATTGACATCGCACGAAAAATCGGATTACCGGAAGACATTCTGAAAGCCGCATCAGAAAAAGCTGGTGAAGACCACATCAATTTCGACAGACATTTGAGAGAAATCCTCAGAGACAAGAGGTATTGGGAAGAAAAGCGAAACAGAATCCGCGTTTCAGAAAAAAGGCTGACCGAGGTTCTCGAAAATTATGAAACAGAAATAAGCCAGGCTAAGAAAATGCGTAAGGAAATATTGGAAAACGCACGCAGAGAGGCCGAAAGCCTGCTTCAAAATACCAATAAGGAAATTGAAAAGACCATACGTGTAATTCGTGAATCGCAAGCCGACAAGGAGAACACGCGCGAAGCGAGGAAATCTCTCGAATCATTTAAAAACAGTTTACCTGCTGAATCTGAAGCAGATGATGCACGCATAGAACAGAAGCTGCACGAAATTCAACGCCATACCAGAAAGTTGAAACCTGCAGCATCTGAAGAAAAGCAAAAGCCGGTTGAAGATCCGAATCTCGCTCCTGGCGACCGCATTCGGATTCCAAGCCTGCAAATAGAAGGAGAAGTGCTTGAAATTAACGGCGACAATGTGCTGGTAACCTATGGTGAAAGCATGATTACATCGCTTAAAAGAAAGAATATAGAAAAAATACATGCTTCCATAAAGGAAAAAACTAAAGGGCATGCTGTACAGTATGATTGGAGCATCAGTCAACGCCGGCTTAATTTCAAATCAGAAATTGATATTCGCGGGAAGCGCGGTGAAGAAGCTCTGGACATTGTCAGAAGTTTTGTGGATGATGCGACAGTAGTAGGCGTATCTGACCTGCGGATCCTGCATGGCAAAGGGAATGGCATCCTTAAAAACCTCATCAGGGATTATTTAAGCGGATTGGATGTTGTAAAGTCGTGTAAAGATGAACATGTAGAACTTGGCGGATCGGGAATAACCGTTGTCAAACTCGATTTCTGAAATGAGTCTGCAAACCACCATAGAAGTCCAATGTGACCATCTGTCCCCAAGGCTTGAATATGTGCTCGGTTTTATCGGACAGCATATTGGGGTTGACTTTATGATGATTCAGGATCATCAGGTATCTTCAAACGAAAACATACAGATCTGCTACGGTTCAAATCCACAGTCAGACAGCTTTTCCATTTTTGCTTCAGGTTTTTTATCAGAGACTGGCATACATTCGTTTGAGCCTGATGTAATAGAAAAGAACAATCATACCTTGCTCTTTCCGGCACCTGACGGCTATGCGCTTCCCCTGGATTTGTTTTCAGGCATTTTTTACCTGCTATCGCGGTATGAAGAATATCTGCCATTCAAAGCCGACAGGCATGGGCGCTTTGAAGCCTCTGAAAGCATCGCATTCAGACACCATTTCCTGGATGAGCCTGTAATAGATCAGTGGCTGAAGCAGTTTAAAGAGGTTCTGAAGGGGCATTTCCCTGGTATTGAATTTCAGAAAAATTCATTTCTCTTTCAGCCTACCCTGGATGTGGACCAACCCTGGGCATACAAGAACATGAGCCCGCTGCGTGTTTTAAGAAAATTTTCAGGACATCTGTATAGAAGCGAATTCAGGCAGTCATGGGATCTCGTTCTTGTGCGCCTTGGGCACTTGCATGATTGCTTTGACACCTTTGACTATCTGAAAAATCTGGAATCTCAATGTGGATTTATTTGCCCCTGCTTTTTCCTGTCGGGGAACAAAAGCCCGTTTGACACCAATTATTCACTCAGAAGCAGGGAATTCCAGAATCTGATCCGGTCCATAAAACAGGACAGAAAGGTAGGTATCCATCCCTCCTATCATTCGAATTCGGATTTCGGGGAATTGCAAAAGGAATACGAACTGTTTACTGTGAGACTTGGAGCAACACCTATATGGAGCAGACAACATTTTCTGAAATTGTCTCTCCCTGAAACCTACAGAAACCTTATAAAATTAGGGATTCAGGCTGATTTTTCAATGGGCTATGCATCCGCAACCGGATTCAGGGCTGGCACTACGCTGCCATTCAAATTCTACGATCTGCAAAAAGAGGAAACCACAGCGCTTGAAATTCATCCTTTTGAAATGATGGATATAACGCTTCAGCAATACCTTCAGCTCAGTCCCAAAGATGCATTGCAGAAAACAATTGAGCTTATAAGGAAGATAAAAGATGTAAACGGTATATTTTGCGCCATCTGGCATAACGAATCGCTGAGTGAAACAAAACACTGGGCTAACTGGCGTACGGTATTTGAAGGTATGGTATACGAAGGTTCAAAACAATCAGATAAACCAACAACTTGATCCAATATTTACAACATAAGGATATTGATAAAAGAAAGTGGGACCGGTGCATTGAAGCATCGGTAAATCCGATACTTTACTGCCTTTCATGGTGGCTCGATGTCGTTAGCCCCGGTTGGGAAGCCCTGGTTGAAGACGATTACCTTGCTGTAATGCCGCTCACGCAAAGCAGGAAAGCAGGCATTTCCTATCTGTATCAGCCTTTTTTCAGTCAGCAATTGGGCATAGTTTCAAATAATACCATAAATGCTGCCAAAACAGCGGAATTTTTAAATGCCATACCCTCAAGATTCAGGTATATTGACATCCAGCTGAACCGATGGAATGATCCTTTTGAGTCAGGCTTTATTTGCAGATTGCGTACTACTTACCTGCTTGATTTATCAGAAAGCTATGACACACTACAGTTAAAATACAGCAGGAGTTGCCGGCGGAATATTTCCAAGGCAAACAGGCACCGGCTTACGCTAAAAGCAGGTCCGGGTTCATTTGTATTTGCGCGGTTTATTAAACGGAATCTGGATCATAAGCTTCAGGGGACAGCAATCCAGATATATCAGGCTCTTGAAAAGATTTGCAGCATGAGCATAGAGAAATCAAAAGGTGAAATTCTTGGTGTATTTGATGCTGCAGATAATCTGGTTGCCAGTCAATGGCTTATAAAGCATAAACATGGATATGCTTTACTGGTATGTGCTTCAACAGAAAAAGGCCGGAAAACGCAAGCCATGTATTTTCTGATTGACCAGTTGATCCGGCAATATGCAGGAACAAAAACAATGCTGGATTTCTCCGGATCGGACATACCCGGCATAGCCTATTTCAATGCCGGTTTTGGTGCTGTCAAAAGCAGTTATCCCGCAATAAAGCGGAATACGTTGCCCTGGCCTCTGCGTCTTTTAAAGCGGTAGAATAAAATCAGTTTCCGGATGTAACAGCGTTATCAGGAATACGTAAAAGACAAAAATCATCAACCGATACATCATGATCCGAATTATTGCCATTGTGTTGTTACTTTTACCAGTATATGCGTTCGCGCAGGAAAAAACAGGTTGTACCTATGGAAACTGTGAAAACGGAAAAGGCACTTATATATATGCCAACGGCTTTACCTATGAAGGCAGTTTTGTAAACGGACTCAGGGAAGGGCGTGGCATGTTAAAAGGAACCGACGGCAGCTGGTATGACGGAATGTGGAAAGCTGATCAATTTCAAGGGCAGGGCACCTATGTTTGGCCCAACGGCGCAAAATACACCGGTGCATGGGAAAAGGGCGTTCAAAACGGATATGGCATCTATTTCTACACAAACGGCGATAAATACACCGGATATTTTAAAAACAATCTCTTCGAAGGCCAGGGGAAATATACCTGGGCAGATGGTACCAGTCAGGATGGGATTTACAAGGAAGGAAAGCTGGTTCAATGAACAGGGACGAGGGAGAACAATTATGAATTATGAATTATGAATTGAAGAGTGACAAGTGACAAGTGACAAGCCGACCGCTGAACCGATTACTGATTACCGGCTGTTCACTGATTACTAATTTCACTTCTTCACTTCTTCACTTCTTCACCTCTTCACCTCTTCACTTCCTCACTTCCTCACTCCACCTGAAGTACCAGTCCTTTCAAATATTCGCCTTCGGGGTGGTAGATACTGACCGGATGATCGGGGGGTTGTGTAAGCTGGTGAAGAATTCTCACAAAGCGGCCTGTATTTGCTGCGGCTGCAAAAACTGATTTCCTGAAATTTTCTTTGGTTACCACCTGTGAGCATGAAAATGTAAACAGGATTCCTCCTTTGCGGATTTGCTCAATGGCTTTTGCATTCATGCGCTTATATCCCTGAAGGGCGTTGTTCAGTGCATCCTGGTGCTTGGCAAAGGCAGGAGGATCGAGTACGATGACATCGTACCGGTCAGGTATATTATTCAAAAAATTGAAAGCATCCGTGGTAAACGATTGATGGTGCTCCGCGAGGTTGTTCAGGCTGACATTTTTGTCTGTAAGCTCCATAGCCTGGGCAGAGCTGTCGACAGAATGCACAGATTTAGCACCACTCCCCAGCGCATAAACAGAGAATCCGCCAGTATAGCAAAACATATTGAGCACATCTTTGCCTTTGGCGTATTGAGACAAAAGTTTCCTGTTTTCTCTCTGGTCGATGAAAAAACCGGTTTTTTGGCCTTTTGCAATACCAATTTGAAAAGCATATCCATTTTCGCGAACTTCCACATCAGATATATTGCCCAAAAGGAATTCATTCACCGCATTCAGGTTAGCTTTAAAAGGAAGTGTACCTTCGCTTTTATCGTAAATGGAAACCACTTTATTGCCATATACCTCCTGGATGGCAGTTGCTATTTCATTTCTGATGCGGAACATGCCCACAGAGTGCATCTGAATCACAAAAACGCCGTTGTATACGTCAATGATCAGTCCTGGCAATCCATCTCCTTCGCCATGAATTAGCCTGTAAACGTTGGTTTCGGAATTACCGGTAAGTCCAATCGATTTTCGGTAATCATATGCCTGTTGAATTTTCATCCGCCAGAAAGCGGCGTCTGGTTCAACAGCTTCGAATGAAAAAATACGGATTGCAATGGATCCTATTTGATAATGTCCGGTGGCAAGAAATTCATTGTCATTTGAAAAAACGTGTACCACATCTCCTTCTGCCGGGTTTCCGTTGATTTTTTTTAGAGCTCCGGAGAAGATCCATGGATGCAATCGCTTTACCGACTGCTCCTTTCCGGATTTAAGAATGATTTGTACGATGTCGTTCATATTCAAAGAGAGGCCGGTGAATAAGATTGATTTTGTAAAATTTGATAAATCTGACGGCACACCCAGGCGTCCGTGGCAGCGTATTCAATTTGTTCCTGAGTAAGAGGCTCCTGTTCCCAATTTGAGGTTTGCGATTTTTTCGAAATCCTGAAGCCCAAAACATTGGCAACGAGTTTCTTTAGGCCATTATCGGCAATGCCAAAGGGTTTTACATATTGCTGAAGATCAATAAAACCGGCGGCTTCAAAAGGAAATATCTTGTTCAGTCCGGCGATATCATCTTTAATCGCCACCCCTACCTTAACAACATCTTTATCTTCCAGAATATCAGCAATAAATTCAGGCAGCTGAATTCTTTTAAGGCGAAACAGAAAGGCATGATCAGCAGTAGAAAGCTGTAACAGGGCAACGCTATGCATTTGTCCTTTTTTAAAGACGGGTTTGGTTTCGGTATCGAAGCCCAATATGGGTTCACCTAAAAGATGATGTCTGGCAAATTCGAAATGCGAAGGTTGGTCAACAACACTGATGACACCAGGAAAACTCATAACCGGCAGCGACCGGATATATTCATCTTCAATATTTTCAAAGAAGCCATTATTGTTCATCATCATCGTAAACTTGATCCTGATCGTCGGAAAACCAAGGTTCATGATCGCTATCAGAATCCCCGTTAAAATCATCGCTTTGTATGGCTCTTGATCCACCGGTGTTTTTATCATATATGAGTGTATGAAGCGATTTCAGGCTATCAATCAGCCTCGAGCCGAAACCCTGTTCAAATCCTTTATGGCAAATCCATACTGCATCGTTCATAGATTGCGGCAGACCCACTTCATAAAGTTTCACAAAGTTTTTAAGCACCTCGTAAAGTTCAGTAAAGCTTTCTGCCATGCCAAAGCTAATGAGCTCATGCTGGTTAGGCATTGTTCCCGGAGACATTCCGGTAATTCCGTTGAACAGTTCGAATTTCTTCTGCAGCGCATCATGAATGCGGGCATAATCATGATCTTTCACAAAGGAAGCAGGTTCCTCTTCATAGCAGTATTTTGGCTTAGGCAACAGAGCAGCCTTCATATAAATTCGCGGAAGGATCTGTTGCAATTCGCTAAACAATTCTCCCGTTCTTTTGAGAGTTGCATGTTCCAATAAACTGCAGTACTCGTTGGCCACCAACACAAATTCATTAACCACCGGGCCCTTAATATCTTCCATAATCCAAACCTTAGAATTAGACAAACAAAGGTAGTATTTTTAAAAATTACTCCCGCTTTGCCTCCTGTGCTTTTTTTATTTTCATCAGGGCATTTTCGAGCGACTCGTCCGGTTTGATGAAGTTATATTCTCCCCAGAAAGTCTCGTCGTATACGCCAAGCTGATCCGTGAGAAATTCATAAGGTTTTGCAGATTCTTTCGGAGAGAAACGGGTAACATTAACAGAGTCGATATCCATTACAACCATTTCAAGTTTTGTATTGTAAACACTACCGGCAAGTTGTCTGCGATTGCGGATTCTAAAACCAGTTTCGCATTGTATAAGATGCAGGTCATATAAGCCCCCCCGTTTTTTAAATGCTATCTTATAATTGGCCTTAAGTGTTTTTACAACAATATCCCTGGGTTTGCGAACGATAAAACGATCGGTTGCTTCATCAAGTTGTGCAGGGTTAATGTGAAAATCAACCCATTTAATTGCAAAATCATGGATATCTATCAGGATGCGACCTGTATAAATTGGATTATTGGGAGATCCGGGTTTTGGAGTAAACTCAATCACATAGTTCTCACGCCCATCCTCTACTACCATATCTGTTAAACGGTATTGGTAGTCTTTCTGGCCTTCGCGCGTGAGGAATTCCGGAACATTTTTCACAACATCCAGAAGCAGCATGGTACTCAGTCCCGCTTTCAATTTTAGCATTATGGTATCTTCCTTCTGGAAGTTTTCACTTTTCCGCCCTTTTACAATCTTCACCTTGTCAGACAACAGATTGCCATAGCCTGCCTTGTAATTTTCCAGAATAGCCTCTGATACAAGAGTATATCGACTGCCCCGCTGTACGGTTTCTCTGTAAAACGAAGTAAGGATGGAGGGTTTTACACGGTAATTGTCACGTATCCTGTTGCGGGCATTTTGCATGAGCATAACGGGACTCACACGGCGGATGATTACCTCCTGAATAGAAATCACATCACTGTTCAGCAAGTATTCCCGGTCGGTATTTACCAATGGAGATACAGCAGATGTGAAATTCTTATAGCCGATGCATGATATACTTAACGTTTCTGAAAGTTCAGCAGCGCTTAGCTTAAGCTGAAACTCCCCTTCTTCATTGCTTATGGTTCCGGTGGTCTTCCCTACCAGATATATTGATGAAAACGCCAGGGGCTGTAATGATTCTTTATCAAGTACACGTCCCCTGATTTCAAAATACATTACCGAATCCTGTTTCTTTTCCGGATTGGCGACACGTGTTTTCACCGGTCGGTATACTACCAGATGACCGCCAATAATATCAAAGTAAAGTGTAGGATCCTTAAATACCCTTTCCAACACATCCTGAAGAGGTTCATTCTGTGCTTTCAGGGTTATTTCCTGCTTTTTATTAAAAAGTTCTGAATTATAGGAAAATGAGAGTCCGGTTTTCTGTTCAATGGTTTTAATCGCCGACTCAATGGTATACCGGCCCTCCGGAATGGTAATACGCTTATAAAGTAATGAATCCTGGGCCTGCAGGGAAGCGGTTCCCAAAAACAGGCACAGGATCAAAGTCTTTATAGGTGACCAAACCATAACCAGCTACAAATTAGTTTTGTGTAAGAAAAATGGTGTCTCCAGTTTTTGCAATGGTAAGTTGGGGATTATGATGTCCGATTACTTCCAATATCTGATCAAGAGGGTCATTTTGATAATCGCCGTTAATTTTTATGGTATCGATACCCGTTCCCCTCAAAACAATCTGAACGTTGTAAAATTCACCCAACAAAGACACTGCTTTTGAAAGAGGCGTATCATCAAAAGTAAGTAAACCTGTTTTCCAGGCAATACTGTTGTTATCGCCAGTATGAGCTATAGAAATTTCATTTTTATTAAGTATGCCAATATTGCCGGGTTGAATCAACTGGCGGTTATCTGAGTTGTTGTCTTCAGATAATTCTACCAGACCCGTGGAAACAAACACTTCTACTTCATTACTTTCTTTTCGCATATTCACATTAAAAGAGGTACCCAGCACGCGAACACGGGCATCACCGGCGTGAATGATAAATGGTTTGGACTGATTGTGCTTCACATCAAAAAATGCTTCTCCGGTAAGGGTTACTTCACGGTTTTCGGATCCAAACTTTTTTGCGTATTTTAATCGGGTATCCGCATTCAAAGTCACGACAGAACCATCAGGAAGCTCAACCACCTTACCTTTTTCATCAGCAGATGCAATTACCTGCACTGTAGCAACGCGGTTCGCAAGGGTATATAAAGTAATGCCGAGCAAAGCAAGAACCAAAATCGCTGCCGCAATGCGCATAGGATAGGTAGCCCAATGTTTTATCGTTGCAGGTGCAGCAACAGTGAATTCAGGAACCGTCTCAGGGCTTTCATTTGCAATTCTGTTATTCAGTTTATTCCAGGCGTTATCCACATCAAATCTCACATTCGTCCTATCCATATTCTTCCAGTCTGATTTTAATTGTTGAAACAGTTCATTATTTGAAGGTTTTGCATTACGCCATACCTCCAAAGCATTTATTTCTTCGGGGCTAGCCTCTCCTGCCATATATTTTGCCAGAAGGTTCCAGTTGGTGTTATTTTTATAAAACATAGCTATCATAGTTAAGCAATCTCCACATAGTCTTTCAGGTTCTTTCGCAACATCTTTAATGCTTTGCCCATATTCGCCTCCACGGTTTTTATTGAAATGGACAGTTTCATTGCAATTTCGTGGTACTTCAAACCCTCAAAGCGGTTTAACCGGAATATCCGGCTGCATCGCTCGGGTAATGAATCAAGAGTCTGGTCAATGATTACCTGCAATTCTCTCACATTAGAATGGGTATGATTTTCGGTATCAATTTCCGACTCATGCTGCAAGTAGTAATTCTTGTAGCGGGCTTCTACATTTTTATGTTCAATGAACTTTAAACAGCGGTTATGCACAGCAGAAAACAGGTAAGATTTAATCGAAATATTGATCTGAAGTTCTGCTCTTTTTTCCCATATTTTATAAAAGAGCTCCTGCACAATTTCTTCAGCTGTATCGGTATCATTTACGAACCGGTATGCATACGTACACAACATCTGATAATATTGTCTGAAAAGCGTCTCAAAAGACGACAAATCAGCAATGGAGAACAGCTCCATTGTTTCATTTTTGTTTTCCTTCTTTTCTATCACCGGTTCAAAGTGAATCATATTGTCAAGGATCGTAAAATTACTATTCGTTATTCATATTTCAATCGTCAAAACCAATAAATCATCCCTGCATGTATCTGCAGGGATGATTTGGTTTAAGAGATTATTCAATTGACTGCCAGCGTAATTTTTTGTTGAGTCTGTTGATCACTGATTCTATGGATTCTTCAGGTTTAATGGTATTGTAATCGCCCCAGTAGTTTTCATCTTTATAAGAATCAACCTTGTCAGTAAAGATATCGGACATTTTAGCCTGATCTTTATATTTTGCCTTGTTGATGTTTTCAGCATTGCGATCGGTTACTGCCATTTCAAGTGCTGTGGTGTAAGTTGCATTGTAGCGTTTTTTCTTCCATATGCATTTGAATACCAGTTCGGATCTTACATGGTTGAGGTACCATTTTTCATCAAGAACCCTGTAATTTACCGAATAGTTAGCGCCGATTACATCTACCCTCATGTCCATGGGTTTTTTGCGTACCAGGTCGTTATCTGCAATCTTTAAGGCCTTATCACTGAAAGAAAAGTCGATACGGGAAATTGCCAGGTTCTTGGTGTCGAGAAAAATCTTTCCTTTATATAAGGGCAATTCAACATCCTGTTTCTGATCAAATTCAATGATGTAATTGTCTCTGCCATCAATGGAAGAATAACCTGCCATAACAAAGTTGTATTTGTCGAAATATTCTTCACTAAAGAGTTCTCCTGGGTTTTTAACCACATCAAGCAGGAAGCTGGTTTTCGGACCTCCTTGCAATTTGAACATCAGGGTGTCCATTTTCTTAATATCCTCACTTTTGCGGCCTTTATAAATCCGAACGCGGTCGTAATCCATAAAGCTTGTATAAGGAGCTTTGTACACATCAAGGACAGCTTCAGCAACAGCAACATAATTGCGGTTTTGCTTAACGGTCTCACGATAGAATCCCACTTCCATTTCCGGATCTCTATTGTAATTATCATTGACGCGCCTGAAAGCCATTTTCAACAGTTCAACCGGATCTTCATTTCGGATCACTACCTGTTCGAGTGGTACAGCCACTATTTCAAGTCTAATCAGGTTCTCTTTATCTTTAAGATCACTCAGACTGAGAATCACATTTTTGTATCCCATATTTGAGATACCCAGTTTACGGTTTAACTCTGAGTTGGGAACTTTCAGAATAAACTCTCCTTCAGCGTTGGTAACAGTACCCAGACTGCTTCCGACAAGATAAACATTAGCAAATACAACAGGTTTACGGGTTGTCTCATCTACCACCTTGCCGGTGAAAACCTTAAAGGAGGTATCTTGGGGCATTTTCGACTGGTTCCATAAAGAATCTTTTGCCTGTGCTGCAGTGAAGGAAAATACCATCAGCAGCATGGCCAGGACTTTCATTGAGGTTTTAATTGTTGTTTTCATAGTTCAATCTTATTGAGTGGTTCGTAATTTTCTATTGAGGTCTTTTACTTTTAAGTCTGTTTGAAAAGCTTTTCCGTAATTAAGACCTGAACCACTCCTTTCACCCTATTTTTTTTCAGATAACATAAAAATCAGTGAAACCAACGCAGTAATTCCGTAAGAGATGCTGGCTACAACAGCAGCTCCCTGCATTCCATATTTTGGAATTAAAATAAAAGCCAGTAAAAGCGTGATCATCAATCCCGAAATGCTGGCTGCAGAATTTACATATTGCTTGCCAATGCCTGAAAAATAATTTAACAGAATCAAAGCACCTGCAAAAAAGAGAATTCCGGGTGACAAAATGCGAATCAGCACTTGCAATGAAGCAAATTCGTCACCAAAAACAAACCCATACAGGGTATCCGGGATAAAAAACAAGATCAGAACAACAACGAAAGAAATGCCCATGCATAATTTCAGAAAATGACCGGTAAGGTGGCGTGAAACCTTTCCATCATGGCTATTCACAATTTTGGAATATTGGACCATTCCCATGCTTCTGCCAATAAGCCAAACCGATTCTGCAACCGTAATTGCATTAGCATAAACACCTACCTGGCCGGGTCCGTAATATTGATTCAGTATGTAATAGCTTATGCGAAAATTCAGCATTTGCGTCAGAACTGCGATCTGGTTATAAAAACCAAGAACGAACAATTGCTTTAATGCGTTCCGAAACTGATTGTCCGAAGCCTTCACTTTTTCATAAAAACACGCTCGGATCAAAAAGAAACTGAGCAGCATACTAACAATATATCCGGCGTAAAGCGCATTTAAATATGAATTGACATCCTTCTGATCTGCGATTAAAAAAGCAAACAACAAATAGACAATCACAACAGCTGATTGAATGATACCCAATAAATTTGCCGCAGGAATGCGTTCTTTGGAAACAAGTACTGACACATTCACGGTATATATTCCTAAAATAAAAGAGAGCAGGCATACATGTATGATGAAGGCGTCAGGAATCAGATTTAAAAATGGAAGCAGGATCAATCCAACAGCTGAAACCAGTAAAACCCATAAATACGAGGGAAAAATGAGAATGCGAAAAGGATAGCGGGGAATCAGAAAGGAAATAGCAGAAGCACCTACTATTCCATTGAGGATGATGATAAAAGTAATAAGTGTGATGATCAGGCTTTGTTCACCACGACCAGAGGCTCCCAGAAAGCGCGAAAGCAATATGGCGATGATAAGTCCGGAACCGGCAATAAGTAAACGGGATATAAAAGTAACGGCAATATTTCTATAAATAACGCCTGGCATCGCACGCCTCCTTGTATATGCTCATCAGATGCCTGCAAATCGTATCTCTGCTGAATTGCTTAACTGCTAAGGTATGAAGAATTTCAGCATGATATTGGTCCTTATGATCCATTATGTAAATCATGGCTTTAGCAAGAGCAGATTCGTCGCCGGGAGGAATCAGCACACCGCGTGTATCATCCAGCCATTCGCGAATGCCGCCAACATTTGTTGAAATAACAGGTATCCCACATGAAAAAGCCTCCAGCATCACACAAGGGAGGTTTTCCAGATTGCTGAATAAAACAAGCGTATGTGCCTTTTTCATAGTTGCAGCAACTTCCCGGTATGAAAGAACACCTTTATAAGTGATCATGTCGGTTAAGCCCAGATCCGCAGCCATTTTCACCTGATGGTCCTGATATTCGCCGATAAAAGTAAAATGAAAGTCTTTTCGGGTCTCTGAAACTTTTTTGACAGCACGAATGATGCCGCTGATATTTTTTTGCTCCTCCTTCATGGAAGAAACATGCAGAAACTGCATTTTTTCATTGTTTTTGCTGGTATCAGGCACAAACAAATCGGTGTCTACCACATTAGGAACAACATAGAAATTACCCGTAACATCGTGATTGTTTTTTAACACGCTTAAAAGATTTCTGCTTACAGTAACCACGGCAAAAGACAATTTAAGGGCCACCTGCAGAAGTGGGTGAATACGGCCCTGTGGGGTGAGATATCGCGTCCAGTGTTCACTGACAACCCACGGAATGCGTTTTATAATGCCAATGAGCGCAGCAATAATAATAACCGGTGAGATAATATTGGCATGCACCATATCGGGTTTTCCGATTTTTTTGCTGGCAAGTCTGTATCCGATGATATATGCCAGAAATGAATTCAGTTTATTAATTATGAGAGCAAGCAATGGCAGCTTGCTTTTCCGGTAATAAATGATCACCTTAAAATAATTACCCTGCTGCTCCTTTACAACTTCGAAACGACGCGATTTTAATAACGGATCCGCAATCACATGTACAGCAGAAACCTCACACATTAATGACAATGCCTGAGCCTGCCTTTCTATAAAATCACCATTGAAAGGAGAAATTCTGCTTGGATACCAGGCTGAAAGAAAGAGCACTTTCATAGCAAATTCTTAAGGGTTTATGGGATTAATGTTTACAGAAACCGAAAATTTATTTTCAGGCAGCGCATGCTGTTTAAATGTGTGCGATGGAACAGGCTTCTTGAACAAAATGGCGCAACTTGTATTGCTTACGTGAAACAATTGGTGATGCATCGATTCTGGCACCGAATCCAATATGGCAGCCATTGTTTCGTATCTGATTGCCCGGGGATTGTATCCATAGTCATGCCACACCATGGTGGTGCCATCATGACATAGACCATCAAGCGTCTTTTTGGTATCGCTAACAATAGATTCATAATGGTGGTCGCCATCAATAAATATCAAATCAAAATTGATTTTCAGACTGTTAAAATCAAATTTGCGTGAATCTGCCGTCAAATGGATAATATTCCCGATATCCTTTGAGAAAAAACTGTGTGATTTATTATAATCAATATCATTGAGAATTTTAGTCCTCATGTCTTCAGGAAGATCGAGGGAATAACAAGTTTCGGCACAGGATGCTACGTTTGCGACGCTTTCACCACGCCAGGTTCCTATCTCAAAATATTTGCAATGGGCCACTTTTAGCGCAAGTGACTTTAATAAAGCTATATCAGCAGGCGATGAACTTCCTTCGAGAAATGAATATGGTTCAATGATGACGGGTTCCTGAAGAAAATAGCTTAATGGAATTACAGGCAGGCTGTCCATTTTATATTTTTTTTGTACATATGCCTTCCATTCCTCATTTTGATTCAGGATATGATTCAGCTTCCAGGGATTTTGAACGATCAGCCCTAAGGCTTTAAAAGTTTTGCGAAGTTTATTCATTCAAGACCTATTCAAAAGAGCTAAAGTCGATTTCAGTACTTTCCTCAACTTCCAGAAGTTTTCCATCTTCGCATTTGCAGGTACGTGAAGGAAATTTCTTCAGTAAGGTATAATTATGAGTTGCCATCAGCACAGCTCTTCCGTTACAACTAATTTCCCTAAGCAGCATCATAATGTTTTCAGATGTGTCGGGATCCAGATTACCGGTAGGTTCATCTGCAAGGATTACGTCAGGATCATTCAAAAGCGCACGGGCAATCACAACACGCTGTTGCTCACCTCCTGAAAGCTGATGTGGCATTTTAAAACCTTTCTTTTCCAGGTTTACTTTTGCCAATACTTCTTCAATACGTTTATCAATTTCAGCTTTATTGTTCCAGCCAGTGGCATGTAAAACAAAATAGAGGTTGTCATATACCGTACGATCGATCAGCAATTGAAAATCCTGAAAAACAATTCCAAGTTTCCTCCTAAGCAAAGGCACCTGCCGGGGTTTCAAATGGCCCAAATCATAACCAACTACAGAAGCAGTGCCTTTAACAAGGGGTATTTCAGCGTTGATGGTCTTAATAAAACTTGATTTCCCACTTCCTACTTTCCCTATAAGATACACAAACTCACCTTTTACAAGGGAAAAAGTCACATTTGAAAGTACCAGATGATCGTCCTGAAAAATGGAAACATCATCAAATTTAATGATCTGGCCTTCGGGTGTATATTGATCCTGCATAATGAATTTTTCAAATGATCGCTCGTTCAAACCGCTCTTGATTTGTTCTGATTCAGGTATAAGTAGCTATTCGTAATGCCCGGTAATTTGCAAATTGCCTGAATGAATGAACAAAAACCAAATGTAGATATTATAATGCAAAATTCTCTGACCTTAATTAACAACTCAATGTTAATTATAACAGAATAAGCCGGACATTTCATACGTTATTAATCCGTATTTTTGATCATAAATTTCTACTCATGAGCTTTAAATATATTGGTTTTCTGATAGTTACATTGCTTTTTCTAATGCAAAACATCATTGCACAGCAATCGGTTTATCATACGGAGGAGGACAACAAATACAGGGAAGCATTTGAATTGTTTGAAAATGGCAAATACAGTGCAGCACAGGTGTTGTTTGATGAATATATTGCACGTCATGCCGCTGAAAATTCGGATCAGCTATCCAACAGTTCATTTTATGCAGCTATGTGTGCCATAAAACTTTTCAACAATGATGCTGAATTAAGAACTGTACGTTTTCTGAACGAAAATCCTGAGAATCCCAGAAGAAATGAAGCCTTATTTAACCTGGCGGGCTATTTCTATCAAAGAAAAAACTATAATGATGCCCTGACCTATTATGAAAAGGTCCAGCCAGGGCGATTGGATAAGGAAGACCAGTCAGAATTTTACTTTAAAAGTGGCTATTGTTACTTTTTGAAGGACGATTTAGATAAGGCCCGACTTGCGTTTAACCAGATCAAGGATACAGATACAAAATACACGGCCCCCGCTTTATATTATTATTCACACATACAATATGTGCAGGGCAACTATGAAACAGCACTGGATGGTTTTACCCGTCTGAAGGACGATGGTAATTTTGGTCCCATTGTACCCTACTATCTCACGCAGATTTATTACAAACAGAAGAAATACGATGAGGTTGTTCGCTACGCGCCGCAACTTATGGAAAATGTTACTGAAAAACGTGCCCCGGAAGTCGCACGTATAACCGGTGAATCTTACATTCAGCTAAATCTTTATTCTGAAGCCATTCCCTATCTGGAAAAATATATGGCTACAGGTACAGATATCAGCAGAGAAGATAAATACAGCCTGGCCTATGCCTATTATAAAACGGGAAATTGTGCTAAAGCCGTTGAGCTTTTCAGTCAGATAACAGGAACGGAAACGGCTGTCAGTCAGAGCGCCCTTTATCACATGGCCGATTGCCATTTGAAATTGGGAGATAAAAACAAGGCGCGGATGGCATTTTCATCGGCTTCCAACATGGATTTTGATCCCGAAATACAGGAAGACGCATTGTTTAATTTCGCCTTGCTTACCTACGAACTTGACTATTCTCCGTTTAACGAAGCAGTGCAGGCTTTGAATGATTACCTGAGCCGGTATCTGAATTCAAGAAGAAGTGAAGAAGCCACAAATTACCTCGTTCTGGCTTATTTAAATGCAAAGAACTACCGTCTGGCGCTGGCGTCCATTGAGAAACTGCATAACATGAGCAGTGAGATCAAAAAGGCCTATCAGAAAATTGCCTATTACAGGGGGCTCGAGTTATTTTCAGATCTTAAATTTGATGAGGCTGTTGAAATGCTTCAATCGACAGGAAAATATGGCAATTCCGATTTGAAAATATATGCCCTGAGCCGGTATTGGATTGGTGAAGCATACTACCGAAACAACCAATACGAGCAGGCCATTGAAAATTACAGTCTTTTCATTGCGCAACCCGGAATATCAGCAACGCCTGAATATCCGCTGGCCCATTATAACATGGGATATTGTTATTTCAGTATGAAGCAATATGCAGATGCTGCGATATGGTTCAATAAATATATTTCTTTTTCAGGAAATACGCAGAAAGACGTTGTAAGTGATGCATATAACCGCCTGGGCGACTGTGCCTTTATTCAGATGCAATATTCAAGTGCTGTCGGATATTATGATCAAGCCCTGAACTCAGGATCCAAAGCCAGTGATTATACGATGTTTCAAAAAGCAATGGCTTTAGGTGTAAGTGGCAGGAATGCTGAAAAAGTGACTGCACTCAATGCGTTACTGACCAAATATCCTAAATCTGATTATAAGCCGGATGCCTATTACCAAATTGCTGAGAGTCAGGTAAAAATGAATCAGAACGACCAGGCCATTTCAAATTACCGTAAAGTGGTCAGCGATTATCCCAGGAGCAGCTATGTTAAAAAGGCGCATGTAAATCTGGGCGTACTTTATTTCAATATGAACCGGAACGACGAAGCTATATCCAGCTATAAAAAAGTGATTGAAGATTACCCGGGAACTCCCGAAGCGGAAAACGCCCTGATAGGCCTGAAGAATGTGTATGTAGACAACAAGGATGTGGAAGGATACTATACTTATATGAATGCTAAAGGCGTACTAACATCGCAGGATCTGATAGAGCAGGATTCACTGATGTATCTGACAGCTGAAAGAATCTATATGATGGGCGATTATGAACGAGCTGTCCAGAGCCTGAAGTCGTATATTGATAAAAATCCAAACGGTAAATACCTTATTGATGCCCATTTTTATAAAGGAGACTGCCATTATAGAGCACGAAGGGATAATGAAGCACTTGAAGACTTTGATTTCGTCATCAACCGCCCGCGTAGCAAATACACAGAATCGTCATTGCTTGGTGCATCACGCATTAAACTTAGGCAGAAAGATTTTGCGATGGCAGCAACATACCTGAGCAAGCTTGAGGAGATTGCTGAAGTAAAAAGCAACCTGAATGAAGCAAGAATGGGTTTGTTGGAATGCTATTTGCAAACCGGCGCATACGGAAAGGTAATTGAAACTGCCGATAAAATATTGCTTACTGAAAAACTATCTCAGGAACAGGAACGCAAAACAAGATATGCCAAAGGAAAAGCACTGATGGCCAACGATCGTCAGATGCTGGCACTTGAGGAATTTAAAAAAGCTTCTGCCGAGGTGAAAAGTGCAGAAGGCGCGGAATCCAAATATCTGATGGCCGAAATTTATTACCAGAGAAAAGATCTGGATAATGCAGAAAAAGTGATATCAGGATTTGCAGATATGACTACACCACATCAATACTGGATGGCAAAGAGCTTCCTGTTATGGTCTGACATATTCAGGGATAAGGGCGATCAGTTCCAGGCCATTCAAACCCTTCAGAGCCTGATAGACTATTATGAAAAGACTGATGATGGCATTGTTGAAGAAGCAAAAGCCCGCAAAAAAGTGCTGACAGAAAAACAAAGCAGTCAAAAGAAAGCGGGAGAAGATACAGATGATGAAATTGAAATTCAGTAGCCGATATTAAAGATGAGAATTGCAAAAGACATGATTATACCTATGAAAATGAAATATAAACAGATCGGATGGCTGGTTGCTTTATCTGCAATAGTTCTGTTTCCGGCTCATGCGCAAAATATAAATAAAGAAGTATATGTGGTTCGTCCTTATGAGCCTACCCTTTCCGATGCCAGCAAGTATAATTTTCTGCCATCTGCATCGTCTGTCGAAACGCAGGTGCCATCGTTTAAGTATTCGATCACACCCAAACAGCTTCCCAACAGTTTCGAACCCAATCCAATCAAGGCAGCTAAAACAGTTACCACCTCGGTACCCAAAATATATAACAGCTGGCTGAAGCTTGGACTGGGCAATTACAGCACTGCATTTGCAGAATTTAACATCAGCAACCTGCACTCAAAGGAGTATTCATATGGCGCCTATTTCCGGCATAAATCGTCACAAGGCAGGATTTTACTCAATAATAATAAAAAGGTGAATTCGCGATTTGTTGAAAACAACATCCAGCTTTACGGCAAACGCTTTTTTCCGCGGGTTACTTTATCAGGCAATTTTAAGTTTGATCAAAACGCATTTAATTACTACGGATACAACACTCACAATTTCCCTGCAACACCGGACGTCGACAAAGACAGTCTTAAGCAAAGGGTTTATAAACCAAGCCTGGAATTGGGCTTAAAATCTAACACAACCAACCCTGGCGATCTGAATTATTCCATAACGGGAAGTGTGGATTACTTCACTGATAAGCTCAAAAACAAAGAGCCCCGATGGATGTTGCATACATCATTTTCCAAAGAAGTGTCCGGATTTTTGGGAGGACTTGATTTAACGGTAGATTATTCAAAGATTAAAAATGACATGGATACAACAGACAATACCATTGTTATTTTTAATCCATGGATCAGTAAAAGCAGCGATGATTGGAGTTTCAGGCTCGGATTTCAGGCAGTGGCCGACGCTTCAGATATTACCAAATACTATTTTTATCCGCAGGCACATTTGGATATTATTATTGTTAAAGATGTGCTGATTCCTTTTGTTGGCATAACGGGAAGGATACAGAAGAATAGCTATCAGCAGTTGTTTGAAGAGAATATGTTTATTAAGCCCGGATTGACACTTAAAAACACAAGCAATAATTTTGAAATATACGGTGGTTTAAAGGGAAATATCAGTTCTGTTGTTCGTTTCAGAGGAGATGTAGCACTTACGGTGATAAAAAACGAACATTTCTTTGTTAACGACACCATTTCGGGTGATCCGCTCTTTCCTTTGCACAATCAGTTTTCAGCCGTATATGATGATGTTAATTTAATTACTTACCATGGACAGTTGGTTATAAATCCAAACAATAACTTTAGTTTAGCTGTTGATGGAAAGTATTTCAGTTATAAAATGTTTGATCAGAAAAAACCCTGGCACAAACCCGATTTTACCATAAGTATTGATGGGACCTATACTATTAACAAGATTACTGCAGGTGCAGGCTTTAATATTATCGGAAGCAGGTGGGTAAAAGATTACAGCACGACTGATGAAATGCGAAAAATAAAGCCTGTTTTTGATGCCAATCTTTCCATGGAATACAGATATTCCAAAATGCTTACAGTATTTGCAGGCCTGCACAACATTACGGATAGCAGCTATTTGCTCTGGAACCAATATCCGGTACAAAGGTTTAATTTCTTATTTGGCTTTTCCTATAAATTATAGATTGCTGACATCTCATGAAGATATACACAAAAAAAGGAGACAAAGGATATACATCACTGATTGGAGGAAAAATTGTACCAAAAACGCACCAGCGGATTGAAGCTTATGGATCTGTAGATGAGTTGATTGCTCATATTGCAATGTTGAAGGATCTTGTTCATGATGAATCTGTTTCTGAATTTCTCTTGTTTATACAGGATCGTCTGATGATCTGCACAGCAATACTTGCTGCAGATTGCGAAGATTGCGGTGTAAAAATCCCTGAGATTACTGATTCAGATATCAATCGGCTCGAGTTAAAGATTGACGGGATGGAATCAACGCTGCCCCATCTTAATTCGTTTGTTTTGCCCGGGGGGCATATGGCCTCATCGCAGTCGCATATTGCAAGAACGGTATGCAGGAGGGCTGAACGACAAATTATTACTTTATCAACAGAACTTTTTGTTCCCGATGTCGTAATAAAGTTCATAAACCGGTTATCGGATTATCTTTTTGTCCTGTCGCGCAAGATTTTACAGAATAATAATCAGAAAGATATACCTTGGATACCTGAATTGTAAGTTTTATATAGTTTTTTTTATATTTGCACAATTTTTAAGACTGGTTAAATTAAAGTAACACCTATGTATTGGACCCTAGAACTAGCGTCAAAATTGGAAGATGCACCATGGCCCGCCTCAAAGGAGGAGTTAATTGACTTTGCCATTCGCTCTGGCGCTCCTCTTGAGGTGATAGAAAATTTGCAGGAAATTGAAGATGAGGGGGAAATCTATGAGAGCATCGAAGATCTTTGGCCTGATTATCCCAGTAAGGATGACTTCTTTTTTAATGAAGATGAATACTAAAAAAGGCTGTAAAAATTACAGCCTCTTTAATTTTATTTAAAAATATCCGCTTTAGATTTCGGTCTCAGTTCATCTTTCCATTTAAAATCCCTGAGAATTAATTGTTCGGGAGGTGCTTTATCCAATGGATATGTGACACCTGAAGGTTTTATATAGAACCTGATATCATCAGGCTTTTTGTCTTTCAAGTAAATGCTAATATTAGAGCTTTGTGCAATATTAACTCCGACAAGCTCTTCCTTATCTTTTGCATAGTATACGGTTTGCCCGTTCCCTTTAACATCCACTTTATAGGGTTCGTTATTTTTGAAATATCCGATCATGATTTTGCCTTTGATCTGATTAAACCGTGCCGAATCTTCCTGGTTAATCATAAAAGCAGTACGTTTCATATGAAGCTGACTGATCTGCCTGTTTTGGGTCCAAACCTCTATATATTCAGCTGACAACTGGTTCTCGCCTGACCACAATATCGGCTCATCATAGAGTTTAAGAATGGAATCGGTGGTGGAATAGAAGAGCGAATCACAAACACCTTGTAAATCGGATTTATATAATTTTACGCCATAGTAGGCCCTGAGTTTTTTGTAGCCTTTTACATCGGGCTCAGTCCTAAGCGTATCCGCATGTATAAATACTGAATCGGATTCGTTGGTTATATAAATAAATACAGCATTTTGCGTAAGAAGAGCGCTGTCTTTCTTCTGATTGATTAATGCGTGATTTCCCCGAAGGATAATGTTCTGTTCTTCGTCGAAAACTTCAATATTGTTAAATCCTTCTCCAAAGCCAGTGTTCCTTTCGTAATAAAGCGTGTCCCCTTTTATCGTTTGTTTTTTGTTGCGGACCAGGGCCTTTTGCTTTAGCATGGAAACATCGGTTTCTGTGTTGTACCATCCATCTTCACAATAGATATAACTGCTGTCGCCGACAATTTCCGAAGGGCCATAAAAATAAGCCACGCTGGTAGGTGTATGATATCTTAGCGTATCGGAAAAAATGGTATAATCCGGGTTCGACAATACCACAGAATCAGTAAAAAAGTACATTTCACTACGTGAATAATAATATCCCTTGAGACTTTCGAGGGCATTTTCCCCACTTTTAATATCTGCATGTTTCATGTAATACCCTGTGCTGGTACCGACATTGAATTCCAGTTCACTGGTTACAAGTTCGGTATTCCGGCCAACCAGCCTGACATTTCGAAGTATTTTGGCTATTTTGGTATTCCCGTCATAGATCAGGTAATCGCCATACAGATCAATGGTATCACCCTGCACCAGGTGAACTCTGCTGAAAGCTTCCAGCACGTTCTTCTTTCCGTAGAAATAAGCACTGTCGCTATACATTATAGCACCGTCACGTTCAAAACGTGCATTTCCCAGAAACCGGTAAGCACCTTCAGCAATATCCTGCGCCTGTTCCATATAGTCGGCAGAGTTATTCACCTGTCTTTGAGAAAAAACAAGTGGTCCGGCACACAACAAAAACCCTATGAACAGACAAATTTTCTTCAAGCTGTTATTTCTTTAACGTTTCCAGGTATCAATGCTAAAATCGCACTTTTCAAAACCCCCGAAAATTTTTACATAAGTTGTTTTTGCCTTGTTTTTAACCCATTCATTTACCTTTTCGTTTTCCAACTTTTCCATAGCTGCAGTTTTAAACAGGGAAAAGTCTTCTTCGAGGTTTCCGACGTGCGGATTGGTGCGATTTTTCAGCCAAATGGCTTTAAAAACAATATTTCCTTTTTCATCAATTGTCTCATATGGAGCAGATATCTCTCCAACTTTCAGATCATTAATGATTCCGTATTCTTTTGGAGAGAATTCATCCAGTTTCCACCTTGCACCACCACGAGGATTCACAGCCTGTCCTCCGCTGATCCTGCTCTTTTCGTCCTGACTGTATCGCAACGCTGCTTCGTTGAATTTGAGCGAGTCAAGGCGTACCAGTCTGATGATGCTGTCCATGTGTGCAATGGACATTTGCTTTTCTTCAAATGAAATCTTAGGTTTGATAATTATGTGACGCGTATGAACGCGGTCATCTGTTTTATCAATACACTGGATCAGGTGATATCCGAAAGCAGTTTCCACGATCCGTGATACAGCGCCTTTTTTTAAGGCAAATGCAGCTTTTGCATATTCAGGATCTACGTCACTTTTAGAAATCCATCCAATATCGCCACCACGGGTGGCTGATCCATCCTCGGAATTAATAACGGCAAGTGTAGCAAAACTTTCACCGGCAATAATACGCTTGCGTATTTCCAGGAGCTTTTCTCTGACGTCAAGGATGGCCTGTTCACTTGATTTCGGGTATATGAGAATCTGATTGTATTCAACCTCTGCATTAATATAGGGAATGCTGTCTTTCGGTATGTCTTTATAATAAGCCCGCACCTGTGCAGGGGTAACAGTAATTCCTTCTGTAATTTTGCGGCGCATTTCACGAATCAGCAAAAGATCACGCACCTCTTCCCTGGTGTCTTTCTTGATTTCAATGATTGATTTACCCCAGTATGACTCAAGCTTTTCCTGCGATCCCCACATATTGATAAAATACTGCATGCGCTGTTGAAGTTCATTTTCAACCTGATTCTCGGTAATTGCAATACTGTCTACTTCGGCCTGATTAACCAGCAGTTTCTGAACAAGCATTTGTTCGAGAATATTACAGGATGTTTTTGAATCGATTTTTTCACCAGATTCCTGCATCTGCAGCAGGTTTTTCTGTATATCGGAATAAAGAATTTTCTTATCGCCCAGCACGGCCACAACCTCATCGATAATTTTTTCCTGTGCGGAAACTAGTTGTGAAAAACAGGACAATCCCAAAAAAATGATAAATAAGCGTGCAGTAAGGTTCATTTTGTAATTATTTAAAGATGGCGAAATGTTCACGATTCTGAGCATCGGCATATATGCTTGTTTCCAGTTCACTGACCAGTTTAACCTTGCGTTTGTTCAGAATAATATTGTGAATATCATTCTTAACGATTTCGAAAGGCGTTACAGTACCTTCAGGAACAAATTCTTTAATACCGAGAAGGTAAATATACTGGTTATCTCTTAATTCTACATACTTATTATAACGGATGCTTCCTGCATTTAAATTTTCTCCTGCAGGCATCATGCGCAGTACCTCATTAAGATTAACCCATCCCTCATTGAAATGGTCGTATATTGTTGCATGGGTAAAACAATAACCTTCAAGTTTTTTGATACTTTCTGCATCATCTGCCTTATACCATTGACGAACCTTATTTAAATCAGGAGCCTTGGTTGAAAGCTTAATAAAAACGCCTTTTATCAACGGTTCAGGAGCAATAAAATTCGATTGGTTATCGGCGTAATATTTTTCAATTTCGGCAAGGGATACCAATGTATCGAGCTTATCCTGGAGATAGCGCTGCTGATAGGCATAAATCAGCAAAGAACTCCGGTAGTCATTGATCTGTTTCTCAACATTTTTTTCATCTTCCGTCAGATTCATCTCCGCTTTTTCAAGCAGCAATTCACTGAGAATCCATTTATCAATAAAATCATGCACCTGTGATGCGCTATCCGAAGCAGGGATGCCCTCAGGAACAACTCCGATGAGATCTGAAGGATACAGATATTTGTCGTAAACACGGGCCAAAGGCTTTTCATTTTTGGCTTCCGGTTTTTTACTGCAGCCTGACAAGGCCACTAAAAGAATGAAAAGATAAAATTTCATTTATGATTAGGGTTTAATCTGTTCAAGTACCTGGTAATTCACTCCTACCGAATACTTCTTCCTGAGTGCATCAATCCATTCTTTATCCAGGAAGTTTTGATAATCTGCGATAACCTGGCCCCGAATTTCATTGAAATTTTGATTGGAAGGCAGAAGAATATCATTAATCACCAATATCTTAATGGTGTTTCCTTCTGTTAAAGTACGGGTAAACCCTTTTTCCCAACTCACCGGAGCCATAGGCATTTGCTGATCTTTTTCAATCAGCTGATCTGTTATTTCAACACAGGTCCCCGAATCGTCAGGACACAGCATTTTTGAACAGGTTTCTGCGTTCCAGCCTGATTTTGATCTTTTTTTCGCCAGCTTTATCGCTTTTTTAAGCAATGCGGGATTGTGAATGGTATAAATTGAAATATCTGCCCGCTCCTTCCACCGGTAGTCGCTCTCGTGATTCATAAAATATCCCCTTAATCCGGTCGAATCCAGAGTCGACTTATTCCAAACCTTTTCTTCCATAATATTAAAAAGCAGAATTCCATCATGATATTCCTGCATCAGGTTGGCAAATGCAGGATACCTCTCTTCAAGCCTGCTGTTTTCAGATTTTATAAGGGCCGCTTGTACCATTTCATCGAGTTTATTCCGAAGAATTGCTGAAAACGGGCTGCCCTCCTTATAGTTTTTGGATTTCTGAACAAAAGTTATCAGTTCTCCCTGCATCATTTGCTGTCCGTTGAATGAACATACCGGTTTATTCAGAACAGCTCCTGACTTAACCTGCCATTTACCATTATACACAGAACTGTCCATAAGCGCAATAATTTCAGATATTGCCCCTGGATACTCGGTGTATTGATATTCTGACTTTAGTTTTTTGATGAATGCATTTTTAATTCTTTCGCCTCTTTCATCCATCATAATCCGCTCTTCAAGCTTTGATTTCATTTGATCGAGGGACCCGATACTCCGCCTGCCCTGAAGCTGGAAAATATGCCAGCCATATTCTGATTGAACAGGAACGGTAAACGATCCACTATCGGTAAGTGCGAATACTTTTTCTTCAATGGATGCCGGCAATTCACCTGATCTTAACCAACGCATCTGACCCATGTTTTTTGCTGCTCCCGCATCTTCAGAATATGTTAGAATCATTTTCTGAAACGACCGGCCATGTGTAAGTTGCTGATAGCAGGAGTCGATTTTAAGTTTTTTAGACGTAATAGTTTCTGCGGGTCCGTTGATGCTGGCATGCACCATAATATGAGCGAGTTTGACTTCTCCAAGTGCAGGTCTTATTGCATTTGTGCGGATGATATGATAACCGTAACGTGTACGGACAGGCATGGAAAGACTATCAACCGGTGTATGATAGGCGGCATTTTCAAATGGGTATACCATGGTAAAAGCTGAAAACCAGCCGAGGCGTCCTCCATCTGCCCTTTGATCTGCAGATATTTCGTTGGCCAAAGATTCAAATGATTCGCCTTTCTCCAATCTGTTTCTGACATCAAGAGCCTTTTTATATGCAGCAAGAGTATCCGCTGCAGAAGCATCAGCTGACAGCTTGATCATGATGTGACTGGCATTGATTTCATGGGTAGTTCTGTAATAAGCCTCCGAAATCAATTCATCGATCAATGTTCTGTCCTGCAAATAAGGTTTTGACAGTTGTTCCCTGTATCCGGCAAGTTCATTAACAAATGCAGGCAAGGTGTCATATCCTGCATTTTTAGCTTCAAGTACCTTCAGCTTGAAATTTACGAACATATCCAGGTATTCAGCGGGCTTTTTGTTATCATACCCCTGAAGGTTGTTGTTTTTTTGGTAAATACGCTCGAATTCTGAACGATATACCGGAATGCTGTCAATTGTAAGCAAAATTTCGTCCTGTGCTTTAACTTCACATGGCAGTATGGCAAAAGCCAGCAGGAAGAAAAAACAAATTTTCATCAGTTATAATTTAGGGTTAGCGGCTGTAATTGGGCGCCTCACGTGTAATAGTAACGTCGTGAGGGTGACTTTCGGCAACTCCTGAACTGGTAACCCTTACAAATTTGGCATTCATTAACTCCGCAATATTCGCTGCTCCGCAATAACCCATTCCAGCTCTTAAACCACCGATCATCTGATATATGACTTCTGATAAAGATCCTTTGAAAGGTACCTGGGCCACGATACCTTCAGGTACAAGTTTTTTGATATCATCCTCTCCATCCTGAAAATAACGGTCGCTTGATCCACGCTGCATGGCTTCAATAGAGCCCATGCCACGATATGACTTATATTTTCTGCCATTGTAGATGATGGTTTCACCGGGTGACTCTTCAACACCTGCAAACAATGATCCTGCCATCACCGAGCTGGCACCGGCAGCTATGACCTTAACAATATCACCGGAATAGCGGATTCCGCCATCAGCAATAATCGGCACTCCGGTTCCTTTAAGAGCACTCGCTACATTATAAACAGCAGAAAGTTGGGGAACACCTACACCAGCGATTACACGGGTTGTACAAATCGATCCGGGACCAATGCCAACCTTCACCCCATCAGCGCCTGCCTTAAGCAAGTCGATGGCAGCTTCCTCAGTAGCTATATTTCCAACAATAATTTCAAGGTTGGTATAAGTGGCTTTTGCCTTCTTTAATGTTTCAATGACGTTTCTGGAATGCCCATGTGCTGTGTCAATAATAATAACATCCACATCTGCCTTTACCAGGGCATCCAAACGTTCAAAGGTGTCGGCAGCGGTACCAACAGCAGCTGCAACACGCAAACGGCCCATGGCATCTTTGCATGCATTGGGTCTGTCTTTAGCCTTGGTAATATCTTTATAAGTAATGAGTCCTATCAGTCTGTTGTTCTCATCCACAACAGGAAGCTTTTCAATTTTATAATTCTGAAGGATATCTGCAGCCATTTCAAGATCTGTCTGCTGACCGGTAGTGATAATATTCTCATGAGTCATCACTTCACTGATTCTCCGGCCCATTTCATGTTCGAACCTTAAGTCGCGGTTTGTAACAATACCAACAAGCTTGTGTTGGCCGTCCACAACCGGAATGCCACCTATTTTGTATTCCTTCATCAGGTTGAGTGCATCCAGAACAGTAGCTTCGGGCCGGATGGTAATGGGGTCATAAATCATTCCGTTTTCGGCGCGCTTCACTGTTTTTACATGCTTGGCCTGATCTTCAATGCTCATATTTTTATGAACTACTCCGATACCACCTTCTCTGGCAATTGCAATTGCCAGTGTTGCTTCTGTAACAGTGTCCATAGCGGCAGATACAACAGGGGTATTTAACTTGATGTTCCGTGTAAGATGCGTGGTAATATTTACTTCACGGGGGAGTACCCTGGAATATGCCGGCACCAGCAGTACATCATCAAAAGTTAATGCTTCAAAGATGATCTTATCGGAGATATTCTTCATGATGACAATTATAAATTGTGCGAAATTACAAAAAAAGAAGTAATATTGAGTTGAAAATAATAATTAAGCATTCCTTCCATAGTGCATCGTTTTTGTGATTCATGATGCCTTGCCTATGATTAATGATTACAGGGCTACACTAAAAAAATATTGGGGATTCAACTCCTTTCGGCCATTACAGGAAGATATTATTGAGTCTGTTCTGGCAGGCAAAGACACACTTGGACTTATGCCAACCGGCGGAGGAAAATCGATTACCTATCAGGTGCCGGGGCTCACGTTGCCAGGCCTATGCCTGGTGATCACGCCCTTAATTGCACTGATGAAAGATCAGGTTGAAAACCTGAAAAAAATCGACATCAAAGCCGTGGCTATTCATTCGGGTTGCACCCGGGATGAGATTGAGGTAGCCCTGAATAACTGTTTATATGGAGGCTATAAGTTTCTTTACGTTTCTCCTGAACGACTGAGCTCGGAACTGTTCAAGCTTAGATTCCAGGAAATGCCTGTTAACCTGATTACTGTCGACGAGGCTCATTGTATTTCGCAATGGGGTTACGATTTCAGACCTTCTTATCTTCGAATTGCCGAATTGAGACAGTTTCACCCTAAAGTACCTATTCTTGCCCTCACTGCCACAGCTACTTCAAGTGTTATTGAAGATATTCAGGACAAGCTGCACTTTAGTCGCAAAAATCTGCTTAAAACAAGCTTCGCACGGCCGAACCTGATTTATGCAGTGAAATATACCGAAAACAAAGACCGCGATGTCATTGATATGGTGAAGAAGATGAAAGGAAGCGGCATTATTTATGTAAGAAGCCGCAGAAAAAGCATTGAAATTGCCCGAATCCTTGCCCAGGAAGGCGTATCTGCCGCTTATTATAATGCGGGACTTGAACATCAGATCCGGTCTGCTGTGCAACAAACCTGGACACAGGGTAAAACACGTGTTATTGTGGCCACCAATGCATTTGGAATGGGAATCGACAAAGCCGATGTGCGGTTTGTGATTCATGCAGACCTTCCTGATTCTCCTGAAGCTTATTTTCAGGAAGCCGGCCGTGCCGGAAGAGACGGGAAAAGAGCCTTTGCCATTCTGCTATCCTCATCATCCGACAAAACCTCCATAAATCAACGCATACAAACCAATTTCCCGGAAATTCCCATCATTAAGAAAACGTATGCTGCCCTGGGTAATTATTTACAAATACCTATTGGCGGGGGCAAAGGAATGTCATATGATTTTGACATCAACGATTTTGCACGTTCTTACAAGCTGTCGGTATATACAACTTTCAGCAGTCTTAAAATACTTGAAATACAGGGCTATATAGAACTTACAGACGAAATTAACAATCCTTCAAGAATTAAATTTATCCTGGACCGGGATGATCTCTATCGTTTTCAGGTGTCGAACTCGCGGTTTGATTCCTTTATTAAACTGCTACTGCGCTCGTATACTGGCATATTTACTGAATATACTTCAATTGACGAAGGTATGCTGGCGAAAAGGGCCAATGTAGAACAGGGTGTTGTAAGGCAATATTTGAACAAACTGGTAACATTGGGTGTGATCAGCTTCCTGCCCCAGAAACGAACGCCCATGGTACTGTTCTTTGAAGAACGGCTTGATGATAAATCATTATATATTTCCAAAGAGACTTATCAAAACCGAAAAGACCGGTATGTGGAAAGATCGGGGGCAATACTTTCGTATGCCATTGATGCTTCCATATGCAGAAGCAAATCATTACTTGAGTATTTCGGCGAAATCGATACTTCTGAATGCGGATTATGTGATGTGTGCAGGGCAAAGGGCGAATCAATTCCAAACCATGAAGAATTTGAATCCATTAAAAAGAACATTCTGGAAACATTAAATGAAGAAGCCATCGCCCTGGAAAAGTTGCTTGAAAAATCAGATACAAATCGCGAAAAAGCTTTTTATGTATTGCGCTGGTTGCTTGACAATGATTTCATCCGTTTCAATCCGGATCAGCTGCTGGTTGTCAATCAGCGAAATTAGAAATGAGCTACAAGAGGCATCTTCCTGCCCGGTCCAAATGCTTTAATTGAAATTCTTAATGCCGGAGGAGTTTGGTATCTCTTATATTCATTTTGGTTGATCAGTCGGATTACCCTATTGACAACTGCTGCATCATAACCCATGTTGATAATCTCCCCGGCTGATTTTTTTTGTTCAATATAATTAAACAGGATGGGATCAAGAATGGCATAATCCGGTAATGAATCGGAATCTTTCTGGTCAGGTCGCAGCTCTGCTGAAGGAGGTTTTCGTATGGTGTTCCAGGGAATAACTTCACTGTCTTTATTAATGAAATCGGCCAGTTTATATACCTCTGTTTTATAAAGGTCGCCCAATACCGAAATGGCGCCATTCATATCGCCATACAATGTGCCATAGCCAACAGCAGCTTCACTTTTGTTGGAAGTATTCAGAACAATATTTCCGAACTTATTGGAAAAAGCCATTAGCAGGTTACCCCGGATGCGTGCCTGAATATTTTCCTCAGTTATATCCGGGGACATCCCTGTAAAAAAGGGTTTTAGTGAATCCGTATATTGAAGAAAGACATCATGGATTTCAATTTTATCATAACGGACACATAAATTTCTGGCTATTGCAACCGCGTCTGTAACTGAATGCTCTGAAGAGAATTGGGAAGGCATGAGCAGCGCACGGACATTGGAAGCACCCAGTGCACGAACTGCTAATACCAGAGTCACTGCAGAATCAATGCCACCTGAAAGTCCCAGAATGGCAGTTTTCAAGCCCGACTTTCTGAAATAATCCCGTATTCCAAGAACAAGCGCATCATAGATCCGTGCTATTTTGGTGGTGGTATTTTCTGTTTGGGGTTGCCAAACTTCAGCATTGATTTCTTCAGTTTCAAACAATCCGAAATCTTCCTCAAACAATGCCATTTTTTTCACAATACCTGTGGAATTGATCACCATGGAACCTCCGTCAAAGATCAGATCGGTATTAGCCCCCACCTGATTCAGGTAAAAAATGGGGACTTTATATTTGCGGGCATTATCGGTAAGGATCTCCGATTTAATTTCACCCTGCATATGTGAGAAAGGCGAGGCCGCGATGTTTATGACAAAATCGGGACAAAGTGCAGATATCTTATCCATCGGACAAACCGAATACAGACGGTCGCGTCCATAACCCGTAAGGATGGGTTGTTTATACCATAAATCCTCACAAATGGTAATCCCAATGTTGTGGCCCTTATAGGTGACCAGTTTGAATTCGGTGTTTTGCTCAAAATACCGGTATTCATCAAAGATATCATAAGTGGGCAGTAAAGTTTTATGAATAACCTGCTGAATTTTGCCACTGTGCATAAAGTAAGCAGAATTGTAGAGGTTCTTTCCCAACCTGTTTGGATTCACGGAAGGCGCCCCCACTATGGCAGCAATACCATGACATTCGGCTGCTATCTTTTCAAGCTGGATTTGACATGCGTCAATAAAATGCTTATATTCAAGTAAATCATGTGGCGGATACCCGCAAACTGCCAGTTCGGAAAAAACCACAAGTGCAGCTTTTTCCTGGCGTCCTTTTCTGATTTCGCGGATTATCTTTTCAACATTCTCATCAAACGCTCCAATGGTGTAATTGAGCTGTGCGAGGGCAATTTTCATACAATCAAAATAAAATACCAATTCTGAAGCTCAGATAATTGGCTACCGCCTTATGACGGTTGTGAGATAAAACATCAACAAATCCATTGTTAAAAAAAACAGCGGCCAGAAGAGATGTCTGACCTCCAATATTATATTCTACACCACCTCCAACGAAATATGACATATTGAACAAATTAATCTCTTTGGAAATAAGGTCTTTAGACAGACCGCTTCCGGTTGAGGAAGCTTTTGATCCTACATTGATATGCTGATTAAATCCCAGTTCGGCAAAATAAGTAAAATAGCCGATTTCATTGGTTTTCATTTTTAAAGCAATCGGAATGGTCAGATATGAAAGATTAAAAGCTACAGTGGAACCGGGATAAAGACCAACATTACCATCTTCGGTTGTGAAATTTATTGTATCGTTGTAAAGCAGGTTTCCACCATTAATACCAAGGTTAACGCCTGTAACAAGACCGTAATGCTCTTTGAAAAAATATTCAACCATAAGTCCGCCTGCTATACCCGGTCGCGCACCGTCTTTTTCAATCCGGTTTGTTTTAGGAGAGAGCCATGTAGCCATAGGGTCCAGATTAACACCCAGACGAAGGTCAGATTGGGCAAACACAGTTGTAACGTCCAATATTAAAAGAAACAACAAGGCCTTTTTCACGATAGTAGTTTTTTAATGAATACTGGTGCAAATTTAAACAGTTATGTTTTCTCTAAAAACAAATCGCCTGATTTAATGACACAAAAAGATTTTGATGTTGAATTATTTGCCACTATTTTTGAGAATATGAAAAATAACGCAATGAATACGCTGAAAATTGGATCGTTACTTTTGATTCTGTTAACAATTTGTGGCTCCTGTAATAAAAGTCGCTCTAAATCGAATAATTCCGAGGCAACCATCTCCATTACCCGGTTTGAACAAGCATTATTTTCGGCAGATCCTGCTGCCATTGATCGTTTAATACCTGAATGGAAAAAGCAATACGGGAAATTTTTTGATCACTTTTGTTATATCACACATTTAGGAAATCCGGATGATCCAAATTTTCCTTACCGGATCAGGGCTTTTGTAACTGATTATAACAATCACCGGATCTACAAGCGCACCATGGAAGTTTTTCCAAATCTGGATCTTTTAACTAAAGAGCTGACAAACGCTTTCAGAAATTATAATTCATATTTCCCCGACAAACCTGTACCTGAGATTTACACCTACGTTTCAGGATTTAATCAAAGCGCCTTATCCGATGATTCTCTTCTGGCAATCGGCCTTGACAAATATCTGGGAAGTAACGAACCATTATACAGAGAAGCCGGTTTTTATAATTATCTGATAACAAACATGCAACCTCAGAAGATGGTGCCTGACTGCATGAACTTTTGGGCAGAAACTGAGTTTTTGTATAATGATTCCGTGGATAATCTGATCAGCCATATGATTTACAAAGGTATGGTGATGTATTTTACAGATGCGATGGTTCCGGATTTTCCCGATTCATTAAAATGGGGTTTCAATACACGACAGTTGAAATATCTGAAGTCATACGAAAAGGTTATGTGGGCATACCTGATAGAACACAAGCAGCTATTTGTTACTGATAAGTTTACTATTGACACATACATACTTGAAGGCCCTTTCACAAAAGATTTTGGACGTGATTCCCCTGCCAGGGCTGCAGTATGGATAGGATATCGTATTGTTGAATCGTATATCAACCGGAATAAAGGGATGACAATTTCTGACTTAATGAAAATCAACGATTATGCTTCCATTTTAAATGGGAGTGGGTATAATCCCTGATTCAGACATAAAAAAACGAAATGATCTTCTGCTTATGAAAATGCTTTTAACTCCAACCCTGCTGCTGATGTTTCAAATGCTGGCAGCTCAGGTTAACACGCATGAACTCTGGCAAAAAGGGCTGGATTGCTTTAAGGAAAAAAATTACCATGGCATGATTGCCTATATGGACTCCGTTTTAATGATAAATCCTGAAGTCGGTGATGCATATTATAACCGTGGCATTGCTAAAACCAATCTGGGGGATGTTAAAGGCGCATGTGCGGATTTTGAAATGTCGCAGAAAGCTGCAGACGGAGGCAAGGTGTTTATTGAATATCAATGCAATCCCGATTTTGTTAGGGAAATCATGGTCAAGCAATTTTATACGGACGAAAAGGTTTATCCTCAATACGGATACCGACCCGCGTATAGCCGGGCTGATACTTTGCGCGGATCGTTACGCCCTGAAAGAACATGTTTTGACGTGAATTTTTATAATCTTACCGTTCGGGTTATTCCCAAAGTGAAGAAAATCAAAGGAAGCAATGACATATGGTTTACAGTTGCAGAACCCACGAGGTCCATTCAGATTGACCTGTTCGACCGGTATAAAATAACACAGATTATTTGGAACGGAAAACAGCTTTCATGGAGGCGGGAGTTCAATGCCATCTTTATACAATTTCCGGAAGAATTGCAGAAAGGAGAAAAACACCGGATACAAATCACCTATCAGGGTAAGCCTCCTGTGGCTCCAAATGCGCCGTGGGATGGAGGCTTTGTATGGTCGCATGACAAAAACAAAAACCTTTGGATCGGAGTTGCATGTGAACAATTGGGTGCCAGCAGCTGGTGGCCAACAAAAGATCACATGAGCGACAAACCCGATTCCATGCAGATTAATATTGAAGTTCCCCGCGGTTATAAAGCAGTTGCCAATGGCGAACTCATTTGGTCGGGCGCAGCAGATAGTCAATTCGACCGGTTCAGCTGGTTTGTGCATTATCCGATTAACAATTATAACGCTACATTTTATGCAGGCAAATTTGTTGCTTTTGGTGATACCTTAATTGATGGTTCAGACACCTTAAAACTCGATTATAATGTTTTGGAATACAGCAGAGAAATTGCCGAAACCCATTTTAAACAAACCCGGGAGGTAGTTGCCTTCTACAATAAAGCTTTCGGGGTTTATCCTTTTCCGAAAGACGGCTTTGGCTTGGTAGAATCCCCTTATGAAGGTATGGAACATCAATCTGCCATTGCTTATGGGCATGGGTATACCAAGAATAACACAAACGATTACCGCAATAACTTATACGATTATATCATTGTTCATGAAGCAGCCCATGAGTGGTGGGGAAATTCGGTTACAGCCTCTGATATGGCAGACATCTGGATTCATGAAGGATTTGCAACCTATGCGGAATATATGTTTATTGAAGACAAGCTGGGAAAGGATGAATACTTTTTTGAGTTGTCCGATAAGAGCAAGTATATATTCAATGTATGGCCCATGGTGCAAAACCGGGGTGTAAACGAAAACACATTTGCCAGCAACGATGTTTATAATAAAGGTGCCATGATGCTTCACTGTTTGCGTTGTACATTGAATGATGATTCATTATTTTTTGACATGATTCACGACTTTTGTGTACAAAACAAATACAGGTGCGTAACCAGTCAGGATTTTATTGACTATGTAAACGAAAGATCGGGCAGAGATTTCTCCGCCTTTTTTAAAAAATACCTTACAGATACCGAACTGCCTTTACTGGAGTACTCATTTAAACAGGAAGCAGATGGCCTTCGCATCCGCTATAGATGGACAGGCACAGGTGAAGGCTTTTTCATGCCTTTTGGCATAGAAACAGACCAGCATGAAGCCATCCGGCTTGTTGCTGATCATGCATGGAAAGAAATTATGATACAGAATGCCCGATGGTTTAATTTCTATAATTTATGGAAAGGATATCAGGGAGCCCCTGAAAACTCTTTTACCTACTTTCATTCAACATCCCAGAAGTGGTAAGCCGAAATAAGAAAACCCCAAAGCATTAGCAATGGGGTTTTTAATCTTCCGGAAATAAAGACTTACTTGCTGGCGATTTCGTCAGATACAGTTAATCTTTTTCTTCCCTTAGCCCTGCGACTGGATAATACCTTGCGTCCGTTGGCAGTAGACATTCTTTCTCTGAATCCGTGTTTATTACGTCTTTTCCTGTTTGAGGGCTGATATGTTCTTTTCATTGCAATTCTTTTTTAATGTTCCTTCTGAAATCGGTTTGCAAAGGTAAATATTTTCTCTTTTTAAACAAATTTAATTCACAATCAATTTAGATGCACGTAAAATTTCTCTTTTACCAGGGGGGCCGGGCAGTTTTTCAAGTTTCAGTCCTGTATTGCGCAGCATTTGTTTCACCAAACCTTTCACACAATAAGTAACCAGAATTCCTCCGGGATTTAATCGGTCTGCCAAAAGCGTGAATATTTCCTGCGACCACATCTCATGCTGTTTATCAGGAGCGAAGGCATCAAAATATATCAGGTCGTATGAAAAATCCGGTTTCCATGTTAAAAGATCATCGTGAATTTTTTCGAGATAAAAACCATGCGCTATATGAATCATTTCATTCCACGGAATTTGGTGAATGGTTTTAAACAGACCATCCGGTTGAAGCTTCTGATCCAAAAGAGCGGGATAGTTGAGACTGTCTGTAAGGGCTGCATCCAGCGGATTTTTTTCCAGACCATAATAAAGAACCGTTCTTTCCTTTTGTATGCAATCGATCGCCGTGAGCAGTGCATTCAGACCAGTTCCAAAACCAATTTCCAGAATAGTCAGATGCCTGTCGGCAGGAAAACATTGAAGTCCCGACCTGACAAATACGTGCAAAGATTCTGTGATAGCTCCAAACGACGAATGATAGTGTTCATTAAGCTCAGGTATATAAATTGAATGAGAGCCATCGCCAGTAATAACAAGGTTCATAGATTCAGAGTAAATAAACGGATTTGTTTTTTTTATATCTTTGAAGCAACACAGGAATATTGCTATGCAATTTAAAATATTTTTATCAGCTTTCATTTATTTCTTTTCAGGCATTTCAATATTCGCGCAGAATGCAACGCTAACAATTCAGGAAAGCGCTTTTAATTTTGGCACCATTAAATCCACTGATGGTATTGTTTTGCATGAATTCCGTTTTAAAAACCAGGGGAAAAAACCACTGATCATTAAAGATGTTAAAAGCTCCTGCGGGTGTGCTGTTGCCGAATGGCCTAAAGAACCTGTTCTTCCCGGAAAGGAAGGTGTTATACAAACCCGCTTTGATCCCAAAAAGGAAACAGGTGCTATTTATAAGACCATTAAAATTATCAGCAACGCTGACATTCCTGAGACAGTTATTGCAATAAAGGGTGTGGTGATTCCTGCTGCTGTTGTAGAAGACGAATACAAATTCACAATTGGCGATTTGCGGATGCAAACAATATATGCATCCTTTGGAGAAGTCTACAAAGGGACAACCGGAAAATACACCATCAACGTTTTTAACAATTCTCACGACAAACCCATAACGATCACTTTCCGTAAATTACCGGTTCATTTAAAAATAAAGGTAACGCCCGAAATTATTGACCCTCAGCAGCAGGGAACCATTGATTTATTTTATGAAAGTGCTTTGGTAAATACATGGGATTTTTCAGTGGATCGTCTCGAGTTGCTGATTAATGGTGTTGCAGAGGCAAATAACCGGATACATGTAACTGCAACCATTAAAGAAGACTTCTCCGCGTTATCTGCAGAAGATTTGGCAAAGGCTGCGCATGTGTCTTTCGATAAACATGAATTCGATTTTGGCATAATCACTGAGGATCAAAAGGTTACACATTCTTTTATTCTCACCAATACGGGAAAATCCGATTTGTTAATCCGTAAGGTATCTGCCAGCTGCGGCTGTACTGCTGTTCAGCCCATGAAAACAATTATTGCCCCGGGCGATTCAACTGAAATTAAAGCTGTTTTTGATGCCAGGGGACGCAAGGGTACTCAGCGTAAGGCGATAACAGTAATCACCAATGACCCGAAACAGGCGCGGTCTCTGCTTTGGATTCATGCAATGGTAAAATAAACATAAACACGAATTAATTAAGCCTGATGAAAGGCACTACGTATAAAAGTGCATTAAACATAAATAATGGTATTGCACAACCACCTGATATCAATGAAGATTCTATCAGGCAGCATAAATTAAGGCGGCGGAAATTACCGTCAACATCCGAGTTTTTGGAAGGTATCCGGGCAGGTAATCGTATGATGCTGAGCCAGGCAATTACTTTAATTGAAAGTTCACTCCCTTCTCATAGTGAACTGGCTCAGGAAATTGTTGAAAAATGTCTTCCTTATTCCGGGCAATCAATACGCGTAGGAATCACCGGGGTGCCGGGAGTTGGCAAGAGCACTTTTATCGAAGCATTAGGCATGCAATTGATTCATACGAACAGAAGACTTGCGGTGCTTGCGATAGACCCCAGCAGTGAGCGCAGTAAAGGAAGTATTATGGGCGATAAAACACGTATGGAAGAATTATCTGCTCATCCGCATACGTTCATCCGGCCTTCTCCTTCTGCAGGTTCTCTGGGTGGAGTTGCCAGAAAAACCCGTGAAGCGATCATTTTATGCGAAGCAGCAGGTTTTGACACCATATTTATTGAAACGGTAGGTGTGGGACAGAGTGAAACTGCGGTTCATTCCATGGTAGACTTTTTTCTTTTGCTTATGCTGGCAGGTGCCGGTGATGAATTGCAGGGCATAAAAAGGGGGATCATGGAAATGGCAGATGCTATTGCCATTACAAAAGCTGATGGCGAAAACATCGCCCGTGCTGAAAGAGCTAAATCCGAATATGCAAATGCCTTGCATTTGTTTCCCCCTGCATCTTCGGGATGGATTCCACAGGTGATGACCTGTTCTTCACGTTCGGGTACAGGAATCAGCTATGTCTGGGATACCGTTTTGGAATACATATCATTAACATACCACAACGGTTATTTTGAAAAAAGAAGGATGGAACAATCGCGTTACTGGATGTACGAAACCATTAACCAGACATTAAAAGACAGTTTTTACAATGATCCGCGTATCCAAAAGCTTTTGGAAAAATTTGAAAAGAAAGTATTACAAGGCGAAACCACTCCGTTTACGCCTGCCCGTGCTTTGCTTGAGAAATACTTCAGACGTCACTGGATCAAGTTGAATCGCGGAAGAAGATAAAACTTTGGGATTTTTACAGCCGAACAAAAAGGGGTTATTTTTGCTATATAATTATACAAACCAATAAAAAAATTCACAGCATGAACTATGACCTCATTGTTATAGGCAGCGGTCCAGGCGGATATGTTGCAGCAATAAGAGCTGCACAGCTGGGTCTCAAAACGATTATTGTTGAAAAAGCTGAAATAGGCGGTATATGTCTGAACTGGGGTTGTATTCCCACTAAAGCATTATTGAAAAGTGCCCAGGTATATAACTACGCCAGGCATGCTGCTGATTATGGTGTTATCATAGAAAAAGAAGTTTCTGCAGATCTGGGCAAAATGGTAGAAAGGAGCCGGGCAGTTGCAGAAGGTATGAGCAAAGGGGTTCAGTTTCTGCTTAAGAAAAATAAGATTGAACAGATTGCAGGGTTTGGCCGACTGAAAGATAACAAAACTGTTGAGGTAACGGATAAAGATGGAAAGACAACTCAGATTACCGCGTCTCATATTATACTTGCGACTGGTGCGCGATCACGCGAACTCCCAAATCTGAAACAGGATGGAAAGAAGATCATTGGTTACCGTGAAGCGCTGGCGCTGAAGCAGCAACCCAAATCAATGGTCGTTGTGGGATCAGGGGCCATTGGAAGTGAGTTTGCTCATTTTTACAACAGCATTGGAACCAAAGTAACGTTGGTTGAATTTTTACCAAATGTTGTACCTGTTGAGGATGAAGAGGTTTCGAAACAACTGGAACGGTCGATGAAGAAGGCAGGGATGGAAATTATGACCTCATCATCGGTAGAATCAGTAGATGTATCGGGGCCTTTGTGCCAGGTTACCATTAAAACAGCAAATGGTATTGAGAAAAGAGAGGCGGAAATTGTTCTTTCTGCTGTTGGCATAACGCCTAATCTGGAAGATATCGGAATCGAAAAGCTGGGAATTGAACTGGACAAAGGAAAAATAAAAGTGGATGAATTTTATCAGACCAATGTTAAAGGAGTATATGCCATTGGAGATATCGTTGGTGGTCCTGCTTTAGCGCATGTGGCTTCTGCTGAAGGCATAACCTGTGTTGAAAAAATTGCCGGGAAAAACCCTGAACCTGTGAATTACAAAAACATACCCGGGTGTACCTATACAACCCCTGAAATAGCTTCGGTAGGTTACACCGAAAAGGCAGCAAAAGAAGCAGGATACGAAGTAAAGACAGGCAAGTTCCCTTATACCGCTTCAGGGAAGGCCAGTGCAGGGGGAAACAAAGATGGCTTTGTAAAACTGATTTTCGATGCAAAGTATGGCGAATTGCTGGGCGCTCATATGGTTGGCGACAATGTAACCGAAATGGTTGCTGAATTGGTCGTTGCAAGGAAACTCGAGACAACCGGTCATGAGATCATCCAATCCATTCATCCCCACCCCACTATGTCAGAAGCCATCATGGAGGCAGCAGCCGCCGCTTACGGTGAAGTTATACATTTATAGAAAGCAGGCCCGTTAGGGATTTTTCTATTGAACCGTTAAAGTATCAATCCCTAACTGGCTTAAATCTTTTTTGGTAAGAGGCGGAATTTCGCCGGCATTAATGCGTTTGACAAAAAGCTTACCCGTTTTAACGGCAGATTTCCGGCTGGGAAATGGATGTTTCCCCGACAAAAGAGGAATATGCGACTGATTAATAAAAACCTTATCGCCCTTCACAATTTTATAACCCCATCCCTGTTCCTGCCTGAAGGCCTTAACCTGAATTTCAGAAGGGTTATCAAAAATCCGGCATAGGTTATAGACAATTACTCCGGAAAGAATAATAAAAAAAAGCGGATATAAAATCCGCTTTCCCTTGATATCAATCATCTTCATTGAGAGTTTCCGTAGGTTTAAATTCCCAGAAGTCGTCAAAGTATCCTGTAGATCCGTTGCCGGTTGTTACAAATCCCCGGCCACTTTCTGTAGAAAATCCTACAGCATCGTTTCTTCCTGAACCTTCAAAGCTGGTCCGGTCGGTCCACAAGTCAGTATCCGGATTATATTCCCAACAATCCTTCTTTAAGGAATTGTTATTATTTCCAAGTGTAACATATGCCTTATCGCCTATTACAAAAGCAACACCCTGACGGCGTACAATTGAATAATCGTCATCATATGATTCATCGCTGACATCTGCAATGGCGCGTTTGGATGTCCAATCTTCAGTAGAGGGATCATACATAGCGCAGTTGTCAACAGAAATACCGTTTTTTTCACCGGTGGTAACGTATGCTTTTCCATCAATAACAAAAGCAACTGCATCACGCACTTTAAACGGACAGTAATCTATTTCCGACCATGTATTGTTTGTAGGATCGAATTTATAAAAATCAGATAAATAGTTGCCATCATACCCGGTTCCTACGTACCCTTTATCTCCAATAGAAAAAGCTACAGCGCCATAACGGGGACTTGGTCCACCTGCAGCAACAATATTAGTCCATGAATCTGCTACCGGATCATACATCCATAAATCACCCAATTCATTATTCTGATCCATGCCGAATCCAACATATCCTTTACCAGCGGCAGCAAATGCAATTCCATTGATACGGGGTGCAAAACCTTCAGGTGGCAATGCACAAATATCCCAGTCTCCTGTTTGAGCATTGTAAGAAATAAAATCTTTTAAACGGTCCTCTCCGTTATATCCTGTTCCAATATATACCGTTTCGCCAATTGTAAAAGAGACTGCCTGATATCTGGCATCACCAATAAAATCTGTTAATTCTTTCCAGTTTCCTATGAGATCTTCATCATCATCTTTATCCTTACAGGAAATTACTGAAGTTACAATGGCTATTGAAAAAAGCCCAAGCAGTAATAAATTCTTTGATATTTTCATCTGATTAAATTTAGCTTTTTGTGTTGTTTCAAATTTTGCGATGAATATAAACGCTTTTTTTAAGACTCAGTCGTTAATTTAAGTTAATTAATAATTTTTAACTTTTTTGTTTTCATAAGCAAACATAAAGATTTGCAGGATATTAATATAATTTATTGGATATTTTTCCAGGAAGCAAAGATGAAATAAATATTTTTGTCTACCAATTTAAATTAGATTTGTTTTCTCGATTGCATCCCTATTTATGTTAGGATTCGAAGTAAAACACATGAATACCATAAAAAATTGTGTTTATTCGGATGTTAATTGGTATGTGGTTCGTATTTTTGAGACCTTTTTATTGGATTACCGGATTATAAAAAAAGTATGAATGAATAAGTTTCTCCTTCTATTAATTGTTCCGCTATTCTTCTTTGGTTCGTGTGTTAACGATGACATGGTTTTTGACATCGGTAAAAACAGAGTAGATGTTAAAACACATATGATATATGTGGATTCCGTCAGTGCCAAAAGTTATACAGTCAGGTTTGATTCCGTAGCCACATCGGGATTGGAAAATCCTGTTATTTTAGTGGGTAAATACACGGACGATGAATTTGGAACCCTTTCCTCAAGCAGTTTTTTCAGATTCCAGACGATAAAAGTAGACGGATCTACCATACCGGACAATGCTGTTTTTGACTCGATCAGGCTGTTTTTGTTACTTAACAAATACTCCGTTGGGGATACCCTGGCTCCCTTCAGGTTGAATGTACATCGTTTGAAAAGCAAATTTAAGCCCCATGATGACAATTTTTATTATAATAACGACAGTATTGAGGCAAACAGCAATGTAATTGGTACCACCACCTTTATACCCAAGCCTCACCCCAAACGCAACAAATATGATACTGTTTGGGTGAAACTCGACCAGGATTTTGGCCAGGAATTGTTTGACCTGGTAGAAAACAATGACGACATTATAAAAGAAAGTGATCTTTTTGCAAACTACTTGCAGGGATTTATGGTTCACTATGATGTTTCAAATAAAGCCCTCCTGGGATTCAAATATCCGTCTACCGGAATTACTACAGATACTGTTTCTCCGCGCATGTGTCTTTATTTTCATTATACAGAGCAAACGCTCAAAAATAAAAAGATAGATTTTAATGTAGAACAATACGAACATACCAATTACAGTAACAAACTTCAATTTAACAAGATTGAGCTTACGAATCCGAAAATTCCCCTGCCTGCATCTCAAAAAGAAAAAATTCCTTCATCCATGACCAATAATAAAACCTATGTCATGGCAGGTGTAGGGATTATGACACGGTTTGAATTTCCGTATTTAAAAAACCTGCTGACTATATACGAGAATATCAAGATTGTGGATGCCGTGTTGGAAATTGAACCGGCGCGGAATACATATATAACAATGGATCTTCCCAGAAATATCAGCTTGTATGAAACGGACAAATTCAACAATATCGGGGATGAGATAGAAAATAAATACGGACAGGTGCAGACTCCCGTATTTAATCTGGATGAACTTTATCAGGAGAACACATACTACCGGTTTGATGTTACCCAGTATTTACAGGATCAGTTGTCCCTTGAGACCGATCAAACCCCGGCACTATTAATGACCATATCGGGCGACAACTACTATAGCTCAGTACAGCGGATGGTTGCCGGAAGCAGCTCAAACATCCGGGACAAAGTAAAACTTAAAATTTATTACATAACCATTGAGTAAATTTCATTGCATGAGAAAGCTGATTATCATCTCCATATTGTTTATTTTTTCTGTTGCAGCTTCCGCACAGCAAAGAACCCATATTCCAAATTCCTTATATGGACTGGGCAAAATAAATCCACGCGGATTCTCCCGTAATATGGCAATGGGAAGAGCAGGATTGGCTCTTTCATCACCCTTTTACCTGAATTCGCAAAACCCGGCTTCCTATTCCAGTCTGGATAGCGTTTCATTCTTTTTCGATTTCGGACTTGGCGCAGATTTCGTAAAAAATAAAACCACCCGTGAAGGAGTACAGAGAGGATATGATGTAAATCTGCGAAACGTTGCCATTGGTTTCAGGGCCGGTAAAAGGTGGACTTCCAGTATTGGAATTTGCCCTTTCAGCACAGTGGGTTATCGTGTTGAATTAATTGAAGACATTGTTGGAACGCCCAATGAAACATACGAAGTTCAGATTGACGGAAATGGAGGACTCACACAGTTTTACTGGGATCATTCTTATGAAATTATCGACCGGCTTAGTCTGGGCGTAAGCTTAAATTATCTTTTCGGAAAAATAGAAACCAAGGAAAAAATTTCTGCAGAAAACATTGCCCAGGAATTAAATGTATACCAGAATTCCTATATGAATAAATTTTTCATGGATTTTGGCATTCAGTATAATTTTCTCTTTAAAAAAGATTATGCTGTTACTTTAGGCGGTGTATTTGGAACCAATCATGCCATCAATATCAAAGACGATATCAGCGTTTACCAGTCAAATGGTGCTGAATCAGAAGTGGAGGTTACCCGCAGAGGCACCTTTAATATGCCCTTGCACGCCGGATTTGGTTTAGCCGTTAATTATAAGAACAAACTCACTGTAACCGCTGACTATTTATACAACGATTGGTCGCAGACATCGTCTAAAGGATCCAATTTTGCTTATAAAAGCAACAGTCAAATTCATACAGGAATTGAATTTATTCCCGGCCGTTTTGCGGATCTGGGCTACTTTGGCGGAGTTGCATACCGCTTAGGATATTACTATGAACAATCGTACCTGGAGATCAGACGCAAACGGGTGGCTGATAATGGCTTTTCAGCCGGATTAGGATTTCCCATGCTTCAGAATAAAACCACTTTTAATGTTTCCTATAATTATGGAGTAAACGGAACTCTGGACAACGGACTAATAAAAGAGCGGTACCATTCATTTATGGTAAGTCTCACACTGCATGACTGGTGGTTTATTAAACGCAAAATAGATTAATGGCGAAAACAGAATATAAACAAAAACCACTCTAAAAGAGTGGTTTTTGTTTATACAGAAAGTAGTTGTTTAATTTAATACGTAAACTGATACCTTTTTCTGAGTTCTTTCTGGAACTCTCCGATACGCTTCTCCAAATCATCAATCTCGCCTTTAAGTTTATTGGTATCATGCCCTTCTGATTCCAGTTCCCTGATAAAGCGGCGATTAATGATGATTTTCTTCTGGCATTCGTAAATGCTTGAGATCAGGCTCTTAATATTGTACTTTACGTCAAGCATGATGGTAATGATTTAGTTAGTGATTCGCACTTAATTAACCGTTGTTAATAAACCATACGCCGGCTTGAATGATTAATTACATATAGCTAATTTAATACTTATTAACAACTTTATCAACAATTTTATTGTAAAATCTGAAAGTATATTTAGCATATTTTTCGACCTTAAAAAACCGATGTCCTGGGTTCCTTTTTGAACAGAAAGTACATTAATAAGAGAAAAAAATAAACCCCTGTGATGATTCACAGGGGTATTCACTAAACCTAAATATAAACCTAAAATGGAATTGATGAAAGGATCGTGTGATGATTATCTTTAATTAGCTTTTACTTTCTTCTTCAGGCTTTTTTACAGGCTCAATTTTTTCGCCCTTGATTTTATCCTTTATTTGCAAACCTTCTTTAATCTCGATGTTTACACCATCGGACAAGCCGGTTTTAATGTATCTTTTTTCAAAAGTCTGAGGCTGCGTTTTTTCAATCTCTACATAAGCAGAATCGCCTGATTTTTCAAATTTTATAAGGCTTTCGGGAATAACCATAACACTGTCGCGTTGGTCGAGTACAATATCGGCATTTGCACTATATCCGGCCCTTATAAAAGCGTCTTTTTTAAGCTTCACATCAGCCTTAATCTCAAACTGAATGGCACCATTTTCCTCTTTACCCTTAGGAGCAACATATTCCAGTTCGGCATCAAATTTCTCTTCTTCAATAGCACCAATCGATAGGATCAGCGGCATTCCGATTTTTAATTTACCTACCTCTGTCTCGTCAACCTTACCCTCGAATACCATTTCGCCCATATCTGCAACACTGGCAATGGTAGTACCTTCGTTAAAATTATTTGATTCTATTACAGAGTTTCCAACTTCCACGGGCACATCCAATACCATACCCTCGATTGTTGATCGTATCAGGGTGTTTGTAGCTCCACCGGATTTTTTGGATACGCCCTCCTGAATCAGCTGAAGATTGGATTCGGCTGATTCCTGTTCTTCAAGAGCATTCATATAAGCGATCCGATACTTCTGAAATTCAGCCTCCGGTATAACGCCTTGTTCGTATACTTTCTTTTGTCTGTCATAGATCAGTTTGGAATCATCATAATTTATTTTAGCCTTACTGAGGCGGGATTGTGCATTATTCAATTCCACCATATTGGGAATAATTTTTACCCGGGCGATCAGATCACCTTTCTTTACGTGGTCTCCTGCCTCAATAAACATTTCCTCAATAATTCCGGACACCTGCGGCTTAATATCAATTTCCTTCCGGGGAACTACAGAACCGGTAGCCACTGTCTTTTTTACCACATTGCTTATAAACGGGGACTTAATAGCAAATATATCAGGTTTCTTCTTCGATTTTTGATACAGATAAAACATGGTACCGAAAATTAAAACCAGTACAAATACCAACAGAAAGATTTTCAGAATTTTTTTCATGGATACTTATTATATAAATTTTAACATATTATTCAGCACGTAATGCTTCAACAGGTTTTATACTCACCGCCTTACGGGCTGGTATAAATCCGGCCAGCAACCCCGACAGGATCAGAACGAAAAGAGCTGTAAGCGCAATATTAAAATCAACTCCCGGATTTTTAAACATGGCACCATCAGAAGGCGCATTCATCATTTGCTGGTTAATGGCCTCCAGGATACCCACACCTATTACCAGGCCAATCATCCCGGCCATGGTAGTAAGAGCAACCGATTCCATTAAAATTTGTCCGATGATACGCCAGGGAGTAGCACCTATGGAACGCTGTATACCAATTTCCTTAGTGCGTTCCTTAACCACGATAAGCATGATATTACTTACGCCAACTACTCCGGCAAACAGGGTTCCAATACCTACAATCCAAATCAGAAAATTGATTCCCGTAAACAAGCCGTTCATCTGTTGGAACTCTTCTTCAAGGTTGAAATGCCCGAATGCCTGTTCATCGTCCGGTGCCACTTTATTGCGGGCAGCCAGCATAGCCATTACCTTCTTTTCCAATACCGAAACAGGGATGTTATTTTTTGCAGTTACAGCAATAAAATGAACCTCATCTCCCATATTATAGGCAATTTGTAAAGAAGTAAAGGGTATAAAAATCGTTTTGCCTTTATCGTTTCCGAAATTGATATTCTGATTGCGGGGTTCAAAAACTCCTACAACCTGAAAATACACACCGCGGATTTTTATGTATTGACCAATGGGATTTTCATCCTTTTTAAAAAGTTCGTCTCTGACCTTATTTCCAATTACTGCAATTTTCCGGTTTTCGTTGATGTCGATATCATTAATAACCCTTCCGGATAAAATAGTAACCGGATCAATTTTAAAATAGGCAGGATAATCACCAAAAATATCATAAGATGCAGTAATAATGCCCCTGACCACGTTATTATCCCCATTACCCGACCAGGGTTGCAGACGTGGAGCCAGATAACCGATTTCTGGAATTCCTTGAAGAAGGGCCTTCATATCAGAATTGTTAAACATCCATTGTCTGCCTCGCGGTAATCCCTTATAGGGCATTGTAGTTTGCCGTGTCCACATGAAAGCACTGTTGGTTGCGAAATCCTGAAAGCCGTCATAAACAGAATTCTTTAATCCGTTTCCCGAACCTGTCATGATAATCAGCATAAGGATTCCCCAAAACACACCAAACGCTGTCATAAATGTCCTCAGCTTATTGCTTCTGAGGGTATAATATATTTCCTGCCATCTGTCTCTGTCAAACATAAGTCTTTGTGTTTATTCGTCTCGTAAAGCTTCTACCGGTCTGATTCTGGATGCTCTTAACGAAGGCATTAAACCTGCCAATGTTCCGGCAACAATGAGAACCAGTGTTGCAATCAATGCAATTTTAAAATCCACTTCAGGATTCACAAAGAACGGGTTTGAAGGAATAATCGAAGAAGCTCCCTGAAGTGTAAGGATTCCCAAAACCAGTCCGATATAACCTGCTATTGCAGTAATAAAAACGGCTTCAAGCAAAATCATGCCGATAATGGAAGCAGGACTGGCCCCAATGGCTTTCCGGATACCGATCTCCTTGGTACGTTCGTTTACAACAATAATCATGATATTGCTTACTCCAACAATTCCGGCTATAATCGTGAATGCTCCGATAATGGAAACGAATATCTGAATGCCCAGGAAAAGATTGGTAAACATCTTGTATTCTTTTACAGTATTGTAAATCCACATGGCATTCAGGTCTTCTTTATCAAACTTATGCCGCTCGGCAAATACAGCCCTGAGTTCTTTTTCAAATTGTTCACTCTCCGAGGCGCTGAGTGTACTTGTTATGCTAAGGTTATGTATGGTATTCGGCGAACCGGCAATCATCTGGCTTGTTGAAATGGGAAGATACACCCGGTTCATATCCCGTTCATTTTTATCGGTAAAAACACCTACAACCATGAAAGGGATGTCGTTTACCTTGATATATTCCCCGATCACTTTTGTACTGTCTTTAAACAAGGCCCTTCTTACCGGAAGTCCGATGATGGCCACCTTTCTTTTCTTTTTGATGTCCAGATTGTTTATAAACCGGCCATCCGCGATTAAAGCGTTTTCAATTTGCTGAAAATCCGGATGCACGCATACCAGGTCAAAAACGCCATAATCCTTTTTATGAGAGATAACCCGGTTTTGCCACATAAAGAACCGGGCAGATATCTTGTCAATTCCGCGCATTCTGTCGCGCACATATTCGTAATCCTGATTGGTAAACTGTATTTGCCTTCCCGATTTAAGTCCCTCATAATTTTTGCTGGTGGTGCCGGGACCAAACCATATGGTATTTACAGCATCCTGCCTGAATTGCGCATCAATTCCATTTTGCAGTCCCTTTCCCGAGCCGAGCAAAACAATAAGCATAAAAATCCCCCATGCCACACTAAATCCCGTAAGGAAAGTGCGCATCCGGTTCTTATTGATTGTGCTGAGAATCTCCTGCCATTTATCCAGATCAAACATAGTTTTATGGATTAAAAGGATGAAACTGCTTTAAGCGCAGGCTCATGGTTGGTTATGGATTCTATATTTCCGTCTTTCAGTTTTATAGCTTTCTGAGTCCGTAATGATATATCATGTTCATGTGTAACAATGATTATGGTTATCCCTTCATTGTTGATTTCCTGAAGAAGGTCCATTACTTCCATAGATGTCACTGAATCAAGCGCACCTGTGGGTTCATCGGCAAATATCACTTTGGGTTTCGATATCAAAGCACGGGCAATTGCAATACGTTGTTTCTGACCTCCGGATAATTCACTGGGCAGGTGTGACCACCAATCTCTCAGTCCTACCCGGTCGAGATACTCCATTGCAATCAGATTCCTCTTTTTCCTTCCAACACCCTGGTAATAGAGTGGCAATGCCACATTTTCCATAGCGTTTTTAAAGGAGATCAGATTGAAGCTTTGAAAAATAAAACCAATGGTGTGATTTCTCAATTGTGCAGCTTTTGTTTCATTGATGTCTTTGATATGCATTCCATTGAGGTAATACTCGCCCAGGTCATAATTATCAAGGATTCCCAGAACATTCAGCAATGTAGACTTTCCAGATCCGGATGCCCCCATGATCGATACCATCTCGCCCTCGGCAATATGCAAATTCAATCCTTTAAGTACATGCAGAGAGGTACTGCCTGTATAATAAGATTTGTGAAGATTCTTAATTGTAATCATCAGGATTTTCAGGTTAATGTTTGATGAAATATCAAATATTATACCAACAAAGGTAAGATGCTGATATATTTGCCAATATATAACATAACGGGTAAGAATCAGCATGTATCAAAATGTATTAAATTGATACAGGATCTGTCCGTAAACGAACAATAAAGAACAAATTTCAGAATATTCTGTGGATTACGCAACCAAAAGAATCTAATTTACATCTGATAAGAGTACTAATAAATTGAGCAAAAGATCATACAATCCCTTAATTTTGGGGAGTTAAAACGTGTATTTGGTTGATCAGTTACATACAGTGATTAAGGGCTGCCAGGAAAAGAAACCTGAAGCGCAAAGGGTATTATACGACATGTTTAAAGCAAAGATGTTTGGTATATGCTTGCGCTATGCTGGTAATTACGATGATGCGCAGGATATTCTGCAGGAAGGGTTTATAAAAGTGTTTGACAAAATTCATCAATTCCGTTTTAGTGGTGCATTTGAAGGGTGGATCAGAAGGATTATGGTAAATACAGCCCTTGAAAAATACCGGCTGCATTATAGCCATATTCCTGCCGATGAAAACTTAAATAATATTGAAAAGGAGACCAGTGAAATCGGATCTGATATTGACGCTGATATTTTGGTTCGTGTTGTCCAGGAATTAACCCCCAAATACCGTATTGTTTTCAACCTTTATGCTATTGAGGGTATGTCGCATAAGGAAATCAGCAAAATGCTGAAAATAAGCGAAGGGACATCGAAATCGAACTTATCAAGAGCACGGGCCATATTGCAGGAAAAAGTAAGCAAATTATATATAAAATCGGTTCAAACATTCTGAGCCATGGAAATGAACAATAATACAGACAGATATTTCAGGGATCGGCTGGCAGAATTCGAACAGAGTCCGCCAGATTCGAACTGGGATGCGATTGCCCAAAAAATGAGCAAAGGCAAAAGGAAGCTTTCTGCCTTGCTGTTCTTAAGAATTGCAGCAGGAATGGCTCTGATTACTTCATTAGGAATCGGCATCTATTTTATAAATCAACCTGAAACTTCCCGGTCAGGCAAGGAAATTACCGAACGTACTTCAAAACCTGAGGCTTCCGGCATAGAATCTGCTGAAAAGTCTCCCGTTTCCTCCATATTAAAAAGCAAGGAACCTGTTAATCACCCTTTTGAAAAACAGAAACATATTCAAAGTACGACAGACAACACCATTCAAAACGAACCATCTCTGCATGAAGTCCCTGAGAATTCATCTGAAATACAGAACATGATTCCGACTCCTTTAACAGAGCATATTGAAATGAATCCGATCGCTTCACTCGATATACCGCGGACATTGAATCAATTGCCCGGAATTGATTTTTCCGGTTCCTCTGAAAAAAACCTGTCTCAGGAGGAAGCGGTATCATTATTGATGGCAGAATATAACGCGGCCTTTACTGAGGACATCATTGATAAGAAAACAAATCACCGTTGGGAACTTGGCGGTGAGATAGCTCCGCTGTATTCTGACCGCTCCATTAATTCCAGTTCACTCGAATCATCAGTAATCAGTAATCTGAATGATAAGGAAGACGGAATCATGGCTTATGCAGGAGGACTTAGGGTTTCGTTTTCTCCCGCCAGAAGACTTTCAGTACAATCAGGGGTATATTATTCAAGATATGGTCAGAAAAAGAATGAGACCTTGACTTATAACGAATTAGCAACAGCATTTGTCAGTAATGAAGTTGTTTCAATTACCAATTCAACAGGGACAATTTCCATGAGAAACCAGGGGACGGACAGATATGTAATGAATAACTCGTTGAATGATGCAGGGATGAAAGAAATTATGACGCAATCCCTGCTTAATGTATCTTCATCGGATGAAGTAACGATAAAACAAACATTTGATTATTTTGAGCTTCCCCTGGTATTGAAATACAAGGTGATTGACAGAAAACTGGACTTTAGCTTTTCCGGAGGTATTATTACCAATTTCCTGATCGGAAACAAAGTGGACATGACTCAAAACGGAAGGAACAGGCTGATTGGCAAGACCACTCAGATCAATGAAGTAAATTATGTAGGGTCTGTCGGACTTGGTATTGAATACCCGGTAATTCCGCGCTTTGCATTAACGCTTGAGCCTCGATTCAGGTATTATCTCAACACCATTGATCAATCTTCCCAAATATCGGTGCATCCCTATTCATTCGGCTTCTTTGCCGGCGTCAATTACACATTTTAACATAATTGTCTGAAAAAACCTTTTTAAACAGTAAAAATCTGAAATTCGTTTTAACTAACTTTGTAAAAATCCGTAGAAGGATTTATAACAAGGTTTTTACGAAAGGAATATGTCACAAGGGAATTTTTCAGGGATAAAGCCGGTTTTGTATATAGCCGGCGCTTTGATCGTTACAGGTCTCTTATTATCCATCCAGGGTTTCACGGAAAAGGAAACAAATTCAGGAATGCATTCAGAACGGATGCCCTCATTGAACCAGTCGTTTGGCATGCCCGAACAACTGGAATTTGCAGGTGAGGCGGTTCCTGTATCCAATTTTGATACCCGGGAAAGTCTGGATAAAGAATTGCTCGTAAATGGTTACTGGCATTCACGTACCATTATGGTACTTAAAAGATCTAAAAGATATTTTTCTGTAATTGAACCTATTCTTAAAAAATATGGTGTTCCGGATGATTTTAAGTATCTCGCCATGGCTGAAAGCGGGCTCGAAAATGTTGTGTCTCCTGCTAAGGCCGTAGGAATGTGGCAAATTCTTGAATCTACCGGTAAGGAATACGGACTGGAAGTAAATTCTGTGGTTGACGAACGGTACGATCTTGCAAAATCAACAGAAACAGCATGTAAATATTTACTGGAATCATATAAAAAATTTGGCAGCTGGACCATAGCCGCAGCTACCTATAACGCAGGAAGAAACGGTCTGGAAAACCAGATAAATAAGCAAAAAACCAATAATTATTACGATTTGCTGCTGAATGATGAAACTGCACGTTATGTGTTCAGACTGATAGCACATAAACTAATTACTGAAAATCCTGCTAATTATGGTTTTCAACTCGATGAAAGTGATTATTATCCTGTAATTGCTACCGAAGATATTGCTGTTGAAAAAGAAATCGCTAACATCACTGACTTTGCATTGGCACATGCTACCAATTACAAAATCATAAAACAGTTTAATCCCTGGCTCCGCCAGAATTATCTTCCCGATCAACCCGATAAAGTATACCATGTACTTATTCCTCATGAAGGCGGGCGGGTAATTGAATAAATTTTACTAACTCAACTGCGGGTAATATAAAAATTGGCCAAATCTTCAGACAAAAGAATTATTGAAACCGAAGAAATAAGAGTATTCGGCGCTCGTGTTCACAACCTTAAAAACATTGACCTCTCTATACCCCGTAATCAGCTTACGGTTGTCACAGGGTTAAGCGGGAGTGGTAAATCGTCCCTGGCCTTCGATACAATATATGCCGAAGGACAAAGGCGCTATATGGAAACCTTATCTGCCTATGCCCGTCAGTTTCTTGGCAACATGGAAAGACCCGATGTGGATAAAATTACAGGGTTGAGTCCGGTTATTGCCATTGAACAAAAAACTACCGGGAAAAATCCGCGCTCTACTGTCGGAACAATTACCGAGATTTACGATTTTTTACGTTTGCTCTATGCCAGGGCTGGTATCGCCTATTCATACAACACCGGCGAACCCATGGTTAAATATACAGACGATCAGATTATCAACCTGATTCTTGAAAACTATACAGGACAGAAAGTATACCTGCTTGCTCCAATTGTTAAAGGCCGTAAGGGTCATTATAAGGATGTTTTTGAACAAATCAGGCGCAAAGGGTTTCTGAATGCACGGGTAGATGGAGAATTGATCGAAATCAGACATGGTCTGAAGCTCGACCGGTACAAGACCCACTTCATTGAAATTGTTATTGACAAGATGGAAGTGGATAGCAATGATAAGGAACGTCTGAAAAAATCAGTAAACCTTGCCATGCAACAAGGGAAAGGTGTGATGATGCTGCTCGATGTGGAAAAGAAAACTCCCCGCTTTTACAGCCGTCTTTTGATGTGTCCTACAACAGGGATTTCGTACAATGAACCTGCCCCCCATACATTTTCTTTTAATTCACCTCAGGGTGCATGCCCGCATTGTAACGGACTAGGGACCATAAACAGAATAGACATTTCCAAAGTGATTCCTGATCCTGAATTAAGCATTAAAAAGGGCGGCATCCTTCCTTTAGGACCGTACAAAAATATATTGATATTCTGGCAACTGGAGGCAGTTGGCGCCAAATATAAATTCAATCTGTCGACCCCTATTAAGGACATTCCTGAGGATGGAATGAATGTGCTGTTATATGGCGCTGAAGAGACTTTCAAACTCGAAAATACGCCATTGGGATTTTCCACAAACTATTTCCTGAGCTTTGAAGGAGTCATCAATTATATTGCGAATCATTTGGGAAATAACGACGAGGAAAAATGGACAGATCAATATATTGAAAAAGTAACATGTCCTGATTGCGCAGGTACACGACTTAAGAAAGAATCCCTGCATTTTCTGATTCACGATAAAAACATTGCTCAACTTGCAGCTCTCGACGTCTCTGAATTATATAGCTGGTTAGGCACTGTAAGTCAATATTTAAATCCCAAACAGCTTGCCATTGCTTCAGAAATATTAAAAGAGCTGAAAACCAGGGTACACTTTTTATTGAATGTTGGTCTGGATTATCTTTCTTTAAACCGGAGCGCCGGAAGTCTCTCAGGCGGGGAAAGTCAGCGCATCAGACTTGCTACTCAAATAGGTTCTCAACTGGTTAATGTTCTTTACATACTGGATGAACCCAGTATAGGTTTGCATCAGCGCGATAATCAGAAGCTCATTGAATCACTTAAAGAACTAAGAGATACCGGCAACTCGGTAATCGTTGTTGAACACGACCGTCAGATGATCCTCAATGCCGATTATGTTGTAGACCTGGGTCCGTTTGCCGGAAGACACGGCGGGGAAGTTTGTGCTGCCGGAACACCCGGACAAATAATGAAAACAGAGTCTCTTACGGCATTATATCTGAATCATAAGAAGGAAATAGAGATTCCGAAACAACATCGGGCAGGCAATGGTAAGAAGTTAATTCTTAAAGGAGCAACCGGGAATAATCTGAGAAATGTTGATATTGAGCTGCCCCTTGGAAAATTCATCTGTATTACCGGTGTTTCAGGAAGTGGTAAATCCACTGCCATATATGACACGCTGTTTCCGATTCTCAGTAAGCATTTTTATAAGTCGTCACTTACACCCCTTCCGTATCAAGAAATAAAAGGGCTCGAATTTATTGATAAGGTTATTGAAGTGGATCAGGCGCCACTTGGACGCACACCGCGCTCGAATCCTGCCACTTATACCGGTGTTTTTTCTGACATACGCAAGCTTTTTGAGCAAACACGTGAGTCGAAAATCAGGGGATATAAAGCAGGGCGTTTCTCGTTTAATGTAAAGGGCGGAAGGTGTGAAACCTGCCAGGGAGCAGGTTTGCAGACGATTGAAATGAATTTTCTTCCTGATGTATACGTTCAGTGCAACGTATGCAATGGAAGACGATATAACCGGGAAACATTGGAAGTTCGCTATAAGGGTAAGAACATCAGCGAAGTATTGGATATGACCATTAGCCAGGCGGTTGAGTTCTTCGAAGGCATTCCTCCTATTCGGCATAAGCTGTCTACCATCGACGATGTGGGACTAGGATATGTCACTTTGGGCCAGCCTTCAACAACATTATCAGGAGGTGAATCACAGCGTATCAAACTGGCTGCGGAATTATCTCGTAAAGACACCGGGAAAACCCTTTATATATTAGATGAGCCAACAACAGGACTTCACTTTGAGGATGTACGTGTTTTATTGCAGGTGCTGGATCACCTGGCAGATAAAGGCAATACCATTGTTGTTATAGAACACAACCTGGATGTAATAAAAGTTGCAGATCATATTATTGATATGGGCCCCGAAGGAGGCATTCATGGAGGCGAAGTCATCTGTACGGGAACTCCGGAAGAAGTCGTGATGAATAAAAGAAGTTATACGGCAGTTTATCTGAAAGAGGAAATGGAAGAACAGGAAAAAGCGAAAACAAAAGGCTAAAGGAAACGTATTGTTTTTTACTATTTTTGCAGGCTAAGTAAAACCTACAGCATACATTCACGTATAGAATATAGATTTTCAACGAATTCAACCTATGACACACGGAGAAGAAAAGATCATCGATGCATTTAAAAACAAAGATTGGCAGGAAATACAAACTGCAGACAGTTGGGGCATTTTCAAAATAATGTCGGAATTTGTTGAAGGTTTTGAAAAACTGGCCCGTATTGGACCTTGCGTATCCATTTTTGGATCAGCCCGTACTGAACCCGGAACCAAATTCTATAAACTTGCGGAAGAAATTGCTTTTCAATTGACCCAAATTGGATATGGCGTCATCACAGGCGGTGGTCCCGGAATTATGGAAGCAGCAAACCTCGGTGCAAAAAGAGGTAAAGGACGTTCAGTAGGAATTAATATCGATCTGCCTTTTGAACAGGAACCAAACCTGTTTATTGACTCAGATAAACTCATCACCTTTGATCATTTTTTTGTTCGGAAGGTAATGTTTATCAAATATTCGCAAGGATTCATTGTTTTGCCCGGAGGCTATGGTACCTTTGATGAATTGTTTGAAGCGCTGACGCTGATTCAGACCGAGAAAATCGGAAAATTCCCCATTGTTCTGGTGGGCGTTGATTATTGGGAAGGACTGATCAAATGGGTTAAAGAAGTTATGCTTGTTGAACAGAAAAATATCAGTCTGGACGATATGGACCTTTTCACAGTAGTTGATACTGCTGAAGATGCTGTAAAACACATTAACGAATTCTATAGCAAATACATATTAAGTCCCAATTTCTAGTAATTTGGGCCATTTGTTTGCATGGGAATCTTTAATTGAAGTTTGTAAATGTAAGATTGTTAATAACTAAATTTATTATCTCTTAGAGAATCTGTATTTTTATTTCACCATTAAAGCTACATCAATGGTTAAACTAGGATCAACCTTACTGAATTTGCTTATCATCCTTGTTCTGCAGATATTCCCGGGTGGTGTGTCTGTGAAAATGGATGTACCTGGCGACGTTCAGGCCGGTTCTGAATTCGAGGTGAAGATTACATTGAATAAAGGTGATCTCGAAGGATTTTCAAGATTTCAGCAAAATATACCGGCCGGACTTACCGCTGTTCCTGTTACCTCTTCTAACGCTGATTTCACTTTCAGTGAAAAAAGAGTGCGTCTGATCTGGTTAAGAACACCTCAAAGCGATGAGGTTACCGTAACCTATAAAGTTAAGGTGGATGAAAGGCTCAAAGGCACTTTTAATCTTTCCGGAAAGTATTCCTATATTGAAAACAATGAGCGGAAATTTGTAGATATCGACCCGATTGCTATTAATATCACACCCTCTCCCACTATTGATCCATCGCTTATTGTTGATATCAACGATTTTGAAAAATTATCACTCCCCATGCCTGGTTTGAGTCCTGATGCAGTAAATATTGCATGCATCCGACAAAAGCCATATGCAGGATCTCAGGGAGATTATGTTGTAAATATCCTGGTTAAGAAGAATCTGACGCGGCAATTTGCCAAAATAGAAGAAACTGTTCCTCAAGGCTACACTGCGGTAGCCATGGATCCCAAAGATGCCATTTTCACTTTCAAAGATCAGAAAGTAAAATTTCTGTGGATGAATCTGCCCGATAATCCGTTTTTTACAGTGTCATACCGTTTGATACCTAAAAATCAGGCTAATGTCCCTGCGCCACAGATCATTGGTGCATTTTCCTATTTGGTCGATCAGAAATCAGTGAGTGTGGATATTCTGGAAAGAGACCTGAATATAGCAGAAGTTAATTCCGGCAATGTAGATCAGATGATTGCCATGGCAATTTCCCAACCTTCTACACAAACTGAACAGGTTGCCGAGACAGTTAAACCAGCCGATGCTGTTAATACTGAAAATCAGGATGCAAAACAAACTGCAAACACAGATATTGCATCAAATACTGAGAAAAAGACTCCTCCAAAAAAGACAAAACCGGCTGCTTCATCTGCAAAAAATACAATTCCTTCATCAAATGCTGATTTTCTTGATATGCAGGATGGTGTTTTTTACAGAATCCAGCTTGCTGCAGGTCATAAACCTGTAAACGTCAACCGTTACTTCAAAAAAATGAATCTCGATAAGGAAGTAAGACGTGAAAATCATGACGGGTGGACCAAATACTCTGTAGGTTCGTTCGCAGAATATAAAGATGCCAGAGACTATAGAGTTCATATCTGGAATACAACACCGGTTAAGGATGCATTTATTACTGCTTATAATAGCGGGAAACGAATCACCGTACAGGAAGCTCTAATGATCACTGAACAGAAATGGTACAGATGATGACACGCTATATCTCATGCAGTCGTTTCATAAAAGTGGCACTGGTCATTTTCACTTTTCTGATATATGCCATACCAGCGCATAGCCAGGAAGATGAATTCGATAAATTGCTGCATCAGGAAGTTGAAAATATCAACCCAAATTACAAACCTGTTGTTGGCGTTGGTATAGGAGTCCTGAATTATATGGGTGATGTTAAAAATAATTATTACACACCCACGATCGGCACATTGGGATATAAAGTAAGCCTTTCCACATATATTGATGATAAAAGGTTTTTCAAGGCTGAGTTCTTTTTTATGGGTGGAAAAATAAGCGGAAACGAACGTTCAACCGATGAAAATCACAATTTCAATTTCCAGACTGACATCTACAATTTTGGAGTTGACATCAACTACGATTTTGATCACTTCTATAAGAAAAAAGACCGGCGGATCCATCCATTCGTATCCGTGGGATTTGGAACTTTATTGTTTAACTCCCGCACCGACAGTTCTACCATGCGGTTTAACCCCATGACCAGCGCATATGAGGAAGTTAAATACAACTACTGGTCCGACGGCACCATCCGGGATATCCCTGAATCACTCGGAGATGAAAATAACAGTCATTTGATGAGCAGGGACTTTGAGTATGAAACTCCATTAAGGGGAAAAGACAATGATTGGGGTGCCGGACAATACGCTCAGTATGGCTTCGCAATTCCGTTTGATTTCGGACTGGATATGCAATTGTCAAACCGTCTGATGATCAGACTCGGAAATTCCTTCATTTATACATTCACAGACAACATTGACCATGTTAGTTCCAAAAATACCAAAGGCCGTATAGGAAAGAAAGGGAATGACATGATGAATTTCACTTACATCACCTTCCATTTTGACTTGTTTTCTTCTGCTAAAACATTGAAGATTGACCGGTTATTTCTGGATCAGGAATTTGATCCGATGCTGATGGGAGATGATGATAATGACGGATGGCCTGATGCTATGGATGAATGCCCGGGCACTCCATATGGTGTTGCAACTGATTCGGTTGGATGCCCGCTCGATTCTGACAATGATGATATTTACGATTATCTTGATAAAGAACCCAACAGTCGTGCTGGAGCCTATGTAAACAGTGAAGGTGTTGAAATTACTGAAGATGACGTCATTGCATTGCTCAATAAATCGATGGCTGTAGGACGAAATGAGGTGGATTTATATATCAGAAAAGCAGATGCCTATAACCGAAAAGGAAGTGGCGTTCCCATACCTGATAAATTTAAATCTGTTGACTCTGATAATGATGCGTATATTTCCTTTGATGAGATGCTGCGGGAAATTGACCGTTATTTTGACTTTGAGTCGAAATTATCTGCCCCGGACATTTACGAACTGAACAACTTCTTTTTTGCGCAATAAGCAATTAATGCTTCATTGCACGGTCCATTTCACGGTGTGAATCTTTCTTCTTAAGATCCTCCCGTTTGTCATATTCTTTTTTACCACGGGCAAGAGCAATTTCAACTTTTGCATACCGGCTTTTTGCGATAAAAATCTTAAGCGCCACAATGGTAAGTCCTTTTTCCTTTACACTTTTATGCAATTTCCGTAACTCGCGCGCAGTAAGTAATAGTTTACGGTCACGTTTGGGAAAATGATTGAATATGTTACCAAAGTCGTATTCGGAAATGTGCATGCCCTTTACAAATAACTCATTGCCCTCAAAAAAACAATAAGAATCAACCAGACTGGCCTTCCCAGCTCTGATTGATTTAATTTCCGTCCCTGTGAGCTGAATACCCGCCACATATTTATCGATTATTTCAAAATCGTGCCAGGCTTTCTTGTTCTTAATTTCTATTTCAGACATTGGAGTTCCCTATGGGTGCAAAATAAGCGCAATTTATCCGAATTTCCATAAATTCGCATCAACGAAATGAGAAGATGCAATCTGAATACAATCTGATAACGGTAATTGGCCCGACTGCAAGTGGAAAGACAGCATTTGCCGCACATCTGGCCGACAGGATCCATGGTGAAATCATCAGCGCAGATTCCAGGCAGGTATATCGCCGGATGAACCTGGGAACCGGGAAAGATTATGAAGATTATCGCGTGGGAACGCATATCGTACCCTTTCATTTAATAGACATTGCAGAGCCCGGCTATAAATACAGTGTTTTTGAATACAGGAGGGATTTTTTGAATGCATGGCACAGCATCAGGGAGCGGGGTAAAATGCCGGTGATGTGTGGCGGATCAGCCATGTATATCAACGCAGTAACCCGTCAATACCGGCTTGATGAAGTTCCTGAAAACCAAATTTTAAGAGAGAAACTGGTTGACAAAAGTCTGGATGAACTCAGCCAGATGCTTTCAAAAATGAAATTGCTTCATAATAAAACCGATATTGATACACGCGAACATGCAATAAGGGCAATTGAAATAGAAACCTTTTACAATGAAAACCAACCCGGGCAAAGTATTCCTGAATTAAACAATTTATTGATCGGTATCATCTATGACCGTGAAACTGAAAGAACACGCATCACACAGAGACTTCAACAGCGGCTGGATCAGGGCCTGGCTGAAGAGGTCAAAGAACTTCTGGAATCGGGCATTCCTCCTGAATCATTGATTTATTATGGTTTGGAATATAAGTTTCTGACGCAATACCTCCTGGGCCATATTGATTATGACACTATGAAAGGCCAGTTAAATACGGCCATTCATCAATTTTCGAAAAGACAACGTACCTGGTTCAGAAAAATGGAGCGCGAAGGAAGCATGATTCACTGGATAGACGGACACCTTCCTATGGAAGAAAAAATAAACCGTGCCCTGGAATGGGTCCAGGCTGGTCAATAAACTACATCAAAGCCCATTTATGGGAGAAGCACAGGAAGCACAAATAGAAAAAATACAAGAGGTTTATAATTCCTACAATAACGTTGTATTCAATTCGTTTTCGTTTGATTTTGCGGCGGATCATAATACCCATATTGGGAATGATTGTTGAGGTAAGAAAAAACAAGAAATGAACATTGAAAAGTGTTTCATATGCTTGTTCCGACGTATCAATTTCTTTTTTTCCGAATAACAACAGATAAGTAAAAAACAAAAAAGAAACCAGATATAAAAGGTAACTGAGTTTTAAAAATACCGATGATTTCATACGGCGTTTATGATACCGGAATGGCTTCAGAATGATGATTGTTACTATAAACAGCACACAATATCCAATGAGGAAAAAGGTCTCAAAAATGCCATGAAAGAAATTTCCCATAGGGTTGGTAAATTTCTTACCAAAGTAGTAAAAATATAAATTTAAACAGCCTGAATTTTTCTTTCAAGCAAAGCTACATTTTCAACATGATGCGTGTAAGGAAACATGTCCACTGCCTGGGTTTTCACAAGCACATAATCGGTTGACAGCAGTTCAATATCGCGTGCCTGCGTAGCCGGATTGCAGCTCACATATACAATTCGTGACGGCCCGGCTGAGATAATAGATTTTATAACATCGGCATGCATTCCATTGCGGGGAGGATCCGTAATGATTACCTGAGGATATCCTTGTTCAGCAAAAAAAGATTCCTGCAGCATATCGCGAATATCACCGGCAAAGAATGAGGCATTCCCGATATGATTTATGTTTGCATTGATTTTTGCATCCAGAATGGCATCCTCCACATACTCAATTCCCGTGATTTTTATACAGTGCCGGGCCAGAAACAGAGCAATCGTTCCGGTACCTGTATAAAGATCATATACAATTTCGTCGCCCTTTAGCTGGGCGAAATCACGGGCAATGGAATATAATTTATATGCCTGTTCGGCATTGGTTTGAAAAAATGATTTTGGAGATATTCTGAATACAAGGTCTTCCATGTTCTCAATCAGATGATCATCTCCTTTAAAAAGCTTAACATCCAGGTCATTGATGGTATCATTGGCTTTGGGATTGATCACATACATCAGAGAAGAGATCTGAGGAAACTTTTCGGCCAGAGCATTGAGTAATGGCTCAATTGCTTTCATATCAGGCTTGAAAAAGGACACAATAACCATAAATGATCCTGCCTTGTTATTTCTGATGGTGAGGTTTCTCAACAGGCCTTTCTGATGAATAAGATCGAAAAATTCAAGTTGATGATCCATGGCATAATGCCTTACAAAATCACGAATCTGGTTAGACGGATCAGGCTGCAGATAACATCGTTCAATATTCAATACTTTATCAAACTTGCCGGGAATATGGAATCCCAATCCCCTGCGTTCAATCTGAAGGTTGCCAGAATTTATTTCCTCGCTGGTAAGCCACCGGTTGTTTGAGAATGTGAATTCCAGCTTGTTCCGGTATTCGGTTAGGTGCGTACCTCCCTGAACAGGCAAAACGGTATTTGCAGTAACTTTACCAATATGTTCAAGCACATCAGAAACCTGCTTTTGTTTGAATTTCAGCTGATCAGAATACGGCAGGTGTTGCCACTTACAACCTCCGCAAACACCGAAATGGCTGCAGAAAGGTTCTGTGCGGTTATTGGAATATGAATAAAATTTCACCGGATAACCTTCCATATATTTTTTCCGTTTGCGGATGATCTGCACATCTACCACATCACCCGGAACACATTGGGTAACAAATATAACCATGCCTTCATGCCGCGCAATGGCTTTTCCTTCAGCTGCGAGGTCGGTTATTTCAAGCTGTTCCAATAAGGGTTTCACTTTTGATCTGCTCATGTTCTTAAAATGAACCGCAAAGATAACGCTTGGGCGGTTTAAATTGTGGTTTTTTTCCTTAACTTCACAATAACATCCAAAAGGTTAATCATGAAACGATATTATTTCCCTGTCATCATTGTCCTACTCATGATTATTTCATGTGGCAGAAATGAAAATCTGTTTCGCCTGACCACTGAAGCCTTAAAAAACCGAAAGCCTGATACAACACAGATCACCGTTGTTAAGGAATATTTCAGCAATAAAGCACTTAAGACTGAAATAGAGACAAAAGGAAATCTGAGACACGGGAAAACAAAAAACTACGATCGCTACGGTCACCTTCTGTCGGAAGTTTTTTACAAGGATAATAAGCGTGAGGGGCAAGCCATTAATTATTATACTTCAGGAAAAATAAGCTCTACTTTATTTTATAAAAATGACATTAAGCAAGGCGATGAAATCTGGTTTTATGAAAATGGGCAACCTTATCGTGTAACACCTTACTTGAATGGTAATTCATCTGGCATCCAGAAATACTATTATGAAAGCGGGAAAATAATGGCTGAGGTTCCGGTAAAAAACGGCAACCCGGGAATGGGACTTAAAGAATATAACGAGGACGGGTCTCTGATTACTGATTATCCCAGGTTGGTTCTTCAGCAGAAGGACTATCCTGATAAAATCACCTTTACTGTAAAGTTATCCAAACCCGGTTATGAATATAAGTTATACGAGGGACCTTTGGATGAAGGCAAATATATATTTAAAGGATTGTATAAGATGGATATGAAAGATGGATTTTCCCGGTTTGATATCAGTGTTCCTTCGGGATCAAGAATTGATGTCGACCTCATTGTCTCTGCACGGGTAAAAACAAAATTGGGAAATCCGCTTGTTCTTTCAAAAACCAGGCATGTTACCGCTGTTAATAATAATTAAACAAAACCCTTACAGGATAATGTGCGATTGTGTTACTTTACACGCTTAAGTTTTAGAATATGTATTCCCTCTTCAGCAAAGAAATAAAAAGCTTTTTTAACGGACTGGCCGGATATATCGTCATTGTAATTTTTCTTATGATGAACGGCCTGTTTATGTGGGTATTTAAAGGACCGTTGAATATTCCCGACGGCGGATATGCCACCATTGAAACTTTGTTTTTTATAGCACCCTGGGTAATGGTGATGTTGATACCTGCCATTACCATGCGCAGCTTTTCAGAAGAAAAAAAAGCCGGCACCCTTGATTTATTAATGACCCGGCCTTTAACAACCATGCAAATCATTTGGGCAAAATACCTTGCGGCAGTTGTAATGATTTTACTTGCCCTGGTCCCAACCCTTGTTTTTTATTACTCCGTTATACAACTTGGAAATCCAGTCGGAAACATCGATCATGGCGGAACCTGGGGATCCTACCTCGGATTGCTTTTGCTTGCCTGCACCTATGCATCCATCGGAATATTCTGTTCCTCGCTGACAGACAATCCCATCATTGCCTTATTATTAAGTGCAGTTCTTTGTCTGTTTACCTGTTACGGATTTGGACAAATCGCGCAACTATTCGGTACCGGCTCAATTGGAAATATCATCGTTTCAATTGGAATCATGGATCATTACGAATCTGTCGGCCGGGGTATTATTGACACCCGCGATCTGATTTACTTTTTCGCAGTCATTGCCATTTTTATGACCGGTACCCGATATGTAATTGAAAATATTAAAAAGTGAGGGCATGCAAAAGATTAACGCATTGAAAAATCCATTCTATAAAACACTGATTGTTTTTTCACTGATCATCATTATTGCCTGGCTGTTGTCAAGAGTTTATTACCGTTTTGACCTTACATCTGAAAAACGTTATACCCTGTCAGCATTTACGAAGAAAACCTTAAGGGAGTTGGATGACCGCGTACTGATTACCATGTACCTGGATGGAGATCTGAATATCCCCTTTTACAAGATGAAACAACGCGTGCGTGAGACGCTGGAAGATTTTGAAGCATATGCGGGAAAGGAATTACGGTTTGAATTTGTAAACCCTTTTGAGGGAAAGGACCAAAAGGCCGTGGATGAATTTCTGAATTCACTGATAGATAAAGGCTTGCGTCCTTCCAATATTATGGATAAAGACGATGAGGGAGGTTCTGCTGAAAAGATTATCATTCCCGGAGCATTGGTTCGATACAAAGATTCTGAAGTGCCGGTAAACCTGTTAAAAAACAACCCTGGTTTATCCGCCGAGGAGAACATCAACCGGTCGATTGAATCCGTTGAATTTGAGCTGATGAGAGCCATTACCTCCTTAACAGCTGATTCTGCTGAAAGGATAGCATTTATTGAGGGTCATGGTGAGTTTAATGAATATCAGGTAGCAGATATTACCAATGAACTCGGATGGAATTTCCAGGTCGACCGTGGCCGGATAAGCGGTAAACCGGGAATCCTTGATCAGTATAAAGCAGTAATCATTGCCGGCCCGACCAAATCATTTTCTGAACAGGATAAATTTATCCTCGATCAGTATCTGATGAAGGGAGGCAAAGTCTTGTGGTTTGTAGATCTTGTGAATGCAAGTGTTGACAGTATTGCTTCAGGCAACTCGTTTCTGGCAATGATGCGTACGCTGAATATCGAAGATCTTTTTTTCCGATATGGAATCCGCGTTAATCCTGTTTTATTACAGGATGTTCATTGCAGCACAATACCGGTAAATGTAGCACTGGCAGGCAACCCTCCTGATTTCAAGCCTGCGCCCTGGTTGTATTCCCCGCTGCTCAATGCACCTAATACCAATATTATTACGCGCAATCTGAATATGATTAAGACCGAATTTACAGGAAGCATTGATACACTAGCGGCTCGTTCCAGCATTAAGAAAACAGTACTTCTCACCACCTCTCAGTTCACAAAACCGGTGGCTGTTCCTGCGGTAATCAGTCTAGACGAAGTGCGGCTTGTTCCAAGACAGGAAGAATTCAACCAGCAGTTTTTTCCTGTTGTTGTTTTACTTAAGGGTAAATTTGAATCAGCCTTCCGAAACCGGATGTTATCTGCTTTATTCCCGGATACATCATTGAATCTTATTGAAACTGGAGTAACTTCATCCATAATGGTTTCAGCAGATGCTGACATTATACGCAATGAGATCAGTCCTGGTCCGCGTGGAGTACGTTACATGCCGCTTGGATTTGACAGGTATACTTCTCAGACCTATGGAAACAAAGAGTTTATTGTAAATGCGGTTCAATACATGACCGGTCATAGCGGCCTCATTGATCTGCGATCAAAAAAGCTCACCATTCGTCTGCTCGACAAGGAAAAAATAAAAAAAGAACGGAGCAAATGGGTTATCATCAACACAGTTATTCCATCTCTTTTAGTGATTGTTGCAGGATTCATCTTCGCCTGGTTCCGGAAGAAAAAATATGCTGCCATCTGAACCGGACCGAATCGTTTTTTAAAAAAATGGGTTGAGCGTTTTCTGACAATCCTTTTTTTTTCGTAATATTGATTCTCTTTAGAAGGCGTTAATTAGGAATATAATCGCATGTATTATTAATAGTTAAATTTATTGTAAATGAAATTTGTTGCTTCGAGTATCGATTTATTGAACCATCTTCAGGCATTAAGCAGGGTGATCAGTTCAAAAAATACATTGCCGATTCTGGATAATTATCTTTTTAAACTGGACGGAAAAACGCTGGAAATTACAGCTTCGGACCTGGAAACCACCATGGTGACCACCCTGGAGCTTGAAAATTCAGATGGATCAGGTAATATTGCCATGCCGGCAAAATTGCTCACAGATTCACTGAGGGAGTTTCCTGATCAGCCGCTTACTTTTACCATTAATACAGATACGTATGCTGTTATAATCAGTTCAGAGAATGGTCAGTTCTCTGTAATGGGCCAGCATGGTGAAGACTTTCCACAACTTCCCCGTATTAAACCTGAGCGCAGTGTGTCTTTGAAAATATCTGCTTCGTCACTGGTAAGCGGAATTAACAGCACATTATTTGCAACCGCCGACGATGAATTGCGTCCGGTGATGAATGGAATTTTCATGGAGCTTAATCCCGGAGATATTACTTTCGTTGCCTCCGATGCTCATAAACTTGTACGATATAAACGTCTGGATGTTAAATCTGATGCCAGTGCTTCGTTTATATTGCCCAAGAAACCGGCTTCGCTGCTTAAGAATTTGCTTTCAAAAGGCCAGGAACAGGTAACCATTGAATTCGACGACAAAAATGCCTTTTTTACTACCGCAGCCTTTCAGATCGTTTGCCGGTTGGTAGAAGGAAACTATCCAAGTTATAATTCGGTGATTCCTTCCAATAATCCCAACAAACTGCTCATTGACCGTATTAAATTACTGAATACCGTTCGCAGGGTATCCGTTTTCTCAAATCAGGCCAGCAATTTGATCCGCTTATCCCTTAAGGGAAATCGCCTTACCGTATCAGCCCAGGATATTGATTTCGCAACTTCAGCAGTTGAAGATCTTGCATGTCAATACAATGGTGATGATTTGGAAATTGGCTTCAAATCCACTTTTATGGTTGAAATATTGGGAAATATACAGTCATCTGATGTTTCTATTGAGCTTTCTGATGCATCACGTGCAGGCTTATTCATCCCTTTCAATAAAGAAAATGACAATGAGGATGTTCTCATGTTGCTGATGCCGATGATGATCAACTCGTAAATCGTTTGAATGAAACTGAATCTCAAAAATCCCCTGATATTTTTCGACCTGGAAACTACAGGGATTGATGTGGCGGTAGATCGTATTGTAGAAATTTCCTATTTGAAGATTTATCCGAATGGTGATGAAGAGTCCAAAACCATGAAGATTAATCCTACTATTCCGATACCTCCCAAAAGCACTGCCATACATGGAATTACTGATGAGGATGTTAAAGATGCGCCCCTGTTCAGCGAAGTAGCGAAATCCTTAAGTCGGGTTTTTGAAGGTTCTGATTTTGCCGGATATAATTCCAATAAGTTCGATTTACCCTTGCTGGCTGAAGAATTTCTTCGTGCAGAGACTGACATTGATCTGAAGAAAAGAAAATTTATAGACATACAGGTTATCTTCCACAAAAAGGAGCAACGTACACTTAGTGCTGCTTATAAATTTTATTGTGACAAGGATCTGATCAATGCCCATTCATCAATGGCCGATACCATGGCCACCTATGAAGTCCTGAAAGCACAGATCGACCGGTATGAAGATCTTTCCAATGATGTCGATGAATTGTCGAAATACTCCTGCCAGAATGTGAATGTTGACTTTCTGGGACGTATTATTTTGAATGAGGAAGGACAGGAGATTTTTAACTTTGGAAAATATAAAGGAAAGCCGGTAGCTGAAGTTCTGAAGAAAGACCAGGGCTATTATGGCTGGATGATGAACGGACAATTCCCTCTTTATACTAAAAACGTTCTTACAGCAATTAAGTTGAGAGAAGCCTTTGGCAAGGAAAAAACAGGAAATTAAGAATGAAAATCATTTGTATCGGTCGCAACTATGTAGAACACGCCCGGGAACTCAACAACCCGCTGCCCGCTGAACCGGTATTTTTTATGAAACCTGATTCTGCTTTATTGTTGCATAACCGTCCGTTCTTTCATCCTGATTTTTCGCAAGCCGTCCATTATGAAACGGAAGTTGTTCTGAAAATATGCCGGTTAGGGAAAAGAATTCAAAAATCATTTGCGCACAGGTACTACGATCAGATTGGATTGGGTATTGATTTTACTGCAAGGGATCTGCAGGATCGCTGCAAAAAGGCAGGGTATCCATGGGAAATTGCTAAGGCATTTGATCAATCAGCCGTAATTAATAAGTTTATCCCGATTGACATACTACCCGACAGAAACGCCATTCGCTTTGAATTATCCCTGAACGGTGTGACTGTGCAAAGTGGCAATACAAGCAATATGATTTTTTCATTCGATGACATCATTTCATACGTATCCACATTTATCACCCTGAAAACGGGCGATTTGATTTTTACTGGCACTCCTGCAGGGGTTGGCCCGGTTAAACCAGGGGACCATCTTACTGCATCGTTGGAAGGTGAAGTAATGCTTGACTTTGATATAAAGTGATAATTAATAAAAAATAATGTAGGTTTGCATGACGATGCACAAGAACAATATGATACAATCAATGACAGGATATGGCAAGGCTTCATGCGACCTGGGTGATAAAACAGCCATATTTGAAATCAAATCACTGAACAGCAAGCAATTCGACCTATACCTGCGTTTGCCAAACGGTTACCGTGAAAATGAAATGGAAATCCGGAATGAATTGATGAACCGGATTAAAAGAGGAAAGGTGGAGGTGAATCTTACCATCGAGTTCAAGGAAGGAAAACAGGCAACTCAAATTAATGCAGCCGTCGTTAAAGATTATTATCGGCAAATTAAGGCCATTGCAGAAGAACTTTCCATGGAGGCCGGAGAACCTGTTTTGCAGGCTGTACTTCGTATGCCTGAAGCATTGAACAATGAAAAGCATCTCGCAGATCCTGAAGAAAAGAACATGTTGTTCAGTACCCTGAATGAAGCGGTAAATGAGCTCGACCGCTTTAGAAGTACTGAAGGTGCCGCAATGGCAAAAGATATCAGCAAAAGAATTGAATTTATTGAATCGTTTCTGGCCCAGATTGAGCCTCTTGAAAAGGAAAGATCGTCACTGATCCGCTCAAAACTTGAGACTTCCATGCTCGAGTTTATTCCGCATGAAAGCATTGACAATAACCGGTTTGAACAGGAATTGATCTATTATCTTGAGAAACTCGACATTTCAGAAGAAAAAACCCGTTTGCGTCATCATTGCAAATATTTCATAGATGTTATGCAGGAATCAGACCAGGTAGGAAGGAAATTGGGATTTGTTGCCCAGGAAATCGGTAGAGAAATAAATACTATTGGTTCTAAGGCAAATCATTCAGGAATACAAAAATATGTTGTGTTAATGAAAGATGAACTTGAGAAAATCAAAGAACAATTACTGAACGTTTTATAACGTATGCCGGGAAAAGTAATCATTATTTCGGCTCCTTCAGGAGCAGGAAAAACGACCATTGTTAAACATCTTCTTTCCATTGAAAAATTCCGCCTGGCGTTTTCCATTTCAGCGTGTACGCGAAGCCCAAGAAATGGTGAGGTGAATGGCAAGGATTATCATTTTATTTCAGTGGATCAGTTTCAGACACTCATTGAAGAAGATGCGTTTGTGGAATGGGAAGAAGTATATAAGAACAATTATTACGGTACCTTAAAGAAAGAAGTTGAAAGGATCTGGGAGAACAAACAGGTAGTTTTGTTTGACGTTGATGTCGTTGGCGGTGCTAATCTGAAAGCGAAATATAAAGATGAGGCTTTGGCGCTCTTTATCATGCCCCCGTCTCTTGAGGTCTTGGAACAACGCTTAAGACAACGTGGAACAGAGGCAGAAGAAAAAATAAAAAACCGGATCAATAAAGCCAAACTCGAATTGAAATATTCGGGAAAGTTTGATGAAATCATTGTAAATAACGACCTTTGTGACGCCTTACAGGATACAGAAAAGCTGCTAGAAGCATTTCTGAATAAAACAGAATAACATGAAAACCGGTCTGTATTTCGGTTCCTTCAATCCCGTACATATCGGACACCTCGCCATTGCCAATTACATGGTTTCTTTCACAGATATAAGCCAGCTCTGGTTTGTGATCAGTCCTCAAAATCCCTTCAAAAAAACTACTTCATTACTCGAAGATCATAAACGAAGAACTTTATTGGACATTGCGGTTGAGGATGATCCCAGATTCAAGGTATGCGATGTGGAATTTAAATTACCCAGACCTTCCTATACAATTGACACACTGGCCTATCTGAAAGAACAATATCCCGGAAAAGAGTTTGTGTTGATTATGGGATCTGACGGTTTACCCACTTTCGCAAAATGGAAAAACCATGAAATCATTGAATTCAATTACCAGAGATATGTCTATCCCCGGCCAGGTTTTCCCTGCATAGAGTCAGACCATCAGAATATCAGCGTTGTAAACGCTCCGCTCATGGAAGTTTCTTCTACATTTATCCGAAAGGCACTCAAAGAAAAACGAGATATCAGACACTTTCTCCCTCCAAAAGTCTTCGACTATATTGTTGAAATGCACTACTACGAACAGTGAACAAAACCAGGAGGATCTTGTTGAGAATCGTATAAATAACATCCTGCAAAATTATGATCATAAGTATTACGCTGCTGATTTTCGGATTTGCACTGCTTATAAAAGGAGCCGACTATTTTGTACTGGGCTCATCCGCCTTTGCACGAAAATTCAAGGTTTCTGAGTTAACCATTGGTCTCACCATTGTTGCATTCGGAACCTCGGCCCCGGAACTCATTGTTAATGTAGTTTCATCATTTGAAGGCCTGAATGATGTTACTTTTGGGAATATCATAGGAAGCAACCTGTTTAATCTTTTTCTTATTCTGGGAATTACTGCAACCATCTTTCCTGTTAAAATAAGCCATTCAACCATCTTTAAAGAAATTCCTTATTCCGTCGTTGCTGCCGTGGTATTATTGATCCTTGCAAATGATCATTTGTTCACAGCGAAAAGACCTAATGAAGTAGGATTTGTGGATGCCCTGATACTGATTTTTTTCTTCAGCCTGTTTCTGGTTTATATTTTTAAAAACATGAAAAACGATGATCAACAGGTAACCGTGAATTTTAAGCCGCTTCAAAACTGGAAAATCATACTTTACATGTTGGGTGGGCTTGCGGGGCTTATTTTTGGAGGCCGTTTGGCCGTGAATAATGCGGTTGCCATAGCAAATGCTTTTGGCATTTCAGAAAGAATCATTGGATTAACCATAGTTGCCGCCGGCACATCGCTTCCTGAGCTTGCCACTTCTGCAGTTGCTGCATACAGGAAAAATTCCGATATTGCTATGGGCAATATCGTGGGATCCAATATTTTCAATATATTTTTTGTTCTGCCAGTTTCCGCATTGATTCATCCCCTGCCTTATACCCTCAGCTTTAACTTTGACACAACTGTTCTGATTGGCGGAACCATGCTGCTGATGTTTTTTGCTTATTCGGGGAAGAAAGCAACCGTTGACAGATGGGAAGGGATTGTATTTGTTGGATTATATATTATTTATACCATGTATCTTATCATGAGCTGATGATTTTGATCGTCAGTTATCGGGTTAATTCTTAATTTTGACAAAAATTATTCTGTTTCATGAAGTTGAGGGTTCTCTTTCTGATTAAGTACTTTTTTTTCTGGATCTGTGCTTTTGTTATAGCCAAACTGGCATTTCTGTTTTATCAACATGCCCAATCCTTTAACCTGCCTTTAAACACATGGATTAGTATTATATGGCACGGGTTAAAACTCGATTTATCCATGGCAGGATATTTTACTTTATTTCCAGGATTGGTACTCTTTTTAGGCGCCTTTTCAAATTACAAACCGGCCTCCCGTATCATAAACATCTATACCACTGTTATAATCATCGTGTTTCTGCTGATTACATTGACTGATTTTGAAATCTATAAATACTGGGGAGTTCGGCTTGACAGCGCACCTCTAAGATTCTTGGCACGACCCGGTGAAGCTTTGGCTTCCACCAGTGTTTTTACCCTTATTTTATATCTTATTGCGTTTTCAGGACTAATCTGGTTGCTATTTTGGATCTATCATAAAACAATCTGCAATACACTGATTGGCTCTCATCCTTCGGGTATCAAAGGGGCAATGGCCATGCTTTTGCTGACTGCAGCACTGTTTATTCCCATTCGCGGAGGATTTGGGGTTTCACCAGTAAACACCGGCAGTGTATATTTTAGCGATACCGCTTTTGCCAACCATGCAGCCATCAATGTGGTATGGAATTTTTCACAATCACTTGTTGAAGGAAAGGAAACAGAAAACCCCTACTCTTTTTATCTTGCAGGAACATATGAGCAGAAACTGGAATCCATTTACAGTGATACCACATCAAGCGCTTCTGTGTTAAATTCCAGCCATCCGAATGTCATTCTCATTATTATGGAGTCGTTTTCCGCCAAGCTGATTGAGCCCCTGGATGGTGCTAAAGGAGTAACTCCCCAGTTTAATGCATTATGCAGGGAAGGAATCCTGTTTAACCATATTTACTCTACTGATTCAAGAACCGACAAGGGACTTGCAACCATCATCAGCGGTTATCCGGTTTTAGAAGCGATTCCGATTTTACAATATGCTGAAAAAACACAAAATCTTCCTTTTATATCAAAAAGTCTTGACAGAAAAGGATATCATTCTTCATTCATTTATGGCGGTGACGTTGATTTTGCGAATATCAGATCTTATCTTCACAATGGTGGTTTCACCAGGATAACCTCAGATGAGGATTTCAAACCTGCTTTACGCGTAGGGAAATGGGGCGTTCCGGATCAGTTCGTGTTTGACCGTTTTGTTGAAGAAATCAAAGCGGATACGGGCAAGTGGTTCAAAGTAATGATGACATTAACCAACCATGAACCTTTCGAAATCCCTGCACGCCCTAAATTCGGGAATAAATCATTGTCAGACAAATTCTATAGCTCAGCCTATTATGCCGATAGCTGTCTGGGCGATTTTGTAAGAAAAATCAAGGCATCCGGGATATGGGAAACCAGCCTGATCATTATTGTTGCGGATCATGGATCGCGATTGCCTAATTTCGATGATGTTTTCCAACCCAGGAAACACCATATTCCATTGTTATGGACTGGCGGTGCGATTAAATCCGACTCGCTGATAACCAAAACAGGTTCCCAAGCTGACATTGCAGTTACATTGCTCCGCCAGTTAGGCATTCCGTCAGATGACTATGTTCTCGGCAAAGATCTTCTCGCCCGGGGATCAGCCTCCTTTGCTTTCTATTCCATCAAGAACGGTATCGGCATGATCACAGATACAAGCAAATTTGTTTACGATTTTACAACCTCAAATTACAGTTATACATCAGGCAATCCGGACAGTACGCATGTGCGTCTGGCAAAATCGTATCAGCAATATGTTTTTGATCATTATCTGAAATTGTCAGAACGGTAGTTTTTATGCAGAGAAATACTGCATATTGTAAAATTTGGTATACTCCCCGTTCAAAGCCAGAAGTTCTTCATGAGTTCCCTGTTCCACAATTCTGCCGTTACTAAGTACATGTATTTCATCAGCATGGATGATTGTTGAAAGACGGTGAGCAATCACGATGGAAGTCCGGTTTTGCATGAGTGCTGTCAAAGCATCCTGCACCAGTTTTTCAGATTCGGTATCCAGGGCAGAGGTTGCTTCATCAAGAATGAGGATGGGAGGATTTTTGAGAACGGCTCTTGCAATACTAATCCTTTGCCGTTGCCCACCCGAAAGCTTGCTTCCCCGGTCTCCAACCATTGTGTAATAGCCTGACTCCGTATTTTCAATAAATTCATGAGCATGGGCCACTTTGGCTGCTGCAATTACTTCCTCTTCGGTAGCATGTTGAACGCCAAATGCGATGTTATTGAAGAAGGAGTCATTGAATAAAATGGGATCCTGGTTTACAATTCCCATGAGCTGTCGCAAATCATTAATCTTCAGATCGCGGACATCCATGCCATCAATGGTTATGGACCCTTTTTCCACATCATAAAAACGGGGTAATAAGTCAACCAGCGTTGATTTCCCCGATCCGGAATGCCCTACCAGGGCTATGGTTTTCCCCTTTTTCAGTGAAATATTGATATTCTGAAGAACATAATCCGTCTTGTATCTGAAAGAAACATCATTATAGCATATATAATCCGAAAAAGACTGAATGGATCTGGCGTTTTCTTTTTCAAGGATGTTATTTTCGGTATCGAGAATTCTGTTGATCCGTTCCATGGATGCAAGTCCCTTTTGAATGCTGTAATATTCCTGAGAAAAGGCTTTAATCGGGTTGATTACACTGTAAAATACAGCCAGATAAACGATGAACTGTTCCGGTTCCAGAACGCTGGTTTTATTCAGGATCAAATGACCGCCATACCAAAGAACAATAATGATAATTAAGGTTCCTAAAAATTCACTCAGAGGATGAGCCAGATACCGGCGTTTGAGAAGCCGGCTCATAATGCGCCGGTAATCTTCGTTTTCATTCTGAAAGCGTTCAAAAACTTTCTCTTCTGCGTTAAATCCTTTTATAATGCGAAGCCCTGAAAGCGTTTCTTCGATTGTGCTTAGCAATTCGCCCATCTTAATCTGTCCTTTCATTGAACTCTTTTTGAGTGAGCGTCCGATTCTTCCGATAATGGTACTGGTAACAGGGAAAAGAATCAGCACAAAGGCAGTCAACTGCCAGCTCATCACAAACATGGTTATGAGCGAGACAATAATGATGGGAGGGTTTTTGAAAAACATATCCAGAGAGCTCATAATGGAAACCTCTACTTCCATTACATCGCCTGTGATTCTGGACATGATATCGCCTTTCTTCTCTTCTGTAAAAAAACCAATGGGCAATGAAACAGTCTTCTTGTATATTTTATCACGGATATCACGGATAACCGAAGTTCGCAGGGTAACAATGGAATAGCTTCCCAAATATGAAAGTCCTACTTTCAAGAAAACCATCAAAACCAGGAAAAAGCCAATCAATATCAATGCCGTATCATTTCCGCTTTTATCACCAATTTGGGTAATGTAGGCATATACATTATGCTTAACAGCTTCGGTAAATGCCCCAAAAGAAGAAGTGTAGTCGGATAATTTGTAATATCCGTAAACCTTGGCTTCCAGTCCAAAAAGTATCTTGAGTACAGGGATCATGCTGATCAGCGAGAATACGCCGAAAATAGCACTGAGGAAGTTGAAAACGAAATTGGCGTATAGGTAATTCTTATAAGGAGGAATGTATACCTTCAGTAATTTGAAAAACTCTTTCATTTGATTATGAATAATCTTTTGCTAAAATGATTCAATCCCAATCCTATTTTCTAATGAGAACATAATTTTTAGGTTCTCCCAGACGCATTCCAAAAAGCAGGTATTTTTCAATCCAGCTGATGATACGGTATTTGGTCTTATCGTGCTTACTTTCTATTACATTCATGCTTTTTCTGATTCCGGTATATCGCAGATCATCAGCCCAGTTAAAGTCTTTGATCCATTCCTCCATTACTGCAGGATGGGTTCCTTTGTATACAGGAACCTTATTCAGGTTTCCATAATCAAAATTGCCCTTATATCCATTGTTTTTCTCAATGTTTTTAACGGCTTCTGTTCCTTTATGATTGATGTTAAACGCTTTGATTTTCTTATTCATAAGGTGTGGAGGCCGAACCCATCCGTAATGGAATATGCGTGCATTTACATGTGCCACGTTCAGTTTGAAAGTATTTTCTTTTTGCCTGTAATGGATTCCGTCAAACTCAGGAATACGTCGAAACGATTGTGCAGACACCCATGAATGAATGTCAGACCGGTTTCTGATAATGCGGATTTCATGCCGGTACCAGCAATGGCTGTTCTGAAAATGATCATAGTCGCCCCAAAAATGAACGTAATTAAATAGCAGTCCCTCAACTTCCTGATCATCGAGCAATTCTGTACATCTTTGCTTTATTGCAGGTAAGTCGTCTTCATGAACTACCTCGTCAGACTGCAGATAAAACAACCAGTCGCCAGAGCAATACGATTTTGCAATATCAGTCTGATGTGCATGCTCCATTCCTCTGGGAAACTTCTCAATATCCCATACTGTGTCAACAATTTTAACTTTGGGACTACCGATAGATTCAATTTCTGCACGTGTTGTATCATCTTCATCACTGTCACCCAACACTACGATAAATTCATCCACAATCGGCAAGATGCTCATCACCGATTGCTTCATGGGGTAATATAATTTACGGGCATTTTTGCCCATCGTAAATCCACTGATTTTCATCTGAAATCCGAAATAATTTGAGGCGAAGGTATAAAAAAAGAACAAAGATCGTATTATTGCAGAATCAAATATCCCTTTATGTCAAAGCAGCTACATTGCTTATTTAGCCTGGTTAATCGCCAATCATCTGTACTGGTTATTTTCATAGTAGCAATGGCCAATTTTTTCGGATTCGCCTTATCGGGAGGTGAAGAGCAGTACTTTGCCTTTGCCAAACAATATATGGACCCATCCTGGATGCCTAATTCTTTTGCTTTGAACCACTCTGCGGGCGGAAATCTTGCATTTCAGGTTATTGTTGGTTTTCTGTTAAAATACTTTACATTCGAACAAATGGCGGCAATTGGAAGGACATTTGTCTTTCTGATGTATGCTTTCCCGCTGGGATGTATTTTTCGCAAGCTGCGCATTTCGAATATTGAAATCGTCTTTTTATTGCAGGTTCTATTCTTTTCACGACAGGCATTCTATGCTGCAGAATGGATCTTCAGCAGCTTTGAAGAAAAAACCGTTGCTTACATTTTTGTTTTCTGGTCCATATATTTCCTTTTAAAGGACAAACCATTGATCTGCTTTGTTTTTACAGCGCTGGCGACCTATTTCCATTTTCTGGTAGGCGGATGGATGTTTGCATTTGTTGCCCTATACTTTCTCGTTCAGAAAAAGCAAATCCTCAGGGTAATTCTAAACGAAGCAGTATATGCGGTTTTAATTGCACCCCTGGTTATTTACCTTTATAAAGTATATATAGCTGGCAATGAACCTTTAATAAACGGAGTCAATACAAATGCTGTTTATGCATTCTGGCGACTGAGACATCATATTGGAATATTTCACAGTGCATCCTACTTTTTCACCTATCCTTTTGGGGGTGTTATGGCTACTATGATATTTATGGCAATTTGCGTTTTCCATTTCCGGAAATTGAAGATTCCCTGGCTGAGAGAATTAAATACCCTAAACATCATCATTCTCAGCCAGCAATTGATATTCATTATTGTAGCCATTTTCGACCGCAATGGCACACTCATGAAAACGTATCCGTTCCGAAGCAACTCTCTTTCGATATTCTTATTTTATATAGAATGCATTCTTGTCATCAGATATTATTCTGCCAACAAGTTGTATGCCTCCATCAGATTAAAATTCGCTCAATGGCCTTACAGATATAAAAAGCGGTTGTTTTCAAATACAATGAACAGCATCTTGCTTTTTGCAAGCATTCCGTTGTTTACCCTGGCACTGATCCATATGGTCCGCAACGCCAACAACTATTCTGTTGATGCAGATCAGGATATGGTGCATCTGATGAAATATGTAAAGGATAACACGCCGGGCTCCTCCGTATTTTTACTTCTGGATGATGACAAGCCCTATTCATTTATCAGAAGAACCGAGCGGGAACGGTTTGTTGTGATAAAGTTCACACCAACCACCAGCACTTCGATATATGAATGGTATAAGCGTGCTTTACTGAAAGAAAGGTTAAACAAAAATATTGGATTGATAGATTCGCTAAAAACAGTATATCAGATCAACTATCTGGTAAGCGATTCTTCTTTTGATCATCCTTCTCTGATTGCCGAAAAGCACTTTGGCAATCATAAACTATATAAAGTGAATCGGTAAAGGTGGCTGAATTATAGTCCTGTGTAGGTAAAGGGTGAAAGATTTCTCAATTCCGTCTTTATGGGTTCTGAGACATCGAGTTTATTTACGAAATCAAGAAGATCATCCTTTGAAATGGCCTTATTGGTTCTTGTAAGTTCCTTAAGGGCTTCATAAGGATTTGGATACCCTTCTCTTCTTAAAATGGTTTGCATAGCCTCTGCAACCACAATCCAATTGGCCTCCAAGTCTTTGTCGAGTGCCTGTTTGTTCAGGATGATTTTATCAAGACCTTTTAAAAGCGCTTTAAATGCAATGACAGTGTGTGCCAGAGGTACACCAATATTTCTGAGAACAGTGGAATCAGTCAGATCGCGTTGCAATCTTGAAACAGGCAGTTTGGATGATAAATGCTCAAAAATTGCGTTGGCCAGTCCGAGGTTACCTTCGGAATTCTCAAAATCGATTGGATTTACCTTATGAGGCATCGCCGATGAGCCAATTTCACCTTCTTTAATTTTCTGCTTAAAATATTCCAGGGAGATATAGCTCCAAAAGTCGCGGTCCAGGTCGATCAGAATGGTATTCATGCGTTTTATGCAATCAAACATAGCGCCCATATTGTCGTAATGCTCAATTTGGGTGGTTGCTTGCTGCCGGCTTAATCCCAATACGTCATTTACAAAATGATTGGCAAACTCTATCCAGTCGATTCCCGGAAAAGCAACAGCATGGGCATTAAAATTGCCTGTTGCACCGCCAAATTTTGCAGATACAGGAATTGATTTCAATTGTTTAAGCTGGTCTTGTATACGTTCAGTGAATACCAGAATTTCTTTTCCTAATCTGGTTGGTGATGCGGGCTGTCCGTGCGTCCGGGCCAGCATTGGAATATCCTTCCATTCAAGAGCCATTGATGAAAGCTTATCGGTAATTTTATCCAGCAAGGGCAGATAAACGTCTGATATCGCATATTTAAGCGAAAGCGGGATAGCTGTATTATTGATATCCTGTGAGGTTAACCCGAAATGTATGAACTCCTTAAATTTGCCAAGATTCATTTCTTCAAAGCGGGCTTTGAGAAAGTATTCAACTGCTTTTACATCATGGTTGGTAACCTTTTCAAAATCTTTAACTTTTTGAGCATCTGCAACTGAAAATATCCTGTATATGCCACGCAGCAGATGAAAATCTGTTTGCTTAAAATCCTGAAGTTGTTTTAGCGGTAATGAGCACAGAGCAATAAAATATTCAACCTCAACCTGCACTCTGTATTTAATTAAGGCGTACTCTGAAAAAAAAGGGTCCAGATCCTGGACCAGATTTCTGTATCGTCCGTCTACAGGTGATATTGCTGTCAGAGATGATAATTCCATAATTTGAATTTAGGATTACGAAGATATAAAAAAGTATCCTGAGAACCATTGATGGTAAAACCCTGATTTTAAAAAAACATGCTATTTTTGTGGAATATATAGCAAATCATGAAGGTGAAAAAAGCTACCCGGAGAACCGGTTTTATTGCTGCAATGTTTCTTCTGCTTTTGTCTGCCGGACAGGAAGAAACAGCAAATATGGCTTCCGGATCCGGGAAAACCATTGTTTATTTATTTGATATTCGTGATGAAATCGGGAAGCCATCATGGCGGGTTATGCGTGAAGCATTCACTGAAGCCAATGAGGTTAAAGCTGATTACATTCTGTTGCATCTGAACACTTATGGTGGTTTGGTAAATATTGCCGATTCCATGCGAACCAGGATTATTAATACCCGGATACCGGTACTTGCATTTGTTGATAACCAGGCGATTTCAGCAGGAGCATTAATTTCAATTGCCTGTGACAGTATTTATATGCGTCCCGGTGGAAATATTGGTGCTGCTACAGTAGTTAATCAGACAGGTGCTGCAATGCCCGATAAGTACCAGTCATTTATGCGCTCGACCATGCGCGCCACAGCCGAATCGCATGGAAAAGATACCGTAATAATTGGTACCGACACAATCGTTAAATGGCATCGTGATCCCAGAATTGCAGAAGCAATGGTTGATCCGACGGTTGTAGCAGAAGGGATTGACGACTCAACAAAGGTACTGACCTTTACTGCTGAAGAAGCGATTGCAAACGGATATTGTGAAGGATTGGCAAACTCCGTACCTGAAGTACTTGAAAAGGCCGGAATTAAAAATTATACCCTGATAACTTATAAACCTTCCGGGGTGGATAAGCTGATTGGATTTTTGCTCAGCTCTGTGGTTCAGGGTATCCTGATTGTAATCATGATAGGAGGTATTTATTATGAATTGCAGGCTCCCGGTATCGGCTTTCCTTTAGCCGCCGCTTTATCAGCAGCACTTCTTTATTTCGCACCACTATATTTGGAAGGACTTGCCGAACATTGGGAAATCCTTTTATTTGTTGCGGGGTTGGGATTACTTGGAGTCGAAATTTTTGTAATACCCGGTTTTGGTGTTGCAGGGATCTCAGGAATCATTCTGGTTGTCCTTGGTTTAACACTGAGTTTAATTGATAATGTTTCATTTCGGTTTGAAGGTACTGCTGCTCTCAGCCAATTGGTAAAAGCATTCTTTACTGTAATTATTTCTATTTTCTTTGCCTTTGGTCTGGCCTTAATTGGGACAAAGCGGTTTGCTTTTTCCAAACGTGTATCCGGACTTGCCTTAGGAACTGTTCAGGATCACAGGGACGGTTATGTAAGCATTGATAGCCGGCAAAAAGAAATGATAGGTAAAACCGGAATTGCTAATACCGTATTACGTCCTTCGGGCCGGATTGAAATTGACGGAGAAATTTTTGATGCTAAATCCGACATCGGATATATTGAAAAAGGAGAAAAAGTCCGTGTTGTACGCGATGAAACCGGACAGTTATATGTTGAAAAATTGTAAATGATTGAGTTTTATGAGTAGCCGTTCTATGATCCGCATAATAATTGCGGTTATCCTTATCATTTTTATTATAGCAGGAATCGAAATTGGAAGATTGTATCGTGAGATATACGGACCAAATGTTAAAACGCCACACAGGAAGGACTTCCTGCTGTACATTCCAACAGGGTCAACCTATGATGATGTAATAAATTTATTGGAAGCCAATAAAATCATCAAGGACCGAAAGACCTTTGAATGGGCTGCCAAAAAGAAAAACTATCAGGTCAATGTGCATCCGGGCTGTTATAAATTCCGGAATAACATGTCGAACAACGAGTTGATAAACATGCTGCGTTCGGGATTGCAGGAACCTGTTAACCTTGTAATCAACATTGCGCGCACCAATGATGATCTGGCTGAACGCATATCCACCCAAATCGAAGCTCCTAAGGAAGAAATCCTGAAATTACTGAATGACAATCAATTTCTGCATTCATATGGCTTTGATAAGCAGACAGTAATCGGAATGTTCATCCCAAACACTTATGAATTCTGGTGGAATACGGATGCAGAAAGCTTCTTTAAACGTATGTATAAGGAGTATGAGCATTTTTGGAATCGTGAGCGGATGGGAAGAGCCCGCGAAATAAATTTCAAGCCCAACGAAGTTATTACCCTGGCTTCAATTATTGTTAATGAAACCAATAAAGAAGATGAATACCGGAGAATTGCCGGAGTATATATAAACCGGTTAAATCAGGGTATATTCCTCCAGGCTGATCCTACTGTGAAATTTGCGCTGGGTAATTTCGAAAAACAAAGGATTCTGAACAGGGATATCCAGTTTGATTCGCCTTATAATACTTACATGTACGCAGGTCTTCCCCCTGGCCCGATATCTATCCCAACAGTTAAAGCAATTGATGCTGTGCTAAAGTATGAGAAACATGATTATTTGTATTTTTGTGCCAAAGAAGATTTTTCAGGGTATCATAATTTTGCCCGGACCATTGAGCAACATACCAAAAATGCGCGTTTATATCAAAGAGAATTGAACCGGCGTAAAATTTTAAAATAGTAAAGCAATTTACTATTTCGGTTGCAAAATATGCCGTATATTCATCAAACCTAATTCCTATAGAAGCAGTTTACCCTATGGATAAAATAAAATTTGGTACCGACGGTTGGAAAGCCATTATCGCTAAAGATTTTACCATAGATAATGTGGTGAAGATATCTTTGGCAATAGCCTTATGGCTTACGCGAAAATTCAAGTCGCCCGTTGCTGTTATTGGTTATGATTGCCGTTTTGGTGGAGAAATGTTTATGGAAGCGTGTGCCAAGATTTTGGCTTCCAAGGGTGTCCGGACCTTTGTTTCAGAACGCTTTGTAACCACGCCCATGGTGTCTTTGGGTGTGGAAAAATTAAATGCACAATGTGGCATAGTCATATCTGCCAGTCATTTTGGCCCCGAATTCAGCGGGTTTCAACTCCGCGGTGATCATGGCGGACCTATGTTTGATAAAGACCTTAAGGATATTGAGAATCTCATCAGCACCGAGGTTGAAGTTGACCTCGAACTGCTGAACTGGAATTACATGTTAGAACAAGGGCTGATCAATTATATAGATTTGGAAAACATCTATATTAAAGAAATCAGAGATTCCTTTAATATTGATCTGATAACGTCATCCGGTCTGAAATTTGCATTTGATGCCATGTATGGCAGCAGCCAGACTCTGATGAAGAAAATATTGCCGGGTGTACAGATTCTGCATAATGAAGTGAATCCCGGTTTTAAGGGAATCAAGCCGGAACCATTACGCAAGAATCTTCATGAACTGATTGAAATGGTTTGGCAGAAAAAGGATGTTGACAGCAGCATGGCAGTGGATGGCGACGGAGACCGGCTTGCAATGCTTGACAAGGATGCCGGATATTTTGATGCCAATCAACTGATTCTTATGCTCATTCATTACCTCGCAGGATACAGGCAACTCATCGGTAAAGTATTGGTCAGTTTTTCCACAACTGCAAAAGTGGAAAAAATCTGCAGCCATTACGGAATTGAAGTAATCCGAACCAGGACAGGCTTTAAAGAATCTTCGAAACTAATGACCGAGGATCAGATCTTAATTGCAGGCGAAGAATCCGGAGGAATTTCCATTGGAGACAATATTCCTGAAAGAGATGCCATCAGGGCGGGACTTACAATATGGCAATGGCTTGCAGAAAGCAAAAAAACCATGCGTGAGTTATTTGCTGAGGTAATCAGCATTACAGGGCCCTTTGGATTTGAAAGGGCTAATGTTGAATTAAACCGGAATACCCGCAATAAAATCACCGAAAGATGCAGTAATGGAACATATGATCATTTTGGACGCTTTACTGTTGAACGGTTTGAAGTATTTGACGGTTTCAAATTCTTTTTCTCCCAAAACCAATGGCTCATGATCCGCACTTCAAGCACAGAACCTATGATCAGATTATATGCAGAAGCGGAAAATGAAGAACTCGCTCAGGAGATTATATTCTCAGGGATGAAGGTAATCATGGAACCCTGATAATCAACCTTCTGAGTCTACCCTGCCCCTGGTAAAAATCTGATCAGAAATAAAGAAATACAAAATAGCTGATTATAATTTTGACAATGCCAGTTCTTCAGCTTTCATAATGGCTGCCTGAAGTTTACCGGCATCTTTCCCCCCGGCATTTGCAAAGAATGGCTGACCGCCGCCGCCACCGTTAAATTCCTTTGCAGCGGTCCTTACAATTTCTCCTGCATGAAGTCCGTTTTGAGCAATGAGCTGATCAGAAACTGATACAGCCAGATAAGGCTTTTCTGCTGAAATGGTTCCAACAATCAAAATCAGATCACTGATCTCACTTTTTAACTGAAAAGCGATATCCTTAATGATTGCCAGATCATTTACCGGCTCTTCTGCAATAGCTGTAATAATAGAGGCTTTTTCGGTTTTCCGGATTTTGCTGATGAGATCCTGCTTAAAAAGACCTGCAGATGCCCGTGTAAATTTTTCAATTTGTTTCTGAAGGCCTGCATTTTCTTCCAAAAGAGTGCCAATGGCTTTAATTACGTCCTGAGGCTTGTTAAGCATCTCTTCTACAGTTCGGAATTTTTCTTCAATCTGAAGATACCATGCTTCAGCTTTATCTCCTGTAATTGCTTCAATACGTCTGATTCCTGCTGCGATTGAGCTTTCTGAGACAATTTTAAACAATCCGATGTTTCCTGTACTTTGTACATGAGTGCCACCGCATAATTCAACAGAGTCGTCATACTGAACCACCCTTACACGATCGCCGTATTTTTCTCCAAAAAGGGCCATAGCTCCCATTTTCTTAGCTGTGTCAATGGGAACATCATAATGAATATTGCCATGGATGTTTTCACGAATTCGGGCATTGACCATTTTTTCCACAGCGGCAATTTCGTCTTCTGTTACTTTCTGAAAGTGAGAAAAGTCGAATCGCAGATATTCAGCATTTACAAGCGATCCCTTTTGCTCCACATGACTTCCAAGTACCTTTCTCAAAGCATAATGCAATAAATGTGTGGCAGTGTGATTACGAGCAGTTGCTTCACGTGTCTTATCTGTAACGCTCGCCTCAAAAACCCCGGACGGTTCTTTTGGTAACCGGTCGGAGACATGAATAATCAGTCCGTGTTCTTTAAAAGTATTATGGATCCTGATCTTTTCCTCGCCATCATCAATAGATCCAATGTCACCCACCTGTCCGCCACTTTCAGCATAAAAAGGGGTTTGGTTGAATACCAGATGATACAGTGTCTTATCTTTTTGGGTAACTTTTCTGAATCTGCTGATTTTTACCTCAGATCGCAGATTCTCATAACCAACGAAGTTGGTTTGAAGCTCTTCAGGACGCAGAATCACCCAATCATCCGATTCAGTTGCTGCAGCTGATTTGGAACGATTACGCTGTGCAGCCATTTCCTGATCAAATTCCTCTTTGTTTACAGTAAGTCCGTTTTCTTTAAGAATCAGTTCCGTGAGGTCCAGAGGAAAGCCATAGGTGTCATACAATTCAAAAGCGATTTTGCCATTCAAAGCTTTTCCGTCTTTCAATTGGGCAATGCTTTCCTTCAAACGTTTGTCACCACTTTCAAGGGTATGAAGAAAAGACTGTTCCTCTTCAAAAATGACCTTTTCAATCAGTTGCCGTTGTGCCTGCAGTTCGGGGAAGGCATTTCCCAATGCTGCTATCAGGGCAGGCAGCAATCTGAATATGAATGGCTTATTCTGATGTAAAAAAGTATAATTATAACGGACAGCCCTGCGCAAAATCCGGCGGATCACATATCCGGCTTTGGCATTTGCGGGGAGCTGACCATCAGCAATAGCAAATGCAATAGCTCTAAGGTGGTCGGCAACCACGCGCATGGCGATGTCAGTTTTCTCTCCGGAGCCATAGGAGATGCCTGAAGTCCTGGCAATTTCCTGAATAATGGGCTGAAAAATATCGGTATCGTAGTTGGATAATTTCCCTTGTATGGCCATACAAAGCCGTTCAAATCCCATCCCGGTATCTACGTGTTTTTGAGGTAACAATTCCAGGTCACCTGAAACCTTCCTGTTATACTGAATAAATACAAGATTCCAGATTTCTATCACCAGGGGATTACCTTTATTTACCAGCTCTTTTCCATTTTGCCGGGTACGCTCAGCATCGCTGCGCAAATCAACATGTATTTCCGAACAAGGTCCGCACGGACCTGAATCGCCCATTTCCCAAAAGTTGTCTTTTTTGTTTCCGTTAATGATTCTGTCTGCGCTGATCCATTCTTTCCAGTAATTGTATGCCTCGTTATCACGCTCAAGATTTTCAGCAGTGTCACCTTCAAATATCGTAACATAAATGCGATCGGGATTCATATGAACTACCTTTGTAAGGAATTCCCAAGCATAGCTGATCGCTTCCTTTTTAAAATAATCGCCAAAAGACCAGTTGCCTAACATTTCAAACATCGTGTGGTGGTAACTGTCATGTCCGACCTCTTCCAAATCGTTGTGTTTACCTGATACCCGGAGGCATTTTTGTGTATCAGCGACACGTTTGTTTTGAATTGGTGCGTTACCCAGAAATTGATCCTTAAATTGGTTCATTCCCGCATTGGTAAACATTAAGGTGGGATCATCCTTAATAACCATTGGTGCCGATGGGACTATTAAATGTCCCTTATCACGAAAGAAATCGAGAAACTTTTGACGAATAATAACAGAATCCATGCAGAACAAAATAAAATATTGACAAATGTATATTTATCGATTAACAAATCTTTACAAATATTTTTTGCAAAATTAGTTTTTTTCCCATAGATTTGTTTACATCGTACCCTATTAATAATTAATTAGTTGCATTTCCTTGATTTTTAGAAAGAAGAAATATCATTTCAATCCCATCACACTCACTTTTGAGGAAATCAGGATTAGCCGGATGCAACAGATCAGAACATTGCTATTTCATGGTCTCCTGGCTATTTCCATCATCGCAGTCTGCGGATTTCTGCTCCATCTGGCGTTAGGCTCAAAGGATACCATTGTTCTCGAAAAACAATTACGGAATATGAAGGGCACGATGTATGCCCTGTTTACAAAAAGTACAGAACTGAAAAATTCCCTGCATCAGGATATTTTTAAGGATGACAATAAGTATCGGGTCATACTTGAAATGGACACCCTTGACTATTCATTAAGAATGGCCGGAACCGGCGGATCGGCAGAAGAAGACGAACTGGCCCTGAGAAGTGATATTACTTACCAGGTTCATGATATGATTCAATCATTAAACAATCAGTTAAAAATTCAGAAAGGATCGTTTAATGAACTTCATAAAAAAGTGCTTGAATATCGTGCAGAGCAGACACACATGCCGGCCATATTACCGGTTGCTGAAAAAGATCTGATTATGATCAGCACCGATTTTGGCCTGCGCACAGATCCTTTTTTCTTTATTCATCGGGTGCATAACGGACTTGACCTTGTGGCACATCCGGGTAAAAAAGTTTTTGCCACCGGAGATGGTATTGTAACCTTTGTGGAATATTCTCGTAAAGGTTATGGAAACGAAATAGTTATCAACCACAAGTTTGGATTTTCTTCAAGGTACGCACATTTAAGTACGATGATGGTAAAAAAGGGCGACAAGATCAGAAGAGGACAGATAATTGGAACTGTGGGGCAAACAGGAAGAGCAACAGGGCCGCATTTGCATTATGAAGTATTAATAAATGGAAAAGCCGTTAACCCATCCTACTATTTCGATACCAACTTAACCCAGGAAGAATATACACAAATCATAAACAGGGCTAACTAAGATTTCAGGGAACTGCAAAAAATTTCAGCGATGGGCAAAATTAAGTACAAATTTAATCCGGATTCTCTAAGCTACATCAAGGTTGTATCTTCGGTCCGGCAAAAGGCTTTCAAAGTTTCAGCCTATTTTTTCGCAATTATGGTGAATGCTTTTATCGGATATATGCTTTATTCATCTGTATTTGATTCTCCAAAGGAAAAAGGTTTGAAAAGACAAATCAGCGAAATGAATCTGAATATTGAGTTGTTCAATAAACAACTTGATAATATTGAATCTGTTTTGAAGGATATGCAGCAAAGGGATGATAATATTTATCGTACCATTTTTGAAGCAGAACCTTTAAAATATTCTGTGAGAGAAGCTGGTTTTGGTGGTACCAACCGGTATAAGGATCTGGAAAAGCTTGAAAACTCCCGTATGGTAATAGAAACAGCCAAGCGATTAGACAAAATCACCAGAAAGGTTGTTGTTCAGTCAAAATCATACGAAGATCTTTATAAAATGGCTGTTACCAAAGAAAAAATGCTTGCTTCTATACCAAGTATACAGCCCATTTCAAATAAAAACCTGGAACGAACCGCTTCAGGCTGGGGTTATCGCATTCATCCCATCTATAAAATTAAAAAATTCCATTATGGAATTGACTTCACTGCTTCCAACGGCACCGAAATATATTCCACCGGAGATGGTGTGATTGAGCAAATTGAATCATCGCATCGTGGCTATGGAAATTCAATTATCATAAACCATGGATATGGCGTAAGAACACTTTATGCTCATATGGAACGGTTCAATGTAAAAAGAGGACAAAAGGTAAAAAGAGGCGAAGTCATTGGGTTTGTAGGAAACACAGGATTGTCCACTGCTCCTCACCTGCATTACGAAGTAATGAGAAATGGAGAAAAAGTTAATCCGATGAATTACTTCTTTAACGATCTTACTGCTTCAGAATACGATCTCATGATTGAACTTTCGATGAAACCAGGTCAATCATTCGACTAACAGAAAAACAAAATTATGCAAGGTCGCAAATTGCGGCCTTTTTTTATGTTATTTGTTGAGCCTGGTTTTGGATATGACATATTTTCAATTTAATTTTCTATCTTAGAAAGTTTAATTTTACCCACGATATGCCCTATAAAGAAAAAAAAGTTGAAAAACTATACTATTCTATTGGCGAGGTTGCCGAGATGTTTAAGGTAAATGCTTCGCTGATTCGTTTTTGGGAAAAGGAATTTGAGATCATTAAACCAAAGAAAAATAAAAAAGGAAATCGTTTTTTTACCCGTCAGGATATTGATAATATTCAATTGATTTACCATTTGGTTAAGGAACGCGGTTTAACATTAAGCGGAGCAAAAAAGAAACTCCATGATAACCGTGAAGACACGAATAACAATTACGAAGTGATTCGGGCACTTACTCAGATTAAGTCAATGTTATTGGAAATCAAGGAATCGCTTTAATTTGCAGTAACGGATTTTGAGTGTGATCAGCATGAAATTAAAAGAAATTGTTGAATTAATTGAATCATTTGCCCCGCTGCAATATCAGGAATCATACGACAACTCAGGTTTGGCTGTTGGTGATGGCGATATGGAAATCACCCGTGTATTGCTTTGTACGGATATCTCATCAGAAGTAATTGACGAAGCTGTTCAACAGGGTGCAAATCTTGTTTTATCCCACCATCCGGTGATTTTTTCACCCTTAAAAAGGCTTACCGGAAAAACCAGTACTGAAAGAATAATCCTCAGAGCCATACAAAATAACATTGCCTTATACTGTGCTCATACCAATATGGATAATATTTTAGATGGTGTGAATCACAAGATCTGCGAGAAAATTGGAACCCAGCACAACCGGATTCTGGCACCCATGCCAAACCGCTTAAGAAAACTCGTAACCTATGTTCCCGCTGATCATGCAGAGGCGGTAAGAAATGCTTTATTTTCGGCAGGTGCGGGTCATATTGGAAAATACGACTCCTGCAGTTATAATTTAGAAGGAACGGGCAGTTTCAGAGCACAGGAAGGCGCATTACCCTATGCAGGAAAAATCGGAGATTTACATTTTGAAAATGAGATCCGCATCGAAACCGTATTTCCTGCCGAGATAAAAAACAAGGTGATTGGCGCACTTCTTAGGGCGCATCCCTATGAAGAAGTCGCCTATGATATTTATTCACTTGAAAACACATATGAAAGGGCCGGTGCCGGAATGATTGGCGAATTGGATCAGGAAATGGATGAGCAAACATTTATGCAGCATGTTAAAGCTGCATTTCAGTGTAAGGCCATCCGTCATTCAAATCTCACGGGCAGAAAAATAAAAAAAGTTGCAGTTTGCGGAGGGAGCGGAGCTTTCATGATTCACGATGCGATTTCAGCAGGAGCCGATGTATTTGTAACAGGAGAAATAAAATACCATCAGTTTTTTGAGGCTGAGGGGCAAATTTTGCTTTTGGATATCGGACATTATGAAAGTGAGAAGTTTACAATTGAAATATTTTATGATATACTTCAGAAAAAATTAACTAATTTTGCAGTCCATTTTTCAACCATTAATACCAGTCCTATTTATTATTTTTAAGGTATGGCAGAAGTAAAAAAACAAGGTGCAGAAGTTGCGGAACTTACTATTGAAGAAAAGCTTAGAGCTTTATATAAGTTACAAACCATTAATTCGGAAGTTGATAAAATCAGAACACTTAGAGGTGAATTGCCTTTAGAAGTTCAGGATTTGGAAGACGAAATCGCCGGATTGGAAACCCGCATTGAGAAATTGCAGGAAGAAATCAAGAGTTTTGAATCTGCCATCAGCGGTAAGAAAAATGACATGGCCAATTCAAAGGGTCTGATCAAGAAATATGAAGAGCAGCAGAATAATGTCAGAAACAATCGCGAATTCGATTCATTATCCAAAGAGATTGAATATCAAACGCTGGAAATTGAATTAAGCGAAAAAAGAATTAAGGAATTTACGGTGCAGGCTAAAGAAAAATCAGAATACATCGAGGAATCCAGGAAAATTCTGGAGGAACGAAAAAACGACCTGCAGTTAAAGAAGTCCGAATTGGAAGACATCACCTCTGACACTCAGAAGGAAGAAGAAACCCTTTTAAAGAAAAGACAGGAATACGAGCAGATTATTGAGGAACGCCTGCTCACCGCATACAAGAAAATTCGCAAGAATGCACGGAATGGCCTTGCAGTTGTTTCTGTAGAACGTGATGCCTGCGGTGGTTGCTTTAACCAAATTCCACCGCAACGACAACTTGATATCCGCTCACGCAAAAAGATTATTGTTTGTGAATACTGCGGCCGTATTCTGGTTGATCTTGATCTGGTTGAAGAAGAAAAATAAAACCCGTCAATAATTATAACTATTTTGCTATCTTTGTTAAAACCTTATGATAGAGATATGGTTAAATGGGCTTTATCGGTAATTTTCAGCTCACTTCTAATTTTTCCTATTTCCGCACAGCAATGGAAACTGAAAAGAATGGAAGGTATTATTGGAATTGGAACAACCAATGTCTACAGTGATCTTGGCGGAGCTCCAAATGCTACCAGCCTTTTGATGATTAAGGATATCACTTTCAGAAGTACCCGTCCATCTTTATTATTGGGCGTCCGTTACAGGGTGAATCCCCGGACTTCCGTGAAGACCACATTTACATACGGGTATAGCAAAACGGAAGACTATGGTGGCTCCAGAAATGAGTCCAGAGGGTTTAAATCCACCACACAGCTTTTTGAAATTGCCGGCAATTACGAGTTCTATTTATTACCTGAGTTTAAGGTAATGCGGTCTGCTGCCATGTTTAATCGCAGAGGCATGATCAATGATTACTCTTCTTTAGGCATTTATGTGTTTACGGGTTTAGCCGCCACAATTTATAAGCCCACTCTTACAATTGATGAACCCAGAGCGGGAGATGAATATAAAAACAATCTCGGATTAGCAGGAGCCATTCCTGTTGGTGCCGGTTTTAAAATTATTGTAAGCGACAAATGGGTTATGGGTTATGAAATAGGTTACCGCCAATCGCTTACTGATTTTTTAGACGGATTTAAATCGCCATGGTCCAAGCGATGGGATGGTTACTGGATATCGTCCATTAACCTTATTTATCGTATTCCTACTTCAAGACGTGGATTACCACTTTTCCTTGATCCCACATGGAAAAGAGCACGATTTGATTAATTTTTTTCATTCTGCATTTTTCTGTTTTTTTAAGATTATTTGTGATTTTAGGCGCTAAAAATCTATTACTTTGCGTTTAATTCCAACAAACCATTTATTCATGTTGAAACAATTCACATTTTTAACCATATTGTTTTTGCTGCTGTTTAAAGGAATGGGGAACGCACAACGCAATACCAATATTGGAGTGTTTGCTGGAACTGCTTATTATATGGGCGACATCAATCCCAACAAACATTTTTACCGGTCTTCTCTTTCTCTCGGAGGTCTTGTCCGGTACAATTTTAATACCCGATATGCCATACGCCTTAGCGGCTATTTTGCTGATTTATCAGGTAATGATCGGGATTTTCCCGACCGGCTGAATCCTGACAGGCCTTTGAGTCCTTCCCGTTTTCAAACATCCCTGGTAGATTTGGCATTGCAAATTGAATTTAACTTTTTTCCGTTTACACCGAACATTGGCGTTTGGGAATATACACCATACATTTCTGCAGGGATTTCAGAAGGTTTTATTGTTGGATCCAGTGTAGACGCCACAAATATTACATCTTTACCATTTGGGGCTGGTGTTAAGGTTAATCTCACTTCAAGGATCAGTGCTGGTGCTGAATGGTCTTTTAGAAAAACATTTAACGATAACATAGATGGTGTAACGAATCCCTCTCATACTTCGTCATTATTGCATAATAATGATTGGTATTCTTATCTGGGTGTTTTTATTACCTTTAAGTTTTTTAATTTTGCGTCCGAATGCCCGGCATACAACTAATGAAATGACTGATTTAAAGAAGGATATAAACTTAGAGAAACTTCCCAGGCATGTGGCAGTGATTATGGATGGGAATGGCAGGTGGGCCGAAAAAAGAGGCAATCAGCGCATTTTCGGACATAGAAATGCTGTAGCCGCAGTTCGTGACACCGTTGAGGCATGTGCAGAACTTGGAATCAAGTACCTCACGCTTTATGCATTTTCAACCGAAAACTGGAAGCGGCCAAAATCTGAGGTGGATGCATTAATGTCTTTGCTGGTATCTACCATACATTCAGAAACAAAAACGCTGACTGAAAACAATATCAGGCTGCGAACCATTGGAAATACCGATATTTTACCTGAAAAAGTAAAGGAACAACTTCGACAGGCAAAAAATACCACATCCGGAAATACCGGATTAAATCTTGTTCTGGCATTAAGCTATGGATCAAGATGGGAAATAATAAATGCTGTTAAAAAAATCGCTTCTGATATCAGGGATGAAAAAGTCCGGATGGATGAAGTGAACGAATTGATATTTTCGCGCTATCTTGACACTGCAGAGATACCCGATCCGGAACTGGTGATTCGTACCAGCGGAGAATTCAGGGTAAGTAATTTTCTGTTGTGGCAGATTGCGTATTCCGAATTATATTTTACACCCACATTGTGGCCTGATTTTCGCCGTGATCACCTATATGCTGCAATATTGAGTTATCAAAAACGGGAAAGAAGATTTGGAAAAACAGCTGATCAGATAAAAACTATTTCAATGTAAACCGCTTTTAACGCATGAAAAAATTCCTATTTGCAACCGCTTTATTGATATTAACACCAATCATTACTGTTTTTGCTCAGACTCCTTCTTCATCAGAACATCTTGATTATGCAACTCCCAGGGATTATGTTATCAAGGATATTACCATATCAGGGATCAAGTTCCTTCAAACGGGTTATCTTACCAATATTTCAGGATTATCTGCAGGGCAGGAAATTACAATTCCGGGAGTCGCGATCACAAATGCCATTAACAAATACTGGTCGCTCGGACTGTTCTCGGATGTAAAAATAACAGCTTCCAAAATTGAAGGCAGGTTTATCACACTGAACATCGAACTCACCGAACAACCCCGGCTTTCAAAACTAAATATTTCCGGGCTGAATAAAAAGGACACCAAGGACGTTGAAGAAAAGATAAAATTAAAACCCGGCAATCAAATTACTGAAAACATTCTGAATAATACGAAAACCATTATTAACAAACATTTTGTTGACAAAGGATATTTCAAATGCAAGGTAAACTTCATTCAAACTGCCGACAACATTACACCTGGAAACAAAGTGTATCTGGATGTCATTGTAGATAAAGGCAAGAGAATAAAAATATCCGATATTGATTTTGTCGGTAATGAGGTTTATACTGACAAACGTCTGCGCAGGACCCTCAAAAAAACAAAGCAAAGGAGCATCAACATATTTAAATCGTCAAAGTATATTGATGAAAACTATCAGGAGGATAAAAAGAAATTCATGACTTTTTATAATAAACATGGGTACAGAGATGCCCAGATCATGAATGAAAAATTGATTGAACATAACAGAAAAAGAATTGGACTTGAATTAACCATTTTTGAAGGAAACAAATATTACCTCCGGAATATCACATGGGTAGGTAATACCAAATATTCTTCTGATGCAATGGCTCGTGTTTTGGACATGCACAAAGGCGACATTTATGATCAGGAGTATATGGATAAACGCTTAATTACAGATGAGGATGCCATCCAATCTCAGTACATGGATGAAGGATATCTGTTTTCATCTGTAGATCCGGTGGAATCAAAAATAGAAGGTGATTCGATTGATCTGGAAATCAGAATTATTGAAGGAGAACCTGCTCATATAAACCGGGTTTTAGTCAGCGGAAATACAAAAACCAATGAGCACGTAATCCGTCGCGAGGTAAGAACCATTCCCGGTGATCTTTTCAGCAGGTCATACATTATCCGAACGGTTCGTGAACTGAGTGCAATGGGTCATTTCAATCCTGAAAATCTGGTTCCTGATGTCCGGCCGAATCCTTCTGATGGAACTGTGGATGTCGAATACATCGTTGAAGAACGATCAAACGACCAGCTTGAGGTTTCCGGAGGATGGGGCGGATATGGATTCGTAGGAACAATCGGACTTCGTTTCTCCAATTTCTCGGCACGTAAAATATTTGATTTGAAATCATGGAGGCCCGTTCCAACAGGAGATGGTCAGACACTCTCTGTCCGTGCACAATCAAACGGAACTTACTATCAGGCCTACAACCTTTCATTTGTAGAACCCTGGTTTGGCGGAAAAAAACCGAACAGCTTTTCAACCTCATTTTACTATACAGTAACCCATCCGTATCGGACATTTGGTGAAAGCCGAACTAATTCGTCTTTTAAAGTTCTTGGAACATCTGTAGGAATAGGAAGAAAGCTTAGCTGGCCGGATGACTTTTTTGTTTTTTATTCTGAATTGGGATACCAGCTGTATATGTTGCATGATTATTCGACAAGTTTTCTGATCAGCGATGGTATATCCCAGATTATCAGTGGAAATGTAAAAATATCACGTAATTCCCAGGATCAGATGATCTATCCCAGAAGAGGTTCGTCGTTCACTTTCGGTGTTAAGTTTACCCCTCCTTATTCTTTGTTTAAGAAAGATAATTTCTGGGAAATTTCAGAAAACGAGAAATTGCGGATCCGTGATCAGATTATCAGGGAAAATTCTGAAACGGTTCTTTCAGAAGCAATGGTTGAAGCATACACACAGACCGAAATTGCCAATCGCGAGAATGAAAAGAAATTTAAATTCATTGAGTATCATAAATGGACGTTTAACGGTACCTGGTATACCTCTTTGTGGAAAAACCTGGTGATGGCTACAAAAACCGAGTTTGGCTATCTTGGATATTATGACCCGAATATTGGCACTTCTCCGTTTGAAAAATTTGACGTTGGTGGTAGCGGTATGATGGGTTATAACCTTTACGGAACAGACATTGTCGCATTAAGAGGATATCCCGAAGGTTCTCTTACGCCCACATCTGTTGTCAACAGAAACGGGACCCGGCAACGGATTAATGATGGAAATATCTATGTAAAATATTCAATGGAGTTCCGTTATCCTTTTTCGCTGAACCCCCAGGCAACCATATTTGCTCTGGCATTTCTTGAAGGAGGTAATGCATGGTCAAAATTTCAGGAGTTTAATCCTTTTGGAATAAAGAGATCTGCTGGCGTCGGAATTCGTGCATTCCTGCCCATGTTTGGAATGCTTGGATTTGACTGGGGATATGGATTTGACCTGCCCAACAGTAACATCTCAGACAATGATATAACGCAAGGCCGTCATGGCGGTGAATTCCACTTTACTATGGGTCAGAACTTCTAATTTTAAATTTGGTATTGAATTTGATATATATCGTTCAAATCACTTAAAAAAACCACATCATGAACAGAGTAATTACAATTATAGCCCTGCTGCTTTTGCCCCTTGGAATAGCTGTTGCACAAAAATATGCCTTTGTCGATACGGATTATATATTAAACAACATTCCCAATTACAAGGCCGCACAGGATCAACTTGACAAACAATCGCAGGAATGGCAGAAAGAAATTGAAGCCAAATACAGCGAAATTGAAAAAATGTACAAGGACTACCAGGCAGAACGGGTTTTGCTTGCTGAAGATATGCGTCGTCAGCGGGAAGAAACTATTGTGAATAAGGAAAAAGAAGTAAAAGAGTTACAAAAGAACTATTTTGGTCAGGAAGGAGCCCTGTTTAAAAAAAGACAGGAACTCATTGAGCCGATCCAGGATGAAATTTATAAAGCCATTAAGGACCTTGCTACAGAAAACGGTTACGCCGTAATTTTTGACAGTGCCAGCGGAGCAACGATGATTTACTCAAATCCCCGCTATGACATATCTGATGAAGTTCTTCAGAAATTAGGTTATAAAAATTAATTTATTACATTTGTTTCGTTTAAAAAGAAAATTATGAAAAAAGGTTTTGTATTACTGATTGTTACATGTTTCATTCTGTGTTCAGGAAGTTTATTGGCTCAAAACGCTTTGAAAATTGGTCATGTTGACAGCAGACTGGTTTTTCAGGCTATGCCCGAAAGTGACAGTGCCACCAAACAACTTGAGAGAGAATATCAAAACATACAAAAAACCCTTGAGGAACTTCAGGTTGAATTCAACAAGAAGTATGAGGATTACGTTAAACTTAGCAATGATCCAAACGCAAGTACCTTGATTTTGAGAACCAAAGAAGAAGAATTGCAGACTTTGCAACAGAGAAGTCAGACCTTTCAGCAGCAAGCTGAAGAAACCATGGGTCAAAGACGTCAGGAATTGTTTAAACCCATTCAGGACAAAGCTCTTAAGGCTGTTAATGATGTAGCTGCTGAAAATGGCTTTACTTATATTCTTGACACATCAAGCGGAATTATTGTTTACAATTCACCCGACTCTCAGGATATTCTTCCACTTGTAAAAGCCAAACTGGGACTAAAATAATAAAACATACGGGTTCTTTTTGAAGCCACGAATTCCGAAATCCTGCGATTTCGGAATTCTTTTTTTGGTTACATTTGTTTTTTTCAATCATGCATAAAAGCGATAACCGACCTATTGGTGTATTTGATTCAGGTGTAGGAGGATTAACCGTTGCCAATGCAATCCGTCAATTACTTCCGGAAGAAAGGTTGATTTATTTTGGAGATACAGCACACCTCCCATATGGTGATAAATCGAAAGAAACCATAATGGCATATTCTTCCAGTATCACCCGTTATTTACTTGAGCAAAATTGTAAGGTGATTGTCGTTGCCTGCAATACGGCATCAGCAAATGCCTATGATACAATTTTAGCTGAGGCCGGTGATAAAGCGCTTGTAGTTGATGTCATTAATCCGGTAGTAGAACACGTAACCTCTCACACCAAATATAAACGCATAGGAGTTATTGGTACAAAAGGTACTGTTAACAGCGGAACATATGTAGGAAAAATTATCGCAAAGAACCCGCATATTTCAGTAGCATCTGTAGCTACTCCCATGCTGGTTCCTATGATTGAAGAAGGTTTTATTTTCGATGACATCAGCAATGCCATTATCAGAAGCTATCTTTCAAAACCTGAACTGGCTCAAATTGATGCTTTGATTCTGGGTTGTACGCATTATCCGATTATTAAGAATCAAATCAACAAGTTTTTCAATTTCAATGTAGATATCATTGATTCATCGAAGATTGTTGCCACGCATCTTCGCAATCTGTTATCTGACAGAAAAGAACTGAACAACGACCGCAAACCCAAACATCGCTTTTTAGTATCTGATTTTACAGGGTATTTTCAGATCATCTCGAAACTATTCTTTGAAGAAGACATCGCTCTCGAAAAAGTGAATCTCTGGAAATAGCCTTAAAGAAGGAATAAGTATTATTCTTCCTTATACCAACCGGCATACATAATATAGTCGTTGGCGATTCTCTGAATCATATCTGAAGTTTGTTCAGGATCAGTGTCCTTAACCCTCCGGGCCGGAACCCCCGCATAAATGCTGTTTGGTTCCACGCGGGTACCTGAAAGAACCACCGAGCCAGCTGCAATAATGGAATTCTCTCCGATTTCAACATGATCCATGACAATGGCACCCATCCCAATCAACACATCATTCTTTATAACAGCACCATGTATAATGGCATTATGCCCTATGGACACGTTATCTCCAATTTCGATCACCGAGCGTTGATAAAGACAATGAAGCACTGTTCCGTCCTGAATATTTACCTTATTACCAATTTTGATAGCGTTCACATCGCCTCGTATGACCACATTGAACCAAACGCTGCACTGATCTCCCATGATTACATCACCAATGATAACAGCGGTATCTGCAACATAACAATCACTCCCCAGTTTCGGTGTACAACCACGTACTGACTTAATAAGACCCATAGTTAATATATTTCATGGCAAAGATAATATAAGTTTGTCCTTTTGGGTTTACTGATGCAATTCATAACTTTATAAGGAAATTATGACAGAAATTATCCGCCATACTGATATTTATCATAACCAACCATCCGGTAAAGTCATAGCTTGTTCATTCATAAGTAGGTAATATTGTTCATTATTAATTATGAAAATGTACTCATGAAAAAAAGAGTCAAAATAATTGAGTGTGAAGATGTTGTTGTAAAATTCGCTGGTGATTCGGGCGATGGGATGCAGTTAACAGGAGCTCAATTTTCAGACACTTCTGCATATTTAGGTAATGATCTGGCAACCTTCCCGGATTATCCGGCTGAAATTCGCGCGCCCCAGGGTACTGTAGCAGGAGTTTCAGGTTTCCAGGTACATATTGGACATAAGGAAGTTCAAACCCCGGGTGACCAGGCTGATGTATTGGTTGCTATGAACCCGGCTGCATTAAAAGCCAATATGCGTTGGATACGTCAGGGCGCTACCATTATTATTGATATTGATAATTTTGATTCAAGGCATTATAAAAAGGCGGATTATATTGAGGATCCTTTGGACGACGGATCTCTTGAAGGATTTAATGTAGTTAAAGCTCCGATAACCGAAATGACGAGGGATGTGGTAAAACAGTTTGGTTTAGATGCAAGGATTGCTGATAAAACCAAAAATCAATTTGTTGCCGGCATCCTCTTTTGGTTGTTTAACCGCGATCTTAAAATAGGAGAAAATTTTTTAAAAGAACGGTTCAAAAACAAACCGACATTAATTGAGGCCAACCTGGCTGTATTAAGAGCCGGTTACAATTATGCAGAAACCGTTGAGGCCATTGAAGCCACCTATCAGGTGAAACCTTCTGAAAAAGGACCAGGGCTTTACCGAAACATTTCAGGAAATATAGCCATAGCATGGGGCTTGCTTGCAGCTGCAGAAAAGTCCGGACGTAAGCTTTTCCTGGGATCCTATCCAATAACCCCCGCCTCTGAAATTTTGCAGGAACTTACCAAAATGAAAAACCTGGGTGCCATTGCATTCCAGGCCGAAGATGAAATTGCAGGAGTTTGTTCTGCAATTGGGGCTTCATTTACCGGATGCCTCGCTGTATCTTCCACTTCAGGGCCCGGACTTTCTTTGAAGAGCGAAGGCATTGGACTTGCTGTAATCACCGAACTGCCCCTGGTTATTGTGGATGTTCAAAGAGGTGGTCCGTCAACGGGACTCCCCACAAAAACAGAACAATCTGATCTGATGCAAGCCCTTTACGGAAGACACGGAGAATGTCAGGTTGTCGTTTTGGCCTCCTCTACCCCTGCCAACTGTTTTGATTTTGCATTTGAATCCGCACGGATTGCAATTGAGCACATGACTCCAGTTATTCTGTTATCTGACGGATACCTGGCAAATGGTTCAGAACTCTGGAAAATCCCGGAGGTCAAAGATCTTCAGGCAATTAAGGCACCTCTTGTAAAGGATAATGACCCAAATTACCAGCCTTATAAACGCAACCGCGATACACTGGTCCGTCCATGGGCTTTTCCGGGACAACCGGGCTTGCGTCATCATATTGGAGGCCTTGAAAAATCGGATATTACCGGAGAAATATCTTACGATCCCTATAATCATGAGAAAATGACCAGAGATCGTGCCGAAAAAGTAGCACGTGTTGCCAACAACTTACCGCTGCAGGAGGTTACAGGCGATCCTGAAGGCGATTTATTGGTTGTCGGATGGGGCGGAACTTACGGCGCTTTGTATACCGCAGTTCAGGAATTGCGGGAAGAAGGCAAAAGTATCAGCCTGGCACAGTTCAATTATATACAACCACTGCCATTGAATGTTTCTGACATTTTCAGAAAATTCAAAAAAATACTGGTTTGCGAATTGAATTTGGGTCAGTTTGCCACTTATTTACGAAGCCAGCTGCCCGAATTCCGGTATCTGCAATTCAACAAAGTACAGGGATTGCCTTTTATGATTTCGGAATTGAAAGAAAAGTTTTTAGAAGAACTTCATATGGAAAAAAATTGATCATGGAAAATATTTGTCTGCCAACAGTTCAGGATTTCAAGATGGATAAACCGGCCAGATGGTGCCCAGGTTGTGGAGGGCATGCTGTTCTTGCTGCTATTCAGCGTGCCTTGCCTGAAACAGGTATTGAAAAGGAGAAAATTGTTTTTGTATCCGGAATCGGTTGTTCATCCCGTTTCCCATATTATATCAATACCTACGGATTTCATGGATTGCATGGAAGGGGTCCGGCAATTGCCACAGGAATTAAACTGGCCAATCCCGATTTGAGCGTCTGGCTAATAACGGGTGACGGAGATTCAATGGCTATCGGAGGTAACCATTTCATTCATCTGCTTCGGAGAAATATTGATATCAAAATCCTTTTATTTAATAATAAGATTTATGGCCTTACAAAAGGCCAGTATTCTCCCACAACACCAAAAGGCAGTATTACAAAGTCATCCCCTTATGGCACCATTGAAGCGCCATTTCTTCCCGGCGAACTTGCAATGGGCGCACAGGGTAATTTCTTTGCACGTGTTGTGGATAACGACCTCGAAATGATGAAGGAAGTATTTATTAAAGCTGCTCAACATAAAGGGACCGCTTTAATAGAAGTATTGCAAAATTGCGTCATCTTCAACGATGACATCCACGCAGAAATAACCAGCAAGGAGCTGAGAGCCGAAAACCAATTGTATCTTGAACATGGCAAACCTATGTTATTTGGTAAAAATAAGGAATTCGGGCTTATTCAGGAAGGCACACGGTTTAAGGTGGTGAAAGTGGGCGAAAATGGTGTACGCATTGAAGATATTCTGATACATAATGCCCTGGATCATGACGACACTAAAGATTACATGCTGGTGCGCATGAGCCGGCCCGATTATCCTATTGCCATGGGCGTAATCAGGGCTTGCGAATCGAGTGTATATGATGATATGTTTTACAATCAGATGGATGCTGTTAAAGCAAAATCCACTGTCAAAAATGTAGACGACCTGCTCAGAAGCGGAAATACATTCTCTATGTAATAACCTCCATCGGCATTTGCTGATGAACAGATAATTGGCTAAATTACCTGCATAAAAGTATTGTTATGGCCAAAAGAGTGGAAGAAAACCATATTGAGACCTATTACTTCTCTGACACTTCTTTTAATTTACTAATGCAGAATCGTATACGCAAGGTTCTCGTTATATGCAGCAGCTATGATTTTTTTATGTTGGAAGAGGATGGCCGTATTGATGAGCAGATCTTCAATGAGTACGTATCATTAAACCTGCGCTATCCTCCGGTGTTTATCCATGCCGACTCCGCAAAAATGGCCATGGGTATATTGGAAAACGACCGTATTGATCTTGTTATTGAAATGTTGAGCATTGGCGATGTCGATCCTTTTGCTTTTGCCAGGCAAATCAAGAATAAGCATCCTAAAATACCCATAGTGGTGTTAACCCACTTCTCAAGAGAAGTTTCTCTGAAACTCGAAAATGAAGATCTCAGCGCCGTTGATTATGTATTCTGCTGGCTGGGAAACAGTGACCTTTTACTTGCCATAATCAAACTCATTGAGGACCGGATGAATGCCGAATTCGACATTCAGGAAGTGGGTGTCCAGGCCATATTGCTTATTGAAGATTCCGTGCGTTATATTTCAGCGTTTCTGCCAGTGCTGTATAAGGTAATCCTGGAGCAAACGATGGAATTCATGAAAGAAGCGCTGAATGAACATCAGAAAATGTTACGCCGCCGGGGAAGACCGAAAATATTACTTGCCAGCAATTATACAGACGCACTTGAAATATACCGCAAGTTCAGTCATAATGTAATGGGCATTATCTCTGATGTCAGCTTCAAGATGACTTCCAACCGCAAGGATCCGAAAGTTCTTGCCGGCATTGAAATTTGCCGCCTCATTAAGTCGGAAGATCCCAATATTCCCATATTACTGCAGTCGTCAGACAAATCAAACGAACAATATGCCAATTCTATTGGCACAGGATTTCTTCACAAATATTCTAAAAATCTTTCCTTTGATCTGAAAGAATTCATCATCAGAAATTTCGGATTTGGCGAATTTGTTTTCCGCGATCCCGATACCCTCGAACCATACTGTATTGCTGCCAATCTGAGGGATCTTCAGCAGCTGATCATGACAGTTCCGGATCATATTCTGGAATACCATACCCGCAGGGATGATGTTTCGAAATGGCTGAATGCCAGAGCTCTTTTCCCGATTGCTCAGATATTTAAGCCTGCCAAACTGGAAGATTTTAAGTCGCTTGATGATGTCAGAAAATACATTTACAAAGCGATATCCAGTTTCAGAACCAGCAAGGCAAAAGGTATAATTGCCGAGTTTGACCGGCATTTATATGATGAATGTGTGGGGTTTTCCAGAATTGGAGAAGGATCTATTGGAGGTAAGGCCAGGGGACTTGCGTTTTTCAACAGCTTTCTGAACAAGAATAATTTCTTCGACCGCTTTCCTGAGACGCAAATATCCATTCCACATACAGTCATTCTGAGCACAGAAGTGTTTGATGAGTTTATGCATGAGAATAACCTCTACCCTGTTGCCACCTCCGGACTGAGTGACGAGGAAATTCTGAATGCGTTTGCAGTAGCGCGATTACCTGAAAGAATTTATCAGGATCTGGGCACCATTGTTTTGCAGGTTAATAATCCAATTGCCATTCGATCTTCAAGCAAGCTGGAAGATTCATTTTACCAACCCTTTGCCGGAATTTATAATACCTATATGATCCCATTGGTTCCGGTTAAATCCATAGCCGTAAGAATGCTCGAAACGGCGATAAAATGCGTGTATGCTTCGGTATTCTTTAAAGCCAGCAAAGCATATGCATTGGCGACAACCAATCTGATTGATGAGGAAAAGATGGGCATCATCATTCAGGAAGTCTGCGGCAAGCATTATGGCGATAAGTTTTACCCGGTAATATCAGGTGTTGCCCGATCGATTAACTTCTATCCCATTGCTCCTGAAAAAGCAAACGATGGTATTGCAACCATTGCCTTTGGACTTGGAAAACTTATCGCTGAAGGAGGAACAGGCTTGAGATTTTCACCCCGGTATCCGGAAAAAATCATTCAGTTGTCAAATCCGGAACTGGCGGTAAAATCAACGCAGAAATATTTCTATGCCCTGAATATGGATGCGGATCAGTTTTCAGCTTCACCAGATGACAAAGTAAACCTGTTAAAGCAGGATATTGCTGATGCCAAAAATGATGGTTGTCTCGACCTGGTGGCATCTGTTTACGATCATGAGAACAATATGATTCGTGAAGGCACAGATTATCCCGGAAGAAAGATTATTACCTTTTCAAATGTATTGGTAAATCATACTTTTCCGTTGGCCGAAATTCTGGATAATTTACTGCGCCTTGGCGAACAAGCCATGAACAATCCTGTGGAAATTGAATTTGCAGTGGACACGGACAAAACCGGAAAAAAGCTCAATGTATTCAGTTTGCTGCAGATTCGCCCCATTGTAGTCAATGAGCAAAGCATCCATTCGAGAATCAACAAAGTGAATCCCGATGAAGTGATTATTTATTCGGAAAAGGCATTAGGCAACGGATCCTATAACAATATTTCAGATATCATTTATGTGAAACCTGAAGCTTTCAAAACTTCTGAAACTCAACAGATCGCTTCAGAATTGGAAGTTATGAATCATGAATTTCTCAACGGCCAGTCTCAGTATGTATTAATTGGACCGGGGCGGTGGGGTTCGAGTGACCCGTGGTTGGGCATTCCGATAAAATGGGCACATATCTCCGCTGCGCGGATCATTGTAGAATCAGGACTTGAAAATTTCCGTGTCGATCCCAGTCAGGGTACTCATTTCTTCCATAACCTCACAACATTCGGTGTCGGCTACCTTACCATCAACCCTTATATCCACGAGGGTATATACAATATTGATTATTTAAACAGTCGGCCTGCTAAAACTGAAACCCGTTATTTAAGACACGTTCAGTTCCCCCAACCTTTTAAAATTGAAATCGACGGCAAGAGCAACAAGGCCGTTATATATAAGAACGTGTAAACCGTTTGCTCGTAAGGAAGCTAAGAACCATCACCATTCTAGTGAAAAACCAGCAATGGGATGCCTGTATGGTAAAAAATCTTTTTGGTAAGATTTGGCCTGAATAGTTTTTCAATGACTTTTTGCCTGTGGGCGGTGAGCGATAAGATGTTGATATTTCTGGTATGGATCAACTCGTCCAAATCTGTCAACAGGTTCTTTTCATTCACAAAACTATAAGTAACCTGGGTTTTTCCATAGGCTTCAGCAAAATACTTCATCAGGCCTTCCATTTTTACTTTATCCCATCCGTTTGGATCATCAGCAATATGAACACAATGGATATCAAGATTAAGCTGGTCGGTCATATTCATAAGACCTTTTAAAGTCAAAAAATCTGATTCATCAAAATCCGTGACATAAAGGAGGTTCTTCACATTTTCTTCGCCAATAAAGGTGTATTTCTCAGGTATTGCAAGCACCGGGAAATCAATCTTGTTAATGATAGCAGCTGTTACACTTCCAATAATCGATCCAACCCCTTTGCCTTTGCCTTTGGTTCCCATAACAACCAGATCGGGATTATATTCATCGCAAAAGCGGATGATCTCATCCTCAGGAACTCCCGGGGCAATATTATAACTAAGTGATACCTCGCTCATATTGCAGGTTTTCATGTAATCCTTAAGGCCCTGCATGAAATTTTCCAAAGTCGTTCTTTCTGTTTCTTCAAGATTAACTGTAACCTCTTCGCGAAGCTGGGATTGAGTCTGAACAGCCCCTGCAAGCTCTATCAAATCAAAAGCAGGAGAATAGTAAGTATGAAACAGCTTTATTTCTGCACCAAGTTTACAGGCAATCTTCAAAGCATACCTGCATGCAAACCTGGAACATTCTGAGTAATCAACCGGCACAAGGATTTTTTGAATTTTTTTACCTTGTGACAAACTGGATTCTTGATGGGTTGGTTTCATATGGGGATGCTTTAAAATATGTATGTTAATTTACAAAAAAATATGATCAGTTGTGTATAAAATAGGTGGCGGTTTGGCCTTGACAGATTTGCACGCAGTGCATTATTTTAAATAATTTCAAACTGCCTGTATCTGGATTCAATAAAATCCATACTTTCGACATAAAAATCACTTACATGGCTGGTTCAAAGACCGCAATAATTATTGGCGCAGGTATTGGTGGAATTACCACTTCAATTTATCTGGCACGGGAAGGTTATCAGGTAACCGTATATGAACGCAATTCCTCTCCCGGAGGACGTTGCGGTCAGATACTCCGTGAAGGACACCGTTTTGATCTGGGTGCTACTATTTATCTGATGCCGGAGGTGTACAGAAAAACATTTGAATCGTTAAATCTCATTCCGGAGGAATGTTTTTCCACAGTTCCTTTGACCACACTTTATAAGATTTACTTCGGCGATGGAAAAGAACTGGCATTTACAACCGATAAGGCAAAACTCAGGGAACAGCTTGAAGCATTTGAAAAAGGCAGTTATCTGAAATCCGAACAACTTGTAAATAAAGGGTACAAACTTTTCAGACTGGCCATTGACAAGTTGCTGGGTAGAAACTTCTATCACCTCTTCGAATTTGTAACCCTTAAAAACGCCTTGCTTCTCGTAAAGCTGAAAACATACCTAAGACATACTTTTTACATAAAGCATTTCTTTAAGGATCCTCATTTACAAAAAGCTTTCACATTCCAGAATATTTATGTAGGTCAGAATCCATATACTGCGCCTGCATTGTTTTCAATGCTTCCGGCTGCTGAACTCACAGAAGGATCGCTTTTCCCTGTCGGGGGCATGTATTCAATTACACAAAAACTGGTAGCTGTTGCAAAAGAGGCTGGAGTATCCTTTATATTCAATGAACCTGTTGTAAAAATTCTTACTGAAGGAAGCCGGGCCACGGCAGTGGTATTACCAAATGGCAGCATGGTGCGGGCTAATATCATTGTTGCCAATGCTGATTTGCCTTATGTTTACAGGGAACTGCTCTCTGATCCTATTTCCAAACGCATCAACCGTATGAAATACAGTTGCTCATCCATTGTATTTCATTGGGGATTAAGCAAGCCCTACCCGCAATTAAGCCATCACAGCGTATTTCTATCTCCATCGTACCGGCAAAACCTCAACAGAATATTCAAGCATCATTCCGTCAGCAACGAACCCAGTTTTTATGTTCATGCTCCTGTGAGGTCCGACAGTACTGCTGCTCCGGAAGGACACGATTCGATCTCAATTATTGTCCCTGTAGGGCATTTGGTGGATAACGATAAACAAAACTGGGCGGAGCTCAAAACAGAAGTACGTAAATCGGTGATTGAACAGTTAAAGAAAAATGGATTGACTGACATCGAGGAACATATTAAATTTGAGATCTGCTACCTGCCTCAAACATGGAAAAACCTGCTAAATCTTACAAGAGGAGCTACATTTGGCAGTCTGGGACACAATATATTCCAGATGGGTTATTTCCGGCCTCATAACAGGCATCGTAAATTGAAGAATTTGTATTTTGCAGGAGGCAGTACCCATCCGGGAAACGGAATTCCTTTGGTTCTGTTATCCGCAAAATTGACTTCTGAACGCATATTAAAAGAACACAAGTCATGAACGCATTATTCCTGAAGCTCTTTAAAAGAATCGACTTTGAGAAGATCATTGATCATCCGAATATATTGATTGCTGCTGCATTCTGGGAGGAAGACCGGTATCAGGCAGCCCGGATTTGTTATAAGTTCTTAAGGAAAATTGATGATTTAATCGACTGCCATAAATCGCTTCATTCAGTCATTCGCGATGAAGACCGTGATAAATTTACTGAAAGTGTGGAAACATGGATTCATATGGTGAGAAACCAGAATGCACTGGATGAAAAGCACATGGAATTAATTGATACTGTGCGGAAGTTCCATATTCCGGCATGGCCTATGGAGGTATTTGCCAAATCAATGATTTACGATATCAATAACAATGGATTCAATAAAATCTCTGATTTTATTGAATATGCTCAGGGTGCTTCAGTAGCTCCGGCATCCATATTTGTTCATCTGAACGGGTTGATTAAAGCAGGCAATGGTTTTCAATTACCTCCTTTTGACGTTAAGAATGTTGCAACGCCTTGTGCCATATTCAGCTACATAGTACATATTATTCGCGATTTTCAGAAGGACCAGTTAAGTCATCTGAATTATTTTGCAGATGAAGAAATTGCCCGTAACGGGTTAACGCATGATGACCTTTCTTGTATGGCAAAAGGTGCGCCCATTAAAGAGGGGTTCAGAAATATGATCCAAACCTATTACGACCTGGCTGCAGAATACAAACAGCAAACCTGGGATATTATTGAAGAAATTCTGCCGCTATTGGAACCGCGATACCGCCTGAGTCTTTTGATTATCTTCAATCTCTACCTGATGGTATATGAGCGAATTGACATCAAAAATGGGAAATTCACTGCAACCGAATTAAATCCTACTCCGCAGGAAATCAAAGAGCGGGTTTATGATACTATTGTAAAGTTTGAAAAGAATTAGCCCACGAATAAATTTATTGAGCCTGATATACTGCAGTGCAGTTATCGGTTCCGCCATCATCTTCAACTGTGTAATTAAGATTTATGGTATTTTTATTTCCGGATATTGTTCCTGATCCGGAAATGGTATAACTGTCTGGTGTAGTTTGATCCGGAATGGTGAGTATGCTACCATTTACGACTGCTTCAATAGACTCATTGATGCCATAAAAATTATCAATTAGAATGCCATTTGTGTTCATCGGATCAGGACTGATTGTAACTGTATAAGTTGTATTGCCTAATATGGAACTTTGCTCATAACATGTCCAGTCGCCGGTTAATTCATCAATGGTATCACTCTGATCAAAGGGATCATCTACTTCGCATGAAATTGCAATAAATACCAGTGCAAAAGTCAGAAACAGGATTTTGGAATAGCTTTGGAGATCATATTTTTTCATAATGCTTTTGTTATGTATGCGGATTTCTTTATTCTTATCGAAAACCATACCAAATTCACCGCAATGTATTAATTTCGGAAAATATTCCCTATCAAAACGAATTGAAAAGGAAATTAGTTTATTCACCAACAAAATATATCATATGAAAACCAGTAAAATCGTACTTATTGTAGTTGGAGTTTTTTTAGTTCTCATGTTATTCAGAGGTTGTAGCGGATACAACAATCTGGTTCGGTTGTCAGAACAGGTAAACCGCGACTGGTCAAATGTGGAAAACGTATATCAGAGAAGGGCTGATCTGATTCCCAACCTGGTGAACACCGTTAAGGGATACGCAGCTCATGAGCAGGAAACCTTTACAAAAGTTACCGAAGCAAGGTCAAAAGCCACATCCATAAATCTGGATGCAGCCAACATGACTGAAGAAGATATGCGTCGTTTTCAGGCCATTCAGGGAGAAATGACTTCAGCATTATCACGTCTGATTGCTGTTGCTGAGAATTATCCCGATCTGAAAGCAAACCAGAACTTCCTCGAATTGCAGGCACAGCTGGAAGGTACTGAAAACCGTATTGCTGTTGAAAGAAGGAACTTTAACACCACAGCATCTACATATAACATGCAGATTAAGCAATTCCCTACTGTTTTGTTTGCAGGTATGCTGGGATTCAAATACAGGCCCTATTTTGAAGCAGAAGCAGGATCAGAAGTTGCTCCGGAAGTAACATTTTAAATTGAATTTATGAAGGCCAGTGATTTTTTCACGCCCGAAGGCAGAAAGGCTATTGAAACAGCTATTGCAGAAGCTGAAAAGAATACATCCGGAGAAATCAGGGTGCATGTTGAAACCAGCTTCAAAGGTAATATTCTTGACCATGCCGCTGCCACATTTGAGCAACTCAATATGCATAAAACGGAATTGCGCAATGGCGTTTTAATATATATGGGAATTAAAAACCGGCAGTTTGCCATATTGGGAGATGTTGGAATCAACAAGGTTGTTCCTGAAGGTTTCTGGGACCAGATCAGCAAAGCCATGGGAATTCATTTCCAAAACGGGCAGCATGCCGAAGGTCTGGTTCTGGGTATTAAAATGGCCGGTGAGCACCTTCAAAAATACTTTCCTTGTTGCGAAGGAGATGTAAATGAACTATCCAACGAAATATCCTTTGATACAAGTGAATAATTGATTAGAAATATGTTGAAATATTATTATATATCCGTTCTTTTGATTTTATGTCAGGTTTTACACGGGCAGAATCTTCCCGATCCCATGAAGCCAAAAAGGATTGTCAACGACTTTACAGGTTTATTGAACAGTCAGGAGCAATCGAGTTTGGAAAGTAAACTGGTTCAGTTCGACAGAGAATCATCCACGGAGATTGCTGTTGTGACCTACGACGATTTGCAGGGGTTTGATATTGCTGATTTTGGTGACCGCCTAGCTCAGAAATGGGGTATCGGTCAGGCCGACAGCAACAATGGAATTCTGATGCTGATTAGTCCTGTCAACCACAAGATGACCATCCGGGTAGGATATGGATTGGAAGGTGTTGTTACTGATGCTGTTTCCAAACGCCTGATCGAAAAGGTACTGTCTCCGGCATTTCGGAGCGAACAGTACTATGCCGGCATTGATTCAGCAACAAATGTGCTGATATCTCTTACCCGCGGAGAATTTAAGGCCGGTGATTATGCTGATGAAGAATCAGCGGGAGGAGTTATCATACCCCTGATCATCTTCCTGATCGTGATGCTGGTAATTTTCTCAAACAACCGCAAACAGCGGGTTTATTCTGCAGGCGATGCCCTTCCCTGGTGGTTGTTAATGGGTGCCATGGGAAGCGGAAGAAGCAGAGGAAGCGACTGGGGTTCATTTTCATCCGGAAGCGGCAGTTTCGGCGGAGGAGGTGGCGGCGGATTTGGTGGATTCGGCGGTGGCAGCTTCGGTGGCGGGGGTGCCAGCGGAGGCTGGTAAATAACATATTACCTGAAGCAATGAAAAAATCGTTATCTGATGTCTTTTTAGTATTACTGTTCCTGTTGTGTTTCTGCACTTCCAAGGTTTTAGGGCAGAATCCCGACAGTTTAAATGCTGACAGCAGCGTTACAACCAGCATTCAGCCAGCCTGCAAACAGCCCGATTCAACATTTCGTTTGAAGCTCATATTTGCAGGGGATATTATGGGGCATCAGGAGCAAATAAACGGCGCCCGGGATGCTGCAAATAAATCATACAACTACGAGCCTGCCTTCAGATATGTTAAACCCTATATTGAATCTGCGGATATTGCCATTGGAAACCTGGAAGTGACTTTGGCAGGCCCGCCCTATACAGGTTATCCCCAGTTTTCGAGTCCTGATGAACTGGCAATTGCCGCCCGTGAAGCCGGATTTGATTTGTTCATCCAGTCGAACAACCATGCACTCGACAGAGGCCGAAAGGGCTTTAACAGAACGCTTGATATGCTTGATTCTCTTAAGATCCTTCATACAGGAACATTCCGTGATTCCAGTGAACGCGCAGCAAATTACCCTTTAATCATTGAAAAGAACAACATACGCCTTGCCATTCTGAATTACACCTATGGAACCAATGGCATCAATATATCAAAGCCTTCCATCATCAACCGTATTGATACAGCTTTAATCCGTTCGGATTTGCTAAAAGCCGGAAGTGCAAATCCTGATTTTATTATCATGACTGTTCATTGGGGTGAGGAATACCAGCGTCAGGAAAATTCCACACAACAGCGGCTGGCGAAATTTATGTTAAAGCATGGTTCCGATATCATTATTGGGTCCCATCCGCATGTTGTACAACCCATAAAGTCGTATGCAGGCGATGATTCTACCGAATATCATATCGTAGTTTATTCTCAGGGTAATTTTGTTTCCAATCAGCGTGCACAATATAAGGATGGCGGAATTCTGGTTGAGATAGACCTCGTTAAAGATTCATTGGCAACAAAACTGGAAGATTTCAGCTACATGCCCGCCTGGGTTTACAGGGATGATGCTGTAGCCGGAAAACCCGTGTTTTATATTTTGCCGGTAAGTTTTTATGAAAATAATCCGGCAACATTCAACCTGAAAGAAAGCGACCGCAATAAAATTTCCTTGTTCTCAACCGATACAAGAACGCACTTAAAAGATATAAAAGAAAGCAATTTTTTCAACGGGGATTAATTGCGGACATCCTCGCCCCACTTCAATTTTTCGCGCAGGGTTGCATAAAAACTCGTTTTGGGAAGCTTGATCATTTTCAGCCGGAAATCCGATTTACCTATATAAAACTTCTGTTTCCCCGTGATCTGCATGGTGCGGTTATCTGCTGTAATGGAATAGGTACCGCTTCTGCTGAAAACATCCAGAGAAATGGTATTTGAATCGGGGATCACCAAGGGGCGCACAGTAAGGTTATGGGAAGAAATCGGTGCAATCACCAGGCTTCCGGCACCGGGTACTACTACGGGACCTCCGGCACTTAAAGAATAGGCAGTGGATCCTGTAGGTGTGGATATAATCAGCCCGTCAGTCCAGTATGTATTTAAAAATTCATCATTAATGTAGGCGTTAATGGTAATCAGAGATGAATCACTTTTATGAATGGTGATTTCATTCAGGGCATAATTGAGTCCGTTGAACAGGTTTTCAGGTTGTTTAAAATGAATGAGCGTGCGGTATTCAAAATTGAAATTGCCTGCGAGAATGTACTGAAAAGCTTCTGAAATACTTTCTTTTGAAATGTTGGTTAAAAAGCCCAGACGACCTGAATTGATGCCGATAATAGGAATCTGCTGACTGATCACGAACGGCATGGATTCAAGGAAAGTACCGTCGCCGCCAATACTTACCATGAGATCACACGTAGGGTCGAAATCATTAATCCCTGTATAAAAACCCTGCACATCAGGTTTTATACCAGTTTCACAATCAATAAAGTCATAGAAAGGCCGGTAGATCGTAATTTCAGTTTTACTCTCATTTAAAATATCAAATAATTGGCTGATATAGGGTTTGAATCCCTGACTGAACGTCTTACCAAAAAGTGCTATTTTCATTTGTTGTTAAATACTCAGGTATTTCATAAACAGTTCATACCGGTTTTCATACAAACCTTCCATATCGTCATGATCCATAAAGGTACTGTGAATGGTATAGTTATACCGCGTAAAGGTTTGAATAATGGAAGTCAGGTCGCGTCTGTTGATTTTTAAGGTAACCTCAATACGCGTAGAAGCGCTGTGTGAGCTGATGTACATGCTGAGTATTTTTGCATCATTGCTTTCTACAATTTGAGATATCTGTGCCATGGAGAAATCCACCATGCTCATTTCCAAAATGATGATGGCACCTGGTTCTTTAATAGCAGCAAAATCGGCAAAATAATGGATCAGATCGTTATTGGTTATGACTCCCTTATAATGGTTCTTATGATCTAAAACAGGAATTACGGATAAACTCAATCTGGATGCCAGTTCAATGGCTTCATAAACATGCTGGCTTTCGGTTATAAACGGACTGAAAAGCGATAGATTATGATTGCCAATGGGTTCTTCAGCCATATTTGCATCATAAATATCCTTGTCTGAGATGAGTCCCAGGAAGTCTTCATTATTTACAATAGGTAAATGAGATATCCTGAATATATCCATCCAGAAAAGCGCCTTCTGCCCGCTATCAGAAGTGTGCAATGAAGGAATCACATCTGAAATTAAATCTTTCGCCAGCATAGATCAATAGATATATAAAACCTACTAATTTTGCATCAATTGATGAATAGTAAAGGTAGCGTATATTTCAGTAAATAAAAAATGCGGGAACATGACTAAGTTGAGTGTTAATATCAATAAAATTGCAACCATCCGTAATGCGCGGGGTGGTAGTATTCCTAATGTTACCCTGGCAGCCATTAATTGTCAGAAATTTGGTGCTGAAGGAATTACGGTGCATCCGCGTCCGGATGAGCGGCATATTACCTATGCCGATGTAAGGGAAATCAAGCCGATTATTAACACTGAGTTTAATATTGAGGGATATCCTTCCAGACGTTTTCTGGATCTCGTGCTTGAGGTAAAGCCGCATCAGGCCACCCTTGTTCCGGATTCACATGAAGTCATTACCTCAAATCAGGGCTGGAATGTCATCAAGTATGAAAAATTCCTTGTGGATGTAATCCGGGAATTACAGCAAAACGGAATCCGGACATCCTTGTTTGTTGAAACAGATCTGGAACAAATTGAAAGAGCTGCCGCCACCGGTACCAACCGAATTGAATTGTACACTGAACCATATGCCACTAAGTATCCCCTGGATCAGGCAAAATCGATTGCTCCTTATATTAGGGCTGCAAAGAAGGCTGCCGAACTTGGTCTGGAAATCAACGCCGGGCATGATCTGAGCCTGGAGAATCTGCACTACTTTATTCAGCATATTCCGGAAATCAAGGAGGTTTCAATTGGCCATGCCTTGATTTCAGATGCGCTCTATTATGGACTGGAAAAAACCATTCAGCTGTACAAGGAACAAATTCGCTGATGGAACTTTATTACCGACAAACGGGCCATGGAAAACCGTTAATTGTTCTTCACGGGTTGTACGGGTCTTCTGATAACTGGCATTCCATTGCACGGGCGCTCTCTGATTCATTCTCTGTTTACACGGTGGATCTCCGGAATCATGGCAATTCGCCCCATGATTCAGTGCACAACTATGCAGCAATGGCAGACGACTTATATGAATTCATGAATCGTTTGCATGTTGATAAGGCCGTAATCATAGGACACTCGATGGGAGGCAAGGTGGCGCTTCGGTTTGGCCAGGAACATGCTGAAAAAGTGGAACGAATGATTGTTGTTGACATTGCTCCTTCAGGCTTTGATGGAAATGAAACGCCGGAAACGATCAGCCACAGAAATATTATAAAAAGTCTGTTAAAAGTAAACCCTCGTACCATCAGCTCCCGTGAAGAGGCCGACCACATGCTTCAATCAGACATCCCCTCTGAAAAAGTCAGGCAGTTTTTGCTTAAAAATCTAAAGCGGGGCACCTCGGGCGGCTTTTACTGGAATATGAATCTTCAGGTATTGGCAGATCATATGGATGATATTTTTGAAGGAGTTCTTCCCGGTTCAGATGTAAAAGAATTCCCTCTGCTGTTTATAAAAGGCGAAAAGTCAGGATATATCAGACCGGAAGATATGGAGATTATTCACAGGTTTTATCCCTGGTCGGTGATGACTGAAATTGCGGATGCAGGACATTGGGTACACGCCGAACAGCCGGAGGCTTTTCTAAAAGCCGTAAAAGCATTTATTTCATAGTGATTTCAAACGATTCATTGCTCAATCATTTTTTGAAGATCCGGAGTGATGTAGGTTTTAAATTCACCTTTTTCGTTGGCATAGATCAGGTATGCCTGTAAAAAGGGATGCGTCTTCAAAAAATCAATTGATTGATACAAGCCCATTACCATAAGTGCTGTTGCATAAGCATCAGCAGTGATGCAGTCTTTGGCAACAACTGTAGCACTTAATAAATTTGAAATAACAGGAAAACCTGTTTTGGGATTGATGGTATGAACGTATTTAATTCCATTCTTCTCATAGAATTTACGGTAATTGCCCGATGTGGCTGATGAATGGTTATCCAGCCGCAAAATAGCCTGCAGATTAGCCCCCGGGATATTATTCCCCTCAACAGGTTTATCTATGCCAATGGCCCAAACTTGTCCCTTCTTATTCTTACCTATGGCCCGGATTTCTCCTCCAATTTCAACCATGTAATTTTTAATGCCTCTGGATTCCAGCATACGTGCTACCAGATCAACTGAATATCCTTGTGCGATAGCATTAACATCAAGCAAGATATTTGTATCCGATTTTATAAGGGTTCCCTCTCCAAGCCTTACTTTATCCATACCCACATATTGCTTAAGACTGCGTATCAGAGCACTGTCCACTTCCAGGGTATCGCTGCTGCCAAAACCAAGGGCATTAACAATCGGACCTACAGTAATATCAAAGGCACCGTTGGTATTCTTGTTTACCTCTGCAGATTTTCTGAAGACCTCCTCAAACATGGGGTCGATTTTGGTATCCGGCACATTTTGGTTAATCTTTGAAATAACAGATCCGGGATTATAAATGGAAAGTGAGCGGTCTACATCGCCCAGAATTTTTTCAACCACAGGCTGAAGCTGTTCGCCATCCTTACTTTCATAAGTAATGCGGTAACTTGTTCCTTGCGTAAAGCCTGCAAAACTGATATATTGATTTTTACTCCCTGTGGTAAGTTTAAAAACCACAAGAAAAGCAATAACCACAATGGCTATTTGTAATAAAACCCTTTTGAAATTCATGCTTGCTTATCCTCCGAAATCATCAAAATCAACCATTTCATCAGGAACACCCAGATCGTAAAGCATTTTTTGTACGGCATCATTCATCATGGGAGGTCCGCAGAGATAAAACTCGACATCTTCAGGAGCATCATGCTTGCTGAGATATTCATCGTAAAGCACCTGATGGATAAATCCGGTATAACCATTCCAATTATCTTCCGGTACCGGTTCGGATAGTGCTATGTTAAATTTGAAATTGGGGAATTTCTTTTCAATTTTCCGGAAATCTTCTTCGTAGAAAATCTCCCTTTTGGAACGTGCGCCATACCAGTAACTCACTTTCCGGTTGCTTTTAAGTGTCTGGAATAAATGGAAAATATGCGAGCGCAGGGGAGCCATACCAGCTCCACCCCCGATATAAACCATTTCACGATCGGTATCTTTAATAAAAAATTCACCAAAGGGTCCGGAAATCATTACTTTATCGCCGGGCTTCTGTGAAAATATGTAGGAAGAACAAATGCCCGGAGAAACGTTTTTAAAGGCACCTGCTGAACGATCCCATGGTGGCGTAGCAATTCTGATGTTCAGCATAATGATATTTCCTTCGGCAGGATGGTTAGCCATGGAATATGCACGAAATGTTTCTTCGCTGTTGGTCATCTGAAGATCCCACATCTTATTTTTATCCCATTCGTCGCGGAATCCAGGTTCCACTTCAAAATCTTTAAATGAAACCGAACAACGCGGAACATCAATCTGAATATAGCCACCCGATTTAAACACGAGTTCTTCACCCGGAGGAAGTTTAACCACAAATTCCTTGATGTAAGTTGCTACATTCCGGTTCGAAACCACTTCACATTCCCATTTCTTGATTCCAAGTACTTCTTCGGGTACGTGAATATCCATGTTATCTTTTACTTTAACCTGGCATCCAAGCCGCCAGTTGTTCTGTATTTCCCGGCGGTTGAAAAAGCCAACTTCTGTAGGAAGAATAGCGCCTCCGCCACTAATTACCTGGCAGCGGCAAAGGCCACAAGTGCCTCCGCCTCCACATGCTGAAGGCAGGAATAGTTTTTCCTGGGATAGCGTAGATAAAAGGCTACTACCGGGAGCAACTTCCAGTTCTTTCTCGTTATTAATTTTAAGTTTAACTGTGCCTCCTGCGGTCAATTTCGATTTGGCGTATACCAGCATGGCAACCAGCAAAAGGGTAATGCCAAGAAAAACGATAATGCTTAAGATGATAATTTGTCCCAGGCTCATAAGAGAATCTTTTTCAATTTATATCAGATTTTTATACCGCTAAAGCCCATAAAAGCAATGGCCAATAAGCCGGTCAATATAAATGCCAGTCCCAGTCCTCTTAATGGCGCAGGAACATTCGAATATTTCAGTTTTTCGCGTATAGCAGCCAGCACAACAATTGCGAGCGCCCAGCCAAATCCGGCACCAAAACCATATACGGTGGCTTCGACAATGGTACCATATTCGCGCTCCTGCATAAATAATGCAGCACCTAAAACAGCGCAATTCACTGCAATCAATGGAAGAAAAATGCCAAGCGCGTTATAAAGGGCCGGAGCAGATTTCTCAACAACCATTTCGATGAGCTGAACAACGGCAGCAATTACTGCTATAAAGAGAAGAAAGCTTAGAAAACTCAGGTCAACGTCTTTAGAGAGGCCAATCCATGTAAGGGCTCCGGATTTTAAAAGATAATTTTCAAGCAACCAGTTTAAGGGAACTGTGACTGTTATCACAAAAATAACGGCAATACCTAAACCGACAGATGTTTTCACGGTTTTTGAAACAGCCAGATATGAACACATTCCCAGGAAATATGCAAATACCATGTTCTCCATGAACACGTTTCGAATGAACAAATTAAAAAGATTTTCCATTTCAGTGTATCAATTTAGAACATTACGATTTTTCGATAAGTTTCCGGTTGATCCCTCTCTGGATCCATATGATGATTCCCACTGTGATAAGCGCCATTGGCGGCAGTATCATCATCCCGTTGTCAATATATCCAGAAGTATAGAAAGATTGTGGAACAATCTGGTATCCCATCAATGATCCGCTGCCAAAGAATTCTCTCACGACTCCCAGAGTTATCAGAATCAATCCGTATCCGGCTCCATTTCCAATTCCATCCAGAAATGAATCCCAAGGTTTATTTCCCATAGCAAAAGCTTCAAGGCGTCCCATCAGAATACAGTTGGTGATAATCAAACCTACAAATACAGACAGTTTCTTGCTTACATCGTAAACATAAGCTTTTAGCAATTGATCAACGACAATAACCAGAAAAGCAACAACAACCAACTGTACAATAATTCTGATTCGTGGTGGTATTGTATTGCGGCCAAAAGAGATGATCAGATTTGAAAATGCCGTGACAATGGTAACCGATAATGCCATAACTATGGCCGGTTTCATCTGAACGGTAACCGCCAGTGCAGAACATATTCCAAGCACCTGAACGGTTATGGGGTTTTCATTGTTCAGTGGTGTAACTAATAGCTTCAGGTTCTTCATAGCAATCTCATTTATTCATCTTAAAATAAGCCTGATAGGGCATAAGACATGCTGAAAGCATAGCTTCTAACCCTTTACTTGTAATTGTGCCTCCTGAAATGGCGTCCACCTCATATTCCGAGGATGGACTGGCACCGCCTTTGACAACTTTAACAGAAACAAACTGATTGTCTTTAAACACCCGCTTTCCGTTAAACTGGTTCATGAAGAAAGGCTGATTGATTTCCGCACCAAGGCCTGGAGTTTCACCTTTATGATCAAACATTACACCATAAATCATGTTATAATGTGGCTGTCCCTGAGGAACGTTTTCTCCACGGGCAAATGAAACATAGCCCCAGATCGGACCCCATAGGCCTTTCCCGTATACCGGTATCACCAGAAATGTACTATCGCCTTTTTTAGCTTCAAAAGCTGGCAGGTTTCTTTCCGACGGATCTTTTTTCATCTCATTGCGCATATTGATAACAAAAGGATCCACGCCACTCACTTTCTCTCCTTTCATGTTTAAGGTATAGCTGTCCTTAATTACTTCATCATACAGCTTCTCGGCATTTTTCCGGTCGGATACGATTCTGAGTGACGTCAGTATATTTTGTTTCTTCTCAATTTCAACATTCTTATCCTGGGGTGCTTTAAGCGATGTTGCAACAACGGCAAGTCCCGTCGCAACCACAAGTACAATAACTGTAATATAAACAAATGTGTAAGAGTTACTTTCTTTTTTCATTGCCTTAGAAAATTAGATTGAGTTTTTGGCAAGCATTTTTTTATGTCTTCTCAGACGGTATTTTACATTCGATTCAACAATGTAATAATCAATTAAAGGTGCAAACACATTCATAAGCAGTATGGCCAGCATCATGCCTTCGGGATATGCAGGGTTCAGCACCCTGATTAATATCGCTAGCATACCGGTGAGAATGCCATAGATCCATTTACCCTTCTCTGTTTGAGACGCAGTTACAGGGTCTGTGGCCATAAAAACAGCCCCAAATGTAAAACCTCCATACAAAAAGTGCTTATAAAATGGCAAGGCCATATAATCGTTCGCAGAAAACAGATTTAATATAATGCCCATGATAGCACCACCTGCAAACGTTGAAAACATAATTTTCCAGCTTCCAATGCCTGTATAAAGGAGAATGGCTGCCCCAATTAAAATGGCCAGTTTAGAAGTTTCTCCAATAGAACCGGGGATAAACCCATAAAAAGCATCCAGATTGGCAGGTAGTTTATCTGCTGTATTGAGGGCCAGACTTCCTAAAGGTGTGGCGCCTGAAAATCCATCCACAATACCTTCACCTTTGGTTAAACCGGCAATCCAGATTTTATCTCCGGTCATTACAGCCGGATAGGCGAAAAATAAAAAAGCACGGGCTGTAAGGGCTGGATTAAGAATATTCATTCCTGTCCCGCCAAAAACTTCCTTACCGATGACAACAGCAAAGGAAGTGGAGATAACAACTGTCCATATAGGCACGTCCACTGGTAAAACAAGCGGGATCAGCATACCAGAAACCAGGAATCCTTCATTTACTTCGTGTCCCCGGGTTTGTGCAAAAATAAACTCAATCGTCAGTCCGGTGATGTATGATGCAATAACTATTGGGATGACTTTCAGAAATCCGAAACCAAAAATTTCCCAAAAAGTTTTTGCTGCCCCAATGGACAAAAAATGCTGATATCCCACATTATACATACCAAAAAGCAATGATGGAATCAATGCAATAATTACCACAGTCATCGTACGCTTCATGTCGATGCTGTCGCGAATATGAGACCCTGTCTGGGTAACTTTATCCGGAACAAACAGAAAAGTTTCAAATGCCTCAAAAGTTGAAGACAGATTCTGAAACTTGCCTCCTTTTTGGAAGTTGGGTTTTATTTTATTTAAATATCTTCTTAATGGCTTCATGCAAATCGTTATATAATTTTGATTAGCTCATTTCCTTTTTCATCAGATCCATTCCCTTTCGAATAAGTACCTGCATTTCGGTTTTTGAGGGGCATACGAACTCACACAATGCAAAGTCCTCTTCTGCAACCTCATATATTCCCAGTTGCTCCATCTGATCAATGTCATCGGCAATAATAGCCTTTAGCAACTGCATCGGATAAATATTAAAAGGAAAAACCTTTTCATATATTCCGGTAATCACAAAAGGTCTGTGTCCGCCGTTGAGGTTGGTATCCAGCACGTATTTCCCGTCCGGATTTAACCACGACCAGAATGAGCGCGAAAAACTGTACTTATTAAAACCGGGCAATGCCCAACCCAGAAATTCAGAATGTGTACCTTCAGGAATCACAGAGATCAGGGAATCATAATACCCAATGAATCCGGATAAGTCAACTTGTTTGCCTGTTAATGGATTGCCGCTGATATAGCGTTGATTGTCCTTTTGAACCAGACCTGTAACCAGACTTGCAATGGACGCTCCTGAAATGATCCGATAATATCGGGGATTCAGCACTCCAGAGCCAGCCAATGCAATAATCTTTGAAGCATCATAAACTCCCATGGTAAAGAATCGTCCGATGGATATGACTTCCTGAGGTCCCAATACCCAGACAATATCTCCTTTATTAATCGGATCTATCCGGCTGATTTGAACGCCAACATTTCCTGCCGGATGCGCCCCCCTGAAATAGTTGGTCTGCGCATTTTTAACTCTGGTATAAGCCGGCGATGCCGGATATTCATCACTCACATTCACATGTACTTTGCCGGAAGTAAGTTTTGATAAGGCGTCTATACCCGTTTGAAAATCATTCTCGGCTCCCTGAATAATAAAGTCGAAATCGGGCGCTAACGGTGCCTTATCAAAAGCTGAGATAAAAATAGACTTAGGAGTATCAGCAGGGTTTGCAACAATATTATAAGGTCGCTGCTTAATGGCGGGCCATAAACCACTTTTCAGCAATAAGGCCGTAATCTCTTCTTTGGCAAGCGAAAGCGGAGAAGCTGTTTTAAACTGCTCATATTCCGTGTTTTCATCAGCAGCCACCACCACTTCAAGAACTGCCCTGCGCTCACCGCGGTTAATTGCAGATACCGTACCGCTCACCGGGGCAGTAAAACATATCTCAGGCATATTCTTATCCACAAACAATGGGGTTCCGGCTTTTACACGAGTACCCTCCTTAACCTCAAGCTTGGGCACAAGTCCATGGAAATCGCCGGGCTTAACAGCATAAAACCCGGAAGCATTTGTTTTGCCAAAAAACTTTTCCGCCTTTCCTGTCAAACTGATATTCAACCCTTTATTGATTTTATAAATCTGAGGCATTTGTAGTGCTTTATATTTAATTTTCAAAAATAACTAAAAAAAGATCAATGCAAACGATTGTATCGTGTAAGCGGACGGTTTAAATTAAGAATACCAGCAATGATCATCAAAGAGCAGCGCAAAATCCTATGAAAATATCTTAATTTTGCAGGAAATCATAATGCTCCATGATCCATACAATCCGGTTACGTTTTCTTATTATCCTGTTTTTGCTGAGTGTTATCGGAATAACAAAAGGTACTGTTTTTGGTTCAGGAAAAATTCATGGTAAAATACCGGAAATTTGGCAGAATGCTATTATGGACACCAACATTCATACGGTTTTATTTCAAAATGAAACCTGGGAATTTTCCTTACCAGTAGTTCGTTTAGGTACTGAAGACCGGTTGGAACTGCAATTTGACGACTTCCGTGATAACCGGCTGAATCTGGGATATACTTTGATTCATTGTGATGTGGAATGGAAATCTTCTGATCTTTTGCCACAGGAATATCTTTCAGGATTTGGCAAAGGATTGATCAGTGATATTCAATCCTCTGTCAACACAGCCATTTCTTACAACCACTATCGCCTCGTTTTGACTCAGGAGGATTGTACGCCGCTCATAAGTGGAAATTATGCGCTCATTGTATATGATGAAGAGAATCCGGATGATATTGTTCTGGTGCGAAGGCTTTATGTCACTGAAAATTCCATAACCCCTGAAATTCAAATAAAGCAGCCTTCATATGGGTTCGAACGGGAAACAAGTCATCAGATCTTTTTTTCATTTGATTACAATACCCGGGATGTAAGTGATCCCATGAATGATTTCGTTGCCATAGCCATTCAAAATAACAGGCCGGATCATATACTGATTTGTAATAAGCCTTATCAGGCTGTTTCAAGCAGGGTTGAATACACCAATCCCGACAACAATACTGTGGAAGCGGGGAATGAATTCCGGAGTATTGATCTGAAAAGCATGAAATATCAAACCGAAAATGTGGCCGGGATCCGGCAGATTTATCCTGCGTTTCATGTGACGCTGAAACCTGACGAAAGAAGAAGCACAAAACCTTATTTCAGCAAGTCTGACCTGAATGGTGCATTTTATATTGATAAGGAAGGCAGCAATGACCGTCATACAGAAGCAGATTATGTTTATGTTCACTTCAGATTGTCGCTTCCATCAGTATATGCTGCGAACACCATTTATATAGCAGGAGCATTCACCGGTTGGCAATATATTCCGCAATACCGGATGAAATATAATGAAAGTTCCGGATTGTTTGAAGCCACGGTATTGATGAAACAAGGATTGTATGATTATTGCTATGTTACTGAAGACCCGGAATCAGGGAAACTCAATGAATATGTTGTTGAGGGCAGTTATTACGAAACCAGAAACGACTATTACGTATTCATTTACCGCCATGATTATCAAAAAAGGTATGACAGGCTGATTTCCTTTCAACCTGTAAAGTAAGCGCTCTGAATTACAAAAAAAGGCCGCAATATGCGGCCTTTGCTATTTTAAACAGGGCAGATCAAACCACCCCGTGATCCAGCATGGCATTTGCAACCTTCAGGAAACCTCCAATATTCGCCCCTTTTACGTAGTCAATGTAACCGTCTATCCGCTTTCCATTGTTCACACATGAATCATGAATAGCGCCCATAATCTGATGCAGCCGTTTGTCTACCTCCTCAGCCGGCCAACGCAACTTCATGGCGTTCTGTGTCATTTCAAGTCCTGATACTGCCACACCACCAGCATTTGCAGCTTTTCCGGGAGCAAATAACAAACCTTTATTTTGTATAATTTCAATGGCTTTAGGCACAGTAGGCATGTTTGCAACTTCACACAGACACACACAGCCGTTATTGATCAGGTTAATGGCATCCTGCTCATTCAATTCATTTTGTGTAGCACAAGGCAAAGCGATATCGCATTTCACTTCCCACGGATGTTTGCCTTTAACAAACACGGCACTTTTAAATTTCTGAGCGTAGGGTTCAATAATATCTTCGTTTGAGGCCCTAAGATCAAGCATGAAGTCGATTTTCTCACCTGATACACCCTGCTCGTCATATATATAACCATCGGGACCAGAAAGCGTGATTACTTTGGCACCCAGGTCATTTAATTTCTGAACAGCACCCCAGGCTACATTTCCAAAGCCTGATACTGCGGCCTTTTTACCGGCAAGTTTTTCATTGCGGGTCCCCAGCATTTCCTGGGCAAAATACACTGCTCCGAAACCAGTTGCCTCAGGTCGGATCAGACTTCCTCCCCAGCTAATACCTTTGCCGGTAAGGACACCCGTATAGGTGTTGGTAAGCTTTTTGTACATACCATACATGAATCCGATTTCACGTCCACCGACACCAATATCGCCGGCAGGAACGTCTGTTTCCGGGCCTATAATTCTCCATAATTCAAGCATAAATGCCTGGCAAAAACGCATAATTTCAGCATTTGACTTGCCCTTGGGCTGAAAATCAGATCCGCCTTTACCTCCGCCAATGGGAAGTGTAGTGAGACTGTTTTTAAATATCTGCTCAAATCCCAGGAATTTCAGGATGCTTAAGTTCACACTCGGGTGAAATCTGAGTCCTCCTTTATAAGGTCCCAGCGCATTGTTGAATTGAACCCTGTAACCACGATTTACCTGTACATTGCCTTCATCATCCACCCAGGGAATTTTAAAAGTAAGAATACGGTCAGGTTCGATGAGTCTTTCGATGATTTTTGCTTTTTCGAATTGAGGATTCCTGTTGTAAACATCGACAATGGAATCAAGCACTTCCCGCACAGCTTGCAGGTATTCGATTTCGCCAGGATTCTTTTTTTCAAGATCCTGAATAACATTGTTCACTTCCATGGCAAATAGTTATTATGTAACATAAAGGTGAAGAAAATTCAATTACATTACCATGACAAAATTCAAGGATTTACCTGCTATTTTTCAGGTTTATGCTTAATGAAGTCTTTTTTCCCTCTTCATCACTTCCAGAATTTCCTGTCTGCCCGGAATGGAAGAAAGGGTTCCCTGACGCGATGCGGATATGGCAGCGGCAGCGTTTGCAAAAAGAACAGATTCATAGAAATTCTTACCTTCTGACAAGGCGACTACCAGGGTACCATTGAAAACGTCATTTACCACTGAAGTGTCAATAACAGACATTTCAAAACCTGGCACATGCTCTGCGCCACCATTATCAATTACCATGGCTCCTTCAGAGCGTAAAGTAATGATCACCCTTTTCAGACCTCTTTCCAACAATATTCTTCCGGCTAATTCAGCTGTTCTTTCATCGGTTATGGTTATCCCTGTCAATGCTTCAGCTTCAGAGGCATTCGGTGTAAGTATCGAAATGGATTTCAATAAATCGTCACTAACAGGCAGTGCTGGTGAAGGATTGAGGATTACCCGTGCGCCCAGTGAATTCGCCAGGCTCGCGGCATACTTCACGGTTTCAGTGGGGATATCAAGCTGTATTAAAACAAAGTCACCAGGTTCAGCCTTGAGTTTTAATTGTATGTCCTTCTGGGACAAATTGCTGTTTGCCCCTGGCGTAATGGTAATGGCAGATTCGCCATGTTCATCCATAACAATGGAAGTTGCTCCGGAAGGGAAGCTACTATCGCGGATCACAGCATCTGTATTTACTTTGTCAAATTGAAGGGCTTCAATGACCTGATTTCCGAAAATATCATTCCCTGTTCTGCCGATAAATTCTACGCTTCCCCCTGCCCTCGATGCAGATATGGCTTGATTAACTCCTCTCCCTCCGGGTGAAATATGGAATGATCTGCCCAAAATGGTTTCTCCCCCTGCCGGAATCACCGGTGTCTTAAAAATCATCTCCGTATTGGAACTTCCGATTACCAGAATTTTCATAAATACCTGCTCGCTTTTTTCAAATATACAATTTTACTTTATGTTAACGAGGCAGTTTACGAACAAATTGTTGGGCTAATTTACAGGGTAAAACATTTCATTAACAACATTGCGCATATCATAGCTGTCAATTCCATAATTGATCATGATATCGCAACCGGATGGATTGCAATGATTTTTGACCTTCTGGCAATCGTTAAAGGATATAGCAATAATCCTGATATGAGGCCATAAAAGCTTTATTCGTTTTATGGAACGGCAATTTTCATTACCCGGCATGTTTGCATTTGCTATAATCAAATCAAAACTGGTTCCTGAACCTAACATGTCAAATGCTTCCTGCAATGAAACAGCACGGATAAGGCATGCATAGGAACAGGACAACATTTCATGAAACAGCAGATAATTTACATAGTCCTCTTCGACAATGAGGATTTTCTTACCCAACCAGTTAAAAACAGGTAATTTGAGTTCATCACGGGATTTCATCGATCTTTGGGTATCAGTTTTCAACATTAGTTTGATTCTATAGGGGTATTTAGTTATTAATACTTCATTTCTGCAAAAAGTAATCCTGACCCTGTGGATTTTTTATAGCGCTCGGATGATTTTATAATATATGAGTATCGGCAATGATTAATAATGACTTCTTTATTTGAAATTGTATGCTTGCAGCATACCTGATTTTTTAACACAAAGGACACCAAGGATGCACTAAGAACCCGAAGAATTAAGAACACAAAGGCCGCCTTCGCTATGCTCAGGTGTTTCCAAGAAATACCGCAGGAATTTCCCCTTTGTGTTCTTCGTGACGTTTTACCTTCTTGTTCTTCGTGTTAAAATCAACACCCACAACCACATAGTCCTCAACCTTATATCTCTTATGCATCTTTCCTGATACTCATATTATAATATTATTGTACTTTTGAAATAAAACTGCCCCTATGAATTCCCATAAATCGTTTGCATTTATTGTTCTATTGCTGTTTTTATCTGCCGGACTTCATAGCCAGAACTTCGTTTATAAGGCTGGCTTTTATGGCTTCTTTGATAATCGGGAATATTTCAATGATTTTGTAAACGACCAGACTATTTTTGGATCTCGTGTTTATGGTGAACTTGGTTATAGTCAGGGTTCCGGAAAAATAATGGCCGGTATAAACTACCTCTATGAATTCGGCACAGGAACTTCCTGGAATGCTCCTGATTTTGCAGCCTACTACAATTATTCCAAAGACAAATACGGATTTGCAATGGGTTCCTTTCCCCGTCTTGACAGGGTGAATATGCCACTTGCACTCATGAGCGATACCTTATCCTATTACAGGCCCAATATACAGGGTATTTATCTGGAATATAAAACCAACTCATTCAGGCATAATCTGTGGATCGACTGGACTGGCAAGCAGACCATGACACAACAGGAAATGTTTCATATAGGCTTTTCCGGAGTTTTGCAAAAAGGGGTATTCCTTTACCAGCATCATGTTATTATGAAACACCTGGCACATACCAAAAACGAACAGGTAATTGAGCATATCCGTGATAATGCAGGATTTATTGTCATGCCCGGGCTGGATCTCACAGGTTTTGTTAAACTGGATACCCTGACCTTTTCTGCAGGAATTCTTGCATCTTATGACCGGCTGAGAGGTATTTACGGATTCAGTTTCCCGGTTGGCTTTTATGCAGAACTGGAAGCTTTATACAAGCATGTAGGACTTAAAACAGTCTTTTATGCCGGTGAAAAACAAGTAATCACATCCGGGGACGGCTTTTATGCAGCAAAAAAATACCTGAGAGCGGATGCCTACTATGCCCTCTCAAATGATTTTATAAATACGAGGATTCAATGGTCGTTCCATGTGATTCCAGGCACACTGGACATGTCGATGTCGCTGGTTCTGCGGGCAGAAATAGAAAGACTTTTCAGAAATCACCAGGATAACTGACCGAAGGTTCTTTTGCGGCAAATAAAAAAGTCAAAAACAATACTTCGCGGATAGATTTCGCTGAACTTCCCTGTACGAACCGTTCTTTTTAATTCTTTTCTTTTAATAATCAAACCTGGAATCCGTCTTTGAAAAGCAAGATGTGCCCTGATAACCGCAAAAAAGAAGCGAGGATTTCCCTGAACCAAATAGAGAATAGCTGAAAATCCATCCAGGATCATCCGCATCAATACAACAGGAATCAATTGAAAGACGGGCAGATTTTTAAAAAGCATGAAAAGGCTGTTCCGGTAATTCAGATATAATTTCGACGGGTTATTGTTCGGAAGTGTTCCACCTCCTACATGATAAATCCTGGAGGCTGGCACTACTGCAACTTTCCAACCGGTTCTATGCATACGCCAGCATAAATCAATTTCCTCCATATGAGCAAAAAAAGCTCCGTCTAGTCCACCAGCCTGCTCATATGCCGTTGCCCTGACAAACATGCATGCACCCGATGCCCAGAAAATCTCTGAAAACGCATCATACTGGCCATGATCTTTTTCAATCTGACTCAGAATTCTTCCCCGGCAAAACGGATACCCAAACCGGTCAATATATCCTCCTGAAGCGCCGGCATATTCAAAGTGGTCTCTTTGATGGTATGAAAGAATTTTGGGCATACAGGCGCCCATTTGGGGATGAAGTTCCATCATGTTATATAAGGGAATCAGCCATTCAGGCGTTACCTCAACATCTGAATTCAGCAAAACAAAATACTTCGCTTGTATTTCTCCGAGCGCTTTATGATAACCCCTGGCAAAGCCGTAGTTTTTTCCAAGTGTAATAACCCGCACTGATGGAAAATGATCTGATACAAAAGCAACTGAATGATCTGTAGAACCATTATCCGCAACAATGACCTCTGTATCTCTATAAGCGGAATGCTTTACTACAAATGGCAGAAATTTTTCAAGATACTCCTTCCCGTTCCAGTTTAAAATAACAACTGCAATATCTGTCATGATGCAATCAGTTTAGCAGAATCGGGCCGGGCATGTTTGAACCGTTTGTGCGACCATAACCAGAATTCGGGTTTTTGCCTTATTTCTTCTTCCATTTTTTTGACACACGTCAGCATAATTTCATTATCCGGTAAATTTTCAGTGCTTTCATATAACAATTCATAGCGTACCTGGTAATATCCTCTTTTAACTTTTTGTATGTCCATAAATACAACGGCCAGGTCGAGTTTTTTACTGATCTTCTCCATGCCTTCAAAAAATGCGGCTTCATGATTTAAAAACAGGGTCCAAAACTTGCTGTTTTTAGGAGGGCGCTGATCCGCCAAAAACCAAATACCAAACAATTTATTTTCTGTTTTTCGCTTCAGTGCTTCCCTGAAGATGCTTTCCATAGGATACATGAGCGCACCAAAACGACTGCGCATGTATTTTGACAGCCCATCCGATATTTTCGATCTCAAAGGTCTGTAAATAACCAGAAGATCATGGGGCATTTTGTTGGGGATGTTGATCAGCAACTCCCAGTTGTTATAATGGGCTGATACCAATGCAAAACTTCTGTTTCGGGAGGCGAGTTCCTGAAAAATTTCAGGATTTACATGCTTCATGCGTTTGTCAAAGACCTTTTTACTCATCCGGATACACTTTGATATTTCTACCAGGAAATCACTGAAATGCCTGTAAAATTTCCGGGCAATGAGGTCCACTTCCTGCTCACTTTTTTCAGGAAATGCTGTCCGAATGTTCTTATACACAGTCGATTTCCTGTATCCGGCAACATAATAAATCACAAAATACAAAACATCTGAAATGCGGTATAAAACCCAATATGGAATCAGGGAAATCAGCCAAACCAATGAAAAAACCAAATAGTACAGAATTCTTGTCATGTGTTTGTGATATTAGGCCTTCATGAAACGGGCTACATCAGTAAGAAACTCAGAATGTATACATGTATTTGAAGCGACTATTTCCCTGCCAAAAACATAGTTTTCACCTCCTGAAAAATCCGTCACCCTGCCGCCTGCCTGGGCAACTATAAGCGCTCCTGCTGCAACATCCCAGGGACTTAAATTATACTCATAAAATCCATCATATCTGCCGCACGCAACATATGCCAGATCTGTTGCGGCAGAACCCAGACGCCTTACACCATGGGTATTCACAAAAAAATATTCCAGGGTATTCAGAAATTTCCGGGTCTGATTGTGATCATGATAGGGAAATCCCACTGCAATCAGCGAGTCGTGTATGCTTTTGTTATCTGTTACCTTTATGATATTGCCATTACAGTATGCACTGCTTCCCTTCCAGGCATAGAAAACTTCCTTCAGCCACACTTCATATATGACTCCAATTATAGGAATATCATTTTCAGCCAGTGCAATACTTACCGCTACCGGAGATGCACCATGAATAAAATTGGTTGTTCCGTCCAAAGGGTCAATAATCCAGTTATACTTGTCTCCACGACTCTGATTGGTACCTTCTTCTGCGATAAAACCTGCACCCGGAACAAGATCCAATAGACGTTTGATGATCATGGCCTCGGCCGTTTTATCCACTTCAGTAACAAAATTATTGGAACCCTTTACTTCAACCGAATTCATCCTGATGGTGTTGATCCGGCTTTCGATATATTGTCCTGCTTCTCTTGCAATATCTACAACAGTTTCGCAGATAGCTTGTAAATCCATTTTATTTTTCAGTTTTCCGCAGTTTATCTTTATAATATTTGTAAATCTCAGCCTGTGAGCGGATTTTTTTTGATCCATTGGGCATAACATATTGGTTATCCTGCACGCTATTGATTACGCGCGCTTTCACATTATCAGCCATTTGAATTTCAACAATATCGCGAATTTCTCGCTGAACATCCTTATCATAGATGGGGCACGCTACTTCAACACGACGGTCCAGATTTCTGGTCATCCAGTCGGCAGAGGTGATATAATACAATTCATCTCCGTTATTGCAGAAAATCATGATCCGTGAATGCTCCAGGTATTTGTCTACAATACTGACGGCTTCTACATTTTCGCTTAACCCGGGAACACCTGGAGTCAGTGAGCAGGTTCCTCTGATGATCATTTTTATTTTTACCCCTGCATCATTGGCATTATAGAGCTTGTAAATGATTTCATTATCAACCAGACTGTTCAGCTTAAGAATGATATAAGCCTCTTTACCGGCTTTTGCATTCTTTATTTCCTGATCAATCAATTTATACATGGTGCGCCTGAGATATAAAGGCGATTTTCGAAGATGCTTATATGTGAAATTCTTATAGGTATTCTCGAAAAACTCAAAAACCCGCTTTACGTCGGAAGTAATCCGGGGATCAGCAGTAAACAGAAAAATATCCGAATATACGCGGGCATTACCCTCATGAAAATTTCCGGTGCTCACACAGGCATAGTTCACATATTTTTTTGGCCCTTCCTTTCGCACAATATTTAAGAGCTTGGCGTGTATTTTTAATCCCTGATAGCCGAAAATTACCTTAGCACCAACTTCTTCCAGTTTCCTGGACCAATAGATATTGGATTCCTCATCAAACCGGGCTTGCAATTCAATGACCACCTTCACTTTTTTGCCATTACGCGCCGCATTGATCAGCGCATTGACAACCTTAGAGTTTTTCGACACCCTGTAAATCGTGATGTTGATTTCAGTTACGCGTGGGTCAATAGATGATTCCTGCAACAACCTGACAAAACTGTTAAAATCCTGATATGGCACATGAAGAATGAAATCCTTCTTTGCCATAACGTCAATGATGCTTTTATGTTTTTTCAACAATGGATGCGGAAGCGGAGGATCGTTTTGGTAAACAAGGCTGGCGTCTCCCATATTCGGGAAATTCATGAAATCCTTGAAATTATGATATCTACCACCTGGAATCAGGTTATTGTCTTCGTCCAGATTCAGTCGGTCCACCAAATACTCCAATAATTCGCGCGATATAGCATTGTCGAAAACAAAACGAACCGGTTGGCCGGTTTTTCTGCTGCTCAATCCCTTTGAAATCAACTCCAGGAAGCTCTTTGAAATATCATTATCCATGTCGAGCTCGGCATCACGGGTTAATTTCACGATCCACGATTCGAACTGATTGAACTTAAATAAAGCAAAAACATCGTCAAGGGAGTGGCGGATCACATCTTCCAGAAGAATGATAAATTTCTTGTCATTTTCAGAAGGCAACACAATAAAGCGGGGAAGAAGATTGGTTGGTATCTCAATCAGTGCATAATCTGTTTTTACGTCTGTCTCGCTGCTGTCGAGCTTTACAACCAGGTATATCAATTTATCTTTAAGATAAGGGAATTTATCCACATTGCTTAGTAAAATGGGCGAAAGCAAAGGAAACACCTGTTCATCGAAATAGCGCTGAACAAATTCTCCCTGCATGGGATTCAGTTCTAATTCATTGATAATATGTATTCCATGGCGTTCCAAATCGTCCAGAATACTTTGGAAGGTATATTCAAACTTGTTTTGAAGCTGCAATACTTTTTTCTGGATCATGCTCATCAGCTTCTTGGGCTTTTCTCCTTCGATTTTTTTACTGCCCTGCTGATAGTCAATCATGCGCTTGATGGTAGCAACTCTTACCTTAAAAAACTCATCCTGATTGTTTGAAAAAATCCCCAGAAACTTAATGCGCTCTATTAAGGGCACATTTGTATCCTGAGCCTCCTGCAAAACACGCTCGTTAAATGAGAGCCAACTGATTTCACGGTGTATCAATTTTGCCTTTTTCTTCATCCCTGCAGGAGCTGTTTTATTATTTGTTTTTAGACGGAAAATTCAGTACGGATTTTTCAAGGTTGTTTTTACTGATATCTCCCCAGCTCTCAGCATTGAATTTTAAAGTAACAGCTCCACATGTAGGGATTCCGTCAATAGGAGATTTCAAAAGTCGGTTTGCAAGGTCTGTAAAATCCGGATTATGTCCGAAAATCATAACAGATTTTACATCATCATCAATTTCATGGATGAGATCTATGAGTTTATCGGGGGATGATTCATACAATACATTCGTTATTTCAATACCTGAAAGCGGAAACTCAAAAATACGGGAAAAAATAACTGCGGTGTGCAATGCCCGGTTAGCCGGACTCGAGTAAATTTGTTCCGGTACAAGGTTGGTTAATTTCATTATACGGGCCACTTCATATGCCGCCTGGATGCCCTTTGCTTTAAGAGTTCTGTCAATATCAGCCGTTCCCTCATAATCCCAAGATGATTTTGCATGCCTGATGATATGCAATACTTTCAATTGCTTCATGAATAATCCAATAGTTAACGGTACAAATGTAATTCATTTATGAATAAATCATCCAAAAATTCCCGTTATGCAATAAACTACAGCAAATGACTGGCCAGCTCGGCAAGGTAACTGCGCTCTCCTTTTACCAGGTTCACATGGGCAAACACGTCCTGCCCGATCATTTTGTCTGTCAGGTAACTCAACCCATTTGATTTCTCATCCAGGTAAGGTGAATCAATTTGCTCAATATCACCGGTAAATACCATTTTTGTATCCTCTCCTGCACGCGTGATAATGGTTTTTATCTCGTGTGGGGTAAGATTTTGCGCTTCATCAACAATAAAGAATATGCGCGACAAACTCCGTCCCCTGATATATGCCAAAGGAGTGATGATCAGCTTTTCTGTTTTCAACATTTCCTCAATTTTCTGAAACTCCTTGCTTGTTTGGGCAAACTTGTTTTTAATAACGTCCAGGTTATCAAACAAAGGAAGCATGTAGGGTCCGATTTTCTCTTTTATATCGCCCGGCAAAAATCCAATATCGCGATTGGCCAAAGGAACAATGGGACGTGCAAGAAAAATCTGGGTATATTCCTGCCTTTGCTGAAGTGATGCAGCCAATGCCAAAAGTGTTTTGCCGGTTCCAGCCTTTCCTGTAAGCGTTACCAATTGGACTTCAGGACGCAAAAGTGCATCAAGTGCAAAAGTTTGTTCTGCATTGCGGGGTTCTATGCCATATGTTTTCTGCTTTGCCACCCTGCTGATTGTTCCTGATTTTGGATTGTAATAAGACAGCGCACTTGAAGTATTTCCCTTAAAAATGAAATACTGATTGCCAACAGGCTTGACTGGAAGTTTGAATTCTTTCGCAGGAATGCCTTCAACACTTTCATACATTTTCATGATGAGTTTGTCGTCCAGATTGTCAACTGTGCTGACACTCCGGTATATCTCATCAATGTTCCTTACCTTGTCATTCTCATAATCCTGAGCCATGATGCCAATCGATTTGGCTTTCATCCGCAGGTTGATATCCTTACTGATAAACACCACACATTTATCCGGATTGTTTCTGAAAACATGCTCGGCTATGGAAAGAATCCGGTGATCCGGAGTATTTTCAGGAAATGACAACTGCACGGGACCTGAAAAAGGTTTTCCTGTTTCAATACTCAGCTTTCCCAATCCTTTTCCCAATGGAACGCCACCGTTGAACAGGCCGTCGCCCGATAACTTATCCAACTCACGGGTAAACTCCCTCGCATGATAGTTAATGATGTCATTCCCTTTTTTGAATTTATCAAGTTCTTCCAATACCGTAATCGGAATGATAACACTGTTTTCCTGGAAGTTATAAATGCACCTGTAGTCGTGTAACAACACGTTGGTGTCGAGGACGAAAATTTTCTTTTTCTTAGCCACCATATAAAGCAATTAACAATGAACAATGAACAATGAACAATGAACAATGAACAATGAACAATGAACAATTAACAATGAACAATTAACAATGAACAATTAACAATGAACAATTAACAATTAACAATGAACAATGAGCAATGAACAGAGAACAATGAATCGTGAAATATATTGTTCATTACTCATTGTTAATTGCTAATTTTATGCATGAAACTATCTCTTTTTTATCATATTTGGGGCCCGTTTCAATAAAAATTATCAACAAAATCAGATGGAAACAATAGAAGCAATTCTGACCCGCCGCAGTATCAGACAATACACCTCTCAGCAGGTCACCGACAAACAGATATCAGCCATTATTCAGGCTGCTATGTACGCCCCTTCAGCTGTAAATAAACAGCCCTGGCATTTTATTGTTTTCCGCAGCAGAGAAACCATTCAAAAGATTATTGAAATTCATCCTTCATCTTCTATGTTATTACATTGCAGTGCTGCAATTCTTGTTTGCTGGGATGATCACCTGCAGCACGATACAGGTTATGGTCCGGTAGATTGCTCTGCAGCCACCCAAAATATATTACTGGCAGCGCATGCCCTGGGACTGGGAAGTGTATGGGTTGGAATTTATCCGCGTGTTCAGCGCATGAATGCAGTTCGGGAAATTTTCAATCTGCCTGAAAACATAAATGGTTTTTCAATAGTTTCCTTAGGATATCCGGCAGAAACTAAAGCGCGCCCTGAACGTTTTAAAAAGGAACGGATTCACTCTGAAAAATGGCAAGCACCATCATCCAATGAATTATAAAAGAGCTGTTGAATTTATCATGGACCAGCTTCCCATGTATCAGCGCGTTGGGAAGGCTGCCTACCGGGCAGGACTTGAAAACACAGTTCAGCTGGACCAGTATTTCAACCATCCGCATCACCGGTTTAAAACCATACATGTTGCGGGGACTAATGGAAAAGGTTCAGTTTCACACATGCTGGCATCCATTCTGGCAGAAGCGGGTTTGAAAACCGGGTTGTATACCTCTCCGCATCTGGTTGATTTTCGTGAAAGGATCCGGGTGAACGGACGTATGATATCCAAAGAATTCATAACCCATTTTATCAGTCAACATAACGACTATTTTAAAACATTTGATCCTTCTTTTTTCGAAATTTCCGTATTTCTGGCCTTTGAGTATTTCTCTAAGCTGAATATTGATATTGCTGTAGTGGAAGTGGGACTGGGCGGAAGACTGGATGCCACAAATATCATCAATCCCCTGATGTCGGTCATCACAAACATTGGGAAAGACCATACTGAGATTTTAGGTGATACCCTCGCAAAAATAGCCGGTGAAAAGGCCGGGATTATAAAACCCGGAATACCCGTGGTAATTGGAGAAAAACACAAAGAAACGGTTCCTGTTTTTAATGATATAGCCTTACAAAAAAAAGCGCCCGTAACCTATGCTGAAGAAAGATACAATATCAACTACAGCTTGCTTTCTGTGGACGGATACCAGGTATTTAATGTGCATAAAGATGATGATGTTTATTACACCAATCTGAAATGCGGACTCAACGGACATTACCAGCGCAAGAATGTAGCCACGGTACTTGCAGCAGTGGATATCTTAAAGGAATCGGGGATTCCAATCCGTGAAAAGGATATTTATGCCGGAATCCGGAAAGTGGTTTCAAATACAGGTTTATCAGGACGGTGGCAAATCACCGGTGAAAACCCAAAGATAGTTTGCGATACAGCACACAATGCTGATGGCATGAAATGGGTAGTGCAGCAAATTGCAGAAACACCTTTTAAAAAGCTTCACATGATTGTGGGTTTTGTTAATGATAAAGACATTCAGCAAATCCTGAAGTTTCTGCCTTCAAAAGCATCTTATTCATTTGTGCGGCTGTCGGTTCCCCGTACCATGGATGAAAATGTGCTGGCCGGGGAAGCAAAAAAATACCGTCTGAAGGGAACGGCATGGCCCGGCATGAAGCAGGCACTGGATCATGTACTGACAAATGCTTCCAAAGAAGATCTGATTGCAATTACAGGCAGCAATTTTCTGGTCGCGGATTATCTTTCACTAGCCAAGTCATGATAAATCGCGACAAAAGGAAAGAATTAATCAATCTCATCTGATTGCTTTCCATCAACTTTAGCCCAGGGAATCTATCAACACACGTATAAAAAATAATATTTTCAGTAAAAATTTTGACAATTTCAAAATGAGGTTTATATTTGCACTCCCTTAAACAAGGGAACGGGAGCTTAGCTCAGTTGGTTCAGAGCATCTGCCTTACAAGCAGAGGGTCGCTGGTTCGAACCCAGCAGTTCCCACAAAACAAAAGCCGTTTACAAGGTATATCCAAGTAAGCGGCTTTTTCATTTGCATATATTTTATATACAAGTTCTTTTTATATGTATCCCCGATGTCTTTTTTGCCCTCTGATTCCCCATTATCCCCAATTTCCCGGAAAAACTTTACTAAATCACCTAATTCCCCTAAAAAAACCTCCCAAAAGTCCCAAAAAAACCCACAAAATCCCACAAACATTTTCTTACTTTTGAAGCAACAAAATATCAAAATTATGATCCAGGAATTTTCTCCCATTACAGAAGGCATTCTTTCAAGAATTAAAGAATGGGAACCCAAGCTGCAAAGTCTCACTTCAGAAGCCATTACTAAACCTAAAAACAGCCAGGATCGTTGTATTAAACAGATCTTAGGCCATCTCATTGATTCTGCGTCCAACAATACACACCGGATCATTCATTTACAGTATCAGAAAAGTCCCTTTCAGTTTCCAAACTATGCTACTCACGGAAATAATGACAGGTGGATTGCCATTCAGAATTATTTGGAAGAAGATTGGATCGGTATGGTTCAGCTCTGGAAATATTCTTATCTGCACATTGCACATGTGATGCAAAATGTTCATGCGGATAAACTCGATCAACAGTGGATTGCTGGTGATAACGAACTGGTATCTCTGAAATCCATGATTTTAGACTTCTTAAGGCATTTGGATCTGCATCTGTGTGAAATACAGGAGTTGATGAATGACAAAAAAATCTAAAGAAGATTTACCGTGTTCATAAAGGGATTGTCAATTTTCCTCGAACCATTTCGATACATCATCTACAATCATGATGATGTATTTCTCCTTATTGAACACGAACAATCTGGTAGAAAATTGTAAGTGCTTATTCACCCTTTTCTGATCGTACGTGAAAAAAGGTTTTATGATGTGATCCTTATAAACGGTTTCATTTTCAATATAAGAGCTCAAAGCGGATAACCTAAGCTCACACTCTGAACAATGTGAAGTGCTTCCGCATTCCTTCTGCTCCTCGATCTGGTATGCACATCCAATCGCTTCACCACAAGGCATATACGTCAGGTCTTCATTTCTTTTATTGGAGAAAATGGTTTTCATGGCATCATTAAATGCCCTTAAACGCATATCTTTATCAAGCAGCAGTATGCACGATTGAATATTGTTCAGAACAATATTCAGAAAGCCACTTGAGCTTTTCAGAAAGCCAAAGCTTTCGTTGGTCATTGATAGATCAGAGTTCATAAAATGTGATATTTATTATAACATGATATTGGGCTCTTAAATATAATAAAAGAGCGAAACAAATTACAATGAACAATGAGTAATGAACAATGAAAAATGATGCTGGATGCTGGATTCCGGTTCAAATCAATCAACAAATCATCAAATCAACAAATCATCAAATCAACAAATCAATCAATAAATAAAGCGGCCCAAACTTTAATAACCAGCTTCTTCTCGGATTCTTTACCGGATGACCGGATGCAGGGGCGATGTGCATCTTCAGGAAAGAAAATAAAGAAATGTTCCGGATCGGCTCTATGATATTTGCAATGAGTTTCAGGAATCTCATAAAAACCAAGGTCCTTGTCGGGATCAAAAGAAATGGTTTTCACGGCAGCTGATAAAGGCGCAACGCCAATGATTTCCTCTCCTTGAATCACATATTGAATATCTATGTACTTTTTATGAGCTTCCCAAAGCGCATTTTTGGGGTCTTTTGAGTTATTTTCAGAAACGGAAGCGTATATTTTATCTCCTAAAATGGGATATTTTCCTGATGGTAGCTGATTCAGACTGGTATCCCGCAGAAAGGCAAGTGCTTTATCCCAGTATTCCCGGTTATGCATGTATTGAAAATTGAATTCCGGCATATTGATGGAAGGGTGAGGGGTAATTTTTAAACCGGATCGTTCAAATATTTGTTGATTTTTTGCTTTGTTGATTGTCATGATTATGAATTACTCATAGTTTAATCCCCCCCGTGCATTTATTTGTTGATTTGTTGATTTGTTGATTTGTTGATCACTGTTGTCCGGTAAAAGTAAATAATTTAAAAAAA
>CAZTSR010000008.1:0-166200 GCA_964615995.1 uncultured Bacteroidales bacterium
TTTAGGTGACTATAGCAGCGGGGTCCCACCTCTTCCCATTCCGAACAGAGAAGTTAAACCCGCTCGCGCCAATGGTACTGCGTTTAGTGGGAGAGTAGGTCGTCGCCGAACTTCAATCCCGGTTTTGTTATGAAACCGGGATTTTTTTTTACTGCTGCATCTCTAAATTGCAGCTTTTAATTTATGTTGGATTACGCTATCTTGCCGAAAATTTCAACATGCACATGAAAAAACCAGCAATTTCTGTTCTTTTGGTTTTCTTCACGTTCTGCTCCATCCTTGGCCAGATCGATACTTCCTCTATTGTCGTTTCCTGGAAACTCGATGATTCATACGCCGACCGCATTCAAATTCCTGTTGATACTTCCAGTATTAATATGCAGGTATACAATCCGGCTTTTCAAAGATATACCACTGTTCAAACCCTCGGAAACATCAGCCAACCTTCCCAAAGCCTTGTCTTTTCCGAACGCAATATCACCGAAGAATTTGTCCTCATTAACGGCTTTTACCCGTTTATGAAACGACCCGCTTTTAATACCTATTTCAATACTAAAAAGCCTTTTACAAAGATTTCCTATATAAAAGGCGGAAACAATCTTAGCAAAGAAGAGTTTTTTGAAGCGTTTCACAGCCAAAACCTTACCAAAAAACTGAATGTCGGATTGCAATTTACATCAATAAGCTCCCTGGGACAATATAAATTCCAAAGGGTCCGCAACAATTCTTTCCGGTTCTTCTCTTCCTATATTTCTAAAAACTACGGCTATCATTTTAACATTAACTATAATAAAATCGTTGCTGATGAAAATGGCGGTATTCTCAACGACCGCTTTGTTACCGATACAACGTTTAATTTTTCAAAGGATATTCCTACCCTCTTCGGGGGTATTGAAAGCTCTACCGAACATACTCCGGATGTTTATACGGAAATCAGAAACCTGAACATCCTTGCTGTACAGGAACTATCATTCAGAAGCAGGTTTCCAAAAGATTCCTCCCAACTTTCAAAACGTAATAAAATATTTTATCCAAAACTGGTATATATTTTCAGCCTGGATCGTAATAACCGGCTCTTTTCTGATATAAACCCATCTGTGGGACTGAAAAGCGGACTTTATTCCAATGCATTTTTAAGCAATACAAACACCTCCGACTCACTCATCAATTGGAAGATTTCAAATGCCGCCCGCCTTCAATTCCAAGGTAAGAAAAATAACCATTATTTCATCGACTATGCCTATGAGATCATGCGTTATTCCATGTCTGCCTTTAATCCGGATAATCCATTGGATTCTGTCCAATATCGGTTTATTACCCAGTTCTTTAGCTTGCCCGGACTGAATTATAAAACTACCGTATACAATACTTATGTTTCTTCGGGTTTTGGAAAAGTCTTTGGAGGACGCTTTGATGTGAATCTCTATGGCCGGTATTATCTCTCAGGCTATTATTCGGGTGATTTTATCCTTTCGGGGGACTTGAAACTGCTTGTGGGAAATATATCCAAACCCTTTACTTTTTATGCAAAAGGATCTACACAGCTTAAATCGCCTGATTATCTGTATACTTACTACGCATCCAATAATTTTATATGGACTACAAATTTTAAAAAGACTTCAATAAACCATTTGTCAACAAAGCTTAGCCTTTCATCAAAGAAGTTTGACATTCAGGGAGATTATTACTTACTTAGCGGTTTCATTTATATGGACAACAATGCCTTACCCAATCAATATGATAATGCATTGTCTGTTGTAGCGCTCAGTGCTGTTAAACAGTTTGAGTTTTGGAAGATCACCAGTTTCAATAAATTGGTGTATCAGATTAGTGAAAACGAAAATGTACTTGATTTGCCAGAACTTAGTTATTTTAATTCAACGTACCTCACTCACCTTTTCCATTTCAATAGCACAGGTGGAAATTTATTAGCAATGCTTGGTTTTGATCTTTCATATCACACGAAATATTATGCCGATGCGTATATGCCTGCTCTCAATTCGTATTACAGGCAAACCCAAAGGCAATTAGGAAATTATCCTTACATGAACGTTTTTCTAAATCTAAATTTGAAAAGATTTCGATTTTTCATAAAAATGGAACACCTGAATGAAGGTTGGTTCAGTAAGATTTTCGAAAACAACTATTTTTCTGCAATTCACTATCCAAGAAACGGGCGCGACTTAAAATTTGGATTATCCTGGACTTTTTACGACTAAGATTGTTAATAGTGGGGTGATAATTACAACGATGTTCTTTTGGTAAGACCTGTTTTTTTCAACTAAATTTATTTTGATTATGAGAAGGAAGTTTTTATACTACATTCTGTTAATACTTACTTTGTCCGCATGCAGTTTTCACGGCCGGAAACCAGAGGCTGTTAAAATTGAACAGGACCTTGAAAGTATTATTGAGAAGGGAAAAATTACGGTACTTACTGACTACAGTTCCACAGACTATTTTATTTACCGTGGTCAACCTCTGGGTTTCCAGTATGAGATGCTACAGCAACTCGCAAGCCACCTAAATGTCAGGCTTGAAGTTAAAGTGAGCAGAAGCCTTACAGAAAGCTTCGAAATGTTAAGTAACGGTGAAGCCGATCTGATAGCACAAAACCTCGCCATTACAAAAAACCGCCTGCATATGGTTGATTTTACTGAACCTTTTGTTCAGGCACATCAGGTTCTTGTTCAGCGGAAACCTGAAGACTGGCAGAAAATGAAGCCGGAAAGCGTTGAAGCATTTATGATTACCAATCCTTTGAAACTGAAAGGGCAGACCGTATATGTTACCAGAGGCTCTGCTGCGAATGAGCGCCTTAAAAATTTATCAGAGGAAATCGGGGGCGATATACACATTCTGGAAGTGGATGAAAGCCCTGAAAAATTAATTTCTTTAGTATCAGAAGGAGAAATTCCCTTTACTGTATGTGATGACAACATTGCCATGGTAAATTTCAAGTTTTATCCAAATGTAGACGTAAACACTGCTGTTGGTCTGGATCAGGATTTGGCATGGGCCGTCAGAAAAGGATCTACTTCTCTGAAAAAGGAGTTGAATTCATGGCTTAACGGATTTACACAGTCTCCGAAATTTAAAAAACTTTATGCCCGCTATTTCGAAAGCGAAAAAATGGTCACTATGGTTGAAAGTGATTTCTTTGCCATAAATACCGGCAAATTGTCTCCTTATGACGATTATATTCGTCAATACAGCCAAAAAATGGGATGGGACTGGCGCCTTACTGCATCCTTAATCTATCAGGAATCCCGGTTTAAAAATAACCTTACCTCATGGGCTGGTGCATGGGGTCTCATGCAGCTTATGCCGGCCACAGCCAAAAGATTCGGAATTGACACCGTTTCTTCTCCCCGCGACCAAATCCGTGCAGGGGTTGAATTTATCAACTGGCTGGATAAACTATTTAGTGATATTAAGGATAAAGACGAGCGGATTAAGTTTGTTCTGGCCTCCTATAACATCGGCCCCGGACATATTATTGATGCAAGAAACCTGGCCAAAAAAATGGGCGCAGACCCTAATGTATGGGATAATAATGTTGACAGATGCCTGTTGTCAAAATCTGAACCTAAATATTATAACGACCCTGTTGTAAAATTTGGTTTCTGTAAGGGCACGGAAACTTTTAAATACGTTACTGAAGTATTGGAGCGCTACGAACACTATAGGAACATCGTGGCAAATTAAACTGTCTGAGACATATTCCGAAAGGGTTTGAAAATGTGAATTTTATGAATTCAGGTTCTCAAACTTTTTTTTTGAATAGTAACCAAATTCCCACTGCAGGATAGAACCAACCGTTTATGCTTTTCCGTACACCCGACGTCCAAAATATTGACAAATGGTTGCCCGAGGCTATTGTTTTAAAAATCACTAAATCAAGGGTATAGGTATATAGGCATTATTATTGCATGATACAGATCGAAGCGCTTATTTACAGTTTCGAACTTTATTTTTCAATAGATTTTGCAATGAATGCATATAAAATAGCTTTTCGCAGGTTATTCCGCCAGGGAGAACATTCAGCTACCCGAATTATTTCCCTGTCTGCCGGACTGGCATTTGGAATTTTACTTTTATCAGAAGTTTTTTATTATTACAGTTACGACAGCTTTTATCCGGATGCCAAAAGGCTTTATGTAGTCCATGAAAATTTCAGAATGGACAAGTCATCCGATGAGTTAACCAGCTATGGGCACGTAAGTGGAGCTATTGCCCCCGGATTAAAAGCAGAAGTTCCGGGTATTGAGGCAGCGACACGTCTTAACAATTTGGGCTCTTCGGTTTTTTATACAGAGGATAAAAAGAGCTATTATGCTGATTTTTCTCTGGCTGACGAAAATCTGTTTGATGTGCTTGCGGTTCCCATAATAAGCGGGAATCCCAAAAAGATTCTTGGTAGTCCGATGACGTGCATGGTTTCTGATGAGATTGCCGATAAAATGGGTGGAAATGTCAATGGTAAAGTCATCGATCTCAAAGAATACCCCGGAAGAAAAGTTACCATTGCCGGTATTTTTAAAAAATTGCCTGAAAATACCAACTACAAATACGATATCCTGATTTCAATGGTGTCGACAGGCCAGTTTTTGCCATATGACGGCTCCATGAACTGGATGGGTAACGATAGATATTATGCTGTGGTTAAGCTCGCTCCCGGCGTTGATCCGGAAAACCTTGAGCCAGCCGTACGCAAATTGCAAATTAAGTATCAGGATATTGAAGCAATGGAGCAGCAAGCGGGAGGGATGATTCTTAAATATTCTTTTCTGCCTGTTCAAAAATTGCATTCCAATGGGGTGAAGGATATGATTCTGATTCTTACTACCATTGCTTTTGCCGTTCTGTTTGTATCCTTTATGAACTACATTCTTTTAACAATGAGTGTGTTGATCCATAGGGCCAAAAGCTCAGCAATCCATAAAATCTGCGGGGCAAAAGCAGGCAATTTGCAAAAACTTATTTTTTCTGAAACGCTGCTATTATTTGGCATATCATTAATCCTTGCTGTTTTTCTTATTCTTATATTCAAACCGGTTGCAGAAATGCAATTGGGTCATAAACTAAGTACGCTGCTGAATTTTCGGGTCTTGTGGCCGGTGCTGAGCCTGATTATATTGCTCATCGCTATAACAAGTTACCTGCCAGGGAGGTTCTATTCGCGTATCCCGGCTGCTACAGCTTTTCGTAATTATCACCAGAAAAGGAACAAGTGGAAGCTGTTATTGCTTTCGTTCCAATTTGCCGGTGCGGCTTTTATCCTGGCCATGTTGATATTGGTAAGCATCCAGAATAACAGGCTTATAACCGCTGATCATGGATACCAGACAAAAGGAATCTATCTTGCCGAAACAGCAAATATAGAATCAGGCAGTATCTCAACACTTCTGAATGAATTGCGTTCCACCACCGGAATAGAAAATGTGGGGCTGGGGTGCATAATTCCTTTCGATGGTGCTCCTGGCAATAATATCTTTTCGGAGGACAGGTCAAGAGAATTATTCAATGTGGCTGATTTCTATGATATTGACGAGAATTTTTTGTCCATATTTGGCATTCCTGTCTTTGAAGGTGAGGGTTTTTCGCGAAAGAACTCCCTGGTAAATGATGTACTTATCAGTAAAAAAGGTGCGGAAAAGCTTAGGCTCTTAAATGGATGGAAGCAGGTTGTCGGTCAGCAGGTTGATATTAGCATGCACGGGAAGTCAACGATTCGCGGCGTTACATCTGATTTTATCATAAACTCACTTACCCGTCCCGACAACCGTCCGTCTGTATTTCATTTTTCCCCGGAAGAAAAATTTGTACAGGATCGGGCTGAGAATTCCTCGTTCTCGTTTTTTATATTGGTAAAGGCCGGAAAATCTTCTGAATCGGGAATGATGAAGAAGCTTTCAGACATTGTCAATAAATATTTGCCCCATCAGGATGCTGTGATAAGAAGTCTGGAGGCGGAGCAGATGACTTGTTACAAGTCGGAATATGGCTTCCGGAATGCAATGATAGCAGGCAATGTTATTATTCTGCTTATCACCGTTATTGGGTTGGTTGGTTATACCTCCGAGGAGAATGCCCGGCGTCGCAAAGAACTTGCCATACGTCGTATTCATGGCGCCAATCTTAAGGATATCCTCAGGATTTTTGTCCTTGATCTGGAGACCGTGGCCATTCCTTCGGTATTGTTGGGTTTGGTAGCTGCGTTCTTTATTTTTGGCAAATGGATGCATAACTTCGCACTGAAAATACAGATGCGATGGGAATTCTTTGCAGCATGCGGCTTCATAATCTTATTGTTTGCAGCTTTTATTGCAGCCGTAAATTATGTGCGCACAGCCAGTCGTTATCCTGCAGAGACACTGAGATATGAATAATTCTCATTTTGGATACAGGATTCAGAGCAGTCTCATTCAGATCCCTTAACAATTCAGGGTTTTATGGCTCCTGCTATTTCCAGGAACTCACTGATGATCATGGCTGTTGCACCCCAAATATGGTCGCCCATGATATCAAAATAGGGAATCCCGATGTTGCGGTTGTCAATAGTCATCATTTTCAGCTTCCTGTTAACCGGATTGATCAGTTCTTCCACCGGACATTCAATGATGTAATTTACTTCCACCGGATCTGGTCTAAGCAATGGTTTATTCATACAAACTCCTACGTATGGATAAACCATTGTATGACTTACAGGAATATGCAGTGATGTGAGCCTGCCTATTATCTGAATTTCTTTGCCGGGAATTCCGATTTCTTCGTGAGTTTCGCGAATCGCAGTGTTACTGAGCCGCAAATCTGTTCTTTTGTACATGCCCCCTGGCAGACTGACCTGGCCACTATGCACACCTTCATATTCAGTTCTTTTAATGAAAATAGTTGTAATCTTGTTCCGGTAAGGATACAGTACAACCATTACTGCACTTTTAGTCTGCTTTCTGTTGTCAGTTGAAGTATATCTTACAGAAGGAGCCATTTTTAGCTGCGCATCTGCTCCGGGTAAAGGCTTTTTTAATTGCCGGGCAAGTATGTGAATCCATCCTTCATTCATTCGGGATCATTCAAAACGTATGGTACGCGATGGATCTATTCTGGCAATGATCATTGAAGGCAATATCAGAACCGTCATGGTGATCACCAGCGTACCCAGATTCAACAAAACCAGATAGGTTAGGTCAAAATTAACCGGAACAAAATCCAAAAAGTAGGATTCCGGATTGAGTGTTAAAATTTTAAAGTGATATTGAATCATACATATTCCAATACCAACCAGGTTTCCCCAGAAGAGCCCTTTGATCATCAGGTTCAATGACTGATAAAGAAATATGCTTCTGATCCCGCGATTGCTCATACCCAGTGCTTTTAATATGCCAATCATGGATGTACGGTCCAGAATGATGATCAGCAATCCCGATATCATATTAAAAGCTGAAACGATCAGCATTAGACCGAGCAAAATGAAAACATTCTTATCTATAAGGCCCAGCCAGTCGAATATTTGTGGATATCGTTCTTTGATATTTATAACTCTGAGCTTTGAACCATCTTCATTGAATGATACTCCGGCAATATTGAAAACATCAGCTGAAACCTGATCCAGAACATTGTAATCGTCAATTAATATCTCAAAACCTGTAATTTTTGTGCTATCCCAATTCTTATTCAGTTGCTGTATGTGTCCGATGTCAATCAGGATAAACTGTTTGTCAAATTCCATGAGACTGGTACGATAAATACCGGAAACCGTAAAAGATCTGGCACGGGGTTGATCATCAATAAAATACATTGCAAATCGATCGCCTGTTTTGATTTGTAACAGGTCTGCCAAATATTTTGATATGACGACATCATTCGTTTTTCTCCCTTCTTCTACATTGAATATTTTTCCGGCTATCAGATTCTCAGAGAAGAAACTCCAGTCAAAATCGGTTCCCACTCCCTTTGCAATGGCACCTTGAATTTCGTTTCCCTTTTTAATGATGCCTGGCTTTGTGGCGAACACCTGGATATGCCGGACACCCGGAATGTCCTTCAACAAGGGTAAAAAAAACTGATTTTTTGAGATTGGCGCCGTTTCAAAGGAGCTGTTGGCATCATAATTAATAATTTGAATATGAGACCCAAAACCTATGATCTTTCTCCGGATGTCATTTTTAAAACCGGTAACTACAGTTACGGCAATAATCATTACTGCAAGACTTAGCGCAATACCAAATACTGAAATGCGAATAATGGGCTTTGAAAAAGAAGAACCTTCTTCCTTTTGCGATATAAGCCGACGGGCTATAAATAATCCGGTTTTGTTCAGTAATCTCTGCATGCAATTTCCAAAGGTACTAAAACAAGCAATACTTTAAGTATCCTCATGAAGGTGCACGATTAAAAATCGATTATTCCGTTTTAAAGTAGCCCACTGTTTGAGATAGCGATTCAGCCTGTGCTGCCAGTTCTTCTGAATTAGAGGCTAATTGCTCAGACGCTGCAGCTGTTTGCTGGGTTATTGAATTTAGTTGTTGAATGGCTCCGTTAATTTGTTCAGCACCTGCGCTTTGCTCTATGCTTGATGCTGATATTTCCTGTACCAGAGATGAAGTTTTCTGAATATCAGGAACCAAAGCATTCAGCATTTTTTTGGATTGTTCGGTTACTTTCAGGCTGTTGCGTGATAACTGTTCAATTTCTTCCGCCGCCAGTTTTGAACGCTCTGCTAACTTTCTCACTTCCGCAGCGACTACAGAAAAACCCCTGCCGTGTTCACCGGCTCTGGCTGCTTCAACTGCAGCATTAAGCGCCAGAAGGTTGGTTTGAAAGGCAATGTCGTTGATGATGGTAATTTTCTGTGATATTGTATGGATAGAATCAAAGCTCTCCTGGGCTATTTTGTTCAACATATCCATGCTTTCTGAGGCCTGAATGGATATGCCTTCTGTCTGTTTTGCGTTTTCTGAATTGTGATCTATATTTCCGGACATTTCTTCAATCGCAGCACTTACCTCTTCAGTCGAAGAGGCCTGAACACTGGCGCCCTCCGATAATTGCTGTGCCGTGGAGTTAATCTGGCTGCTTGCTTCATTGATGTGCTCACTTCCCGCCCTTATTTGCTGAACAATATGGTTGAGTTTCTCATTCATTACATTTAATGCCTGACATAGCTGGCCAATCTCATCCTTTTGATCGATATGAATTTTTGCAGCAAGATTTCCTGACGCAATCTGTTTTGTAAATGCCAGACTTTTATGTAGGGGAATTCTGATGGACCTTACAACAATTACAATCAAAAGGGCGCTTAATATTTGACTGAATATTACCAGACTAATAATGATGGTCACGATATTTCGTGCAGTTGATTGCAATGCTGAGATTGAGTTGTCAATTACTTTGTTGGTTTCAACTTCCATCCTGTTATATAAGGCATTCAGGGCATAAACTCCTTTTTCTACTTCCTTTCCCATACTGTCAAGAGCTGCCTCATGGAATCCCCTTTCCCTTTCATCTGTAACCATGAACGTAGCTGTCTCAACATATGGATCCAATATTTTATTTACCTCCAGATATTTATTTCTTAAAGATCCCAGCAATCCGGCTATTTCTTTCTTCTGAGTTGTTTGGTTTGCACCCCAATCCGTTTGGTTTAAAGCGCCTTCAATGGTTTCTAAAGACTCGATATACTTTCGAATTGTGGTATCAATTGTTCCTTTTAACCGTTGAACCTCTTGTTGCGTTTTGGCATTTTTCAAACACTCAACCAGATATAGTTCCCTTAACGCAAGTGTACGGGTACCCATATTGCCACAGGTTATTTTATAACTGACTATTTCATCCTTAACACTACGTTGAATGGATTTTAGTGAACCAAGGCTGGTAACACCAATTATCAACATTAAAATATTAATAAATGTAAATGAAAGACCTAATTTTAAGCCAATTCGTAAGTTTTTAAATTTCATTGTTCACTATATTAGCTGTTCAACTGAAGAAAAGACATAATCTATACGGAAGTGGCCCTGTTTCGTTATTCAAATCATATAATATTTTTATCTGTTGCTTTTTTATTGCTTGTCAGAGGCAGTGATAAGATACAAGGGCAGCAGATACAGACGGGAGCCAGTCAGGCAAACTTGTATTTCCCGTTAATTAAGGGCAAAAAGATAGGCCTCGTTGCAAATCACACATCAACACTGGGAAGTGTACATCTGGCAGACACATTACTTAGCACTGGCCATATCATTCAAAAAATATTTGCGCCTGAACATGGTTTTCGGGGGATATCTGATGCAGGGAAAGAAATTTCAGACAGCATTGATTTTAAGACGGGTATTCCGATTATGAGCCTCTATGGAGCGAAAAAGAAACCGGCTGCACATGACCTGGAAGGTATTGATGTCATGATTTACGACATACAGGATGTAGGCGTGCGTTTTTTTACTTATATCTCCACGCTTCATTTTATCATGGAAGCCTGTGCTGAAAATAAGGTGCCACTGATCATCCTTGACCGGCCTAACCCTCTTGGTTTTTATACGGATGGCCCTGTTTTGGATCTGCAATACAAATCATTTGTTGGAATGCACCCGATACCGGTTGTTTATGGTATGACAACCGGAGAACTTGCCTTGATGATAAACGGCGAAAAGTGGCTGAAAAACAAAACATCCTGCAAACTTACAGTGATTCCCTGCAAAAATTATAATCACAACAGCCGCTACCAATTGCCGGTTCATCCATCGCCGAATTTGAATTCTATGGAAGCCATTTATCTCTATCCTTCTTTGTGTTTTTTTGAAGGAACCATCATGAGTGTCGGCAGGGGTACTGAATTTCCTTTCAGAGTTATCGGTTCACCGGAATATCCCGTAAAGGATTTTTCATTTATGCCTGTTTCTTCTCCTTCCAATAAAAAGCCACTCTATCAAAATATCCGGTGCTATGGCATGGACTTGAGAAAATTCTCAGCCGGGCAACTGGAAAAGCAGTGTAATATTCAACTGGAATGGATTATGGAAGTATATCAAAATATGCCGGAAAAGAAAGGGTTTTTTAATGCTTATTTCGACGCTCTTGCCGGAAGCCGTCAGCTGATGGAACAAATTAAAAATCAAATGCCCATAAATGAAATCAGAGCATCCTGGCAGAAAGATCTGAACGCTTTCAGGGCAATTCGTAAGAAATACCTGATATATAAAGATTATGATGCAAACAGCACCAGATGCGATTAGCATACCCAGTGGAAATGCCGTATTACAGGTAAGTTTTTATCCCAGACCACAGTCCGATACTGTTATCATGCTCCATGGCGGTCCCGGAGTTCCTGATGAGATGACCGAAGTAAGAGACTGGTTGTGCCAGACCATGCAGGTGATTCATTTCAATCAACGCGGCGTTGACGAAGAGAACTGCAAAAGTTGCACGTTTACCATGGATGATTTTGTAAAAGACATCAATCATATTGCTAACCGGTTTCATATAGAAAAATTTCATCTTTTCGGCCATTCATGGGGGGGATTGTATGCTCAACTTTATGCCCGTTATTTTCCCCGGAATGTTTTAAGTCTCTTTCTATGCAGTCCGGCCTCTGGAACAGGAAAGGAATGGAAAATTACAGAAAAGGAAATATTCCGGTATAATCTGAGTCGTTCATCAATCCCGGAAATACTCGCAATGGCCTTCAATACTGTTTTGGGAATGATCGGAAATAAATCCGCATACAGAAGGCTTTTCAGACAAATCATCCTGAATTATCATAAAGGGTATTCGGTAGATCCTCCTGATGAGGAAAAACTGAAGAAAATCAATTCAAAAGCAGGTTTCTTAACAAGAAAGGAAATCAGGAAACATCCTGAACTTGGTGTTTTTGGAACAACAAGTTTCCCGGTAATCATAACATACGGACAATTCGATGCCTATGGTCCCAGCAAGCAATTTGTGCTGGATCGTTTTCCCAATGCAACAAAAGTAATTGTTCCCAAATCAGGTCATACACCCTGGAAACACAACTGGCCTGAATTTATGAGGATTCTTAATGATTTCTATGCAAAAGAATGACATAAGGGGGCTATGATATGCAGAAATTTGGATATTTATCAGGATTCTGTATTTTTGAGAATATGTTCATTTCTCATGTTTTATTTAACCCGTTTCGTTTTTTTCATAGTATCACTTCTGTTCCCTGTTCATGCTCTATTTGCACAGGTAAATTGTGAAGTTTTACGATCGGTTACAGTATGTGAAATTGTTAATGACCGCCTGATTACTACCGATACAGTCCTTGTCCAGATTAACAAGCGCTCCGGAGAGACATATGTAGAAGAAATTAAGCTTTTTTACAATCAGGACAACCCTGTTACAAATCTCTCTGCATGGCTGGAGGATGAAAATGGCCATCTGATAAGAACGCTCAAGGCCAGGGAGATCACCGTTGCAAACGCAGTTTCCTCTGTCTTTTATTCAGATTATTTCTCAAAGACATTTACACTTAAACACAGCGAGTACCCATACCGTATTTGCTATACATATAAAAAGACATTTAAAAATTTCATTTCAATAAATAACTGGAACCCGGTACTGGATGTTTCTGTCCCTACCCGTGAAGCGATATTGGTTTTAAAACATCCTGCTGATTACAAAGTAAAAATTCTGCAGCAGAATGTGGCCGGCTGTGATTCTTTTAGCCAGGAACAGGTTGTGACAAAAATCTGGAAGTCATCTTATGATGGACGATTTACAGAAGAAAAATACAGTCCCGATCCCATCCGGATGCTGCCAAACGTACAGATTGTTCCATTGCATTTCAAATATGGTTCAGCTGGAAGTTTCGAATCGTGGCAATCTTTTGGAGAGTGGCAACAACGGTTAATTGAGGGTATAGATGAAATCCTGCCTCAGGAAAAACTTGTTGTACAGAAATTGATTGAAGGCGAAAGCGACAAAAAAGAACAGGCAAAAAAATTGTATCATTATCTTCAGGATCATACACGCTATATCGATGTTTTCATTGATATAGGAGGATTAAAGCCATATCCGGCCTCCTATGTGTCCGAGAATCATTTCGGAGACTGCAAGGCGCTGACAATTTATATGAAGGCACTCTTGAAAGCCATTGGAATAAAATCATACTATGTGCTTTTAAATGCCGGAGTCCAGCCGACTCAAATTATTACCGGATTTCCGTCACAGCAGTTCAATCATGTAATTTTAGCTGTGCCTGTTGAAAATGATACCATCTGGCTTGAAAATACAAGCAGTTATAATCCTTTTGGCTATCTGGGTACCTTTACTCAAAACAGGCCCGGATTATGGATTAATGGTTCAGAAAGCAGACTGGTTCATATCCCTGCTTTAAACGATCATGAAGTCAGGGATTATGGCTGCATGCATTTTACACTGAATGATGAAGGATATGCGCAGGCTGATTTTGAAATGAAAATGGGCGGGTATGCATTTGAATATTTCAGGGAAATCATAGCTCATGCTAATTATGATACGCAAAACAATGATGTGCATGATTTTTTCCCGTTTCCATCATTTGAATTGGAAGCGTGGAAATTTTTTCAAACGGACAGAGACAGTCAGCATCTTGTTTTAAATGCCCGTCTGAAAATCGATCATTTTAGCAAAAGTCTGGGTAAGGAATCTTACTTTTCCATTTATCAGCTTCAATTTCCTTCTTTTGAAGTTCCCGCCAAACGCAGATTACCTGTACAAATACCTTTTCCTGTCCATAAAACAGATACAATCATCTATCGTCTTCCGGGTGATCGTAGCCTTATTTCAGAACTTAAGTCCAAAGAGTTCTCCTGCAACTTCGGGAAATATAGCATTCAATATGTAACAGAGGGACAAGACCTTAAAATATACCGGGATTTCCAGTTGTATCCGGCAATGATTCCAATAGATGAATATGGTTCATTTTATGAGTTTATGTCAAAGATTGGAAATGAAGAAAAAAACAAAATAGTTTATCAATGAGAACATTAAAATCCGTTATTTTCAGTCTGTTCGTTACTTTTTCCCTTGCTAACGCACAAGAGTTTAGTGAAAATTTTGGGAAAGTCACCTTTGAAGAACTTTCTATGGAAAAATGTGCCATAGACAATCAAGCCGAGGCCATGGTGTTGTTTGATTATGGGAGCTCTTTTTTTGTAGATAATGAGGGGCTTCAACTGATTTTCGAAAGGATAACCCGGGTAAAAATATTCTCGAAAGCAGGCTTTAAATATGCAGAGATAGAGATCCCATATTACGTGGAATTCGATAAAAATGAAAAGGTTTATGACCTGAATGCAGTTACATATACCCTTGAAAATGGTGTTCCCAAAGCTACAAAACTGAAACCGGAAGCGGTATTTACCGAAAAGATCAATGAACATTGGATGGTAAAGAAGTTTGCTATGCCTGATGTTGCCGAAGGATCTGTGATTGAATACCGTTACAGGATTGTTTCTCCCTACTTTTTCAATTTCAGGGACTGGCAGTTTCAAAGCCGGATACCGACGCTTTACAGTCAGTATCTGATTAAGATGATTCCTTTTTATGAATACTGTTACATTTTTCAGGGAGCTTCAAAATTTGATGTTTTTGAGAATTATCTGAGCGCTTTCAAACGCAATATGTTGGGGGCAGAATACCCTGATAATGTTTTCAAATTTGGGATGATAAACATTCCTGCTTTTCGTGATGAAGCATTTATCAGTTCCATCAATGATTACATCATGAAAATTGACTTTCAGCTGGCTGCTGTGCATCCTCCAAGCGGGGGCGATTATGATATTATGACTACATGGCCGATGCTGGTCAATGAACTCTCAAAAAATCAGAATTTTGGAGGTTATTATAAAAATGCTGTCAAAAACAGTGAAGAAATACTTCCTCTGATAGGGATGCAGGGATTAAATGAGATTGAAAAAGCCGAGGCCATCTACAATTATGTAAAAGGAACATACAATTGGACGGGATTTTATTCAAAATACACAGACAAGTCAGTGAAAGAATTTTTGAAGATAAAGACGGGCAATTCGGCTGAAATAAATTTGTTTTTGTGCGCAGTTCTGAATGCGGCAGGTCTGAACGCATACCCTGTAATTATCAGTACAAGGGATCATGGAAAGATTCCGGCAAATTATCCGTTTGAACAGTTTTTAAATTATGTAATTGTGTCTGTAACCATTGACAATCAGACTGTTTTAATGGATGCCACTTCATCGCTTTGTTCTTTCGGTATGTTGCCTTCACGTTGCTTTAATGATAAGGGACTGGTTGTTAACAAAGAAAAACCGGATTGGATCCCACTTTTAGATCAGGTAATATCTGATGAAACCGATTCGGTAACCATCAGATTTGATAGAACCATGGATTCTGTTAAGGTAGATATCATGAAAAGTGCAGATGGACATATTGCCCTGGAATACCGGAGCAGTTACCTGCAAAACCCTGAAGTATTTAAAAACGAAATAATCGGTAAAGATATCATAACCCTGAATGATGTTGTCGTAAAAAATGAGAACGATATTAAGGAACCTCTGAAAATTAATTATGGAATCCGAACGGGCGTTGAACAGTTAAATGATAAATTGCTCATTGATGCGTTTCCTGGTCTGACGATGACAGAAAACCCACTGAAATTAGATTACCGGAATTATCCGGTAGATTTTATCTATCCCAGAACCCATCATTATCATATGACCCTGGATATTCCCGAAGGATATATGCTGGTAAAGTCTGATGAGGTGCCGGAAGTTGATGATAATCTTTTTCACCTGTACTATAGAACGGAAGAGGCAGGTGGAAAAATAGTAATTGAAGGTTCCTATTATTTTAAAAAATCAAAATATTCACCTGCAGAATATATAAAGGTTAAGTTATTTATGGCCAAAGTTGTGGATGTCTTTAATCGAAAATTGATTCTTCAGAAGACTCAAATTTAGAATTTGCATGTCACTTCAGCAGAAAGAAAGTCGCTATCTTTGAATCAGAAAATTATTTTCCTGATTATGCTTACAGTTTGTTCAATAGCTTCTGGCAGTAACGGAAATTGCTATTATATAGGCAATGAAAAAGAGGCAGTTCTGGTTGATGCCGGAATTTCAGCGAAAAGAACACTTTCACGCATGATCAATAAAGGATTGGATCCCTCATTGGTGAAGGCTGTGCTGATTACGCACGAACACTCCGATCATACCGTTGGTGCAAGAGTTCTTAGTAAGAAATTGAATATTCCGATATGGGTGACATCAAAAACGTACATGGCCATGCATGGCCAGCTCAAGCCGATAGCACCACGCTTTTTTAATCCCGGAAAGGAATTTCAAATCGGATCATTTACCATTTTCCCGTTCAGCAAGAGGCATGATGCGGCTGAACCGTGCTCCTTCAGAGTAGAATATGACGGGATCAATACCGGTGTTTTTACCGATATCGGAAGTGCCTGTGATAATGTAACCCACCATCTGGCGCAATGTCACATTCTCTTTCTGGAAAGCAACTACGATCAGGATATGCTTTGGAAGGGCAGGTACACGTGGCCCCTGAAAAAACGAATTGCATCAGAATATGGTCACCTTTCAAACGATCAGGCGTTTGAACTTTTAACCCATAAGCCATGTGACCTTCTGCAAACGGTTTTTTTAAGTCACCTGTCTGCTGAAAACAACACGCCCGACATTGCAATGCATACTTTTAGCGCATTGAGCAAAAAAATCGATATCCGGATGACTTCCAGATATGATGCATGCGATGCATTCTGTATTTAACGGAGTTTATATGGTTCTTCCGGGATAGGACTCCAAACCAATCTTAAGACATTCCATGGCGTTTTTAAGATCGTCCAGATTCAGAACATATGCAATGCGGACTTCCTGCAAGCCTGACCCGGGAGTGGTGTAAAAACCCGATCCGGGAGCCAGCATTACCGTTTGTTTTTTATATTCGAACGACTCCAGCATCCATGTGGCGAACTTTTCAGCATCATCCACAGGTAGCTTTACCATTGCATAGAACGCACCTTTTGGCGTCGGACAATATACCCCGGGTATATCGTTCAGGGCTTTAACAAGAAAATTCCGGCGTTCCAAAAATGAGTTGTAGATATATTCACTATACTCAGGAGGTGAATCCAGCGCAGCTTCGGCAGCAATTTGTCCGAGATTGGGGGGGCAAAGTCGTGCCTGACAAAACTTAAGGGCAGTCTGAAGCAAATTCCGGTTTCGGGATGCCATCACACCCACCCTTAATCCGGTTGCGCTGTAACGCTTTGAAACAGAGTCGATGAGAATCAGATGCTGGTCAATTCCTTCAAGCAGCATGGATGATTTGATATTTTTGTCTTCATAGCACAATTCGCGATATACTTCATCACAAATGAAGAACAGGTTGTGCTTTAATACAAGGTCACGTATTTGTTCCAGTTCTTTCCATGAATATAAATAACCGGTTGGATTGTTAGGGTTACATATAATAATGGCCTTGGTCCGCGGGGTAATTTTTTTCTCAAATTCACTGATTGGAGGCAGGGCAAAGCCATTTTCGATCTTCGAAATAACAGGCACTACTTTTACATCGGCAGCAGTGGCAAAACTGAAATAATTTGCGTAGAAGGGTTCCGGAACTACGATTTCATCACCTGCATTTAAACAGGTTAAAAGCGTTAAGGTAATGGCTTCGGAACCACCTGTGGTAATCATGATGTCCTCATACGACAGATGAACTCCGATTTTTTCATAAAAAGCCGCAAATTTACGGCGCAATGATTCGTTTCCTGCACTGTGTCCGTATTCTATTACACGGGCTTTCAAATTATGTATAGCCTCTATGGCATTGGGTGAAGTAAGCAAATCAGGTTGGCCTATATTCAGGCGATATACTTTACATCCTCTCCGATCGGCATCCTCAGCAAGAGGAACCATTTTACGAATCGGGGAGTTTGGCATTAATTGACCACGTTTGGATATTTCGGGCATGGAAATTTTAAATAAAATAATAAAAACTAAAGGATCGGTTTGAGATGGGGATTAGTTCTCCGCAGTGTTTTTTTCCGCCGCCGCCGCTTCCTCAACTCTGCCTTTGATGGTAAGAATTATAGGTTCGTTTGTGGCATTGGAAAAAACTGATATTGATTTTGTAAAACTACCGGTAATTCGGGTGTTGTATTTTACTTTAATAGCGCCCTGTTCTCCCTTTTTAATAGGATCTTTTGGCCACTCTGTTATCGTACAACCACAGCCTGGCCTCACATTCTTCAGAATCAAAGGTTCTTTCCCTGTATTTATGAATGTAAACTCATATACACCATTCCCGTTGTAAGCGATATTGCCAAAATCATGAGTGGTAGACTCAAATTTAATATGAACTTCATTATTTTTTAAGGAAGATTTTTCTGTTGTTTGCGAACAACTGATGGTTATAAAAAAGAGGATAATCCCTGCTATTGAGAAAAACTTCTTCATAGGGCATTTGGTAAACAGTTGTTGCAAAAATAATGGATTTCATGGAACATCCTTCATGAAATGCATAAAATGTGAAATCTCAATTTATGAATATTCCAAATATGTTCGTTATTCTTTCAAAGGTAATTAATGAAAAGTTCTATTTTTGCACGTTTAAGATCATTTGAACAATTTACAAACTATAATTCATGATGGAGATTCCAAGCAAATATAATCCGGCACAGGTTGAGAATAAATGGTATCAGTATTGGCTGGATAAGAAATATTTTGCCTCTGTTCCTGATAACAGGGTGCCCTATACCATAGTAATCCCGCCGCCTAATGTTACCGGAGTGCTGCACATGGGGCATATGCTCAATAACACCATACAGGATATTCTGATACGCCGTGCCCGTATGAAAGGGAAAAATGCCTGCTGGGTACCCGGAACCGATCATGCATCTATAGCTACAGAAGCCCGTGTTGTGGCAAAGCTGAAGAAAGAAGGTATTGAAAAACATGATCTTACCAGAGAACAATTTTTAGAACACGCCTGGGAATGGCGTCATAAACATGGGGACATCATTCTGGAGCAATTGAAAAAATTGGGTGCTTCGTGCGACTGGGACAGGACAAAATTTACCATGGATGATCCCATGTCAGAAAGCGTAATAAAAGTATTTGTTGATCTGTATAATAAAGGGTTGATTTACAGGGGTATCAGAATGGTAAACTGGGATCCCCAGGCAAGAACTGCAGTATCTGATGATGAAGTCATCTATAAAGAAGTCAACTCGGCGCTTTATTATGTGAAATACCGTATTGAAAATGAAAATGAATTTGTAATTGTTGCTACTACCAGGCCGGAGACTATTCTGGGAGATACGGCTGTGTGTATAAATCCGGATGATCCCAGGTACAAGCATTTGGCCGGAAAAAAAGTTTATGTTCCCCTGATAAACCGACTGGTGCCTATTATCCAGGATCGTTATGTAGATATAGAATTCGGAACAGGATGCCTGAAAATTACGCCTGCTCATGATATCAATGACTATGAGATTGGCCTGAGGTATCATTTACCCGTAATTGATATTTTCAATGAAGATGGAACGCTTAGTGAAAAAGCAGAGATGTTCATCGGAACAGAGCGTTTTGAGGCAAGAAAGAAGGTTGTTGACGAATTGCAAAAAATGGATCTGTTGCTGAAAACGGAAAGCTACGTCAATAAAATCGGATACTCAGAAAGAACTGATGCAGTTATTGAGCCGCGATTGTCGCTTCAGTGGTTTCTTAAAATGAAAGATATGGCAGATCCGGCATTGGAACACGTTATGAATGACGATATTGCCCTGCTGCCTCCTAAATTTAAAAATACATACCGCAATTGGATGGAAAATGTCCGCGATTGGTGCATTTCACGCCAATTATGGTGGGGCCAGCGTATTCCTGCTTATTATATTGGTGACACAAATGACTATGTGGTTGCTGAAAATGCAGAAAAGGCTTTGGAGCTTGCCAGGAATAAAACATCCAATACATCTCTGTCTCTTACCGACCTTCGTCAGGATGAGGATGTACTGGATACATGGTTCTCATCATGGCTATGGCCAATATCCGTATTTGATGGTATCCGGAATCCCGACAATCCGGATATATCTTACTATTATCCTACCGACGATTTGGTTACAGCTCCGGAAATCTTATTTTTCTGGGTTGCCAGGATGATTATGGCCGGATATGAATTCAGAAAGCAGAAACCATTTAAGAATGTATATCTCACAGGTATTGTCCGTGACAGCAAGAGACGAAAAATGTCCAAATCACTTGGTAATTCCCCGGACCCTCTTGATCTCATTGAAAAATACAGCGCCGATGGAGTAAGGGTAGGGATGCTGCTCTGTTCTCCGGCAGGTAATGACTTATTATTTGATGAGAGTTTGCCCGAACAGGGTCGTAACTTTGCCAATAAAATCTGGAACGCTTTCAGGTTGGTTAAATCATGGCAGATTGATTCGGAAGCCCGGCCTTCTGAAGCATCTGAAAGGGCCATTATTTGGTTTTATGAGCGGCTAAAGCAGGGTGTTCATGAAATTGAAGAGGCCTTTGAGCAATACAGGATTTCTGAAGCCCTGATGATTGCCTATAAATTATTCTGGGATGAGTTTTCTTCCTGGTATCTTGAAATCATCAAGCCCGAATACCAGAAGCCATTGGATCACCGGACCTACCAGTCCACGATTGAAATGTTTGAAGTTCTGCTCCGGATACTGCATCCGTTTACGCCGTTCATCACTGAAGAAATCTGGCATCTGTTAAAGGAACGGCCGGATGGTTTGAGCCTTATGTATGAAAAGGCACCTACTGTGAAACCCATTGATAAAGAAAAGATCAGCCAGTTTGAAAAAGTGAAGGAACTGGTTGGCTTTATCAGAAATACAAGACTGGAGAAGCAGATTCCTATGAAAGAGAAATTGCAGCTCTTCGTCAAACCCATTGATTATAATAATGAATTTGAATCAGTTGTAATAAAGTTGGGCAACCTTTCTGAGATAAAAATTATTAATGAGAAAGTCGAAGGGGCTGTTGGTTTTATTACTGCTGCTGCAGAATATTATATCCCGGTAGGTGCGCTTGAGAATATAGAGGAAGAACTCAGAAAACTCAAAGAGGAATTAACTTATACAAAGGGATTTCTGGAATCGGTTATGAAAAAACTTTCCAATGAGAAATTTGTGAGTCATGCACCTGCAAAAATACTGGAATTGGAAAACCGTAAAAAATCTGATGCAGAAACAAAAATAAATGCATTTGAAGAGCGGATCCGGTCATTGGAAAAATAGCGGCTTTTTATCAGGGGGCCAATCGGTATATTTCCCATTCGCCACCTTTCCCGACGTATTCGAAGCGGTCGTGTAAACGATTTTCACGGCTTTGCCAGAATTCCATTTTATCAGGGATGAGTTTATAACCACCCCAGTTTTCAGGGCGTTCAACAGACTGTGATCTGAAAATACGCATGTAGTCTTTTTGCAGGTCTTCTAAATATTCCCGGCTGGGGATTCTTCTACTCTGAGGAGATGCCCAGGCTCCAATTTTGCTGCCTTCCGGCCTGCTGAAAAAATAATCATCCGACTCATGAGGTGCTGTTTTCAATATCCTCCCTTCAATTCTTACCTGGCGTTCAAGCAAAGGCCAGTAAAATAGTAACGATCCGACAGGATTGGCGATTATGTCTTTAGCCTTCCTGCTTTCATAATTTGTAAAAAAGGTAAAACCTGTATCATCTAACGCTTTAAGAAGAACGACCCGGGAAGAAGGCTTACCATCAAGTGACGATGTTGAAAGCACCATGGCGGTGGGCTCCGGAACATTGCTTTTTAAGGCCTGATTCAGCCAGTATTTAAATTGGACAATCGGATTTGCATCAAGATTATCAATATCAAGTTTTGATGAGCTGTTTTCCATATGGGTTTCCTGAAACGGCACCATTTTGCAATGATTTGTAATCATTACAACACTTCAGATCACTGATGGTTCAAGTTTATTGAAAAGGGCGTTCCTGATACTCATATTCAATTCATATCCGGCTAACAAAGCTATTGAATTGAAATTCATCCATAACATAACCGCAATAAGCGTACCTATAGAACCATAGAACCGGTCAAACGGAGCAAAATGATTTACAAAATAGGAAAACAACATGGAAGTAACAATAGAAAGCAGTGTGGCAAAGACAGAACCCGGCGTGAAGAGCTTCCATTGGGTTTTACGGGCAGGAGCCAGATAGTACAGGAATGAGATTGCCATAAAAGTTAATGCAAAAACAATGATCCATTTACCTGCAAGCAGGAAAAATACAGTTGCATGTGCTTTAATAACCCCGGTTTCCTGAAGATATCTGATTCCCATATTGCTTATGAAAAGCAGAATGGCAGAGCATGTAACGAGGATAAAAAAAATAAAAAACAAGCCTACTGATATTAAACGCCTCTCAATCCATGATCTTGATCCTACTGTATGATATGTGGCGTTAAAGGATTCAATGATTCCATTCAGTCCCTTTTGTATAAAAAACAAGGTTACCAGGAAACCAAAAATTTGTAAACCATGATGTTTACTGAATATTTCGTTAAGCAGGCTTTCCAGAACGATGTAAGAATTTTCCGGGATGACATGATCCAATACATCCACCAAATCAATATTAAAATTCTCCAGAGGAATATAAGGAATCAATCCTAGCAAAAAGATTACCGCCGGCCCCAGTGCCAGCATAAAATGAAAAGCAATGGATGTTGCACGGATATTCAGAGATCCTTTTGAAAGTCCCTTAAAATAGATGCTTGTAACTTCGTATACTGATAAACCACTGGCGCCCGGAAATCTTATTTTTGAACACCTTTGGACAATCCTGTTATAGGTAGAATTCAGAAACCTGTTTTTTATATATTGTGAGAGGTTCATCTATATTTAAACAACTAGAGGGCTTTCATGCTCAAATCCAGACTTTGGATGTGATGGGTCAAGGCACCCACAGATATGTAATCCACTCCGCATTCAGCATAATCTCTGAGATTCTCATAGGTGATGCCGCCTGATGATTCGGTTTCACATCTGTCTTTAATCATAATTACCGCTTTCCGGGTATCTTCAATACTGAAATTATCAAGAAGAATCCTGTTTACACCTCCTGTGGAAATAATCAGATCCACATCTTTCAAGCTACGCGCTTCAATTTCAACAGATAATTTTTTTCCGGAATCAAGCAGGTATTTCCGGGTTCGCTCAATAGCATTGGGTATGCCTCCTGCAAAATCAATATGATTATCTTTAATCAGAATCATATCAAATAAACCAAACCTGTGATTTACTCCACCACCTGTTTTTACGGCCATTTTTTCGAGCATCCGCATGCCTGGTGTTGTTTTTCTGGTGTCCAGAATTCTGGTTTTAAGGCCTTCAAGCCGCTTCACGTACCGGTTTGTTGTAGTGGCTATGCCGCTCATACGCTGCATGATATTCAAAACCAGACGTTCTGCCATGAGCAAGCTGGTGATACGTCCTTCAGTAATAAAAACTATATCTCCGGGAGAAATAACGCTGCCATCAGAAATGAACTTTTCAAACCGGATATCAGGTTCAATTTTGCGTAAAACTTCAGCTGCAATATCAACTCCGGCCAGAATACCGTTATCTTTTACAAGAAGGCGCGCTTTTCCGGTGGCATCAGCAGGAATACATGCAAGTGATGTATGATCACCTTCACCGATGTCTTCCCGTAAGGCATTGCTGATAAAATTGTCCAGCTGGCTATTCTGCATTTTCCTGTTCAAATCTGAGTTGGTGAATATAGTACCTGTTATCTTTAATTTTAATCAACAGGGTTACCCTAAAAATGCCTTTTGAAGTGGACAGGTTGCCTATGGCATATTGAGAACCTTCTTTTCCTCCTTTATGTAAAAGTGAAAAACCGGATGGCACATGTTTTGAAAAGAAATCTTTCAGAATTAATTCAGCCTGCTGGCTGCTGTAAATATCTTCTTTACCCGGAATGGCAAGTTCAATGCTGGTATTGAAATATTTCGAAAGTTGCAGGGAATTTCCGGTTTTCAGGGCGTCAAATATGGCCTGCGGAATTTCACCGGCGGTATTGGTGCTCCCGGAAGTAAAAAACATCATAAGCAATAACAGCAGGAGGGTCGGTCTGAATCGTTTGTACTTCAGCGTAATATTCGTCATGCTTATATTAAAATATAAAGTATTTTTGAAAGAAGATCCAAACATTATCGGAGCAAATTTAATGATTTAATTGAATTTTGATATGAATCAAATTCCGGGCCAATCATAGCCCGGCCTATTAAGACCATTTTTAATGAAAATATCCATAATCAGCATCGGGGGAAATCAGGACCCGTTTTTGAAACAGGGCATTGCTGCTTTTGAAAAGAGAATTCTGCATTATACTACATTTGAAATGATTTATCTGAACACACCAAAGAATGCCAGAAACCAGCCCGAAAATGTGCAAAAAGAAATGGAAGGTAAAATAATCCTTGCTGCAACAGAAAAGATTGACTTTCCTGTTCTGTTGGATGTTCAGGGTGAGCATTATACATCTGAAGGTTTTTCAAAGTTTCTTCAAAAATCCATGAATCGCGGTGTCCGCCATTTGGCTTTTATTATTGGTGGGCCATATGGCTTTTCAGAGGAAGTGTATGCGAAAATCCCGCAAAAATTATCACTATCTTCAATGACTTTTTCACATCAGCTGATACGACTAATCTTTGTGGAACAACTATACCGCGCTTTCACTATTTTAAAAGGAGAGCCCTATCATCACGCTTAACACCCATATGAATAAAGGTAAATATTTACTGCTGTTTTTCTTCTTACTGCTTTTGACGGTTGGAGTTGACTATATTCTTGATAATTGGCATTTCAAGGAGGGCGATCACCGGAGATTGCAGCAGGCGGTAGATATGAAGTTTTCAGAAACCGACCGGATTTACAACAGGCTCAAAGACAATAACTGGAAGCTAAACAGCGAACTTCCGGTGGATGCAGGTATTATTATGCTCGTTTACCGGGAAGACAGCTTAATATACTGGTCTGATAATACGTTCTCCTTTTCAGACTTTCAGCACAACCTCGTCAATGAGAAACGATTTGATTTCGTGTCCAACGGCTGGTACATTATTAAGCCTTATATCAGTGATTCAATCCGTGCTTATGGTTTGGTGCTGATAAAATATCAATATCCCTATGAAAATGATTTTTTAAAGAATTCTTTTCAGCCGGATCTTAAACTGCCTGTCTCTACCGAACTTTTGATTGAGCCATTACCCGGCACCTATGCGATTCACGACTGGGAAGGGATCTATCTTTTTTCCATCCGTTTCAATATGGATGAACTCAGGCTTTCCAATGTAGAAAAATTCCTGAGCCCTTTTATGCTGCTCATGACTTTATTTGCTTTTCTCCTGGCCCTGCACCATGTCATACAATCCATTATCCATGCCAGAACAAGGAATATGATTATCCTCTTTCTGCCATTTCTATTCATTGCAATCCGATGGATTCAATACCGGTACCATATTCCACTTGATATTTATAAGCTCGAACTATTTAGCCCGATTCCTTTTGCAAAATCTGAATGGCTGCCGTCGCTGGGGGATGTTTTTTTAAACACAGTGCTGCTTCTTTATGTCATTGTTGAATTTTTTCTGGGATATAATACCCCGGCAAAAGGATATGCAGGAAGAACCACCAAAAGCATGCTCACAATTTCAATCATGTTGCTTCTTCTTTCCGGATTATTTGTTTTTTCACATGTCATTATCAGCAATTTGATTCTGCATTCCATTATCAGTTTCGAATTTTATAAGGCAGCAAGCCTGAGCACCTATACATTTATTGGTTTGGTTATTATGGCCATGTATTTTGCCGGCTTTTTATTTATAGCCAATAAGTTGCTGACTTTATGCAGAATGAAATGCAATTTCACCAGGCTGATACTTCTGTTTGCATGTATATCTGTTGCTGTTTTTACCGCAGTGTTTCTGGCCGGCTATAAAATGGATATCGGATCCTGGTTGTTTTATGTGGTTTTGTTCTGCACCCTGGCAACGTTGCAATATAAAAGGATTCCCCTGGGTAATTATACAGCAATGACACTGATGGTTGTGCTTTTTTCGGCATACACCGTTTACATCATAACTTATTGTGAGAACAGGAAAACAACCAGCAATATGATGGTTATTGCTGAAAATTTGTCTGCTCAGCATGATCCGGTGGCAGAATACCTTCTGGAAGATATCAGCGAAAAGTTAAGCAATGATCAGACTCTTAATAATTATATGTTTAACTGGGCCATAAGTACAGAACAAATTCACAAATATCTTCAATCTACCTATTTTAATGGCTTCTGGGGGAAATATAAATTGTGGATAAAAGATTGCGGTCCGGTAACAGAGGAGTATTTCGACGCTGATACTTTGACCTTATGTTACGATTATTACTCAAACAGGATGGAGGAGGGCAAGAGTATGCAAATCCCGGGAACCCGGTTTTACTTTCTTGATCCTCAGAACGGGCGGATTAACTACCTCGGATGGATTACATACAAGAGACCCGGACGCCGGAGTGAGGTGTCTTTGTTTATAGAGCTTGAATCAAGGCTCGTTGCTGAAGAATTAGGCTTCCCCGAACTGCTTCTTGATAAAAAATATCACAAAAATAAGCTTCTGGAAGACTATTCCTATGCCAAATACTACAAAAGCCAATTACTGGCCCAGTCTGGAACTTTTCAATACAGTCTCAACCTGACTACATATAAGGATAATGCCGGAAAATCAGGAGGATATTACCACTATATCAGTGATCAGAGCAAGGATAACGTAGTAATTGTGAGCAAACCCATCACCACCTTTTTCAATAACATCGTATCTTTTTCTTATATTTTTATTTTTTACTACATCATTATTTTGGTGTTTATTGGCATACGTGATTTTTCAAAGCTAGGCAGGGATATCGAATTTAATTTCAAGAATAAAATTCAATTCTCCATTACAGGTTTAATCTTTCTTTCATTATTTCTTGTGGGAGGCGGCAGTATTTATCTTAGTTTGCAGCAATTTCAGAAAAAACAGCATGATATTCTGAGTGAGAAAATTCAATCGGTATACGTTGAACTGGATCATCTGCTAGCTTATTTGCCTAGCAGAATCAGCCCCGACTGGAAAGGAGATGATTATGAAAACCTGAACCAGTTGCTCATTAAATTTTCAGATGTATTCTACACCGATATTAATCTGTATGATCCAAACGGAAATCTGCTGGCTACTTCCCGATCTGAAATTTTTCAAGGGGGGCTACTGGGAGAAAAAATGGATCCGTTGGCCTATGACAAAATGGTGAACGGGAAGCAGGCTGAGTTTATTCATAAGGAGAAAATCGGAGAATTAAGTTTCTTGTCTGCCTATGTGCCGTTTATGAATACCGACAACAAACTGCTTGCTTATCTGAACCTTCCTTATTTTACAAAACAGAATGTTCTGAGAAATGAAGTAACCACTCTGGTAGTTGCAATTGTCAATATTTATGTACTGCTGATCCTGTTAACCATTGCATTGGCAGCGATTATTTCTGGTCAGATTACCCGGCCTTTGCGAATGATTCAGCAGAAGTTCAGCCAGATCAAAATTGGCAAAAAGAGCCAGGAAATCGTTTATAAAGGAAGGGACGAAATAGCAGGACTTGTTGATGAATACAACCGCATGGTAAAGGAGCTTGTGAAAAGTGTTGAAATGCTTGCACGTTCTGAAAGAGAAAGTGCATGGCGGGAAATGGCCAAACAGGTGGCTCATGAGATTAAAAATCCTTTAACGCCCATGAAGCTGAGTGTACAGCACTTAAAGAGGACCTGGGATGATAATAAGGAAAATTTCGATGAATATTTGGAAAAAGTCACGCATACATTAATTGAACAGATTGATAATCTTTCATTTATTGCCTCAGAGTTCAGCAATTTTGCCAAAATGCCTAAAGCTGTCAACGAGGCAATTAATGTGGCCGATTCCATTCGGTCTGCTATTACATTGTTTTCAAACACCGAAAACATTGACTTTGTTTTTGAGAACGAAAGTGATTCCATTGTGATCATGGCAGATAAAGAACAATTGTCAAGGGTGTTCATCAATTTATTAAAGAACGCCATACAATCCATTCCTGATAACAGGCAGGGAAAAATAGTGACAGGTCTTGTTTTGAACGGCGATAAAGCACGCATAAGTGTCACGGATAATGGCAAAGGCATCCCGGCTGACTTACAGAATAAATTGTTTACGCCCAGTTTTACTACAAAATCCAGCGGAATGGGATTGGGTTTATCCATTGTAAAAAGCATTATTGAATCTTTTGGAGGGAACATTACGTTTAAAACTAAAGTGAATGCCGGAACTACTTTTATTATTGAACTTCCGGTTCATCAATCAATGGGTTCAATGGATGAACAGGTATAATTGCTATTTGGGCTGACAGATCAATCAGTTTTGTTGATATTTTCGACGATCATTACTGATGGATTTTTATATATTTGACATTACATACCAAAACACTAATATTCCAACCGATTGCTCTTGAAAAAAGCAGTTTCCATAACATGGTGCTTTTTGATATCATTATCGGTATCATTGGCTCAGAAACTTGAGGTAACCGGCGAAAGCCCAAATTATTATCTTAAAGTGGATGCGGTGTTGTCTGATGGAGTAAGAATTACACAGACTTTATCCAATCAGCTGATGCAATTTAATCCCGGTGATAAAGTACTTCTCATTCAACATACCGGGGTTACCATTGATTCATTATCGGCTACATTTAAAACTACAGAGGCCCGTTCAAAAAAGAGTGTACAAAATACCGGAAATTTTGAAATCCTTCAGGTTGATGAAGTGGTAACGGGTTCAGACACGATGGTTTACTTCACAGATAATCCGGCAAATCCTTATGATAATTCTGAAAAAATTCAGCTGGTTAAACTCATCGAAGGTGAAACAGTGTCTGTCACCGGGCAGCTGTATTCAAAATCGTGGGACGGAAACGTAGGCGGGATTATAGGCATTATCGGAACGGATACCGTAAAACTAAAAAATGGCTCTGTTATTGATGTAAGCAACAAAGGCTTTAGAGGTGCCAGTCCTCCTGTTGAAGTATATACAGCAGGTTGCCGATACGGACTTTCAGATTTAATTAAGGATACCCTGTATTTCAGAAATAACCAGACAGGTCGTTCGGGCAACAAAGGAGAAGGCATCATTACTACAACTTGGCCTTATACAAAGGGAACCGGATTTAATATCAACGGCGGAGGCGCAGGAAATGGCAGATTTTCAGGCGGAGGCGGAGGCAGCAATTATCGCCTGGGGGGTGATGGAGGAGAACAATCTGCAGCATGCTCCGGAAATTTTTCAGCAAATGGCGGCTGGGGCGGTTTTGCCTGTAAGGAATTATATGATAACCCGCTTGTTCCCAGAATTGTTATGGGGGGAGGCGGAGGAAGCGGCACCCGCATGAACGGCTCGACTCCTTCAAGAGGAGGAAATGGCGGCGGAATTATTATTATCATCACTGACATTCTTCAATCTGAATCGGGTACTGCTTCTATCCGGTCGAATGGGGAAAACGCAACTCCTTCCAGCACTGCGGGTAGCGGGGCAGGTGGAGGTGCCGGGGGAACCATTGTTATCGATGCTACGGAAATTATAGGTCCGCTTTTTAACATTCGCATCAGAGGAGGGAATGGCTCATCTACAACCACTGCGGCACCAAATTGTAATGGTGGCGGAGGCAGCGGTAGTGGAGGTGTGTTGTGGCATGCAGGCCCTGATTTTCCACTTGTAACTATCGATAGTTTGAATGGGAATCCCGGAACAACAGCAGGAGGGATCACATATGCCGATCAAATCGGAAGATCGGGTCTCCTTGGAACAAAACTCAGGAATGTGATTTTGCCGCTCAGCGGATTTCTTTTTAATAGCATAAAAGGAAAAGATACTATTTGTGCCGGACAGATTCCTGATCTGATTACCGCCAGTCAGCCCAAAGGGGGGAATGGGAGCTACACTTTCTTATGGCAACAGAGTGATGATAATCAAGCCTGGTCTTCTGCAACCGGAAATGGTACTTTAAGAACCTTCCAGCCAGTGGCTCTTAATCAGACAACTTATTTCAGAAGAATTGTTATTTCATCCAGTGCTGTAAATAGTGAAATTATCAGGGATACAAGCAGATCAGTTCAGATTTTTGTATACCCCGCCATAGAAAACAATGCCATTCTTGACAATGATACTTTATGCTACAACAAGGATGCAAAGCCTCTGACGCAGATGCCAGGATTATCGGGAGGCAATGGCACTTATTCTTATATTTGGCAAACCAGTCCGGATAATAACCAGTGGACGCAAGTTAGTACAGGTTCCACATACGATCCGCCCGCGCTCACTTCATCATCCCTGTTCAGGAGGATTGTTAAATCTACAAAATACTGTTATGACACCAGTAATACAGTAACTGTTCGGGTTATTCCATCCATTGGTAACAATTTATTTATCCATACCGATACTGCAATATGTGAGAATATGAGTCCGGGACGGTTAAGTATCAGCCTGCCCAGCGGAGGTGAAAGCACTTATACTTACCAATGGCTTCGTAAAAGTGGGGGAATTTGGACAGCTATACCACAGACGCTCGATTCTGTAAGGTATACTTCCGGAAATTTATCAGGTACTACTGAATTCAGGAGGATTGTATATTCAGGAAACGATCATGCCTGCACAGATACCAGTAATAGTAAAATTGTTGAAGTAAAACCTTCTGTTAAGAACAACCTGATTTCAGGGGCTTCAGTTTCATACGCCTGCTATCAAAATGCCATTTCAATAAATGCTGCTCAGCCTGTTGATGGCTTCGGAACTTATGAATATATATGGCAGGAGAGTCCAGATCAGATAGCCTGGGGGAATGCCGGAGTAACTAAGGATCTGCTTACTGAAAATCTTACTCAAAAAACCTATTTCAGAAGAATTGTGTACTCAGGTCCTGAGCGTCAATGTTCATCCACCAGTGCCGTAAAGGAAATACGGATAAATGCGCTGCCTACGGGAAATGTAGTAAACCTGGAAGATAACACTTGTGCTGGTTCTGAACTTTACGTGAAATTCAATGCATTCGGCAATGGACCCTTTTCTGTAACACTATCTGATAATACCCGCGAATTATCCAAAGACAATATTGCCGGACCACTTGATTCCATTGCCTTTAATCCGCTAAGTACCAAAACATACAAGATTGTATCCTTACAGGATGACAGTGGGTGCTATGCTGATCCGTCTTTATTTGTGGCTTTAAATGTAGGTTTGGTTTATGATGTTCCATCAGCAAACGCCGGAAATGACAGTTCAATCTGCAGCAATACATTTACATTGGGTGCAGTGAAAAGCAATCCTGCTTATGTAGGACTATGGTCAGGACAGGATGCGTTGTTTGATGCTCCGGCCTCACCAAATAGCACTGTATCGGTTGGTTTGTATGGCAAGCATGAATTTAAATGGACAGAGCGGAACTGGAACTGCATAGATGAGGACCTGGTTGAAATTACTTTTGATGAACAACCTGCCATTCCTGAAGCCGGACATAATCAGGAACTGGACTTTATTTACCAGGCACAGCTGCAGGCAACACCTGCTTCAGTTGGTTCCGGGAAATGGACGGTAATATCCGGATCGGGTACATTTGAGGATGATTCAAGTCCTGAAACTCTTGTGAAAGAAATTGCACCACACACCTGGCTGAAATGGACGGTTACAAACGGGACATGCCCTTCAGTCGATGACAGCCTTTATATTATTGTAGAACCGTTGCATATTGCAAAAGGCTTTACTCCCGATGGAGATCCAGATAATGAGTTCCTTGCGATCAGCCATATCAATGCAGAACACATTGAGCTCAAGGTGTTTAATAGTGCCGGTGTGCTGGTTTTTGAAAGTTCCGACTACCGTGAAGGAGCATATTGGGATGGCAAAAATAAAAACGGGACCGATTTGCCGGAAGGTACTTATTATTATGTGGCACGGATCAAAGTTGTAGGCAGGGAAGAGAATCTGGAAATTAAGTCGTTTGTTGAAATTTTACGCAAATGAAGCAGCGGTTCATTCTCATAAGTGTTCTGGTCTTCATGATCTCATCCTTGTTTGGGCAGGATAAACTTTTGTTATACAGTCATTATAGCTACAGCGGAATGGCTATTAACCCGGCTTATGCGGGTAGCAAGCCGTCATTGAGTGCTTCTGTTTCACATCGAAGTCAATGGATTGGCTTTGAAGGAGCACCTTCTTATAACATTGTCAGCTTGCATACACCATTTAAGAACAAGCCGATGGGTCTCGGCCTTCTTGTGCTAAATGAAAGCATGGGACTCAGAAAATTCACAGGAATCTATGCGAATTATGCACATAAAATAAAGGTTGGACAAGGAGTCCTGGCAATGGGACTTAAAGCCGGAATTGGTGCAGGAAAACTTGATGATGTGGATCTTGGAGAAGACATTGTATTTAGTGAAAAGTCGAAAAGCTATTTGCTGCCAAATTTCGGCTTGGGATTTTATTATACCACTAACAAGTATTATCTTGGATTTTCTATACCCATGCTTCTTGGCTACAAAGCCAACGAAACAGGTGAGGTGGTGGCCTATCATGATTTTTCACAGTATGCCTATTATGTATTAGCCGGAACTAAGGTCACCCTGGATAACAGTTGGCAGTTAAAGCCTTCCGCATTGCTGGCATATGATAAGGCAAGCGGAATTATTTTCGACGGCGGTGCCTCTGTTGAATATAAAGAGCGCATACGATGCGGTTTGAATTACCGGTTAAAACAGGCATTAATTTTGCTGCTTGAATACCAGTTAAGCTATCAGATGCGTATCGGACTGGCTTATGATTATGGCGTTGGAGACTTCAGTGTGTACAGCCGAAGTTCTGTCGAAATTAACCTGGAGTATAATTTTGGATATAAAGTTCGTGCCTCCAACCCAACAATTTTTTAATGTCATGAGGAAAGGACATTTATATAGTATGCTTGCAACCTTGATTTGTTCTGTGGAGTTATTTGCTCAAATGAACTACAAGATTGCAGAGTTACCGTTTAATTCCCCGGCAAAGGAAATGGCTCCTGCTTTGTATAAAAACAGCCTGGTTTTTTGTTCCGACCGGCGGAATGATCTTTTAATTACCTATATGGATCAGGACAATAATCCCCTTACGAACCTTTATCAGGTCGAAAAAAAAGCATCTGGGAGGTTTGGTCCTGTGAAAGCCGTTTCAAGGACTTTAAACTCTGCATTATTTGAAGGCCCCTCTGTATTCAGCCATGATGGGAATACCATTTTTTTTACGCGAACGCTTGACATTACAAAATCACTGAATAATAAAGCAAGAACCGATACCACTTTCGGGATTTTTATTGCAGAATACCGGAACGGCGAATGGGGTATTCCCCGTTCTTTCAATTTTAACAGTTCTTCTTACAATACCGGATACCCTTTTATTACAGATAACGGATTGCAGCTGTATTTTTGTTCAGACGCCCCGGGAGGTTATGGAGGCATGGATATTTATGTCTCGGTTTTAAAAAATGGTCAATGGAGTAGCCCTGAAAATCTGGGACCTGCTATTAATACTGAAAAAAATGAAGTATTCCCGTTTCTTCAAAGAAGCGGAAGGCTGTTATTCTCTTCCCGAGGCCATAAAAGCACAAATGACCTTGATATTCTTTATAGTGATAAAAAGGATGGAGCATGGCAGACTCCAGTAATATTACCTGCACCATTTAATACAACAAATGATGATTTTGGCCTGATCTTCAATGCGTCTTCAGATACCGGATATTTTGTATCTGACAGAAATGGTTCACAGGATATCTTTGCAGCCTATTCCACCCTGCCTGTTTTTTCGCAATGTGCCATGCAACAGGAAGATGATTATTGTTTTGTTTTTTATGAATCCAACAATTCTGAAATTGATTCAGCACTTTATGTTTATGAGTGGGATTTGGGAGACGGTACAAAAATGCGTTCTATTGAAGCGGAGCATTGTTATGAAGGCCCCGGCGCGTATGAAGTACAGCTGAATATCATTGATAAACTTACAGATGATGTTATGGTCAGTCAGGCTAGTTATTCCATTATTGTAGAAAAAATCGAGCAGCCTTATATTCAATGTGCTGATACAGTGTATTCCGGAGAAGAGGTGAAATTCAGCGGCAGGAATTCCTTTTATAAGTATTTTCAAATTGAAAATTATTACTGGGATTTTGATGACGGATCTTCTGCAACCGGAGTAGAAACGATGCACCGGTTTAGCTTGCCAGGTACGTATAAAGTCAGGCTGGGGATTGCAGATATCAATAATGACTTTCCCAAAGCAGGACAGAAAAGTTGTGTTACCAGGAATGTAGTGGTTTTGGAAGCCAAAAATTGATTGTGTTTTACCTTTCCGCTTGAAAATGTATCTATTCGGTTTTTTTATCGTATGACTTCTTTGTGAACCAAAATCTGATTTCTTACCTATGAAATATTTTATTCTTTTGCTTTTGCTGTTCTCTGTTAGTAATATTGACAGCCAGCCTGTACCGGCGGGCGATGAGAATATACCTTACCTGATGACTTTTGGTCCAAAAGCCGGAACATCATGGGGCGATGATGATTTTTCTCAGACATTCTTTTTTCTGATTCCCAAAAATTTCTCTCAGCCAGTATATATAAGAGTATTTGATCCCGACGTCAGTGGTACAACTGATGAACAGGATGTTATTTTTGATACAAAAATGAATTATTCCGTATATGGCGGCAAAGAGTGTTATACCCATAAAGATGCCCAGGAAACACAGCCTGTAGGTAAGTATAAAAGCGGTAACCTCCTGGCATCCAAAACATTCGGAAATCAGCCTGATTACGATAATAAATGGTATACGTTCGGACCTTTTAACCCATCTGAAGGGGAATTTGTGCAGAAATTTGACGGATATGTTTTTAAAGTTGTTTGCGATGGTTTGTCGGGAGATGATGGAAATCTTTACCGGTATTATCTCTCTACACGCTCGAATGAAAACAAACCCATTGAAGGGGCCAATGCATTTGCTTATGAATATTCGTTCAGAATGCATGACAGTCCCACTGAAGTATCTCATATATATCCCTATGTGGATGACCGGACGATTTCGGTAAAACTATCAAACTTTGATTGGGATTCGGACGGCTTCATCAGAATCGTTTCTGTTGCAAGAAAAGGTCAGCTCAGTAAAGTTTCCGCGGAAGACAACTGGATTGAAGATGAGTTTGGAATCCATAGTGAGGAAAAGAATACATCACTGGACATTCAGTTTATCAAAAGGAAGACTCCTCCGGTTAAGAATAACAATGTGGTAATTAATGTGAGAAACCAATATGGAGAATTATTGCCATTTTATGTAATCCCGATAGGCGGTGTACCTAAATACAATTCTACCATTGATCATAGAAAACCAACAAAATAGAACGATCTCATGCGGAATATCATTAAACCGTCTTTTTACGCCATCCTGCTCCTGACATTGATTTCTTCAGCTGTTGCTCAAGACTATAAAATCAATCATTATGGCATAAACGAAGGAATCAAGCATCCTTTTGTATATACAATCAATCAGGATAATCATGGTTACATATGGATAGGCACCGGAGAAGGACTTTGCCGGTTTAATGGATTTACCTTCAGTGCAGATATGATTCAGGATTCCATGGCCAGCCAGGTTGCTTCCATGTCTTTCAAAGATAGCAGAAACAATCTTTGGTTTGGATATCATGGAGGTGAAATTGGACTTTACGATGGCAAGAGGTTCAGCATTTTACAAACAGGACTTGATTTGAATAGTGCAATTACCGGCATCAACGAACTTCAAAACGGGAACATTTTAGCTTCAACTTTGAATAATGGATTGCTAACCGTTAACATAAAAACCGGGAAGGCCCGGTTTGTTGAAGGCCTTCCGGAAATCATGGTTACATCTGTATATGTTCGTGGAAATATGATGCTTCTTGGTACTCAGGATGGTTTGTTGTTGTGCTCCATTGATAACGAGGGAAATAAAGTTTCAGTTAAAGTTACTGTTAGTGAACTTGAATTTAGCAAAATCCAGGATATTCAGCCCTCTCATATTAACAACACCACTTTCTGGATAGGAACGGAAGATAAAGGCGTATACCAGATTATACTGAATGGCGAAAAATACTCCATCAGTACAGTAGGCCAGAAACAAAACCTGGCCAAAGAAAATGTTCAGGCAGTTTTTGAAGACTCTCAAAGAAATTTATGGGTCAGTTCTTTAAGAAATGGAGTTTATAAATTGGCACAGAGCGATGGCAAAGGTAATTTCGAAAACATCACCTATTTTAACAAAGAGAATGGCTTGTCCGGAAATGCCATAAAAAGAGTCTTTGAAGATCTGGAAGGAAATATCTGGATTGCAACCTATGGGGAAGGCGTTGATCTGATTACCGGAAAGCCGCTGTCAAATATGGAATTTGATCTTGAAGGTATTGATAATGATATTCAGTCGGTTGCTGCTACAGATGATCAGACTATTTATATCGGAGGCATAAAGGGACTTTTTAAATTTAAAAAGGGAATAGACAGAATGCCTGTCAGAATATCCGGTATTCCTGCTGATCGGATCACAGCTTTATATCTGGAAGGGACCTTACTTTATATAGGCACGGAAACAAATGGATTGTTCCGTATGGATACCCGGACTTCTGAAATTACAAAAGCCAGGTATGAGGCTTATTCTATGGGAAATTGGGTTAGCACAATTGCTTCTGATAAAACCGGCATTTATGCAGGTACAAAAGATGGAATTTATAAGCTGGATCACAATCTTCAGGAAGTTGAACATTTTACGACTACCAATGGGTTGCCCCATAATAATGTGGAACATATTCTTATGGATTCAAAGGGCCGCCTGCTTATTGCGACCCAGGCAAACGGGATTTACGGACTGGTTGATGGAAAAGTAAGCAATTTGTATTCTACCGGCAGCGAAGTGAAATTTCGCTCCATTGCAGAGGATGATGAAGGCGGAATTTGGGCTGCAACCTATGGAGATGGCGTTATCCTGTTCAAAAAGGATACTCTGTATCAGTATACCATTCCATATGGGTTGAAAGCAGATTTTTGCTACAGCATAATAAAAGGAAGTAAAAATAGCATGTGGGTTGGTCATCGCATGGGAATCAGCAGGATTAATACTGCAAATAACAGGATCAGTATCTATGATCAGAACGACGGAATACAGGGCGATTGTAATGCCAATGCGATGTGCAGGAATTCAAACGGCAGCGTGTATCTGGGCACAACCGGCGGTTTGGCAGGCTATGATGCGATGCTCGACCGGAACAAAATGCTTCCTCCTTTTGTAAATATTGTGAGTTTGACAATTTCAGGTAAAGAATATGATTTCAGCCGCGAGATCGTATTGCCATATAAGGCTTATCAGTTGCGTATTGAATTTATTGGTTTGAATTACAGCAATCCTCAGGCGGTACGCTATGAATATAAACTGGAAGGTTACGATACAGAATGGTCCGATGTGACATCCCAAACCAGTGCATCATATTCACGTATTGAGGATGGAACCTATACATTTTACGTTCGCGCATATAACAGTGAAGGACTCAGCCAGGAACCTATAGCCGTACGTATCCGGATTAAACCTCCCGTATGGAAAACATGGTGGTTTATTTCCCTTTCGCTTGTGGCTCTGTGTCTGATTTTTTATTCCCTTCTTAAAATCAGGGAAAGGAAACAAAAGAAATTACAGGAATACCTGGAACGGGAACTTACAGCACGAACAAAGGAAGTTGTTGAGCAGAAAGAAGAAATTGAAATAAAGAACCGGGATATCACCGACAGCATCAATTATGCAAAAAGGATTCAGACAAGCATGCTGCCTCCGATCAAGCGTCTTCAGCATCATTTTTCCGGCAGTTTTGTTTTTTACCATCCCAGGGATATTGTGAGCGGCGACTTCTATTGGTTCGATCAGGTAAACGATAATAAATTCACCATCGTATGCGCTGATTCTACAGGACATGGCGTACCGGGTGCATTTATGTCCATGATCGGATCCACATTGATTAAGGACATCTGTACACGCGAGGCCGGAAATGCTCCATCACGCGTATTACAGGTATTGGACAACGAACTTCGGAATACCTTGAATCAGAACCTGGATGATGGAACCAAACCCGGAGACGGAATGGACATCATCGTTTGTGAAATTGATCTAAAAACACATTATGTGCGTTACGCATCTGCTATGCGCCCAATGATCATCTATAAAGACGGGGAAGAGCTGTTTATTAAAGGAAGTCGTAATTCGGTAGGCGGGCATTATGACAGGGAGGATAACCTGTTTGAAGACGAAGGCATCCAATTGAGCAAAGGAGATATCATTTATATGTTCTCCGATGGTTATTCCGACCAGTTTGGCGGACCCATGGGGAAGAAGTTTAAAATGGTACGACTGAAAAACCTGCTACAGGATATTCACTCAAAACCTATGGATGAACAATGCCTGCATGTGAAAAATACATTTAGTCTCTGGAAAGAGAATTACGATCAGGTGGATGATGTACTGTTTATGGGACTTAAGATATAATTAGGTGAGGAAGTGAAGAAGTGAAGAGGTTAGGAAGTGAAGAAGGGAAGAGATGATGAGAAAATGCATCCGGATGTCAGATTCCAGATACTGGATGTGTGGGAACTGGAGAATTGGGCATTGAACCGCTGACTGCTGACCGCTGACTGCTGACCGGGTAGCTGAATAATCATTATATCAATAATTTACTACTCGTCCCTCGTCCCTTGTCACCTCCTCCCTTCTTCTCTTCCTCACTTCCTCCCTTCCTCACTTCTTCACTTCATTTATACGCATTCATCTTTAGCATTCCGATCTCTTTTTCATTGAGAAACCTCCATTCTCCCCTGGGAAGATTCTTTTTAGTTAATCCGGCAAAATACACCCTGTCGAGTTTTGTTACTTCATATCCCAGATGCTCAAAAATCCTTCTGACGATATGATTCCGGCCCGAATGGATTTCAATACCTACCTGGGTTTTATCAACCGGATCTGCATAATTTACTGAATCGGCCTTTATAAAGCCATCTTCCAGCGTGATACCGGTGGAAATTTTTTCCATATCGGCAGGCTTGATGTTCTTGTTCAAAAACACATGATAAATCTTCAGTTTTTCAAATCTCGGATGGGTAAGGCGTTTAGTAAGATCTCCATCGTTTGTCAGCAATAATACGCCGGTTGTGTTGCGGTCAAGTCTTCCAACAGGATATATCCGCTCCTTACAGGCACCTTTTACCAGATCCAGAACCGTTCTTTTGGCATGCGGATCTTCAACTGTAGTCACATAATCTTTTGGCTTATTAAGCAGAATATATACCTTGTTTTCCTCCCGAAGGGTTTCTCCATTGTATTTAACCACATCGCCCGGACTTACCTTTACCCCCAATTCTGTTACAAGTTTTCCGTTTATGGTTACCAAACCAGCGGTTATAAACTCATCAGCCTGCCGGCGTGAACAAACGCCTGTGCTGGCAATATATTTATTGAGACGAATGGAATCATTTTCGGTAATGCCCTTAGGTTCTTTTGAAACCCTGGAGCGCGATTGAATGGCGCGACGAGGCTTTCTTTGTCCAACAGCATGTGATTCAGCCATCTGTGAAGGTGCGTCACTTCGGATTTTGCCATCTTTGCGTAAAGATGCACTGCTCCGGGCTTTACTGTCTTTCTGCAAAGGCGCACTGCTCCGGGCTTTACCATCTTTACGTAAAGGCATACTGCTTCGGGATTTACTATCTTTCTGTGAAGGTGCACTGCTTCGGGTTTTATCATTTTTTCGTGACGACGCACTGCTCCGGGATCTGCCATCTTTCTTTTTTGCCTGAATTTTCCTGTCCGCTCCGGGTTTACGTGTACTTTTAATCATTTTTTGGGGTGGGTTTTAGTGATTCATTCAGTTCTGATAAAATGAGGTGTTTTCAAATGCTGAAGGAAACAACATTAATGTTTATTTTTGGAGCGATAAAAATACGAAATAATCAGGCGAGGTTCCTGAAAAAATATAAATTTTACTGAAATGACCCTAATTAAATCAATTTCCGGAATCAGAGGTACCATTGGAGGCAGGCAAGGAAATGCACTCACGCCGCTGGACATCGTAAAGTTCACAACGGCTTTTGGCGCTCAGTTGAAATTACGGACAAGACAGACTGGTTACAAGGTTGTTATAGGACGGGACGCCCGTATATCAGGTGAAATGGTTTCACACGTTGTTGCTGGGACTCTGATGGGAATGGGAATTGATGTGATCGACCTGGGATTGGCTACCACTCCGACAGTTGAATTAGGCGTAACCAACTATAAGGCAGATGGCGGAATAATTCTTACCGCAAGCCACAATCCGGGACAGTGGAATGCACTTAAATTGTTAAACGGGAAGGGCGAATTCATTTCTGCTCAGGAAGGTGCCGACTTACTGAAAATTGCCGAATCAGGCGAAGTAGAATATGCCGAAGTTCAGACCTTAGGCAAGCTCACCTCCGTTGATAACATGAATGACATTCATGTTGAGGCTGTTTTAAACATGAAACATGTGGATGTTTCGGCCATAAAGAAGGCAAAATTCAAAGTAGTGATAGATTGTGTCAACTCTGTAGGAGGGATTATACTGCCTGTACTTCTGGATAAACTGGGCGCTGAAGTCGTTCAGATTCATTGTACTCCCAATGGCATTTTTCCACATAACCCGGAACCATTACCACAGCACTTGAAGGATATTTCAGAGGCTGTTGTTCAACATAAGGCAGATGTTGGTTTTGTGGTAGACCCGGACGTGGATCGGCTTGTTATTGTTAATGAAGATGGTTCCATGTTTGGAGAAGAATATACGCTCGTAGCTGTTGCTGATTATATTCTTTCGCAACAAAAAGGCAATACTGTTTCAAATTTGTCATCCACACGCGCCCTTGCAGATGTTACAGCACGTTATGGTGGTTCTTATACAGCTTCTGCAGTAGGTGAAGTGAATGTGGTTCAGGAGATGAAAAAGGTTTCTGCAGTCATTGGGGGAGAAGGAAACGGAGGCGTAATTTATCCTGAGCTTCATTATGGACGCGACTCATTGGTTGGAATAGCCCTGTTTTTAACACACCTGGCAAAAACGAATAAGAAATGCTCAGAGCTACGGAAAACATATCCGGATTATTATAATTCCAAAAATAAAATTGAACTGAAGCCTGATATTGATGTAGATCAGCTGATTGCTTCAATAAGGGAAAAATATAAATCAAATCCCATCAATGATCAGGATGGAATACGAATTGATTTTGACAGGGAATGGGTGCATTTGAGAAAATCAAATACTGAACCTATTATCAGGATTATCAGTGAAAGTACAAGTGCTGAAAAAGCCGATGCACTTGCGCAACGGATGATTACAGAAATTAAAAAAATAATTGATTGACAATGGCCTTTAAATGGCTGATACCATTTCTCCTTGTGTCTGGTTCTCTATTCGGACAGGAGGGATATCTTAATGGAAGAATTACAGACAGTTTAACGCATGAACCCCTGGCATTTGTAAATATTGTTTACAATGCTTCAGGACACGGGGTTGTCACCAATCTTGAAGGATATTTCAGGATTCCAAATACCCATAAAATCCAGTTTTTAAAACTGAGCTATGTGGGATACCGCCCCAAAATAATACGGCTTCCGCAAAGCAAAGCGTATTTGCATTCTATTGTTCTGTCACCTCAACCGCTTGGAATAGATGAAGTGATTGTTTTTCCTGCAGAAAATCCGGCACACCGCATTATTAAGCTTGTTACAGAAAACCGCAACAGAAATAATCCGGAGAAAAACGGTCCGTTTACATACATCTCCTATGATAAGATGGTGTTTGAGCTGGAGCCTGATTCAGCAGCAGCAAAGGATACTTCAGCAACGATTTCTCAAAAATACAAATTGCCCGATACCCTAACATACGGACTGGATCAAAAGGGGAAAATCGATTTGAAGCGGTTCGTTGATGAGCAGTATCTTTTTATGATGGAATCCGTGAGCCAAAGGAAATTTCTGGCCCCGGGAAAGAACAAGGAAGAAGTGATTGCTTCTAAGATTTCAGGCATCTCCCAGCCATCATTCATGATTATGGCACGCCAGTTTCAATCGTTTTCTTTTTATGAGAACTTTGTGAATATAGCCGACCAGATGCTGCTCAACCCGATTAGCCCTGGAAGTACGGATAAGTATTTCTTTTTAATCGAAGATACCACATACACAGATCGGGGCGATTCCGTTTTTATTATTTCTTTCCGGCCAAAGAAAGGGCGTAATTTCGAAGGGATGAAAGGCGTATTGTACATCAATTCCAATCGATATGCTGTACAGAATGTTATTGCGGAAGCGGATAACCAGAAAAATGCTATGTTCCATGTGTCCATACAGCAGCAATATGATTTTGCAAATAATGAACGGTGGTTTCCGGTATTGCTGAATACTACCATCAATTTTAATGTGGCAGCTATGGGCTTTGATGCGATGCCTTTGAATTTGACAGGCATCGGCAAAACATATATTGTAAATATCAATTTCAATCCGGATCTGAAACCCTCCGAGTTTTCTGATGTCACTCTGGAGGTGGATCCGAACGCACATAAACAACCTGAGGCAGTTTGGCAGCAATACCGGACCGATTCACTGAACATGCGTGAATTGGAGACTTACAGAGTTATTGATAGTCTGGGTAAGGCCGAACATCTCGATCGGACTTTGAATTCGTTTGAAACCTTGATTACGGGATATTTTCCTGGCAGATACTGGAATTTTGACATCAGGCGGTTCATTACCTTTAACCGCTATGAAGGTCTGCGTCTGGGTGCTGGAGGGCACACTACGGAACAGTTGTTTAAGCAGTTTTCCCTGGGAGGATATTTTGCTTATGGTTTTAAAGATAAGGCCTTTAAATATGCCGGAAATGTTACAGTACATGTTGTCCCAAAGCATGAATTTGATATTTCTGTGTCATATAAAAATGATGTTCTGGAATCGGGTAGTTTCCAGTTTAATGAAGCATGGACGCTTTCAAATACATCCTTTATCCGGAACTATATGATTGATGTTATGGATAAGGTGCGTGAATCGGAGGTGTCGGTGAATTTCAGGACTTTAAAATATCTGACTTTAAAGGCTTACACGAGCCATTCTATTATTGAACCCACCAATGAATATGGTTTCAATGTTGGAATGGAAGTACCACAGGTATTGCTCACCAGGTATAATATCACTGAAATCGGGATTAAGCTGAAGTACGCGTATAAGGAGACTTTTATGAAATCTCCAAGGGGGAATAAGTTCTCCATGGGGACCAAAGCTCCTGTATTTTACCTAAATATATCCCGGGGAAACGATTGGTTCAACAGCGATTTTACTTTCTGGCGATCGGAAATGAAGATCACAAAATCGTTTACTACGCGTACATTTGGAGAAACCAGACTTGCGCTGGTATCAGGCCTGGTATCAGGTACAGTTCCGTATGCCAGGCTATATGCAGGAATGGGAAGCTATCGTCCCTTCTCACTCGAATCAGAACAATCTTTTGGTACCATGCGGTTTAATGAGTTTTTGTCCGACCGCTTTATGTCCTTATTTCTGAAGCAGGATTTCGGAAAGTTGTTGTTTAAACCACGCGGAAAATTTCAACCCGAATTAGCTCTTGTGCATAATGCCGGATGGGGCCAGCTTTCAGATGCATACCGGCATCAGAATGTCGAATTTAAAACCATGAAAAAAGGCTATTTTGAAGGAGGAATTCTTTTTAATAACCTGGCCCGCATGCAGTTATTTAAATATGGTATTGGCGTTTTCTACCGGTATGGTCCTTATGCATATAGCAAAACAATTGATAACTTTGCATTCAAATTATCCCTTCAAATAAATTTGTAAATACGCCGCCATGTTTAAATCAGGTTTTGTGAATATCATCGGAAATCCGAATGTGGGAAAATCCACATTAATGAATGAACTGGTAGGAGAACGTTTATCCATAATCACTTCAAAGGCCCAAACTACGCGGCACAGAATAATGGGGATTGTGAACGGAGCAGATTTTCAGATTGTCTTTTCCGATACACCAGGTATTGTGAAGCCGGTTTACAAACTTCATGAAAACATGATGCGATCGGTAAAAACAGCCTTAAGTGATGCCGATGTTATTTTGTATGTGACAGATGTTATTGAAACAGCCGACAAACATGAGGATTATTTAAGCAAACTCAAAAAAATGCAAAAGCCGGTGATTTTGGCTTTGAATAAAACCGACCTTGCAGAAAAGGCTGCTGTGGACTTACTCATCAATCAATGGAAAGAAACACTCCCCTCATCTACCATCATTCCTGTTTCGGCATTGCGTAAATCAAATACAGGCGAATTGTTTGATGCCATTGTGAAATTGTTGCCCGAGGGTCCGGCATATTACCCTATTGATTCGTTAACAGACAGACCCGAGCGCTTCTTTGTAACTGAAATCGTACGTGAGAAAATATTTCTGAATTACCAAAAAGAGATTCCTTATTCGTGCGAAGTGGTGATTGACTCTTTTAAGGAAGCTGAAGACATCATCCGGATTAATGCAATTATTTATGTGATCAGGGAAACACAGAAAGGGATCCTGATCGGGCATAAAGGTGAATCGTTGAAAAAAACTGGCACTCAGGCACGACTCGATATTGAAAAGTTTTTAGGGAAAAAGATATATCTGGGATTGCAGGTTAAAGTTGCTGCCGATTGGAGGAATAATGATAATTCACTGAAAAGGTTTGGATATTAATTACATTTGTGAAAATTATCGTGCATGATTCGACATATTGTTATGTGGAAAATTCTGGATGGAGACCGTCCGATGATCAAAATGGACAGAATGGTGGAAATAAAAGCCCGTCTGATGAGTCTGAAAGAGCAGATACCTGAAATTGTAAATTTCCAGGTTTTTATGAACTCCAAAGATGCACCAAAAGACAATTATGATGTTATGTTAATCGGAGATTTTAATTCCTGGACAGATCTCGCTGCATATCAGAATCATCCTGCACACCTACAGGTTGGTGCATATATAAAAAATGTGAAGAAAGACAGGTCGTGTATTGATTTCGAAATTTAAAACATTATTGAATGGGTAATATTGTAGCCATAGTTGGTCGTCCGAATGTAGGTAAATCCACCTTATTCAACAGGCTCACAGAAAGTCGTGAGGCCATTGTTCATGAGTCAAGTGGTGTTACACGTGACCGGCATTATGGCAAGTGTATTTGGAATGGAGTAGAGTTTTCTATTATTGATACCGGAGGCTATGTAGAGGGTTCCGATGATGTTTTTGAAGAGGAAATCAGGAAGCAGGTTTTGTTGGCCATTGAAGAGGCTGATGTACTTATTTTCGTTGTAGATGTAAAGGAGGGCATCACAGATATGGATAAATCTGTTGCCGATGTACTTAGAAGAGGCACTAAAAAAGCCATTGTTGCTGTGAATAAGGTTGACAATACCATGCAGCAGTATGAAGGAGATGTATTTTATGCGCTGGGACTTGGTGAACTTTATAAAATATCATCCATGAATGGCAGCGGTACGGGCGATTTGTTGGATGAAGTGGTGAATTCCTTTGAAGGACAGACCTCCGAGGAACTCCCCGAACTGCCCCGGATTGCAGTTGTGGGACGCCCGAATGTCGGCAAATCTACTTTAATCAATGCACTATTGGGTGAGGACCGGCACATTGTAACCGCCATAGCAGGGACAACGAGAGACTCCATTTTTACCAGATATAATAAATTCAATTATGATTTCTTTCTGGTAGATACGGCTGGTATCCGTAAAAAAGGGAAGGTGAATGAGGATATTGAGTTCTATTCTGTTATGCGCTCGATCCGCACCATAGAATATTCGGATGTTTGTCTTTTAATGATTGATGCTGTTCAGGGACTGGAATCCCAGGATTTATCGATACTCAGTATCGTACATAAGAATAACAAAGGGTTGGTGCTGCTTGTGAATAAATGGGACACCATGGAAAAATCAACAAATACAGCCCGCGACTATGAGAATGCTCTTATTGAAAAGCTGGCTCCGTTTAAGGATGTTCCGGTCTTATTTATATCGGCATTAAATAAGCAGCGTATTCACAAGGTCATTGAAACGGCTATGGAGGTATATCAGAACAGAATACGTAAAATTCCTACCTCTAAGTTGAATGAAATTATGCTGCAGGTTGTTGAAGATTATCCGCCTCCGGCAGTAAAAGGCAAATATGTTAAAATAAAATATATAACGCAGTTGCCCACGCATGCGCCTGCGTTTGCCTTTTTCTGCAATTTTCCGCAATACATTAAAGAACCCTATCGCAGGTATCTGGAGAATAAACTGCGACAGAATTTTAATTTTAAAGGAGTGCCTATTCAGGTTTTTATGCGTGAGAAATAATGGTAATTTATTAAAGGTCATGGGATCTATGAAAACAGAACGGATTTTTTTGAGGATGCTGGCAATTGCAGGCATTTTATCTGCCTGTGAACCTTTGGAGAATATCAGCGATGCGCCGGAAATTCACTTTAAGAAATATACAGAGACTACAATAGATACCTTAGGAAGCACCTATAGGGGAGGATCGCTGGAGTTCACTTTTCAGGATGGGGATTCGGATTTTGGCCAATTGAATAACGACAGCAATCTTGTTCTGATTCCTTACCAGAAGATGTTGGACCAGACATATGATTCGATTGACTATGAAACATATGGCCGTTGGTTCAGGATTGATTATAACGATTACCTTGACCGGTCGGGAAGTTCAGTAAAAGGTGAAATTAAGGTAGATTTACTTTTTGTGATCCCACCGCCCTATGATACCATCCGCTATAATTTTTACATCATAGACCGTGCAGGACATAAAAGCAATGTGGATTCAACCATTGACATCGCTTTTTAAACTTCAATTCAATCTTTATTTCCCGGTATAATCTGTTCTCAATACCTTGAACTCCGTGCGGCGGTTCAGGAAGTGCGCCATTTCCTTCCGGTCGTCATCTCCAAGACTGTTAATAAAAGCTTCAGATAAAACTGTTCCCTCGGGAAGGAATGAATAAGCAGCTTGATCTTTTTTGTCCACCTTTTTAGGCTGAGATTCTCCATAACCTTTTGCAACGAGGCGGTCACGGGAAATGCCTTTTTGAATCAGATAATTTACGACAGACAGCGCACGCCGATGTGATAAATCCAAATTATAAGCGTCAGAAGACCTTGAGTCTGTATGAGATCCTAATTCAACAACAATATTTGGGTTGTCATTAAGCGTTTCTACAAGCTTATCCAGTGATACCATTGATTCGGGCCGTAAATCCGCTTTGTCGAGGTCGTAAAATATGTTCTCAACCTGAATGGGGCTTTCTATGGATGCCAGATATATCTCGGTTTTATAATCGGTGCTTTTAGTAGCTCCTTTTGTAGATTCTCTTTCTTTGCCTTTCAGAAATCCTTGTTTTTCAGCAATAAAGACATAGTCAGTTCCCGGTTTTAAAGTGAATTTGAAAACACCATCGCGACCTGCTTTGGTATCCAGCGTGATACCATCGCTTCCGATGGATTTTATCGTAGCTTCCGGAATCACCTCGTCGGTTTTTTCATTCTTCACCACACCTGTAATGCTAAATCTTAGCGGAGGCAGGACAAAGGAATAAATGTCATCATAAGTTTTCCCTTTGCGGGAAGAGGAGAAATAACCGCTTTCACGTTCTTTTTCAAAAACAATACCGAAATCATCGGCGGCAGAATTAATCGGGTATTTCATGTTTTCAACCAACCATTGGCCATTGTCTCCTTTTACAGCTTTGAAGATGTCAAGTCCGCCCATACCGATATGTCCGTCAGAAGAAAAGTATAAAGCGCCATCTGAATGCACATATGGAAATAATTCATCACCGGGCGAGTTGATTGGAGTTCCCAGATTAACCGGATCACTCCATTTATCGCCCGAACGGGTAACCATCCATATGTCTTTGCTATTGGCTCCTTCGGTTGTTTTGATACTTCCGTCCATATCTGATACGAAATACAAGGTCTGTTCATCCGGTGAAATAGCAGGATGGGCAATCACTACGCTATCCTGTGCAATTGCGATTGATTCCAGATCGGCCCATCGGTCCCCGTTTCTTTTAGCTTCAAATATTTCGCATCCCAGTGCTTTTCGTTTGCTTACATTGCAACGGGTAAAGTACATATGGCTATAATCTGAGCTGAAAACAGGTGTGCCTTCTTCAGCTTCTGTGTTAATGGGTTCAGCAAGGGGAAGGGGAGTGCTCCACTTTCCTTTTTTGTCCATGGTAGAAAAGAAAATATCGGCAAACTGCTGTCCGGTACCTCCATGTTCTGAATTACCCATGGTTTCTTCACGGGAGGAAGTAAAATAAATTTCATCATAATCTGATCGGGAAAAAGCCGGACTGTAATCACTGAATTTGGAGTTGATGAATTTCTGTTCTTCAACTGTATATCCCGTGGGTTGATCCATCCATTGAAGTGCAAAATCACATGAAAGAATTCCGTCGGAACCGCGCGGATCATCCGGAACAAGCTCTTTATAGTGTTGGTATTGGGCTTTGGCTTCTTCATAATTCTGATTCATGCGTAAGGCATCAGCATAATACAATACCGATATGGGATTTTCATAATTTTTGGCAATGACTTTCCCATACCATAAAGCGGCCTGAGGGGCATTATCCGTTTTTCTGTAACATTCTGCGATATAGAATGCCATATGAAGCTTTTCTTTTTTATCCGATGTCTTCTGATAGGCCTCCTTAAACTGGTCTATTGCGGCATAGTACTCACCAGCATCGAAAGTAGTATAAGCTTTTGACGCTTTTTTATTTTGAGCAGAGGCTGAGTCAATTACAGAAAAGAATAGAACAAAGGATATAAGATAAGGTAACGCTTTCATGATGGTTTCTGGTTTAATACTCGGATAAACGGATAAAATAATACGTTCGTATGCAAAAATAGTATAATGAACAAATATAGTAAAAAGAAGATATGCACAGCTAATCGCTGCAAGATGAAACAGAAGAACAAAAAAGCCGGTAAAAATTACCGGCCTTTCACATTAACCCTATTCAAAAAACACTGCTATTTGATAAAAAGCAACTCTCTGTATTTTGGAAGTGGCCAATATTCATCGTCCACAATGAGTTCCAGCTTGTCTACATGATAGCGGATATCATCCAGATAACAGAAGATTTTTGTAGAATAAGCCAACGCTTTTTCGCGTTCATCCTCAATTTTATTAGCCACTTTCCGTGCTTCAATCATCTCACTCACTTTGGCTTTAATATAACTGATGTGTTGCGACATGGTTTTGATCAGTTCAATTCTTGCACCTGCAAGTTCTTTATATTCCTTTTCGCCGAAAAGTTCTTTCAGTCCTTTTACGTTTTCAATCAGCTCACTTTGATAGCGAATAGCAACAGGTACGACGTGATTCATTACGAGGTCACCCATTACACGTGCTTCAATCTGAACACGTTTTGTATAGGTATCCCAGCGTACGTAATTTCTGGCTTCGTTTTCGCGTTCGGTCATTACATCCAGATCCTTAAACAGCTTTACCGATTTGGGAGTCAGATAAGCATCCAGAGCTTCTACAGTATTTGTGATGTTTGAAAGACCTCTTTTCTTTGCCTCTTTTTTCCATTCTTCACTGTAGTTATTGCCTTCAAAACGAATATTCTTTGAATCAATAATATACTGGCGAAGAACCTGGAAAATGGCTTCATCTTTCTTAACATCTTTTGCAATGAGCTTTTCTACCTCATTTTTGAATTCAATCAGCTGTTCAGCCACGGCTGAGTTCAAAACGGTCATGGGAACTGCAGGACTCGCAGATGAACCTACAGCGCGGAATTCGAATTTATTTCCGGTAAAGGCAAAAGGAGAGGTCCGGTTTCTATCTGTATTGTCCAGAAGAATGGACGGAACCTTAATAACACTGAGCTTGAGTTCTATCTTTTCATCAGGTGTCATTTTCTCGTTGGTCACCTTTTTCTCAATACGGTCTAACATATCCGTGAGCTGCTTTCCGATGAATGCGGAAATAATGGCCGGGGGGGCTTCATTTGCACCCAGACGGTGTGAATTACCAGGGGTGGCAACGCTGGCCCTTAGCAGATCCGCATGTTTTTGAACCGCTTTCAGCGTGTTTACAAGGAAGGTGAGAAATTGCAGGTTGGTTTTCGGGTTTTTACCGGGGGAGAAAAGATTTACTCCTGTATCTGTGGCAAGTGCCCAGTTGCAATGTTTTCCTGATCCATTCACATGATTAAACGGCTTTTCATGATGCAGAACTGCAAAGCTGTGATGTCTTGCAATCCTTTTCATAAGGTCCATAAGCAACAGGTTATGATCTACAGCCAGGTTGCATTCTTCGAATATCGGAGCACATTCAAACTGGTTGGGCGCCACTTCATCATGTCTTGTTTTAATCGGAATTCCCAGTTTGTAAGCTTCAGTTTCGAATTCATCCATAAAGGAAGAAACCCGTTCGGGAATGGATCCGAAATAATGGTCCTCAAGCTGCTGATCCTTGGCAGATGCATGGCCCATCAGAGATCTTCCTGTAAGAACGATATCCGGCCTTGCATTGTATAAAGCCTCATCAATTAAAAAATATTCCTGTTCTACTCCAAGTGTGGCAACAACTTTGGTAACATCCTTGTCAAAATACTGGCATACATCTACAGCAGCTTTGTCAATCGCAAATAAAGCTTTTATAAGCGGCGTCTTGTTATCAAGTGCTTCACCGGTATATGATACAAAGATCGTGGGAATACTCAGAGTGTTCCCCATAATAAAAGCCGGAGAGGATGGATCCCATGCGGTATATCCACGGGCTTCAAAGGTATTGCGGATTCCGCCACTTGGAAAGCTGGATGCGTCTGGTTCCTGCTGAGCCAGCAATTTGCCTGAAAATGATTCAAGGACTCCTCCGTTACCATCATAGTCAACAAATGCATCGTGCTTTTCTGCGGTACCTTCAGTGAGGGGCTGAAACCAGTGTGTATAATGGGTTGCTCCCATTTCAACTGCCCAGGTTTTCATTCCTGATGCAATCTGATCAGCTAATTTCCGGTCGATTTTTGTTCCCTGATCAATGGCGTCAAGTACATGATCATAAGCCTCTGAGGTCAGGTATTTTTTCATTTTATTCCTGTCGAAAACATTGATACCAAAATATTCTGAAACAGGCGTTTTAGATTTGGTATAAGGAAGAGCCTTTCTGTCATAGGCACTCGCTAAAGCTGTAAATCGTATTGCTGCCATAAATTTTTTATTAGATTTTATGGGTCAAAAATACGAAAATAAAATTAATTACCCCTATAAAATGAATAAAAAAATATAAAAAACATAAAAAAAGATCTTTGTAGATAAAAAAATAGGGGTTCGAAACCTAAAAACATTAAAAATCATTTGTAATTATTTTTTTTGCTTCAGCAATCAATTCCTGAAACCAGTTGTTCCCATACTTGCGTTCCAGGGCTTCGCGTATAAACAGGTATACGGGCATGTTCAGTTTTTTACCTTTTATTAAAGCAGGATTGCATATTTCCCAACGGTCATAATTCACCGCATCAAAATGTTTGTAACGGGTAATCCTCACCGGATACAGATGACATGAAACCGGTTTTCGGAAAGAGATGCGTCCGTCAAGGTATGCCTTCTCAATGCCGCATATGGCAATTTCATTTTCAAATACCACATAGGCACATTCCTTGCCGTTGTTTAAAGGGGTAACTTTGTCATCTTCAATATCCGTAACCCAGGTTCCCACGGTTTCAATAGTGCGGACAGACTGTTCGCTTAAATACGCTTTGACAACAGGAAAGATATCTTCAAGTATTTTGGTTTCAGCATCTTCTAAAGGAGCTCCAGAGTCCCCATGTACACAACATGCCCCATGGCAAGCTTTTAGGTCACATGCAAATTCAGTTTGTATCAGATCCGGATGCGCAACAGTATTTCCAATTTCAATCATTTTCATTAATTTGCTGCGAAATTAGAAAAAAACAGGATCGCATGATGGTTCCGAACCATCAATAAAACTTCAAACCATAAATCATATTGGCATGCAGAAATTTTTATATATTTGCGGCACTGTAAAAAAATCATTATAAACTTAACACAAACCTAGAAATGCGTAATAAAGGAGCCATCTGGACTTTGGCTATAGCGCTGGTGCTTGTTTGTATTTATCAGCTTTCTTTTACCGTCGTCACAAATAATGTGAAAAAAAACGCACGGGAATATGCTAAAGGTGCAAACAATGTAGTCGACCTGAAAAAGGCCGATTATTACCTCGACTCGATTGCCAGTGAACCAGTCTATAATTTTTTCTGGTTGAAAAAATATACTTACCGCGAATGTCAGGAACGGGAAATTAATCTTGGTCTCGACTTACAAGGCGGTATGAACGTTGTATTGGAAGTTTCTGTTGTGGATGTAATCCGCTCCATGGCAAACGACAGCAAAGATTCTGCTTTTAATGCTGCACTTGCACTGGCTAAGAAAAACCAGGTAGGTTCCAATGAACATTTTGTTACTTTGTTTGGTCAGGCATTCGAAAAAATTGATCCGGATGCACGGCTTTCAGCTATTTTCACTTCTGAAGGCATGCGCGACCGTATCAACTATAATACATCCAATGCTGATGTATTGAAAGTGATCCGCGAAGAGGCTGACAATGCTATTAATAACTCATTTCAGATTATCAACACCCGTATTGACCATTTTGGTGTTGCCTCTCCCAATGTTCAGAGGCTTCAAAGCGGTGACCGTATTCTTGTTGAGTTACCCGGTGTTTCTGAAAAAGACCGCGTACGCAAATTGCTGCAGGGCGCTGCCAAACTCGAGTTCTGGGAAACTTTCAACAATACCGATCCCGAAATCAGCAATGGTTTGAGATCCTTAAATTCATTTGTTGCACAGATCAACAAAACCTCAAAATCATCAGATAAGAATACCGCTTCTGCGCCTGCTGATTCAGCTGTAGCTGACACTGCATCAAACGGAGCCAATCAACTTCTCAGCAAAATTACCAAGGGTACTCCGGACAGCCTCGATGCTGAAAATACTCTCGCTCAGGAGAATCCCCTGTTTACAGTTTTGCACCCCATGGTATACGACAACGGACAACTTGTTTCAGGTTCAGCATTTGGTCGCACACACTATAAAGATACAGCCCGGGTAAATGAATATCTGAAACTTGGTATCCAACGCGGGTTTTTCCCAAGAAGTTTTAAATATTACTGGTCAGCAAAACCAATTGAAAATCCTGAAACCCGGAAGCCTACCGATTATTTTGAAGTACATGCAATCCGGATCACAAAACGTGACGGGAAAGCTCCTCTTACCGGAGACGTAATTACCCGCGCGGTTAACGAATATGATCAGAATAGTGCTGAAGCCTTTGTATCCATGGATATGAATGCTGAAGGAACTACAGAGTGGGCAAGGCTGACCGAGAAAAATGTTGGAAAAATCATTACTGTTGTAATGGACGACTATGTTTATTCCAACCCCCATGTAAATGAAAAAATTCCTAACGGCAGCACCCGTATTACCGGAAATTTCACTCCCGAAGAAGCCGAAGACTTGAGCAACCTGTTAAAATCAGGTACCATGCCGGCCCCCTGCAGGATTATCCAGGAAGAAATTATCGGACCTTCATTGGGTAAGGAATCCATCAATTCGGGTATCAACTCACTGATCATCTCCTTTGTCCTGATTTTTGCATTCATGATCTTCTACTATACACGCAGAGCCGGTTTAGTTGCCGATATTGCGCTCTTCCTGAATATGTTTTTCTTGTTCGGGGTACTCGCGTCCATGGGGCTTTCGTTAACGCTGCCCGGAATCGCGGGGGTCGTGCTTACAATCGGTATGTCGGTTGATGCGAACGTACTGATATTTGAGCGAATCAGGGAAGAACTCGCCGCCGGTAAGGGAGTGCGTATGGCGATATCCGACGGATACAAAAATGCCCTTTCTGCCATTGTAGACGGTAACCTCACTACACTTATCACAGGTATCATTCTGTTTTTTCTTGGAACAGGTCCTGTTAAAGGATTTGCCACTACCCTGGTTGTTGGTATCATTACTTCCATGTTTGCAGCCATCTTTATCAGCCGCCTGATTTTTGAAGTGATGCTCGATAAATCCGGTAAACTTACTTTCAGTACCAAACTTTCTACCGGAGCATTCAAAAACATCAACATCGATTATATCAAACACAGGAAAAAATTCTACATCCTTTCAGGAGTCATTATTGCCATTGGCTTAGGTTCACTCTTTACCAGGGGACTCGACCAGGGAGTGGATTTCGCCGGAGGCCGTAATTATATTATTCAATTCGATAAACCAGTGAGCAATCTTGAAGTGGCTTCACTAGTTGAGAACGAGCTGGGAATGCCTCCTACAGTTATTACATATGGAACAGAAGATAAAGTGAGAATCACCACCAAGTATGGAATTGATTCTGAAGATCCTGAAATTGAAAGAATTATTGAAAAGAAAATCTATGATGGCGTTAAACCACTTCTTGCAGGTAGTGTAACCTATGAACAATTCAGGGACAAGAATGTGCTTGGTCTGCAAAAAGTTGGGCCTACCATAGCTGCTGATATCAAACGGGATTCATTCATTGCACTGTTCATCGCACTGTTCTTTATGTTCCTCTATATAGGACTCCGCTTCAGGAACTGGGCTTTTGGTACCGGAGCTATTGCTTCACTTGCACATGATGCATTCTTTGTAATTGGCATGTTCTCCATATTATATGGATTTATGCCTTTCTCCATGGAGGCGGACCAGACGTTTATTGCGGCCATTCTGACCATCATCGGTTATTCGGTGAATGATACCGTGGTTATCTTCGACCGTATCCGTGAGTATAAAGCTCTGCATCCGAAAATGGATTATGCGACCCTTATGAACAAAGCTATTAATGATACGTTTAGCCGTACCATCATTACATCACTGACTGTGTTAATTACCGTAGCCATCATCTTCTTCTACACCGGTCAGAGTGTTCGCGGATTTGCATTTGCATTACTTCTGGGCCTTTTCTCAGGGGTATATTCAACAGTATTCATTGCGTCTGCATTGATATATGACCTCAGAAAAAAGAAAGAAGTAAAAGCCTGATCAAATAAAATAAGATAATTGTATTTTGAAACAAAACCCCGTGCCGGACGCACGGGGTTTTGTTTTCTTCTTTTGCTATATTTGCATAATCATTTGAAAGAACCATAATGCTTCATACGTTAGTTTTTTTAAGCGGAGGCGAACTGATCCTGGTTTTCCTGGTTTTTTTGCTCCTTTTTGGCTCCAATAAAATACCGGAGCTTGCCAGGGGATTGGGAAAGGGATTACGTGAATTCAAGAAGGCTACAGACGATATTAAACGGGAGATTAACCAAAGTACTGAAGGCGTATCCAGCGAAATTTCAGAAAGCGTTGGGGGCATCCGGAAAAATCTCACCGACATTACTACCAATATTACCTCAGATATTCAAAAAACAACAGACGACATTCAAAAATCTGTGAACGATACCAAATAATTATGGCATTAATAGAAGCCACGCATATCAGAAAGTCTTTTGGCACACTCCAGGTTTTAAAAGGGATCTCTGTTACGATTCAAAAAGGCGAAATTGTTACGATTGTTGGTGCCAGCGGTGCCGGAAAAACCACTTTTTTACAAATTGCAGGGACACTGATGCAGCCTTCTGAAGGCCGTATTGTCATAAACGGAACAGATGTTAACAATTTGCGTGATCGTGAAATGGCACGGTTCAGAAACAAACACATCGGCTTTGTTTTTCAATTTCATCATCTCTTACCCGAATTCACTGCGATTGAGAATGTATGCATCCCGGCATTTATTGCAGGCCGGAACAAAAGCGAAACCATCAGGCAGGCAAAAGAAATTATGGATTTTCTGGCGATCAGTCACCGGCTTCACCATAAGCCTTCTGAATTATCCGGAGGAGAGCAACAGCGTGTAGCTGTTGCCCGGGCGCTTATTAACAACCCCGATGTGGTACTGGCAGATGAGCCTTCGGGTAATCTCGACTCTCATAATAAAAAAGAACTCCACGAGTTATTCTTTACCTTGCGCAATCAATATGCGCAAACCTTCGTAATTGTTACTCATGATACTGAATTGGCCGCAATGAGCGACCGTACCATCACCCTGCATGACGGGTTGATTGTAAACTGATGATTCCCGGGCTCATTCAGGTGCATGATCAAATACCCCTATGCCAAATAAGGCAAAATCATATTTTACGGGATCTTTCGGATCCATCAGCCTTAATTGGGAATCCAGTTCCTGAACCGCTTTTGAGTCATCCTGAGTACGCCTGAGCAATCCAAGTTTGCGGGCAGTGTTGCCGGTGTGTACATCAAGCGGAATTGATAATTTGGAAGGGGATATGTTTTTCCACAAGCCAAAATCTACGCCGGCATAATCCTTTCTGACCATCCACCGGAGAAACATGTTGATCCTTTTGGCAGCAGATCCTTTAAGTGGGTCAGGCAGATGTTTCTCGGTTCGTGCCATATGATCCACGGTAAAAAACGCTTTCTTTAACTGATGTATGGCGGGTTGTAGTGAATCTGCAGTCTGATGCTCTGTGAAAACGCCTTCAAGGCCATTGCAATGGGTATAAAGGTGCTTTAATCCTTTTACAAAGGTAATCAGATCCACAGCATTAAAAGTACGGTGAACAAAAGTCATCATTTTATTCAAATGGATGTCCCTGTGATGCATTACAAAATCGTAAGGCGCATCATCCATGAGTTCCATCATTCTTTTTGCATTTCTGATGATTGCAATCCGGTTTCCCCATGATATCACCGATGTCAGGAACGCAGAAATTTCAATGTCTTCTTTCTTCCTGTACAGATGGGGAATCTGAACCGGATCAAATTCAATAAAAGCGGGGGTGTTGTATTCAAGCACCTTTTCTTCCAGAAAATCACGAAGCGCTTTTATGTCAGATTTCATACCCTTATCTTTATACCGTTAAAAATACAAATATTGCATCAATCCTGACAGCCTTTATGTCCAACCCCTATTTCGCCTTTAAGCAATTTACAGTGCACCATAATCTTTGTGCCATGAAAGTGGGTACAGATGGTGTATTGCTGGGATCATGGGTAAATACTGAACAATCAGCTTCCATACTGGATGTGGGTACGGGAACGGGATTGATTGCCCTTATGTGTGCACAACGATCTAATGCCTCGGTGCATGCTGTAGAGATAGATCCGGATGCCTGCAAGCAGGCTCTTTACAATTATGCTGCAAGTCCCTGGAACGACCGGATCACTTTGCATCAGACCTCATTTCAGGAATTTGCAGTTAAAACAGACCAAACTTTTGATCTGATTGTCAGCAATCCTCCTTATTACCGGAATTCATTGAAACCTCCCGACAGGCAACGTTCAACAGCCCGGCACGATACCCGGCTCACCTGGGAGAGCTTGTTGTTTTATACCCGGAAACTCCTGGACCCGTCAGGTAATTTTTGCCTGATTATTCCTGCCCGGGAAACAGAATATTTTATTCAGCTGGCGTACTTCCATGGGCTGTATCCGGAAAATAAGACGTTTATCCAACCATATCCAGGTAAAACACCCAACCGGTGCATGCTCCGTTTTTCAAAAAACGGGAACACTGCATGTACTGTTGATGAACTGATTATTAAGGAAGATACAGGTACCTATACAAGCGCTTTTCGTGCTGTTACAAAAGATTTCTACCTGAACTTTTAATTACTGGAAAACTTTCAAGCATGACACGCTTTTTTTCATGCTCCTGAAGCATTTTTTACACCCATGATTTTAATGTTTCATATTTCAAACTAAAGTGATTTTATGGACAAACACGCTATAGGTAATTAAGTTTTTGCTTTTTGTGATCATGGCCTGTTCTATTAAAAGCAATGACTTGAATTACCAATTCTTTAACATTTTGATATGCTTATATAATACCAATAGGTATTAATTTCGCAAAACAATTTGATCGTTTTGCTGTTTTAACAATAGCATGAGAAAGATTCTTTCCATATTATTTGTCCTGCTGATTATTCTCTCCGGAATGCACTTCAGTCTGGCGATTCATTTATGTGAAGGAAAATTATTCGGATCAAAATTTTCATTTTCCGGCGATCATGTTTCCTGTGGCATGGAATCAAAATCAGAACATTCCGGTAAAGGGTATTACCTGTCTTCTGAATGCTGCGATGATCAAACGATCAGTTTTACTGTTGAACAGGAATTCACTCCATCTCCAATTTTGATCAATGACGTTAATACACATGAATTACCTGTATTCTTACCCGAATGTTTAGCCTGTAGTTATCAAAAACTTTTTAAATCTCCTTTGGCTGTTGGCAGTCTCTGCCTTGCTGATCCAGTCTATGAATTGCAACAGGAAGACATTTGCGTCTTCCGCATCTGATTAACGGTCCTTCTTCTGTTATTTGCCGGGAAATCGTCATTGGATTTCCTGCAATTTTTCATTTAAACAATCTGATAATCTTAAAATTTGAATCATGGAAAAGGTAAAATTTATTATTACCGTTCTTTTTGCGGTAGTAATCGCAAATTCTTCATTTGCGCAAACACATAATCATGTTAACGTGTCACGCATAAAATCTGAAACCATCAAGGTTTTGGGAAATTGTGAAATATGTCAGGAAAGGATTGAAAAAGCCGCCAAAATTGAAGGTGTATCAAAAGCATCATGGAATGTTAAGACTCAGCTCTTAACCGTGGTTTATGATTCATCTAAAGTCAGCAGTGACGGAATACAAAAGAAAATCGCAGCAGTTGGTCACGATACTGAAAAGTATAAAGCTGAAGATAAGATTTATAATAGTTTGCCTGGTTGCTGCAAATACAAGCGATAATAACCAAATGAGACTTTCCAAAGTGTGTATGGTATTTTCATAAAGAATAGAAAGGACACCAAATGTTTAATCGACTTGTTAAATATTTTCTGGAGAACAGGCTCATAACGTTCATTTTCCTGATTGCCTTTGTAGTTTTCGGGCTTGTGTATTCGCCTTTTAACTGGAATACAGGGCTCCCTAAAAATCCAATCCCGGTTGATGCGATTCCGGATATCGGAGATAATCAGCAAATTGTGGCAACTGAATGGATGGGTCGTTCCCCGAAAGACATCCAGGATCAGATCACATATCCCTTAACTACAGCCTTGTTGGGTATTCCGGGAGTTCAAACAATACGGAGCACTTCCATGTTTGGCATGTCGTTTATATACATCATTTTCAAAACAGATGTTGAATTTTACTGGAGCCGCTCACGCATTCTGGAAAAACTGAATTCACTGCCTTCGGGAACATTGCCGCAAGGGGTTCAGCCCACTTTGGGACCTGATGCAACTGCACTGGGCCAAATCTTCTGGTATACACTGGAAGGAAGGAACCCAAAAACGGGCAAACCAAATGGAGGATGGGACCCACAGGAATTAAGAACCATCCAGGATTTTTATGTGAAGTATGGATTAGCAACGGCAGAAGGTGTGTCAGAAGTTGCATCGGTTGGAGGATTTATTAAGGAATATCAGGTAGATCTGAATCCTGAAGCTTTAAAAGCCTATAACGTGTCGGTGATGGATGTCATGAATGCTGTCCGCAAGAGTAACCTTGATATTGGAGCGGAAACCATTGAGCTGAATAATGTGGAGTATATCATCCGGGGTTTGGGGTATGTGAAAAACCTTGAAGATCTTGAGTCTTCTGTTATCGCGGTCAGGAGTAATGTACCGGTGCGGATAAAAGACGTTGCACATACCTCTTTTGGCCCTGCTACAAGAAGAGGAGGTCTTGACAAGTCAGGAGCTGAGGCTGTGGGCGCTGTTGTTGTAGCGCGATATGGTTCCAATCCTAAGGAAGTAATCAACAACGTTAAAGACAAAATAAAAGAAATTGAGCCGGGATTGCCACAAAAGACGCTCGCCGACGGAAGCACTTCAAAAGTTACCATTGTACCTTTTTATGACCGGACAGGGCTGATAAAAGAAACCATAGGGACACTCGAATCTGCATTGTCCCATGAAATTCTGATCAGCATTATTGTTATCATAGTTTTGGTGCTAAATCTCAGAGCGTCATTTATTGTTGCAAGTATATTGCCTATTGGGGTTCTCATGACCTTCATTCTTATGCACTTTTTCGGCATCGACGCAAATATAGTGGCATTATCAGGCATAGCCATTGCCATTGGTGTTATGGTTGATATAGGTATTGTGGATGTGGAAAATATTCTAAGGCATCTGGAAATGCCTGAAAACAAGGGGATACGTGGAAAAAAACTGATGTCAGTTATCTATTTGGCAACCACTGAGGTAAGAGCGGCTGTAGTAACTTCAATTGCTACCACTATTGTAAGTTTTCTCCCGGTTTTTGCCATGGAAGCTTCCGAAGGGAAATTATTTCATCCTTTGGCATTTACGAAAACTTTTGCATTGATATCGGCTTTTGTACTGGGCATCGTGGTGTTGCCGACGCTCGTTTATTTGTTCTTTAACATCCGTTTCGATTCAAAGAAAATCAGAAAGGTATTTAATGGGCTATTGATTGGTACTGGTTTGCTTGCCATCCTATTGTGGCAAACATGGATGGCATTAGCCTTAATAGCCATTGGAGTAAATAACTTATTGGAGCACAGATGGCCTGAAAACCGCAAGGAATATGCAAATTGTATCACCATTGCCATCACCTTGCTGGTAGCATTATATTATCTGGCCATTGAATGGCTGCCCTTGGGCGCTCATAACAGCGCTTTTGTTAATTTCATATTTGTTGCAGGTATTGTAGCTGTGATTCTTTTGGGTTTGATGTCCATGGTTCATTTCTATGAACCCATTCTGCACTGGGCGTTACGTAACAAGTGGAAATTTCTGCTATTGCCGGCCTTTACTTTGTTCTTTGGACTGATCATTTGGCAGGGTTTTGATCGGGTTTTTGGATTTGTGGCCACCGGCGTTGAAAAAGCCGGCTGGAAGAACTTTCGGAACACAGCAGTTTGGCAAAAGCCTGCGCACTTATTTCCAGGAACAGGAAAGGAGTTTATGCCTTCACTCAATGAGGGTTCGTTTTTGCTCATGCCAACAAGTATGCCCCATTCAAGCATTGAAAAGAATTTGCAATATATTGAAACACTGGATAAAAGACTGTCTGCTATTCCTGAAGTTGAAGTCTCTGTTGGCAAGTGGGGCCGTGTAAATTCAGCATTGGATCCGGCTCCCGTTCAAATGTTTGAAAATACGGTCAATTACAGACCGGAATATATTCTGGACGACGATGGACACAGAATGCGTTTTAAGGTAGATAAAAATGACAACTTTATATTAAGAAGTGGCCGGGTTTATAATCCCGAAAAAGAAGGATTTAAAATTTTTCCAAAGGATAGTCTGATTCCCCGGGATAAAGGCCAATACTTTCGTCAATGGCGTCCGCAGATTAAAAGACCAACGGATATATGGGATGAAATAGTAAAAGTGACAAATATACCAGGTCTGACTTCAGCTCCTAAACTTCAGCCTATTGAAACAAGGCTTGTAATGCTTTCAACAGGTATGCGGGCTCCTATGGGATTGAAAGTATATGGCCCCGACCTTGATGCCATTCAGGAGGCGGGTCTTATCTTTGAACAAGCCCTAAAAGATGTTCCTTCTGTAAAAGCTTCTTCAGTGTTTTACGACCGCGCCGTTGGAGCACCCTACATTGAAATAAAACTTAACAGGGATAACATGGCCAGATACGGAATGAGCATCAGTGATGTTCAGGAAGTACTCCAGGTTGCAGCAGGAGGCATGGCACTCAGTAGTTCGGTTGAAGGGCGTGAACGCTTCCCCATCCGGGTGCGATATGCCCGTGAGCTCAGAGACAATCCGGACGACCTAAATCGGATCCTGATCCCTGCAATGAATGGTATTCAAATCCCGCTGGGTGAGATAGCAGATATCGGATATACAACCGGAGCTCAAATGATCCGGAGTGAGAACACCTTCCTGGTGGGATATGTTATTTTTGATAAAATAGAAGGGAAAGCTGAAGTGGATGTTGTTGAAGAAGCAGCAGTAATTCTTCAGGATAAAATCAATACAGGCGAAATAAAACTTAAGCCCGCTGTTTCTTATAAATTCGCCGGCAACTACGAACAACAGGTAAGAGCAACTAAACGACTTGCAATTGTTATTCCTGTTAGTCTTATCATGATATTCCTGCTTTTATTTTTCCAATTTAAGACTGTTATCGCATCATTTATTCATTTTTCCGGAGTTTTCGTTGCATTTGCAGGAGGCTTTATAATGTTGTGGCTTTATGGTCAGGAATGGTTTATGAACTTTTCAATTGCAGGAATGAATCTGCGTGACATGTTCCAGATGCATCCCATAAATCTTAGTGTAGCAGTATGGGTTGGGTTTATTGCCCTATTCGGTATCGCCACAAACGATGGTGTTATTATGGGAACCTATATTCATCAGGTGTTTGAACAGCGACATCCGGCAACTATACATGAGGTGCGTGAGGCTGTTGTTGCTGCCGGGAAAAAAAGAGTAAGGCCTGCCATGATGACTACAGCCGTAGCGGTTATTGCTCTTTTACCGGTACTCACTTCAACCGGAAAAGGTGCAGATATTATGGTTCCCATGGCTATCCCAACTTTTGGAGGTATGATCATTCAGGTGATGACCATATTTGTTGTACCCCTCTTCCAGGCTATGTGGCGCGAATGGGCTGTATCCTCAGGTCATTTGGGAACTTTAGAAAACGATAATAACAAAGTCAATGAAAATAACAGTATATAAGTGGTTCATTCCATTCATGGTTTGGGTTGGTGCCCTGAATGTTCATGGACAACAGCAACCTGATTCTTTGATGCAGTATTTGGAGATTGCAGTTCAGAACAATCCTTTTGTCCTGCAAAAATTCAGTGAATATCAATCTGCCTTACAAAAGGTTCCGCAAGCCGGAGGTCTTTCTGATCCTGAATTGAATGTCGGTGTTTTTCTAAGTCCCATGGAACTTGTCAGCGGAAATCAGGTAGCTGAGATACAGCTTATGCAAATGTTTCCCTGGTTTGGAGTTCTTAAAAACGCCAAAGATGAAATGAGCCTGATGGCGCTTGCTAAATATGAATTATTCCGCGATGCCAAACTCCAGGTTTTTTATGAGGTACAAAAAACCTGGTATGAGTTGTACAAAATAAAACAGAATATCAGCATTTCAGAGCGGAATGCAGATGTTTTGCAAACCCTCGAAAGAATTGCATTGGTCAGATATAAAACAGTTGCTACCGGGACATCTCCGGCATCTTCCATGCAAAATGGCCCCATGGGATCTTCTACAGGTGGTAATGGCCTGAGTGATCTGTATCGGATACAGATAGAAATCGGCAATCTTAAAAACAATATTGCTTTATTGAATAATCAATATCATACGGTTGCCGCAAGATTCAATGCTTACCTTAACAGGCCATACCGGTTCGCAATCTCAGTTCCTGATTCATTAATGGCAGAAACACTGGATGTCTCAATTCTGTCAATAGCAGATACCATGCTGAAAAATCATCCTATGCTAACCATGCTCAATTATGAACAGCAGTCCTTTGAAGCCAGGAAAAGGATGGTTGACAAAATGGGATACCCCATGGTGGGTTTGGGCGTCAATTATACAGTTATCAATAAAAACGCAATGTCAGCATCTGAAATGAATGGTGAGGACATGATTATGCCCATGGTAAAAGTGACTTTGCCTGTGTACCGGAAAAAATACAGGTCGATGCGTAATGAATCTGAAATGCTAAGCGTTGCTGCAAAACAGAATTATCAGGCTACATCCAATGCATTGCAAACAGAATACCTTGAGGCTGTTCAATTATACCAGGATGCCGAACGAAGAATGGCACTTTATAAAAACCAGAGCCTTTTAGCTAAGATATCTCTGGATATTATGATCAGAAGTTTTTCTGCTTCCGAAAAAGGTTCAGGGTTATCTGAGATTCTTGCAATCAGGCAACAGACTCTTGATTATGCGTTCAAACAAACAGAAGCATTGGTCGACTTTAATACAGCCACAGCCTGGCTAAAACGATTGATGGCAAACCATGATATAGAAGATTTTAATAAGTAATAACATGAAAAAAACATTTTCAAACAGATACATTCAATATAGTCTTGTGGCTCTTGGAGGATTATTTTTGGGATGGTTGTTTTTCCACACACCTCATAAACCGGAAGAAAGACACGAACATGCGCCTGAAATTTCAAGTGCAACCATTTGGACCTGCTCCATGCACCCTCAGATCAGAATGGAAAAACCGGGGAAGTGTCCCATTTGCGGTATGAATCTCATACCGCTCCAAAGCAGTGATGCTGTAATTGACTCTCAGGCGGTACATCTTACAAAAGAGGCAGCAGAACTTGCCAATGTAATGACATCAATTGTAACAAAGCAAAAACCCGTAAAAGAAGTCCGTCTGTATGGCAAAATTCAGGCTGATGAAAGATTGCTGCAAAGTCAGGTTGCCCATATTCCCGGGAGAATTGAAAAACTGATGGTCAACTATACAGGCGAAACAGTACGCAAAGGTCAGACCTTAGCCCAGATTTTTTCTCCTGAACTGGTAACAGCACAGCAGGAATTTCTTGAGGCCATCAAAATGAAAGAAGCACAACCTGAAATTTATGAAGCTGTAAAAGAGAAATTGAGACTTTGGAAGGTCACCGAATCACAAATCAATTCAATAGAAAGCTCCGGGAAGATCCGGAATGACTTTGAGGTTGTCTCAAATTCATCCGGAATTGTAACAGCCCGGCGGGTGAATAATGGCGATTATGTAACACAGGGAACCGTTTTATATGAAGTGGCTGATTTGTCGAAGGTATGGATTCAGTTTGATGCATATGAAAGCGATTTACCCTTTTTAAGTGAAGGCAACAAAATCTCCTTTACTGTTCAGGCCATACCAGGCAAAATATTTACAGGAAAGATTGTCTTTATCGATCCGGTAATCGATCCGGTAACCCGTGTATCCAAAGTGCGAGTTGAAATCGACAACCAGTCAGGAAAATTTAAACCAGAAATGTTTGCCACCGGAATTGTAAAGGCAAATTTGTCTGAATACGCAGATAATCTGATCATTCCGCGGTCGGCTGTATTATGGACCGGGGAACGATCTATTGTCTACGTAAAACAACCCGACATGGATGAACCTGTTTTTAAATTACGTGAAATAGAACTTGGTCCTATGTTGGGCAAGAGCTATGTGGTCATTCATGGATTGGAAGAAGGTGAAGAAATAGTAACGCAGGGTGCTTTTAGCGTAGATGCTGCTGCTCAGCTTGAAGGTAAGCCCAGCATGAACAAGCAGGGTGAGAATGTTAACTAGAATATTCTGTGGCCATTTCAATTCATTTACGATTGCAGAAATTAAATACCCCATTCAGGGTATGCAAGATGCCTTTCATGAGGTATTCCCCAAAGGTTTTGAACTACATATCTTTACGGAAATAAAAATTATGCCATATGTCTACTTCAAACTATCAATTTGACACGCTTCAGCTTCACGCGGGACAGGAAATAGATCCATTTACAGGTTCAAGAGCTGTTCCCATTTACCAGACTTCTTCCTATACCTTCAAAAGTGCCGAACATGGCGCCAATCTGTTTGCATTGAAAGAGTTTGGCAACATTTATACGCGGATCATGAATCCAACCACAGATGTATTTGAGAAGAGAATTGCTGCTTTGGAAGGTGGTGTAGCTGCACTGGCTACTGCCTCAGGTCAGGCTGCCCAATTTCTGGCGATTACCAATATCCTGGGTGCCGGAGATAACTTCATTTCTACTTCTTATTTATATGGGGGTACATACAACCAGTTTAAAGTGCAGTTTAAGCGGCTCGGAATCCAGGTTAAATTTGTAGAAGGGGATAAACCGGAAGATTTTGAAAAGCTCATTGACCTGAAAACAAAAGCCATTTATCTGGAAACCATTGGCAACCCGAAATTCAATATTCCCGATTTTGATGCCATAGCAGCAGTAGCTAAAAGGCACGATATACCCCTGATTGTTGACAACACCTTTGGTGCGGCAGGCTTTCTTTTTCGTCCGATTGAGCATGGTGCGTCCATTGTTGTAGAATCTGCCACCAAATGGATCGGTGGTCACGGCACCAGCATAGGGGGAGTGATTGTAGATTCTGGAACTTTTAACTGGGCCAACGGTAAATTTCCGCAGTTTACGGAACCTTCGGAAGGATATCATGGACTGAAATTCTGGGAAGTATTTGGTGCCGGTGGTCCGTTTGGAAATATTGCTTTTATTATCAGGGCGAGGGTAGAGGGTTTGCGTGATTATGGTTCTGCACTGAGTCCCTTCAATGCATTCTTGCTAATTCAAGGATTGGAAACCCTTTCCTTACGGGTTCAGAGACATGTAGATAATGCGCTCGCTTTGGCGTTATGGCTTGAAAAGCATCCAAAGATTGTAAGTGTCGATTATCCGGGGTTGTCATTCAATCCTTACCACACATTGGCAAAAAAATACCTGAAGCATGGTTTTGGAGGGGTGCTTGCATTTACTGTTAAGGGAGGAAGTGAAGCAGGAGATCAAGTAATCAACAGCCTCAAACTGATTAGTCACCTCGCGAATGTAGGCGATGCGAAAACCCTCATTATCCATCCTGCCACCACAACGCATCAGCAATTATCCGATACAGAACAGAAAAATGCGGGCGTAATACCCGGGTTGTTAAGAGTTTCTGTAGGCATAGAAAATATTGAGGATATTAAGGCAGACCTGGAGCAGGCTTTAGCAGGTATATAAATAAGAGCCCTGAATTTCTGACAGCACTTTGAGAATTTCACTTTTAGGCTATTAAAAGTAAGGATTACTTTTTATATTTACTACTTGTGGAAATCAGCTAAAAATTAAAATCAGAACATATGAAGAAAGTGCTGCTTGCTGTAATCATTGGGTTCTTTGTTCATGCTACCTATGCACAGAACAAAGTGATAATCAATGTGGATGATGCAAAAACAACGATTAGCAAACATATTTATGGCCATTTTGCCGAACACCTGGGAAGATGCATTTATGATGGCCTGTATGTTGGAGAGAATTCAACCATTCCAAATACAAACGGTGTCAGGAATGATGTGATCAAAGCATTGAAAGATCTGCAAATCCCTAATCTGCGCTGGCCGGGTGGATGTTTTGCCGATTTATACCATTGGAAAGACGCCATTGGCCCAAAGAGTGAGCGTAAGCCCATTGAGAATCTTGCATGGGGCAATGTACGCGAAGATAATAGTTTTGGTACAAACGAGTTCCTGAACCTTTGTGAGTTGCTTGGCGCAGAGCCTTATCTGGCAGTAAACATGAATTCAGGAAGTGTGCAGGAAGCTATGGAATGGGTACAATATACTACTCATCCTAACGGAGCCAGCTCATTAACCGATCTTCGCGAAAAGAGCGGGAGAGATAAACCCTGGAGTGTAAAGTTTTGGGGAGTCGGGAATGAATCATGGGACTGTGGAGGCTATATGCGTGTTGAACATTATGTTGATTTATACAGGCAATATGCTACAGCCATGGCAAACTATGACAATACCGAAAAGCTTTTCAGAATTGCTGTGGGGCCCGGCTCACCGGATTATGAATGGACGGAATATGTAATGAAAAATATCCCTGTCAGAAGAGTTGAGGGACTTTCGGTGCATCATTATTCGGTATTCGATTGGGTAAACAAAGGACCTTCCTATACATTCACCGATGAACAGTATTTCAAAACCATGAAAGAAGCCTGGGGTATGGATGAATTTATCGTACGTAACAGCGAAATCATGGATAAATATGATCCTGCCAAACATGTTGCTCTAGTTGTTGATGAATGGGGCGGATGGTACCAGACAGACCCTGAAGGGAAAGGTTCTTTATATCAGCAAAATACCATCAGGGATGCGATGATTGCAGGTGTTACTTTGAATATATTCAATAACCACGCCGACCGGGTAAGGATGGCTAATCTGGCCCAGACTGTTAATGTGCTTCAGGCTCCCGTTCTCACAAAAGGTGAACAAATGATCCTTACGCCTACTTATTATGTAATGGAGATGTACAAAGTACATCAGGATGCTACATTGTTGCCGGTACAGGTGACTTCAGCTGATTTTGTGATGAACGGTGAAAAACTGCCTGCTGTTTCTGCGTCTGCATCAAAGGACAAGACTGGAAAAATCCATATTTCACTCACCAACATGGATAACAAAAACAGCCAGCAGATTGAAATTCAGATGGGAAATGTTGCTGGTCGCAAGATAACCGGTAGAATTCTGACGTCAGCCAAAATTCAGGATATGAATACTTTTGAGAATCCACAATTTGTGACCGTCAAAGAATTCAAAGATGCCAAAATAAAAGATGGCAAAATCACCGTAAATATGCCGGTAAATTCTGTGGTGATGCTGGAACTTTAAGCTTAACCTCAAATAAACAAAAAAGCCTCTGATTCAATCAGAGGCTTTTTTTTGGTACCCGAGGCGGGACTTGAACCCGCACAACCATTACTGATCACAGGATTTTAAGTCCTGCGTGTCTACCAATTCCACCACTCGGGCGACTCATTTGTTGATTTGTTGACCTGCCTGCCTGACTTGGCCCAACGCGTGGCAGGCAGGTTTGTTGATTTATTGATTGAATTTATCTATCGATTTGCTATTTAGTCAAGTTTTGCTAAGGTTTTCTTTAGCAGATTTTCTGGATGCGGAGAAAATGTGCAATAATTCCGTTGCTTCTTTTAATATTTTTTTATTGGTTTCTGGATTAATTATTACTGACTCAGTTAATAACTCAAGCCAAAACACTGTTTCATCACTTTCTTCAACAATGATACAAAGCTTTGCGTAAAACTCCTGCATTGACCTGGCTCTGCAAGCTGCGCGATAATTAACAGCCAAAGAAGTTGACGACCTTAGAAATTGTTTGCCGATAATTTTTGCTTCATCGGTTTTTGGCAGACTTTGAAAGAACTTAATACTTATTAATGCAAAAATTTTTGTTCGCTGTAATAAATCAGCTGGATTCATCATTTGATTTGTTTGCTAACATTTAACGAACTGACAGTTCAGGCTTTTCAATCAACCAATCAACAAATCAACAAATGGTTGGAGCGGAAAACGAGACTCGAACTCGCGACCCCGACCTTGGCAAGGTCGTGCTCTACCAACTGAGCTATTTCCGCAATAATTCTTTATCCAAGAACTATATCCACTTTGTGTTTGGCACCTCAAATGGTGGTGCAAAATTAAACTACTTTTTCATATGTGCAAATAATCATTCTGTAATTTTTATTTTTTTTGGCCCCCAGCCCGGCATAGTTTTCCTCAGATTTCTAACTATGCCGCTTTTAAACTGCAGTCTCCGGACGGCCAGGATTATAGCTTCGATAAAACATTATTCATACCGTTAATTGATTTTTATGGTGTTCATGAATAGCTTCGCAATTTCCCCGCCTCGCCGCCATCGCGTTCTGTACCGGCCTGCCCACGGAGCTTCGATTGATGTTTGATGTTGTTCGAATGTTGCAAAGGATCAATATTTAAAACAACATCACCAAAACGTTTGCGCAGCAAAATAATGGAATATCATCTGGTATGAGCCAGCCCCAATTAAATCCATTCAAGGACACCGAAATAACATTTTTATTACATTTGAATAAGTAAGACGGATTGGTGTTAGAGGAAGAAGAAGTTATTTGTATTTGATTGCATGCCGGGATATTTCAGAAGGAGTAAAGCCAGTGTGAAGGCGTTGTCTATTGCCTTTATCCGATCCCCACCGCTCTCCCTAACAAACAGGGCATTTGATTGAAAAGCACGACGTGTGAGAAATAGCGTAGCTTTATGGATTGCTGACCACAATATCCCGGGATTTGATTATAAGAGTTTAGTACATATCCGCAAAACAATAACTAAATTGTACGTCACATTTCAGATATAAAAGTGGGTTCAGAAATCAAAAACTGTTTTTTAACAACACACATTTGTATGATAAACGTGTCGAAACCGCATTTATAAAATAGTTGGCAAACATTAAAAAAAGACCCAAATACTCATGAAAAAGCGAATTACATATCATTGGATTAAGGATAGTATGTATACATTTTTATGGGCATTTCTTGCATCCTCAATTCTCTTCATTGCTATCGGCTTTTACATTAAATCTTATGACTCTATCATTAAAGATACATTGATTCTTAGTTGTATTGTTTCTGGAATAATTGGGGCAAGACCATTACTGAGTTTATTAGCAATACCCGATACTTTATATTTGAAGGATGGAAAATTGTGGTTCTCAGATGGTGATTCTATTGATATTAATGATGTCAAGACTGTTTTGATAAAAAGGATTGGAGCTGGGTCCCGTGCGTTTAAGTATTATGAGATAGAAATGACCAAATTGCCTACCATTTTCTACTTGAAAAACCGCAAATCCATAGTAGTAGTTGAACGTTACAACATAAAATACCTTTTTAGGGAATATGATGGACTAATTAAAACATTAGAAGGATTAGGACTAGATACAAACAAGAGAGTTAAGAGCGAAGTTAAACTAAAACACTTACTTGGAATTAGAGACAGATTTAAAAATTAACGTTTGCCAACAGCCGGTCATACGCAATTGCCGGGCCGAGGGGTTGCTATTATTGGTTCATTTGCTTACCTTGTGGGTAAGCCGACACGAAAGCGCCTTGTAGCGGCAACTGCGCATACCGCCGAACGTTAGCGCCAAGCAAAAAAATACACGTGTAAATAGATAATATTATGTACGGATCAATAAAAATTCGTAAATTTGTACGTGTAATTCTATTATTTTAACATATGAATACCAAATTGACTTTGACAATTGAGCAGTCTGTTATTGCCAAAGCTAAGGGTTATGCAAAACGCAAAGGCCATAGCTTATCTGATATTATTGAGAATTATTTGAAAGTAATTACTAAAAATGGTCCTAAATCGGATATTGAAATTACCCCAATTGTAAAATCATTGAGAGGATCTTTTAAGGCATCGTCTAGTCTTGATTATAAGAAAGAATTGAGCAAAAGATTATCAGAAAAATACATGTAAATGGATAAGGTACTAATAGATACAGATGTCGTTTTGGACTTTTTCTTTGATAGAAAACCTTTTTCAGAGCATGCTGCTAAAATATTTTCTCTTTGTGAATTAAAATTAATTCAAGGATTTATTACTCCAGTTATATATAGCAATGTTTACTACCTTTTAAGGCAGACAGCAAAACATGAAAAAGTAATTGAAAAACTCAATTTACTTTTGTCGATTACTGATGTTTTAGAAATGGATAAAGAAGTGGTTAAAGCAGCTTTAAGCTCAAAGTTCAAAGATTTTGAGGATGCTTTGCAAAATTACGCTGCAGTAAAAGCCGGCACTATTGATACAATCATTACAAGGAATATCAAAGATTTTAAATACAGCGAGATAGCCGTTTTTACACCTGAAGATTATTTGAAACTTAAAATTGCCAGGCGCTAAGGCCGGTATATGCTATTTCTGGCTGTGTGTTTTCTAATGTTTAATCACTTGGCTTAGCCCTGCTACCTAGACCACAAAGTGCTCCGAAAGACGCAAAAGCACATACCGGCGAACGTAGAGGGCATTTTAAAAAAAGACACTTCTTAATAGCATTTTTGATTTTATGTACGTATATTTGTACAAACTAATGTACTATGATAACGACAACGATTTCTGATTTTAGAAAAGATATAAAAAAATATCTTGACGATGTGAGCGAGAATTTTGAGACCTTGATCATAAACAGGGGGAAAGATAGCGGAGTAGTTGTTATTTCATTAAAGGAGTATAATTCACTACATGCTACTCAGCTTGAGCTATCTTCTAAAACAAATGAAAAAAGATTAGATTCAGCAATTGAAAAGGCAAGAAAAGGCAAGAGCTTTACCAAAGACTTAATTGACTAATGAAGTACAGTTTTGTTGATGAGTCGTGGGAAGATTATCAGTATTGGTTAAAAACCGATAAGAAAATCTTAACAAAAATAAACGATCTAATTAAGGATATTGGTAGAACACCCTTTGCTGGATTAGGTAAACCAGAGCCATTAAGGTATAAGTACAAAGGATTTTGGTCAAGACGGATTACTGAAGAACATCGGTTAATTTATCAAGTTAAGGGAGATGAGATACTAATTGTAAAATGCAGATTCCACTATGATTAAATAAAAACGCCCTCTAACAGCCGGAATATGCTATTGCTGGTCGTGGGTTTGCGAAGGTTTACGGCCCGCTTCAAAGTTCGTGTAATTTGACAAGAAATCGCCCGCAATCCCTTACTGGTCATACCGCCACCGTTTTGTGGGTAATACCTTGAAAAACAATTGTTTCTTTATAGACATAATGTTTTAGTAGTGGATGGGAAAAGTTTATCTTTGTATAAATGACTTTAAATGGAATTTAAAATTCTGACAGACAGGCTTCTTAAAGATTTCACGGAGGCAGTAAAAGAATCTCCTTTGGATAAAATTAATAATGTTAAGAAATTGGAGATGCCAGTCGATTATTTTCAGTTTTATAAATCAGTATCTTCTGTTTATTCATCAAAGATTGAGGGAGAGGACATAGATTTTGACAGTTATTTTAAACATAAATTTCTGAAAATAAAATTTAAGCCTGATTACACAAGAAAAGCAGATGACCTTTATGCAGCTTATGATTTTATAGACAAGAATAAACTGAGCCTTATAAATGTTAAAAAAGCTCATTCAATTCTTAGCTCAAATCTTTTGCCCAAAAGCCAACAAGGATTGATACGTAATAACCCAATGTTTGTAATAAATAGTGATGATAAGATAGAGTATATTGCTGCTAGTCCAGAGAAAGTGAAACCAGAGTTGGACAAGCTATTCCATGATATTGATATTCTTATTAAAGCAGAACTCAATCCATTTGAAGTATTCTATTATGCTTCATTACTGCATCTTGTGTTTGTTAAGATTCACCCGTTTCAAGATGGCAATGGCAGAACAGCTAGATTAATTGAGAAGTGGTTTTTAATTGAAAAAATAGGACAGAAAGTTACATCAGTACAATTAGAGAAGAACTATTTTAAAAGACTTAAGGATTACTATTCAAATATCAAAAAACTAGGCTTAGATTACGAAGAATTGGACTACGGTAAAAGCCTCGATTTCCTTTTAATGACAGTTACAGGAATTGATGAACAGGAATAGGCACATACCCACAACAGCGTGTGCCTGAAGCAGTCGTTGTAGTGAATTCAAATCAGAATCATTATAATAACAACATAAAAATTGACACATGCAGAAAACTAAAATCATTTTTGGACTTTTCATTTTGTTCCTGCTTTATAATTGTAAATCAGCAAATGAAAGAGGAATTGAATTGATTACAGCAGCTGATAGCACTGCTAATGTTTTTGTTTCTTCATCAGCGGCGGTTGAAAAAGGTCAAGACACTTCAAGAAAGTTTATCAGGACGGCAGACCTAAAATTCAAAGTTCTAAGTGTCATAAAATCAACATACGACATTGAAAATATTACCAACCGGCAGGCGGGCTTTGTTACCTATACTAATTTAAACAGCAATATTGACAGAGTAACAATAACATCTATAAGTGCTGATTCTTCATTAGTAACTACTTATTATACAGTTACTAATACAATTACGCTTAGGGTTCCGAACACAAGGCTCGATACAACATTGAGAGAAATTTCAAGAAACATTGATTATTTAGATTATAGAATTATCAAGGCAGATGATGTTGCATTACAAATTCTTTCAAACAGCCTAACGCAAAAACGATCCAAAGCAAGCGAAGAACGATTGTCCAATGCAATTGAAAAGAGAGGTAAAAAGCTGGTTGAAACCACAGAGGCCGAGGAATTATTATTAAATAAGCAAGAACAATCTGATCATGCGAGAATTTCAAGTCTGTCCTTAAAGGATCAAATAGAATTTAGTACCGTTAATCTCATTATTTACCAAAGACAAACTGTCAAAAGAGAACTTGTTTCTAATGATAAGAATATTGAAGAATACAAACCTGGTTTTGGTCTGAGAGTCATTGAATCTCTGAAATTTGGATGGACTATTTTAGAAGCAATCATCGTATTTTTTATAAAAATATGGGGAATCATACTAATTGGTGCTGTTGTTTTCTTCATGTACAAAAGATATGGTCACAAACTCAAAAAATAAATCCGGGTCGGACCAAGTTTAAGGTTTTAATATCAATGAATTAAGCCTAAAAGCGCCCTTGTTTTTGATCTTAGAAGGTGCTTTTTAGGGGGTTACTTCGACAAGCTCAGTAACCGATTTCGACAAGCTCAGTCATCGATTTCGACAAGCTCAGTCATCGGTTACTGAGCTTGTCGAAGTACCGATTATCCCTTCAACCCAATCATTTTCTTGATTTCATTCAGCTTGTTCAGCGCTTCAATGGGCGTGAGGTTGTTGATATCCACCTTCTTGATTTCATCCCTGATTTGTTTCAATACGGGATCATCCAGCTGGAAGAAACTTAATTGAAGTCCCTCTCTTTTTTCTGCCAGATCAGCAACAGGTCGGGCCAGTTGCTGATCTTCATGATTCCCATCAAGCTGGGCAAGTACTTCATTGGCCCGGGCCACAAGGCTTTTGGGCATACCTGCCATACGTGCCACATGGATACCAAAGCTGTGCTCACTTCCGCCTTTTTGGAGTTTCCGGAGAAAGATCACACGGTCGTTTAATTCTTTAATGGATATATGATAGTTCTTCACCCGCTCAAACGATGATTCCATAGCATTCAACTCGTGATAATGCGTTGCAAACATGGTTTTTGCATGGCATTTGGGATGATTGTGAAGGTATTCCACAATGGCCCAGGCAATGGAAATGCCATCATAGGTGCTGGTTCCACGGCCGATTTCATCCAACAGAATAAGGCTTCTTTCCGACAGGTTGTTCAGAATGCTTGCTGTTTCAGTCATCTCCACCATAAAGGTCGACTCGCCCATTGAAATGTTGTCAGAAGCACCTACCCGGGTAAATATCCGGTCGACATATCCAATTGTGGCGCTTTTGGCAGGAATAAAGCTGCCTATCTGTGCCATGAGCACAATAAGGGCGGTTTGCCGCAACAAGGCCGACTTACCAGACATATTGGGGCCAGTAAGGATGATGATCTGCTGATCCTCTGTGTCGAGTAAAATGTCATTGGGAATATAGGCTTCCGTTACCGGCAATTGTTTTTCAATTACAGGGTGACGTCCTTCTTCAATAGAAATACGATGAGAATCATCAATTACAGGACGTATATATTTATTATCTATGGCACAGCATGCAAAAGACATCAGGCAATCCACCTGGGCGATCAGAGAAGCATTCAGCTGAACAGGAATGATATATTCCGAAACAGCTAAAACCAGTTCATTGAAAAGTCGTGTTTCCAGTTCCAGGATTTTTTCCTCAGCACCCAGAATTTTCGATTCATACTCTTTCAGCTCTTCAGTGATATAGCGTTCGGCATTCACCAGGGTCTGTTTCCGGATCCAGTCGGGAGGAACTTTTTCCTTATGGGTATTCCGGACTTCTATATAATACCCGAATACGTTATTGTAAGAAACTTTAAGGGAACTAATGCCGGTGCACTCAATTTCCCTTTGCTGCATTTGCAGCAGATAATCCTTCCCCGATTTCAGAAGCGTTCTTAATTCATCGAGTTCGGCAGAAACACCGGAAGCAATGATATTGCCTCTTATAATCTGTGCCGGCGCATCTGGATGCAGTTCTTTTTCAATACGCTCACGAATATGGTCGCAGGGATTGATTTGCTCTCCGATACGCTGCATAAAACCGCATCCCGACTGCATGCAAATTTGTTTTACCGGCGAAAGCGCCTGAAGGGATGCTTTTAACTGAATCACTTCCCGGGGTGTGATCCGGCCGACTGCCACACGCGATATAAGCCTTTCCAGATCGCCGATCCCTGAAGCATGACTTTCCAGTTCCGTTCTGGCCTCTTCATGGTCAATGAGGTATTCAACCGCATCGTGCCTGTCGGTAAGGGGTTTTATGTCTTTCAGCGGAAGTGAAACCCAACGTTTCAAAAGACGCGATCCCATGGATGAAATGGTGCGGTCGATGACTTCGATAAAAGGTTTTCCGCCTTCAAATATCGGGTGAAACAGCTCCAGATTGCGTACGGTAAATTTATCCAGCCATACATAATGGTCTTCCTGAATGCGGCTAAGCTGGGTAATGTGTTTTACCTGCTTGTGTTCTGTGATGTCGAGATATTGGAGAATGGCACCGGCAGCCACGATCCCAAACCGCAGGTTTTCCACTCCAAATCCCTTGAGCGATTTTGTTTCAAAATGTTTGATCAGCTTGTCTTTTGCAGTGTCTTCAGTGAAAATCCAATCATCGAGTTTAAAGGTGCAAAACCGGGTATTGAATAAATCTGTAAACTGTGCCTGTTTTCCCCGTTCAAACAAAACTTCCTTCGGAGCAAAACTGCTCAGCAGTTTATCGGCATATTCGAGACTCCCTTCAGTGACGAGGAATTCTCCGGTTGATATATCTAAAAATGCCAGTCCCGCTACATTCTTTTCAAGATGAATGCAGGCCAGAAAATTGTTTTCATTGTGTTCCAGCACATTTTCATTCAATGCAATGCCCGGGGTGACCAGCTCGGTGATGCCTCTTTTTACAATCTTTTTTGTGAGCTTCGGATCCTCAAGCTGCTCGCAAATTGCCACACGCTGCCCGGCTCTTACCAGCTTGGGCAAATAGGTATCAATGGCGTGATAGGGAAAGCCCGCCAGTTCCACAAATGTGGCAGAACCATTGGCTCTTCGGGTTAAAGTGATGCCAAGGATTTCAGAGGCTTTTATGGCATCTTCACCAAATGTCTCATAGAAATCTCCTACCCTGAAAAGCAATATCGCATCGGGGTGTTTTGCCTTGATGCTTGCATACTGTTTCATCAAAGGCGTATCGACCAAGGTTTCTTCTTTCAGGGTGTTTATGAATTAGCTCATAAAAATAGTGTAAGTTGCCCGAAGTGTCAAATATCCCTTGAAGCTTTTTGCTACTTTTACAGATAGGATAAAAAATGAATGACATGAACGAATCAAAACAAACCCGGATGGTGGAAGTTTTTGCAGGAACAGCATGGGAAGCTGCACTGGTAAAAAGTCTTATGGATAATGCCGAAATTCGTGCCTTTATGAAGGATGAAATCAGAGGCACCACAATGCCCTGGCAGGTAGAGGCGGGTGGCTTTTTTGCGGTAAAAGTGATGGTTTCCAGTGATGATTTACAGTTGGCTCAGCAAGTTGTTGCCGATTTTGAGGCGAACCGAAAAAGCGATGAAGCATAAGATCATTTTTTTGTTAGATTTGCTGCCAAAACTTTCAATACTCTTATAAATGGCGTGGACATACGGTTCAGATAAAAAGCGTGCAGTGCAGGCGAAATTCGATGCTCAGAAAATAGCATTTGGTCCTATCATGTTTCAGGCTGCCCTGGCATTAAGGAATTTAGGAATTCTCGATTTGGTAAAAAATACAGAAGAAGGAATCACTATTGATGCGGTTGCTGAAAAGCTTAAACTTTCGGTATACGGAGTTAAGGTGCTTTTGGAAGCAGGACTGAGTATGGAGATTGTAAGGGTGGAAGACGACCGTTTTCACCTGACAAAAACGGGTTGGTTTCTGCTTTGTGATGAGCTCACCCGGGTTAATATGGATTTCACCAATGATGTGAATTACCTCGGTATGTTCTCTCTTACTGATTCCATTAAAACCGGCACGCCAACAGGTTTAAAGGTTTTCGGAGACTGGCCTACGGTATATGAAGGATTGTCACAGTTACCGGCAGATGTTCAGAAGAGCTGGTTTGGATTTGATCATTTTTATTCGGATTATGCCTTCCCTGAAATCATGCCAATCATCTTTAAGAATAAGCCATCCCGCATTCTGGATATAGGAGGTAATACCGGAAAATTCGCCATTCAGTGTGCGAAATACAACAAGGATGTTCGGGTAACCATTCTCGATTTGCCGGGACAACTTGCAAAAGCAGCTGAAAATATTAAAAGAGAAGGATTTGAAAATCGGGTGGATTTATTTCCCATTAATCTGCTCGACCATTCCAGACCTTTCCCCGAAAACCCTGATATCATCTGGATGAGTCAGTTTCTCGACTGCTTCTCACAGGAAGATATTCTGGGCCTGTTGAACCGTTCGGCCAAAGCTATGAATGAAAACTCAGCGCTTTATATCCTCGAAACATACTGGGATCAACAGAAATACGAAGCCTCTACCTACAGCCTCCATGCCACATCGCTGTATTTTACCAATATTGCCAACGGCTGCAGCCAGATGTATCATTCCGATGATATGCGTAAGCTAATTGCCCGCTCGGGTTTAACACTGGCAGAAGAAATATTAAATGTAGGAGTCAGCCATTCATTATTCATCTGTAAAAAGAAATAATTATGAAACGTTCGGATCGCAGGAATTTTCTCAGAAATGCAACCGGTCTGGTTGCTGCCGGAATCATCGGTAACACCATCGTATCAAAAGCGGGTATTGCCGATATCAAAGACGAAAATCCTGAGTTGATCACCCGGACATTGGGAAGGACTGGTCTCAAAATTCCCGTTGTGAGTATGGGGGTTATGAACAGCAACAATCCAAATCTTATTAAGGTAGGATGGAAGTTGGGAATCCGGCATTTTGATACAGCCTGGATCTATCAGAACGGAAATAATGAAAAAATGGTGGGCAGCACCTTGAGAGAACTAAATGTCGACCGTAAAGACGTCATCATTACCACCAAGATTGTCATAGATGATAATTTATGGCAGAAAGATGCCGGCGAACTCAGAAAGCAACAGTTGCTCACACGTTTTGCCCAGAGCTTGGAACGTCTGCAAATGGACTATGTGGATATTCTGATGTTTCATGCTGCCGCTACACCGGAGCAGGTGATGGACCCTTATATCATTGATGCTTTGAAGGAGCTCAAGGCACAGGGGAAAATAAAGTTTCCGGGCTTTTCATCGCATGTATACTGGCCTGAATTATTGAAGGCTGCTGCAGAACAGGGATTCTATGATGTGGCATTGTTGTCTTATAATTACGCAATGGCCCAGGAAGAAGAATATGTCAAAGCAATGAAGGTTGCTCGTGACAAAGGAATGGGCATCATTGCCATGAAGACCCAATGCCAACAGGAATGGTATAAACAGGAACTGCCTGCAGAAAAGCAGAAATTTTATGAAGGAGGCATCATGCACTCCGCACTTCTTAAATGGGTGTTGCGTCATGAAGAAATTACAACGGCCATACCCGGTTTTACCACATTCGAACAATTACAAACTGATGTTCAGGTAGCACATGGCCTGGATTATACCAGTGAAGAAGAGAAATTCCTGAATGACCACCAGGTGACTGCCGCTTTGCAATCGGTTTGTCATATCTGCGGGGTATGCAAAAGCACCTGTCCCCGCGGTGCGGATATCCCATCACTCATGCGCTCGCATATGTACGCCCTTTCATATGGCAATGCACATATGTCGAAAATAACCCGCCAGGGAATTGAAACAGGCAAGGGTCTCGATGCCTGCAACCTGTGTCCCGAATGTACAGCTACATGTAAAAACAAAGTCTCCATAGCATCAAGGATTGACGAACTGAAGAGTCTGGCTTGATTCAATTAACAATGAGCAATGAACAATGAATTAAGTGAAGAAGTGAGGAGGTGAGGAAGGAGGCAAATCAATAAATCAACAGATCAACAAATCATTAAATGAATGTGCGGGATACTGGATTTCAGATACTGGATGTGTGTCTTAGAACCTATTTTTTGAGGTAAAAAAGTGGGTTCTAGAGTCAAAAATCAAAAGTATTTTTGATTTATTTATCAGACATATAATAATATATTCTGGTCTGACCCGAAAAAACCTTCATGCCGTTGGCATGTAAAAATTTTAACACAAAGAACACAAGGCGAAATCGTCACAAAGGCCACAAAGAAGAACACAAAGACAAATACCTGCGGTATTTGAAAAAAATAAAACGTTTTAGGAAAGCATACATTCAATTACTATTTAAAAATTTAAATATGAGTCTTGATAATATCACTGAAAAAATCGCAGGTGACATTATTCATATTTCCCTCGGAGTTCATAAGACTCTTGGACCGGGATTATTAGAGTCTGCCTATAAAGAATGTCGTTATTATGAAATCAAGGCCAAGGGGTTTAAGGTTGAGAAGGAGAAACCAATTCCATTAGTTTATCACAGTATTAACCTGGATTGTGGATATAGGGCGGATATGGTAGTTGAAGATAGAATTTTGTTGGAATTAAAAGCTGTTGAAGAACTTACAAAAATCCATCTGGCTCAGATGCTGACATATTTGAGGGTTGGGGGTTATTCTCTTGGTTTCATAATGAATTTCAATGTTCTTTTGTTTAAGGATGGAATAAAAAGAGTAGTGCTTTAAGAGTCTGACCATACGTTCATTATATGCACCCTAGTAATGCCGCCGGCATTACTTGCTTTGTGTTCTTCACTTTGTGGCCTTTGTGACGATTTCTCATTGTGCACTTTGTGTTAAAACTTCTTTCCTATAATTTCATCACCGCCTTACCTACTTGCCGCTTCTGCTTCCTGCAGCTCTTCAAACTGATACAATGCTGTGGAAAGATAGCGCTCACCGGTATCGGGAAGGACAACTACAATGTTTTTTCCTTTGCTTTCCTGCCTTCGTGCGATTTGCAGGGCTGCCCATGCAGCTGCACCGGATGAAATCCCTACCAGAAGGCCTTCTCTTCTTGCCAACAAGCGGCTTGTTTCAAAAGCATCCTCATTCTTAACCCGGATGACTTCATCAATTACCGAACGATTGAGCACATCGGGGATAAAACCTGCCCCGATGCCCTGGATTTTATGGGGACCTTTTTGTCCGCCCGACAATACCGGTGAATCTTCCGGCTCAACAGCAATAATTTTTATTTCCGGATTCCTGCTTTTTAATACTTCACCGACTCCGGTGATGGTGCCTCCTGTACCTACACCGCCGACAAAATATCCGATGTTGCCATCGGTATCCCTCACGATCTCCTGCGCTGTGGTTTTTCTATGTATTTCAGGGTTTGCCGGATTTTTGAACTGCTGAGGTATGAACGAATTGGGTATTTGCGCGTGCAGCTCTTCTGCTTTTTTAATAGCCCCTCCCATTCCTTCGGGTCCAGGTGTCAATATCAGTCTTGCTCCCAATGCTTTTAAAAGGTTTCTCCGTTCCACGCTGAATGTTTCAGGCATGGTAAGAACCAGTTTATACCCTTTGGATGCTGCAACAAATGCCAGGGCTATTCCTGTATTACCGCTGGTGGGTTCAATAATGGTTGTATGCTGATTGATCAAGCCTTTCTTTTCAGCGTCTTCAATCATGGCCAGTCCAATACGGTCTTTTACGCTTCCCGCAGGATTAAAATATTCGAGTTTTGCCAGGATTGTACCCAGCGCCCCTGTGGCTTTATTAAAGTTTGAAATCTCCAACAAAGGGGTGTTTCCGATTAAATCGGTCAGGTGTTTTGCAATTTTTGCCATATCATATCTTATTTGATACAAAATTGCACGAACTGTGCATCGGATCAAATACCCATGGAGAGGTAAAATGCATACCCCAAATGAGGTATGCTTTGAAACATCAGATGTTGTATTCGATGTTATCAATGATGCCATTTCTGATGGCATACATGACCAGTTCTGAAGCACTGGATATGTTAAGCTTTCGAAGGATATTTTTACGATGTGTCATGATGGTGTGAACGCTCAAAAACTTGCGATTTGCAATTTCCTTATTGGTAAGTCCTTCGCCAATTAACCGCACAATTTCAATTTCAGAAGCAGTCAGATGATAAGGTTCAGGACGCAGTTCTTTTTTTGCATTATTCTCGAAAAGCAGGTCGAGCACATAGGTACAGTAGTAATTCTTTCCTTTCAATGCCAGATTGATGCATTCAAATAATTCCTCCTGGTCCACCGATTTATGCAAAAGATTGCGAATTCCGGAGTTTTTAAATTCATTGATTTCATGTCGGGTATAGCTGTTCGAAAATATGATCAGCGCCGTTCTTTCGTAGTTTCTTTTCAGTTGTTTCAATTCGTCATACCCTGAAAAGTCAAGAGCCGCATAATCCAGGATCAGCATATCGGGCGGTTGTTTTTCAAATTCCGACCGTATTTCAGAATGGGTTGAAACTATGTTTTGTATAATATAATCTGAACTCAGCCAGGCTTTAAGGGCTTCAATGGCTATGGGCTGGTTATCGGCAATGAGAATATGCGGTGCTTTACTTTGACTCATGGACATTGAAATTGAAATTCATAACATGACTATGTTAAGCAAGTTTTAAGGTTTCATTCAAACTTCCCTGTCGGTATCCTTCCAAATCCAATGAAACATATTTATATCCAATGGATTTCATGGCAGAAACTATTTTCATACGGATCGCATCATCTGCAATCATTTTTATCTGGGCAGGTGAGATTTCAATACGTATGCTGTTTTTTTCATGACGTGCCCGGATGTTTCTGAAGCCCAGATCCGATAAAAAATTTTCTGCTGCATCTACCACTTGCTGCATTTCTTTTAATATAGACCGGAGCCGATTGATCTTATCCATACCTGAATCAAATGAAAACCATTCTACACAGTTAACAATTTTGCATCAAAAGGTTTCAATCTGATGCGTGGTTTTGCATGGAAATTAACGGCTGTAATCTGAAAATTCAAATAATAAAAGATTAGCTAAAGCTACCTGATAAGTAATCTTTTGTAAGCTGTTTTTTCGGATGGTTAAAGAACTCCTCTGTGGGCGCAGCTTCAATAATTTTTCCCATATACATAAACACAATATAATCAGCAATTCGTTTGGCTTGTCTGAGGGTATGGGTAACAAGTATCAGGGAGTATTTTTCTTTCAGCATCAGGAACAGCTCCTCGATTTTTTTTGTAGATATCGGATCCAGGGCCGATGTGGCTTCGTCTCCCAGTATAAACTCAGGCTCAACTGCCAGCCCCCTTGCCAGGCAAAGCCTTTGCTGCTGGCCTATTGAAAGACGGGTGGCCGGGGTGCGAATCCTTCCCCTTACTTCTTCCCATAATCCAACATATTTAAGATATTGAATGACTGTTTGATTGATTGCCTTCCTTTTCTTTAGCCCGTGAATTCTGGGCCCGTATGCAACATTCTCATAAATTGACATCGGGAGGGGCCATGGACGCTGGGCTAAAAGGCCCATCTTCCTGCGGATATCAATGACATTCACATTGCGCTTATAAATATCTTCACCATCAAGGAATACACTTCCCTCTATTTTCACCTCAGGTGTTTCATCATGCATCCTGTTCAGTGTTTTTAGAAATGTTGATTTTCCGCAACCTGACGGACCTATGACGCATGTAATGCTTTTTTCCGGAACCACCAGGTTAATATCTTTCAGGATATGCTGATCGTTAATAAATACATTCAGTTTTTCAACCCTGAGTGACATAAGCGACGGAACAGACTGTTCCATGTTTTGACTGATGAGATCGTCAATCGGACTTTCTTTCATGGCTGCAAGGATAGTATCTTTCATAACTAATTTCTGTGTTTTGCAAATTTTGAGCTGAAATAGCGTGCGGAAAAACTTAAGATCAGAATGATAATGGTTAATATCACTGCAGATGCATAAGCCCTGTTTTGCACTTCTTCCACCGGGCTTCCTAACTGAAAAAAAATGGAAAGCGGAAGTGTTGCTGCCGGCTGATTCAGTGAATTCGGTATGTTATCGGTGTAGCCTGCAGTGAAAAGTACTGTGGCCGCATCACCAATACCCCTGCCTACAGCCAATAAAACTGCGGTAACAATACCCGGCATCAATTGCCGGAGAATAACCTTTGTCATTTCATATTTGGTGGCTCCCAATGATAACAAGGCATCAGGAAGGTCTCTCGATAATAAACGAGTGACTTCATCCATAGAACGCATCATGATGGGCATAATCAGCATGGCAACAGTGATAATTCCACCCAGTAAAGAAGAGCGCATCCCCATATATACCATCAGTGCAAAACCAAATGCCCCATAAACAATGGATGGTATACCGAATAAGATGTCGAATGAGAACCGGGTTACATTAGCGAACAGCGAATTCTTCGGAAGATAGAAATTGATAAACATTACAACAGGAATGCTCAATATGAGACTTATGATAAGTGCTCCTCCAATAATGTACAATGAACCTACAATGGCATTCAATACACCACCCTCTTTTCCGAGATAAAAACCTCCCCCCGGCATTTTACTTACCATGTCCCAGTTCAGCGAGGGCAGCCCTTTATATACGATGGTCCCAATGATGTAAATCAATACGCCCATGATGATCGCTGCTGAAGTGATCATGATTACCTTAAAAAATTTTTCTTCGTAATTCTTCATAATCCGGATTACATGAATCAATTTTATAAATGATATCTTTTTTCAATTTGTACCAACGTCACTCGTGATGCTGCATTAAATAACACAACGATTATGAAAAGTAAAAATGCAGCCAGCATAAGCGCTGATTCATAACTAGGCATGGAAAGCATTTCGCCGTAATTATTGGCAATCAATGCAGGCAATGGATAGCAGGCGTCAAAAATACTATGTGGTATTTCAGGTATATTACCACAAACCATCAAAACAGCAATGGTTTCGCCAAATGCCCGCGAAACAGAAAGAACCACCGCTGCTATTATTCCGGGGAATGATTTTCTCAATACAACTTTTTTAACGGTTTGCCATTTTGTTGCCCCGAGCTGGAGTGAAGCATTCCTCATTTCCTGGGGAATGGTATCGAAAACTTCAATAAGTACACTAAGGAGTAAGGGCAGAATCATTACCGCCAGAACAACACCCCCGGCCAGCACGGAATACCCTGATGAGAATTCGACAAATCTGGGGGCAATATGATTGGCAATCAGGGGAACAATGGTAAGGGTTCCCCATACACCATAAATGACCGATGGAATTCCGGATAATACATCTATGAATGGCTGAAAGATACGCCTCAGATTTTTTGACGCATAGGTATTCATGTATATGCCGGTAAACAACGAAAGTGGTAAAGCTATGGCAATGGCAAGCACTGAGACAAATATGGTGCTTAATATGTAGGGCAGAAATCCGAATTCACCCTTAAATGGTTTCCAGTTTGCCGAAGTCATTAATACCCATATGTTTTTTTCTTTCATAATGGGCAGTGCCTTTACAAACAAACCGGTACCAATGGCAATCAATAACAGTATTGCAAAAATCGCAATGCCCAGCATCATGTGCCGGGCTGCTTTATCCTTAATTGTGCGAATGGATTTCATCATATTATTGAATCTTCTTTTTTTCTGTCTCCAGCTTATCCTTTGGTAAGGCAATATATCCCGCTTCATGAACATACTTCTGACCATCTGTTAATACCCAGCGTATAAATTCAGTAAGCACCTTGTTGTTTTTTGGGTTTCCTTTTGTAACAAAGTAAAGTTCCCTGGCCGGAGGAGATTGATACTTACCGGAAGCAATTGCGGCAATGAGATCATTCATGGAGTCATAGAAATTCTCATTGGCATCAATCTTCCCATTTCCATTCAGATCGAGGGGTACTACCCGCAACCCTTTAACCTGTTTTTTTGTTACCGCATCATAAGCGTAACCAATATTGTTGAACCCTATGCCCAGAGGATCTTTTTTTACCGCCTGTGCCAGTCCGGGATCACCAAATACGCCAACGCCAAGCAAATCTTCCTGTTTTTTGCCAAAATATTTCGCCCACATTTCAGCTGCACCGCAAGCATCCGAGCGCGTATAGACGTGAATAGGGGAAGTGGATTTAGCAGCGAAAGCCTGCGACCAGCCTTTAATTTTACCGGTAATCCAGATGTTGTTCCCTGCATCCTTTTTCAAACCCTTTGTGAGGATGTCATTAATAATGGGATTCTGTGCACTCACTACCGCTACCACTGCATCTTTGGTAACTGCAATGGGATAGGCTCCTTTTTTAATTTCTTCAGCATTAATTTCACGCGAAACCATACCTATTTCTACCATGCCACTGAGAGCGTCAGCAATACCTTTACCAGCGCCTCCTGCAGAAATATCAATGCGGACATCCGGATGAATTTTCCGGAATTCTTCGGCCCATTTCACAGTCATGGGATACAGGGCAAATGCTCCGGAAATACTGATCTGTCCTTTTAGCTTTGCCTGGCTGAAAATTTTTGGGGTATGAATTAATGAAAAAAGGATATAAAGTGTTATAAACAGGTATGAAGTTTTGGTTTTCATGGCTATTGATTTATTAAAATCCAATTTGGTATTGTAATGACAAATAGTTGTTGTTGACAGCCGGGCCTTGTTCCTCACGAATGGTATAAAAGGCCTGAAGGCGCGACCATTTGTTGAAATTGAAGTTTATGCCGGCGACATAATTGTTGGAGCTATTGTTGTCTGTATCGGTATTGGGATCATAGGTGTCGAATTTGACTACCATCTGAAGTTTTTGAGGGATAAAGTAATATCCTGCCCAGGCATACCATCCGGCACGTGTTGTTTTACCGTCTTTACCCTGGATATACTCACCTCTTAAAGAAAGCCTGTTAATGTTATAGCTCATTTCCAATCCGAACCGGTTGCGGGCTTGACTTCTGCCAACGAATTCTGCAGCAGGTTTAATGGCCTTGCCCCAGCCGTTATAATAGGAGGCCCCAATGGAAAATCCTTTTAAAGGATTCACAATCAGGCGGCCGGCAATATCCTTGGCTTCGTTGGCCGTATCAGCTATGTTAATGCCCGACCCGTTAAATATACCCAACCGGTATTCCAAAAGCGGAGAAGTTCCTTTCTTTATCAATATGCCGCCTATCTGAATCCCAATATCGCGGCCATTTTGATTCCCTGATACATCCTTTCCTCTGGCGACTAAAGCTTCAACTGCGTGAGATAAATCGATCAGTTCAAATTTATTGACTGAGCTTAGGTTTTCTATGGAAAAGGGCACTCGAAACTGCCCGATGGTAACCTGGAAAAGGTCGTTCACTTTTACCTCGGCATAGGCATCCAGTAATTTTGGACTTCCTGCCAGATCAGCCTGCAGGCGGTATGAAAAAAAAGAAGTAAAGTTGCCTTTCAAATCTACCCTGGCTCTGCGTAAATCAAATCCGTCTTTTTTCCCCTTCTCATCCAACGCCTGGTACCTGACTTGTGTATAACCTGAAAGTTGAATCTGCCGGGCGGCGGATACCATAAAACTTTTCTTATTTGCGTCTGCTTCCTGTTGTTTTATGGCAGCATCTGCACGTAAAGAATCGGCCTGCTCCTGCGTAATGGTTTTATTGGCAATTAATACGTTTAGAACATCATTTGTAGATTGCCCTATAATCTGTGCACTCCACATGAAAAGAAAAAATAACAGGTAAATGTGGTTCATTTGAGAAGGGTTAAAAGTTAATAATATACAATGTCTACAGAAGTACTGTACAAAAGTAAACGACCTGTCCTATCTCCTTGTCGGCATAAGAACCAATTATCAATGGGTATAAATACTTATATTTGCATTAGAAAAACCAAATACCTGTGATACTATCCAAAAAAACAAGATATGCCATTGTTGCACTTACCCGGCTTGCAAGAGAATATGGTAAGGGGCCGATCCTGATCAGGGATATCGCGGAAGCAGAAAAAATCCCGCAGCGATTTCTTGAAGGTATTCTGCTGGAACTCAGAAAAGTTGGAATACTTGGAAGCAAGTTAGGAAAGGAGGGTGGCTATTTTTTGCTCAAGCCTCCTTCAGAGGTAACATTGTCAGAGGTAGTCCGGCATTTTGAAGGCACCATTGCCTTAATGTATTGCGTATCCGAAAAATGCTACCGTCCATGTGAATTTTGCAAAGATGAGCTGACCTGTTCTATCAGGCGTGTTTTTAAAGAAGTAAGAGATTCTACTTTTGAAATCCTGAGCAGGACTTCCTTGGAGGTGCTTATTCAGAATAAGCCTGAAAATCCGATGGAATTTTTGAAATAAAAAGGGTCGACCCTGATCATTGCCTTAACGGTCAACCCTGTTACAATCGCGGAATTTGGTGCGGGTTCGGGTAAGATAAATGAGGTTTTGAGTTACTTAATTTCCACCACTGCATATTTTGAAATCTTCCAGAATGCTGATGGATCCGTAATTTCAATATAAGAAATCATATCTGCGGATTCATCTTTTACAAGTTCATAGGAGCTTGCAGGATGATCGGTAACCAGTTTGACTGATTTTGAATTTACCGGGATTGTTTTGGTTTCTGTGATATCCACCTGTGTAAACAATTCATCATTCAGTGCATCCTCCTGAATGGACTCTTTGGCGCCCAGGCCTAAAACTCCACCTTCGCGTTCCAGAAGTCCTTTTTCTTTCAAATCTTTATAAGTTCCGTAAGCAACATAGGCCTTGTTAATTTCCTGTGTCTGCTCATTAATAAGGGTATCGCGACTTGCCAGTGTGACTTTCATGGTATCAACCTCTTTATAAAGATTGCCGATTTCAAAATTCTTATCCATCAGCTCTGTTCTGAGCGTTGCAATGTCATTATCCCGCTGCGAAATATTTGCATCCAAAGTATCAATGCGGGCCTGCAAACTGGCAATGTTAATGCCTGATTTCCGGAGTTGGACATTTAACGAAGCAATCCGCTTTTTATTCTGATCGATTAAATCCCTTATTAAGGATAACTCTTTCAGAATTTCTGCCTTTTTATCCTTTGAAATCTCAGGATTCATAGATTGCAGCGTCAGCATGTTTTCCCGGGCAGTGATTTTTTTAATATCACTTTCAATTTCGTTGAATGCCAATACCCACTCATTGATAATGGAATCGCGTTGACTTAGCTGAGTGGCAAGATCCAGCTTTTCATTTTGCATGAGCGTTGCCTGATCATTGCTCTTTTTATTATTGCGGGTAATAATAACGGTGCCAACAATCAATACCAATAACAAGGCAACAATTAAGGACGCAATAATCCCTTTGTTCCGGGATTCAGAAGCCGGAGCGTTTAAATTTAATGAGTCGTTTTTCATCTTTTTGCCTCCTTGAGTTTAGTTGTTTTAAATGAAAATTTATGATAGAAACATTCCGGGGCAAGGATTGTTCCATTGTGCCATAAAAACGTAAGAAGCAGACGGATAATTAGTTAAATATAAACGAGCGGCTTAGGATATTCTCATTTTTAGAAAAAAGCATTCAAAATGAAATTTTTCCTGGATGCTGGATTCTGGATTCTGGATGCTGGATACTGGATGCTGGATACTGGATGCTGGATGAGAGAGAGGCTAAAAGCCTTTATGAATGCTGGTTAAAGCGATGTCCCCCTTTGGATGGGGCAGGGGGAGGACTTTTGGGACCGCTGACCGCTGACCGCTGACCACTGACTGCTGACCGCTGATTACCAATTACCATCTCCATGCTCCAACTCCATGCCCACGCCCAGTTGTCCCTCGTCACTTGTCACTTGTCACTTGTCACTATTATCAATTACCATCTCCATGCTCCAACTCCATGCCCACGCCCACTTGTCCCTTGTCCCTTGTACCTGTTACCGATTACCGATTACCGATTACCGGCTGTTCACCGATTACCATTCCTCTACTGTATTTCCTTTAACAGCCTGTATATCGTGGATACCCCGATATCCAGTTTTTGGGCAACCAGGCGGATGTCATCGTTATATTTGCTCAGGTAAGATTTGATGATCTTCAGTTCGTAATCACGCAAAGTAAGATCCTTGTCATGATCCTCAAAGGGCTGACTCCCATCGGTATCCAGAATAATGTCCGGGGCTTCAATTTCATCATGATCTGACAACGTTGCTGCAAGCTCAATAACGGATTTTAATTCTCTTACATTTCCGGGGTATGAATGGCTTAGGAGTTTTTTTTGTGCCTGCGCGGATAGTTTTTTAACGGGGATGTTGTTTTCGCGACTGAAATCTTCAATAAAAAATTTTGCCAGAATAAGCATGTCGTTTCCACGCTCCCGAAGCGAGGGAAGCTCAATGGGAAGTCCCAGTAACCGGTAATACAAATCCTCACGGAATCTGCCCTTTTTTATTTCTTCTTTCAGGTTTTTATGGGTTGCAGAAATGATCCTGCAGTCCGTTTTGATGGTCTGATTGCTGCCCACGCGAACAATTTCTTTTTCCTGCAAAGCACGCAATAGTTTCACCTGCAGGGAAGGATCCATTTCGCCGATTTCATCCAGAAACAGGGTGCCTCCGTCGGCTTCTTCAAATTTACCGATGCGTCTGTAGGTTGCGCCTGTAAAAGCTCCTTTTTCATGACCAAATAACTCGCTTTCCATGAGTTCTGAAGGCACAGCTGCGACATTAAAGGCTACAAATGATTTGTCTTTTCGTTTTGAATTATAATGAATGGCTTTTGCAACCAGTTCCTTACCGGTTCCGGTTTCGCCAAATATAGATACATTTATATTGGTATTGCTGGCCTTTTCAATCATTTCATAGACGGCATTCATATTCTTACATTCGCCTAAAAGATTGCCCTTATAATTGTATTTCTTCTGAACTTCTTTCCGCAGCTTGGAAATTTCATTCAGAAGTCCCATTTCCTTACGGATATTCTGGACTGTATTTAACAAACGGTCGCGGATGTCGTTTGATTTGATGATGTAGTCCTTGGCTCCGAGCTTCAGAAGTTCTACAACGGTATTGATGTCTTCTTGTTCTGAAATCAGGATCACCTGTATATCAGGATGTTCCTGTTTAATTTGTTTCAGAATTTCAGTGCCGGTAGAATCGGGCAGTCTGTAATCCAGTGTTACAATGTCAGGCTGTTCATGCAGACAATTCAGAAAGTCTTTTCCATTCAGAAAACTTTTTATTTCATAATCCGGATTTAACGACAGGGTGTGAACCAATAACCTGTTATACCAGTCGTTATCTTCAACTACGTATATTTTTAATGAATTGTCCTCCTTCATAGGGTTTCAAGATGCTTTTCCAGTTCTTTTTTAGTTTCCACGAATGTACTGCTCAATTCTTCAGATAATTTGGCCAATTTACCGATATTTTTAGGATTAAGCGCCTGGCCTTCGATCATTTTCAAGGTGTCATACATTTGAATGGCACCCACATGGCGGCAAGGTGAAGATATCTTATGTGCTATATCTGAAGCCAGGTTGAAATCTCCGGTTTTCACGGCGTTTTGAATGGTTTCAATACCTTCTTCAGTGCTGATTATAAACGACTGAAGCATTTGCCTGATAAATGCCAGGTCGTTGTTTGCAAGATGATAAAGGTTTGAAAGATTTACCTTTCCAGTATTTGCAGTTTGCCCCACATCTGGCGGTGTTGTATGAACCGGAGGTGTATTGAACCGCTCCGAAGGAACTGTTTTTAACAGAATTTCCAGCAGCATTTGTTCTGAAAAAGGTTTGGGCAGAAAATCATTCATTCCCAAATCGAGATATGTTTTCATATCTTCTGTGGAATGTGTCGCCGAAGTGCATATCACGGGAAGTTTTTCAGCAGAAAGATTCATCTGGTTGCGGATCATTTTTGTGGCCGTAATCCCGTCCATTTCCGGCATGCGGGCATCCATAAATACCAGATCGAAGTTGTTGGCCTGTATTTTTTCCAACGCACTGATGCCATTGTCTGCTTCTTCAAAATATACCCGCCAGCGGCTGAAAATTGTTTTGAAAAGCATGCGGTTATAAGCTTCATCATCTGCGATGAGAACCCTTAACTTACGAACAGACTCAGGTATTTTGTAATGAGCTTCAGTTTCCTTTAATTTATTTTCATCTCCTGTCTGATAGGGCAGAATACATGTAATTTCTGTTCCTTTCCCTTCTTCACTCACCAGGTGAATCGACCCCTTATGCAGTTCCACTAGCTTTTTTACAATGGAAAGTCCCAGTCCTGTTCCTCCGTATTTCCGGCTTGTACCTGCATCTGCCTGTGTAAAATCTTCAAAAACCTTCGATTGCATATCAGCCGGAATGCCAATCCCCGTATCTTTTACATTTATGATCAGATCGAAACCGTTTTGGGTAATCTCGGATGCTTCAGCTGAAAATGTGATCATCCCCTTGTGCGTGAACTTACATGCATTGCCGATCAGATTAAAAAGGATTTGCTTTAAACGATGGGCATCTCCATATAAAACCTTTGGAACAGACGGATGAATCATGCAGTTGAGTTGTGATTGATGCTCCTGTGCATTTCCGGATAGCAGTAAACGTAATTCTTCAAAAAGGGGTTCCGGCATAAAATGATCAGGTACCAGTTCAATTTTTGCATTCTGAAGTTTCGAATAATCCAAAATGTCGTTTACAATCTGCAGCAAATGTGTGGAAGCTGACTTAATAATGCCCAGCATCCTGGATCCCGGTTCATTTAAAGCTTCATGCTCCAGTTGCTCCGAAAAACCATAGATGGCATTCACCGGAGTCCGCAATTCATGACTCATATTGGCCATAAATAATTCTTTGGTATTGGCCAGCTTTTCAGTTTCTTCCTTGGATTTTTCAAGAGCTTTCTGATATTCGCGTGTTTTACGCACATAGCGGATTACAACCCACAGTACCGCAAAAATGAGCATTACTCCAAAAAGGGCAAAATAGGCCAGCCAACGGTAAGTTTTAAGGGCAAGCTGATCTGCAGCCCTGGAATTTTCATTAATGGAACTGATGATGTTATGCTCCATGCGTGATATCAGCATGTACAAACGTTCTCTGATCTCATGCCCTGTTTCAGCAAGCTTTGTCTCCGTTTCCAGAAGCTGATATCTTTTAATACTGTCTTGTTTCTCAATTTTATTTAAATCGCGGATCAGCTCCTGCTGGTGTTGTTCTTCCAGCATGCGGGCCTCATCTTTGATGGCTTTCCGGCTAAATACACGACGCAGGATGTTTTTTTCAGGCTTTTCTTTGTTCAACGTGCCTACTGCAATTTTGGCTGTGAGTGTATCAATGTAGATATCCAGAGAGTCGGTATGATAAAGATCGATCATGTTATTCCAGACGATCATATTGTCTTCAATTAAAAGACTGATGGTGTCAATCCGGGCCAGCAACTGCGTGTCTTTTACGCTCGCAGAGCGCAGGGAGTCTATTTTTTCATCGATGCCGTCAATGACTTTGTAGTAAGGTTTGATGTCGGATTTGTTTTGTGTGAGCCGGTAAAGCCTTACGCTGTTTTCAGCTTTATCAAGACCGGAAGTAAGATCCCTGATCAGCATCAGCCTCATATCGGGGCGTGATTTAACCCTGATGGACGAAACAATGGAAGACAAGCTGTTATAGGCGAGATATCCTGCCGCAGATACCAGGCCAAATGCAAACATCATTAAGATCCCAACTTTAACCGGCAAATTTTTCATGTTAACTTTTTAACAAAACTAAATGATTTCATCCACATTATCATTCTTGGATTCTATTAGTAATTACCTATATCTCTATTGTCCGGCAATTTTTATATCGTTCCGTAGGGACGAAATAAAAATTGATCTTTAAAAATTTGAGTATCGCCAATGATTCATAATGACTTCTTTATTTAAGATTGTATGCTTGCAGCATACCTGATTTTTTAACACAAAGGACTCCAAGGATTCACTAAGATCCCGAAGAATTAAGAACGCAAAGGCCGCCTTCGCTAAGCTCAGGCGTTAAAAGGAAATACCGCAGGTGTTTCCCCTTAGTGTTCTTGGTGACGTTTTACCTTCTTGCTCTTCGTGTTAAAATCAACACCCACCCACATAGTCCTCCACCTTAAATCTCTTATGCATCTTTGCTGATACTCATATTAAAAAAATCTTACAAATTTTCTCCGGACAACAATGATACCTATATTTGTTTATCATAAATAATTAAACATTATATTGAATGAATACACTGCAGGGAATCATTATTGCCATTGTCGAAGGAATCACTGAATTTCTTCCGGTTTCAAGTACCGGACACATGATCATTGCACAGAAGCTTCTGGGCGTTGAACCCAGTGAATTTGCCAATCTTTTTACCATTAACATTCAGTTGGGAGCCATTCTTTCAGTAATTGTACTTTACTACAAAAAATTTCTGGAACCATTGAAAAAGGTGGATGACAAAGGGTCATGGGTGAAAAGAAACAGCATCCGGTTTGATTTTTATTTAAAACTGGTTGTGGCGGTTATTCCTGCAGCTGTAATCGGACTTTTGTTTAATGATGTCATTGAATCTATGTTGGGAAATGTAATAGTGGTGGCTATTGCATTAATCTTAGGAGGTGTGATCCTCATTTTTGTTGACAAATGGTTCACGGATGCCCATGAGGATCATGAAATCACCTATCCAAAAGCATTCAAAATAGGCTCTTTTCAAATTGTCTCAATGATTCCAGGTGTTTCAAGGGCAGCTGCTACCATTATAGGCGGACTCACGCAAAAGTTGAGCAGAAAAAGCGCCGCTGAATTTTCATTTTTTCTGGCTGTACCCACCATGTTGGGAGCTACCGTAATTGAACTCTATAAAAATTATGAATCCATTAACAGCAGTAATATACAGGTATTAATTATAGGGAATATCGTGGCTTTTATTGTCGCCTTACTGGCCATTAAAGGTTTTATCGCCTTTTTAACAAAACATGGGTTTAAAATGTTTGGATATTACCGGATCATTGTTGGTCTCGTAATTCTTATTTTGCTTGCATTAGGCGTGGACCTGAACATGATGGGCTAACAACAAATAACACACACACATGAAAACCATTACCCTTCTTTCGTGGAATGTAAACGGAATACGCGCTCAAATAACAAAAGACTTTTACAATACTGTAAGAACTTTAAATCCTGATGTTTTGTGCATACAGGAGACCAAAGCTCAGGCTGAAACCATGCCCGACCTTACCAAAGAATTGACTCAGTATGATATGTATCTGAATTCGGCAGTTCAAAAGGGGTATGCCGGTACAGCGGTTCTGTCCAGGCCAAAACCATTGTATCAAACCAGGGACATTGGCATGGAAAAACACGACCAGGAGGGGAGGGTCATCAATCTTGAATTTGAGCATTTCTACCTGGTGAATGTGTATGTTCCAAATTCGGGGCAGGAGTTAAAGCGCCTCGATTACCGGAAAGAATGGGATGATGATTTTACTCTTTATCTGGCCAACCTGGAAGCAAAAAAGCCTGTGATACTTACAGGAGATTTAAATGTGGCTCATGAACCTGTTGATCTGGCCCGGCCAAAAGAGAATTTTAACAAGGTTGCAGGTTATACTCAAATTGAGATTGATGGCTTTAAAAAATTCCTGAATATAGGTTTGGTAGACAGTTACCGGCAATTGAACCCCGAAGGCAGGCAGTTCTCTTACTGGAGCCAGCGTTTCAGGGCACGTGAAAAGAATATCGGATGGAGGATTGACTACTTTCTGGTAAGTCAAAAGATCATTCATAAGGTGAAACGTTCGTTTATCCTCGACCAGATCATGGGTTCAGACCATTGTCCTGTAGGCATTGAAGTGGAAATCTAATCATGAATTCAGGGTTAGGGATACCTTAAAAAATAAGTAAAGAATTTGTGAATTGTTAAGAGATTTTAGTTGTTTTTTAGAGCCCATTTTGCTAAGTTTACTGGAGTACGGTATTCGTTTTCCAGATCAGGATTTATGCCGGAAACAGGATATCCCGAACAAATATTTTCTATGGTTTCACTTTGATTAAATTAAACAATCATGAGTACTGCTGAAAGAAATATTTCAAGTCTGGATTATTACAGATTGATGAATCTGTTAAATGAAGGGGTAGGGCAAAACAAAATCCCTGCAGACAGCCTGCATCAGCTTTATGTAATGCTGAAGCGGGCACACAAAATAAAATCAGAAGAATTTCCTTCCAACATTGTGACAATGAATTCTGAAGTTGTCGTCCGGTATGTCATTTCCGGAAAAACAAAAACCATCCGTATTGTTTACCCCTATGAGGGAGAAAAAGCCGATGATAAGGAATGTGTTCCTATATACAGTCCGTTGGCTTTGTCAGTGCTTGGCAAACATGAGCACGAAATGAGCTATAGCAGGGATGGTATTGCAGAGGAGCCTGTGGTCATTGATAAGATCATTTTCCAGCCCGAAGCACACAAAAATTACAGCCTGTAAAATAAGTTTGCCCTTTGGGGTGGAATGTATCAGTAAGGCGACTGATGCAACAAGAATAGGTATGAACGAATGTCAGGCAGCGAATACCTGATTAAACAAAAAATCCGATTCAGTTGAAATCAACTTTATCGGATTTTTTGTGGTGCCACGTGGAGTTGAACCACGGACACACGGATTTTCAGTCCGTTGCTCTACCAACTGAGCTATGGCACCGTTTTAAGGCGCTGCAAATCTAAGTAAAAAATTTATACCTCAAAACTTTTTTGAAAAAATTATAATCAACTTATATAACAGCCTATTATACCTTAATTGTTACTTTTGCACCTATGATGCAAGAAAACGAATACCAGATTCATACGCTCCATAATGGCATCCGGCTCATTCACCGCATGGTGAACAGTCCCGTTTCCCATTTGGGATTATTCATCAATGCCGGTTCGAGAGATGAAGGTTTGGACGAGCATGGCATTGCTCACTTGATTGAACACATGCTCTTCAAGGGAACTGCCCGGCGAAAGGCGTATTATATATTAAGCAGAATGGAAGATGTGGGTGGTGAAATCAATGCCTATACCACAAAAGAAGAAACCTGTATCCATGCCACTTTTTTCAATGAATATTATAACAGGGCGCTCGATCTGATCAGTGATATTGCCTTTAATTCTTCCTTTCCCATTCACGAGCTAAAGAAAGAAAAGGAAATTATTCTGGATGAGATCAATTCATATAAGGACTCTCCATCGGAATTGATTTTTGATGAATTTGAAGAACTTCTTTTTAAAGGAAATCCACTGGGCCGGAATATTCTGGGTAGTGATGCCGGACTTAAGCTTTATACACCTGATCATCTCAGGAAGTTTATCTTGAGAAATTACAGTACCGATCAGATGGTGGTCACCTCTGTTGGCAATATCAAATTTGAAAAACTGGTGAAACTGTTTGAGATGAGCTTTGGAACTCCATTGCTGAAAGCCTCAAACAAGCGCATTCCAGCCACTTATCATTACAATCCCATTAATAGAAAGGTAAACAAAAATACTTTTCAGGCGCATTGCATCATCGGAAACCTGGCTTATCCCATTCACGATAAAAGAAGGCTTCCTTTATACCTGCTCAATAATTACCTGGGAGGTCCGGGCATGAACTCACGGTTGAATATGTCGCTGCGTGAACGCAAGGGCTATGCCTACACGGTGGATTCCATGTACACGGCATACACAGACACCGGGAACATCACCATTTATTTTGGCACTGACAAGAATCAGATTGAAAAATGCATCGGCTTAATCCTGAAAGAATTAAAACTGATTCGCGAAAAGCCGCTCTCCACCATTCAATTACATAGGGCCAAAAAGCAGGTTCTGGGGCATATTGCCATGTCATCGGAGAATAATGAAAATTATATGCTTTCCATGGGCAAAAGTCTGATGTTGTTTGACAAAATAGAATCGTTAAGTGAAACAACGTCCAAAGTTGAAGAAATTACCGCCTCACAGCTCACGGAAATTGCCAATGAGGTAATGGATGAGAGCAGATTGTCTTATTTGATTTATCAATGATGCAAACGATGTGGGATGAAGAGAAATTGAACGCATATGTGCTTTCTCATTCCAGTTATGAAGACCCTGTTTTGCATGACCTATACCGTGAAACGAACTTAAGCACTGTATATCCGCGCATGCTTTCCGGGCCCGTTCAGGGTAAATTTCTTGAGTTTATAAGCTGCATGATCAGGCCGGTAAACATACTTGAAATAGGAACATTTACAGGTTATTCTGCCATATGTATGGCAAAAGGCCTGGCTGAAGGAGGTGTATTGCATACCATTGATATCAATGATGAGATTGAGGAAATAGCTGTTCGCTATTTCAAAAGGGCAGGACTGGATCACTGTATAAAGCTTCACATCGGTGATGCCTGTGAAGTGATTGACCGGTTGGAAACGTATTTTGATCTGGTGTTTATTGATGCCGATAAGGAACAATACATCCACTATTACAACACCGTATTTCCCTATGTAAAAACAGGAGGATTTATTCTGGCAGATAATGTTTTATGGGGTGGAAAAGTGCTTTCGGAAGAAACAGATGACAAAGAAACTGCAGGCATTAAACAGTTTAACAAGATGATCATGCAGGATCAACGCATTGAAAAGTTGTTACTGCCCTTAAGAGATGGAATTTATATACTTAGGAAGAACAGCAGGTAAAAAAACGTGAACCTTTCATGAGTACTTTTGTTTAGAATTTGAAGTAACAATCATATTCATGGGATCATACACCATTCGTGAATTAGAAAATCTTTCGGGCATTAAGGCTCATACCATCCGTATATGGGAAAAACGGTATGGAATGATTACACCCCAGCGTACTTCGACAAACATACGAACCTATAAGGATACAGAGCTTAAAAAGCTGCTTAATATTTCTATTTTGAACCGTAACGGGTTAAAAATCTCAAAAATTGCAAGGTTATCTGCCGATGAGATCAATGCTAAGATCAGTCAATATGCCCAGGATCTGACAAGCACTGAAAGCCAGATTGAGAATCTTACGCTGGCAATGATCGATTTGGATGAATACCGGTTTGAACAGATCCTTGCCCGGTCGGTCATCAAATTTGGCTTCGAAGAAACGGTTTTACGTATCCTCTTTCCGTTTTTTGTCCGTATCGGACTGATGTGGCAAATGGATTCGGTGAATACCACACAGGAACGCTTTGTGTCCAGTCTGGTACGCCAGAAGTTCTTTTCTGCCATTGATGCATTGGAATATAATGCCCGAGCCAGCAAGCCCGGTTTTGTTTTTTTTCTTCCCGACGGGGAGTATTATGATCTCAGTCTGCTTTTCTTTTGTTACCTGACTAAAAAGCGGGGATACCATTGCATATATCTGGGACAGTCGCTGCCGTTACAGGATTTAACCGAACTGGCAAAAAGCAATTCAGTGGATATTCTGGTGACATCGCTTACATCCTCATTCAGCAAAAAAGATACACAGGAATTAATCGGGATGATTACAGAAAAGTTCTCTGATAAAAAGGTCTGGCTGACCGGATCAAAGGTTTCTGGCATCAGTAATGAGGTTCCGGGACATATTGAGCTGCTTCCGAACCCCGAAGATTATTTGCAGAAGCTGGAATCCCTAAAAAGCTGATTTGCGCATCCGGATATAAAAGGATAAAAAGATCCACATATCATATGTTAATTGTTCATTTCTAAAACGTTAAACAATATTTAACGCTTTTTTAACAAAATCCTTATTTAGATCTTATTTATAATGGCTCGGGAGATGATTATTTTCATAGCTGATAAATGATCTTTAATTCCTGCATCATTAAGAATGCATCTTTTACAATCTAATTTTTAATTAATCTAAATAAAAAATAGTTGTTTGCTGTTTAAGTAGTGAGTAATTTTGTTTAACAAAACTAAAACGAATTAGTCATGACAGCAATAGAGTTTAATTATCAGTTAACAAGTCTGAGTGACAGTCTGCAAAGATTCGCATATAGTTTGACAACAAACAGAGAAGATGCCAGAGACTTGTTGCAGGAAACTTTTGTTAAAGCCATATCATACAGGGATAAGTTTGCAGATGACACCAATCTGAAAGCATGGACTTTTACGATTATGAAAAATACTTTCATCAACAATTACAGACGTTTGGCGAAGGCGAATACCACTTTTGATCATTCTGATGATTTGTATTATTTAAATCTGAGTCGGGAGACGAATCTTGAAACGCCGGAATCCACACTGTCTGAAAAAGAAATTCAGAAACACATCAATAATCTGGAAGATGAGTTTAAAGTTCCCTTCACAATGCATCTGCAGGGATACAAGTACAAAGAAATAGCCGATAATTTGGGTTTAAAGATCGGAACGGTGAAGAGCCGGATCTTTTTCACCCGGAAACGGCTGATAAGTTCGCTTGGAGTTGGATATAATTAGTTTGGGTTTGATTCCTTAATGTAGTTTTGATTTGAGACCCCCGTATGTAACGGGGGTTTTTTTTCAACTCTTTTATTAACTTTGCACCACATTTTTATAACGAATTTTCATGAGCCCATCCTCCAAGTACAATCAAAGGGGTGTTTCATCAAAAAAAGAAGATGTTCACAAAGCAATAAAAGATATTGATAAAGGATTGTATCCCAATGCTTTCTGTAAGATCATTCCTGATATTCTGAGCGGCGACCCGGATTATTGCAATGTAATGCATGCTGATGGTGCAGGAACAAAATCCTCCCTTGCTTATATGTACTGGCGCGAAACCGGCGATTTTTCTGTGTGGAAGGGAATTGCGCATGATGCATTGATCATGAATGTAGATGACCTGATATGTGTGGGTGCTACAGATAATATGCTGATGTCTTCAACAATCGGCCGGAATAAACTTAAAATTCCGGGTGACGTGCTGGTCCATATTTTAAAAGGTTTTGATGAAAGCATTACAGAACTTGCCCGATGGGGCATTCATGTTCACCTGACCGGGGGAGAAACCGCAGATGTGGGTGACCTGGTGAGAACCATCATTGTTGATTCCACAGTAATTTGCAGAATGAAACGCAGCGAGGTCATTGAAACCAATATTCAGCCGGGTGACGTTGTGGTCGGCCTGGCTTCTTTTGGCAAAGCTGCCTATGAAAAAGAATATAACAGCGGTATTGGAAGCAATGGACTTACATCTGCCCGTCATGACATGTTTGTAAGCCATCTTGCAGAAAAATACCCTGAATCGTACGACGATCTGATACCTCGGTCTCTTGTTTATACCGGAAAATACCAATTGAATCAGAAAATTCCCGGATTGGATGTGGATGCCGGAAAGTTGTTGCTTTCTCCTACGCGTACTTATGCTCCGGTTGTTGCCAGAATCCTTGCTAAATACAGGAAGCACATCCACAGCATGATTCATTGTTCAGGAGGAGGACAGACCAAGGTGCTTAAATTCATTAATGGACTTCATATTATTAAGGACAACCTTTTTGAACTGCCGCCGTTATTCCGGATGATCCAGGAATCTGCAAATACAGACTGGGATGAAATGTATGAAGTATTTAACATGGGGCACCGTTTTGAAATTTATGCCAAACCTGAATTTGCAGGCGATATGATTGCCATTTCCAACGAGATGGGCGTTGAAGCCAAAATTGTCGGACATGTTGAATCTTATTCGGGTCATAAAGTTACCATTGAAAGTCCTTTTGGAACTTTTAATTATTAAGAGCAATTAATTTAAATAAATGAGTAAAAATCTGATTCTCGGTAAGCTGGAAGGGGTAAAACATCGGTTTGAAGAAGTGGGGAGATTATTGACCGCCCCGGATATCATGGATGATATGAAAAAATACATCCAGCTCAATAAGGAATATAAAGAGCTGGGACCAGTTGTCACTGCCTATCTCGGATATAAAAATACATTGAGCAACATTGATTCGGCCAAGGACATTCTCTCAAATGAAAAAGATGAGGAAATGCGCGAGATGGCAAAGGCCGAACTGGATGAACTTACAGGCAAGGTGGACGATATGGAAGAAAAATTAAAAATTCTTCTATTGCCTGCTGATCCTCAGGATGAAAAGAATGCCATGCTCGAAATCCGTGCCGGAACTGGCGGAGATGAAGCCAGTATCTTTGCCGGCGATTTGTTTCGCATGTATTCCAAATTCTGCGAGCAGAAAAACTGGAAAATGGAAATCAGCAGCATTGCTGAAGGAACAGCCGGAGGTTACAAGGAAATCATCATCAACGTCAAAGGCGATGGCGTATATGGTGTGTTGAAATATGAATCAGGGGTTCACCGCGTGCAAAGAGTACCTCAGACCGAGACACAGGGCCGTATCCATACATCCGCTGCCAGTGTTGTGGTACTCCCGGAAGCAGAAGAATTTGACATTGAGGTTAAGCAGGAAGACATCCGTATTGACAGGTTCTGTTCATCGGGACCCGGAGGTCAGTCTGTGAATACAACCTATTCCGCTGTGAGATTAACACATGTTCCCACAGGGGTTGTGGTATCATGTCAGGATCAGAAATCCCAGATCAAGAACCTGGAAAAAGCCATGTCGGAGTTAAGAACACGCCTGTACAATATTGAATATCAGAAGTATATTGACGGCATTGCCAGTCAGCGTAAAACCATGGTATCCACTGGTGACCGTTCTGCAAAAATCAGAACATACAATTATCCGCAAGGCCGTGTTACAGATCACCGTATCAACCTTACTGTATATAATTTACCAAATATACTCGACGGAAATATTCTTGAAATTATCAGCCAGCTTCAGATGGCTGAAAATGCTGAACGTTTGAAAGCGAGCAATGTATAAATGACAGCAGAAGATCTCATAGCACAAATCAGGGACAAGAAGAGTTTTCTTTGCGTTGGTCTGGATACTGAAATAAGCAAGATACCTGCTCATCTCAGAAATACCGAACAGCCTTTGTTTGAGTTTAACCGTGAAATCATTGATTCCACACATGATCTGACTGTCGCTTATAAGCCCAATACTGCTTTTTATGAATCAGCCGGATCAAAGGGATGGATTCAACTGGAACGTACCATCCGTTATATAAGGGATAAATATCCCAGGATATTCATCATTGCTGATGCAAAAAGAGGAGATATCGGCAACACATCAGAGCGTTATGCAGATGCTTTTTTTCGTGAAATGGACTGTGATGCTATAACTGTAGCACCTTATATGGGAAGCGATTCCGTACAGCCATTTTTGAAATATGAGAGCCGGTGGGTTATTTTGCTCGCATTAACATCCAATTCAGGAGCAGATGATTTCCAATTCCATCGGTCTGCCGATAATGAGCGTTTGTTTGAAGCAGTTCTGCGCAAATCATCCGAATGGGGTACTCCTCAAAATATGATGTATGTTGTAGGCGCTACACGGCCTTCAATGCTCCTGAAAGTAAGGGAAATTGTTCCCAATCATTTTCTTTTAATTCCCGGTGTCGGGGCCCAGGGCGGCAGTCTTTCCGAAGTTGCACGCTATGGAATGAATTCTAATGTGGGTATCCTGGTAAATTCATCCAGGGCCATTATTTATGCTGATCAAACGACTCATTTTGCTGAAGTTGCCCGTCAGAAGGCAAAAGAAATGCAGTCGGAGATGGAGTTGCTGCTTAAGTAGCAGTTAAAGCGGGCCACTCGGGGTAACCGGGGTCGGATAAGCTTTGAAGTTATTGGAAAATTCAAGATATGACAGAAGACTTCCTGCATTTTATCTGGAAATTCGGATTATTTCACCGGGAAAATCTGAGGGCCGATACCGGTGAATCCGTTGAAATTATTACGCTCGGGGATTACAACATTCATTCGGGACCTGATTTTCTGAACGCCCGCATTAAAATTGGAAATACCATTTGGGCAGGCAATGTTGAAGTTCATTTGCATTCATCCGACTGGATTCTGCACGGACATCACCAGAATAAAGCTTATGATAATGTTGTGCTTCATGTGGTTGGCGCTTTCGATAAAACGATAACAAGGAAAAATGGAGAACCGCTTCCAACCATCGTTTTGCAATTCGAATCGCGGATGTATGAAAATTACAGTAACCTTACCCTGGACAAATCCCATTTCTGCCTGGAAAAAGTAAAAAAACTGGATCCGCTTCTTATAGATGTCTGGTTGAACACCCTGATGGTGGAACGTCTGCAGGATAAGACGCAATATGTCCTCGATTTGCTGAAAAGGCATCATAATGACTGGGAAACCTCTTTTTATATCAGGATCGCCCGGTCGTTTGGATTTGGCGTGAATGCCGATCCTTTTGAAATGTTGGCAAGAAGCATACCTTATACTATATTGCTCCGGCATAGAAATTACCTTCCGCAAATTGAAGCACTCCTTTTTGGCCAGGCGGGATTTCTTGAAGAAGCACAGATTTTTAATGACTATTATTGCCTGCTTCGGAAAGAATACCTGCATTTAAAAAACAAATACAAACTGGCTCCCCTGCAAAGGCACATCTGGAAATTTATGCGTCTCAGGCCTGTTAATTTTCCAACAATCCGTCTGGCACAATTTGCATCATTGATCATTAAGTCCGAAGGCCTATTTTCTGAAATTCTTTCACATACGCAACTTTCAGCCGTAAAAGCAGTTGTTCAGGCAACAGCCTCTGAATTCTGGAATACGCATTATACTTTTGAAACTACATCTGCCGGAACTCCAAAACGACTTGGAGATGAATCAGTTTGCAACATCATCATTAATGCCATAATACCTTTTGTTTTTACAAGAGGCATGGTATCAGGAAGTCAGGAGTTGAAGGACCGGGCCCTGCAATGGATGAGCCAGCTTCCGGCTGAGAATAATCAAGTCAGCAGATCATGGATGAATATCGGGTTGCAATCCGATTCTGCCTTATACAGTCAGGCATTGATCCAGCTGGATCATCATTATTGCCGTGAGAAAAAATGTTTATCCTGTTCCATTGGAAGCAAAATCATTACTACCTTTGACTGAGTTTTTATAACATTTTTCTTACAATTTCATTGATTAATAAAAAAAAATAAATACTTTTGCAACTCAATTTTTGAAGTTGTGTATTTAATTAGAATATATGTATTTAACAGCGGAAAATAAAAAGGAGATTTTTAAGTCATTTGGTAAGAATGAAACCAATACAGGCGCACCGGAAAGTCAAATCGCCTTATTTACAACAAGAATAAATCATCTTACCGAACATCTCAAAACCAGCAAAAAGGATTTTGCCACTCAGCGTGCTTTGCTCAGGCTGGTTGGAAAACGCAGAAGGGTGCTGGATTATCTTCGAACCCGTGATATCGAAAGATATCGTTCGATTCTTAAAGAACTAAATCTCCGTAAATAATAAGATGAAAAGGGCAATTAGTAATTGCCTTTTTCTTTTCATACCAAGCCGTTCAGGCGATCTACATTTAATTTTATTGATATGTTTAAATTAATCCAAAAAACAATTACCCTTGCTGATGGCCGGACAATCACAATTGAAACCGGTAAGCTTGCCAAGCAGGCCGATGGATCTGTGGTAGTGAGAATGGGCGATACCATGCTGCTTGCAACTGTGGTAACTGCAAAAAATGGTGCACCTGATAGTGACTTTATGCCGCTTCAGGTTGAGTATAAAGAGAAATTTGCTGCGATTGGGCGTTTCCCGGGAGGTTTCATGAAAAGAGAAGCCCGTCCCAGCGACTACGAAATTCTGATATCCCGGCTCATCGACCGTGCTCTGCGTCCTCTTTTCCCTGATGATTATCATGCAGAAACTTTTGTTAATGTGATGCTGATTTCAGCTGACAAAGACACAATGCCGGATGCACTTGCAGGCCTTGCCGCTTCGTCTGCCCTTATGGTATCCGATATTCCTTTTAAAGGGCCTATTTCTGAAGCCAGAGTTGCACGTATTGATGGCAAACTGGTGATCAACCCCTCTTTCATTGAGATTGGCAAAGCCGATATTGATATCATGGTTGCCGCCACGCTTGATAACATCGTGATGGTGGAAGGCGAGATGAATGAAGTTTCAGAAGACGAAATGCTTGAGGCTTTGAAGTTTGCACATGAAGCAATTAAGATTCAGTGCAAAGCCCAGATTGAACTTATGGAAGAGGCTGGAAAAACTGAAAAAAGAGCATACAGTCATGAAGTTCATGATGAAGAACTGAGAAAGCAGATCTGGGATGAAGGTTATGATAAGATTTATCAAATCGTAAAAAGCACCCCGGGTAAGCACGACCGGCATGATGCACTTGAAAAAGTGAGGGAAGATTTTATTGCTGCCCTGCCGGAAGGCACTGAAGTGAAAGATGTATTGATCGGCAGATATTTTCATGATGTTGAAAAAGAAGCTGTACGCAATCTGATTCTCAATGAGAGAATCCGGGTTGACGGACGTAAAACAACAGAAATCCGGCCCATTTGGTGCGATGTTGATTATCTCCCTGCTGCTCATGGTTCAGCTGTATTTACCCGTGGTGAAACACAATCGCTGACTTCCGTTACACTTGGAACCAAGCTGGACGAGAAATCAATTGACGAGGTGTTGATTCAGGGAACAGAAAAATTCGTTCTGCATTATAATTTTCCGCCATTTTCAACTGGCGACGCTCGTCCTTCAAGAGGCTTAAGCCGCAGAGAGGTTGGTCATGGTAACCTGGCTCACAGGGCTTTGAAAAAAATGATTCCGGAGGACAATCCCTATGCCATTCGCGTAGTATCTGATATTCTTGAGTCAAACGGATCTTCATCCATGGCAACAGTTTGTGCAGGTACAATGGCTCTTATGGATGCGGGTGTTAAAATTCTCAGACCTGTATCCGGTATTGCTATGGGTCTTATCACCGATACCAAAACCGGTAAATACGCTGTATTGTCTGATATTCTTGGAGATGAAGATCATTTGGGTGATATGGACTTTAAGGTAACCGGTACTAAAAATGGTATTACGGCTACACAAATGGATATTAAAGTAGATGGTCTCACTTACGAAATCCTCAAAAACGCACTCGCCCAAGCCCATGAAGGCAGAATGCACATTCTCGGCAAATTGATTGAGGCCATTCCTGAACCTCGCGAGGATTATAAACCACAGGTACCCCGTATGGTACATATTACAATTCCTAAAGAATTCATTGGCGCTATAATCGGACCCGGCGGAAAAATTATTCAGGATATCCAGGCTAAAACGGGTGCTGTTGTTAATATTGAAGAGGTGGATGGAAAAGGTGAAATTTATGTTTCATCTGCTGATAAAAACTCCATCGACGCTGCAATGGCAAGAATCGCAGGCATTATTGAACAGCCTGAAGCCGGGAAAATTTATAAAGGCATCGTAAAAGGCATTCAGACTTTTGGCGCATTTGTTGAAATCCTCCCTGGAAAACAGGGACTCCTGCATATATCGGAGTTGGATTGGCAACGTGTTGAAAAAGTAGAAGACGTTCTTAAAGAAGGCGACGAAGTAGAAGTAAAACTGCTTGATGTAGATTCAAAAAGCGGAAAACTAAGTCTTTCCAGAAAGGTTCTTCTTCCTGTTCCTGAAGGTTATGTACCTCCCGCTCCTCGTCCTCCAAGGGAAAGAAGCGACAGGGATGATTCAAGGGGCAGAAGAGATTCCAGGGACGGACGTGATCGCCGGGATCATAGGGGACACAGAGATTAAAAATTTCCTTCTTTCATTTTCAATGGCTGCTGGCTTTACCAGCAGCCATTTTCATTTATATACAGATGCGATTATTTAGCTTTGGCCCGGTTTTTGATTAGAGGCGAAACATCATTGGAACGTTAGATATTGGAATCTCATGAAATACTGTGATTAAATTTTGCTAACTTTAAACAAAAATTGTTAATAGCTGTATATCAAAATTGATAATTATTCCATAAAACATTTGTAAGTTTGTTAATAACCTTATACTTACCTAGCTTTATTATTTTATAACAAATAATTTTTGAATTATGAAGAAAATTAGACTGAACTACTTAATCATTATTGCCCTGGCCGCTATATTGGGCGGTTGTGCTGGACTCACGAAAATGAGAGATGAATCCAACACAGTTTCTTACACGGTAAACCCCAATCCGCTTGTAATGAAGGCAGGTGAAGTTACTGTATCTGGTGATGTTAAGTTTCCTGAAAAGTATTTTAATAAGAGTGCTGTTGTTGTTGCTACTCCTGTATTGAAATATGAAGGAGGCCAGACAGAATTCCCTACCACTACACTTCAGGGTGAAAAAGTTGAAGCCAACAATAAGGTAATCCCATACGCTGGCGGTGGTTATACTTTTACCGGAACCATACCCTATAAACCGGAAATGGCTAAATCAGAACTTATTGTTAATTATTCTGCCCGGATTAAAGAAAAAGAACCTGTTGAATATGGTTCTGCCAAAATTGCTGATGGCGTAATTGCTACTGAAGCATTGGTAAAAATTGATCCTAAAACTGTTGGAATGAGTGATAATTTCAAAAGAATTATCCCTGAAAGCTATACTGCTGACATTCATTATGTAATCAATAAAGCCGACGTTCGTAAAACCGAATTAAAAAATGAAGATGTAATGTCTTTTGAACAGCAACTTGCTGCTGCAAAAGCCGATTCCAACAAGCAAATCAAAGCCGCCAAGATTTCAGCTTATGCTTCTCCCGATGGTGAATTGGAATTGAATGAGAAACTTGCTACAAGCCGTGAGACTTCTGCTGAAAAATATTTCAAAAAAGCACTCAAAGACAAAAAAATCACACAGGCTGAAGCTGAAGGTTTCCTGAGCAAATTAACCACTCCTGAAGACTGGGATGGATTTAAAGCGCTGATGGAAAAATCTACCATTCAGGACAAAGAACTGATTCTTCGTGTTCTTTCCATGTATGCTGACCCGGCTGTTAGAGAAAAAGAAATTAAAAACATTTCTTCTGCCTATGGCGAAATTGCTGAAGAAGTTCTGCCTCAACTGCGCCGTTCTGTAATGAGCGTTGATGTTGATGTAATTGGTAAATCTGATGAAGAACTGAAGACACTGTCATTAAGTGATCCTAAATCACTGGATCTGGAAGAAATTCTTTATGCTGCTACTTTAACAAACGATCTGAATGAGAAAGCTGCTGTTTATAAAGCTGCAACTGAAAAATTCCCTGGCTGTGTAAGAGCTGCCAATAACCTGGGTGATGTTTATATGCAACAAGGTCGTGTTGCTGACGCAAAGGCTTGCTTTGAAGCTGCAAAAGCCATTCAGGATAATGCAACTGTAAAAGCAAATCAGGGTGCTATTGCTTTGGCTGAAGGTGATCTGAAAACTGCTGAAGAACTTCTTACCGCTGCTATGAGCGCTGGTGATGCTCCCAGCTATAATCTGGGTATTATCAAAATCAAACAGGGCGACTATGCTGCTGCAGTTAGCTATTTTGGCAATAAGCCTTCTTTCAATGCTGCTTTAGCTCAGTTATTGAATGGTGGCAACGATAAGGCCATTGCAACTCTGAACGAATTAGGCGATGTAAAAGACGGTTGGGTATATTACCTGAAAGCTGTTGCTAATGCTCGCGGTGGAGTTACCGACGGTGTTATCACAAACCTGCGTCAGGCTCTTATATTAGATCCTTCCATTAAGGCATATGCTGTAAAAGATGCTGAATTCCTTAAATTAGCTGACAATGCTGATTTTAAAGCTTTATTACAGTAATTTTTCCAGAAGAAAATAAGAAAAGGCGGTCATTGACCGCCTTTTTTTATTTGTAACAGGTTGAAATTCTATTTTTGATAAAAGCTAAAAAATTCCCACAATACAATTCCTGCGCTTACTGCAACATTTAATGAGTGCTTTGTTCCATGCTGGGGGATCTCAATAGCTCCATCACAATGGTTTACCACTTCCTGTTCAACACCCCTTATTTCATGTCCAAAAATGAAGGCGTATTTCTCATTTTGAGAAACAGAAAATTCATGTAGCATTACTGCGTGTTCAGTCTGTTCCACTGCAAAAATTTTATAGCCGTTTTTTCGCAATGTCTCTATGGCATCGAGGGTATTATTGTAATACTGCCACGATACCGATTCAGTTGCCCCCAGGGCTGTCTTGCTGATTTCCCGATGTGGAGGTGTGGCGGTAATTCCACATAAAATCAACCCTTCAACCAAAAAGGCATCACATGTTCTGAAAATGGATCCGATATTGTTCAGGCTTCTAACGTTGTCCAAAACAACCATGAGCGGATATTTCCCGGCATTTTTAAATTCTTCAACAGTTTTACGGTTGAGTTCTTCGTTCAGCAATTTTTTCATATCATTCAAACAGGAGTTCGAAATATAAGATATATAATAGTAATAGATAAGAAAATTTAAATATTTTCGTAGCCGGAAATGTTGAAATTATTACGCAATGAATATTCATGAGTATCAGGCCAAGGCCATTTTAAGCCGTTTCGGTGTTTCGGTGCCGGGTGGAATTGTTATTGATCAGGTTGGTAAAGCTGAAGAGGCTGCCAAAGAATTGCAGCAAAAGACAGGTACTACCAGCTGGGTGGTTAAAGCCCAGATCCACGCCGGTGGCCGCGGAAAAGGTGGCGGAGTTAAGCTTGCCCGTAATTTTGAAGAACTTAAAATGCATGCCGGCAATATTTTGGGCATGCAATTGGTTACACCGCAGACTGGCCCCGAAGGGAAAAAGGTTCATCGCGTATTGATCCAGCAGGATATTTACTATCCTGGTGAAAATCCTACAAAGGAGCTTTATATAAGCGTTCTCCTGAATCGTTCAACCGGACGGAATATTATCATGTATTCTACTGAAGGAGGAATGGATATAGAAGCTGTTGCTGCTAAAACGCCTCACCTGATATTTAAGGAGGAAATTGACCCGTCTGTAGGTATACAAGCATTTCAGGCCCGTAAAATTGCTTTCAATCTGGGCCTTCAGGGAAAAGCATTTAAAGAAATGACCCGCTTTGTTACTGCATTGTATAATGCATATATTGCCAGCGATGCATCGCTGTTTGAAATCAACCCCCTGCTGAAAACTTCTGATGATCTTATTTTTGCAGCTGACGCTAAGGTAAACCTTGACGATAATGCCCTGTTCCGCCATCCCGAGTATGAAGAGCTGCGTGATTTAAATGAGGAAGATCCTACTGAAACCGAAGCTTCAAAATTTAACCTGAACTTCATCAAGCTTAATGGTAATGTTGGCTGTATGGTGAATGGCGCTGGCCTTGCAATGGCAACTATGGATATTATTAAGCTTTCAGGTGGAGAACCTGCTAATTTTCTGGATGTCGGAGGTACTGCAAATGCACAAACAGTAGAAGCCGGATTCCGGATTATTTTGAAAGACCCACATGTAAAGGCTATTTTGATCAATATTTTCGGAGGTATTGTACGTTGTGATCGCGTTGCACAGGGAGTTGTTGATGCCTACAAATCGCTTGGCTCGGTCAGGGTCCCTGTTATTGTTCGTTTACAGGGCACAAACGCTTCTGAAGCTAAAGTTTTAATTGATCAGTCGGGTTTAAAGGTATATTCTGCCATCACACTTCAGGAAGCTGCAGATCTGGTAAAGAAAAATGTTTAATCAGGTACGCCTTTAGTCTTGTGTGAACCGTCACACCATGGTTTACTGGAGGAAGCACCGCAACGGCACAGATATAGTTCCTGCTCTCCTTCAGTAATTTTGCAGGATGATTCACGAAACCGGAATACCCCTTTAATCAGAATCGGACCATTTTTCTGAATTCTGACTTCTGTGGGTGCGTTTTCTTTTTTTTGTTCCTCGTTCATAAGTTTTTATTTCCCGGTAAAGCCTATTTTACGATGTGAACCGTCACAATAAGGAAGATCTTTTGAGGCACCGCATCTGCATAGTGAAACCATTTTCATGGATTTCATTTCTGTTCCGTTTGAGTCATAAAGTTTGAAATTGCCTTTCAGAATAATGGGACCGTCCTCCATAATACGTACTTCACTGTCTATTTCGCCTGCATATTCCGGCTGATTTGACTGCCGGGGTTCCTGCGTTTCTTGTGACTGATTGTATTCATATGAAAGAGCTTTAGTCGGACATAACTTCACAACCCTGATAATTTCTTCTGTTGGTGCTCCTTCCATATCAACCCAGGGACGTTTTCTGGGATTGAAAACATCAATCAATTCCCGGTAACAAGTAGTGGCATGAATACACAACTTGGGCTTCCAAAAAACAGTAATTTCTCCGTTTGTATATTTTCTGTCTGTCTTGTCCATCATCGTTTTTGCTAATTTAGCAATTTCTTTCAGGAGATTATCTCCCAAAACATTGAAACAAACTTTACGTTATTATGGTGTGTCATTTGGCAAATAATTTGATACTTTTCCGGGTATGAACCGCTTTTGTTTCCTGATAACCATTTCTTTTATGTTTCTGTGCAATTTGCATGCCCAGGATACTATTTACATGGATTTAGGCGGCTATCCGGTTTATGCCATTGTTCAGAATGGCGATACAGTATGGTCCGCTGAGTTAAGTGAAGCAACAATTTTGCCGAAAAAAAAGACATCTGCAGAAAACAGGGATTTGAGGCAATACAGGAGGTTGATCTATAACACCAAGAAGGTGTACCCATATGCAAAACTGGCCGGGGAAAAATTTGCCGAGGTGAATGCCCATCTTCAAACAGTAAAAAGTGGTAAAGAGCGCAGGGAATATATTAAGAAAATTGAAGAAGAAATCATCGGGCAATACCAGGAGGAATTAAAGAATCTCACCGTTACACAAGGCAGAATTCTGATAAAACTAATTGACCGGGAAACCAAATATACATCCTATGATGTGGTTAAGGAATTGAGAGGGAGTTTTCAGGCCGCTTTCTGGCAAGCAATTGCAAGAATATTTGGTTCCAACCTGAAAACTGAATTTGATCCTGAGGGCGAAGATAAAATGCTGAATGAAATCATGATTATGATTGAAAAAGGGCAACTATGATACGTACTTTCATTGCAGCAGATGTTTATCCGGAACCGGAATTATTACAGACCTTTGATTATGTCAGATCGTCGTTGAAAAACGAACGAATAACCTGGGCAAATCCCCGCCAGATGCATGTTACCCTTCAATTTCTAGGCGATACAGAAGAAGAACTGATCCCCTTACTGGAAGAAAGACTTGCTCCAGCCATTCGTCAAATCAATTCCTTTATTTTTCAGATCCGGAATCTGGGTGTGTTTAATAACCCTGATAACCCCAGGGTACTTTGGCTTGGTTGTGTCGTTCCGGAACAAATGAAAGAATTGCATGAGAACGTTACTCAAATTGTTTCTGATTCCGGTCACCAGGTCGACCTCCGTCCTTTCAAACCACATCTGACGCTGGGAAGAATTAAGGGTATCTCAGATAAAACAGTACTGGTGAGGTTGCTTAATGAATTAGGAAATCGCTCCATTCAATCACAACGGGTTGAAAATATTATTCTTTATGAAAGCCGGCTGACTGCTCAAGGTGCAGTTTATAAGCCCATTCATTTCTTTCCTCTGGCGGGTCATTAAATCCCTTTTCGCTTCAGAATGGTAAGGATGGTAAAAATGATGATCCTGAAATCAACAATTAATGACATATTGTCGAGATAAAGCAAATCATACTTCAGTCGCTTCTTCATCTGATTTACATTTTCAGCATACCCGAATTTTACCTGACCCCATGAAGTAATTCCTGGTTTTACCTTCAGCAAATGCAAATAGTGCGGAGCACTTTCTACAATCTTGTCAATATAATATTTTCTTTCCGGACGTGGACCAACAATGGACATGTCACCTTTTAAGACATTGATAAAATTGGGAATTTCATCCAAACGGGAACGCCTCATAAATCTTCCAAAAGGAGTGATTCTGGAATCCTCTTTTGATGATAATTCAGGACCGTTTTTTTCTGCGCCTACATACATCGACCTGAATTTATAGATGCGGAAAGGTTTTCCGTATCTTCCGATTCTTTCGTGAGAGTAAAACACAGGACCTTTTGAAGTAAGCTTAATCCCCATGATTAGCGCCAGACTTACAGGCAGCGTTATCAGCAAAGCAAGAGCGGCAATAAGATAATCCAGAGACAATTTCACCTTTTGTTGCCAAAGGGGCATTGGGTTATGGGAAACGGAAATCAGGGGCGTTCCAAGCAACGAGTTTATATGTACTTTGCCGGTGAGAAAATCATACAAGCTCGGAACGGCTTTTATTTCAACATCTTCATTTATCAATTTCTTAATAATAACATCAAACATATTGCCCTCGTTAGGTTCGATTGCGATAATTACTTCCACAACGTTTCTTTCATGGATAATATTGTGTACATCCTTTAATTGACCCAAACAAGGAAGATGCTTCTCAAGTTCATTCTGATTTGCACTATTTATTTGGACATAGCCAACAAATTTGTTTCCGTTGCTTCTTTTTTGCCCTGTCATTTCATTCCAAACTTCAACAGCTTTCATTTGTCCACCTATCAGTAAAGTATTAAAGCCTATTTTGCCTTTATGCACCTGATAATTTGTGATAGAGGTGATGACAAGCCTTGGAATAGATGTCGCAGTAAAATGAAACAAAAGAAGGCTGAAGTAAGCAGCTAACGGACCTTTTGATATAATAATCCCCGGGTTTTTATTTATAAAAGTGAGAAAAACAATGGTGGCGCCAAAAATTGTATTGCCTAATGTAAGCCAGAATTCAACAAGCCTGGATTTTCTAAAAACGTCTGTGTAGTATCCTGAAAAGAAATAGATCAGAAGCCAGTAAAAAGGAAATAAATACAATCCCGTGAAGTAAAGTTGGCTGAATCTATTTATGTCGATTGTCACATTGCCACTGAATGTGATGATTGATTCCCGGTAGAAATAAAAAGCAGTCCATGCAATTAGGCACGAAAGAATATCTGACACCAAATATATAATGAGACGTGGTTTTCTGTTCATATACTCCTAAAGATGAAAAGAATGAAACGATTTATGCATACTGAACCAACGTTTTCATAACTTTTTCAAGGACTCTTTCTGTAAGAATAAATGATTCAAAGCCATTATCGTAAATTGAAAGAAAGGGCGAACCCGATTGAATCAGATTAAAAAATGAATATAAGTCATCCACAAGATAATCGGGTTGTTCCATTTTTAAACTTTCGATAAAAACAGGGTTTCCTCTGGGATCTTTTAAATACCAACCCGATAATTCATTTTTTAGAATGTTATATTTCAGAATGCTGTTGTTCAATAAAATAGTTATTGCATGTTCATAATGTGTGCCTAACGTATTGCAGTAATAATTTACGGCACTTCCATTGTCGAATTCCATTCTGGCATTGATTACATCAGCTTTTTCGGAGATCATTGAAAGGCCCTTTGCTTTTATTGAAGTATTTCTTGCTCTGATAAGTCTGAGAATTATTTCCATATCAGCCAGCAAAATTTCAGGCAGACAGGAAACGGTTTCAGAGGGATTAATCGTTAATATATGCTGATATTCAATAATTCCAATTTCAGAAGGATTTGAAATATGATTCAATAAATTCTTAAGACTTACTTTCCCGGTTTTGCCACACTTTAAAATAACATTTGCCTCGCGCGCCAATTTAATGAGTGCATAAACCTCATTTGTGGAATTGAGTACGGAAGGGTATAGGAAAACATGCCGTGCCTTTCGAAGAGCAGATATGGCAAGTTCGTTGTAAACTTTACCTGCATCAGTGATAATCAATACATCGATTTTGTCCAGGATTCTTTCAAAGTCGTTTGATACCAACCCTGATGACAGGTCTGATATCGCATCAGAGCTTTCAACCGACCAGGTTCCAGCGATGTGGACCTCACGCAATTGACTTAACGCACTTTTATGCCTGCTGATGGCTGTGTAACTACCTGCAATTCCTACATTGATCATTCATCCGGCATTTAAAGCAAACATATATTTTTTAGAAATAGGCAATTTTTTTTTTAGATTGAACTTATCAACTAATTTTGTTGATAAAACCGCACAGAATTGGAGCTTATAGAAGACAGTTATCAGCATAAGGGCTTGCGCCGAAAATTGGTGGAAGAAATTCGCAAAAAAGGGATAAACAACGAAAAAGTTCTTAATGCCATAGGAGCAGTGCCGCGACATGTTTTTATGGATAGCGGGTTCATAAAATTTGCATACCGCGATAAGGCCTTCCCAATTCGTGCTGGTCAGACTATTTCCCAACCTTATACGGTCGCCTTTCAAACCGAATTGTTACAGATAGAGCCCATGCATAAAATACTCGAAGTAGGAACCGGATCAGGATATCAGGCTGCTGTTCTTGCTGAGATGGGAGCAAAAGTATACACTATTGAAAGACAAAAAGAACTGTATCTCCAGTCACAGATTATACTCAACCGCCTCAATTACAGGGTGCAATTTTTTTATGGCGATGGTTATCAGGGATTGCCGACTTATGGCCCTTTCGATCGGATTCTCATTACAGCTGCGGCACCAGACATTCCGGAGAAACTTCTGGAACAGTTAAAGCCGGGGGGGCGTCTGGTTGTTCCTGTTGGTAGTCCTCAATCTCAGGTGATGACCTTGGTTGAAAAGACGTTGCAAGGAGAATTGCACAAATCAGAACATGGTTCTTTCATTTTTGTTCCAATGTTAGGCGGGAAACAATAAATTTGTACTCAATTTTAATCCATTATTTTGATGATTGAGGTGGAGCATTTTGTTTTTAACGAATTGGGTGTTAATTCGTTCGTCTTATATGATCATTCCCTTGAATGCGTTATTATTGATCCGGGCTGTAATTCTAAAGAAGAGCGTGATGAACTGCAACAGTTTATTATCAATCAGCATTTAAAGCCGGTTTGCATTGTGAATACACACGGACACTTTGACCACATTTTTGGAAACGCATGGGCCAAATCTACCTTCCAATGCCCATTACGGATCCATATCAACGATCTTCCGCTGATTCAGCATGTCGACAAATATGCAGGATTATTTGGATTTACAGTGGAAGCATCGCCTGTGCCGGATTCGTATTTGCATGACGGTGAATTGATAAATTTCGGTGAATCAGCAATTCAGGTATTGCATGTTCCGGGCCATTCCCCGGGGAGCATTTGTTTGTATAATGCTGAAGCTGGCTTTGTAATTGGCGGTGATGTTTTATTTAAGGGCAGTATTGGTCGTACAGATTTGCCAGGAGGAAATTATGAACTGTTAATTTCGGGTATTCAGTCCAAAATAATGACGCTGCCGAAAAACACCGTTCTCTGGCCGGGTCATGGGCCAGAAACTACAATAGGCATTGAATATGATACAAATCCTTTTTTAAAATAAACATTGATTTCAATTTTACACCTACTGCCAAACGAATTTTAAAATAACCAAATAGATGAATAATTCGCATTTTGTAAACAGACATAATGGGCCTGAACCCGAACAGATACAGGCAATGCTTGAAAGAATCGGGGTAAAATCCATTGAAGAATTAATCAACAAAACCTTACCTGCAGATATCCGGTTTAAGAATTTTAAAAATGATCCGGGAATTGACGAGGCTGTCTATTTGCAACATATTCAATCAATCAGCCAACTGAACAAAGTTTATAAAAATTTTATCGGAGCTGGATATTATGGCACGCATTTGCCAGCAGTGATTCAAAGAAATATTTTTGAAAATCCTGCCTGGTATACCTCATATACGCCCTATCAGGCAGAAATTTCCCAGGGAAGGCTGGAGGCATTGCTGAATTTTCAAACCATGATCATTGAACTTACAGGAATGGAGATAGCTAATGCTTCATTGCTTGATGAGGGTACTGCTGCTGCAGAGGCAATGATCATGCTTTATAATGCCAGATCAAAGGCGTTATTAGCTTCATCAGCCAACCGTTTTTTTGTTGACCAGAATGTTTTTCCGCAGACTGTTGCTGTTATAAAAACCAGAGCTGAGGCCCTGGGGATTGAAATTAAAATGGGTAATGCTGAAAAGACTTCGATGGAAGGATTATTTGGCATGCTGGTCCAATATCCGGGCAATGACGGGAAAGTGTTTTCCAATAAAGCTCTTGTCGATCGGGCTCATGCATCTGATGTGCCTGTTGTTGTTGCTGCAGACATTTTAAGTTTATCGATTCTTGTACCTCCGGGGGAGTGGGGAGCTGATGTCGTTGTTGGCTCAACACAACGTTTTGGCGTTCCAATGAATTACGGCGGACCACATGCGGCCTATTTTGCCGCCCGGGAATGCTATAAAAGGAATATCCCCGGAAGGATTATCGGCGTGACCATTGATCGTGAAAACAGGCCGGCATTAAGAATGGCCTTACAAACCAGGGAGCAACATATTAAACGCGAAAAAGCAACATCCAATATATGCACTGCTCAGGCTTTGTTGGCAACAATGGCATCTATGTATGCGGTTTACCATGGTCCCAAGGGATTGAAGGAGATAGCTCTGAGAATTCACAACATGGCTGTTGCCTTTAAAAATGCGATTATGCAGCTTGGTTACTCAGAGTTGAATGGCTGCTTTTTTGATACATTGAAAATTCAAATTCCGGGAGGACTTCCTTTACAAAATCTTGAGAAAATTGCCTTATCTGGTCGTGTGAATCTGCGCTATTTTGAAGACGGTACCGTAGGAGTTAGTTTTGATGAAACACACACCACGCAGGATTTGGAACTGCTTATCGAAATTTTCGCGAAGGCTGTTTCAAAACAGACTGGCACCATAAGTAAGGACAAGGATGATATGGAAATTCCGGAAGGACTGATTCGTACCGGTGAATTTATGAAGCAGCAGCTTTATAAAAGATACAGAAGCGAAACAGAAATGATGCGGTATATCAAAGACCTGGAAAGAAAGGATTACTCACTTGTACATGGAATGATACCACTTGGTTCCTGTACCATGAAATTGAATGCTGCCGCTGAAATGCTCCCATTGAGCTGGTCAGCATTTGGCAATATGCATCCTTTTGCCCCCATTGATCAGGCTGCCGGTTTTCATAAAATATTTGAGGAATTAGCGGCCTGTTTAAAAAATGTCACGGGTTTTGAAGGGATTTCTTTTCAGCCGAATTCCGGAGCTGCCGGAGAATATGCAGGCTTGCTGGTTATTAAGAAATACCATGAAAGCAGGAATGAACAATTCAGAAATATCGTTCTCATTCCGGCTTCAGCTCATGGCACAAACCCTGCAAGCGCTGCAATGGCCGGCCTTAAAGTAGTGGTGGTGAACTGCGATGATCGGGGTAATATTGACATAAACGACCTGGAAGTCAAAGCTGAACTTCATAAAAATGCACTTGCTGCATTTATGGTCACCTATCCTTCTACTCACGGCGTTTTTGAATCTAAAATCCGCGATATGATACGGATTATCCATGAACATGGAGGACTTGTTTACATGGATGGGGCCAATATGAATGCACAGGTGGGCCTTACAAGTCCATCCTCAATTGGAGCCGATGTTTGTCATCTGAACTTGCATAAGACTTTCGCTATTCCTCATGGAGGCGGTGGTCCGGGCGTGGGTCCCATTTTGACAGCCTCACATCTGGTTCAATTTTTGCCATCACACCCTGTAATAAAAACGGGAGGTACACATGGTTCCGCAGTTGCTTCAGCTCCCTGGGGAAGCGCAGGAATTTTGTGCATTTCCCATGCCTATTGCATGCTTCTTGGATACAAAGGAATGAAGGAAGCAACAGAAACGGCCATATTGAACGCTAATTATCTGGCTGCATCTTTAAAGGATTATTATAAGGTGTTGTATACCGGAGAAAATGGGTTTGTGGGCCATGAAATGATTCTCGATTGTCGCGAATTTAAGACGCAATATGATGTAACCGAAACCGATATTGCAAAACGACTTATGGATTATGGTTTTCATGCCCCTACTTTATCGTTTCCGGTTCATGGTACCTTAATGATTGAACCAACTGAAAGCGAATCCTTATATGAACTCGACCGGTTCGTACAGGCTCTAATATCCATTCACCATGAAATGAATCAGATTGGCTCCCATGGAAATAAAACGGATAATCTGCTCAAGAATGCTCCTCACACCCAACAGGTGTTGGTTGATACCGACTGGGACCATCCCTATTCAAGAAAGGAAGCAGTATTTCCCAATGAATGGCTGCAGAAGCATAAATTCTGGCCATCTGTAAGTCGCGTTGATGACGCTTATGGCGACCGGAATCTCGTTTGTACCTGTGCTTCTATAGATGCCTACAGATAATATTGCATCCTCAGATGTGAATTAAAACATTCCTTTTGCATGATAATGCAAAAGGAATGTTTATTTTTGAATTTTATTGCGAAATCAAAATTTTGTTATTTCCAAGGGTTACTTTTTAGTCGATCATGGTATTAATCTTCGAATAGGTTTCAATGAATTTTTCAGATTCTGAACTTCTCAGCGGATTAACCTCTCAGGATGAAAAGGTTTTAAAGACGTTTTATAGTAAATACTTACTGAGGGTCCGCAAGTATGTTCTTTCTAATAATGGCAGTGATGAAGATGCAAGAGACTTGTTCCAGGATGTGTTGCTTGTGTTATTTCAAAAAGTGCGAAAGCCGGAGTTTAGGCTTACTTGTGCTCTGGGGACTTACATTTATTCAGTAGCCCGCTTTTTATGGCTTAAGGAACTGAGCAAAAGAAAATGGGTTTCCTATCAGGATGTGAACAGGGAAGAAGTAGCTGATATAGATGCGGATATAAGCTTTGTTAATGAGAAAAATGAAAGATTGTTATTATTCCGCAAGTGTTTTGAAAAGCTTTCCGAGGCTTGCCGCAAGGTGTTGATTTTATTTAATGAAGGTCTGTCAATAACTGAAATAACAAAAGTTATGGGATATACCTCAGAACAACATACTAAAAACAGAAGGTATCGTTGCAAACAATCACTGATCCAGAATATTAAAGCTGAATATGATTTTAATATAGTGAGTTATGGAGACAACACGAATCATTGAACATTATCTGGACGGGACTTTGTCAATCGAAGACCAAAAGGTCTTTGAGGAAAGATCTGCACATGATCCGGAGTTTAGGGCGCTCGTTGCTTTGCATCAGGAAGTAAATGAAAGCATCAGGGACAGAGATTTATATACATTAAAACAATTGCTTGAGAAAATTGATAAAAAGTATGGAATGAATCCTGAGAAAACGGCATCGCTGACTTTCCGTTTTTGGTTACGCATTGCTGCCTCATTTCTGTTTATTTTTGTTTTGGGAATTTGTATCAGGTTCGCCTTTTTTAACCCTTCAAGCAATGAATCCTTATACGAAAAATACTACACCATATATAGTGTAGATGTCATTTCCCGTTCGGGGCCAAACGATCAGCAATTGCTAGAAAAGGCAATCGTTAGCTACAGCCAGGCCCAATACTCCGACGCTCTCGTTCAACTGGATAAAATCGTGCAACACGATCAGAATAATTACCAGGCTTGGTTTTACAGAGGTCTTGCCTGCCTTGAAATTAAGTCAGCAGCAGAAGCCATTCAATCATTTCGTTCAATACCTGATACCTGGACGATGCCCTATATTGAACACAGAAATTGGTATTTAGCCCTGGCCTTACTTAAGGACAATCAAAACGCCGAGGCTTCCGAAGTCTTTAAAACCATTATGGACCAGGGAGGTTACTATTCGGAAAGAGCTCAAAAAATCTATCAGAAAATTAAGCGTTAGTCCTGAATTTGTAAATAATTCCAACAGAAATACCTGAAATAAAAATCAAAATCAGGGTTTTTAACCAAAAGGGGTGTTTGTGCAGCATTATTGAATCTGTCTTTCCTACAATCATGAAGTTGGCCCAATAATAGGGATGCGCTTTTACCGGATCTGTATTTTCAATAAAGCTTAACTTGGTTTCTCTGAGTGCGTCATCCAGTTGTTTATTCCTGTTCAGCTTTCTATAAAAATCTGATACCAAAACGGACCCGGACTGATCTGATACCGGCCACAGACTATAAGCAACTGTTCTGGCTCCTGCGGAAAAAAAACTGCGGGCAAGACTGATCAATCCTTCATTTTTTCGCAAGGCTCCGTTTCCTGTATTACAGCCATTTAATACGACCATTTGAGCATTCAGAGCCAACTGACTTATTTCATAGGCATATAAGTATCCGTCATCTGATGTATCGTTTGTATACGACATAATGACACCGGAAAATTTGGGAATGGTATCGTCCATTATGGCATGTGAAGCGATGTGAATGACGCCAAAATTGTCTGCATATTTCCTAAACGATTTTTCACTGGCCTCAATACCTTCAAAGATTTGTCCGTTTGAAAGCCGGCATATTGTCTTTGCTTCAGATTCGGCACCCTTTAGGGTATAGAATTGCCCATCATTTTTCCATGATTTGTAATCGGGCAGAAAAACCGCAGTTCCCCTGCCAGCTTTCCCGGATCTGCTTTTCTGCATGCGCAGATTTGCAGAATATGCATAACTGATCGGAAATTCCTTAATCAGGTAAGGAAGATTTTTATAGTCGGCCTGATTTTTAGAATCCGAAGCAGAAAGAAGTACCTCAAAAGGCACAAGATTCAACTTGTTATGTGGAATGATAACCAGGTGCTTCTCTTTCAGATAAGGATAAACAGGAGCAATTAATTTCTGGTATAAATAGGTTGAACTGGAAATAAATTCGTTGTACGAAGCCATATAAGTGTTGGCATCCGGACTTGTACTTACGGCCTGATAAAGCTTTTCAATTTTTTCCTGAAATACCGGATCAATTTTCTGATAATGAATTCTGAGTGCCTGCCTGGTGATTACAAATGTAATGAGTTCTGTATTGAGCAACTGATATTCCAATAATACCTCATCGTTTTTCAAATCTTTTCTTATCTCGGATAAACCAGCAACATGATAATCGTATTTGGCTTTATAGTATTTGGGATAATCATGTTCAAGCTGGCGCATAAAAGCATCCCGCTGATCATATAAATGGGCGATCTTTTGATATGAATTATTATAACCCTGCATGCCGGACTTCTCTGTCAGGGTTAAGGTGTTTTCCAGTTCCAGAATTTCATTTTTTATCCGTCGTTCTTCCTGTAGAATGGCATCCGGAACGCCTGCCTTTAAAAGATTTTCCTGTTTAACGGAATTGATTAGCAGAAGTTGCATCTTACTTTTTTCGCTGTATATTAAGGCTTTTTCAGCATAGAAGGGATCTTTTGTCTTTAGGTAAAGCAATACAGCATAACTTACCGCATTATTCAGGTTAATTACATTCATGTCTGAAATTCCTAATCCGGCATTCTCTTCCTGAATACCCCAAAGCAACTTTTCATAAATTTTAACCGACAGTTCCTGACATTCCAAAGCGGTTTTCAGATTTTCCAGATTTGCAGGATTTTTTGAATGGAGCAGGTAGAACAAATATGCTTTGTAGGAAAAAATTTTGGTTAGCAAATATGGTTCCAGTATATCATTTACTGATGGATTGAATTGAGGCCGCTTATCCGTAAAGTTTCTGCAACCGGCGATGATGCTTTCCTGATATTCCATCAATGCTTTTTCATAATCGTTTTCCAAAGAATAATATATTCTTGCAATTTGCAAGTGGATCTTTGCAATTTCCTCCCTAATATTAAATTTATAAGCCAGATCCAATGCCTTATTTAAATAATAGGACGTCAGTTTCGTGTTACTGTAAAAAGACAAATTGCTTAGTTCGAGATAACAGTAAATGAATGTCCTTGCGGTTGAAGCATCTTCGGGTTCACCTTTTTGTAAAATTCCTAAGAGAATCTGTTTGCCTTTTGTGAAATTTTCCATCCATACCTCTGACAACCCAATTATATAATTTGCATAATTTACTGAATAAGCCGTACTTGCCGGATTGTTTGTGATTTTTCTGCAATATTCAAGCGCTCTTGCATAATCTTTATAATACCATAAGTAAATGGATGCAAGTATCAGGCAACTTTTTTCATTATAGGAAAGAAAGGAAGGATATTTCTCGGAGATCTCAGTAGCTAACTTGCCATAGTTCAGAGCATTCTCATAATCACCTTCATCATACTTGACGAAGCACTTGTAATTATATAGTAAACCGGCATAATAATGATCTTGTGAATAATATTGGTTAATTATGTCAGTTGCCCGATGCATCAGCATTTCAGCTTTCCGGGATTCCAGTTCTATATATATAAAATAGGAAATCATTTGCAGATAGAGGGGGAGCATTTCGGGATCAGACTTTTTTTCTTTGGATAGCGCATAATTATAACAGACTTGTATCAGAGAATCTGAATTAAGGCGGGTTTTGTCATTGCTTATATATGCCAATGCGGCATTACAAAACATTTTTTCAGTAATCAGGTGGTTTGACTTTTTTAATAATTCCGATGCTTTCTGAAAATAGATTTTTGCAGGTAGCAAATTGCTATGATTGGTGTATGTTTTCCCCAGCTCCAAAAACAGTTCAATGGCCTCGCCGGTATTGTTTTTGGGTAAGTGCGGAATTCTTTGCTCAGCCTCCTTTAATAAGGCAAGTCCGGCTGTATAATTGCCCATCAGAACCAAAGCCCGGCCTTTTGTTAAGTAAAACCTGAACTGAATCAAAGCTGATGAAGTGCCAGGGATGGTTATTTTAGAAATGTGCTTTTGAAGCTCTGTTATGTTTGCGCTTGACCAATAAGCCTCGCAAAGTCTTAGTTTAAGTAGGATGAGGTCTTCCGGCGATTGTTTTTCATGGATCAATGCGGTAATCATTGCTATGGCTTCATTGAATCGGGCTTGCTTAATTTTTAATGAAATCAACGAATCCTGATGTAGGAAGTGACTATTGGGTGCAGCATAGCAAACGTTGATCCGCGCAGTCGAAACAACGACTAAAAACAAAAAGCCATACAGTCGAAAACCAGAGTGCTGAAAGATCATTTCCCATTGAATTACAACTTGAAAATAATATTTATTTCTCTAGGTTCTCATTTTCATATTGGGTATATTTAAAGATAACCCCAATATTTACCAGAAATGAGAAATACAGGATTAACTGAAACTGAGTTTTTTTTGCCGGTTATGCTGGTTCCGGATCCATCAGGTCCGGGTGATGATGATCCTCCTAAACCACCTCCAAAGCCTCGGCGTCCATTTACTGGTTCTCACGTGTGATAATGTAAGAACGCCATTTTTCAACTGCCTGCTGCATATCAGCAGGCAGTTTTGTTTCAAAAAACATATCTTTTCCGGTCAAAGGATGTTTAAACCCCAGTGATTTAGCATGTAAAGCATGTCTTGGTATGATCTGAAAGCATTTTTCTACAAACTGTTTATATTTTGAAAACACAGTCCCTCTGAGAATTTTATCTCCTCCATATCTTTCATCGTTGAATATGGGATGTTTGAGATATTCCATGTGCGCCCTGATTTGGTGGGTACGTCCTGTTTCAAGCCGGCATTCGATCAAACTTACATATCCAAGAGGCTCAATCATTTTATAATGAGTAATGGCTGGTTTTCCCGAACTGCCATCGGGAAATACCTGCATTTTTAACCGGTCGCGGATACAGCGTCCGATGTTACCATTTATTGTTCCTTCGGGAGGGTCAAACGTACCCCACACAAGCGCCTGGTAGGTTCGCTGTGTTGTATGGTCGAAAAACTGTTTTGCGAGTCTGTTGAGTGCAATTTCTGTTTTTGCCACCACCAATATACCAGATGTGTCTTTGTCAATCCGGTGCACCAAACCGGGTCTGGTTTGACCTGTGGCAAAAAGAGGATTGTCTTTCAGATGCCAGGCAAGTGCATGAACCAGTGTTCCGGTATAATTTCCATGACCCGGATGCACAACCATACCCGGATTCTTATTTATAACCATGAGTTCTTCATCCTCGAACAGGATGTTAATCGGAATTTCCTCCGGTATTACTTCATATTCAACATGAGGGTAGGGCAATACAATGGTAATCAGATCCAGAGGCTTCACCCTGTAGTTTGGCTTTACCGGCGTATTGTTAACCAGAACATTTCCTGCCTTTATTGCCATTTGAATTTTATTGCGGGAAACTTTCTCGAGTCGGTTAAACAAAAATTTATCAATCCTTAATAAGCTTTGTCCTTTATCGGCTACAATGCGATGATGTTCATATAGGTCGGACTGCTCAATTAATTCTTCTTCCATTCCGATCAGTTGATAATTACTTTGAAAGAAAGCGGTAAGTTGCGGGTATCTTCAATAATTACCGAATAAATACCAGGAGAAAGCGCAGAGACATCTATTCCGTCAATATTTCCTTCCTTCTGGATGACCAGTCGGCCTGTAATATCGTAAATTTTTAGTTTCAGGAAGGTATGTTGGGATTGAACGTATAAATATTCATTTACGGGATTCGGGTAAATTCGGATATTAGATGAATTGTCCGGCTTTTGGGGCTCTGATGTAATTACTTCGGGACCTCCAAAAACAGCACGGACCATTATCGTTCCGGGTAACAAGCTGCCTTCCGCATTAGCCCATTCCCCTGAAATATTGAAAAATGTCCGTTTTGTGTTATTCCGGTGGACATCAAAACCGATGTTCAGAAAGGATTCTGTTGCTTGCTGCCAACCCACATAAATTACGGTATCAGATACGAAAATTTTATCTTCAGTAATCGGATAGCGAATAAAACTGTTGTTTTGGGGACTAAATAAAGGATATTTGTAATCTGAAGAACTGTAAATCAATGCTCCCGGTTTATTACCTCCATCTTCCCAGACACATATTTTAAATGGCAAATCACTGGTAAAATCCCCGCGCGTTTTATTAAAGAATAAATCAAGCGCCCTTAGTGTGTCGGGTTTGTAAATTCTGAAACGTATAGCGGTAAAAGCACCTCCTGTCGAAGGCCCTTCAATACCAAATCCGAATTCAGCGGTGCCATCGTCATATGCATAAGCATCTTTAAAATTCAAAATGGTAGTTGCGGTATCGTTTCCTTTAAATTGAGATCCGGGAGTGACAATATAGCTTCCTGCTTCAAGCAAGCCTTGCTGCGTAAGATTATTTGCCACAAAAGGCGCAAAAAACGGATCATACCGCCGGATTAATGTATCTGTAGGCAGCAATTCAAAAAACTCTTCATAAGTTTCAAGATATCCGGTAAGCAGATTTTTTAAATAATAACTCCTCCCGATGTTCACCTGGTCGTCAGGCAGCATCAGGGTATGGATATCAAAATTCATCAGATTACGGGTAATGCTTTGAGCATTGTTCAGGTGCTTCCAGGGAATGATTTCATAAAAGTCGAGCAGGTTGCGCGGAACATCAGTCAACGTAACATCATTTATCCGGGAATGACTTGTTTCAGGTTCGGTATTGATCATGATATAGTCAATATTCCAGCAATCGACATTGCTGAGTGCTCCTTCACCACCGCTCACATCATTGGGAGACATGCTTGTATAGTTCCTGAAACGAAATCTGAATCCGTTTTTATAATAGGATGAAGGAATTTCCAGTATTACTTGCTCAAAAGGAGTGATGGTATCTCTCTGAACATTCCAAATCCGGTTCCATTGTGCATCATCCGGACTATAAAAATCAAGAAGCAGCGAATCGTTTAACTCAGGAGTTTCTCCTTTTCCCCCCGACTGATAAAAAAAACTCATTATCACTGTATTCCCCGGGACTGAATAAGCCGAAAGATCAAAAGGTTGAGAGGTAAGATAGTCAGATGTAGTGGGTAAATTATTAATGGAATATACTTCCCCCTCAGCATTAATGGCATCCAGTGTGGCTACCCCGATTGAAACCGGATCAAGTGCAAAGGAATTATTGATAAATGCATATTTGTCTGTCCATTTTGCCGGATCAGGAAAAACGGAAATATTTGAAAAATCCTCAAAAAAGGGAAGGGTAAGCGCATTGATCTGACGGGTTGATTTTAGTTTTTTCTCCTGAAGCGCTTCTTTAATAACAGCGTTCTGCTCAATACCTTTTATTGATTGAGCTTTCAGGCTCATCCCGCTTACAATCAAAAGCAGACCAATTCCATATCGGGAAATCCTTTTCATTTTTATTGCAAAGTATCGTTTATGGCACCTGAACCAGCAGTTTTTGTAGAATCAAGTGTTATCCAGACATCTATTGCAGAGCCCATCGGTAAACTATTGCCTGCTTCAGGTTTCTGCCGGTAGATGATAGCCCTCTGTTCATCATCATTTGTAGCAACAGACTCATCCCGCACTGCGGCTCCCAGACTAAGGAACCGGTCCGACGCCAGAATGTTTGCAGCCTCCAGGCTCAATCCGATCAGATTTGGAATTTCAGTTTCTTCATCGCTAAGGCCCTTACCTAAAACCAGGTCGATTTTGGCCCCCTTAACGATTGAATCACCGGGGATTACCTCGCGACCATGAATTTTCTGAGCCAAAACCATATTCTGACCTATATTGGGTTCATAAGAAATATGTCCGATTTTGAGTCCGAAAGATTCAAGCTTGGCACGCGCCTGGATAAAAGTAAGATCTACAAGATCGGGCATGGCCACGCGTTCGGGATTCATGGCATTCATGGTCAGAAATATTTTCCGGTTCTTTTTGACTTTAAATCCAGCTTTTGGATGTTGTTCTACAACAGTACCTCTTTCATAATCTGTCAGAAAAACCGAGTCAAATACTTCGATCCGTAAATTCCGGCTTTGTGCTGATAGAGTCGCTTCTTCAAGTGTGAGTCCTGAAAAATCAGGCACACTCAGGTTTTGATTATGCCGGGTTACAATTTTTAATAACTGCATGATAATGGTAGTGCCAAATACCAATATCAGAAAAGCAAGAACAATGTTGCGCAGTACAATATGACTCTCAATGTAACGGATCAGTTCTTTAATTTTTGTTATAATATCCATAGCCTGAATGAAAAAATATTAACGAACAGACAAAGTTAAAATTATCCCTGACAAATGACTTTCAGGAACTAAAAACGAAATTGCCATTATAGCGTATGTTTTAAAATAAACAACAATGCCAGGATATACAAAAGAATGGAGATTTCTTTCCATTTTCCTGTAAAAAGTTTGATGAGGACATAACTGAGCATTCCAAATGCAATACCTTCAGAAATACTATAGGCCAAAGGCATGATAATGATGGTCATAAAAACCGGAATGGATTCAGCATAATCATTCAGGTCAATTTTCTGAATGGGACTGATCATAAACAATCCTACCAGGACTAGTGCAGGGGCAGTAGCGGCACCCGGAATCATCAAAAATAAAGGGGCAAAGAAAAGCGCCAGAAGGAATAGAATTCCAACAACAAGGGTTGTGAGCCCTGTCTTTCCTCCCCCCTGCACTCCTGAAGCACTTTCAATATAAGAAGTAACCGTGCTGGTACCTAAAATTGCACCAGCTGTAGTACCTATTGCATCTGCAAAAAGTGCCCGTCCTGCATTGGGAACAGAACCTTTCTTATCCAGAAGGTCAGCTTTTGAACATACTCCTACAAGTGTGCCCACCGTATCAAAAATATCCACAAACAAGAAGGTCAAGATTACAAGAATCATATCCCAACTGAATACCCTGGAAAAATCAAATTTGAAAAACACAGATTCCAGAGAAGGAGGCATGCTCATAAGCCCTTTACCTGGTAATTGCGTAATTCCAAATGGGATTCCGATAAGGGAGGTAGTGATAATGCCGACAATCAGAGCTCCTTTGACTTTGAAAACCAGCAAAACACTTGTGATAATTATTCCGGCCATTGCCAGAAGCACTTTGGGGTCACTGATGTTTCCCAGGGTAACCAGAGTGTTTGGATTGCCAACAATGATCCCTGCATTCTGAAATCCGATTAGTGCAATATAAAGTCCGATTCCCACGGCAATGGCATGCTTCAGATTAACAGGGATACTATCAATAATCGCCTCACGGACTTTAAAAAAGGCAAGTATGATAAAGATGATTCCTTCAATAAAAACGGCAGTAATGGCCATTTCCCAGCTATAACCCATCTGAAGTACTACCGTGTAGGCAAAAAAAGCGTTAAGTCCCATTCCCGGAGCCAGGGCAATAGGCAGATTTGCATAAAAGGCCATCACTGCAATGGCTATAAAAGATGAGATGGCCGTAGCGGTAAATACACCATCCTTATCCATACCTGCAGCACTCAGAATGTAAGGATTCACTGCCAATATATAGGCCATTGTCAGAAATGTCGTAATACCGGCAACAACCTCAGTTTTCAGGTTGGTGCCATGTTCCTGCAGCCGGAAATATTTCTCAATTGCATGCATAAGACAGGTTGCTTAATGATGGTTTATATTAAACCAGTTAAATAATCTTCAAGTTCTTTTTCGGTGTGAGCATGTTCAAAAATTTGTTCTACCCTTAATCGTCCGGCTCCGCCCATTTCCTTTCTTAAGCGGACATCTTCCATCAATTTTTTAATATGCGCCGATAATTCATCAACATCGAAAGGTTTGGCCAATAACCCTGTTTGATGATCTGAGATCACTTCAGGATTGCTTCCGACATTAAAGCATACTACCGGTTTTGCACTTGCCATAGCCTCAATGGATACATAGCCAAAACCTTCCCAAAGGGATGGCAGCACAAAAAGGTCAATGTTTTCCATAAATGCCTTCATATTCTGAACGAATCCGGTGAAAACAAAGTGATCCTGAACGTGGTTATCCAGGATGGCTTTTCTTAATGTCTGCTCCTTTGGTCCCTTGCCAGCTAAAAGAAAGACAAAGGGAATCTGTTCCTTCTTCAGTATAACAGCTGCATCAATGAGCAAGTGGTGTCCCTTTTCATGGGAAAGCCTTCCTGCAGAGCCAACTACAACTTCTGATCCTTTCCGCTGGTAAAAAAGCTCATGTGGCATTTTGTCAAACTGATCCAAATGAATGCCATTGTATATAACCTTGATTTTTTCGTCAGGGAATAGGGTGGGGTTGTTTTTAAGTATGGAATTTTTGGTTTCGTGCGAATTGGCAATCATACCGGTAACGATTCTGCTGAACAAAAACCTGTTCAGCAGCGAATTCTTGATCGCTTTTGCATTTCCTCTTCTATAAACGATGTTCTTAATACCTGCCAAATGGGCTGCAATACCTATGGTTTTTAAATCTGATGAGAAATTGAGAATGATGACATCCGGAGCTTCTTTTTTAAGGAGCATTTTGATTTTTGATATTCTGAAAGGGTTCAGAAAGCTAAGATTGGTAATCTGAACAGGTATGACTGTTAAATCCCGCGCACGAGCTTTTTGAAACAATTCTTCTCCCGGAGTGGCCATAACAGACACGTGATGACCTTTATTCCTCATTGCTGTGGCTGTTTCAAGATGCCAGTTTTCGCCACCGCCCCATCCTCGGGCAGTGTTTATAAAGAATATCTTCATGCAGGTTATCCTTGTTTCAATTATTCGTAATAGTATATGCGTTTCACCCGATCTGAGACTCCTGTAAGTATTTCATATGGAATTGTTTCCAGTTGCGCAGCAATTTTAGTAATCGGGTTTCCTTCCCCGAAAATGATCACTTCATCTCCCTGCATGGCGTCAATTTCTGTAATATCAATCATGGTCATATCCATGCAAATATTCCCGATAATGGGAGCCAGTTTTCCTTTTACCAGAAAGGACCCCTTCCGGTTTCCGAGTTTACGGTTCAACCCATCGGCATAGCCTACAGGAACCATTGCCACCTTGCTGGCGCGATCCAGTTTTCCTTTTCGGTTATAGCCTACTGTTTCTGGCGGGTCAAGCTTTTTAATCTGCAGAATGGTACTTTTCAGTGTGCTGATATTTTTTAATTTCTTCTGATTCATTACACTAACGCCATACAGTCCGATTCCCAGACGAACCATTTCAAATTGTGCCTCAGGAAACCGCTCGATTCCTGAAGAATTCAGTATATGGCGGATTACAGGATATCCGACAGCACGCATAATGAGATCAGCTCCGGTTTTAAATACTTGAATCTGTTCCCGGGTAAATGCATCCAGGGCTTCTTCATCGCTTCCGGCCAAATGTGAGAACACAGAAGATACATGCAGATTTTTATGATCGGGAATTTCCCTGCAAAGCAGGTCCATTTCAAATTTCTGAAAGCCAAGCCGGTGCATGCCTGTATCCAGTTTGATGTGTACCGGATAATTCATTTCCTGATTCCTTGCAACCGCTTTACTGAATAGACGGAGGATATCGAAGCTGTATATTTCAGGTTCCAACCGGTGCTGAATCATGGTGTCGAAAGATTCCGGTTCGGGGTTCATTACAATAATGGGCAAATGAATGCCTGCATTTCTTAAACCTACGCCTTCATCTGCAATAGCAACTCCCAGGTAATCTACCCTCTGAAATTCAAGAATTCCTGCTATTTCATGTTTGCCGCTCCCATACGACAGCGCCTTGACCATTACCATGGTTTTTGTTCCGGGATGCAGAAGCGAGCGGAAATAATTGAGATTATGTGTAAGTGCCTGGAGATTAATTTCGATGCGGGTTGTATGCTTCTTTTGTTCCAGTATTGCTACAATTTTTTCAAAAGCAAAAGATCTGGAACCCTTTATCAGAATCGCCTCGTCCCGGAAGGTATCTATATTTACATTGCTGATAAAATCGTTTGTGTCAGCATAGAAATTTCCCAGGATTTGAAATAAACCTGCATAGCCGGATATGATTTCCCCAATACCGATGATCCTTGTAACGCCTTTCTCTTTAACAAGACCAGCTACTTTGGCATACAACTCCTTTTTTTCCTTTCCACTCTGTAATAAATCGGATAGTATGAGGGTGTGGTTCTTATGTTGAAATTGCCGGCTTAACACATCCAGTGCAATACTCAAAGAATTCAGATCTGAATTGTAACTGTCATTGATTAATGTACAATTGTTGATTCCGCTTTTCTGTTCAAGCCGCATTGCAACTGACGGTAAATCGCGCATCCTGGAAATCATGACATTTCTGTCAACACCCAGGAAGAACATTGTTGTCAGACAATGGAGGGCATTTTCTATGGATGCATCATCAGAGAAGGGAATGGTGATTTCAGTTTGAACGGACTGGTATAATGCAGAAATTTGAGTGCTTTCAGCTTGTCTGGTCACGGAGGTAATATTTATATCACCGTTCCCTTTTGTGGACCATGAGAATTTCTTTACATGGTTCATTTCTGGGGTATTGTTAACCAAACGATGTATTTCGGAGTGATCAGCGCAATATATCAGCGTTTGTATCCCAAAGAACAATCTTAGTTTTTCCCGGATTTTCTGTTCCACATTCACGAAATTTTCCTGATGGGCCTCACCGATGTTGGTGAAAATTCCGGTATCAGGGCGAATGATCCGGTTCAGTTTTTCCATTTCACCGGGTTGGGAAATTCCTGCTTCTATGAGCGCAATTTTTGCCTGGTTGTCTAGAAGCCACAATGACAATGGTACACCTACCTGTGAGTTGTAGCTTTTGGGACTCCGGACAACAGGAAATGTTTCAGATAAGCAATGGAACAGCCATTCTTTTACAATCGTTTTGCCGTTGCTTCCTGTAATAGCAATGAGATTACCGTCAAATGACGTGCGATGATATCCCGACAACGTTTGCAGGGCTTTCAGGGTATCATTTGCAGTTATAAATGCTGCATTTATATAGTTTTCAGTTTGGATGCTTTCAGAAATCACAAATGCCCGAACTCCTCTTTGGTAAAGATCGCCGATATAACGATGCCCATTATGCTGTGAGCCCTTAATGCAAAAAAAGAGTGTAGTTGGCGCTACGGAAGCCGCCCTGCTGTCTATCATCAGATTGTTGATGCTTAGATTTGAATTGCCTGCTAAACTGCCGTTTATGGCAGTGGCAACTTCGCTTATTGAATAATTGGCCATCTTTTTACAATGATATGCGGTAGTATTTTACCTTTGCCTGTTGACATTGCAAATATAAATCCAATATTAAGAATAATTTTGAAGACATATAAACACCTTTTTTTTGATTTGGATAACACCATTTGGGATTTTAAGGCAAATGCCCGGGATGCATTTTTTGATGTATTTGAACAGCTGGGGATCAGTGATCAGATAAGAGAACTTGGTAATTTTATCGAAGTATATGAGCGTAACAACGAGTTATTGTGGGCAGAATACCGCAAAGGAAAAGTGAAGAAAGATCAGATGCGGATTGATCGCATGGTTTTGACATTTAAGGAACTGGGAATTGAAGATCCGGATCTTCCGCATAAGGTAGGTACCTTATATGTTCAAACCTCTCCAAAAAAGACCAATTTGTTTCCGATGGTCTATGAAACCCTTGATTATCTAAAAGAAAAATATAAGCTCTATATTTTAACAAATGGCTTTGCTGAAATCCAACTGCAGAAAATAAGCAACTGCAGGCTTGAAAGCTATTTTAAAAAAATATTTATGGCGGAAATGGTTGGCTATCAGAAACCCGACCGTCGTTTTTTTGAATATGCCATTAAATCCATTCATGCGCATAAAAATGAATGCCTGATTATTGGTGATGACCCGGAAGCGGATATCCGGGGAGGCTGGAATGCAGGCATTGACCAGGTATTCTTTAATACCGGTAAAAAGACCAGTGTGATTCAACCGACCTGGGAAATAGATACTTTTGACCGGCTGATGGAATTCTTATAAAAAAAACCGGGAAAGGCCTATGCCTGTTCCCGGTTTTTGTATCGGACAATATGCGGTTATTTCTTGGAATGACCTTCTGATTTGGCAATGGAATCACGCATCTGGGTGTCAGCATCAATGTTCTTGAGCTTATAATAATCCATAATTCCCAGGTTTCCGGAACGGAATGCTTCAGCCATTGCAAGAGGAATCTGAACTTCAGCTTCAATAACTTTAGCTCTTGCCTCCTGTGCTTTTGCTTTCATTTCCTGTTCAATGGCAACAGCCATAGCACGTTTTTCCTCAGCCTTGGCCTGAGCAATATTTTTATCTGCATTGGCCTGATCCATTTGTAAAACAGCGCCGATATTTTTTCCAATGTCTATGTCAGCGATATCAATGGATAAAATTTCAAAAGCAGTTCCGGCATCCAAACCTTTATTCAAAACAACCTTTGAAATATTATCCGGATTCTCAAGCACTTCTTTGTGAGACACAGCGGATCCGATAGATGAAACAATGCCTTCTCCGACACGTGCCAGAACAGTTTCTTCGCCGGCACCTCCAACCAATTGCCGGATGTTTGCTCTAACAGTAACCCTTGCTTTACAGATCAACTGAATGCCGTCTTTAGCCACAGCAGTAACTGGGGGTGTATTAATTACCTTTGGATTAACCGACATTTGAACAGCCTCAAAAACATTTCTTCCGGCAAGGTCAATGGCTGTCCCGGCTTTAAAGTCGAGGGGAATATTTGCTTTATCTGCAGAAATCAGCGCATTTACCACTTGTTTAACATTTCCTCCTGCCAGGTAATGAGCTTCGAGTTCATCTGCATTAAGATTCAGGCCGGCTTTGGTGGCGCTAACCAAGTTATTTAAGATAATTGAAGGAGGTACTTTTCGTATACGCATACCGATCAACTGCCAAATGGGGACATACACACGTGCAAAAACAGCACTAAACCACAGTCCCAGCGGAATAAAGTAAAATATCAGCCAAATTATTAGGATTACCGCTACGGCAACAACTAAATACATCCCGATTCCTGGTGTCATACTTATTATATTTTAGGTTTAACAATGATTTGCGTGGTTAATACCCGAATTACCTCAATTTCAGTGTTTTCATTAATAAAACCACTGGTAGATTTCGCTTCACAAATGATATCGTTCACACGAGCTTTCCCAACCGGAGCCAAACGCGTAATGGTAATTCCGGTATCCCCTGTTTTGACAGATGTCGTATTAAAAGGTTCATGGCGGCTGTCAATACTTGCCTTTAAGCCCATATTCTGCCATGTTCTTTTTTTAAATATATAATAAATGGTAATCAGCGATGCAAAAATGGTGGAAATCAAGGTAATGTTCCCTGCAGTTACACCATGAAAATAATACGAAGCACCAATTCCCATGATCATGAACAAAAATCCTGCTGCTCCAAAAATGGTAAAACCGGGAATAACAAGAAATTCTATTAACAAAAGGAAAATGCCCAGAATAATGATAACAATGATAGCAAAAAGTGACATGTTCAATTAATCGATTGTAGCATTTAATTCACGCTCAATAAGACTTTGTTTATATGGTTTCAGCGCTTCATAAGCACCTTTTTTTACATCGCATTTTCCCTTATAATGTACCAGGTAGGTACACTGTTCAGCCTGTACGGCTTCCATTTCACATACTTCAATTAAAGTGTTAATTACATAATCAAAGCTATGTACATCGTCATTATGAAGAATCAGAAAACGTCCATTGATCAAGTCTTCTTCAATTATTTCTTCAACTTGTGGCCGGTTGCTTTTATATTCATCCGCTTTCATAAACGGCTTTTTAATTAAATGGAAAGATACAAAATTACACAATAATCATGTCAATAGGTGACTTTATATTGAAAATGATTGAATCTCAAATTTTACTGTCCCGAAAACTCAATCTCACGTGCTTTTTCCGTAGGAATGAGTTTTCCATTATAAAAGGCCACAATAAAGGCATCCGGGAACCCATGGGCACGAACTTGTGACAGGGCATCATTTACCGTTCGAAGTGTTCTAAAAATGCCGGCATAGTATTTTCTGACATTTGTTTGAGTACCCTGTTCATAACAAACAGGTGAAATTCCACCAAATAAATCATTTGCGGCAGGCTTACTCAATGCACTCAATTGAATCCGATATACAAGACCATCCCAATTTTGCCCGCATGAAGGAATGGGATTGGAATTGTTGTATTGTGAGGTTTCAAGAATCGAAAAACTTTCGCTGTTTTCAACAGGAATTTTGGCGGGCTGCACCTTTAAAGTTTCTTCAGAGTTAACTTTTGAGGTCTGGTATTGGTATATTTTGATGTTATTTACGGTACCCGACGGCTTAAGGAGCGAGTCGTTCCGCTCACCATCCCTGAGGTTGCGGGCTGATGAAAAGCGGGCATCTGCCTCGCCTTGCAACCGCCTGGCTTCTTTCTCGTTCTTTAAAAGATCTGAAACAATCCTTTTTTTAGCTTCGCTGTCCGGAGTTTCACGGGCCATAATTCTTAAGTCGCGCGCTATTCTGGCTGAAGAATCAGCCTGTATTTGTAAAACCAGTGCCTCAGAAATCAACCGGTTGTAATCGTTTTTCTCCAGTTGTACTTTCTCTGATTGCGATTTTTCTACAGCAACCCTGGTATCAGAATTGTTAACAGTGGCCTGGCCCATATCAGGAACTGCTTCATCCTGGGTGATTTGAAGTTTAGCAGCCTCACGTACTTCATCAATATTCAGGAATTGGGTCCCATGTTTGTCAGATGGCATCCTGATTTTATATATCACAGCCTCATTTGGAGAACCCTCGCGGTTGGAAACAAAATTAGCCGCATGCTCCATAGGGTCTGTGATAAAGATATAGTCATCAAATGGACTGTTTATAGGAAATCCAAGGTTTTCAGGTTTCGACCATGTTTTGCTGTTCCAATCATAAGTCGATTTAAATATATCATATCCGCCCATGCTCGAATAACCTTTGGAACTGAAATACAGTGTTGAAGTATTGGCATCAAAATAGGGATACGCTTCATCAAAGGGGGTGTTTAAATCTGCAAGAGGTTCAGGAATCCCCCAGGTTTCATGGTTGATGTTGCGGATTCTGAATAATTGTTTTCCTTTTTTTCTGCTGCGTTCAAATCCTGAAATATATAAGTATTCATTTAACTCAGTGTATGAGGGCAGAAACATCCATGATTTATTGTTATTACGCAGATCGGTTTTGTTGCAAAATTCAACCGGTTTTCGCATAATTTTACCGGATCCGTTAATTTCACCAGCGAGGTGTAATTGTGACAGTTGAATTCGTTGTACATGCTGAACATATAAGGTTTGTCCCGACCGTGTATATTCGATGCCATTTTTGGCCATTTCAATCAGACGCTCCACCTGGAATGTTTTTATATCTGACTTTTTCCCGTTTAAAACAAATCGGGAATATGCTTTTATGGCGTCTTCAAAGGAGTAATTCATATGGCATGCCCTTCCAAGGTAGTACCATGAAAGTGGCGAATATCCGGTTACGGAAACACCACGAAACAATTGAATGGCCACATCCAGATTCTGATTCAGATACAGGTAACAAACGCCCAATCCATACATGTATTCAGGTTCTTTGGGAAACTTTCTGATCAGATCAGAATAAAGCGGAAGGGCTTTTTCGTAATTCTTCTGAGATAAATATTGTGAGGCCTGAAGTTTTTGATTAACAGGAGCCACGTCCTGAGCGCAAATGTAAATCGATAGAAAAGAAAACGTGAAGATGATGAATATACTGCGTCTGAATTCTTTCATTGCTGTGTTGTTAAAAGCGCTCGAAAATACGAATTAGAAGAGGAACATAATAAAACATTTTTAAATTTTTACTCACAGGTTGCTGTAAAAACATTTATATTCGCTGCTTAATTCAAAACAATCATAAAAATGAAAAAACGCTCAAGTATTTTTGTAATATCTGTTTTAAGCTTACTAATTATTTCCTCCTGCGGGCCAGAAAAAAAGTATTCTTTAACTAAGGTAAAAACACGTGACGATTCAGCCAGCTATTATATTGGTTTGAATTTCGGCAGCCAGATTAAACAAAGTCCTGTTGACAGCATATTCAACTATAATGCCTTTATGAAAGGTGTTACTGAAGCTGTGAATACTGATTCACTGGAAGTTACTCCAATGGAAATCCAAATGTTCCTTAGTGCATACTTTAGTGAAATTCAGGAGCGCGAATCAAAAAAAATATTTAAGGACTATATAGCAGAAAATAAGGCCTTTTTGGAAGCTAACGGCAAAAAGGACAGCATTGTTACATTGCCCAGTGGTTTGCAATATAAGGTAATTGTTCAGGGTGCCGGAAGCAAGCCTGTTATTACCGACAAAATTAAAGTTCATTATACCGGAAGAACAATTGATGGCATTGTTTTCGATAGCTCTTATGAGCGTAAGGAACCTGCCGAAATGATTGTTGGACAGGTTATTCCGGGATGGACTGAGATATTGCAGATTATGCCTGTTGGCTCAAAATATCAGGTTTATATTCCTGATAATCTTGCATATGGTAGCAAAGGAGCAAATCAGATTATTAAACCCTATTCTACATTAATTTTTGATATTGAATTAATTAGCATAGAAGCACCAACAAAAGAATAACTATTACTGATTCCTGAAAATACCCTTTCGATCGTTTTCGAAAGGGTATTTTTTTTATTTTCATTTCCGAATATAGCTTCAAATTTTTCATATTTGCGGCAAAATTGAGATGTTATGAATATTGCGAGCGATTCAAAACTGAGGTTTCTGTTTGATATCAGAGAAATTCTCTTAGGGTGGGGATTTGATGCACACCAGGCCAATACCATCGACATAGCTTTTGGAGTATTCAATATACTCTTGTTGGCATGGCTTTCTGATATTGTTACACGAAGGGTAATTATTGTTGTAATAACCCGAATGGTGGCTCACACAAAAACCATCTGGGATGATATTCTGCTGGAGCATAAGGTTTTCAATAAACTTTCTCATCTTGCTCCGGCTATAGTATTATGGTATAGTGTTGGCCATGTGCTGGCGCATTACCCTGTCACCATGATGCTTACGCAAAAGGCGCTCAACATTTACATGCTTGTTTGCACGCTTATGGCGATAAATGCCTTTTTAAAGGGGCTGAATGATATTTACCGGACCTTGCCTGCAGCTCAGGGGCGTTCTATAAAGGGATATATCCAGGTGGTGCAAATTGTGGTGTATTCAATTTCCTTTATCATAATTATTTCTATACTAACGGGAACACCTGCAAAATCGTTAATAGCAGGTATTGGAGCTGCTGCTGCTGTACTGCTTTTGGTTTTTAGGGATACCATTCTGGGACTTGTAGCTGGAATACAGCTTTCAGCTAACGATATGCTTCGTATCGGTGACTGGATCACCATGCAAAAATACGGTGCTGATGGGAATGTGATTGAAGTGACTTTAAATACCGTAAAAATCAAAAATTTCGATAAAACCATTACTACCATTCCTACCTATACCATGGTATCAGATTCTTTTATCAACTGGAGGGGAACAGAAGAAGAAGGAGCCCGCAGGTTCAAAAAGTATCTGAACATTGATATGAAGAGCGTCATGTTTTGTAAGCCGGAATTAATTGAAAGACTTGGTGCCATCAAATACGTCGGGGAATTTGTTAATCATAGCGAAAAGAAAGCACGCAAAGCAGATGCTGCTATAATGATTCATGAAGATCAATATACCAATTTGACGCTTTTCCGCAAATATGTAGTAGGTATTTTAAAAAGCCATCCGGCGCTTAACCATAAATTGCCGGTTCTTGTGCGACAATTGCAGCCCACTGAATATGGTCTTCCATTAGAAATTGTGGCGTTTGTAAAGGGAACAGATGGATTGGTATTTGAAGAATTTCAATCGGATCTGTTTGATCATTTATTGGCAGTTTTGCCTGAATTTGAACTGGATGTTTTTCAAAGCCCTGCCGGGAATATCAGGAGCACAATACAATAAATCACAACAATGTCAGGCTAGAACGAAAGCCTGACATTGATTGTAAAAAGTGATTTAAATGGCTTTACTGCCTTTTTCTCCCGTTCTGATGCGGACGCATTCTTCAAGAGGCGTAATGAAAATTTTTCCATCTCCCACCTCTCCTTTTGAATTAGTCCGGGCAGCTTTTATAATGGTATCTACTGTAATATCCACAAATTCATCATTTACAGCAATATCCAGTCGCATTTTCGGTATCAGATTCGGGATGACCTTAGCTCCCCGGTATAATTCCTCTCTTAATTGCTGACCATGCCCTGAAACACGATCCACAGTTATTCTGGTGATTTCTGCCTCAATCAGCGCTTCTCGAACCTGATCGAGTTTGTTTTCTCTTATAATGGCTGTTATTAATTTCATGGCTTTTGTTTTTATAATTATCTGGGATTGAGCATGCCGTATCCTTGTTCTCCGTGATAGGAGTGATCAAGTCCGTGCATTTCAGCTTCTGTTGTTGCACGTATACCTACAAATTTATTGACCAGATAGATGATGATCAATGTCATAATTGCAGCATATGCAATAGCTATTCCAACAGCTAATAACTGAACTCCCAGCTGTTGCATGACGCTCCATGTTCCTCCTGCTGCTTCTGCAGCTGCTTTCATCCAACTGTCACGTATAAAGAATACCAGTAAGATTGAGCCAGCTATTCCACCAACACCGTGAATTCCAAAAGCATCCAGACTGTCGTCATAACCCAACCGGTTTTTCATGGCAATAGCACCGTAACATATAAGTGCAGCTGCAATTCCAAGAATCATAGCGCCTAAGGGCTGAACTACACCTGCAGCAGGTGTTACTGCAACCAATCCTGCAAGTATACCACTGGCAAATCCGAGTGCTGTAGATTTTCCATGATGCAGTGCTTCAATAATAATCCATGCCATAGCTCCTGCAGCAGCCGCAGCCTGAGTGGCTGTTAATGCCTGTGCTGTTAGTAATCCGCTGGACACGCTGCTTCCTGCGTTAAAACCAAACCAGCCTACCCATAATAAACCTGCGCCTATCATGGTCATAACAAGATTGCTGGGGGCGAAGGCTGTTTTAGGATGTCCCCTTCTTGAACCAAGGTATATAGCAGCAACAACACCACTTACGCCTGATGCGATATGAACTACTGTACCGCCTGCAAAATCAATTGCTCCCATAGCGCCCATGTTAAAAAGGAATCCATCACTAGCCCAAACCCAATGGCACAAGGGATTATATACCAAAAGTCCCCATAATGCAATGAAGATTACATACCCTTTAAAGGATATTCTTTCTGCAAAAGCACCAGCTATGAGCGCAGGTGTGATAATTGCAAATTTTCCCTGGAACATCGAGAATACATATTCCGGAACTCCTGCCGAAGTAATGCTTTCATCAATTCCTTGTAAGAAAAAATAATCTTTATTCCATCCAAACCATCCGCCCAGGACGCTCGAACCGAAGCTCATTGAATAACCGACGGCCACCCAAAGTACGGCCATAATACCCATAGCTACAAAACTGTGCATCATGGTACCCAGTACATTTTTCGTACGGACAAGTCCGCCATAAAACATGGCCAAACCAGGAATCATTAATAACACCAATGCCGTAGAGGTTAACATCCATGCAGTAACGCCCGTATCTACAACGGGTGTACTGTCTGCTGCAAGTACTGATCCGGTGGCAAAAAATACCAGAACACCGGCAGCTGCCAAACATTTTTTTCGAAGACCTTTCATTTTTGCAGGTAATTTAATTAATAAATGCATTTTCCGGAACAAATGTATAAAAAAACAGGGGTAAACACCAAAAAAAGATATAATAAACAAAATATATATGAAAAAAAACGGGTAATAGGTCAAATAAGTATATAAAAGTAGAAATACACCTTATATATATAGGGGTGGGTGTAAATATATTTAAAAAGCAGGAATGAACAATGAACAATGTACAATGAACAATGAAGAAGGGACAAGGGACAAGGGACGAGGGACAAATCAGCAGTCAGGGATCAGCGGGTGATCGGGTAATCAGTAATCATCAGGTAATCTGTGAGAGCGTTAATATAAAGGTGAGACGCAATTAATCGTGCTTTTTTGATATTGATAGATTACTAGTGATGCGTTGATTTTAAAAAAAAGTATTCTAATATATTGATATTAAGTATAATAATAGTGTTTTTTGATTTTTTTTTGAATTAATAGACTTGTTTATTCTGATGACTTTTCTTTTACCGCGGAGCGGTTTTGGTATTGTAGAAATATGATAAGATAGACCTTCTTTACCGCGGAGCGGTTATTGTTTTTAACAGCATGAATCGTAAAACGCCTAAGAATTTTTAATAAAAATTAAACGCATCAGTACTAATAAACAATGGACAATGAAGAATGGTACAAATAAAAAGAGGCTGTCTATGACTTTATAGACAGCCTCGTTATACTGATAGATAATGAATTTGACCTCACCGAATACCGATTACCGGCTGTTCACCGATTACCCTTTTACCCTATTGTTCATTACTAATTATTAATTACTAATTGCTCTTACTGGCTCTTTTCCGATCGTGTTCGCTTAATAATATTTTCCTTAACCGGATTGACTCGGGAGTGATTTCTACATATTCGTCTTCCTGGATGTATTCAAGAGCTTCTTCAAGACTGAATTTAACAGGGGGAGTTAGTTTTACTTTCTCATCGCTACCCGAAGCCCGCATGTTTGTGAGCTTTTTAGATTTTGTAACATTAACAACAAGGTCGCCTGCCCGGCAATGTTCTCCGACTACCTGTCCTGCGTATACTTCCTGCTGTGATTCAACAAAGAATATGCCCCTGTCTCTGAGTTTGTCAATTGCATAGGCATAAGCCGTACCCGTTTCCATTGCGATCAATGAACCATTCACACGTCTTTCAATATCTCCTTTTAGTGGCTCGAAATCCTTAAATCGGTGCGACATTACTGCTTCTCCGGCTGTTGCAGTAAGCAAATTGCTTCTTAGTCCGATAATTCCGCGTGACGGAATGTCGAATTCAAGATGAATCCGGTCTCCTCTGCGTTCCATAGTAAGCATCTGCCCGCGACGTGAAGAAACCATTTCAATTGCTTTTCCGGAATATTCTTCAGGTAAATCAATATATAATATTTCAACAGGCTCACAGGGTTCTCCTGCAATGGGTTTGATAATAACTTTCGGCTGTCCCACCTGAATTTCATATCCTTCCCGTCTCATGGTTTCAATAAGAATTGAAAGGTGCAAAACCCCGCGGCCAAAAACGATAAAGGAATCGGCTGAACCGGCCGATTCTATGCGTAATGCCAGATTTTTTTCAAGTTCCTTTTCAAGGCGTTCTTTTACATGCCGGGATGTTACATATTTTCCTTCTTTCCCATAAAATGGTGAGTCATTGATGGTAAACAGCATGCTCATGGTGGGTTCATCTACGGAAATAGAGGCCAGAGCTTCGGGCTCATCTACTTCTGCAATGGTATCACCAATGTTAAAGCCATCAATACCAACCAATGCACAAATATCGCCACAGCCAACAGAAGGAACCTTACGGTATGAAAGACCTTCATATACCGACAACTCCTTGATTTTTGTACGAACAATGCTGCCGTCTCTTTTTACCAAAGAAACATTCATCCCTTCTTTCAATTCACCGCGGTGTAATCTTCCTACGGCAATTCTTCCAAGGTAATTGGAATAGTCCAGATTCGATATAAGCATCTGGGGACTTCCCACTATTTTCTTTGGTGCAGGTATATGGCGTAAAATGGAATCCAGAAGCGGCGTAATATCCGTAGTGGGTTTTTTCCAGTCATCTGACATCCAGCCTTGTTTTGCTGAACCGTAAATGGTGGGAAAATTCAGCTGATCATCATTGCCCCCCAAATTGAACATCAGTTCAAAAACTTGTTCCTGGACTTCCTCAGGCCGACAATTGGGCTTGTCAACTTTATTAATAACAACAATGGGCTTTAAACCCAGCGCTAATGCTTTCTGTAATACAAAACGCGTTTGTGGCATGGTTCCTTCAAATGCGTCAACCAGCAGTAATACACCATCTGCCATGTTTAAAACACGCTCCACCTCACCTCCGAAATCGGAGTGGCCCGGTGTATCAATGATATTAATTTTGACGCCGCCGTATTCAACCGACAAATTCTTTGCTAAAATGGTAATTCCCCGCTCACGCTCCAACTCGTTGCTATCCATTACCAGCTCACCGGGGGTTTCGTAATCCTTGAAAATCTTTGTTTGGAGTAAAATCTTATCTACTAAAGTCGTCTTTCCATGGTCTACATGGGCAATAATCGCCACATTCCTGATATCTCTCATTCATTTTTTAATTGGGCTGCAAATTTATGAAAAATGTTTCATTTCATCGCTTATTTATATCATAATGAAGACCTATTTCTGAAGATCTTTATGAGTATATCGGGAAATCAGGTACTGGCGATACAACTAAAAATACAATATCTTAAAAATAATGTGTAGGGAAATGTGTTATTTTTGCGGTCACATTTTTACAGGACTTCCTGTAATATATCCAAAGTTTTATGGGCCTTCGATTTTCCCTTCGTCAGAGTTCCGCAAAAGGCGGAACAGCCGAATTATTGACAATTGCGCTTCCAATGATTATTTCAACAGCGTGTGATGGAGTTATGACTTTCACCGACAGGCTGTTTTTGGCAAAGCTCGATCCGGAACAAATGAATGCTGCTCTTGGAGGCGGTATTGCCATGCAATTGATGATCTTCTTTTTTATAGGTCTCACAGGTTACACAACTGCTTTGGTCGCTCAATATTTTGGCGCTGGTCAGAAAAACAAGACCACAATGGTTGCTTTTCAATCGATCATTATTGCTTTTGCTGCTTATCCCATAATTTTGTTATGCCGTCCGCTTGCACTCGGATATTTTAACTTCATGCAAATCCCTGCCAGCCAGCTCAGGTTTCAGATAGAATATTTTGACATTGTATTATTTGGTGCACTGTTTAGTATATTAAGAAACTGCCTGAGTTGCTATTTTTCAGGTATCGGCCGCACAAGAATTGTTATGTTTGCATCGCTTGTGGCCATGGTTGTTAATGTGGTCCTCGATTATTTTATGATTTTCGGTAAAGCCGGATTTCCGGCTATGGGCATACAGGGAGCAGCCTATGCTACTGTTATCGGGAGTATTTGCGGATTGTTGGTTCTCATTTTTGCCTACCTGAATTCTAAGAACCGGAACGAATTTGCCGTATCCCGGTCATTCCGGTTTGACAGGGAGATCATGCTTAAATTATTAAGTTATGGCTATCCGGCCGGACTTGAACTGTTTTCTAATTTTCTGGCTTTCAGTGCTATGGTTTATGTGTTTCACAGTCATGGTCCTGTTGTTGCCACAGCAAGCTCCATTATGTTCAACTGGGATATGGTTTCGTTTATCCCATTGCTGGGTGTTGAGATAGCTGTTACGAGTCTGGTTGGACGTTACATGGGAGCCGGTGATCCCCATACTGCTCATCATGCGGCCATGTCGGGAATTAAAACAGGAATGCTCTATTCTTTTGTAATCCTTTTGTTATTTGTCTTTATTCCCAAGGCATTGGTTATGGTATTCCGGCCTGATGTTCCGATGCATATTTTTAATGAAGCTGTCCCAATCGCAAAATCCATGATTCAGTTTGCTGCACTTTACGTTCTGCTGGAAGCTGTATTGGTAGCCATCGTAGGAGCACTCCGTGGGGCCGGTGATACTTTTTTTACAATGCTTATCTCTGTGGCCATTCATTGGTCCATGTTTCCGGCCGTCTATTTTGCGCTGAATGTATTTAAAATGTCGGCTGTAGCAGCATGGCTTGCCATAATCATTATTTTCTTTATCGGATGTTCTGCTTTGATTGTCAGGTATCTGAGTGGTAAGTGGCAAAAAATCAGGGTTGTCGGTCAGCAGGCCGTATAAACCCATTTTGAATCATCACTTTATTATTAAAGATATTCGAACCCCAATCGTCAACTTTTCAAAAAATATTTTTGGCTTCTAGACCTAAATGAACTATCTTGCGCAGCCAATTAAAAACAATACATTATGCTACATTATAAAGAATTAGGGTTAGTGAACTCTAAAGAACTGTTCAGTAAAGCGGTCAAAGGTGGCTATGCTATTCCTGCTTTCAATTTTAACAATCTTGAGCAAATGCAGGCTATTATCAGTGCCTGTGTGGAAACTAAATCTCCTGTGATCCTTCAGGTATCCAAAGGAGCCCGTAAGTATGCCAACCAGACTTTACTACAGTATCTGGCAAAAGGCGCGGTTGAATATGCAAAAGAACTGGGATATGCAATTCCCATTGTGCTGCATTTGGACCATGGTGATTCTTTTGAGACCTGCAAATCATGTATTGAAACAGGTTTTTCATCGGTTATGATTGACGGTTCCCATTTCTCTTATGAAGAAAATGTAAGGTTAACCAAACAGGTTGTGGAATTTGCCCATAAATACGATGTAACTGTAGAAGGTGAATTAGGCGTTCTTGCAGGTATTGAAGATGAAGTATCTGCTGAGCATTCTTCCTATACCCGGCCCGAAGAGGTTGAGGATTTCGTTAAGAAAACCGGTGTTGACTCTCTCGCAATTTCCATTGGAACATCACACGGTGCATTTAAATTTAAGGTTAAACCCGGTGAAGTACCTCCTCCATTACGTTTCGACATTCTTGAAGAAGTTGAACGTCGTATCCCAGGATTCCCGATTGTACTTCATGGTGCATCCTCTGTTCCCCAGGATATCGTTGCTGAAATCAATCAGTTTGGCGGTAAGATGGAAAATACAGCTGGTATTTCTGAAGATCAACTCCGCAGAGCTGCAAAATCTGCTGTTTGCAAAATCAACATCGACAGTGATGGCCGTTTAGCTATGACTGCAGCTGTTAGAAAAGTGCTTATTGAAAAACCAGGTGAATTCGATCCGCGTAATTATCTCGGACCGGCTCGCGACAAATTAAGAGAACTTTACAAACATAAAGTGATTAATGTATTAGGCAGTCTCAATAAGGCCTGATAGATATTGTAATACTGTTAAAAGAGACGCTTCATGCGTCTCTTTTTTTTTATATGCTCTCGAAAAGCATATTTGTGTTGTATGATTATTACCGGAAATAGAACTAAATTTATAGCTTCGTGTTGAACATTTCTGCTGGTTTCTAATATGAAAGAGATAATTGGAAAGTTTATTCTGATCCTGTTGCTTGCCGGAATTTCACGGACATGTTTCCCGCAGTTTTATAACGGTCACCAAATGAGTTTTGGGAAGAACCGCGTTCAATATAATGAGTTCGTCTGGTCCTTTAACAGGTATGAGAAATACGACGTTTATTTCAATGAAGACGGAAAAAATCTCGCTGAATACACTTCTGATTATGCATCTCAAATCATTCCAAGGATTGAGGGTTTTTTTGATTATACCCTTGAAAATCGCATCCAATTTATTGTTTACAACAGACTGAGCGACTACCGTCAGAGCAATGTGGGTTTGGTTACCGGAAAAGATGAGTACAATATTGGCGGAATTACAAATGTGAACCGGAATAAAGTGTTTTTATATTTTGAAGGAGATTATGACGATTTTGATGTTCAGATTACTGCTTCCATTACACGCATTCTTGTGAATGAAATGGTTAATGGAACCAATCTGCTCAGCAATGTTACCAATGCCACTTTATCAAATATTCCGCAATGGTATAGTGAGGGTCTTATCGCATATTTGTCAAAGCAATGGGATATAGAAACTGAGAATTATGTAAAAGACGGCATTTTAAGTGGCCGTTATGAAAAATTCAACCGCCTTACAGGACCGGATGCCATATACGCAGGCCATTCATTCTGGAAATATATAGCAGATACATACGGAGAATCTGTCATCCCCAGTGTGCTTTATCTTACCAGCATCAGCAAATCTACAAAAACAGGTTTTTCCAATGTTCTGGGTATGAAATTAAAGGAACTTACCTATGAATGGATTGGTTATTACATGACCTTGTTTTCCCGGGATGAAGGAAAACCCGCTACTCCTTCATCCGGTAAAGTGTTTAAAAAAACAAAAAAAGGAGTTACCTATCAGAATATTCAAATCAGTCCTTCAGGAAATTATCTGTCGTATGTTACAAACGAAAGGGGACAATATAAAATCTGGCTGGTAAACATCCAAACGGGTAAAAAGAAAAGAATTTTTAAACGGGAGCACAAACTTGATCAGATTACGGATTACAGTTATCCGGTTGTAGCATGGCATCCTTCTGCTCGCTATGTCGCATTTATGACGGAAGAAAAGGGTGTTTTAAAACTGTATTATTATAACATCAGTGAAAAGAAAAGAACTGTGAGGAATTTCTTTTATTTTGACAAGGTTCTTGATTTTTCATTTTCTGAGGAGGGTAGCAGCTTTGTATTTTCCGGTAGCAGAAATGGAAGAACCGATATTTATATTTACGATATTCCTTCATCAACAACCCGCCAGATAACCAATGATCCGGCTGATGATCTTGAACCACAATTTATTGAACAGGATCAGAAAATCATTTTCAGATCGAACCGGATTTCTGATACACTTCAACCTTCTGCCGATACCAAAAGAGCATTTTCAAAGGAACTGTTTATCTGCGATCTGAAGGATAACAACCACCTGTTGATGCGTTTAAATGACGAACCTTATGCTAATAAATCGTATCCGAATGAGGTAAAACAAAATCACTTTGTCCTTTTGTCAGATCAGTCAGGTGTGGTCAATCGTTACATTGCCCGATTCGACAGCACTGTCAGTGCGGTTGACACAACAATTCATTATCGTTATTATGCAGAAACTGCACCATTAACCCAGTATTCCAGAAATATTCTGGAACAGGACTATCTGGCATCTACCGGGAATGTGGCTGAAATTTTTTACAGCAATGGCAGATATCAGATTTTTCACAATCCCCTGGATGAACAGGATGTCATTTCTGAAAAAATCGAAGTAACGCCATCGCAGAAAAAGCGGGTGGAAATTCTGGAAGTAAAAGACAGCATCCGCACTATTCAAAAAGAAGTGATACCGATTTCAAGTCTGGTCAATAATACCATCGTTACTGAGAAAGACACCATTTTGCTGGGTGACAACCTGATTGACATCAATAAATATGTATTTGAAATTGAAAAAATCAATTCCTACAATACAAAACTTGAGGATAAGGAGCTGGCTATTGCAATTGATACAATTGAGAAACCGCGTCCCAAGATACGTTTGTATACACCGGTATTTTATCAGAACAGCCTGGTAACCCAGGTTGATTTTAACTTTCTCAATGCTTCCTATCAGTCATTCACAGGCGGCGCATTTTATTTCAATCCGGGTTTTAATGTGTTGATGAAAATCGGAGCATTAGATCTTTTTGAAGATTACAAAATCACAGGAGGTGTAAGAATCTCACCTGATCTGGATGCAAATGAATATTTACTGAGCTTTGAAAATTTAAAAGGCCGGCTGGACAAGCAACTTGTTTTTCACCGGGAAGCCTTCAGAAACCAGGGCTATGACGGCCGGGGTGTTTTTGATATTAAAACACATTCGCACCAGCTGTCATTGATACTCCGTTATCCTCTTGATCAGGTAAAATCACTTGCTGCTACTGTTTCATACAGAAACGACCGTACGGTATTCCTTTCCACTGATGATGTTTATTTGAATACTCCTAATATATACCGCCATTGGGCAGGTTTTAAAATGGAATACATCTATGACAACACCAGGTCTCTGGGTTTAAATTTATATTCCGGCACCCGATATAAAATTTTTGCGGAAGTTCATGAGCAGTTTTATGATTCGCCTTACGAACTTGTGGTATTCGGGGCCGATTTTAGAAATTACCTGCGCATTCATCGTACGCTTATTTGGGCCAATCGTTTTGCCTGGAGTTCTTCTCAGGGAAGCAGCAGGATTGTATATTATCTGGGAGGTGTAGACAACTGGATTAACTTATCAGGACGGACAAAGACCTTCACCCCTTTTACCGAAATTCCGATTGACGAGAATCAAAACTATGCTTTTCAGGCCGTTGCCACAAATATGAGAGGGTTCTCACAAAACATTCGCAATGGCAACAATTTCGCTGTTTTCAATAGTGAGCTGCGTTTCCCTGTATTTAAGTATATTGCGAATTATCCGCTCACCAGCAGCTTTTTCGAAAATTTTCAACTGGTTGGATTTTTTGACGTAGGCTCCGCGTGGACAGGTACCAGTCCCTGGGATAGTGAAAATGCCTATGATGACAACATCATACATAATGGCCCGATTACTGTAACTGTGGATGCTAACAGGCCACCAATTGTGGCTGGTTATGGTTTTGGAGTACATACCCAGCTTTTAGGTTACTTTATACGCCTCGACTGGGCCTGGGGAATTGATAACCGTGAAATACGGCCCTATGTATTCTATTTATCGACAAGTTTAGATTTTTAGTCACAAAAATAAAATGCATGACTGTCAATGAAATTATCATTCTTGCCCTGATAGGTTTATCCGCAGGAATTGTATCCGGCTTGATGGGCGTAGGTGGTGCTATTATCATTGTTCCCGCACTTGTATTGTTTTTCGGACTTACACAACATCAGGCACAAGGAACCAGTCTGGCCGTTCTTGTTTTTCCGGTTGCTTTCCTGGCTTTCTGGAATTATTACAAATCGGGTTATGTAAATTTCCGTATTGCCCTGGTAATTATGCTGGCCTTTGTGGTGGGAGGTTATTTTGGGTCGCGGTTGGCTGTAATTCTTCCTGAGAGGGTATTAAAAGTGGGCTTTGGTGTGTTAATTGTTGTGATGGGGATACGCATGATTCTTAAAAAATAACCATACAACTCAAAATTAAAGGATGATATTTTTCTTTTGTGAGTTTCAATTAATGAATTAAATTTGGCGGATTAACGATAAAAATTATTCAATATGGCTTATGTAATTAGCAATGAGTGTAGTGCTTGCGGCACATGTTTGCCTGAATGTCCTTCAGAAGCAATAAGCGAAGGAGATATCTATAAAATTGATCCTGATAAATGCATTGATTGCGGATCGTGTGCTGATGTTTGTCCAACTGAATCCATCAGTCCGGCTTAGCATAACTTTATATTCTGAATACGTAACCCTTCAAACTGGTTTTATGAACCTTTTGAAGGGTTGTGTTTTTATTGACGATCATGAGCAATTCATACACCCCTGTCTGGACAGAAAAATTTCAGGTAAGATCATTTGATATTGGATTAAATGCCGTAATGAGAATGGGATCGGTATGTGGATATCTGCAGGAAGCTGCGGGCCACCATGCCAACCATTTGTCAGTTGGACATGCCTTTATGAAAGATACCGGACGTGTGTGGGTTTTATCGAGGTTGTTTATGGATATCGAAAAGTTTCCGGCCTGGGGGCAGGATTTTATTGTGGAAACCTGGCCTTTGGGAATTGAACGGATTTTTTACCGCAGGGATTACAGAATGAAGGTCGGTTCAGACACCATTATGAATGCCTGTTCTTACTGGCTTTTGCTGGATCTGAAATCGCGGAGACCAACAACGCATCCGATTGATCAGGGCGTTTTGGATGCAAATGCAGGTGCTTTTGCGATGGATATGCCTTCGGTGCCTTTCGAAAATGTGGTATCAGAGGACTTTGAGAACCATAAAGTCCGGTACAGCGACCTGGATCAGAACCGTCATGTGAATAATGCGCGATATGTGGAATGGATCTTTGATCTGTTGGATCAGGAAGTTCTGGAAGAAAAAATACCTGCTTCATTTGCAATAGAATACAAGCATGAGGCAAGAGCAGGTGATACCGTTCATCTGATGAAAAACAGCGCTCAAAAAGAAAAGCTCACCTTTTGTGTTGAAGGCAAGCTTTCCGAAAGCAATCAAACCTGTATCAGGTCAAGGATTACCTTTTAATTATTTCAGTTTTTCAACAATCTTCTTTTCTACTTCTTCACAAAGCTCGGGATTATCAGCAAGCAGCTGTTTTACGGCATCGCGACCTTGTCCCAGACGTGTTTCGCCATAGCTGAACCATGATCCGCTTTTGCGAACGATTTCCAATTCAGTAGCCATGTCAATCACTTCACCAATGCGGGATATTCCTTCACCATAAAGAATATCGAATTCGGCTTTTCTGAAGGGAGGTGCCAGTTTGTTTTTAACAACTTTCACTCTGGTACGGTTTCCGAATACTTCTTCTCCTTCTTTAATCTGATTTACCTTACGGATATCCAGACGCACAGAAGCATAGAATTTTAAAGCATTACCGCCGGTTGTTGTCTCAGGGTTGCCAAACATCACTCCAATTTTCTCACGAAGCTGGTTGATGAAAACACAACAGGTGTTTGTTTTGCTGATGCTGGCTGTGAGTTTTCTAAGCGCTTGCGACATCAGTCGTGCCTGGAGCCCCATTTTTGAATCGCCCATTTCTCCTTCGATTTCTGCTCGTGGAGTCAGAGCAGCAACAGAGTCAATTACGATAATATCAATGGCGCCGGAACGAATAAGATGATCAGCAATTTCAAGAGCCTGCTCCCCGTTATCGGGTTGTGAGATTAAAAGATTTTCAATATCTACGCCGAGTTTTTGAGCATATGTGCTGTCGAAAGCATGCTCTGCATCAATAAAAGCAGCTATTCCGCCTGTTTTTTGTGCCTGAGCAATAGCATGGATCGCCAGCGTGGTTTTACCTGAAGATTCAGGGCCATAGATTTCTACAACTCTTCCGCGTGGATATCCGCCAACTCCAAGTGCAATATCCAGTGCCAGTGATCCGGATGGAATAAATCCGACAGTAACTACTGCATGGTCGCCAAGTTTCATGATCGCGCCTTTACCGTAATCTTTTTCTATCTTACCAAGTGTGGTTTCAAGTGATTTTAACTTTTCTTTCCGAATGTCTTCGATGGTTTGTTCCTTTGCCATATGTAAGTGATATTTAAATTACTTTGCAAGTTCCTGCAGGATTTGCTGAGCATGGTCGCCTGTATTCACTTTGCCGATGATCCTGAGGATTTTTCCTGTTTCGTCAATAATGAATGTCGTGCGCAAAACGCCCATGGATTTCCTGCCATAATTATTCTTTTCGCCCCATACACCGTAAGCCTGAATAATTAATTTATCCGGGTCTGCGATCAGGCTGAAGGGTAGGGCATACTTCGTTCTGAATTTGCTGTGCGAACTTTCATTATCCGGACTTACACCGACAATTGCAAAACCAGCAGACAGAAGAGACTCATAGTTATCTCTCAGGTTACATGCTTCAGTTGTGCAACCAGGTGTGTCATCTTTCGGATAAAAATAAAGTACTACTTTCTTTCCTTTAAAATCTTCCAGGCTTATCCATTTACCATCCTGGTCCTTTCCTTTAAACATAGGTGCTTTATCACCTTCTTTAATTTGTGCCATAATATTCAGATTTAGTAAAAATACAAATTACAGATTGATCCCAATGGTTTTTTGGGAAATTAATATGAATAGAATATTAACACAAAGAGATGGACAAATGTTTATGGGCAAAAGGTGCCTATCGTGGAATGGGAATATGAACCAGCTTTTTGGTTTCGAAGAATGGTTCATCGAAATATTCGTTCAGATTGAAAATCTTGTATTTTAAGGTTTTTAATTCGGCTGATAATTCACCACCTTTCAGTACCAGGAGTCCGTTTTTTAAATCATGATTACCGCCTGGTTTAATATTTTTGCCGATCCATGTAATGAGCTTCGGAACTTCAGTCACCGCCCTGCTTACAACAAAATCAGCTTTTTCTTTTAGTTCTTCCATACGCACATTTCGGGTTTCACAATTTTCAATTCCCGTTTGCCGTATGATTTCCTGAACAACATGGATCTTTTTCCTGATGGAATCATTCAGGATAAAATGACACTCAGGAAACATAATTGCAAGTGGTATACCAGGGAAACCTCCGCCGGTACCTGCATCAATGATTTGAGTTGAAGGTTTAAAATGAATGATCCGCGCAATAGACAAGGAATGGAGTATATGGTGCAGGTACAGATGCTCAATATCTTTTCTGGATATTACATTGATCCGCTGGTTCCATTCGGAATATAAAGGAAACAAACGTGAAAACTGTTCAGTTTGAATAGAGGTGATCCCCGGAAAATACTTTTCAATAAGATGCATCTGGCTTTCAGACATATGCCTTTCGCTTCAACCGGTATTACATTTTTCCGGTGGTATTCTTCAGAATATTGAACAGCAGCTCACGTGCCCTGAAAAGCTGTGCTTTTACAGTGCCAATAGGCAACTCAAGCTCTTCTGCAATTTCCTCATAGGATAGTTCATTAAAATACCTGAGTTCAATGAGTTTTCTGTAACGGGGTTTTAGTTTTGACACCAATGAACGCATGAGATGAATTTTCTGTTCATTGATCAGGGTTTCTTCAGGGTCCATAATAGGAGCCTGGATGTCTTTGGTTGCCTTTTCATGTTCTTCGTTGCTGTGGTCAAGGGAAACATGACTGGCTTTCTTTTTTCTGATAAAATCGATACAGTTGTTGGTGGCTATTTTAAAAAGCCATGTACTGAATGCGTAGTTGGGTGCGTATTGTGTAATGTTTTTAAAAGCCTTTCCGAATGCTTCAATGGTTAGGTCTTCCGCATCACTGGCGTTATTTACCATCTTCAACAGCATATAATAGATAGCATCCCGGTAACGCCCCATGAGCTCTGCATATGCACGTTGGTCACCTTCAGTTGCGCGTTGCACCAACATGTAATCGCGCTGAGCTTTTTCCGATAGATTGAGATTTACTTCCATTGATAATTTGTCGGTCTGGTACGGCTTGATATTAACAGTCCGGAATTAAAGAACAAAGACATCAAATCAAACAGTAACGAAATTAATAATAAATTTTTCTCATGAAAGCGAATCATTGTTTTTTTAATTATAAACAGTTGAACAGCTAACCTCAAACCAAAAAGCAATGCCACCCATGGACGGTAAGCAGGAAAAAACATAAGGGTAATAAATGTGGCATAAAAGATAAGCCTGCTTATGGGTTCCATACCCAGCAAAAGCTTATGTGATTTTTTATAAAGCCGGCTTGTTGAGAAATGACGTTTTTTCTGAAAAAACCATTTGTCAAAGGATTCTTTTGGGGCTGTCCTGGTATGACTCTGATGTTCTATTTCTATTGCGGTATTGTATTTGGTTGCATTTTCATTTACAAAAAGATCATCATCTCCGGAGGCCAGATGAAAGTGCTTTGAAAACCCTGACCCCGAGAAAAACAAGGAACGTTTGTAAGCAAGATTTCGTCCAACGCCCATATAAGGCATCTTACATAAGGCAAAACTGAAATATTGCAAAGCAATCATGAGCGTGTCATAGCGGATGTACTTGTTTAAAAAGCCGGGCTGCTGATAATACCCCCCATAACCTAATACAATGGAGATTTTATCTGAAAAGTGGGATGACATTAGACTAAGCCATTGATTGCTTTCCGGTTTGCAGTCGCCGTCAATAAAAACAAGTCTGTCGTAACGGGCAGCTTTAATACCAATGGTAACAGCAAGCTTTTTCCCGTGTCCGAATTTTTTATCCTCTTTAATCGTCGTTGTTTTTAATTGGGGATATTGCTCCGCATATTTCTTCAGAATATCTTCTGTTTGATCCGATGAACAATCATTTACCACCACCACTTCGTAATTGGGATAATCCTGGGTAAGGATTTCGGGTAAATATTCGTCGAGGTTGTCGGCTTCATTTCGTGCGCATATTATTACAGAAACCGGCTCTTTGGAAGGTGTTACTGGTTTTTTTCTGTAAAAAACGAGACGGCTGTATATACCGGTATAATATACGAGTTGTATCACAGCAGCGGCAACGAATACCAGTAGTATTGCAAATAACTGGCTGTCCATAATTAAATTAGCAAAAGCAGGCATGGCTTACAAAAATTCTATAATGGCAAAGTAATCAAAGTTTTTGATGCTTACCAAATTCTATAACCTTTTCGGGAAATTTTAATCGAAAATTATATATTTGCGGCCAAACGGGGATTTCATGAAATTTACCATCACGCATTACGACAAAGGTTCCAGGGCACGATCAGGCACATTATTCACCGATCATGGCGAGATACAAACCCCAATATTCATGCCTGTCGGTACTGCGGGTACCGTTAAAGCAGTTCATCAGCATGAGCTTGTTCATGATATAAAAGCCCAGATTATTCTTGGAAACACTTACCATTTATATCTGCGTCCGGGAATAGATATACTAGGGCAGGCCGGAGGTCTTCATAAATTTATGAACTGGGACCGCCCAATTCTTACCGATAGTGGGGGATACCAGGTGTTTTCACTTGCAGCTAACCGGAAGCTGAGTTCTGAAGGGGCTCTCTTCAGTTCACATATTGATGGTTCAAAACATTTGTTTACGCCGGAGAAAATTGTTGATATACAGCGCGTAATCGGTGCTGATATTATTATGGCTCTGGACGAATGCACGCCATATCCATGCGATAAAGGCACTGCAAGAAAGTCGTTAGACTTAACGCACCAATGGCTGCGCAGAGGTTATCAGCAATTTGTGGCCACATCTCCCGTTTATGGTCATCAACAGTCGTTTTTTCCCATAGTTCAGGGCAGTACATACACAGATCTGAGAATTGAGTCTGCCCGTGAGATCTCACAATACCCTGCAGACGGATATGCTATTGGCGGCTTATCTGTGGGTGAACCTGAACAGATGATGTATGAAATGGCAGGTGAAGTAACCGCCATTCTGCCTTCTGACAAGCCAAGGTACCTTATGGGTGTCGGCACTCCTTCAAACCTGCTTGAGGCAATATCTTTAGGTATTGATATGTTTGATTGTGTAATGCCTACGCGAAATGCGCGTAATGGCATGTTATTTACCCGCAATGGCATTATAAATATGCGAAACAACAAATGGAAAGACGATTTCAGTGAACTTGATCCGGATGGCCCTTCATTTGTTGATCACCAATATTCAAAAGCATATCTGCGACATCTTATCATATCCAAAGAAATTCTCGGTGCACAAATAGCTTCATTACATAATTTAAGTTTCTATCTTTGGCTGATGGAAGAAACCAGAAATCAAATAAAAGCGGGTACTTTAGGTCCATGGAAATCAATGATGTTAAAAAATTTATCAAAAAGGCTGTAAAAAAGCCTGAGATAAACATACTCGACTGGTATATCATAAAGAAGTTTCTGGGAACTTTCTTTTTTATGATCGCACTTATTGTGGCTGTCGCTGTTGTATTTGACCTTTCTGAAAAAATCGACAATTTTCTGGAGAATGAAGCTCCTTTGAGCAAAATCATCTTTGATTATTACCTGAATTTTATTCCCTATTTTGCGGTCTTGTTCAGCCCGCTGTTCACTTTCGTTACTGTGATATACTTTACATCGCGCCTGGCATATAATACAGAAATTATTGCCATTCTGAGCAGTGGTGTTAGTTTCAAAAGATTGCTGGTTCCGTATTTTATTTCTGCCCTGGCATTAACCATTTTCGCATTTACGCTGAACAACTTCGTAATTCCACATGCAAATGCCCGCAAGCTTGCATTTGAAGATATTTACTACCACAAATCTCCAAAACTGATGCGGGAAAGAAACATACATAAGCAAATTCAACCCGGTATCTATATTTTTCTTGAGAGTTTTGATACCCGTACAAACATTGGAAGACGCTTTTCCATCGAACGATTTGAAAATGACAAGCTCGCCTCAAAATTATTGAGTGAAGAAATCCGGTGGGATTCCATTAAACATAAATGGACCATTTACAATTACTACATCCGCGACTTTCGTGGTGAGTTCCAGAAAATTACAGAAGGCCGGAAAATTGACACTACCCTGAATATAGGCCCGGATGAATTCCGCCGTCGGGAAAATGCAATAGAAGCCATGAACCTTGGAGAACTGAATCGCTTCATACGCGATCAGAAAATGCAGGGTGGCGGAGATATTAATTTATACCTTATCGAGAAACACCGACGTTTTTCCCTGCCTTTTTCTGCATTTATTCTTACATTAATCGGCGTTGCCGTATCTTCAAAGAAGGTCAAGGGTGGTATCGGCATGCAATTGGGAATCGGACTTCTAATCAGCTTCTCTTATATTGTATTTATGCAATTCTCCTCACAGTTTGCCATAAGTGGTTCATTAAGTCCATTTATTGCCGTTTGGATTCCCAATGTCATCTTCGCTTTTGTTGCAGCATTCCTATACCGGCTGGCTCCCAAATAGTTCAGGAGGTTATCTTCAGGATATTCTGATTTTGTTTGGATTTCTTGATTTTGACCTTATATTTGTCCCCTTCTAATTTAAAATCAATCATGGCAATTAAAAAACAAATTCAGGAGCTTCAGGCCAAACGTGAAGAGATCCGGATGGGTGGTGGTGCAAAAGCCATCGAAAAACAGGAAGCCATGGGCAAAATGACTGCCCGCAATCGTATTGATGCGCTTCTTGATAAGGATTCATTCCAGGAATATGACATGTTTGCTCAACATGAAGCCAGGGATTTTGACATGGCCTCAAAAGTATTGCCTGGTGACGGCGTTGTAATAGGTACCGGAAAAATTTCGGGCCGCCCTGTATGCATTTTTGCGCAGGATTTCACTGTTGCCGGTGGTTCTCTTGGACTGATGCATTCCCGCAAAATCGTTAAGATTATGGATGTTGCATTGAATATGAAGGTTCCCTTAATCGGAATCAACGATTCAGGCGGGGCACGCATTCAGGAAGGGGTTAGTTCTCTTTGTGGATATGGCGAGATTTTTTACAGAAATACGCTGGCATCCGGAGTAATCCCCCAGATTTCTGTCATCCTTGGACCATGCGCCGGCGGAGCCGTATATTCTCCGGCCTTAACCGATTACGTTTTTGTAGTGGAAAATGTATCCAAGATGTTTATCACAGGTCCCGAAGTAATTAAGACTGTTCTGGGTGAAGAGATTTCCATGGAAGACCTTGGCGGTGCCAAAGTTCATAGTGAAATTACCGGTAATGCACACTTTTATGCCGAAACTGAAAAAGAATGTTTTGAGCAGATTAAAAAGTTGCTGTCGCTGATACCTGCCAATAACAAGCAAAAGGCAGTGAAAACAGCACCTAAGGGACCAAAAAATACGTTCAAAATCGATCAGATTATTCCTGATGATCCTTCCATGCCTTATGATGTAAGGGATATCGTCAGATCACTGACAGACGATTCTGATTTCTTTGAGATTCAGGAAAAGTTCGCAGGTAATATTGTCATTGGTTATGGCAAAATGAATGGCGAAACCTGTGGATTTGTTTGCAACCAACCTCTGGTTATGGCCGGCGTACTTGATGTGGATTCTTCCGACAAAGCTGCACGCTTTATTCGCTATTGTGATGCTTTTGGAATTCCTATCATTACACTGGTTGACCTGCCCGGATATTTACCCGGAGTAGATCAGGAACACGCTGGTGTGATCAGACACGGTGCGAAGATTCTATATGCTTACAGTGAAGCTACTGTACCAAAATTGACTGTTGTTCTGAGAAAAGCATATGGTGGCGGATACATTGCAATGGGATCAAGGCATTTAAGAGCCGACTTTGTATATGCATGGCCAACAGCAGAAATTGCTGTTATGGGTCCCGAAGGTGCTGCCAACATCATTTTCCGCAAGGAGATTACTGAAGCAGCTAATCCCAATGAAACGAGGAAACAAAAGGTTGTTGAATACAGGGAAAAATTTGCTAATCCTTATGTTGCTGCAGCCAAGGGATATATTGATTCGGTTATTGCACCCGAAGAAACGCGAAATGCCTTATTACTGGCACTGGAAGTTTCTCTTGAAAAATCGGTTGTGATGCCATGCAAGAAACATGGGATCCCCCCATTTTAATAATTTAGGTATGAAAGAAGATAAAATAGTTACCATTAACGGTAAAGAAGTTGCACTTAAGTATTTCAATGCTACAGGTGACAGTTTTTATACCACGCTTACCAAAAAGTATGCGAAAAGGAAGCCATGGGCAAAACCGAACGAAAAAGAGGTGATGTCATTCATCCCAGGTACTGTTAAAGATGTATTGGTGAAAGCTGGTGATAAGGTTACTGAAGGCCAGACAATGGCCACTCTTGAAGCAATGAAGATGCTGAATACTATTTATTCACCGTTTGCTGGCAAAATCAAGTCTGTTCATGTGAAAAGCGGTGATAAAATCCCAAAAGGAATTATTATGATTGAATTCGAATAATTCAACGATTATCGGTTTATAAAAGGCGCAGTATTTTTATTGCGCCTTTTTTTATACCCCTGATTTACCCTGCCAGGAGAAATACGGATCAAAAGCTCTGGTTTCAGGAATCGGCCCGTCAAATAATCCGTAAATTGCTGATCCGCTTCCAGACATGGAAGCATATACTGCACCCAACTGATACATTTCCATTTTAATCTGCTCCAGCAGCGGATGCATTTTAAAAACATTTTTTTCAAAATCGTTTGTGATCCGGTTTTTCCATTCGCTAACCGGACGTGTGATCCATTCTTCAACAGAATAAACGGGATTCTGAGGGACAACACCTGCATAAGCAGTAGCGGTGCTTACATGAATACCAGGATGCACAACATATATATTCAGGTTCCCGGGCACAAAATTGATTTCTTTAAAAATATTTCCCCGTTCATACGCAAATACAGGCCTGTTTATAATAAAAAACGCACAATCACTGCCCAGTTTTGATGCATATTCGCACATTCCGGATTCAGGTAAATTCAGATTGAAATATGCATTCAAATTTTTTATCATAAATGAAGCATCGGATGAGCCCCCGCCTAATCCTGCCCCCATAGGGATCATCTTGTGCAAGTGAATTTGAATGGCGGGCAAATGAAAGTCCTCATTGATCAACCTGTATGCCTTAACAATTAAATTGTCCTCAGTTTTGCCATCTACCCGGGCGCCGGTAATTGTCAGCGAACAACTACCCTGGGGCAGTTCAGGAGCCTCGATGAATTCCAGAACATCACATAGTCCAATGGGACAAAACACCGTTTCAAGATTATGAAATCCATCAGAGCGCTTATTGACTATATTAAGGCCAATGTTGATTTTTGCGTTTGGGAAGAAAAGCATGGGATTGTTTTATGAATTCAAAATTAATCAATATCTGCCACATATGTTTATGTGTTCCATTTGCATCTTTCGAAGATTCATGAATATCCAGATCTGTTTTATTTCCGGTGCATTTATTTATCAACAAAATGAAGTTTGTATTGTGTTAACAACCCATCGGATCTAAGTTGGAAAAGATAGCCTTGTTTCTTCTAATTTTGACATCCCCGAAAAATCAGTTTTGAAAAACCTGTATTATGGCACAAAGAAAACCTACACACACATCTTCTGTTACCCCCGTTGGAATTGATTTTGGAAAAATACCCCCTCAGGCACTGGATCTGGAAGAGGCAGTATTGGGTGCAATCATGCTCGAGAAAGACGCCATTTTGCAGGTAATCGACCTTCTAAAACCTGAAAGCTTCTATAAAGATGCGCATCAAAAAATATATCAGGCCATTATTGATCTGACATCTGGAAATCGCGCAATTGACCTGCTTACAGTTACTGAGGAACTCCGGAAAAAGAAGCAGATTGATGAGGTGGGAGGACCCGTTTATATCACCCAGCTTACAACACGTGTTGCATCTGCAGCACATGTTGAATACCACGCGCGGATTGTTGCTCAGAAGCATATACAAAGAGAGTTGATTCGTGTTTCCTCAGAAATTCAGGGGCGGGCTTTTGATGAGAGTACGGACGTGGATGATTTGCTCGACTTTTCTGAAGCTGAACTTTTTAATATCGCCCAGGGGAATATCAAAAAGGAATCCCAAAAGGTGAGTGTCCTGATTAAAGAAGCCATTTTGCAAATTGAAGAGGCAAGCAAGAGAGCCGACAGCCTCATAGGTATACCGTCGGGGTTTACCAAACTCGACCGGATGACAAATGGCTGGCAAAACTCAGATCTGGTTATTGTTGCTGCACGTCCGTCCATGGGTAAAACTGCCTTCGTACTTTCCATGGCACGGAATATGGCTGTTGAGCACAACCGTGCTGTTGCGATCTTCTCCCTTGAGATGGCATCACTGCAGCTCGTGAACAGATTAATTGTTGCTGAAACCGAGCTGCCTTCCCAACGAATACGAAATGGAAAACTTGCTGATTTCGAATGGGAGCAACTCGACTATAAAATTAAAAAGCTGGTGGATGCACCTATATATATTGATGATACCCCTGCCATTTCTGTTTTTGAACTCCGGGCCAAGGCAAGGAGATTGAAACGGCAATTCAATATGGATATCATGATCATTGACTATTTGCAGTTGATGACCGGAACCCCCGACACACGCGGGAACAGGGAGCAGGAAGTCAGTACCATCTCCAGATCATTAAAGGGTATTGCTAAAGAGCTGAACATTCCTGTAATAGCGCTTTCACAGTTGAACCGGTCGGTTGAAATCAGGTCGGGTTCAAAGAGGCCTCAGTTATCCGACTTACGTGAGTCAGGAGCCATTGAACAGGATGCCGATATGGTAATGTTTATCCACAGGCCTGAAAAGTATGGTCTTATGGAAGATGAAAATGGAAACTCATTACGGGGAGTGGCTGAAATCATACTTGCCAAGCACCGTAACGGACCCATCGGTGATGTCTATCTGAAATTCAAGGATGAATTTGCCAAATTTACCGACCTCGAAGAGACTTTCCTGTCTCCGCTTGACGATACGGATTCAACGCCCCAGCCGGTTGCGGTAACCAGGGGTTCAAAGATGAATAAAAATATCGTTGGCGACGGTTTCAGCAAAAACGATATTGGTGTAACGGATTACAGTGATGAGGTTCCGTTTTAAAAAATAAGCCACGCCTATTATTTGTTGATTGATTGATTTGTTGATTGATTGATTGATTTGTTGATTTGTTGATCTGTTGATCTGTTGATCACTACTGTCCGGCGAAAAAATTTCTGATTCTATATATACTCAGATTTTATTGGGTATTCAAAGAATTTGCAATTTTAAGGGGTTTCTTTTTCTTATCATATTTAAATAATGTATTGCAACACTCAAGGTTGTTTCTACTCTCAATCGAAGCACCGTGCGGTGGCCATGACAAAACGCGATGGTGACGAAGCTGTGAATGACGGAAGGCATAGAATTTCAATAAGAGAGCTTGCGTCCTTTTATTAGAAATTCTTGCCTTCCGTCAGAGCGCGTTGGGGATCGTTTTGTCTAGACCTTTCTTGCTTCCATTCTTTGCGGCAATGGCAAAGAATGAAGTGGGGGTTAGGGGGCAAAGTCCCCTATAAGATAAAGCATTTCAGACGAATATCTTTCAAATTTTTACCGGACAACAGTGATTGATTGATTTGTTGATAATTTACATTTTTATAAATTCCACCCTGCGGTTCATGGCTTTATTGGCGGAATTGTCGTTTGGTGCAACCGGCACTGTCTCGCCTTTGCCATCTGTTTCAATACGTGATGCATCAATGCCCATTTTTACCAGTTCATTTTTCACGGAAGCTGCACGGCGTTTTGAAAGATCCATGTTAGCTGCATCCACGCCGTCGCTGTCGGTATGTCCTACAATTTTAATTTTCACATCGGGATTTTCAGTGAGAACAGCTGCAATTCCTTTCAGGGTCCCGTTCGACTCAGGTTTAACAACATCCTTGTTTACATCAAAATAAATGCCATAACTCACAATTTTACCTTCTGTAAGCAATTTGCTGCGCATGTCGGGAGCTGCAGAAGTAACGCGCAGGTTAGTGATGAAAGAGGTTCCTTCATTACCCCATAACGAAAAGCGGATCCGGTTGTATTTCACATCCGGATACAAAATAGTCGGCAAATCCAGTGCTTTTTGTCCTTTATGATAGATGCGCAATCTTCTTTTCTGAACCCAAACGATGACATGATTCATCTTGTTGATATCGGTAAGGGCAATTTCTGTAGATCCTTCCTGTGTGTACCCGGCAGATTCTTTATAGGATACTACGTTCCAGTTGTGCTGATCCATATTGATATTCACTCCGTTAAAACCGGGATAAATTGCATCGTCCAGGAATTCACCTTCTCCCTGATAAAGGCTTATGTATAAACCACTGTACAAGCCATCTTCCTCAAGAGGTACAGGCACAACATCAAATTCAAAAATGAAATTATCAGGCATGGTGAGGTCCTTCATGAGACAGTATGATGAACCTTCAGAATTCATATAAAGCCAGTTTCCCGGAAATTTGTTCAGGGTCCTGATTTCTCCGCTTCCATTAGTAGTCCACAATGCCGGAAAATCTCCTACTGCATCCTGTGAAAAATCTTCATATAGAATTACTTTATCACCTGGAACAAAATCATATTTGGTAGCAGATTGAAGCTTGGGCTCATCAGAGGCAGTTGACTGAGGTTTATTGGTGCTGGTTTTTTTTGCAGCGGGTTCTTCATCAGAACTTTCCTCATCGGATTGTTCCTCACTGTCAGAAGAAGCTTCTTCTTCATCTGTCGCTGCATCAGAAATTCCTTCTTCAATGGCGTCAAGCCCTTTATCAATAGCTTCGTCTGTGTGCTGATCCGCACGATCAATCACCTTGTCTTTTATTTTTTGCTCGATATCGATACGCTGTGCATTGCCAATGGCAGCAAATGCAAAAACAAACAGAATAAGGGAAACTAATTTTTTCATATGGAAGATTTTTGAAAGGATTAAAGCTAGAAAATTTTTTGTTTTGTTGAAAGATGTTTGATATCCCTTTCCTGTTTATTATAAAACTTAGCATGAAGAGAATCAGACAAAAAGGGTTGTGATAACAATTTGACCCGAATATGTTTGGTATTGAAATGAGATTTTATACTTTTGTCAAACTTAAAATTTTTCAGCACTGGAGAGATGGGTGAGTGGCTGAAACCAACAGTTTGCTAAACTGTCGTACTGGGTAACTGGTACCGGGGGTTCGAATCCCCCTCTCTCCGCCAGACAAAAATGATTACCGGTGGCGCAGCCGGATTTTAAATTTAAGGCCCCGTGGCTCAAGCTCTGCTTGAAAGCCGCGGGGCCTTAAATTTAAAATCCAACCACGCGATAGCGATGGCCGGTAATCATTTTTGTCTGAAGCATCCCCCTTCAGGGATCACGAAGTAATCCCCCGTATTCCCCGTGGCTCAAGCTCTGCTTGAAAGCCGCGGGGCCTTAAATTTAAAATCCAACCACGCGATAGCGATGGCCGGTAATCATTTTTGTCTGAAGCATCCCCCTTCAGGGATCACGAAGTAATCCCTTAGAAGGGGAGCTCTTTATAATGCTGACTATTGGGACATTGGAGACATTGGGGACTTTTGGGACCAGATACCGTTTACCTGATTACTGATTACTATCTCCATGCTTCAACCCCATGCAAACACCCACTTGTCCCTCGTCACTTGTCACTTGTCACTGTTATCGATTACCGATTACCCCGTTCGGCTTAGGCTGTGCCCATAGCCGTCAAGCTAATATTTGTAATGCATTGATA
>CAZTSR010000009.1:0-143891 GCA_964615995.1 uncultured Bacteroidales bacterium
CTCAGTTAATTTAAATTTTTACCGGACAGCAGTGATTTGTTGATTTGTTGATTTGTTGATTTGTTGATTTGTTGATTTGTTGATTTGTTGATTTATTTGACACAGTTGCCAGCATCCAATATCTAGTATCCTGTATCCAGTATCCAGTATCCAGTTTTATTCTTTTACAATGGTGATGAATTCCATCGGCACATTTACCAGTTGTGAGATTTCTTCTCCTGCTTCAAGCATGTCATGGTCATCTTCATCAAAATACCAATACAGCCTGATATTCAATCCTTTTGATGTGTATTTTCCCGAAATCATTATGAGATCAGCAATGAATTTGGCAGCAGCAGAGTTAAAATAGCCCATCCGGAAATGGACCCTGAATACATCAGAATGTTCTTCATCAGCACCGCCAGACAATACTGAAATCAAAAATTGCTCATATTTGCCGGTGACTTCACTACTGATTTCACGGATATTTTCAGGCAAACAGTTGCCTTTAATCTGAAACAACCTCTTATCGGTATCAAGAACAATTTCAGGCGTTTTGTCAGTTCTTTTTATATCAATAAATTTCATGGCGGGGTACTATTTTAGGGTATCTGGAAAATCAAGGGGTGAATTTTTTTAATAATGCTGCAACTGCATCCTTGTGTACCATGAAATCCATCATCTTAAGCTTCACATAATCCTCAGAAAAGAAATAATATCCGAATTCCCTGGCTTGTGGATCATTATTTCTGGACCCTGAACTGGAATCTTTTATCAGATACCAGTCCTTTCCATCTTTTTCCAAATACCCCACCAAATGCATTCCGTGATCATCCGTAGTTGTTTTATTTGAAAACCTGAATTGACGGGCTTCATCATTAATATATGCAGAAGGGATATCGAATTCTGGAACAACTGCGCATAGTGTTGAACGGTCAAATCCCGGTTCAGAAACATCGCCGCCAATACTAACCGTATAGCCCTTTCGAACAACATCTTTCAAAACAGACATGTATACATCTAAAGGAACATTATAATAATCGGTACTGTGCCACCAGTTGTCAGGCACCTTGTATTCAACCTTTTTATAAAAAGGCTCCTGCATGTATGAAAGAATATCTACATAATCATCCGGATTAATCCGAAGTACGTCCTTTAAATAAGACTGGGGTGTGTACTTTTTGCCATTCACAAGAACTTCGGATGGTGGTATACCCATATAATGATTCAGAATGGATTTTATGATATTAATAGCCGTTTCTTCGTCCCATGCTGAATTAGCTTTCAGCGATTCCAAAAAAGCGGTCAATTCACCTATCATTAACTCATGATTGTGATAAATGCGGTCATTTAAAAGTCCGGTATATGCTTCCTCGGGGACAGCACCATACTTTTTCCATATTCTTGTATTTGCATTGGCTTCTGAACCCTCACCGAATTCGGAATTTCCCCGCTCCTGAATATAGCGCTTTGCCTTTTCTATATATTCCCAATAAACAGTATACATCTCGGAAACTTTCACCTGCAAATGATTTATTCGGTAAGCTTCGGATTCAATAAACGAAGTCGTTGAAAAGCACCAGCAGGTATTGGTATTTCCTTGCGAAATAGGAGGAAGGTGCCATTGCTGGGAGGTATATAGATCTATTTTGTTGGGCAGGGATAGTGCAGAAAGGTCTGCTGAAAATATCCGAACAGGAGGTTCAGGATTGGTTTTCTCCTTGACATTCCGGTCGTCTTTCAGAATGGAATTTTGATAAAACCCCGGTTGAGGTTCACGGAAATAGGCCTTAACCTGAGCAACCAAAGGCAATTCTATAGTAAGGGTCAATGCACATATAATAGCAAAAGATAAGGTCCTGGTATTCATTGGAAATAAATCTAAATGTTATGTAGTGTGAATATACAGTTATTTTCTTTTCATGATCGCGTTCGCAAGCACAATTTACAGATTATCCAGAACAACAATCTGGCTTTCATTCAGGATCGGTTCTCCTTTAAATTTCAAAAGGATCTGGGCTACAGTGATCACATCGCGACAGCAATACTCAACGATACGGGATATATCCATATCCCCGTAAAACACCTCTGAAACCTGACTTCCGTCTATGTCGGCCTTGGGACTCTCAAGTCCAAAAACAGAGGCAAGTAAATTCAGAGAAGTATAATGTTTATGATCACCAAATTTCCAAAGTTCCATGGTATCAATATGTGGAATTTCCCAGGGACGTCTGCCGGCCGTATCAAGGATAGCAGGCAATTTAATACCATTAATGATCATACGGCGTGCGATATACGGAAAATCAAACTCCTTTCCATTATGCGCACATAAAACAATTTCACGCTTTATAACCATTCTGCTGATCAAATCGGCAAAAGTCTTCAATATCTCATATTCATTGGCACCATAGAACGATTTGAGACGCATGATTTGCACATTATCTTTCAAGCCGATCATACCGGTGCTGATGCAAACGATTTTTCCAAACTCTGCATATATACCGGCATTTGCATAAGCTTCTTCAGAAGTTTCTTCGTTCTTTCTGAAATAAGCCGATTTCTTATCCCATAATAACTTAACGAAATCCGGCAATTCCTGATAGGAAGCATAACCGGGAACTGTTTCAATATCCAGAAACAGAATATTCCCGATTTTTAACTGTTCTAACATAGCGTTGTTTTTAGAATAGCTATTTTTGTAGAAATTCAGGTATAAGTTAGTAACATTTCAAGTCTTCTCAAAACCCATTATAACATAAAGAATGAATCGTTTATATCCATTGAAGTTCAAGCCGATTATTAAAGAAAGAATATGGGGAGGAACGCGACTCCGTGATGTTTTAAATAAGAAAATAAAAAATGACAAGGCTGGAGAAAGTTGGGAAATCAGCGGGTATCCGGGCGATGTAAGCAAGGTTAAAAATGGATTCTTATCTGGAAATTCACTCGAAGAAATCATCGAAGTGTATATGGGTGATCTGGTGGGTGACAAGATTTTCGAACAGTTCGGCACCTTATTTCCTTTACTGATCAAGTTTATCGATGCCAATGACCGTTTATCTGTACAGGTACATCCTGATGATGAACTTGCTGAAAAGCAGTTCAGCTCCTATGGAAAAACAGAGATGTGGTATATTATTGATTCGGAAAAAAATGCTGAATTGATTTCAGGATTTAATCAACCTGTTGATGCAGCAAAATATCAACTCCATTTAAATCAAAAAACCCTGGATCAGATTCTGAATAAGGAAACGGTTGCTACTGGTGACACCTTCTTCCTGCCTGCTGGTCGGATTCATGCAATAGGCGCCGGTATATTGCTGGCTGAGATCCAGCAGACTTCGGATGTTACATTGCGTGTTTATGATTATGACCGTTTGGATAATAAGGGCAAACCCAGAGAATTGCATACTGAAAAAGCACTTGAGGCTATAGATTTCAATCCGGCAGATTCATACAGAACTATTTACAAGAGAGAAAAAGGCAAGCGTAACAATGTGGTAACCTGTAAATATTTTACCACAAATTATCATGATCTGACGTCACCCGTTCAAATGGACTATCATACCCTTGATTCATTCGTAATTTATATGTGTCTGGAGGGAAGTTTTCAGATTAAGTATTATGAAAAGGAAACGGAGAAAATTACGAAAGGTGAAACTGTTCTGATACCATCAGAACTGAAAAAGCTTGAAATCATTCCCGAGGGACAGGCTGTCTTTCTGGAAGTTTATATTGGTAACACACTTCCTGAATAATAAAAGCAATGGATATTACAAATGTAGAATTTGTCAAAAGCAGTCCCGATTTAAAAAGTTGTCCAAAAGAAGGTCCTCCTGAATATGCATTTGCAGGTCGCTCAAATGTTGGGAAATCTTCTCTGCTAAATTTTCTGGTAAATACCCACAACCTGGCGAAAACCTCCTCTACCCCGGGTAAAACAAGATTAATAAACCATTATCTGGTAAACAACAGTTGGTACTTGGTTGACCTACCCGGATATGGATATGCCAAGGCAGGAAAAGTAAAAAGAGATGCCTTTAAAGGGATACTCGAAGATTATTTACAGAATCGCAAGACCCTTTCATGTTTGTTTATTTTAATTGATATCAGGCATAAGCCGCTACAAAGTGACCTTGAATTCGTAAACCGTGCCGGCACAGTTGGCGTGCCCATGGCTTTGGTATTTACAAAAAGAGACAAAGTTTCATCCACATCAGCAGAGGCCCAACTCACGCAATACCGGAATAAACTACTTGAAGTATGGGAAGAGCTGCCACCCATTTTTGTGACCTCCTCATTAAAGCGAACAGGGAGTGAGAAAATTCTTACTTTTATTGAAACGTGCAATAAACAATTTGCAAAATCATCATAATCAATATACTGGAATAATTTCGATCAAAATGATACGTTCTCACATCATGATGAAAGGATATTTTTTACATTTGCAACACCTCATCAAGGAAGTTCACTAATGAAAATTAAAGCTCCTATTAAATTTTTCTCTGGCCGTGCAACGCATTATCTGGCCGAAAAAATCACTCAAAGCTATGGCACTGAGTTGGGTAAAATATCCATCCTCGAGTTTAGTGATGGCGAATTTCAGCCCTATTTTGAAGAATCTGTTCGTGGTTGTATTGTTTGTATCGTTCAATCTACTTTTCCGCCTTCAGATAATTTAATGGAGTTGTTGCTGCTGATTGATGCAGCAAAAAGAGCCTCTGCTTATCAGATAATTGCGGTAATACCTTACCTCGGGATGGCGCGCCAGGATAGAAAAGACAGGCCACGGTGCAGTATTGGTGCTAAGCTTGTAGCTGACATCCTTACAACTGCAGGAGCTGACCGTGTAATGACTATGGATTTGCATGCTGATCAGATCCAGGGATTCTTCAATGTCCCTGTGGATCATCTTTATGGGTCTACAATCTTTGTTCCCTATATTAAAACGCTGGGTCTTGAAAACCTGGTAATTGCTGCCCCCGATATGGGTGGCACAAAAAGAGCCAATGTTTACGCACGGTTTCTGAATTGCGAGATGGTAATCTGCTATAAAGTGCGCAAAAAAGCGAATGTAGTTGAAGAAATCAGGGTAATTGGCGACATCAGGGACAAAAATATTGTCATTGTTGACGATATGATTGACACGGCTGGTACCATTTGCCTGGCATCGAAACTGATGATGGAAGAAGGAGCACGCAGTGTGCGGGTTGTTTGTTCACATCCTGTATTGTCAGGTCCCGCATATGAAAGGATTCAGAACTCCCAAATCACAGAAGTGGTTGTTACCGATACCATTCCGCTTAGAGGACATTCCGATAAGATTAAGGTATTAACCATTGCCGACTTGTTTGCTGATGTAATCCATAAAGTATACAAATACAAATCGATTACCGAAAACTTTATCATGTAAGTTCTCCGGGTAATCACCGATGAATTTTTTGGATTAAAATAATTTTCTATCTTTGCCCACCTTTTTATCCACTGTTGTTTTATTAAACAATAGTGTAATGGGGAATCCGGAAAATCCGGGGAATTCCAAGTAGCACAATTTTAATTGTTTAATTTCTAATGAAAACTTTTGAATTAAAATCATCCCTGAGAAAAGCAACAGGGAAAAAAGACTCCAAAAACCTGAGAAGAAACAATCAGGTACCCTGCGTTTTATACGGAGGCAAAGAAACCATCCATTTTTCTGCTGAAGACAGATCCTTTAAAGATCTGGTTTATTCTCCTCATGTTTATGTAGTTAAGCTGGACATTGATGGTAATGTTCATCTGGCAGTAATGAAAGAAATTCAGTTTCACCCGGTAACCGATGCTATTAATCATATCGACTTTGTGGAAGTTGATATGAAAAAAGCTATAATTATTGATCTTCCTGTTGAAATTACCGGAAATTCAATTGGTATCCGTGCTGGTGGAAAACTCAGACAAAGAAAAAGATATATCAAAGTGAAGGGTCTGATTGAAAAACTGCCTGATTCACTGATTATTGATATCAGCGATCTCGATATTGGCGGTTCTGTTCTAACGAGTGATCTGAAATATGACGGCGTTGAAATTCTCGAACCTGCCCGCTCACTCATAGTTGGTGTTATTTCTGCACGCGCTGCTGCAAAAGGAATGGGTGAAGCTACTGAAGGTGCTGCTCCTGCTGAAGGCGCTGCTCCTGCTGCCGCTGCTCCTGCCGCCGCTGCTCCTGCTGAACAGAAAAAATAATCTGAAATACCTTGAAATACCTGGTTGCTGGACTGGGTAATGTGGGTGATGAATACCACAACACCCGTCATAATATTGGATTCACAATACTGGATGCTTTAGCCAAGGCATCCGGTATTGTTTTTAGTGATAAGAGATACGGTGCCACTTCTGAGTATAAATTTAAGTCAAGAACATTTATACTCCTTAAGCCCAATACCTATGTTAATTTAAGTGGAAAGGCCGTCAATTATTGGCTTCAGAAAGAATCAATTCCTGTTGAAAATCTTCTTGTGATTGCAGACGATTTATCATTGCCCTTTGGTACCATACGACTCAGGGGCCGGGGCGGTGACGGCGGACATAATGGATTAACGAGCATTATGGAAACTCTTGGACATAACAACTTTGCGCGGCTGCGTTTTGGGATTGGCAGTGATTTTCCCTATGGCACTCAGGTTGATTATGTACTGGGCAAATGGACAAATGAACAAGATTCTGTATTGCCCGAACGTATTTCCATCTGTCATGAGATTATCCAAAGTTTTGGTACTGTTGGAATTGAACGAACCATGAATTTTTACAACAAGAAATAACCTGAGAAAAGCCTGCCTGCCAGGTTAAATGTTTGTTAAATTTTCAAAACAACTCCATTTTGTGTTAAATTCGCCTTGTACTCGTTTTACAGTATGCGACCTAAACAATTCAAATTCATCATATTTATCTCCTGTGCAGCATTGTTGGGATTGGTATGTACCCAGGCATTCTGGATCAGAGAGGAAATAAACATTGCCGAAAAACAATTCGATCATCGCGCGGACAATGCATTAACCGACGTATTAAAGGAATTAAGTGATCCGGCACTCAATGCATCTCCGGGTCCTGAAAAGAGCAAACCCGGATGTTATCTGAATCATACAAGCCTTCAAAAAATTGATACAGTATTCCTGGATTACCTGATTAAAAAATATACGGCTTATCACCGTCTGGACGATTCATATTATTATGCGATATATAAATCTGCAAACGATTCAATCATACATCAGTCCCCGAACTTCCCCAAAAAATGCAAATGTAAACTTCCGGCACCCTATAAAGCTTGTCTTTCCTGTATTGTAAAAGACGATTATTATCATCTTTCCCTCTATTTCCCTGCAAAAATGAGGTCGATTATGCTTCAGCAGATCGTTTGGATAAGCCTTACCCTGTTATTTCTCATTGTTATCTCTGCAGGTGTAGCCATCATTATTTTCACATATCTGCGGCAAAAGAAGTTGTCTGAAATGAAAAACGATTTCATTAATAACGTAACACACGAATTTAAAACTCCGGTATCTACCATTGCTCTGGCTACTGAAGTTTTAATGAAATCGAGTCCGAAAACCAATGCAGAACGTGTTAGAAACTACGCACAAATCATTCACGATGAGAATGAGCGCATGAGAAGACAAATAGAAAGGGTTTTGGAAGTGGCACAGCAGGATCACCAGCAGATAAAAATGAACATCGAGGAATTCGATTTGCATAAATTAATATACGCAGTGGTTCCTAACATCTGCCTTGAAAAAAGCACCTATAGCGTAAATGTTCATTACCAGCTGGAAGCTACAAACCCGGTATTACATGCCGATATGATGTTTGTCAGCAGCATTATTTCAAATATAACTGAAAACGCCCTTAAATACTCATCCGGAACACCTGAGTTAACCGTGAAAACATACAATCACGAAGATGGCATCGTCATTTCCATAATTGATAAGGGAATTGGAATAAGTAAAGATGCCATCAAGCATATTTTTACAAAGTTCTACCGGGTACCTACCGGAAATGTACATAATGTCAAGGGATTTGGGTTGGGTTTGTATTATGCAAAGATCATGACGGAGGCTCACGGAGGCATCATAAAAGTATCAAGCGAGCTGAACAAAGGAAGTCGCTTTGATGTTTACCTTCCAAATCCTGCAATTGTTAAAATGTGAATTCATGCGCCAGTCTAAAGGTACCATATTGCTTGTGGAAGATGACAAAAATCTGGGCATTGTGATCAGGGACTTTCTCGAAATGTCGGGCTACCAGGTAATTCTTAAAGAAGACGGCCACGAAGGATTGCGGGAGTTCAACAATGGGGTTTTTGACATTGTCCTGCTTGATATTATGTTGCCTTTACTGGATGGGTTTACTGTTGCTGAAGAAATAAGAAAAAAAGATTATGAAACACCGATTATCTTTCTGACGGCACGCTCCATGAAAGAAGACAAACTGAAAGGTTTTCGGATCGGTGCAGATGATTATATCACCAAGCCTTTTAGTACCGAGGAGCTGAAACTACGGATCAATGCCATCTTAAGAAGGATCAAAAAAAATACGGACGGAAACACCAGTTTATTCACGATTGGCAAGTACACGTTTAATTATGCCAACCACATTCTTTCAAATTCCAGGGAAGAAAGACAACTCACAAAAAGAGAAGCTGAATTATTACGCCTGTTATGTCTCAATATGAATAATATCCTGCGCAGGGACCTTGCCCTTAAAACCATCTGGGGAGAAGACGACTATTTTATGGGCAGGAGTATGGATGTATACATAACAAAATTAAGAAAGATGCTGGGCGGTGACCCTTCGGTTTCAATTGTAAATATCCACAATACCGGATTCCGCCTTGAGGTTAAGCAGAGCAATTAAAACGAATTCCCTTTGCTTATATGCAGGATGATCCATGATTTTTGCTATCTTTCCACCCGGCAAAATGGAAAATTATTCTGTATGAATCTGATTCCCTGTTGTTATGAAAAATAAACGTACCTCTTTCCCTCCTGTTTTCTGGATTGCCAACTCAGTTGAAATTCTTGAACGCTTTGCATATTATGGAATCTATATGGGATTTGGAATTTATCTCCAGATTCTGGGTTATAAAACCGAACAACTGGGATTTATTCAAAGCCTTTTCCTGTTTACTTCATACGTTATACCTATTTTCTCCGGAACATTTGCCGACCGTTATGGGTTCCGCAAAATGCTGTTGATATCTTATGCAGCTTACCTTCCGGCTATTCTGCTGCTGATAGTCACCCGTTCCTTCTCTGGTATAGCATTATCAATGCTTAGTATAGCCCTGGCAGCAGGCACTTTTAAACCCCTCGTTTCCGGAACTGTCCGCGTAGTTACCGATAGTACCAACCGAACATTGGGATTCGGTGTCTTTTATGCAATGGTAAATATTGGTGCTTCATTTGGTCCACTGATTATGGGACGGTTAAGATCAGGCTCCTGGGAAAATGCCTATATAGCTGGTGCAATTGCAGTGGGAATCATGTTTCTTATAACCCTGTTTTTCTATAAGGAACCCCAAAGAGAGATTCAGGGAGAAACCCTTACGAAGAAATTCAGAGACATGGGTACTGTCCTTTCCGATCTCAAATTCAGTTCTTTCCTGTTATTATTGGGACTTTTTTTCTGGCTTCCCTTCTGGTCATTCTTTAATCTTTGTCCCAGGTTCGTTGAAAATTTTCTCGATGGTCATCAACTATATGAAAACATTAAAGCTTTTGCCGGAACAGGCGTGGCCAAATTCCTTTCAAAAGATTATGATGGGGTAAGAAAAGTAATGGGTGAAACCATCTCGCATACCGGGTGGGTGATTATTGTTTTCCAGTTTTTTATTTCTCTTATTTTTGAACGATTTAAACCGGTTTCATCTTTTGTTTCCGGATTGTTTGTATTGAGTCTTGGATTTGTTTTCCTTGCTTTATCTGCATTAATTAACCCAATTCTGGTTTTCCCGGGTATTATTCTGGTTGCCTTTGGTGAAATGATCAGTTCACCGCGTATTCAGGAATACATTACATGGATTGCTCCTCCTGAAAAAGCTGGTTTATATATGGGCTCCAATTTCCTGGCGGCAGGAATCGGCGGCCTTTTTAGCGGTTTTATCTACACATCATGGGTTTCTGAATATTTTGAAAAATTGGGACATCCCGGGTATGTATGGTTTGTGCTTGCCATACATATGATTGTAGGCATCATCGCCATACTCCTGTTTTCAAAATACGTAGGTTTGTTTAAAGAACAGGATAGGTAATGATGAGGAAGCCCGTATATCTCTATAGTGCTCTGGTTCTTTTTGCCCTGTTGGCATTTTGGCTCCTGTTCATGAACAATATGCCGGCCGATACAATTTCAACTGCAAAAACCGTAAAACATGGAATTGATTTACAGCATTTTGCAGATAAATTTCTACATGCACCGGGGATTCTCATACTTCAGTTGATTGTAATTATGGTTGTTGCCCGGATTATGGGCTATCTGTTTCAGCGTATGCAACAACCGCTGGTGATTGGAGAAATAGTTGCCGGCCTTATTCTTGGGCCCTCGGTACTCGGAGTCCTATTTCCCAACCTGTTTGTCACCTTATTTTCTGAACAATCGGTTTATGTTTTGCAACAGCTCAGTCAGTTAGGTCTGATCTTCTTTATGTTTATTATTGGAATGGAACTTGATACCAGGGCTTTTCAAAAATCTGCCAACAAGGCATTCCTGATTAGTGCTGCTGGTATTGTTATTCCTTTTATTTCAGGAATTATTCTGGCTTATTATCTGCACAGGGATTTTACAGATGGTAAACTGCCCCTGATGTATTTTGCCTTGTTTATGGGCACTACCATGAGCATAACGGCTTTCCCCATTCTGGCCAGAATCGTACAGGAGCGCAAAATGACAAAGATGCCCGTTGGTGTTATGGCAATTTCGGTTGCTGCCATAGGCGATGTAGTTGCATGGTGTATCCTGGCCATTGTCATTGCCATTGTTAAGGCAGGAGGTATCAGCAATTCGCTGCTAACCATCGTGTTTTCTGTTTTATATATTCTGTTGATGCTTTTTGTAATCAAGCCGATCATGTACAGGATCGGAAGGGTCTATGCAAGTCGTGAAGCCATGATTAAGCCTATTGTTGCACTGGTTTTTCTATTGATTCTTGTATCTTCCCTGCTTACTGAAGTGATTGGTATTCATGTTCTTTTTGGAGCTTTTATGGCAGGTGTGGTTATGCCTGAAAACATGAACTTCAAAAGGGTATTTACAGAGAAAATTGAAGATCTGTCTCTGGTGGTATTACTTCCGTTATTCTTTGTTTCCACAGGGTTGAGGACTGAAATCGGGCTTATTAATTCCGGCCATTTATGGATGATCTGTTTGCTGATTACCCTGGTTGCTATTATTGGGAAATTCGGGGGAACTTTATTGGCTTCCCGCTATGTTGGGCTCAACTGGAATCACTCACTTTCCCTTGGCGTGTTAATGAATGCCAAAGGCTTGATGGAACTGATTGTTCTGAATATCGGTTATGAACTGGGCATACTGAGTCCCGAAATTTTTGCGATGCTGGTAATTATGGCATTAATAACTACAGCCATCACCGGACCCGGACTCAACCTCATCGAATGGTTGCGTCCGAAGAAAGAAAAGCTTCATGGAACAAATAAGCTCTATAAGGTAATGTTATCATTTGCCAACCCGAAAATGGGTGCTACACTCTTGAATATTACCCGTCAGCTGGTTATGCGTTCAATTAAAGATACCCTGTTTACAGCCATACATATCTCTCCGCGAAGTGATCTTTCTCCCGACGAAGCCAGCATATTTGAAAAAGAAAGTCTCAAATTGATCCGTGATGTAGCGGAGAAAAACAAACTGACGCTGAGTACCATTTATGTGAATACGAATGAGATATACAGCGAAATTATTAAAACCTGCAGAGCCGAGAAACCCGACTTTCTGGTTCTTGGAAGTGCCCGTACCGTATTCAGCAAGGATATTCTGGGAGGAATTCTAAAGCGAATTATGAATGAGGCACCCTGTGATGTTTTGGTATTCAACGAACGCAATTTTAACCGCATCCATTCCATGCTCATTTTATATTTTGGAAATGGCGATGATTTTGTATTTGACTATGCCCGGGCGTTTGATTATAATAACGGGAAGAAGTTTTACACCTATCACAGAGGTCTTGAAAACAAAGATACAGCTGATGCCTTTAATAACTCAGGAATTCCTATGGTTCCTGTAACGGGGAGCCTCTTACAGCCTGCCTTTCTTCAAACTATTGATTTGGTAATTGTTTCTGAAAGCAACTGGAAGATTCTGGAAGACAAGCACAACCTTCCTGTTAATCAGTTTCCGTCTTTATTGATTATTCACGAATCAGGTCAGCCCAACAATTTATTGCGTGCTATATCTGCTCTTTAAAGGTATCTCCCTCTTCAAGTGATCCGGTTCTGAAGCCCTTTAGAAACCATGTTTTCCGTTGTTCCGAAGTACCATGTGTAAAGGCATCCGGGACAACATATCCCTGAGACTTCATTTGAATACGATCATCACCAACGGCAGAAGCTGCATTTACTGCTTCTTCCACATCTCCCTCCTCCAGGATATTTTTTGTTTTCTGTGCATAATGGGCCCATATTCCGGCAAGAAAATCAGCCTGTAATTCAAGACGCACCGAGTATTCATTATATTCTTTTTCATCAACCTTACCTCTTATTTCATCCAGTTTGTCGGTGATACCCAGAAGTCGCTGAACATGGTGCCCTACTTCATGGGCTATGATATAGGCCATGGCAAAATCGCCTTCAGCCTGTAATTTCTGCTGAAGCTCGTCCAAAAAGGAAAGGTCAATGTATACCTTTTCATCGCCGGGACAATAAAAGGGTCCGGTAGCCGATGAGGAAAAACCACATGCTGATTGCGCAGAACCTGTAAATAATACCAGCACCGGTTCACGATATTCTTTCCCCATTTTTTCAAACAGATCATTCCATACATCCTCTGTATCTTTAAGCGTTACAGAAGCAAATTGAGCCAGTTCTTCCTCGGCTTGTATTATGGAAGAATCTGCAATTCCAGTGGAATTACCCGGCGCCTGAATGGAATTAAGAAGTTCAGATGGATTTCCTCCTAAGAGATAAACTATTACAATAATAGCAATGGTTCCAATGGTTCCACCTGCCACCATTTTCTTACCTCCGATTGAGCGGCGGTCTTCAACATTGCCGCTTTGCTGACGTCCTTTCCAACGCATATCTTTAGGTATTTAGATTAACCATCGACATAATGACACAAAGCCCCAGGTTTCTCCTGATATCCGATCCTTCTGCCTCCACAGTTGCTCTATGAAACACAAAAGCCGGCAATCATCATTTAAAAGAAACCACCGGCCTTTTTTGTGGGCATTACTGGATTCGAACCAGTGACCCCTACCCTGTCAAGGTAATGCTCTAAACCAACTGAGCTAAATGCCCTTCATATAATGCAAATGTAAAATATTATTTTCAAAACCAAATGGGGGATTCCAAAAGTTAAATTTCGCGTTCTCCCCGCTCGACTTCCAGAAAAATAGCCGATAGCATGGCGATAAGCTTGCTAAATGAGGCCATGGCCATTTCAGTTTCGCGGCTTACAGGTTGCTTTTTCAGCCTGAGCAATAAAAGCCCATAAAGGGCACTTAAACTCACTTCAATATCTCCGGCTGATGAATCACCGGTTTTTTTTCTGAACTCTTCCAAAAAGGGAGTGGCATTGGAAAATGCATTGCGGTAATCCGAATGACCTTCTGTATTGATCAGGCGAATATGCAGATCTGTAATTTCGTCCATTAATGTCTTTAAGAAACTCAAATGCCCCTTATCCCGAATTCCTTCCTGATACATCATCAGTATCAGATTGGCATACCAGTCGCGCACCTCATTTTTAACACGCTCTGTCTGTGAATATTGAGAGATCAGATGGTCCTCAATTTCATCCATATTAAACTGGTAGGCTCTGATGAGATCTTCAACCTGCCACATGTATAAAATATACTCTGCAATATTGGTTTTTCTTTTTTCCTGGGCAATCAGCATAAGTATCTGTTGATTTTGGGGTGATTGATTTTTATGTTATTCGTTATGATTAAAAATATCATCAAGCATTCTCCGGTCTTTTTTTGTCGGCCGTCCGGTCCCCTTATCCCTCGTAAAAAAAGCGCCATCCTTTATCTTCAGTTTATCCAACTCTTCAGGGGAAGTAAGATCTTCCATATATTCTTTTACTTTCACAGCAGGAAGCCTGTTATGCGTAAGAGCAATCACCTTAACCGTATAGACCACAGGTAGTTTACGTACAAAAATCATTTCGCCTTGTTTAACTTCATGCGAAGGTTTTACTTCGTTACCCTGAATGATAATTCTGCCTTTTTTGCAGGCTTCAGTAGCGAGACTGCGTGTTTTGAAGATACGCATCGCCCAAAGCCACTTATCAATTCGTACTTTTTCGCTTAAGGTCATTTCTTTGTTGAAGTAATAAGGCTTACAAAGATACTTATAAATAAACGGTATAATAAAAAAAAGAGCCATCCGTTGATGACTCTTTTTTACATTAAACAAAACTACTAACTAAACCAACTTGGGCAAGCCTTTATATTTTATTGTTTTGATTTTTTCTGATGACTTTGTGTGTTTTGATTACTGATACGCAGGAATTCATCCGTTGTTCGGATAATTCTATGAAACCAAAACATGTGTTGATGAATGGAGATTATTCATCCATTAAATTCATTTCGAACTGCGGCCAATTTTCCCAAAACTCTAAAGTCCTTTTCAACAGCAGTGCCTACAATGACGCCATTAGCTCCGGCACGATAAACGTCCCTTATATCTTCTGCCTTTGAAATTCCTCCTCCAACAATAACGGGTATGGTTACATTGGATATTACTGAAGTTATGATATGGGAATTGATAACATCCTGTGCTCCGCTTCCTGCTTCCAGATATATCAGCTTTAACCCCAGTTGTTCTCCGGCCAGTGCTGTGGCAACAACAATGTCCGGTTTGTCCGAAGGTATAGGTCGTGTGTTGCTGATGTATTCAACAGAAGTAACCTGATGCCCATCCACCATAATATAACCTGTAGGAATAATCTCCAAACCGGAATTTTTAAGATAGCGTGACGCAAGAACATGGGTGCCGATGAGATATTCCGGATTCCGTCCCGAAATCAATGACAAAAGCAGAATGCCGTCAGCTTTACCGCTTAATTGCAGGAGATTTCCCGGGAACAGCACCACCGGAATACGGGTTAACTGCTTAATAAAAATGAGTATATGATCAATGGGTTCGGAAGTAAGACTTCCACCCAATAAGATGATGTCAACAGCAGCTTTATTGGCTTCTTCAAGGATTTTTTCGAGATCGCAAAGATTCTGCTTTTCAGGATCAATAAGCAGCGCAAAAATTTTCTTGTTCTGACTGAAAAGTGAATTATAGATGGGTGTATTCATTTTTATGGAATCTTTTCAGGCTTGCTTGTAGGTCCATACAATCACATAATTCCCCAGACAGAAATAATTCATGGGGAACACTTCATTTCTTGAACGGTTTTGTACCCATCCCATCAGCTTTCCGTTTTCCTGAGGCTGAAAAGCTTCAATAGTCAGGCTGTCTCTGAAATTGATATCCTGCTTGTCGCAAATCTTATATAAGGCCTCTTTTGCACACCAGTGGATATACAAATGGTATTTTTTGGTATCCTCATCCTTTGTTATCACATCCCGCTCATTAATAAACTTGTCATAAATACTGGCAATGCGGTGTGACATATACTCAAGATCAATTCCTACTTTCTTGTCCCTGCTCAGAAGGATGGCAGTGAGGTCTCTTGAATGAGAAATGCTGATATAGTGTGAATTCCCTTTAATAAAAGGTTTTCTGTTTTCATTATAATAAATGGAGAGCTCTTTATTGGTCATTTCACTCAGCAACACCCTGACACTGAGCCATTCAATTTTTCGGGGAAGATGACTGAACCTTTCCAGTGTTTCCAACTCCTCCCGTGTCAATGTTAATCGTGAAAGTAAAGTATCGTAATCCTCTGTTATTTTCCAGATACCCAAATGACAGCCGCATTCCAGATGCTCGTTCATAATTATTGCCATGGACGTATCAATAAGTTCGTTAATTCCAATTCAGTGTTTGTATCAGATGTTCAACATCTGCAGTGAAAAATTTAATAACAGGAGCCAGGGAATCTTTATTGGGGTGTACATTGAAATAAAGCGCCCCGCTCAAAAAATGCCTGGTGCTATCTGTAGCAAAGAAACTAAGCGACGAAGCAGTATTCCCTCTGATATCATAAATAATTCCGCTTACATTCCGATCAGGGTATGAAAAAGGTTTTTCAATGATATCATCTGCCTTAATGGTATGCTTATATGCAAGGGTATGGATGTCTTCGGTATAGGAACTCAAGCCCTTTTCAAGTTGCTTATATGTAAGGTAAATGGTCCCTTTGTAGCCCGGGAATTCAATATTGATCCAGCACGGTTCTTTTCCATCCTGATTAAAAGGAACAACTTTTGCATAAACAGGTATTTCAAAACCATATCCGCAATCCGGCGAACGGTATTCGGTATATTTCTTTTCCGGGAAATCAATACGAAAATAACTGTGGGGTTTTGGAGTATAATTCTCCCGGCATCCGGTTGCCAGTATGCAAATAACCAGGCAAATAACCATGGGAACTGAAATAAAACCAAACAAATTATACTTTTTCATTTCAGGTGTTTTTATTTTCGAGGGTTACCTGTATTTGTTTAATTCTCCGCTGATCTACGGATTTCACTGTAAATGTAAAACCTTTACATATAAATGACTCATTTTTCCTGGGCATTTCACCCTTTAGTTCTAAAATAAGTCCGGCCAGCGTATCGGCTTCTCCTTTTACCGTCTCAAAAATCTCTTCTTCCAGGTTGAAAACCTTAAAGAAGTCATTCAACAATACCTTTCCTTCAAACAGGAAATTGCGGTCATCGATTTTCGTATATGGGACTTCTTCGTTATCTGATTCATCCGTTATTTCGCCGACAATTTCTTCAAGAATATCTTCAAGTGTTACAATTCCCAAAGTTCCACCATATTCATCAATAACAACAGCCATATGTATTTTGCTGGTCTGAAATTCTTTCAGCAGGTCGTTGATCATTTTAGATTCGGGAATGTAATAAGCCGGGCGCATCAGCGATTGCCAATTAAAGGAATCCGGTTTATCGAGATAAGGAAGAAGATCTTTAATATACAGTATTCCCTTTATATCATCCAGATCGCTGTTATAAACAGGAATCCTGGAATATCCCGATTCAACAATACTTCCAATGAGCTTTTTAAAACGTGTCTGGATGGATGCCCCCACGATGTCAACACGTGGAGTCATGATCTCGCTGGCATTGATATTGCCAAATTTTACAATGCCTTCCAGTATCTTTTTGTCTTCGCTGATTCCGTGTTTTGTGAGATCAAGAGCATCCGATAATTCATCAATGGATATATTTTTCTTTTGCTGAGACAGACGTTGTGGAATCCATGAAGTAGAATTTATCAGAATAAAATTGAGTGGGCGGCAGATTTTTTCAGAGATTTCAAGAGGAGTTGCCATAAATGCAGCTACTTTGCCGGCATATCTGATGGAATAGATTTTCGGAAGAATTTCCCCAAAAAATACGATTACCAGCGTAATCACCACCACTTCAATAACAAATCCAAGAACTTCTGCGTTGGTAAAATCAAACAGGGAACTGCTTACATAGGCAGAAATAATGATAATGCCAATATTTGTCAGGTTGTTGGTCACCAGTATGGTAGCAAGTAATTTTTCGGGAATGCCTAGCAATCTGGTAATGACCTGATCATTTTTTTGTCTGGAAGCTTTTATCCGTTCTACCTCTCCCGGTGATAATGAAAAAAAAGCAGCTTCTGCACCCGATACAAGTGCTGACAGCGCAAGTAAAACAACGATTACCAGAATACACAAAAGGATGTTCATGTTAAACGGATGTACCGTAACGTCAAAAATCCCGCCAATTACCTGGTAATACGGCTCATCGTCCAATGTCGAAAGAATTTCTATCAGCACCTTGTACTAAAAAGGCAAATCATTGGTAAGATCCGGCTCTTCCATTGAAGTATGCTCAGTGGAATTGTGATCAGATGAAACCTGATTTGGAGCAGGTGAACCAGCATCATCGGCTTTTTTGCCTAATAATTGCATGACATCAGCAACTATTTCAGTAGTATATCTTTTATTCTTATCCTTATCGTCCCATGAACGGGTTCTCAGCTTTCCCTCAATATAAATCTGACTGCCTTTTTTTACATACTTATCAGCGACTTCAGCCAGTCCCCTCCATAAAACAACACTATGCCATTCGGTAGTTGTGACCCGTTCACCGTTTTTATTTTTGTAAACATCACTAGTGGCCAGTCTGAGCGTACAAACAGGCGTATTATTATCCAGATAACGTACTTCCGGATCCTGTCCGACATGGCCAACTAAAATAACTTTATTGACTGACATGGTATCTTATTTAATTTGAAGTAAAATTATAAAAAAAATATGAATCCCTTCTCATATTGTAAAATCCTTGCTTAAATGCCTCAGATACCGGTTGATCAGGACCGGGAATGCATATTTATTCAGATCGCCTATCGAAACCGGTGTATATCCTGCTGCAATCAAATCGTTAAGGTCATTATGCATTCTGTAAATGTTGCAAACCAGCAGCTGATGCGTAAGCTTATGTCTGTATTGTACCGGATTATCGCAATTACAACCAGGGCAGTTGCCAAATAACTGCTTCCATTCATCAGTGACTTTCAGGGCATCGGGTTCCAATAATGTATCTGTTTCAATCATGGGAAATTCAAACAAATACTTCCAGATATCTTTCCCTGTGCGCTTCTTCAAAACTGTCCTGCCTTCAAATTCAATAAAAAAGAAATTCAAATAACGGATTCGGACCTTATTTTTCACAGCCTTCACAGGAAAATGATGCATTTGATTCTGTATAAAAGCCCTGCAATATTTGGAAAACACACACAACGTACATTGTGGATTACGGGGCAGGCATATTAAAGCACCAAGTTCCATCATTGCCTGGTTATGATTGCCGGGGTTTTCCGGATCAAGAAATTGAGTGGCAAGATCCTGAATGACTTTCTTCCCCGCCGTTTCATCAATGGGAGTACTCACTGCATAAAGACGCGACAGGACCCTAGACACGTTACCGTCAACCACTGCGTAAGGCTTGTTAAAAGCAATTGAAGCAATTGCAGCTGCTGAATAGGGACCAATACCTTTTAATTGCAGCAACATATTATAGTCATCAGGGAATACACCCTGAAATTTGGAAACAACCTCACATGCAGTTCTGTGCATATTTACGGCGCGACTATAATAGCCCAGCCCCTGCCAAAGATTCAGAACATCATCAATGGAGGCTGCTGCCAGAGAATGGATATCAGGAAATAATTCCACAAACCGGTGATAATAGCTAATTCCCTGGTCAATTCGCGTTTGCTGCATTATAATCTCTGAAAGCCAAATATGATAGGCAGAACCAGACCTCCTCCATGGCAAATCTCTTTTGTACAATAGATACCAGTTTTGAAGCAGTGTGGATGAAAGCATACTGTTTTTTGAGCTTATAAAATAAAGATTGTCAAAATTAATGGATTAGTATTTTATTTATCCGGGGAAATGCTTTATATTTGCAACTCATATTTTTGTAAACATCTAATTAATTGATAATTAAAGAATTTTAACAATGACGAAAGCGGATATTGTAAACGAAATCTCTAAAAACACCGGGATTGAGAAAATAACTGTTCAGAAGACAGTAGAAGCTTTTATGGAAGCTGTAAAAGACTCGCTGGTTGTTAATAAGAACGTCTACCTGAGAGGATTTGGTAGCTTTATTATTAAGAAAAGGGCAAAGAAAACTGCACGGAATATTTCCAAAAACACCACTTTGATAATTCCTGCTCATAATATCCCTTCGTTCAAACCTGCAAAGACTTTTGTAAATAAAGTAAAAGCAAACGTTAAATAATATTTTTCAATTTAATATACATACCCATGCCAAGCGGAAAGAAGCGTAAGAGACATAAAATGGCTACACACAAACGTAAAAAACGTTTGCGTAAGAATAGACATAAGAAAAAGAACAGATAGTCTGTTCTGTTTGCTCGATATAAGCTTAAATAAACCTAAAGTTGATTCGATCACTTTAGGTTTATTATGTTTATCCATGGAACATTCTTCTGGCTCGTAATATCAGTTTATTTTCATAATTATTAGAAAATGTGAGCAAAGAATTGATTATTGATACATCAACCAGTGATGTTAATATAGCTCTTTTAGAGGATAAAAAATTAGTTGAACTAAATAAGGAAAAAAGCAACCCGAAGTTTGCCGTTGGGGATATATATATCGGTAAGGTTAAGAAATTAATGCCGGGTCTTAATGCTGCTTTTGTTGATGTTGGATATGAAAAAGATGCTTTTTTGCATTATCTGGATCTTGGTCCTCAGGTCCGGTCGCTTCATAAATACCTCGAAGCCACTGTAAACCGAAAAGGTAAAGTTGTTTCCTTTCAGAAATTTAAAAGGGAACATGACATTGATAAAGAAGGTACCATTACCGACGTATTGGTACAGGGACAACTTGTTATGGTTCAGATTGCCAAAGAACCTATTTCCACAAAAGGACCCCGTCTGACCTCGGAAATATCCATTGCAGGCCGCAACCTGGTTCTTATGCCTTTCCATGATAAGGTATCTGTCTCCCAGAAAATTCAATCATCCGAGGAAAGAAACCGTCTTAAGACTCTGATACAAAGCATTAAACCCCAGAACTACGGCATCATTGTCAGGACTGTAGCCGAAGGTAAGAAAGTTAAGGATCTGGATACCGAATTGCGCGGACTGATCAGAAAATGGGAAACTGCTTTTGATTCACTGCGCGGGGTGAAACCGCCCTACCTTTTTATTGGTGAAATAAATCGTACTTCTGCCATTTTAAGAGACATCCTGAGTGTTTCGTTTAACAGTATTACTGTGGACGATGAAATTATCTTCAGGGAAATAAAAGATTATATCAGCACCATAGCCCCGGAGAAGGAAAAAATTGTAAAACTGCACACGGGGAACATTCCCATTTTTGAGTACTTTGGGGTTGAAAAACAAATAAAATCCTCATTTGGAAAAACGGTATCGTTTAAAAACGGTGCTTATCTGATTATTGAGCATACAGAGGCCCTTCATGTAATTGATGTGAACAGCGGAAACCGCTCCAAATCTGTGAATAATCAGGAAAGCAATGCCTTTGAAACCAATCTGGCTGCTGCTGAAGAGATCGCCCGTCAACTCCGCCTCCGCGATATGGGAGGCATTATTGTGATCGACTTTATTGATATGCAATCGAGTGAACACCGCCAGAAGGTGAATGAAAAAATCAAACAGGCGATGGAGAACGACCGTGCTAAACACAGCATTTTACCTTTGAGCAAATTTGGTTTAATGCAAATCACCCGTCAGCGCGTTCGGCCCGAAATGCATATCAGCACAACAGAAAAATGCCCTACCTGCAACGGTACGGGAGAGATTTCACCCAGCATCCTGTTTTTCGACAAAATTGAAAACCACATTGCCTCCCTCCTCGAAAAAGAAAAGCACAATGTGCTTATCATCAAACTGCATCCCTATGTAGCCGCCTATCTGAAAAAAGGCCTTATCCCCTTAAGTCTCAGATGGCGATTCCAACTTGGAGTGCGCATTAAGGTGATTCCCATTTCTTCCTACGACTTCCTGGAATATCACCTGTTTGATTCCAAAGGAGAGGAAATACTGCTTTAAAAATTTCACTGACCTGTTCCGGGTTGCCCATTTTGGAGCAACCCGGATATGTCATTGCATTCAATCGAATATTGCATAACTTTGGAGAAAGCAATCCTGACTTCTCATGAGACAAAGATACTTTGCAACGCTTCTTTTAATGCTGATCATCCCAGCATTGTCAGCACAAATCATCAAGCCTGTCAAATGGACTTTTTCTGTAAATCGCATTGATGAACAACAGGTTGACTTAATATTCAAAGCCGATATACAGGCTCCGTGGCATATGTACGGGCTCAATATTCCGGAAGGAGGCCCTATCCCCATCACCATTGACTTTGAAAATATTAAAGGCTTTGAACTGGTAGGCAAGCCCTCGCAATCCCCGAAACCTGAAATTGTCGATGACCAGATCTTTAATATGAAGTTGGAGCTACACAGTAAAAAGGCAACTTTTATTCAACGGATCAGAAAAAAACCGGCCGACAGCATTACCATAACCGGAATACTTAATTACATGACCTGCTCCGATATGCAATGTGTATTGGGCGACCAGGATTTCACGTTCAGAATGGAAGGAGCAAAAACAGCCCAACCCCAAACGGATCAAAAAACAGATCAGCGTGAATCAGCCTCCACTGCAGATACAATAACAAAGACCCTGGTCGCTGATGCAGACACAGCAATGGATGAATCAGCCCCGGCCACGGTTCCTGCCAAAACAAAAGAAGCATCTGATACATTGTGGGGATTGTTTTTATTGTCGGTTTTGGGCGGATTGGGAGGTTTGCTTACCCCGTGCGTTTATCCCATGATTCCAATGACGGTTTCCTATTTTTTAAGAGGAAATAAAACCAGGTCGCGCGCCATTTCAGAAGCATTGATATTCGGATTCTCAATCATCATTATTTATACCTTAATTGGTGTTCTTGTGGCATTATTCAAAAATCCCAATGCTGTAAATAATTTTAATACCCATTGGATCACCAACATTATATTCTTCTTGATCTTCATTGTACTTTCTGCTTCGTTTTTCGGAATGTTTGAGCTTGTGCTTCCCTCGGGCTTTGCCAATAAAGTCGACCGTCAGGCAGATAAAGGAGGTTATATTGGCGCATTTTTCATGGCGCTTGCTATGGCTGTGCTTTCATTCTCCTGTACCGGTCCTATTGTAGCATCACTTCTCATTAAGGCCTCCCAGGGCGATGTCATGGAACCCGTGATTGGGATGTTCGGATTCTCCCTCATTTTTGCACTTCCATTTACTCTTTTCGCCATATTCCCTTCATGGTTAAAAGGACTTCCTAAATCAGGCGGATGGCTTAATGCGATTAAAGTATTCTTTGCCTTTATCATGCTGGCCTTTTCTTTATACTTTCTGGTTAAAATAGATCAGGCCTACCATTTGAATATATTGAGCCGGGAACTGTTTCTCAGCATCTGGATCGTAATATTTTCACTTCTCGGACTCTATCTGCTTGGCAAAATAAAATTTGCACATGACAGTGATTTGCCTCATGTGGGTTTTCCCCGATTTATGATGGCTGTGATCAGTTTTTCATTTGCACTTTACTTGTTTACCGGCTTGTTGGGAAATAGTCTGCGTGGTCTTTCTACCATTCTGCCTCCTGAAAAATCTGTACAGAACCTGGTGTCCGTAAATTCTGTAGAAAACAAGTCAACGTTATTATGCAATGTTCCCAGGTATTCCGATTTTCTGGAATTACCTCACGGAATAAAGGGATACTTCGATTATGATGAAGCCCTGGCCTGTGCCAAAGAACAGAAAAAGCCAGTTTTAGTAGATTTTGTAGGACATACCTGTTCCAACTGCAAGAAAATGTATGCTGAAGTATGGTCAGACCCTCGTATTATTCAATTGCTCAATGAGAAATTCATAGTTGCAGCTCTTTATACGGATGATAACACCAAACTCCCTGAGGCAGACTGGATATCCGGGTCCGATGGCAAAGTGAAAAAAACCATGGGAAAAAAGAACCAGGAATTGCAGATAAGCCGCTTTATATCAAACGCACTTCCGCTATATATCATTGTGGATGAAAACGGAAAGGATTTGTCACACGAATACTATACCTATGATCCCGATCCGGAAAAAATGATCCGGTGGTTAGAATCCGCCACAAAAGACCTATAAAATCAAGCTTTCATTAACGAGACTGTCAATTTGACTGTCTTTTTGACAGAAAAAGATGCCATTTTGTCTTTTTTTTACATTTGGCATTTTCTTTGAAATCCTCCTTATAACAAACAGAATTAACAAACTAAAATATAGGAGGAAAAAGTCATGTTACCTACATTAAGAACAAGAAATGCCTGGCCGAATCTGGTAGAAGAGTTTTTTAACAACGACGTATTATTTCCCAGATTCTTTGACAATGAAATCAGAAAGAGTTTACCAGCAGTAAACATTGTTGAAAGCAAGGACGATTTTAAAATTGAGGTTGCTGCACCCGGACTGAACAAAGAAGATTTCAAGATCGACCTTGAGAATAACGTGTTGACAGTTTCTTCTGAAAGAGAAGAAAAGAAAGAGGCAGACGAAGAAAAGGTGATGAGAAAAGAATTCAGTTTTTATTCCTTTACCCGTTCATTTACACTTCCGATAACGGTAAACGCTGAAAAAATTGAAGCTACTCATAAGGATGGCATTCTTTACATTACCATCCCTAAAAAAGAAGAAGCCAAAGAAAAGCCTGCACGACAAATAAAAATTTCATAAGTGCAGCTTACATAAAAAAAGCCCTGTCGATGACAGGGCTTTTTTATGTCTGGTCGTTTTGCAATCCATGATGCACTATATGCCCCCGGATTCCAATGAACCTGCAATCAATCATTTTGCGAGGGCGCAACATCTTGCGTCTCCGCAAATATTTACCATTGCAGCAATTCCTTTATAAATTTCGTCAATTCAACAGCCATATTTTGATGCTCTGTGATATTCGGATGGTAATCACTTCCATGCATCGAAAAAGGAGAGAATTCGAAATAATGTACCAGGGGATCTGTTTTACGGCTTTCATTCACAGCAGAATGAATCATGCTTTTCCATGTAGTAAATCTCAAGCCCTTATCTGCAGGTCCGGCAACACATACAATCTGTGATTCCGGAAAATTTGCCCGTATTCGCTGAACAAACTGAATATATGCTTTCACAAAAGCAGCGGTATCCAATGCTACTGATAAATCATTCGCACCCAAAACCATCACCACTGCATCGGGAATATAGCTTTTATAATTCCAGCGTTTCAATGTGTCAAGGGTTACCTCATCATAAAACCCTGGCATGGTGAAACCCTTTGCGCCTCCATAACCTTGAATGATTCCAATTCCCGAACGGCATACAGCCAGATATTTTGCATTTAGAGCGCGGGCTGTAATTGCGCCATAGGTCATGTAATTATTTTCTGTTTCATACTTAAAATTATCCGTAGGAGCAGTACCTTCGATGCCATATCCGCATGTATATGAATTGCCAATAAATTCAAGCTTTCTTTCCTGAGTTTGGGGTTTTATTACAGAAGCACCAGAATCCACCTTAAATCCTAAAAATGTGGTATTCCCTCCGTGCCATTCTGTACGGCGCCATACCTTCAAATGATGCAGCTTATTCTCCAGTCCCGTTGCTAGCAAATAGCTGCTATCGGAACGATCTGTTCTGAGAACAAAAATAGAATCATCCAGAATGATATTAAAGTAGTTTCTCAAGCTGTCATCTTTCATAAACATGGTGATCGATGAGCCTGTAAAAACAACACCAATTGCACATCCTGAATACATAAAGACAGGCCTGGCAGAATCACTGAAATCAAAGCGCCCTGTATAAACCAGGTTGGGATTAGTGGGCTTAATAAAAGGATCAACAACAGGTTTCTGATTGCATGCCGACAGGATCATCAGCACTGCCAATACCGTGATAATTGTTTTCATACGCATAATAGTGAATCAATAAGACCTACGATTTATTCAAGAATTTCTTTATCATGCATTTTTTTCAGAAACCCTACAAAGTCATCCCTTCTTTCGCTTTCCATCCATTCCATTGATTCCTTGGGGTGCTCATTCATGGACCCGCTGATTAAATATGGAATATGGTAACCCCAGGATATCTCTTTCTGTAAAGGGAAAACTTTATTCTGAATACCTTCTAAAATAGGTAAGAGTCTGTATTTTGGATTCTTCAAAAAGGCAATCAGGCATTCCATGGGACAGTTACCTGCGCCACGTCCCAGACCCAGGAAGGTTGCATCAAGCATATTTGCCCCGTTAATGATGGCAGTAATGGTATTGGAAAAGGCAAGCTGCATGTTATTATGAGCATGGATTCCAATAGTTTTCCCAGGCAGGGCTTCAACATATTTTTTCATCAGTGCCTCAATCTGTTCACAGTGTAAATGACCAAAACTATCTACCAGGTAAAAATTAGGAACCTTTGATTTGGCAATATCAACCAATGCCTCATCCAAATCAATATCGAGAACTTTAGAAACCGACATCAGGTTAATAGACACTTCGTACCCTTTGTCCAGGCAATGATGTGCATGTTCAATAGCCTTATCAATCTGATGCACATAACAGGCTACGCGTATCATGTCGATGACACTTTCGTCTTTGGGACGGATTGAATCCAGATCAATCCGCCCGATATCAATCATTGCAGATATTTTTGTGTTCGTTTTGTTTTCACCTACAACGCGTTGAAGATCGGCTTCCTCACAAAATTTCCATGGGCCGTTTTCAGTCCGCGAATAAGCTTTTTCACTGCTTTTATAACCTATTTCCATATAATCCACGCCGGCTTCAACACAGGATTGATAAATAGTCCTCACAAAGTCATCATCAAAACGCCAGTGATTCATTAAACCACCATCCCGGATGGTGCAATCAACAACCTTAATCTCTTCTTTATACATAGTCAGCTTATATTGCGGATGAATCAGCCAATTCTGCTGAAACCTCAAAAATTTCAAATGTATAAAAAGCAAATCAATTATAAGCAAGGTGCGTTTGAATAAGGGTCCGATATTTCAAAACAGGCTGCGTATTCAAAAAAGTATTGCTATTTGGTGCAAGTAATCAGAGATGGGAGTATCTTTAGCCCGGAAAAACGATTTTCGTTTCCTATGAAGATACTGATCATACAAACTGCATTTGTGGGTGATGTGGTTCTCATTACCCCGTTGATTGAGAAATTAAAAAGGCATTACCCCGGATGCCAGATTGACCTGCTTGTTCGCAAAGGCAATCAATCTTTGTTCGATGGACATCCGCTTGTTCAAAACGTATGGGTATTCGATAAAAAAAGGAAAATCAGGAATTTGATTCCACTGATCCGTACAATACGTTCTCAATCTTATGAATATGTAATTAATGTGCACCGGTATATCACTACAGGACTTATTACCTGCTTGTCCAAAGGAAAAGTAACCATCGGATTTGACAAAAACCCGCTTTCGTTATTCTATACCCACAGAATTAAGCATGAGATTTCAAAAGATCATCAGATCCATGAAGTGGAAAGAAATATCCGGTTAATTGAAAATATTACCAATTCTGATTTCGTCAAACCCCGCCTGTACCCGTCGTTGAAAGATGAAGAAGTGGTGCCGGTATATGAATACATATGTATGGCCCCTGCCTCAACCTGGTTTACAAAGATGTGGCCCGTGGAGCATTGGTGCACCCTTATTTCAAAAATACCTGAGAAGTATAAAATTCACCTCATTGGTGGTCCCGATGATGTCCCCATGTGTGAAACCATACGTGAGAAAACCGGCAACAACGGGAGAGTCATTATTTCAGCCGGGAAAATGAGCTTTCTGCAATCTGTAGCCATGATTAAGCACGCCAGATTTACCTTTACCAATGATTCGGCGCCGGCTCATTTTGCTTCTGCCTGTAATGCTCCGGTGGGTGTTTTGTTTTGTTCAACTGTGAAGGAATTCGGATTTGGTCCTTTATCTGATTCGGGGATGATATTAGAATCGCCTGAAAAACTCGACTGCAGGCCTTGCGGATTGCATGGGAAAAAAGCATGTCCCCTTGGGCATTTCAAATGCTCAGAAATCAGTGTGGATGAAATTATTATTAAATCAGGACTTAATGGTGACAAGTGACTGGTGACAAGTGACAGGTAAGAAAGCGGTCAGTAATCAGTAATCAGGTAATCGGTAACAGTGACGAGGGACAAGTGACGAGGGACAAGTGGGTGTGTGCATGGGATTGGAGCATGCAGATGATAATCGGTAATCAGGTAGTCAGTAATTGATACAGCATCCCTTCTTCTCTTCTTCTCTTCTTCTCTTCTTCACTTCATCACTTCCTCACTTCATCACTTCCTCACTTCCCCTCCCCTTCCTTTTGAACAATTTTATCAATTGTACGAAAAAAACATTCAAAATATTTTTTACTGAATATTATTATTTGTAATTTTAGACCGTTAAAGTTTTTTAGTCGAACAGATAAAATGTCGGTAGATAAAAACGATATTAGAGATCAGATCATAGAAGCTTCAAGAACTGTTTTTGAAAAGTTCGGATATAAGAAAGCTACTATGGATGAAATTGCCCACCTGCTCGGTAAGGGTAAAAGTTCGATTTATTATTACTTCAAAAGTAAAGAAGAGATCTATCAGGCTGTGCTTGAATATGAAGCTGAATACCTCCGGCAGGAAGTTCTGAAATCACTTTCACGCCTTAACAATTCAGCCGAAAAACTGAAAGCCTATGTTCTGACACGCATGAAAACTTTTAAAAAGGTTTCCAATTTTTACACCGTGATCCAGTCAGAAGCATACAGTCATCTTGATTTTATAGATAAAATCCGCAATAAACACGACATTAAAGAAATTCGCCTGCTCCAGGATATTCTGGACGAAGGCGTTTCTTTAGGCGATTTCCGTATTGAAGATACCGAACTGGCTGCTATTGCCATTTTTACGGCTTTAAAAGGCATTGAAGTACCCATGTTTTGGTCGAGCAAAAGAAAATATGCTGAAGATCAGCTTGAAAGCTTATTGAATGTTTTGTTTTATGGCATTATGAAAAAATAAAAAATTTTGCAAATAATTCGACCATTTTACTTTTTTGGTCGATTTTTACAAATACAAATTTAAACTAACTTTCTAATAAACAGTAATATGAAAAGAGAATTGATCGTCGTATTGGTTTTTATCATAGGAGGTACTTTACCGTTCTATGGTCAAAAAAACCTGAGCGTAGGTGTGGTATCGGGACTTACTGTATCAACTTTGTCAGAACCAGGCAATATTTATGACAATGAAGCCCTAAAGACCGGGTTTGGCGGGGGGCTGGCATTGCAATATGCTTTCAACCAGTCGTGGGGCATTCAAACCGGAATCATCTACGAACAAAAAGGATTTCGTAAAAAACAGCACATCGCTTCCGGCAATGAAAAAATTACAGGAATGTATAATTATGTCACCGTTCCCTTATTGGCAGAGGCTTCCTTGCCGGTTAAAGGCGAAACCCGTCTGTATGGGCTTATGGGTTTCTATGCAGGGTTTAAAACATATTCCGAAAACGCCGTCGTTGCTTCTAGTGATGCAGACATAGAAGATTATACTAAAGATATCCAATCAACAGACGCAGGATATGTAATTGGCGGAGGAATTGAAACTCCTGCCGGAAGTCACACCATGCAAATAGGATTCCGCTATTCTCAAGGATTTACCGAGGTAATGGCCTCCGCTTCAAACGACCGGAATAAGTCGGTACTTTTTGGTGTTACTCTTTTCTTCTAAATCCATTTAATAAAGACTCTGATATGAACCGCTCTCAAAAAATCCTCACGCCTGTACTTGCATTGATTCTGGTCGCCGGATGCAACGTAAAGAAGAACAACCAAATACCTGTTTCTAAACCTTTCCCCGTTAAAGTTATTGCTGTATTTGATATCAACAACAAATCATCCTATCAGTACATTGGTACTGTTGAAGAATCTCAATCCATTCCCATGAGTTTTCTTACTACAGGAACCGTTGAAAAAGTATATGCAGATGAAGGACAAGCGGTTCAAAAAGGACAGATTCTTGCCAGCCTGGATGTCTATAGCTATAAGAATGCACTGGAAATAGCAACAGCAAAAGAAAAACAGGCCCAGGATGCTTACAACCGGCTTTCAGAAGTATATAAAAACGGAAGCCTGCCGGAAATAAAAATGATTGAAATTGAAACTGCGTTGCAGCAAGCTCAATCCATGGCTTCTATTGCCAGAAAGAATCTGAATGATTGCAACCTCGTGTCTCCTGCTCATGGAATTATCGGAAAAAGAATGATCGAACCTGGAGCAAATGTTGCCCCCGGAGTTGCTGTAATTTCATTGGTTAACATCGATAAGGTATATATTAAAATACCGGTACCTGAATATGAAATAAACAGAATCAAATCCGGACAAAAAGCAGTGGTTAAAGTAGGTGCGCTCAATGATGCCGAATTTGAGGGAATCATCGAAAGAATGGGCGTCATCGCGAACCCTTTTTCTCATACCTACGAAGTAAAAATTGCTGTGCGCAATTCCAATTATGCCATGCGGCCAGGGATGGTTTGCCATGTTACCCTTGAAAACAATGTAAGCAGCAGAGCCATTCAAATACCTCAACAAGCTGTACAAAACGACCCTGAAGGAAAACGCTTCGTTTTTGTTGTAGATACAATTAATAACAAGGCTCTTAGAAGAGATGTGATTACAGGATCTTTGATATCAATGGGACAGATTGAAATTAAAGATGGCCTTAATCCCGGTGAAAAAGTGATTACAGAAGGCTACCAAAAAATCAGCAACAACAGTTCCGTTTCATATACGAGATAACCATGAGCAGAAAGATCTCTTTTGTTGAATCTGCTATGAAAAACAGGCAGATTGTATTTCTCAGTGTTGTTATATTGGTGGCACTAGGCATTTATGCACTTAAGAATATGCCCCGTCAGGAATTTCCAACCGTAACAATACGGCAGGGGCTTATTATCGGAGCATATCCCGGAGCAACATCCAGGCAAACCGATGAGCAGCTGACCACCGAAGTGGAACGGTATTTATTCAGCTTTAAGGAAATCAATAAAAAGAAAACCTACTCCTATTCAAAGAATGGACTGATGATCATCTTTGTTGAGCTGAATGATAAGGTAAAAGATGCTGATGAATTCTGGTCGAAACTCAAACACGGGCTCAATACTTTCAAATCGAATTTGCCTGCTGGTGTTGTTGCACTGTATGCAAATAATGATTTCGGAGACACTTCTGCCCTGCTGGTTTCACTTGAGGCTGATAACATGTCCTACCGTGAACTGGAAACTTATTTATTCCGCCTTGAAGACCGCCTGAGACGTATTGAATCCATTTCAAAACTCAGGCACTATGGCCTACAGCAGGAACAAATCGGCATATATCTCGACAAAGGAAAACTGGAGAAATATGGCCTCAACAATTCCATAATCACTGCGGGGCTGTTTACTCAGGGCCTTACTACAGCAGGATCTTCTGTAGATAACGGCATCATGGAATCACCCATCCATATTACCTCTCCTTATAAAACCCAGGAAGATCTGGCAGAACAAATCGTTTATTCGGATCCTACCGGTAATATCGTTCGCGTTAAAGATGTTGCTCAAATTGTCAGAGAATATCCCGACCCCGACAGCTACATTCAAAACAACAGCCATAAATGTCTGCTGATTTCTATGGAAATGCTCGAAGGAAATAATATTGTTCAGTTTGGCAATGAAGTAAATGAAGTATTAGACGATTTTAAAAAATCGCTCCCCGAAGGTGTTTCAATTAAGCGTATTGCTGATCAGCCCTTTGTCGTTGAAAACGCGGTGTCGGGCTTTATGCTTGAACTGTTTTTCGCGATACTTTCTGTGATTATTGTTACCATGTTGCTTCTTCCATTAAGAGTGGCTTCTGTTGCAGCATCCTCAATTCCAATTACCATATTTATATCACTGGGACTTATGTATTTATTTGGTATTGAATTGAATACAGTTACCCTGGCGGCTTTAATTGTGGTACTTGGAATGATTGTTGACAATTCCATAGTTATTGTCGACAGTTACATGGAAAAACTGGATCATGGTGTTTCACGCTGGTACGCTGCCATTACGAGTGCCAGGATATATTTTAAAGCGATATTTTCTGCAACACTGGCTATTAGTATCACATTTCTGCCCTTCCTGTTTACACTAAAAGGAACTTTCCGAGATTTTGTAGAAATGTTTCCATGGACTGTGACACTGACCCTGGGTATATCATTACTTGTTGCCATGATGGTTATTCCTTATCTGCAATATTTTTTTATAAAGAAAGGATTCTCCGATGTGAATCAGGATCAGAAGAAGCACTTCAATATGCTGAATTCCATTCAAAATATTTATGAGAAGTATTTGTTGAAAGCCTTTGATCATCCTGGCCTCACAATTTCCATCGGTGTATTTTCAGTTTTATGTGCCGGCGTCTTGTTTTTTAAAGTGCCCCAGCGACTTTTGCCTGTTGCTGAACGTAACCAATTTGCCATTGAGATATATCTTCCTCATGGAAGTTCATTGAACAGCACCGCTGAAATTGCCGACAGTTTGGAAAAACTTTTATCAGCTGATCCGCAAATAACATCGGTAACCTCATTTGTTGGAACCAGTTCTCCCAGATTTCATACCACATATGCCCCACAAATACCTTCAAAGAACTATGCCCAATTTATAGTGAACACCGTTTCAAAAACTGCCAAGGTTGAGTTGCTTGATAAATACACCAGCATGTATGGGGATTATTTTCCAAATGCACACATTCGTTTTAAAGAACTGGATTACCAACCCATTGCTGCTCCCATAGAAGTCAGAATTACCGGAGATTCTGTAAAGACCATAAAACGCATCAGTGATTCTTTGTTAACCGAACTGCGTTCTATTAAAGGAATTGATTGGGTTCGTTCAGATTATGGAGAAATGCAACCTTCGCTCAGGGTGAACCTCAAACCCTATGAAGCAAGCCGCTTAGGAATAACCAAAACCTCTGTAGCCACCAACCTGGCCATTCTGAACGAGGGATTGCCTGTGACTACCTTATGGGAAGACGACTATCCCCTGCCCGTAGTATTAAAAACCGCCTGTGGTGAAAGCAATCTCAATCTTGAAAATGAATACATCCATTCTCTGATCCCGGGGGTATCTGTGCCTTTACGTCAGATCGCATCTGTTTCAGCTGATTGGACTCAGGGCCAGATTGTGAGAAGGAACGGTATCCATACTTTAACCATTATGGCGGATATTGAACGTGACCATAAAGTGCAGGAAGTATTCTCCCGTGTTGAAGATAAAATTGAGCAGGCCTCTTTGCCTCAGGGCATCAGCATTTCATATGGAGGATCCTATGAACTTGATGAAGAGAATGTCCCCAATATCATAGCCGGATTAATCATTGCCATATTTATCATTTTTATGATTCTTTTACTTCACTTCAGAAAAATAGCTCTTGCACTGCTCGTTCTGAGTGCATCATCCATGAGCCTTTTCGGCGCATTTCTGGGGGTGATCCTGCTAAAGGCAGAATTTGGGATTACTGCAATTTTAGGTATTGTGAGCCTGATCGGTATCCTTGTAAGAAATGGCATCATTATGCTGGATTATGCCGAGGAATTAAGGCAAAAGCATAATCTCAGTGTTAAAGATGCAGCTATCGAAGCAGGAAAAAGAAGAATGCGACCCATCTTTCTCACTTCCGCTGCTGCCTCAGTGGGCGTTATATCAATGATTGTCAGCGCCAATCCTTTATGGAGTCCCATGGGCGGAGTAATTTGTTTTGGGACACTATCTTCCATGATTCTTCTTGTTTTGATTCTGCCCGTTGCTTACTGGCTGATTTTTAAAAATGCCGACGCAAAAAAGAGCTCTTTTAATAAACCGGCTGTTTCCGGGCACCTAAAGACGATCATGATGATACTCGTTATAGGAGGGGCTGCAACAAGCTTATCTGCACAGCCTGCTTATACTCTTGAGCAATGCAAGTCGTTTGCCATATCAAACAACAACGAGATTAAAAACGCAGTATTGGATGTGAAGGCGGCAATGCAGGTTCGAAAAGCGGCATTTACAAAATATTTTCCAACTGTGAATGCTACCGGAATGACTTATTATTTCCAAAAGCCTTTGATCGAACTGGACATTCCGGGTGGAAATCTGCCGGTTTATGACGGCAATCCGGTAAATCTGCTTCATCCGACACAGTTTGCCTATTTCCCGGGAATATCTTTATCTATGATAGATAAAGGTAATCTTGGATCTGTAACTGCTGTTCAACCTGTTTTTGCCGGGACCAGGATTATCAGCGGCAATAAACTTGCAGGTCTTGGCGTGGATGTAAGTGAAAGTCGAAAAGTGCTTGCAGAAAACGAAATCTTATTGAATACGGAAGAACAATACTGGCGAATCGTTTCGCTTTATGAAAAGCGGCAGACACTGGCAATTGCTTCTCAACTATTGGACAGTATATATAATGAGGCCACTGATGTCTGGAGAGCCGGTTTGATCAACCGCAATGAAGTACTTAAAGTAACCCTGAAAAAAAGCGAAATCAAAAGCAACCGTCTGAAACTCGAAAATGGCATCCGCTTGTCATCCATGGCTTTTTGTCAATTTTTAGGCATTCCTTATGACAGCACCATGGTATTTATGGATTCTCTGATCACAGACAGACAACCTGCAGATGTATATATTAATGCATCTGAGGCTGTTTCCAATCTTGAGGAATATAAGTTGTTGCAGGCACAGGTAAAAGCCGAGAAGTTACAAACCCGTATGAAAACCGGGGAATACCTGCCTGAAGCAGGAATTGGAGTGGGTGCTCTTTATTATGATATTGCTGATAAAGGCACCACCAACGGATTGGTATTTGGTACCGTTTCAATACCGGTCTCGGGCTGGTGGGAAGGTGCTCATGCCATCAGGGAACGAAAACTTCAGGAAGAAATAGCTAAAAACAACTGCAATAACAATACTGAGTTGTTGCAATTAAGAATTGAAAAAAACTGGAATGAATTAAATGAGGCCTGGATGGAAATTGATGTTGCTACAGAAACGCTCAATCAGGCTGAAGAAAATTTGAAAATCAACCGTGATAATTATCATTCAGGCATTATCAATATTTCTGATATGCTTGAAGCACAAACCATGTTGCATCAGGCAAAAGATGCATTAACTGAAGCAAAGGCCCGTTACAATACAAAAATGACCGCATACATGCATGCAACGGGTCGGTATGATGCGACTTCTGAATAATTCATAGGTAAAAAAACAGTCCCGGGAAGACAGTCCTTTTATTTTCTTATTTAGTTTAGTTTAGTTCATCTGTCTCCCGGGGCTTAAATATCTTTAGCCCTGTTAAACGAAATGGCTTTCAGCATCCAATGCGGCAATGCTTTTTCTGGTTTTCTCTTTTTCAGGTTCAAATACCAGCCGATACTCTTAAGAATGGGAATTTTATGTGTTTCCACAAATTCAATCAGCGTGCCATCCGGGTCCTCAGTATATGAAAATAATCCGGCAGCTTCGCCCATATCGAAACTATGATCTACATCCACAGTAAACGGACAACCTTTTTGACGGCATTCTTCTCTTAACAGGTTCATCCCGTTTATATCAAAACAAAGATGAATGAATCCCAGGTCACCCCAGAAACGATCATGGTAAATCTTCTGTGGTGATCGATCCAGGACTTGCACCAATTCAATTTCACTGGTTCCGAAAATAGGACTGAATGCGCCCAGACGGGGCTTGCTGTGCCTTAACAAAACTCTGCGAAAACGGTTGTTACCACCGGCCAAACCGGCGTATTCACCAAAAACAGCTGTTTCATCAAAAATGCGCTCATCATAACCCAATATGCCTCCATAGAATTCAGCAGCTTTGTTGATATCTGAAACGCCAATCACAGCTCCATAGGCTGCACCTGTTGGTTTCTTTTCATTGCTGAACCATGTTACACTGGTTACCAGCTGAAAGATATTGCCATACAAATCTTTTATAAAAAAATGCTCCTTTCCTCTAGGATCCCTTAAAATGCCGCTAAGCATTGTAACGCCCTGACTTTTGAAATAATCATAGGTTACCCGGGCATTCCGGCATTTAATTTTAGCAGCGAAAATTCCCAAATCGCCCAGCTGAATATCAAATTTAGGAGACAAAGGCGTGCGTTCTACATACTGCCATATCTCAAAACCTCCGCCACCCTGTAAATTCAATGCCAATGCAGCATGCCTCTTCTGAGGTTTACCACCGGTATAAGGAAGCATATGCTCAGCCACTGCATTGTCCTCAAACATCCGGATATCCACGCCAAAATATTGCTTATACCATTTCCAGGCCTCATGTACATTGGGCACGCCGATACCTATCTGCTGAATCCCGCTAATTACTTTTTCTTTCAATGTTCTTAAAATTGGGTTATGAATATGTTTCTGTTATGTATATGGTTCAAACTAAACCGGACTTGCATGATTGGCGATCCAATAATAAAGAGGCGTAAATAGTCTCTTGATGATTAAAAGAAAAAATTCCGGACCTCCGATATAAATTTCTTTTCGGTTGTGATGTATGGCTCTGACAATAATGCGTGCGCACTTGTCAACGGGAACTCCGTTCGATTGTCCTGCATCCATTTTGCCATATTTGGAGCCATTGCCTGTCAGCGAATTTACAGATATTCCTGTGTTAATACGTCCCGGACATATCAGGGTAACCTGAACATGCTGATCGTGCAACTCTGCCCTTAAGGTTTCATAAAATCCATGTAATGCATGTTTTGAAGCGGCGTAGGAAGAACGCATTCTGAACCCATATTTACCAGCCATACTGCTCATTACAACAATGTGACCTCCTCCTTTACTGATCATCCAGGGAACGATTGCCTTAGTAACCATAATGGACCCAAAAAAATTTACTTCAAATAAGGCACGATCAACAGCAATATCCGTATCCAAGGCAAGAGAACGTTGACTGACTCCGGCGTTGTTTATAAGAATATCCAGCTTTTCAACCAGCGACTTTACCTGCTCAGCCGCTTTTGTAACAGAAGCCTGACTGGTAACATCACAGGGAACTACATAGCATCTGTCTTTTTGAATGGTATCAATTCGCGATTTCAGTTCGTTCAGCTTTTCAGTATTGCGGGCAGATAAAATTACCGTTGCCCCCTGATGAATCAGCTCATGTGCAAGGGCTTCACCAATGCCTGCTGAAGCTCCTGTTATCCATACCGTCTTATTTTTGGTTTTCATTGGGTAGGTGTTTTTGAATGATGGATAGAATATCGGTGCATATTTCACTGCGTCTGCTTTCAAGATCTCTGACCTGTTTCTTTTTTCTGAGATACCGGATTCTTCCGGTAAGTTTCCTGAGATTCATAAAATACCAGAATGCGATGAGTCCAGTCACCGGAAGCATGATGATATATGGAATGATCATCATGGCCGGCAATGAAAAGCATGCCATTATCCCTGCGATAATCAAATACCAGACAGGAAATACAATCATACCGACAACATACTTGAATGTGGTGTGAAATTGAGGATCTTTTAAATTTCGAACTCTGGTGGCAGTGAAAAAATAAGGTAATATATTATGAATCCATCCAAAAATGCCCGGAATCATTAAAACAACGGATAAAAGAATGCTTAAGGTTGTAGAAACAGTGTTGCTTTTATTGATTTTCTTATCAAACAGCCAGTCCCGTAAACCTGTTTTCTTCAATTCAGAAAGATATCCTGATACCGATTGCTGAAGGGCATTTATATGTCCGGGGTTTTGCTCCAATTCCATGTCCAGAGCATGGATCATTTTCTTATCGGCAATAAAATCATTTTGTAAAGAATTAGAACGGATGTTCAGAAACGATTTCATCTCATTTCTATAAATACCGCGTAAATTCATATACAGGTCATAGTATTCTTCAGTTTGAATATCTATGATTAAATGTCTGAGCCGTTCGGCATAAACATCCTTCAGATGATTAATGGCCTGAGCCGGATTCTCAGCGTATTCTCTGTAAAAATCAGATATTTCAATGGGTTCTCCGACATTTACAAACAATGTGGTCCGGAAGTTCTGATAATGTCCGTAATCGATTCCGACGGGGAGTATTTGAACCCCCTGTTCTTCTCCATATTTTTCCTGAGCCTGGAATGCAATCCTGAAAAGACCTTTAACCAGCGGACGCAGTCTTCTCCGATCCCCATGATTTCCTTCAGGAAATAGTATAAGGGCGTTCTGTCTGTTGTGAAGCACACGGGTGGTTCTTTCAAATACCTCATCATTCCGTTTGACATTCTCAATGCCGTCGCGTATACGGTAAATGGGCATAATGTTCATAAAGTGAAGAAACCGGGAAAGCCTCTTCCCTTTAAATATATCAGCCCTGGCTAAAAAAACATGCTGAAAGGGTGTATTACAAACAAACACCAAGGCATCCATAAGTGCATTCTGGTGATTTGGAGCAATGATCAAAGACTTACCATGAACAATCCGATCTGCATTAAGAAATGTGATTTTCCGGTACCAGATCCGGAAACACAGTTTGGCATAGCGCTGAAGCAGCCAGTAATCCAACGCCCAATCGTCTATTTGTTTTCTTTGTTGTGACAAATCTACTCCTTAAATTCAGTCCGTAATAATAAGAAAATGATTCAAATTTCTATGTTTTTTGCTTTGAATTCCCTGATCAAAAAAGATCTGTAACATCATTCAGCCGTTTCAAGTTTTACTTGTTCAACTTTCATCAGGTCTTTCTCATAATAAAATGATCCGGCAAAAAACAAGACAGAAGCTATAATCAATGCCAGGGGAAGATAGGATATAGCAGTTTGTATGTTTGAGAAATCTGAAATTGCACCAATGATGATGGGTCCCATGGATGCACCAAGAAGATTCTGGACAACAACCGCGACGGCATATGACATTGCACGCATTCCGGCATGCACAACATCCTGTGTAACAGCAGATGCTGCAGATATAAAAGCGGTAATCAATACGCCCATTGTCAGCAACAAGAGATACTGCATTTTTCCGGGAAACACAACAAAAGCCAGAAAGAGTAAGCAGGCGGAAAGCAATGTACTGATGGAAGGAAACAGCAATCTGGCGTTAATCTTCTTTTTTCTCCACCTGTCAGCAATAAAGCCACCCAAAGGAGCACCTATTAACGCTAAAACCATAATGGTACTCGATTTGATCCCGGCCTGATCCACAGGCAAATGCTGAACGCGGTGAAAATAAGTAGGCAGCCAGGTCATCAGTGACGTAGTGGTGAAAACAACTGCAGCCATACCAAAGTATGTAAAAATCAGAGAAGGTTTGTCTGTAAATTCTTTTAAAATATCGATCACAGACATGGTTACTTCTCTCCGGCCATTTTTTCCCTGCGGCTGCACAGCAGTCTTCTTCAGATTCACTGTTTTATAATCTTTGACAAAAAAGAACAAAATGGCAACAATTAAACCAGGAATGGCAACAAGACCAAAGGCGTGGCGCCAACCCCAATATTTAGCTATGATTCCGCCCAGTGCAATTCCAATAGCGCTGCCAAGAGGAATGGACGCATTCCACAATCCAATCATCCATGACCTTTTTTCCTGCGGATATAAACCGGCTATCATTGCAGTTCCTCCGGGTGCGTAGCCGGCTTCACCAACACCGATAAATGTTCTGGTGGTTAGTAATTGGGGAAGAGAACGCGTAAAAGCACAGACTCCCGTGGCCAGACTCCATACGACAGCCATAAGCCCGATGGTTTTGCGCCGGCTCCACCGGTCGACCAATATTGAAACCGGAAAAGTAAGCAACACGATAGACCAGTAAACTGCAGATACCAGCATACCGCATTGTGTATCGGACAGGTTCCAGTCGGCTTTAAGAAACGGGAAGAGTGAAGTGACCACCATACGATCGACATAATCGAACATATACAGAAGAAACAATAACACAAAAATATAATTTGTATAAGAGCGGGAAAACAAATACCCCTCCGGTGCCAATTCCTTCTTCATAGCAACCATTTTAAGTGAAAATTATAAAGTCTGTAAATCAGTCAGGCAGAAGAACTAAAATTATAAAAAAATACTGTAACATGAATAAAAACGCAACTTTCATATCAAAATTGATGGAACTATATATCAAAGCTTCTGATTTACAAATATGAGGATCATAAAATCGATGCGGATATTTTACACGAGGTGATTGAAAAGCGTTATTTTTGTTGACCTAAAGTTACACCTATGCTCAATAAACTATTTTCCCAAGTCGATCATGAAGCGCTTACTGATAACTTTTTCAAAGCGCTTCAAAAGGAATGGATGTTAATAACCTCAGGCAAATCCAGCAGCTTCAATACCATGACAGCCAGTTGGGGAACCATTGGAATCCTATGGAACCGTCCGGTTGCAATTTGTTTTGTCAGACCACACCGCTTTACTTTTGAGTTTATTGAGAAATCTAATTTTTATACGCTGAGTTTTTTTGATGATACACACAAAGAAATCCTCAATTATTGCGGAACGCACTCGGGAAGGACCGTTGATAAGATATCAAAAACAGGTCTGATTCCCGTCGAAACTCCTTCGGGAAGTATCGGGTTTGAACAAAGCCGTTTAATCATTGAGTGCAGAAAGATTTATTCAGATTTTATAAAACCCGATCATATTCTTATAAAAAAAATTATCGATCAAAACTATCCTGAAAAAGACTTTCATAAATTTTACATTGGTGAAATTACGGGCTGCTTTAAAAAACAGGCTGATTCAATGATTTAGACCGCTATAAAATTTTTTATTTTTTTGCATGTGATGCAACCTTCAGAAATTCATTTTGTCTTTAGTGATAAAAGATGATGAATGGGCAGAATAACCGACAGACATAACATTTAACAAATTAAAAGACTAGTCAGTTGACGTTTTACCAGGACATACATACAGATATTATAGAATTATGTAAAGCCGGCAATTCCAAAGCTCAGCATCAGCTATATCAACTCTATGCAAGAGCTATGTATAACATTTGCTATCGGATGATGAATAAGAGGGAGGAAGCAGAAGACATGCTTCAGGAAGCCTTTGCAGAAGCATTTTACCGTTTGGATACCTTCCGTTACGAGTCATCATTCGGTTCCTGGCTGAAACGAATTACTATTAACAAATGCATTAATGCCTTAAAAAAAAGGAAGGCCGATCTTGTTCCGGTAGAGCAATACACCGATCAGCCGGTTATAGAAGACCAGGATGAGAATGTACCGGGATTAACCGTTGAAAAAGTGCAGCACGCTATGGAAAAACTACCTGAAGGATACCGGGTTGTTTTCTCTCTTTATCTTCTTGAAGGTTATGATCATGCAGAAATATCCCAAATTATGGATATTTCTGAAGCAACTTCAAAGTCGCAATATTCAAGGGCAAAGCAAAAAATTAAAGAAATTATTTTAAACCAGCAGTATGAAAGACAGGTTTGAAGATTTCATCAGCCAAAACAGGGATCAATTCGATTTTCGCGAGCCTGATCCTAAAATCTGGGAAAAGGTTCAAAAGAACATTCCTAAAACCAGGAAAATAAACTGGATGCAGGTAGGCAAGAGGGCTGCTATCGTGATACTGATTTTTGGTGCATCATTTATTGCCAACGAAATGATACATCGTTCAGAAAACAACTCTTTTCTGGGAATCAAAGCCAGGAAAAATGCCAAAGAAAATGTGATACCGGGCTTGAATGAAGCCGAAGCATATTATACCGGATTGGTAAATCAGAAAATGAATGAATTGAAACCGGTTATTGCAAATTGCCCCTCCATGCAGGAAGAAGTTGATTACGACATGTCTGAACTGGACAGTGTGTATGTCGAACTGAAACAGGATCTCAAAGATAATATGGCCAACCAGGAGGTAATTGAAGCCATTATAGAAAATTACAGGCTGAAAATATCCATTCTCGAGGATCTGATTAAAGAACTGGAACCACTTCAGGAAGGATGCATTTCAAAAACAAACGAATATGCGCTTTAAACTTTCCATAGTTTTGCTCCTTATTATTGGTACCGCAGCAATAGCACAGGTTACTGATTACCATCGGCATATAACCAAATCTTACCGCGTAAACAGTAATGCAACTGTCGAGATTTACAATAAATATGGCAAAATTCAAATCATACCCTGGAACAATGATTCCGTCAGATTTGATATAGACATTCGCATTAAAGCAAAGGATAAGCAAAAAGTCGAAAAAATCAAGCAAAATGTGGACTTTGAATTTACAACAAGCCAATATTTTCTTATTGCTCGTACAAAGCTTGGCGAAAATGGTTCCGACGTTATAAAAGATATTATGGATATTGCCGGGTCGTATTTTTCTTCTTCCAATTCTGTAAACATTGACTATACGGTTATGGTTCCTGCCCGCGCCTCTTTAAAAATTGAAAACAAATTTGGAGATGTATTTTTTGAAGACCACGAAGGTACCGTAAACCTTTCGCTTTCTTATGGCGATTTGAAAGCCAACAGACTGAGCGGACGTGCTGATATAAAAATTTCATCAGGAGATGCAGACATCAACTATCTGAAAGACGGATACATCATCTGCTCATATGCAAACCTGCATGTGCGTGAAACAAACAGGATTACAGCACAATCCCAGTCATCAGTTATCACCATTGAAAAAATTAATACGCTGAAATTGAATTCCAGACGTGACAAACTTTTCATAAATGAAATCGGGGCGATTTCAGGCGAAACTTACTTTTCTAACATGAGCCTTGGATTGTTAAAAGAAGAAGCTTCACTGACAAGTCGCTTTGGCAATATCACCATTGATGATATTCAGAAGTCGTTTTCTGCCATTAACTTAAGTTCGGAATTAACCGATATTTCATTGTCTTTTGCACGTCCCATGTCATTCCATTTTGACCTCACCCATCATCAGTCTGTTATCTTTGGTTATCCAACGGCTAATGCAAAAGTCTCCTCACGGGTTGTCAGTGCTGATGATAAATTATACCAAACATCAGGTTTTTTTGGAACGGGAACTTCAGATTCAAAGGTGAATATCAAGGCTCCCAGAAAATGTAGCATTACAATTTCTCAGCAATAAGCAACCCTTTTTCTTTTTTATTGTCTTTAAGAAAAAACCCTATGATGAAACGATTTTTAAAATATGGATTGTGGTCGGCAGTTATTTTAACATCTGCTTTAACAGGCTCCTGTGAAGACGAACTCTTCGACGATTGCATCGAAGGCAATAATTTAAAATCAGTTGAAAACCGGATACTCTCAGAATTCCAATCTATTGATCTTAAAGGCGATTATGAGGTGGAAATTGATACCGGTCGCAACTATACTGCAGTAATTACTGCTGATGAGAATCTGATCGATGAAATTACCACCCGCGTAAATGACGGAAAATTGATTATTGAAACCCGTGATGGTGTATGTTTAGATCCTTCACACCGGATTGTAATCAGGATTACAACTAGGTCACTTGAAACACTGGGTATATTTGGCTCCAGCTCTGTGTATTGTGATGGCTTAAAATCTGATGCTCTTACTATAGGTATCTGGGGATCAGGAAACGTAGATTTCAATCATATCATCAGTCAATCTGCTTCGCTTGAAATTTATGGCTCAGGTAGAATAGATTGCAGCATTGTTGCTGAGATCCTTCATACCAAAATCTCCGGTTCAGGGAAAATACGCCTTGAAGGAGAAAATTCATCAGCCAGTCATATCATCATTGGAAGCGGAAAACTCGAAAGTGAAGAAATGAACTCGGTTCAATGCGCTGTTGAAATTTCAGGATCAGGAATAGCTGAGGTAAATGCACAACAAACCCTGAATGTATTGATTGCTGGCAGCGGAATCGTTTATTACCTTAACAACCCTGAAATCACGAAGTCAATCTCTGGCTCAGGCAAATTAATTCATAGATGAAAAAATAAAATATGAGAGCCTCATTGCTTATTCTCTTTCTTTTTGCCGGAAGTTCTTTGATAGCTCAAAATTATACGCGGGATGCGGGCATCAGGGTGGGCGACTATTTCACAGCCACTTTCAGATCGCATCAGAACGATACAGAAGCATTGGAAGCCAATGTATTTATCGGACGACATGGAGCCACTATAGGGGTTTTAAAAGAATATTTCGAACCTGCTTTAGGCTATGTATCTGACAACCTGTATTTTCAATATGGAATGGGCATACATCTGGGATTTAGATATATCGATCATTACAGAGTGCTGAACCGTGTATATCAGTTGGACTCATATCGGTTTACGCCTCTTTTTGGAGTAGACGGACTAGTCGGATTGGAATACCGGTTCCCTGAATTTCCGTTTCTGATAGGCATCGATATCAAACCTTATTTCGAATATTCTTCCATTCAAATATTTAGTATTTACCTGCAAAGTGCAGGAATATCCATAAAATATAGATTTTAATATAAACTGAAAACCAAATAATTATGAAAAAGTTAATATTTCTTTTAGCGATGATCACAGTGACAGCTGCAGCTTTTGGACAAGACGATCAACTTCCAGCCACAAAAGACGGAGATATTCAGACTATTATGGGAAAAAACAGCACAGTGGGTGGTTACGGAGCCTTATCGATTCAATACACCGAACTTGAAGGCCGCGATGCATTTGTTTTCGGAGCCAGGGGCGCTGTTGTAATCGGACACATGATGGCGATCGGCATAGGCGGATCGGGATTTTTTAATGAAACTCAGCACAATAATATTACCGGTCAGGACGTAAGCATTGCAGGCGGATATGGTGGATTCTTCTTTGAACCCATTGTTTTACCCAGATATCCGGTGCATGTTTCCTTTCCTATATTAATTGGCGCAGGTGGTCTTTCGGTTATGACCTCCGAAGAAAATGGTTGGGAAAATTATGAATCCGAAGCTTCTGACGCCTTTATGGTAATTGAACCAGGAGTTGAAGTAGAATTAAATGTTACACGCTTTTTCAAATTCTGCGTAGGAGCATATTACAGGTATACTTCCGATGTTCAAATAGATGATTCAGAATATCAGGTCGATGAAGACATCCTAAGAGGTTTCTCAGGTGGTGTCACCTTTAAATTCGGAAGATTCTAAAAGTCCTCTTTGCGTTTTATACCCTCCAAAGCTTCCCTTTCATATCCGAAACGGGGAGCTTTGTCTTTTTATATCTCCACAGAAACCTTTAAATGATTCCGTTTCTCAAAGTCTTCGACAGCAAACTCAATCAATTTTGTAACCAGTTCTGTGTAAGGAATACCACTTGCTTCCCAAAGTTTCGGATACATACTGATTTTCGTAAAGCCGGGTAGCGTGTTGATTTCATTTACAATAATCTGGTCTTCCGGCGTGAGAAAAACGTCCACACGTGCAAGCCCTAAGCATTCCAGTGTTTTATAGGTAGCAACAGCAATTTCCTGTACCTTTCGGATCAATGAATCAGGAAGTCTTGCAGGAATATCCAGTCCGGCTCCTTTATCATCAATATATTTGGCTTCATATGAATAAAAGTCGGCATGAGGAATAATTTCACCTGGTACAGATGCCATGGGGTTCTCATTTCCGAGAATAGCACATTCAATTTCTCTACCGATAATTTCTTCTTCAACAACGACTTTTAAATCATAGCTCAGAGCAAGATCTATGGCCTTGTTATACTCCTGTTCGTTTCTCACCTTTGAAATTCCAACGGATGATCCAAGATTAGCGGGTTTTACAAATAAGGTATTCCCTAATTCACGAACAACAGATGAATAAGAATATTTATCGCGGTTTTTTGCAGTTAGCGTAACAAATTTGCCAATGGGTATTCCTGCATCGCGCAACAGCCTTTTCATAACGTCCTTATCCATTCCCACAGCGCTTCCCAATATTCCGGCACCTACGCAGGGCAAATTGGCAAGCTTGGCCAGGCCTTGGATGGTACCATCTTCACCATAAGGACCATGCAAAACAGGAAATATGACATCAACCGGACCAACCTGTTCCTTGCTGCCAAGATGAATCAACTGACTTGATGACCCATTTGGAATAAGGGCTACTTCGCTTTTAGATTCAGAAAGTTTAATATACTTGGGATCTCCGGCATGAAGCAACTGGATTGAATTCTCGTTTAAATGCCACCGGCCTTCCTTGTCGATGGCAATTAATACAGGTTCAAAGCGTTTTTTATCAAGCGACTCAATTACATTGCGTGCCGATTGAAGTGAAACTTCATGTTCAGCAGACCTGCCTCCGAATACTATAGCAACCCTAAGCTTTCTCATAGAAAAATTTTTGTGAAAATATGAATTTTTAGTTTTCTGCAATCAATTATGATATGATTATATTCGTGCGCTTAAAGATAATTTAACAACAGGGTTGGTCGTCAGATTTTAAAGGTATATCTATTAGTCTACTTAAAATATAATACCGGGAACTCCAATGCGCTATATTTACCTGATATCCGTTAAAGATGATCTTCAATAAAATACTCCAGGTTTTATATCATGTTGCCGGATGGATTCTGCTCTATCTGTTGCCCCCTCTTGTTCTGCAAACTGAAGTAAAATTACCGTCCAATTTTGGAGATTACATGTTCTGGGCAATTGTAATTATATGCTTCTATATCAATTATTTATGGCTCATCCCTAAATATCTCAGTAAACGTAAATTTCTGGTATACTTTCTGTTTATTTTCATGATGCTTTTATTTACCTATTCGGCAAATGAGTTTTATATTCATCAGATGCACCATAAAGAACAGATGGCACACAAGAATCCGGAAAACAGAAAGCAACCAGCCGGCAAGAAAAAATCACCCCGTTACGGAGGTTATAATGCAGTTCTTTTTTGTTTTGCTATCCTGGGATTAGGCACCAGCATCAAGGTAACTCAAAACTGGTATGAAAATGAGAAGCAAAAAAAAGAGATGGAAAATCAGAAGTTGGGCGCTGAGTTATCCCTTCTGAAATCACAAATCAATCCTCATTTTTTCTTCAATACTTTAAATAGCATATACTCACTGGCAATAATCAAATCGGATAAAACACCGGAAGCCATTATCAAACTTTCGGGGATCATGCGGTATATTATTTATGAAACGGAACGTAAGGTAGTACCGGTTACCGGTGAAGTAGAATATATTGCCAATTACATCGAACTTCAACGGTTAAGATTACCTTCTCATATACAGGTCGTATTTGAAACTGATCTTCAAAAGAAAGATGCTGTCATTGAACCGCTTTTGCTGTTACCTTTTGTTGAGAACGCCTTTAAACACGGTGTTGACACGGAAAAAACAGGCCAGATTCTTATAAAAATAAGCCAATCTGAAAATTATCTGAAACTGTATGTTGAAAACCCGATTGCAGAAGGACCCATGAAAGAATCAAATGGAACTTCGGGAATCGGACTCAACAATTCCTTAAAAAGATTAAATTTGTTATATCACGAAATGTTCACGCTCACCTCGGGTCCGGTAAATGGTCTATATGTTACTGATTTAATGCTGAAGCTTAAAGATGATGCGATGTATCATAGTTGATGATGAGCCTCTTGCTCAACAGGTAATTGAGGAATTTGCAAGCAGAATCGAATTTTTGTCGGTCATTGCCAAATGCAACAATGCATCGGAAGCAGCAGAAATATTACATAACCATGAAATAGACCTGATCTTTCTTGACATACACATGCCCAGGATATCGGGACTTGATTTTATTGCTTCGGTAAAAAATCCGCCTCAGTTCATTCTTATTACAGCATACTCCGAACATGCCCTCCAGGGATTCAATGTAAATGCAACCGATTACCTGATGAAGCCGGTGCCGTTTGACCGCTTTCTGCAAGCTGTGAACAAAGCCTATGAATTGTTCACATTGCGAAAAAATCTGGGAAATTCTGAAAATCCGCCAGAGCAAAAATACATTCTGGTAAAATCGGGTTATCAGACCATTAAAATTATCCTGGATTCTGTTTTATTAATTGAAGGATTGAAGGATTATGTGAAAATCCATACCGAAGGCAAAAGACCGGTTTTATCGCTTCTCACCATGAAGGGATTGACTGAAACCCTCCCCGAAGATAAATTTATGAGGATTCATAAATCATTTATAATTGCCATTGACCGGATTACATCCCTATCCCGCAATAGGGTAATGATTGCGGACCGGTGGATTCCGATCGGCGAAAACTACCGCGAACAATTTCGAAAACGCTTTTATAAAACCTGAATCTGCCGGATGTTTATTTAAGCAAAACCATTTTTCTCACACAGCTTTGCTGATTGCCATATTCAAGCCTGTAATAATAAATGCCGCTGCCCAGCTTCTGACCTGAGGCATCCGTTCCATCCCAGATGATGGAATTCAGACCTTCTGTATGATCGCTGCTTTCCAAAAAAGCCACTTCTGCTCCGAGGCTGTTGAATATGCGTATAACAGCTCTTTGCTTTCCCGGCACCGAGAAATGAATTGAGGTATACTGGCTAAATGGATTGGGATAATTTTGGCAGGACAGGAGCTCCATCCCGCTATTCTCAACATCAGTGGTTGTTCCCGGAGGAACAGCAGCTGAATTCACGTCAAAACCCTGCCGGTTAAACCACTGGCTTATGTCAACCACTTCAAAATCTCTTCCATGAAGTGTTTTGAGCGCATTCAGTTCTTCATCATCCCACCGGTCATCATGGGTTCCCTGAAAGTACCAGTTGCTTCCGTTATCCGACATAATAAACCCATACTTCTTCAGCGTCTTTAGTATGACCTGTATCCGGGGGGTGAATCCTGAAATATCAAAATTTGCTTTTAGCCTGAATCTGAGTCCCATCGGAGGGCGGTTGGGATCTGTTGAACTGGAAGCAAAATGTCTGGCCGGCCAGACATATTTTCTTTGTGTACTCTGTGCGGTAAGGCGAATGGCATGAGGAATCTCAGTCCCATTCTGGAGCGCACGCTCCACTTCATCATACCTTATAAGCAAAGGAAAAATGGGCAAGCCGGCAGCATCCGCAGACGTCCATGTTGCAGGGCGCAGTTCATAGGATTTCAGATCAAAAACAGCACCACAAGCACCTTCCCAGGATGTCCCGCTGGAATTCCCATACACATTGCCTGTTTCATAAAGCATTTGATTACTCGAATCAACAATCAGCATATGTCTGTCTCCCTCATCGGTATCTCTCCAGTCAAAAACGGTTTCGATATAAGGGTCTTTCGGTATGGGCCAGGGTCCGGGATCACTCTCTTCAGGGTAATCAACAAACGTAATGGGCGCCAAAGGCTGATCCTCCCCAACAACATTATATGGGATTCCCATCTGACGCATGACTCCATCATCATCCCAGGCTGTACCAAAATCAGGATGCAATGATGTGTTTGCTCCCATGCTGTTAATAAAGTTTGCGGAATTTGAATGCACGGGCAATTGATCAATCCGGGTATTCAAAGCATGATTTGCAGGAAAAACCTGACGGTTATAGTCCGTCATTCCCTGAGTAAAAGCGTGCACATGAATGCAGGCTATAAAAACAAAGAAAATCAGAACCTTGAGAATTGCCATAACAAAATATTTTGATACCAAATTAACGTATTTACCATATCCCTTTCGTATATACTTTTTAATAATTTGATAAATCCGAATATTTTTAATCCTTCAATCATAAAAAAGCCCCTATGAATGGGCGTTCACAAGGGCATCCAACAAACTGAGCCTAACAGCTAACAAAGATCTTTTAAATTCTGGAGCGCCTCAGGCATATGCTGATGTACCATTGCTACCATGGAACAGCGCTCCATATCAGGACAATCAGCGCAAGTCTGATATGATTTGGCTGCAACACAATTTCTCATTTTACATTCATTGCAATGTGAAAATTTAACACCCGCTTCCCTGCAGCCGGTGCAGTTAATGGTTCTGTAGTCAATTTCAGGAGTCTGATACATTTGTTGCCATTTTTCTGCAGTTGCTTTCCTTAAAGCATCACTGTCTTTTACCGTGGCGATATAAGCATCGCACACCTCGCAATTTAAGCCACAACAGGCTATTAGTTTATTCATGTTACCCGGTTTAATGATTATAATATAATCAAATTTGTTGCTTATAATATAAGCAGTCCGTTCAAATAAAAAAATCTTTTGATAAAATAATTCTGGTAAATCCGCATGTGTTTCCTGTTAAACAGAAAAGCCCCGATCATAAAGTAAATAATGGTCAGAACATACAGTACAACCACTTCAGGAATGATTGAAATGTTTCCTGTATCCGGGAGTATCCGGAACTAGAAAGTTCATATTGATTGCCTCTAAGTGATGAAACGCTTAATTATCGTAGGACCCAACCCACCTTGATATGGTCTGATGGAATTTATGGATACCTTTAGGATTGGTATACATCAGAAAACACCTTTTTGATACCAGGTTAATATTGGCAGATTTGGCCATTTCTATGGCTTCTGGTGTTTCACAGCCGTTCTGAATCCATATATTCTTAATACCCTTTGCGATAGCTTCTTTTACTACTTTTTCAGTGTCTCTTTTATGGGTGACAATCAATAGATTATTTACTTGATTATCAAGAGCAGACACTGATTCCACACATGTTATTCCGTCAATTGCACCCCCCTTAGGATTAATAGGAATGACGGTATATCCATTTTTCAGCGCAGCAGAATATACGACATGGCCAAATTTGGCAGGCTTATACGAAACTCCGGCAATAGCCAGTGCTTTTTCATGATTGAAGAGATCAATAACCGGGCGTAAATTTACATTCATGGTTTCTCAATTAACTTTTCAGACAATGGGCATATTTAAATTCAGATCACTGAATAAAAATAATCAAACTTTCTGATTATGAAAAGTAAGGAAAATGATGCGGCCCAATAAAAGGTTCCGATGATTATGAAAGGTGCTTATTTTTTTAATTTTCGGATATAAATACAAAAGCGGATATAAAATGCAATACCAGAAACGGGATGTTTTTTGTTCACGGTCAATATCTATGTCCGCCAAACTGAAACGATTTTTTACCGCTAAATAATTATATTGATCAGGAGTGCGCGACGTTATGTGCTGTAAGCCGTTTTGATTGTGATATTCAAGCGCCTTAAATGACAGAAAAAAACCACTGAAAAGAAATCGGATCCTCGATTTGAGTGAGAGAATGTTTGGGGTTGTAATATAAAGCTTTCCGCCCGGACTTAAAACGCGCGATGACTCCCTGAAAAATACATCATGATCCGTTATGTGTTCACTTACTTCAATTGCAATAATCAGATCAAAAGAATTGTCATTATATGGAAAGGGACTCGTAATATCCACTTTACGGCATTCAATTTTTTCGAATTCAAATTCATCGGGATTTATATCGCATGCCTCAACCTGATATCCCAGCTTGTATAAGCACTGGCTGAAAGCCCCATGACCTGCTCCCATATCCAGAATTCTGCGGGTAACCGGTTCTGACTGCTTTTTGAAAAACCTGAGGAAACTCTGATGAGTTCCCGGCATAGTAATCGGTTTTATGTCTCTCATAATTGAATGCTTCGGTTATAAAAATAGTCATTTCAAGATATAACCGTTTATAAAAGTGATAATTATTATGACAAAATCGTGAGCAGCAATCCGCTTACTTATCGCAGGCCGAAATTACCACAACAATTTCTCCGCGAGGCTCCTTTTTGCCAAAATGCAGGGACAGTTCCTCAAAGGTTCCCCTTACTACTTCTTCATGTACCTTTGACAACTCCCGGCAAACGCAGCATTTCCGGTCACTCCCCATGACACCATTTAATTCAGCCAAAGTTTTTAAGATGCGATGCGGTGATTCATACAATATAATGGTGCGGGGTTCCTGCGCCAAACTTTCCAGTTTCGTTTTTCTTCCTTTTTTATGCGGAAGAAACCCCTCAAAACAAAACCGGTCGCTTGGAAAACCCGAATCTACAAGGGCAGGTATTAAAGCTGTTGCCCCGGGGAGACATTCCACAGGTATCTCCTTTTCAATACAGGCACGAACCAACATGAAACCGGGATCTGAAATAGAAGGAGTACCTGCATCGCTCACCAAAGCTGTAATTTGACCTGCAGAAATTTGATCAACAAGCGTGTTGGTTTTCTGATGTTCATTGAATATATGATAAGACTGGAGTGGCGTGTGAATTTCATAGTACGCAAAAAGTTTCCGGGTTGTCCTGGTATCTTCTGCAAGTACTACATGCACTTCCTTAAGTACCCGAATGGCTCTGAGTGTAATATCTTCCAGATTTCCAACCGGTGTGGGAACAATATACAGTTTACTCATTCCTTCCTTTAATAAATTTTCTGCGGACAATATCCAATAATAACTGGACCGGATCGCTGTTCATATCCCAATCAAAATTATGAATCATAAAATTATAGGCATCATTAAAACTTGCTGCCTGATTCAGGGTTGCAAGGGTATTATCATACAGATTTTTGTCGTTACCAAAAAGCTCGTGAATAAAGGTAAACCGGTCGTTAATACCGATTGCTGAGGCTAAATCGGTAACAGGTTTATTGTGTGCAAATAAAACATCATCCTTGTTTTTGCCATGGTGAAGCGCTTCATGCAATGTTGGTCCGGATGAAAACTGATCAGCCAGCGTCTTTGTTTGTCTTTCTTCCTGAGTTCTTTTTTCCCTGGATGAAGTTATGACCTGTGAAACGATATCTGTTGCAGGTTCATGAACTGCAGAAGCTTCCTTTACCTCAATAGTTGTCTTTACTTCTTTAAGATCCGTTTTTTCAATCTCCGGTTTCACCATGTCGTTTTTTACCGGAGCAGGATCTTTTGCCACGACTTCCTGAGATGGTTCTTCTGATATCATGTTTCTGCCTTTCATCATCAGCAGCAGTTCATACAGACTTCGCATCTTCTGCAGCGTAAGATCCATCTCAATTGCTGCGATCTGATCCTGTTTGGCAAAATGCTTTAACAAATCCTCAATTTCATGAATGCCCTCAATTGCAGCTTCTAATGTATGTTGATAACTCATATTCGCTTTGCATTTATGTAAAAGTATTAATTTTTTCAACGGATTAAAGATCCCCTATTATTGTAATATGAACAACCAAACCAAATTTTCGCTGTCTGTTAATTTATATGCTTTAATTTTTGAGATTGTTTACTTTTGGCGTTTCTATTTAAACGGAATATGAAAATAATCATTGCATTCACCTTGACAATCCTTCCGGCAATTGCCTGGTCTCAGAACCTTCAGATGCATTACGATTTCGGAGAGGACCGTCATTATTGTACTGCTACGCTCGAAATGTTCAAGCCTGATACCCTGGGTTCTACCTTTTGGTTTGTTGATTTTGATTTCAACCTGCCCGGAAGCCCCAGAAGCATGTCTGCAGCGTATTGGGAAATAGCCCGGGAATTTTATATTCCGGGACTCAGAAAGAATGATGCTTTTGATGAACTTACCTTTCACATTGAATATAATGATGGATTTACTGCTTATAAAGTTGCAGAAGATACTCTGGGTGCAGCAAGTTATAACAGCGTGTTTTTGACTGGTTTCGCACATCCTGTGCATATAGGCTCATTTGTTCTTACTACTCAATGGCTTTGCCGGATTGCCAGGGGAACCCGTTCAGCCGATTTTCAATTTACCTTAGTATGGTTTCAACCCTTATGGAAAGGGAAACTCCTGTTAACAGGGTTTGCAGATTTTTGGTCACAGGATAAGATCCTGAAACCCGATCAAAAAGAATTTGTATTTCAAACCGAGCCTCAGTTATGGTATTTAATTACCCCTAAAATAGCAGTTGGCGGGGAACTGGAGATCAGCAAGAATTTCCCTGTGGGACCAGCGGACTGGGCTTTTTTACCAACATTAGGCTTCCGTTGGGAATTTTAACAATCATATTGATTCAATTTTTCATATTTTCACTTCTGCAGTAAGATGAACATGATTAGTAAATTCCATTTTCTTCTGTTCCTTTTTTTAAGTTGCTTGCCTGGCTTGGCTCAGAAGACGATAATTACAGGGAAGGTTTTGGATGCTGAAACAAGTGAGGCCATTCCTTTTGTGAATATCGGCTTTCAACACAGTCTGGTTGGAACAATCAGTGAAACAGATGGCTCTTTTTACCTTGCCACTCCAAAGGCAACAGATACGCTGCTGGTTTCAAGTGTAGGATATGAAATGCAACGAATTCACATCACAAAAGGGATTACCCAGAATTTTGAAATTAAACTTCAGCCGAAAAGCATTGCATTGGATGCTGTTATTGTGAAGCCGGGAGAAAATCCTGCTTTCGAAATTCTCCGCAGAATTAACGATCATAAAAAACAGAATAACCCTGAAAAACTCAGCAATTATCAATACAATGCTTATTCCAAGCTCCGGCTTGACCTGAATAACATTGATGAAAATTTTAAGGATTCGCGGCTCATAAAAGATTTCAGTTTTGTTTTTGATTACATGGACTCCTCAGAGGTTTTCAACAAGAATTATCTGCCATTGCTCATCACAGAAACAGTATCGAAAATTTACCGTTCCAAGAACCCGCCTGTCAACCGCGAAGTTATTGAAGCATTTAAGATCAGCGGCATTGAAAATAAAACAGTATCGCAATTTACAGGTAAGATGTATCAATCGCTTAACATTTATGATGATTTCATCTTGTTTTTTGACCCTGGTTTTGTAAGCCCGATTGCTGGGGTCGGAAGGATGTACTACAAATATTTTCTTGAAGACAGTGCCAATATTGATGGTTCATGGTGCAGAAAGATATCATTCCGCCCAAAAAGAAAACAGGAAAGGACTTTTCATGGCTTCTTCTGGGTAGCAGATACCAGCTATGCCATAAAAAAAGTTCAGCTCAGGGTATCTTCCGATGTCAATCTGAATCTTTTAAAAGATATGATTGCCACCTATGAATATGATAAGATCAATGATACCACCTGGTTTCTGACAAATGAAGATCTGATTATCGACTTTAATATCGCCGAAAAGAGCTATGGCTTTTTTGGCCGGAAAACTGCTGTTTACGACAGCATTATCCTGGGCGAAGAAGTACCTGAGCCGGTAAAGAAAATGACATCAGACACCTATATTGAAGAGGATAAGGTGGACAAAAGTGATGATTTCTGGGTACAAAACCGAAAAACGGAATTATCCGGAGAGGACCATAAAATATATACCATGGTGGATTCTATTAAAAAGGTACCCATGTTCAAGACCCTGAATACCATGGTAAATATGTTGACAAACTACTATATTGTAACGGGACCTATAGAACTGGGGCCATATTACACCACATACAGTTCAAATGTAATTGAAGGACCGCGCGTGAGGTTGGGTGGGCGAACCAGCAATAAATTCAGCACCAAAATTATGCCCGGAGGTCATATAGCCTATGGATTTAAGGACAAAGAATTCAAATACGGCCTTTTTACAACGTATATGTTTAATACCAATCCAAGGCGTACAACGACTGTTTCGTATTACCACGACATCCGCCAGCTGGGTAAAAGTGAAAATGCTTTTCTTGATGACAATTATCTGACTTCCATATTACGGAGAAATCCCAATTACAAGCTCACCATGGTAGATCAGCTTACTGCTTTTTATGAACATGAGTGGGCTCTGGGCTTTTCCAACACTTTTAAATTCTATCATCAGACTGTTTACGCAACAGATTATGTGCCCTTTCAGCAAGTAAATATGGCTATGGATACCATTTCGGTATCATCCATTACCTCTTCTGAAATTACACTCAGCACGCACTTTGCATACCGCGAAAAATTCCTTTGGGGAAAATTTGAGCGCAGAAGCATGGGGTCGCAATATCCTACCCTCGACCTCGATCTCACCTTTGGTCCGAAGGGCGTATGGGGAAGTGATTATGAATATTACAAAATACGTCTGAAAATATCCGATAAATTGGAAACCAATCCCTTTGGTTACCTGAAATACAGAATAACAGCAGGAAAAATATTCGGTACACTTCCCTATCCGCTTTTAAAACTTCATGAAGGAAATGAAACATATGCTTACGATCCGCTGTCGTTTAATATGATGAACTATTATGAATTTGTCAGCGATGAATACGTCAGTTTGTTTGCCGAACAACACTTCCAGGGATTATTTCTGAACAAAATTCCTCTGCTCAGACGTCTTCACTGGCGCGAAGTAGTCGGCTGCAATATTCTGTATGGCAATTTATCCGATAAGAATAAGTCAGTAATGTTGTTTCCTGAAGGGCTGTCAGAATTAAGCAAACCTTACTATGAAGCAAGCGCCGGAATTGAGAACATATTTAAACTTTTCCGTATAGATGCAGTATGGCGTTTCTCCTACCTGGATCATCCACATACCAGTCCTTTTGGCATCAGGGCTTCCATGCAATTATCCTTCTGATTACCTGATAAGTTCGAATACCGGAGTTCCGGTGCATGAATTCGGAAAAGTAACATTTAAAAAGGTGGATAACGTTGGTGCGATATCAATAATATCAACAGGCCGGGTAATGTTAGCATGTCCTATTTTCCAGCCATACCAAATTAAAGGTACCCTTGAATCATAAGAATAGGATGAGGTTCCTCCTGTTGACCCATCGCTTTTTTCAACCCATCCTGCTTTCAAATTCAGAATGACATCTCCCGAACGTTTTTGATTATAGCTGTTCTGGATCTTGCGAAAGATACCTTCCGTGAAATTTGCGGTTTGCAGGGTATGTGCAGTGACTGTGTTGGCCACACCCGAAAATTGCAGCATAAATTGTGCAATATAATCCTGCATTTGAGTTAACGACATTTTGGAATCTTCTATAAGAGTATGATTCAGGTAAATTTGCTGAGCATGATAGGCCCTTATCCATTCGCCTTTTCCGTATGTGTTATTCAAAGCACTCATCAATAAAGACAAAGCTCCGGTTTGGTTAAAATAGCCGGCAGGGATCTTTTGATCAGCCAGATAAGATGGAATCTGTGCTACACCATGGTCCGATGTAAGATAAATCAATGCGTTTTCCTTGCCAATTTCACGATCCACAAAATCCAGGAAATGGGAAATTTCTTTATCCAGGCGGAGAAAGGCATCCTCTACTTCCACGGAATTGGGACCGAAAAGAGAGCCAATATTTTCAAGTGAAGTAAAACACAGGGTAAGAACATCCGGATAATCATCTTTTCCAAGATTCTCCTGCAAAATCAGATTCACAGCAAAATCCTTTGTGTAGGTATTACCAAAAGGCGTTTTGTTCAGAATGCTGTAATCCATCTTTTTCTTTTTCAATTCAGATAATTCTTCAAGCACATAAGGAAAAGCAACCTGACCGTTTATTCCGGTTTCATACTTATTGCGATCGGGCAGACTTTCATGATACTGATCGATGGGCAACAGGGTATTCCAGGTTTCCTTCAAATATATGGCAGGCAACTGTTTGGCATTAAACTCATCTACCCATTTAGGCAAAGTATCATTATAATAGGTACTCGTAATCCAGTTGCCTGTCCGGGGATCAAACCAGTAACATCCGTTTGCCGTATGCCCTGCAGAAAATATACCCGGAGCAGGATCTGGCGAAACAGCAAAAACTTTCGACTGGAAATTATTTGATAGCCGCAATTCGTCTTCATAGGTAGTACACATCAGATTTTTGGGACTGTAATGCCCGTTATCCACGTCACCGCCAACAGCCTTTTGTTGTATGTCTTCTGTGCTTCCTTCGATTTTATCCTGAAGATATAAATACCATTCGCGACCAACAATTCCATGATCTGCAGGGATCGTGCCTGTAGCAATACTGGCATGCCCGACTCCCTGCTGCGAAAACAAATAGTTAAAACTTGCATTGCTGCATAAAGTACCTCTGTTTACTAATAATTTGATGCCGTTATCCTCAAGTTTATCCCAAAAGCGCTGAACATAATCGTAACGCATCTGACTTACAACAATGCCAATGACAATTTTTGGTTTTTCTGAAGGTATTTTCCGATTCTGTGCCTGTGTGTTGGAAGAAAAAAAGAAACCTGTAAAAAAACAGAAGGATAGAAATATAAGTGCTTTGTACATAAAAATCTTGAACTTTTTAGACAGTGAACGGCAAAGATAAATTTTTGTTGTTTTCGGCCAACAAAAGAAAACAAAAGGTTGAAAATATTTAGAACCCTTATGCACCAAAGTTCTTTATTTTTACTTCCAAATTCGTTCAACCATGTTTACAAAAGTTCCGTCAGCTGAATTAAAAATGCGCATGCATCGGTTCAAAGAAATAATGACTTCAAAGAATGTCAATTGGGCATATGCTGTTTTTTTCAGTAAAATAAATCTTTACTATTTTACAGGTACGATGCAGGAAGGAATGCTGATTATTCCCCGTGACGAACAGCCTGTTTTATGGGTTCGCAGAAGCTATGACAGGGCAGTTCATGAATCGGAATTCGGGGACATTCGAATAATGGAAAGCTTCCGGGATGCAGCAGTTAACTATGATGTTGCAGGGAAGACTGTATTTCTGGAGACCGAATTTGTGCCGTTGGCTTTTTATAAACGTTTTCAAAAGTATTTCCCATTTGAGAATGTGCTTCCCCTCGATGCTGAAATTGCACTGGTGCGGTCGGTAAAAAGCGATTATGAGTTGCGTTTGATGATTCATTCCGGCAAAATGCATGAAGAAGTATTGGAAAGGCATGTTCCGGCCATGTTGAATGAAGGCATGAGTGAGGTGGATCTGGCTGCACTTTTATATAGCAAAATGCTTGAATTAGGGCATCACGGAGTAGCACGTTTCGGAATGTTCGATACAGAAGTGATCCTGGGTCATATTGCTTTTGGTGAAAGCAGTTTATACCCGACCAGTTTTAATGGTCCCGGCGGTAATTTTGGTATGAGCGCTGCTGTTCCCTTAATTGGCAACCGAAACAACAAACTCAAAAAAGGTGATCTGGTATTTATTGATATCGGATTTGGAATTGACGGATATCACACAGACAAGACCCTAACTTATATTTTTAAAGGCCATGCGAATCAGGAAGCTTGCAGAGCGCACCAATACTGCCTGGAAATTCAGGACCGCCTGGCATCGCAATTAAAGCCGGGGGCAATACCATCACAGATCTATGAGAAGCTCATGCAGGGTCTTCCTGCAGAATTTCTGGAAAATTTTATGGGATATGGAAACCGTCAGGTCAAATTTTTAGGCCATGGTATTGGGTTGGTAATTGACGAATACCCTGTAATAGCAAAAGGTTTTGACGCACCGCTGGAAGAAAATATGGTGCTGGCGCTTGAACCTAAAAAAGGCATCCCTGGTTTTGGAATGGTCGGAATTGAAAACACCTTCCTGGTTACACCTAAGGGAGGATTATGTCTTACAGGGAATAGCAGGGGAATGGTGGAGGTGGTCTAGACCCATTCCAGCAGCGCAATTTCAGGCAGAATGCCTAAACGGCCTTCATAGCCGATATAGCCAAAGCCTCTGTTAACATATAAATACTGGTTTTTTTCCAGGTACAAACCTGCCCATTGTTTATATAAAAACCGGGCCGGACTCCATTTCAAAAAACGGTTTTCCACACCTAATTGCATGCCATGTGTGTGCCCGCTCAATGTTAAATACACTTCCGGGAAACGGTGTCTTATCTCCGCATCCCAGTGAGACGGATCATGACTTAAAAGGATGATAAGCGGTGTTTGAACTTTGTCTGTACCTTTCAGGGTTTTATTCAGATCACCGTATTTGTGAAATCTGGCTTTGGCACTCCAGTTCTCCACACCTGCCAGAACAAAGTTATTTCCCTGCCAGTTCAGAATTTTATGCTCATTGCGCAATACCTGCCAGCCAAGATTTTTCTGATAATCAAGCAGACTGGTGAAATCCGACAAGCGCGATGCAGGGTCAGGCCAATGAATATAATCACCGTAATCGTGATTTCCCAGGACAGAGTATACACCCAACGGAGCTTGCAGTGATTTTAATGCAGAAATAAACGGAACAACCTCAGAGGAACGGTAATTCACCAGGTCTCCGGTAAAAACAATCAGATCCGGATGCAGGTCCTTTATCTTGCTGAATCCCTCAGATACTGCTTGAATATCATCCAGACTGCCTGTATGAATATCAGAAATTTGAACGACACGCAAGCCTTTAAATGGGGCAAAATTTCCTTTTGCTTCAAATTTAATGCGATGTATCTGATAGTTGTACCGGTTGCGCATTCCAAATATCAACCCGCCACTGAATAATCCTCCACAAACTAAAGCTGCTTTCGTTAAAAAATCCTTGCGTGTTATTTGTAATCCGGATTTTGAAACAGGTTTTTGCTCGTTTTTGTCAGGATAGATTCTTTTATAAATCTTTAAGGGGATGCCCGAAATTTCTTTCGACAGCATGAGCATGGCTGTAACGAACTGACCGAAAAATAAGGCAATCATTACACTTACCAAAGCCTTTATAAATATGCTGGGCCATGTACCGGTGGCATATAATGGGAAAATTATCAATGCAGCGATAATAGTAAGAGAAAGAAGGACATACCCAAACAAAAGAATCTTCTGAACGCGAATGCCGAAATTGGATATTGAAGCCCGAACTACCCTGAATGAGTAATATTCCACCAGCGGGATTAGGATGCCGATTATTATGATTTGTCTGGCTAGCACCTTAATCAGGGTTCATGAATAGATGAATAGAAAATCAGTAAATTTTATGAAATTAAGTGATTCCGGGATGTCAGATTATAGAATCTGTAACCTCTATGGAATTTTTTCTTTTCATGATGGGATCAGAAACAGAATCTTCATAAATCGAAGCATAAAATCCGGCATCACGGCAACCTGTTATTGATTTAATAAACCTTCCGTCCTTGAAAACAAGTAATGCAGGAAAAACTTCCAATTCATAGATTCTGCAGATTTCATGCACCCGGTTGTTATCGGCCCTAAAAATAGGGATATTCTGGTTGGATCTGTAGGCTATTTCCAGTTGGCGACTTGCCAATTGACTTAGTTCATGATCAGGTTTACATATCAGCAATAATACGTTCTCTGTGTACTGGGCCTTCGTCAGAAATTCAAAGTAGGAATGTACGGTATTCATAATCCATTATTTAAACCATAAACCAAGACAGCATGCTAATAAACTCGAATAAGCCAAAAATATTATAAGAGCAAAAGAAAAATAAAACAGGCAACTCTGCAGCAGCATTCCTGAAACAGAAGGGCAAAAACGCCATGCCCGTGGAATATTTTGATTTACAATAAACATATACCGATTAACAGCACATTTGATAATTAGTTTTCCGGTTATTGTCAGAAGGGGTTCACCGGATATAATTCTTTCTCAAATGTATCCGAAAGATACACAATATTTTTATTCGGAAATGAACGAAAGTTTCTTTATAATGTCTAAACTATAAAAACACATAGTTGTTTTATAACGTATACATTATAAACCAAATTTCAATAATATGAAAAATAGAAGGGGATTTTCGGTTCTATGGATGATTGCTGCGGTTTTGGTTTTCTTTCCATCTTGTTCTAAAGACGATTCGGATGAGATACCTAAAGAAGATCTGGCCATAGCACAGGATGAAGCTTATGTAGATGCTGTATTCGATGCAATGGACAATATGGCATTGGAGGAAGTTGTTGAACTGGATGATGAGGATTATGGATTTACAGAGACCAGTTCAAATGTGATGTGTTATAGTGTTACTGTGAATTCGAACGACACGACTACTTTTCCAAAAACTGTAACCATTGATTTCGGCGATGGGTGCACGTTAACTTATAACGGAGATACCATTACGCGATCAGGCCAGATTATTGTCACGCTAACCAACAGGTGGTTTGTATTGGGTGCTCAGCACATTATCACCTTTAATAACTTCTATTTCAACGGAGCTAAAATTGAAGGAACCAGAACAATTACCAATAATGGGATAAACGACCTGAATCGTTATGAGAGCTCAGTGGCGCTTGAAAATGGCAAAATCACCTTTGATGAAGACACCTATATTACAAGGTCATCAAATCATGTTCGGGAATGGGCATGGCATCTAAATCCCCTGAACGACACCATTTATGTTTCCGGTTCGGCAAGCAGTACGAATATTTTGGGCGAAAACTACCAGAGGCATATTGTTGAACCCCTCGAATATGTGAGATGTCCCGGATCGTTTGCATGGGGTCTTGCCGGTGGAAAACTTGAAATCATAAATGAAACAAGGGGAAATATGACCATTGAACACACAGGCGATGCCTGCAGCGGGGAGGTAATCGTTGAAAAAGACGGAACCAGTTATAAATACAATTTCAAATACCGATATAAAAGAAATAGTTAAGTTTAAGGCGGCATATGCCGCCTTTTTTTTATTCAGTCAATTCGTCAGGTGTTTTGTTATAGAAAACGACATTCCAATGTTGTTTATTGAATTCAAGCAGGTTGATGCACCCGTTTTTCAGTCGTGTTTTAAAACTCCCATATGCTCCTTCCGAAACTGAATACAATATTGAATTTGTAAAAGCCCCATGCGTAATAATCAACAAACGCTTTCCCGTATGACCCTGCACAATAGAATTTAAGGCCTGCATGGCACGATCTTTTAAATGATCAAAATCTTCCTGACCCGGAATAATCCCATCCGGAAATCTGAGTCTTCTTTCATCGGGAAGCAATCCGGAAGCTTCCCCATAATCCCTTTCTTTTAAAGTATCCAGAATGCAGATTTGAGAAAGCCTGATTTTCTCATTGATAATTTCTGCAGTTTCAAGAGCCCTTTGAAGCGGACTGGAAAAGATATAATCCCAGGAATATTCAGATAAGTAATTCGCGGCCAACAGGGCCTGAATTCTTCCTCTTTCATTCATGGCAACATCCTCACATCCCTGAAGCCGGCCTGATGCATTCCAATCGGTCTCACCATGCCGGATAATACAAACAAAAGTCTTTTCGGATTGAAACATATTTACATCCTCATAAAGGATGCAAATTTAGTGTTTAGTAATGTACCAATTCCTTTTCAAGATAAATTGATAGGGCATCAAAAACAAATTGAGGCGGTAAACATGGCTGCCAGTTGCGTTTTTCAACAAATGCCAGTTCAGTTTCTGCTTCGTTTACCAAGTCACCATGACTGTTAAACAGCTTGTATGAAAACCATATGCGCGCTCCTTTAGCAGCCTTAAGTGTTGTTTTAATGGTGAGGATGTCATCGTACCGGACTGTTTTAAGAAATTTCAGATGCATGTTGGTAACCGGCATAAGATACCCGGCCTCTTCAATCGAACGGTAGGAAATTCCAATGTGTCTGAATAATTCCCACCTTGCAGTTTCATAGTATTTCGCATATACCGAGTGATGAACCGTGCCCATCTGATCAGTATCGGGATACATTACCCTGATTTGATACGTATTTTCTATCATAGCTCATCAAGATTTTTATATATAGACAATTCCATTCTGAAATGGTTGCGTATTGAAGGACTGAATTTCCGGAATTTTTTGTCTGCAATAAGATGTTCCGATGTCTATAAAACTCCTACGCCATTGGAAAAGTATAATTAACCTGTGAAAAAAATTAACTCCTCATGTATTTTGCTTGTGGTGCTGAATGCGCATATTTAAGCACATTCAGCACAGCCATGATCATGCATTTTCCCAGGAAGGGATCCCCTCTGCCTTATACCCGTCGCTTACATCGTAACAATCGAGCGACCCATGCATGGCCTGAATGCACATAAACACCATAGGTTTATCGGAATTGTTCCTGTAAGTGCGGCTCCCGTCGGGACTAACACGAATGACTGTTCCTTCGTGAATTTCAAATGACTGCCCGTCGACCTGGAATTGTCCTGAGCCGCTTAAAACCACATAAACCTCCTCATGTTTTTTGTGAGCATGCAAAAAGGGATGACCGGTGTGCGGAGGAACAATCTGAAATGACACCTCTGCTCCGGTGGTTTTGAGCAATGATCCCGTGAAAATCTTTCCCTCCACAACTGTCTTCCTTATTGGATGCTCATAGGCATACTGCTTCAAGTCACTAAATGCTCCAAGATCAATAGCTCTGTGTTGGGCACCTTCTGTAATTGTTTTTGGCTGATTCATAATGATGGATTTTTATGTTTACTTGCATTTTGCAAGTACAAATATATTATACTAATTGCAAAATGCAAGTTGTTTTTTGTAATTTTATTTCATGAAAAAAATTAACAGAAGATCGCTTTGCGGGATCAGTTCTACCCTTGACATCTTAGGGGACAAGTGGTCATTCCTGATTATCAGGGATATGCTTTTTTTTAAAAAGAATACATATGGAGATTTTCTGCGTTCCCAGGAGAAAATCGCTACCAATATATTAGCCGACCGGCTGGCCTTACTGGAAAACGAAGGATTCATTACCAAGGAACCTCATCCCGACAACAAGTCGAAATACCTGTATCAACTTACCAGCAAGGGCATGGATTTGCTTCCCGTCCTTTTTGAAATTTTGCTTTGGAGCGACCGCTACTTTGAAATGTCAGAACGTGGAAAAGCTCTTGCCAGGCAGATTCGTGAAAATCGTTCCCAGATTACAGATCAGATCTATAAAAATTTAGGAATTACCAGACCCCAAAACGGCTGATATTTTTTAATTCAACTCCTTCAGAGTTGAAGAGAAGGATTATCATGTTCCACGGGTTTCACCCGCGGTTATTCATATGAAGCCACTTCGTGGCTATAAAAAAACATACCATATAATACCCTGAAAGGGTTATATCTCAATAACCGTGGGTGAAACCCGTGGATAGGACCCCCTCTGCTATCCAACCCTGAAAAGGGTTGAATTTTATGATACCTTAAAGCCCAACGTAGCAGGTATTTTGATGAATTTTTTTACATTTGTCCGGGATTTGTATACACGCTTCAAAAACGAAAAGCCATGAATGAAAGAATCATACAGATTGCAGAACGTATTAAAGCCCTGCGCACCATCAACGGGGTATCTGCGGAAAGTCTCGCCCGTCATCTGCAAATCACTCCTGAAGAATATGAAGTGATAGAAAACGGAAAATCGGATATCTCTGTAGCGCTGCTTGTAAAAATATCTCAAAAACTAAATATAGAATTTGGCGCATTGCTTACCGGAGAAAATCCCAGACTTCACCAATACAGCATTGTTCGAAAGGGACACGGTGTTCAGGTGGAAAGGATGCGACAATACAAATACGAAAGTCTGGCTTTTAATTTTATCCATAAAAAAGCAGAACCTTTTCTTGTGATAGCTGAACCAACAACTGATGAACTTCCTTTAACCTATAATGCGCATCCGGGCCAGGAATTCAATTACATCCTGGAAGGATCCATGACTGTTTATTTTGAGGATCATACGATAGAACTCAATGAAGGAGACTCCATCTATTTTGATTCTTCACATAAACATGCTATGAAAGCCAGGAACGGCAAACCTGTCAAAATTCTTGCCATGATCATGTAACTCATTTGTCTTATTCTGTAATTCCTTTTCTATGATACTGGATCGATTTTTAAACAAAACACAATTCAACTCCTACGAAGATTTCAGACAAAATTACAAGGTAGATGTTCCTGATGGTTTCAATTTTGCTTTTGATGTTGTAGAGCATATTGCTCTTGAAACGCCTGATAAAACTGCCATGATGTGGTGCGACGATTCGGGCGAAGAAAGACGCTTTACCTTTAACGATATGAGCCTTTACAGCAATAAGGCAGCGAATTTCTTTCTGTCCGTCGGAATTCAAAAAGGGGAAAAGGTGATGCTTATTCTGAAAAGACGGTATGAATTCTGGTTTTGCCTGCTGGGTTTACATAAAATCGGAGCTGTTGCGATTCCTGCGACCCACCTTTTAACTGAAAAAGATATTATTTACAGAAATAATGCTGCTGAAATAAAAATGATTGTCTGCGTTGCAGAACCCGAAGTTATAAACCACATTCGCAGATCAGAGAGTCACTCTCCCTCTCTGAAAAAAGTTGCCCTGGTTGGAAAGCAGGATGGCAGTTATCTGAATCTTTCCGAAGAAATTGAAAAGGCAAGTCCCGTTTACAACCGGCCAGTTGGAGCTCTTGCCACACAAAGTACGGATCCAATGTTACTGTACTTTACCTCAGGAACTACGGGGATGCCTAAAATGGTAAACCTGCCTTTTACATATCCGCTAGGCCATATTCTAACAGCCCGATATTGGCAGAATGTAGTGGACAATGGGTTGCATTTAACCGTGGCCGACACTGGATGGGCTAAATCTGCCTGGGGCAAAATTTATGGTCAATGGTTAAGCGGGAGTGCAGTAATGACTTATGATTTCGACAAATTTGTTCCCCGCAACCTTATGGATGTGATTGTAAAATACAAAGTCACCACATTTTGTGCACCTCCCACCATTTACCGCTTTCTGATTAAAGAAGATCTTTCGCTCTTTGACCTGAGCAGCCTGAAATATTGTGTTGTAGCAGGCGAACCTTTAAACCCTGAAGTATTCAAACAGTTTTTTGATGCTACAGGGATTAAATTAATGGAGGGGTATGGACAAACTGAATTAACCGTTGCTTTAGCAACCTATCCCTGGTTTGAGCCAAAACCAGGCTCCATGGGAAAACCTTCACCAGGCTACGCCATAGATCTTATTGACGAAGAAGGTAATTCCTGTGAAGCAGGAGATGAAGGACAAATTATCATTCGCACATCTCTGGGCAAACCTCTGGGCATGTTTGACGGCTATTACCGGGATGATCAGCTTACCCGTAAGGTATGGAATGATGGAATATACTATACCGGCGATATGGCATGGCGTGATGAAGATGGCTATTATTGGTTTGTGGGCCGGGCTGATGATGTGATTAAAAGCTCGGGATACCGTATTGGGCCATTCGAGGTTGAGAGCGCCTTGATTGAACATCCGGCCGTGCTGGAATGTGCCATTACTGCTGTTCCTGATCCTGACCGGGGCCAGATCGTCAAAGCGACAGTGGTACTTACTAAAAACTATCATCCCAGCGAGGAACTGGTAAAAGAACTTCAGGAGCATGTTAAAAAAGTTACTGCTCCTTATAAATATCCGCGTATTATTGAATTTGTTACCGAATTGCCAAAAACCATCAGTGGTAAAATCAGACGTGTGCAGATACGGAGCAAAGACGAAATTCAGTAATTGAAATTCATATTGAAAAGGAACTGGTTGCTTCGGGTTCCGTATTTGAGCTAAAAGTAAACACCTGCCTGGAAGCAGGAAAGATTTCCGGCACCATTGTAAAAATTGAAAAACCGGGGGTACTTTACCTGGTGTCCATCATAACCGGAATGAACCAGTTGATTAAGGTAACTGCACTTCATAACGATATCAGGAATGTATCAGTGGGAGATTCAGTCCTTGTATTTACGAAAGCATTCAATCCCGTTATTATGAAAATTGAACCCTGAGTGAATTGCAAATTTTTACTCAAAATGATTATTTTATATATTTTCTAAATTTATTACTGCTTTTTTAGGGGGTATGTATAATTTATTTTATATTTTTGAGGCTTGCAAAGGATTTTTAAAGGGGTTATTTAATTTTTTTCTATTTTCAGGTTTATGCCGGATGTGTGCAGAAAGTCAGGTGAAGAATGTTACGGTAAGAGAGAACTGAATCTTTTATTTGAGATCAGTTCGCTTTTAAACAAGACCAACAAGGATCTTACCGTTGTTTTTAAACCGGTTATTGAACTGCTGGCAAAATACCTTAAAGCCAACCGTGTGCTGCTTTCCATACTCAACCGTACCAGTTTAAAAATTCATACGGAAGTCGCTTATGGTTTAACACAGGAGGAAAGGAGCAAGGCCATTTATGAAATAGGGGAAGGTATTACAGGTAAGGTTATTGAAACCGGAATGCCTGTAGTAATTCCCCGTATTTCAGAAAATGAAACTTTCCTGAATCGCACAGGTTCAATATCCGGTTTTAATGCAGATGAAACTTCCTTTATTTGCGTTCCAATCAAAGAGGAAAATGAGAATATCGGCACATTAAGCATGATCCGCCGCTACAACAAGCACATCACATTTTCCGAAGATGCAAATATTTTATCTATTGCCGGATCGCTGATTGCGCAAAGTGTCCGCAACCGGCAGGAATACATAGAAGAACTTACCACACTGGAAAGCGAGAACTTAAAGCTGCATGATGAATTAAAAGCCAGGATTCACCCTTCAAATATTGTAGGTTGTTCGGGAAAAATTTCGGAGGTATTCCGGATGATTGATATCGTAGCAGCCACCAATACAACAGTTCTGATTAGAGGAGAGAGTGGTGTCGGTAAAGAACTGATTGCTGACGCCATTCATTTTAACAGTGAAAGAAAAAACAAACCTTTCATCAAGGTGAATTGTGCTGCATTGCCGGAAAGCCTTATTGAAAGCGAATTGTTTGGTCATGAAAAAGGCGCGTTCACCGGGGCTCATTTACTACGGAAAGGCAGATTTGAAAGCGCCGACGGCGGCACCATATTTTTGGATGAAATTGGCTATCTTTCGATGGCTACACAGATTAAACTATTGCGTATTATACAGCAAAGAGAGTTTGAAAGAGTCGGCAGTACGCATTCAATTAAGGTGGATGTGCGCCTAATATTTGCCACCAACCGGAATCTGGAAGAGCTGATTGAGAAATGCCTGTTCCGGGAGGATTTGTATTACCGGATCAATGTATTTCCCATTTTTGTCCCACCGCTTCGCGAAAGAATTAATGATGTCCCCGGCCTGGCTGATTATTTCATTGAACGGTTCAACAAAATCCAAAACAAAAAAATCAAACGCATCTCATCATCAGCTATTGATATGCTCATGGTTTATCATTGGCCCGGAAATATAAGGGAATTGGAAAACTGTATTGAAAGAGCCTGTATATTAAGTTCTGACAATGTAATCCGCGCCCATAACCTTCCTCCATCCCTTCAAACCTCGATATCTTCCCATACAAAATCCACCGGAACGCTCGAAGCAATTATGGGTCGACTTGAAAAACAAATCATCCAGGAAACGCTTTTGACTACAAAGGGTAATATTGCCAAAACCGCCTCCACACTGGGTATAACCGAACGCATGATGGGGATACGACTTAAAAAGTATGGTATTGACGCCCGGAGATTCAAAAAAACCACATCCAAATCCTGAATTTTATTCACCATTACCAACCACAACAAATTCCTACATTTAGGTAGATTCCATCCAAAAAAGCTACCCGTTTGTAGCAATTGCCGGCCATTATTCCCCTTGTCTATTTTACAATATCCTGTTTTACAATCTTTTACAACGATTGGCACGAATTCTGAAATACCTCTTTCAGTATTTATTTAATAAGACAACGATTATGAGAAAAGTAGCCATTTATGGAAAAGGCGGTATCGGGAAAAGCACCACCACCCAAAATACGGTAGCCGGATTAACCGAATTGGGGAAAAAAGTTATGGTAGTCGGCTGTGATCCGAAAGCAGATTCAACCCGCTTATTATTGGGTGGGTTGGCACAGAAAACCGTATTGGACACGCTGCGGGAAGAAGGTGAGGATGTGGAACTCAATGATGTGGTAAAAATCGGATTCAAAGGATGCCGGTGCGTTGAGTCGGGCGGTCCCGAACCGGGTGTCGGCTGTGCGGGCCGCGGTATTATTACTTCTGTCAACTTACTTGAACAATTAGGCGCATATGACTCAAGTGCCTATGAAGCTGATTATGTTTTTTATGATGTTCTCGGTGATGTAGTTTGTGGTGGATTTGCCATGCCTATGCGTGAAGGCAAAGCTCAGGAGATTTACATTGTGGTTTCAGGAGAAATGATGGCCATGTACGCTGCCAACAACATCTGTAAGGGTATCGTAAAGTTCGCAGAAGCTGGAAAAGTCCGGTTGGGTGGCCTTATCTGTAACAGTCGTAAAGTGGATAATGAAGAAAATATGATTCTTGCTTTCGCCAAGAAGCTGGGTACCCAGATGATTCATTTTGTTCCGCGTGATAACATGGTACAAAGGGCAGAAATTAACCGGAAAACGGTAATCGAATATGATCCGGTTCATCCTCAGGCTGATGAATACAGAAAACTGGCACGGAAAATAGATGAAAACCAGTCATTTGTTATCCCAAAACCACTTGAAATTGAAGAACTCGAAAGTCTTCTCATCGAATACGGAGTTGTAAACTAAATCAGGAAAGGAAAAACATATGTTATTAATCAGAGCAATTATTCGTCCCGAAAAATCGGCAGTTATCATGAAAGCTTTATTTGAAGCAGGATTTCCTGCTGTAACAAGGGTGTCTGTATATGGACGCGGCAAGCAGCGCGGGTTAAAGGTAGGAAATATCACTTATGACGAACTGCCCAAAGAACTGTTGATGATTGGAATAAAGGATGCTGATAAAGACTTTGTAATAAATACCATTATGGATGCCGCCCGTTCGGGCGAAAAAGGGCAGTTTGGTGACGGAAAAATTTTCGTAACCCCTGTAATGGAGACATCTACTGTTTCCAATGGAATGAAAGAGGTCTGAAAGCTTTTATAAAACCAATTAAAAGACTATGAAACACATATTAGCTATAATCCGGAATATTAAGATGAACGAAACTAAAAAGGCCCTGGCTGATGCTGGTTTGCCATCATTTACTGCTTTGGCAGTTTTGGGAAGAGGTCGCGGCAGGGGATTAGGCCCCAATTATCAGAATGTCCTTTCTGATGTTGCACAGAAGGAATTGCTGGCTCAAATGGGTCCGGAACCGCGCTTAAAATCCAAACGCCTCATTACCCTGGTAGTTACGGATGATAAAAAAGATCTTGCCGTTGAAACCATCATAAAAAAGAATCAGACCGGCAACAGTGGCGATGGTAAAATATTCGTGATTGAGGCATTGGGGTCTTACAGGGTACGCACCGGTGAAAGTGGAGACATAACTTTAGATTGAAAGGAGAAAAATATGATAAAGAAAGTAGAAGTGGATCCGATTCGATGGAAAGAAGAGGTTCTGAAGAAGTATCCCTCAAAAATTGCCAAAAAAAGGGATAAATCAATCGTAATTCATGAAGGACAACCCATAAAAGCCATTCAGGCCAATGTCAGAACCATTCCCGGAATTATTACCCAAAGGGGATGTGCCTATGCAGGCTGTAAAGGTGTGGTTCTGGGCCCCTCACGCGACATCCTGAACCTGGTTCACGGACCCATCGGTTGTTCATTCTATGCATGGGGGACCCGCAGAAACCAAACGCTGCCCGAAACTGCTGAAGAAGCCAATTATATGCCCTATGCACTGTCCACCGACATGCAGGATTCCAATATTGTATTCGGGGGAGAACAAAAACTGAGAATGGCCATCCGTGAAGCATACAGATTATTTAAACCCAAGGCCATTGGCGTATTTGCGACATGTCCGGTGGGACTTATCGGCGATGATATTCATGCCATAGCCCGTGAAATGAAAGAAGAACTGGGCATCAACGTTTTTGGTTTCAGTTGCGAAGGATACAAAGGGGTAAGCCAGAGTGCCGGTCACCACATTGCAAACAACGGACTGTTCAAAAATGTTGTCGGACTTGATGATAAAGGGCCTGAAGGAAAGTTTAAGGTAAATCTGCTGGGTGAATACAACATCGGAGGAGACGCTTTTGAGATTGAAAGAATCTTTAAAAAAGTCGGGATCACCCTTGTGGCAACCTTTAGCGGAAACTCAACGCTGCATCAGTTTGAAACTGCGCATACTGCAGATCTTAATATGATTATGTGTCACAGGTCGATCAACTATCTGGCCGAAATGATGGAAACCAAATTTGGAATTCCCTGGATCAAGGTAAACTTCATAGGTGCCAATGCTACGGCCAAATCGCTCCGGAAAATTGCGGCATATTTCGGCGATGCCGGACTCATTGAAAATGTAGAGAAAGTTATTGAAGAGGAACTGAAAACCGTAAATGACGCCCTGGCAGCCATCAAACCTCACACCGACGGAAAAATGGCCATGTTATTTGTCGGCGGCTCCAGAGCCCACCATTATCAGGAGCTTTTTACAGAATTGGGCATGTCTACCCTGTCGGCAGGTTATGAATTTGGTCACCGCGACGACTACGAGGGAAGAAGAGTGCTGCCAACCATCCAGATTGATGCAGACAGCCGCAATATTGAAGAACTGCATGTAGATACCGATCCTGAAAGATATAAATCGCGGATCAGCGAAGAAAAGAAACAAAAACTTGTTGAGCAGGGAATGGTATTTGATTACGAAGGTATGATGGCCGATATGCAAAAAGGTTCATTGATTATTGACGACATCAGCCATTATGAGATGGAAAAGCTCATCGAAATCTATCATCCTGATGTTTTCTGCGCCGGAATCAAAGAAAAATTTGTAGTCCAGAAAATGGGTATTCCGCTCAAACAGCTTCATAACTATGACTATCAGGGACCTTATGCCGGTTTTGAAGGAGCTGTTAATTTCTATCGGGATATAAAAATGATTACCGGAATCTCTGTCTGGTCGCTTATCAAAGCTCCATGGGAAAAGGAACCCGTTATTGAAGCAGAATATGCATATTGATTAATCACTAAAAAAACCAAAAAGTTATGATACTTCGACATACATCTCCGGAAACATCTATTGAAAGAGAGGCACTGACAATAAATCCCGCTAAAACATGCCAGCCGGTTGGTGCCATGTATGCAGCACTTGGTGTTCACGGATGCCTGCCACACAGCCATGGGTCACAAGGTTGTTGCTCATACCACCGTTCTACTTTGACCCGTCATTATAAAGAACCGATTATGGCTGCAACCAGCTCTTTCACTGAAGGATCTTCGGTATTTGGCGGTCAATCAAACCTGTTGCAGGCGGTCAATACCATTTTTACTGTATACAATCCTGATATCATTGCTGTTCACACAACCTGTTTGTCGGAGACTATTGGCGATGATGTAAATCAGATTTTGCAAAAAGCCCGGGACGAGGGACATGTCCCCGCAGGTAAGCATGTTCTGTATTGTAATACACCGAGTTATGTCGGATCGCATATCACCGGTTATGCCAATATGGTCTCGGGCTTTATTAAATATTTTCCGCTATCCACCGGTCATAAAACCAATAAAATCAATATTATCTCCGGCTGGGTGGAACCTTCGGACATGCGCGAAATCAAAAGGATCGCATCCATTATGGGTGTTCCGGTCACACTTTTTCCCGATACATCCGATGTAGTGGATGCCCCGATGACCGGAAAGTATGAATTTTATCCAAAGGGAGGGACAACGATTCCAGATTTGATCACAATGGGAGATAGCCGTTATACGCTGGCTCTGGGACCATTTTGCACTGAAGACGCTGCCATCAAACTGGAAAACAAATGCAAGGTCCGCTTTGATATCCATGAACTTCCGATAGGAGTCAGGGCAACCGACAGATTTGTTACTGCCCTATCCCGTGCCGGAAATACAATAGTTCCTGAAAGCATAACTACCGAGCGCGGACGGCTTATTGACATGATCGCCGATATGAGCAATTACCTCCATGGAAAAAGGGTGGCTCTTTTTGGAGATCCGGATATGCTGACTCCCTTGGTTGAATTTTTACTGGATCTGGACATGCGGCCCGTTTATATTACGAGCGGAACTCCCGGGAAACGTTTCGAAGCTGCCATGGAGAAACTGTTATCCGTTAGGGTTCCTGAGGCTAAATACCGCAATGGGGAAAGGGCCGACATGTACCTCCTGCATCAATGGATTAAACAGGAACCGGTGGACCTGTTGATTGGAAATTCCTATGGCAAATATATTGCCCGCGATGAGAACATTCCGTTTATCAGAATGGGTTTTCCAATCCTCGACCGGGTTGGTCACAGCTACCTTCCCAATCTCGGTTACAGCGGTGCCATAAACATTGTCATCAAAATCCTTAATGCCATTATGGATAAAATAGACCGGGATGTACCGGAACACAAAATTGAACTGGTAATGTAACCTGAAAGACCATGGAAAATATTCTGATCGGTAGAAAAGCACAAATCGCATGTAAAGGTGTGGACACACATGTGCTGTCGTGTGAGAAAAAAAGCCTGGCGGGCTCGGTAAGTCAAAGAGCTTGTGTATTCTGCGGATCCAGAGTTGTATTGTATCCGATTGCTGACGCGCTGCATCTGATCCATGGTCCCGTTGGTTGTGCTGCCTACACCTGGGATATCAGAGGTGCACTATCCTCGGGCCCCGAAATGCACCGCCTCAGCTTTTCCACCGATTTGCACGAGGAAGATGTGGTCTTCGGAGGAGAGCAAAAACTCTATCATGCGCTTACCGAGTTGATAAAACTTTATAAACCGGAAGCGGCCTTTGTATACGCCACCTGTATTATTGGTGTGATCGGCGATGACATTGAAGCTGTTTGCAAAAAGGTTTCCAATGAGCAAAATACGCAGGTAATCCCCGTGCATGCCCCTGGCTTCCAGGGCACCAAGAAAGACGGGTACAGGATTGCCTGTGAAGCGCTGGAAACACTTGTGGGAACTGGGGATATGGATGTCCCGGAAAAAAGCATCAACATACTGGGCGATTTTAACCTTGCCGGAGAACTATGGACTTTGCTGCAATACTACAAAAGAATTGGAATTCATATCAATGCCACCATTACCGGCGACGGACGTGTAAACGCCATCCGCAATGCACATAAAGCAAAGCTGAATGTTGTACAATGCTCAGGATCCATGATGTACCTGGCAAAAAGGATTCAGGAAAAATATGGCATTCCATTTATCAAGGTATCCTATTTTGGTGCAGAAGATATGAGTGAAGCATTGTATGATGTTGCGCGCTTTTTTCAAGATCAGGATATCATGGAAAATGCCAGAAAGCTTGTAAAAAGCGAGCTGATGGAGTTACTTCCGGCTCTTGAACCCTATAAGAAAATTCTTACCGGCAAAAGAGCAGCCATATACGTGGGGGGTGCTTTTAAAGCCATTTCACTGATCAAAGCGCTCCGGATGCTGGGTATGCAGACAGTAATTGTCGGATCACAAACCGGAAGTGCTGATGATTATGAACTGATTAAAAAGATATCCGACGTGGGAACCATCATTGTTGATGATGCCAATCCTTCAGAGTTGGCATCATTTGTGAAAAAGAAGAAACCCGATCTCTTTATCGGGGGCGTAAAAGAAAGACCCATAGCCTATAAAATGGGATTGGGGTTCTGCGATCATAATCACGAACGTAAAGAAGCACTGGCAGGATATGAAGGGATGCTCAACTTTGCCCGGGAAGTCCACGCGTCGGTTATGAGTCCGGCTTGGAAATTCACCCGTAACAAGTATTCATTATGATCAGCGAAAAATGCGCAACAAGCATGCCATCAGGAGAAAACAAATCATGGAATTCGGTACGCAATGCATGCAAACTTTGCGCACCGCTCGGAGCAAGTATGGTATTTAAAGGAATTCGAGGTTGTCTTCCCATGTTGCATGGATCACAGGGATGTGCTACATACATCAGGCGTTACATGATCAGTCATTTTAAGGAGCCCGTGGATATCGCATCTTCCAACTTCAGCGAAGAGGCAACGATTTTTGGAGGCGGCAAAATCTTTTCCGAAGGGATTGACAATGTGATCAGCCAATATCATCCGGAAGTCATCGGAATCGCCTCAACATGTCTGAGTGAAACCATTGGAGAGGATATTCCCGGGCTCATCAAATCTTATACATCGCGACATTCAGGGAAAAACCTGCCCATATTTGTTCATGCTTCCACACCAAGCTATAAAGGCACACACATGAGCGGCTTTCATGATACGGTAGCTGCCGTGGTGAAATCCCTGGCAAAGGCCACACCCCGGTCCCGGTCTATTGCTCTGTTTCCGGGATTTCTGTCTCCGGCTGATCTGAGACATCTGAAAGAAATTATGGAATCGTTTCAGGCAGCGTATACTTTATTTCCGGACTATTCCACAACGCTTGACGGAACCAACTGGAGTCATTACCAGCATATTCCCGAAGGCGGAACAGCCGTATCTGAACTGGTATCTCTCGGTTCCTCAAAAGCTTCCATTGAACTCGGCGTGATTTTCAACAATGGCATATCAGCCGGATCCTGGCTGAATGAATCATATGATGTTAAAAACTACAGCACACCCATTCCGGTGGGTATCGGATTAACAGACCAGTTTATGGATACGCTCAGAAATATTACCAGAAAAGACCTACCGGCATTTCTGAAGAACCAGAGAGGCAGGTTGATCGATTCCTATATTGATGGCCATAAATATGTATTCGGCAAAAAGGCAATTATTTATGGCGAAGAAGATCTGGTAATATCCATGGTTGCCTTCCTTTCAGAAATAGGCATTAAAACTGTCCTTGCAGCATCCGGAGCAGAAACCGGCAGATTGCGTGCAGGCATTGAGCAGGTTACCGGTGAATCTGCCACCGATATGAAAATTGTCAATTCAGCCGATTTTGAACAGATAAGCGAATGGGCCGATCAGATGGATCCCGATATCATAATCGGAAACAGCAAAGGATACTATATTTCCCGTCGTCTGAAAATCCCTCTGATACGGATAGGTTTCCCGATTCACGACCGTTTTGGAGGCCAGCGAATCTTACATATAGGCTATGAAGGAACTTCACGGCTTTTTGACCTCATTGTCAATGCACTCATTGATTATAAGCAGGAAAATTCTCCTGTGGGATACAAGTACATTTAACCTGTAACGCTTCACATAATGGAAATGACTACAACCTATAAACCGGACGCTGATTCCCATCCCTGTTTTAACAAGGATTCGGCACACAACCATGCGAGAGTTCACCTGCCTGTAGCACCCAAATGCAATATACAATGCAATTACTGCAACCGTAAATACGACTGTGTAAATGAAAGCCGGCCCGGAGTTACTTCGGGAGTTCTGACCCCCTTCCAGGCTTTGGAATACATGAAGGATCTCGACAGGAGGCTGGAGAACCTTTCGGTAGTTGGCATTGCAGGCCCCGGAGATCCGTTTGCAAATCCCGATGAAACGCTGACAACCATCGAAATGATTCGGAAGCACTTTCCCAACAAACTCTTATGCTTGTCTTCCAATGGATTGAATATCGCACCCTATATCTCCGAATTGAAAAAATTGGATGTTACGCACGTAACGATCACCATGAATGCAGTAGATCCTGCCATCGGCAAAAACATCTATTCATGGATCAGAACAGGACAACATATATACAGAAGCGAAGAGGCTGCCATGTTGCTGCTCGAAAACCAGACGAACGCCATTGCGCTGCTCAGGGAAAACCGCATTACCGTTAAAATAAACAGCATCATCCTGCCGGGCATAAACGATCATCACTTTGCAGACATAGCCTCTTATGCCCGGAAACTGGGAGCTAATATCATGAACTGCATTCCTGTATATCCAAACAAGGACACCGCCTTTGAGAAAATGGAAAAACCCGGGGCCGATACCATTAAAACCGTCCGGGAAGATGCCGCACAACATATGTCGCTGATGACGCATTGCGCCCGGTGCAGAGCCGATGCTGCCGGACTGCTCGGTGCTGATTATCAGCCATCCATGCAAATGATCAGGGAATATGCCAGGCTGCACCCAAAAGCAGATGAAAGCAGGCCCTATGTTGCAGTTGCTACAAATGAAGGGATGCTGGTGAATCTTCACCTTGGCGAAGCAGAAGGAATGGTCATCTTCAGGCAGACTAAAAACGGGTATCAGGTAGTGGAAGAAAGGGAAACCCCTGAAAGCGGAACAGGCGATTCACGGTGGATGGAACTGGCCAGAACGCTAAATGACTGCAAAGCTTTGCTGGTATCCGGCATCGGGCAGAATCCGCTCAGGATCCTGGGTAATTCGGGAATCAGAATTATCCAGATGACCGGATTGATCGATGAAGGGCTGGAAGCAATTTATAACAACACGGATATCAGAACAGTTTCAAAAAGCGAACTCACAAAATGCGGCAGTTCCTGTAAAGGCAAAGCCCAAGGGTGTGCATAATATCATAATCTAAAATCCTTTATATGAAAAAACCGACTTTTCACATTTTGGTATGCAATTCATACCGTTTGTCTACGGAAGCACATGGTGCCTGCAACCGTAAGAATGCCCCCGACCTGATCCGGTACCTGACTGAAAACGCAGCTGACAGAGGCCTCGACGTAGTTGTTACCGGCACAGGCTGTCTCAACCTTTGCAGCCAGGGTCCTGTAATGGTCATCCATCCGAACAACACCTGGTATGGCGGTATTACCAATGAGGAACAAATGGACGAAATTCTGGATTCACTGGAAGATGGAACGATCTTACCCAAATACATTATTTCCGACTGACTTTAAAGGGGTTTTGTTAGTCGACTCAACACTCCGGGACGGTGAACAAGCCCCGGGTGTTGTTTTTTCCCAAAAAGATAAGCTGGCCATAGCTGCCCTCTTGGAAAAGTCCGGCATCCGGGAAATAGAGGCAGGAACTCCGGCAATGGGTGAAGAGGAAATTGAATTTATGCGAACGGTTTCCACCACAGGGTTTTCCTTTAAAACACTTTCCTGGTGCAGAGCGATTAAAGAGGATATTGAAAAAGCAACCCGTACAAAAACCAACGGCATTCATATTTCTTTTCCGGTTTCCGCCATACACCTTCATGCTATGGAGAAAAATACCGGATGGATTATGAAAAAGGTTCAGGAGCTTGTTCCCCTGGCGCTGGATCATGCTGAATATGTTACCATAGGAGCCCAGGATGCTTCAAGAGCTGATGCCGGCTTTCTGGATGAATTTTTGAACCTGTTGCAGAAGTATCCCATAACCCGTGTACGAATTGCCGATACGGTCGGAATTATGAATCCTTTCAGCACATATGACCTTTTCAGGCAACTGCATCAGAAACATGAAACGCTTTCCTTTGAATTTCATGGTCATAACGACCTGGGCATGGCCACCGCCAATGCAATTGCCGCATACAAAGGCGGCGCCGCCGCTGTTGATACCACGGTAAACGGACTGGGTGAAGGGGCCGGAAATACCTGTATGGAAGAATTTGTAATGGCCATGAAACTTACGATGGATATCGACCTTCCTATCGAACCATCATTTTTTTCTGCTTTATCCGAACTGGTGGCTACTGCATCCGGTATTCCGGTTCCTGAACAGAAACCTGTTACCGGATCCAAAGTCCTTTTCCACGAATCAGGAATTCATACCCATATGCTGCTGAAAAACCGCGCAACTTACCAGATTTTGCCCGCATCATGGATCGGAAAACAGGAACATGAATTTGTCTTTGGCAAACACAGCGGTTACAATGCCTGTAAGGATTTCTTGAAGAAAAACAACCTCTATCTCTCAGAAACCCATTGTAAGAATTTTACATCAGCCATAAAAAATTATGCCACAAGGCTTAAGAGGCCTCTATCCGTAAATGAGCTAATCATCCTGGCGAAACAATGAAATTTGTTTTGCACTGAATGGATTTGTTTTCTATTTTTATGAGCCAATCCCTAACGGTCTGAGAAATGCAGGAACATTCATTCACATTAACCCGGTCAAAACCTTTTAAGGTATTTGCATTGAAAGATGCACATTCTGTAATTGATATCTATCAGATATTCATAAATGTACTCATGGACAAAAATCGCATGGAATGGTCGGGATATCTGTCTGAACTCGACCTGTTCCTTGAATTTTCAGATCCCAATAGCCATGTTGCAGATGAACAGGTTGATTTGTCAAAATACCTTTCCATGCATCAATCGGTTCCGGTGATTGAAATTTGCGGAATGCAAATTTCAAAAAAGCACCAGACCGGCAAAGACGTCAAAATTGAAATGAAATCGCATAAAGGAGTGCTTCCGGAAGATTTTCGGGCTGAGATTAAATGCATGATTTCAGAAGGTATTGCTGAAAAGTAAAACACACCAATCCTCTTATTTCAGATAGGGCTTCAGAAACCTGCCGGTATAGGAATTTTCAACCTTAACCAATTCCTCTGGTATTCCCTGAAAAAGAAACATCCATTCAATAAAGCCTGTGTGAATTACCCTTTCACACCCCTTCCCATCAGATGCTTCTGATTCAAGTATCCAGTAATGCTTGATATAAGGAGCGAGTATAACTGAAGGTTTGATATAACTGAAGCGCATAATCCGGGTGTGACTGAACAAAATTAAAACTTTATTATCAATCGGAACGGATATTATCTTTGAGGCCATTCAAAAGATGACAAATCAAAAAAAAACAGCAGATGAACCGGCTGCTGTTTTTTACAAAAAATTGGGAAATGCTTTCCCAAAAACGCTTCTGGAATCTATAAAGTTCCGGAAACTGACCTTTTAATATAAATCCTCCCCATGGGCTTCTGGCTGGTATATCACGTCATCAATTCTTACCTTCTGTTCTCCGGCAGGAGCCATAAAATTAACCACATCCCCTTTTTTGTAGCCCAACAGAGCGCAACCCATCGGGGAGAGCACTGAAATAAGTCCTTTTCCAAAATCAGCCTGTTTTGGGTAAACCAGCCGTAAATCTTTTGCTTTGGAAGAACTTAAAAAGCAAACCTTTATTATGGAATTCATGGTAACAAAATCCGGTGTAATCAGTTTGGAATCTGTTTTTATCGCACGTTGCAATTCTGTACCTAAAAATCGCAGATTTTCGGGCGCAATGCTCTTATCATCACGTAAATCCTGAACCAATTTTACCAAACGCAAATAATCAACCTGTGTAACAGTTATCGTATCTGCATGCTCATTAATTTTCTTTGTTGCAGTCATATCAATCCTTTCTTACCTTATTTATGGAAGATAAAAATGATGTATAAATACCTATATTAGTAAAAATGAAAACCGACACAAATCATACGTTTTCGATTTATATTTGTGTCGGATACGATGTAAATATAAAGAAATCTTTTGAAAAAACAAAATAGATGGGCCGCGTTAACTACAATGCAATAAAGCAATTGATTGACCTGTGGGAAATATTTGAGAATGAAACAGGTCAGCAGGAACTAACCGATTTTAATGAATGGCTCACTCAAAAGTTAAAACTCAATGGCGAACCTAAAGCAGAGGTTACAAACAGAAAAATGAAGATTGAAAAATCTGAAAGCATTGAACTGTTCAGAAATTTCAGTGAACCTTCCCAATTATTGGAATACATTTCAAGAATATCCCGGCTTCATGATTTCTACATCCGGAAATTTTTTACGGATCTGGACATTAAAAACCGGTTGGAATTTCTGTTTTTATATACCGTTCAATTAAAAAAGAGTGCAAGAAAAACCGAATTAATCTATGCGCATTTGGTGGACTATACCACAGGTATGGACACAATTAAGCGAATGGTGAATCATGGGCTGCTTGAAGAAACCACAGATGAGGCCGATAAGCGCGCAAAGCTGGTGGTTATCACCGAAAAAGGGCAAGAGGTTCTCGTACAGGCACAAAAAAAGATGTCCGATGAAATTCAAATGTTTCTGGAATCCATTCATGCCAATAAATGGAAAAAGATTTTACCCTTTCTTGAAGAAATCAATCTGTTTCATTCAGATATATATTTGGATCATAGTGATAAGACTCCCGCCGAAATGATGAATCTCATGGGTTCATTAAAGCATCTGCATTAAAATTCTTTGTAATGCCTTGTTCTATTGAGTTTCACCTCATGCCTGTCAGCTACCAGCAGAACCCACTTCATTCTTTGCCATTACTGAAAAGAACAAAGTGGGATTTATGGCAAAGTCACAAACTGCCGTGTACAACTGCCGGCGATCAGAGTTTCTCCTGATTCTTTTTGTAGTTTTTCACCATTTTACCAAACGCCTTGTCTTTCTTTCTGCGCTCGGCAATGGTTGCATCAAAATGGGCCCGCTCTTTTTCCATCTTCACATAGTTCTCATAGGAAGCAGCATTCAGCTCCCCCTTTTTAAGCGCTTCAAGAACGGCACATCCTTTTTCTTCAGTATGTGTACAGTCCTTAAATCTGCAAAACTCAGAAAGACGCATGATTTCATCAAAAGTGATCTCCAGTCCATTTTCAGCATCCGCAATTCCAACTTCACGCATACCGGGATTGTCAATCAGGATGGCTCCGTTATCGAGGATGATCAGTTCCCTGTGACTGGTGGCATGCCGACCCTTGCTGGTACTATCGCTAATAGAAAGCGTCTTCATCAACGACTTGCCCGACAGGTTATTCAGCAATGTGGATTTCCCCACGCCCGAAGACCCCAGCATGCAATAGGTTTTGCCTTTTGCTAACTGTGCTTTCAGGGCTTCAAAGCCGCTCAACGTTTCATTGCTGATGCAAATTACGGGTATGTTATGAATCCGTAATTCAATGGCATTACATATCACATCCAGCTGATCTGTTTGTATCAAATCGGTCTTGGTAAGAATGATAATAGGATTCACAGCTGAAGCATTACAAATAGTTAAGTAGCGCTCCAACCGGTTCACATTAAAATCCCTGTCTACAGCCTGCACCAGGAAGGCATAATCTATGTTTGCTGCAATAACCTGGAACTCTGTAAATTTTCCTACCGAAGCTCTTTTAATCACCGAAAATCGGGGTAAAATGCCATGGATAATTGCAAAATTCGAATCATATGTTGTAACCATCACCCAGTCACCCACGGCTGGAAAATCTTCGCGTCCTTTTGCAGAAAAACGCAGATTTCCTGTGATCTCTGCTTCAAATTCACCTTCAGGAGTCCTGATGTTGTAGCGTTCTTTATATTCAGCGACAACCCTTCCAACCTCAAAATCTTTCCATTTCGGGTCGTTTCTGAAGGTTTCCATCTGTTGGGTAAAGCCTAAGTCGCGAAGCAATATCTTGGTTTGAATCTGTTCAGTGTGATTCATTGGATTGTTTTTAAATATGGATAATCAGGAATCACAGCTTGTTTTACTGCCGGTGCTTCCTATTCATTAAGTACAAAAAGATTTGAGTCCGGAAGAACTTCCGGAATGATGGGGATAGCCGTAATATCGACTATCCGTTATACACGCTCCAAAATTGACCAGCAGGTGGTTCTTTGCATAAAATGTACGGAATCAGTGAAATTCCGATTTGTCGTGTTTTTAATTAATAAAATGTTCTAGAAGCAACCACAAAACTATCAGGTTGCCAGATGCAAATATAAAAAATTTATCTTAACAGAGATATACATCTACATCACAGGCTTTTCAGTACTTCCGATGCAAAGTCAGACAATGAAGGATCCCGTGCGCCCATTAACAGAATTACATCGCCTGATTGGACCATGCTTTTAAGTTTTTCAGGCAAAGCGGACCTGTCGTTTACAAGCAAAGTATGCGGATGCGTTTTTTTAACCGCATCGGTTACTGTTTCTGATCCAATATCTTTGTTTACGGTTCCTCCGGCATAATAAACATCCGACATAATAAATGTATCCTCCTGACGCAACGTTTCTGATACCCTCAGGGCAAGTTCCTCATGCATAAAACGTAAGGGACCGAATCCATGCGGTTGAAACCAGGCAAATACTCTTTTGGAGATCTGCTGGCATGAGGAAATGGCGGCTGCCACTTCCGAGGGGTTGTGAGCAAAATCATCGATTACGGCAATCCCGTTCTTTGCTCCCACCAGCTGTGTTCTCCTGTAAATGCCCTCATAGGTCTCCAGAGCTTTTGAAGATTGATCAACCGGAATACCGACAGATCCGGCAACAGCAACGGCAGCCATAGAATTTTCCATATTATGCCGGCCAATTACAGGAACATTAAATGGAACACCGTTTATTTTGAAACGAATCCGGTATCCTTCCTGTAAAAAATCACTTCCTGCATAACCTGCATCTCCGGATGTTCCGAAATCAATATTTGAATCGACTGAAAGCTGTTTAAGCATGGCATGGTCACGGTTCACAATAAAAGTTCCGTGTGTATGGGAACGGAACGTAGAAAAAAGATCGATGAGTTCTTCAAACTCCTTATGATCTCTTTCGATATTGAGAACCACGCTGATTTCAGGAAAATAATTCACAATCGAACCGTCTGATTCATCGGCTTCAATCACCAGCCATTCGGTTTTCCCGACCCATGCATTTCCGGGTATTCCCTGCTTCTGAATTGCAGTCAATCCCGCCCCTGTCATCAGGGACGGATCATATCCGCATTGCTGCAGTATATGAAAAATCATAGCCGTGGTGGTGGACTTACCAGAAGTGCCGCCCACAGCAATGGTTCTTCGTTCCTTTGAAATCATGGCCAGCAGTTCCGACCGCTTCATCACAGGTATTTCCAGCTCAACGGCTTTCTGATATTCGATGTTGGTATCTTCAATAGCAGTAGAAACGATTACCACGTCAATCCCGGAATGAAGTCCCGATCCATCCTGTGAAAAACACTGGATGCCCATATTTTCAAACTGTTCCTGGATCAGCATTTTGTTTTCGGAACCAAAGAGTCTGTCGGAACCACTGACATTCACTCCGGTACCTTTTAGAAACTGCGCGATGGCACTCATTCCGGTGCCACCTATTCCGATGAAAAAGTAGTTTTTATAGCGTTTGTTATTCATATCCTTATGTGCAAATCCTGTTGCTAAGTTAACCAATAGCAAGGGACTAAGAACAATTAGTAATGAACAATGAGCAATGAGCAATGAACAATGAACAATGAGCAATGAACAATTACTAGTGATTCGTTGATTTTAAAAAAGTATTCTAATATATTGATATTAAGTATAATAATAGCGTTCTTTGATTTTTTTATTTGAATTAATGGACTTGTTTTTTCTGCTGACTTTTCTTTTACCGCGGAGCGGTTTTGGTATTGTAGAAATATGATTAGATAGACCTTCTTTACCGCGGAGCGGTTATTGTTTTTAACAGCATGAATAGTAAAACGTCAAAGAATTCTTAATAAAAATTAAACGCATCAGTACTAATTAACAATGAGCAATGAGCAATGAACAATGGAAATTTTATATTAAATTTATTTTTTCGTAGAAATGGGTTATCTGTAACTTAATTGCAAACGCATAGTAGAATTTGAATATGATAAAAAAAGCACTGATTATTGTTTTATTGGTATACTCTTATCAAGCATTTCCATGTACAAGTTTTATCTTAAGGGATAAGGAAAGTATTTTTCTTTGCAAAAACTTCGATTATTTCACGGGCAGAGGTTTCATTTTTGTTAATCAGAGAAATGATATCAAAATAGGGGTTTGCTTACCCCCGGAAAAGCCCTCTCAATGGATTTCGAAATATGGCAGCATTACATTCAATGCTTATGGTAAAGATTTACCCATGTCTGGAATGAATGAAAAGGGATTGATCGTGGAATGCCTGTGGCTAAATGATACAGAATATCCAATGCCCGATGATCGTATGGCTTTGTCTGAACTTGGGTGGGTTCAATATATGTTGGACAATTGTGCCACTGTTGATGAAGTGATCGAAACCGATAAACGGATTAGGATAGCCAATACTTCTATGTCGAAAATTCACTTTATTTTACTTGATTCATGTGGAAAGTCGGCACTAGTTGAACTTTTAAATGGCAAAAGCATAATAACAACTGGCACCGCCTTCTCACCTGAAGTAATAGAAAATCAGACCTATTCACAGTCAATAGAATTTATGAAGAATAATCCGTTGGGTCCAAAATGCTATTTGAATCCAATTAATGACAAAAGAGAAAGATTCGAGATGACTGCTCAAATGATTGGGGATAGGTATTTGAACGAAAATCCGCTTGACTATTGCTTTGAAATTTTAAAAAAGGTAACCTGGACATTTGAGAACGGCGATGCTCCAACACAATGGAGTATCGTTTATGATGCAAAAGAAGAAAAGATATACTATAAAACAAAAGATAATCTAAATATCAAGACGATCAGAATCAATGATTTCAATTTTCAATGTTCAGATGAGGTGCATACAAATAATATGGAATCTGATTTAAACGATCTGAAACCAATCGATTTTCATAAATACAATATTGAAGAAGCAAGGCTAAATCTAAGAAACGTTTATGAAGAAGTTCCTTTTACAAAGGGCAAAATACCGGATGAAGTGGTAGACAGTGTATTAAATGCGACAAGTAAAAAGCCGTGTATTAATTAATCTCCCGGGAATTGGGTATCATGCTGAAAACCGTAAATCGCAAGTTTCATAATTAGTTTTAAGATTGACTGGTATGGATCCCAAGGAAGTTTTTGCAGAATATTTAGCCAGAAACTCTTCTTTAAAAAGTGAAGAGGTTGAACTCGTATGCAGTTGTTTTCAGCAGGAATTCTTAAGTAAAGAAATGCCCCTGGTTGTTGTCGGCAGCAAATATAAAAAAATCGTTTTCGTTGCAAAAGGCATTCTAAGGCTTTTCATTATTGATAAAAACGGAGTTGAAGTTGTGAAAAACTTTATTGAACCAAACTGTTTTTTTGCTGACATTGAGAGCATGGATAAAAATCAGAATTCAAAAATTAATGTAAGTGCTGTAACTGACTGTGAAATTGTCACACTTTCAAAATCAGATGCGGACCATTTAGCAAAAATACTTCCGCAATGGGATTACCTGATGAAAGTTGGCGCTATGCAAGCCATGAGTGATATGATCAGAAAACAGGAATTCCTTCATATGGGTGATTCAGCCGGACAGTACCAACATTTTGTAAAACATTTCCCACTGCTTGCAAAACAAGTGCCCTTAAAATATATCGCCTCATATCTGCGCGTTACCCAAAGCTCTCTAAGTCGTATACGCCGGCAAATGGAGTAAATTTTCCTTTTTTCTGATTATTTGCCATTTGGCAAATCTTACAATTTTGCCATGCTGTTACTTTGTTCAAAATTTAATGCACAAAGTATGGAAACAACAATATTCTATTTTTCAGCAACAGGCAATTCTTTAAGTCTGTCCCGAAATCTGGCAAATGAACTGGGCAACTGTGAGGTTGTATCAATGGCCAAAGCAATCCAAAACAATACAGTGAAAGAAAATTCAGCAAAAGTCGGTTTTATTTTCCCTGTTTATGCCTGGGGAATGCCGCGGATGGTTGAAGAGTTTGTTCAGAAAATTCAAATTCCGGAAAGCAGCTATGTGTTTGCTGTTGTCACTTGTGTTGCAATTCCGGGGAATACGCTTAAAAATTTGAAAAAACTCCTGTTAACAAAAGGCATTCAATTACATGCCGGATTTGTTACAAAAGCAGGCCGTTCCAGCCTGATGAGGCTTAACGCGCTCGACAAAATCATTATGCGCCTGGATACCAGAAGGGAAAAAATACTACCTTTCGAAGAACGACTGCCCGAATTGGCAGCAAACATTAGGAACAAAACAATAAAATCCCCTGAAACCAGCAACTGGGCTGCCAATATATTTGGTTCGATGTTTCACAGAATGGGGTTAAGTGCATTTAAAACCATGGATGCTCAGTTCACTCTAAATAAAGATTGTGTCCAATGCGGTACATGTGCAAAAGTATGTCCCCGGAACAATATTGAACTGACTGCAAATGGTCCGGCATTCATGCATAATTGTGAATTGTGTCATGCATGTATTCAATGGTGTCCGAAATTTGCCATCCGACATGCAAATTTTGATGCCAGTCCAAGGCAATACCATAACCATGCCATTAAGCTGTCGGATATGATCATTAATGCTGAAAACCAGGCATCATGAAGGGTAAAAAAGTATAACTTCAGCTTATAAATCAAATTCCTGAAGCAACCGTTAGAGAATTTTTGACATCTATTGACTACCAAAACCATATAAACTATGAAAGCAGCAACCATTGTATTTTTAATACTTTCCATAAGCATTCTCAGCTGTGAGAATAACAATGAAAGTTCATTCGACGATAATCATGATAGTCCATCAGGAAGTATTGTATTTTATACCAATGCTCAGGCAATGCTAAATTGTGGTCCCTTTGATGTAGACATATTTCTGAATAACAAGAAATTAGGCTCCATTAGTAAACCGGCATTTGATGGATTTGAACCAAATTGTTCAAGATCTCAGTTTACTGTTCTAATCAATCAATCAGCGGGAATCTATACATATAAAGCCAAAGCATGTGGATCACTGGAATGGTCCGATGAGATTGAAGTCTTAGAAGGTACTTGTACCTATGTGTTCCTGGATATTAATAATTTCTATCAAGCAAGAGGAACATTTACTGATACGCGTGATGGTAATGTTTATGATTGGGTAAAAATTGGCACGCAGGTATGGATGGCAGAAAATCTCGCTTATTTACCAAGTATTGTTGGTCCAGTCACAGGTTCGCAGACAACTCCGTATATTTATGTATATGGTTATGATGGTACAATAGTAGCTGATGCTAAATCTGGAAGCAACTATTCTACCTATGGTGTATTATATAATTGGCCTGCGGCCATGAATGGAGAACCATCTGGTGCATCCAGCCCAAGTGGTGTTCAAGGCGTATGCCCAACAGGCTGGCATTTACCAAGCGAAATCGAATGGTCAGATTTAATTGATCATTTGGGCGGTACTAGTGAAGCCAGCATCAAACTAAAAGAAGCTGGCAACGAGCATTGGAATGTCAGCAACACCAGTTCAAACAATGAAACTGGTTTTACGGTCCTTCCGGGTGGACTTCGTCACCCTGATAAGATATTCAACCTAATGGGAGATCGCGGTTGCTTTTGGAGTGCTACAGAGTTTGATGATGTGACTGCATGGGGATGTTGCTTTGGCTTCATGACTTATATTGATAATGGCAATATCCTTAAGGATGCTGGATACTCTGTCCGTTGTTTGAAAGATTAATTGACTCGGACAAAATTTATACAGTTTGAAAATATGGTGGAAAATACGATGATGCCATAAAAGCAATAACACATATTAAAGTTATGGAGGTATTATTTCTCAAAGTAATTCCGATAGATTTGCAAAATATTGGAATCAGCATTTTTAATCTTCAATGTCACCAAGGTTAAGTGTTATTGAAGTTTTAATCAACAGAAAATATTAATATGAAAAATGCGTTCATATTAATCAAAAATTGCTTTTTATGTTTAAGAAAATCATTTTTGCCGGACTTGCTTTTATGGCTGTATCTTGCTCAAAGAATGACGATACTCCTTTCGATGACGAGAATCAAAAAGTTGCCAGTAACGTAAGCGAACCTCAGTTGTTGTCTACTTTGCCTGCAAGCTGGGACGAAAACTGGTTTTCCTCGCCAGCTGTGTTCGATCTGGATAATGATGGAAAAAATGAAATTATAGCCGCCCGACACAGTGTTTTGTATGTATGGAAAGTAGATGGTGAGTTATTTTGGCGTGCCCCTGTTGGAGAAAATGCAACAACCTCGAACAATCACGGACAATCGAGAATGTATGCTTCGCCTGTTGTTGGCGATCTCGATAACGATGGGCAGGGCGAAATAGCAATAGCTTATAGTAACAAAATTGCTGTTTACGAACATAATGGATTGTTAAAATCGGGATGGCCGCAGAGTTTTCCCGGTAGTTCGGGCGAGAATAGGTCTGTTGCAGCGGCCGATCTTAATAACGATAACCTTTACGAAATATTAACAGTAAAAACGAATTCGGGCCCCGTTACTTGTGTGTGGGATATTAATGGAAACGTTAGGAGTGGATGGCCACAGGTGGATAATAGCGAAACAAAAAACGATTTTGGAGGTTACAATCAGAATATAGGCGCTGCCGATCTCGATGGTGACGATTATGCAGACATTATAAGCACATACGATATATGTCATATTGGTGTATATACAGCCAATGGGACAAGCTGGGAAGCAAACAGTATGTTCTCAGGTCAATATTCGTGCAATGTTCCTATGTTTCATAATATTGAATTGGCTAAGCAAGGCTGGGGAGCCGATGGTAACGACAGAGACGAATTTACCGATTCACCACCTGTTTTTGGCGATATGGACGACGATGGAAAGAATGAGATCGTCTTGTTTTCCGATCATGAACTGGCTGGTGAATATAAAAACCGGGGCAATAGCCTTTGGGTTGTTAATCCCGATATGTCGAGAGTAGCAGGCTTTGAAACTCCCAAAACTACGGGTATGCCTTTATATACAGGCTACGAGGATAATATAGTGCAAGTATCACCATCGCCCGCTCTTTCGTTTCTAGGAACAAGCATCCTCCATGTTATAGCACCATCGTACGATGGTCATATTTATTGCTATGATTCGAATGGCGAACAAAAATGGAAGAAAAAGTTCAATGCTCTGGGAGATGCTTTTATTGGAGCCAGCGAGTCGGCAATCGGCGATCTTGATAATAATGGCGTTCCTGAAATCATTTTTACTACCTATTCAACAATAGCAGACAGGTCGAGTTTATATATTTTGAGTAGTGAAGGAGCGTTACTACATAAGGTTAAAATTGCAGGAAGGGGAAGTATGTCGGCTCCAACACTTGCCGATGTTGATAAAGATGGGAAAGTGGAAATTATTATATCGCTAAAAGACGTAATAGGAGGCTCAAATGGTGGTGTGCAAATTTGGAAAGTTGCTTCTGCATTAAAAAACACAATCGAATGGCCTACAGGAAGAGGTAATTACCTGCGTACAGGAGAATATCTGGAATAATGGGTACAGCAAATACACTCGAACGTTGTAACTAAAGAATGTCCCTATACGAACAGAATCAGAAACAAATATTCGTCTTTTCAATTCTGCATTGATGAAAAACCTGCCGGCATTAAAATATCGACGAATTTATTGTTAAACTTGCAACTGTATTTAGAACATTCAAAACGATATACGAATAACTATGAAAACCACAGTCATTCTATTAGCCCTGATAACACTCATGGTATCTTCATGCAACCAGAGTAAGGAACCTTCTGCAATTTATGATTACGAGGATATCTTAACTGCACGTCAGGAAAGGAAACTTAATGGCATAATTCATGAATATCAAAGAAATACAGAAAACAAGATTTTTATGCTGACTTCAAAAGATATTGGCGAATGCCAGACTGCTCTTGATTTTGCCTCAATTTTTGGAATGGAGCATGGATTATTCAGCGTTGGAAAAACCAATGGGGTGGTCATATTTGTTAGTAAAAATATGAAAGTCACCTCTTTGGCAACCGGAAGCGGGTCGGATAAATCTCTCAAGGACGATATCACTAAGCAGATTATAGATTCATGTATGATACCCCTTTTCAAAGAAGAACAGTGGTTTGATGGTATTAAGGTCGCCGTAGAGGAATCTATTAAGAACTGGAATTAACAGGAATTGGACTTCCGAACCCTTACAGGATCCTCCGGACTCTGTAAGGTATTCTCACCTATCCCCTATCCTTCCTCCCTCATCCCTTGTCCCTAATTCTCCCCATCCGGCACACTCCATACCCATTACCGTTACAAAACTTTTACTAAAAACTCGGAGGATCGGTAATCTGGTAATCGGTAATCATTTAATCCTTTGAGCAGCGGCCAAGGGAAATGAGAAAGACTTTTTAAGGCATTCCCAAATGAGGGTTATCAAAATGTCTCCTTTTGGATGGAGACGAGGGAGTAATTAATAATTTGAAAATGTGGAAAGAAATGATAGCGAATGCTAATTAAAAGTAGAAGAAATCCTTGCAATTAATGATCACTACAACTATTCATTTAGGCTAAATGTGAGGTTTAAGAAAAAAGCCAACAAAACAGTCATTGGACTCGTATTCATAATATATTGAAACAACAACCCAAAACTTAATGTAATGAATACAAAACTACTCAGGAAAAAATTTTTTCTTTTACTGGTGGTGCCAATGTTTGCATTGGTTGCTCAAGCGCAGACTGAAAATAAAATTGTTACAATTGCCGATCCTGGTGATCCCAATAAAGCGCTTACATATTCCGGAACATATGTATATCAGGGAACCCGGGCTTCATACAATGGTAGCTCAGGTGGTATAAAAATCAGGGCTTATTATAAATGCGGCACTAATTATTTATACGCTGACTATTTGAATGGCAGAGATGATTTCCCCAATGGTTTTGAGTGGGTTATCAGAGCCGGATCGATTGAGAGCCGAATACAAACATGTGTTTATCAGGGTTGGGAAAGCAGTGATATGAATTATCCCTCTAGCACTGGGCCTTCTTTTAATTGGTGGTGGGCTGATATGAGTGGAAATGAAGTGACCGTATCTGTAACCAATGAAGTATCGGGTGTGGCACCTTCTGTAACAACAATGGAGGCCTCGCTGGTTACAACTACTTCAGGAACGATGGGAGGAAACATCACTGCCGACGGTGGTGCAACTGCTGACAGGGGATTTGTGTATTCTTCAACAGATGCAACACCTACAATTGGTGAACCCGGAGTTGCCCAAATTACCAAAGGAACTGGTACAGGTACTTATACAGAAGTCGTATCGGGTTTATCTGCCGGAGTAACTTATTATTACCAGGCATATGCACACAATACTTACGGAACGACTTACGGCACTGTAAAAAGTTTTATTACCCCAACAACCAGTGCGCCGAATAAAATGGTCTCGAATGCCGGCGGGGCAAACGGGATTTATGTATGGATTGGCGAATATTACGGAAAACCCGCCTGGAAGCATATAAGTTCAAATTACTGGCTTTATTACAGTAAATATGGCATGGCATACCCCAATGAACGTTACTGGTATATTGATGATGAATTAAAAGATGAACATGGAGCCGAAGATTTTAACTATGATCATTTAGACGCAGCCTCCTGTCCCTCATCCGGATGGAGAAATCCCGATAACAGCGCGGCTGCAGTTACGATTGCTGATTATCCTCAGATTGATTTTAGCGGCGGATCAACGTATAGTCCGGCTAATCCCACAGGAGGTACCAGCAATAATCCCATTGGCCGCTTTTATCTTGATGCGGATATAACAGGAGCATCACTAACGGCTGTCACAATTAATGCAGCGGGCAGCAGGACAGGAACCAACACTTTAAGACTTTGGAGTTCAACCGATGCCACTTTTAATTCGGGAAGTGATGTACTCTTAAATAGTCAAATTGACGCACCAACAGTGGCTTTTTCAGGATTCAGTTCGTCCATTTCAACATCTGGAACCTACTATTTCGTTACGGCTGATCTTGCTTCAGATGCATCCGGGACGTTTGCATTAACAATCGGATCAAAGGATAATTTAATCTATAACGGAGGAGCTTCTTCCACTGTTTTCTCAAATGCGGCATTGGCAAGTGGCACAATTACAATTATCGAGACTCCGGAAATAGCTGTAGATGGCAATTATGTGATAATTAATGATGGTGATGCAAGTCCTTCGTTAACTGATCTAACAGATTTTGGAAGTACTGCAATTGCTGGTGGAACAGTTGTCCACACTTTCACAATCTATAATTTCGGAGCAGGAACATTGTCGCTTACCGATGTTGCAAATAATTTTGTGTCCATAACAGGATCTGAGTTTACACTTACTGCGCCTCCTTCCGGCAGTATTACAAATGGAGCGCCTACTACTTTTCAGGTTACCTTCAATCCTACTACAACCGGACTAAAAACCGGAACAATAAGTATTGCAAACAATGATTACAATGAAAACCCTTATAATTTCAGTATTGAGGGAACAGGCACAAACGCAACACCTACAGACATTGCATTGTCGGCTAGCTCAATCACCGAAAATGTAGCAGGCAATACCAATATAGGAATCTTAAGCACCACCGATGCAGATGCCGGTGATACACACACCTACACTTTGGTTGCAGGCACAGGTGATGCCGATAACGCATCGTTTAGCATCAGCGGAAGCAATCTGAGAATTACTAACAGCCCTGATTTTGAAACAAAAAACAGTTATTCTGTAAGGGTTCGCACCACCGACTTTGGAGGTTTATCTTACGAAGAAGCTTTTGCCGTTACCATTAATAACCTAAACGAGGCACCAACGAATATTTCATTGTCTGCAAGTGCTGTCAACGAAAATGTTGCTTCTAATACAGCGGTTGGCGCTTTGACTTCTACAGATCCTGATACCGAAAATACTTTTATCTACACTTTGGTTGCTGGTACAGGTGATGCCGACAATGCGTCGTTTAACATCAGTGGTGAAAATTTAAGAATCACAAACAGTCCTGATTTTGAAACAAAAAGCTTTTATACCGTCAGGATCCGTACCACCGACCAGGGAAGTCTGACTTACGAAGAAGCTTTTGCTGTTACCATTAATAACTTAAACGAGGCTCCAACAGATATTTCATTGTCATCAAGCACAGTCAATGAAAATGTTGCTGCGAATACAACTGTTGCTACTCTATCTTCCACAGATACGGATGACGGAAATACATTTACCTATACCCTGGCTACAGGCACAGGTGATGCCGACAACGCATCGTTTAACATCATTGGTGAAAATTTGAGAATAATAGCCATTCCTGATTTTGAAACAAAAAACAGTTATTCCATCAGGATTCGCACCACCGACCAGGGAAGTTTAGCTCACGAAGAAGCTGTTACAGTAGCTATTAGTAATGTAAATGAAGCTCCAACAGATATTTCTTTGTCAACAAGTGCTGTCAACGAAAATGTTGCTTCTAATACAACGATCGGTGATTTGACTTCTTCGGACCCCGATGCCGAAAACACCTTTACCTACACTTTGGTTGCTGGTACAGGTGATGCCGACAATGCATCGTTTGACATCAATGGTGAAAATTTAAGAATCACAAACAGTCCCGATTTTGAAACCAAAAACAGTTATTCAATCAGGGTTCGCACCACCGACCAGGGAAGTCTGTTTTACGAAGAAGTTTTTTCCATTACCATTAATAACTTAAACGAGGCTCCAACAGTAACCACACAAGCTGTTTCATCCATTGCCATAACTACAGCCACAGGAAATGGAACCATAACCAGTCTGGGAGATCCGCTTCCAAATGCTTACGGTGTTTGCTGGAATACGACAGGAACTCCTACTATATCAGATAGTAAAGCAGATAATGGAGCAGCCTCTGCAACAGGAGCTTATACTGCATCCATGACTTCCTTAAGCGCAAATACCACCTATTATGTAAGAGCTTTTGCAACCAATGAAGCTGGTACGACCTACGGCAATGAAGTGAGTTTTGAAACCGATGCCATTCCGCTACCCAACATAGCCTTTAGCAATACTGCCTCAAGCGGTTTGGAATCTGTCAGCAGTGCCAGTTTGCAGGTAGAACTTTCGGCAGCAAGCGCTTCGGATGTTACAGTTGATTATGCCGTAACAGGAACAGCTGCCGGTAGCGGTACCGATTACGCCCTTGCTAATGGAACGTTAACAATAACTGCCGGCAATACCACCAGTAGTATAACCATTGCCAGCATTGTAGATGATGTATTGGATGAAAGCGATGAATCCGTCATTATTACCTTATCGAATCCGGTAAATGCAACATTGGGGACAAACACTGAGTACACATACATTATTACCGATAATGATGATGCAACCGACCTTGAGGATATTTCAGAAGGCAAAGTATCTGTTTATCCCAATCCCTTTACCAATATCATCTGTTTCGACAACTTAAGCAGTAATATATCCCAAATTATGATTACTGATCTGTCAGGCCAGATCATTTTCAATACTGATTACAAAGGCGAAAAAAGTATAAGTCTGGATCATCTTTCTCCGGGGATTTATCTGCTGGCCATAATAAATAATACGGGTAAAAAACAAATACTTAAAATAGTAAAGGAGTAAAATAATTCTAGTGCAGGGAACTGGCGGACCATCATCCGCCAGTTCAACCCTCACATATCTTCTCCCCCACTAAAGGCTCCAAAAAAAGTTATTTTTGAATCACTCTGATTATTTTATTATCTACCGTGGGAAAAAGAATTGGTGCTTCCATTTCATAGCCAACAGTAGGCAGTGAAATAATCAAAAAGAGTATATAGCTGATGAAAATACGATGTATTACCGCCGGGCTGCTCACTATAAAACAGTGAAAGTGTTATAAGGGACTTAAGGAAATAATTTCACTTATCTTTATGATGTAAAAACACTATAAGCTTTATGCCTTTGTTCCTGCAATGGAATAAGGCATTATGAATGGATTGCTTTGGTGGATTTCTTAACAAAAAAAATATGGATCGAAAAGGATTTTTTAAAAAGGCCTGCTTTGCAGGTGTTTGTTTTTGCGGATTTGGCAATATATCCGGTTTATCGATTAACAAGCAGGATCAGGATCAGAATAAACAACTTCAACAGGACTGGCTATCAAATCTGCTCTCAAATCTGGATCAGGATATAGATGAGGATGTATTAAGAAAAATTGTCAAAAAATCATCGGTGGTACATTATAATAATCTGAACATGGATGCTTTATTGAAGGATTATATCGGTGATTTGGAGAAATTTATTAAATACATTGAAAGCGCTTGGGGATGGCGAATTGAATATGACAAAACAGCAAAAGTTCTGATTGCGGACGAAAATAAAAATTACTGCGTTTGTCCAATTTTGGAACACAAAAAAGGATTGAATACTTCTGCCATTTGCTATTGTTCCGAAGGATTTGCTGAGAAAATGTTTTCAACCGTAACAGGCGTTCCTGTCGCGGCCAAAGTAGTATCCTCCGTAAGAAAAGGCGATCAGAGCTGTAAATACAAAATTGAAATTCCATAATTATTGAATGGATAAAAGTCAGTTCCAATATTAAATCTTCGTCTGTTTATGAGTAACTTATGTGATCATAAAACAAAGGATATTGCTTGTGCATCAATTATGCAGGAGGCGGAGGTACTTACCCCAATTTATTCTATGCACATCCGTCTTTTCAAATTGACGGGAATTTCGGAGGAGCTGCGGCTGTTGTTGAAATGCTTATGCAATCCTCTGAAAACGAAATCAGGTTATTGCCGGCTTTGCCCGATGCCTGGAAAAACGGATCCATTAATGGTATCTGTACCTGGGGAGGCTTTAAAGTATCCATGGTGTGGGAAAACGGTGTATTGAAAAAAGTTACTGTTTTTTCCAGGACCGGAGGCAGTACAACCTTGATTTCCGGAAAAAAACAAAAGCAGATCTCCATAGAAAAAGGCCGATCCATAGAAATAATCTGGTAAAACCAACTGCTGTAAAACTGTCACTTAACCAAACCCTTAGAATTCAATTGATTTCTACTGGTTTTTGGGATTGTCAACACCATGTTCATTTAATACCCATCTGGCATCCAGAACCCAGAATCTATGTAGGATTACAATCCCAAAAACACAATCCCGCATCCGCTAAGAAAAATAATGGCTCCGGCGATGGGGTGCATGTATTTTTCAAAAAACTTCATAGGGATAAAATGGATCCCCTTCATGGTGAGTGCCACAACAACAAGCATGGTTGCGATGGTGATTACTGAAAAAACCGATGCCACCAAAACCACAGCTCCGATATGCGTTTTAGCTGCAGGGTACATGAGCAGGGGAATTAATGGCTCACAGGGGCCCAAAACAAAAATGGTAAACAGTATCCAGGGCGTAATATTTACCGGCTTAGTTTGGTTGTGATTGTGGTTGTGGCCGGGTTTTTCACCATGATTGTGATCATGGAGATGGGCAGATCCATCAGGGTGTACATGAATATGTTTATGCGGTTTCCCTTTCAGAGCCTTCCACATGCCCCATATAAAATAGCCCAGTCCAAATGCTATAAAAGCCCAGGCTGCCAGGTTGCCACGGAACGATTCAAATGCCTCAAGGCGCTTTACACCTAATCCAAATGCGATTCCAATGGCACCGATCAGGATAGAACTGCCCACATGACCCAGTCCGCACAGTGAAGTTATCCAGAGTGTTTTGGGCATGCTCCAATTGCGGGCCCTGCCCATAACAATAAAGGGCAAATAATGATCAGGTCCTGTAAGCGTATGGAAAAAGCCAATGGTGGCAGCAGTGACCAGAAGAATAGTAATATCTGTACTCATTTCTTTAATTCCTTTATTTCAAAGATTTCATTTCTGTCCCAATTGAGCCAATATTGGATCGCATTCCTGCGGATCAGTTTCCAGTAACCATCATCCAACAGTCCAAATTTCAAAATGCCTTCCTGAATGTCGGCATCCACAATTTCAAGATATTCGGGCTTAAGTGTGATTTGCACCGAACGTCCCCTGCAGGTGAAAATTGCTGATGGACGAATCAGGGTATCCTCTGAAAGATGAATGGTTCCCATTCCCAGTGTAGCGCCGGTACTAGCCTGAATGCCATCATTCAGACAACTGTACGGGGGCCTTGAACCCGCAAAAGTGGTAACCTCAAGCATATCGGTTCCCACACCAAAAAATTCGCGTGCCTTAATTCCCATTTTTGCACCTACAATTGAAAAAACGCCCAAATGACCGTGAAATTCATCGGTCATTACATTGGCTTTCCATTCTTCAATTCCATGCCTGGAAATGGCTGAATCCATGATTTGCCGGACATCATAGGCATAAAACGATCGTTCCCGGGGAAATTCATTAAAAACAATATTTCTTTCAGAAACATAAGTTCCCTGTATCATGTCAAACACGACTTCCTGAACCAGCTCTATGTCATAATCCTGGTTAAAACGAACTCCGGAATGATCTCTGGTTCGGGTGATATCAAAAAGTTCGGGATTGGTAAGATAAACCGCAATGAGATCGTCACAAAGCTTCAGATGTTTTTGCTTCAACTTCTCCTGCACCGATGGCTGGTTGTGAACATAGCTCAGATAGCTGGACAACGGCGTCTCTGCTTTTCTCATTAATTCTATGAAAGGATCATCCAATATACATCCTTCCTTTGCCAGGTTTGAAATCACATCCAGGCGGATCCCTGACCTAAAAATCCTGTCGGCAGCCTCTTTGTCATATTCATAATTAAATCCAAGCGGGGGTTGTACCGACTCGTTGTACCATATGATCCGGTCCATTTCTGATACAGCAGAAGGATTTTTTTCGATAAGCCGGGCAATATTGGTAAGCGGGCCCAGGCAAACAAGGGCTGTTTTCCCGGGACTCTCTTGAAGGGTTTCTTTCAGCAGGGAAACGGCATCCCGTACCGGCTCGATATCGCCTTCATCTATGCCCCACTTCACCGATGCAGCAAAAGATCGCCACATAGGCACAATCCCCTTAATGTTTTCTCCACATCCAACAGGAATCCTTTCTGATGAAAACGTATGGAGCAACGCCAATACCTTGTTATAACCAGCACGGGGTTGCAAGGAACCATCTGATGTGAGAATGGCTTTTACTGTAATCTCCGGTCGCGAAACCAGCATACTGATGGCCCTGAGATCGTCAATAGCGCAATCCGTATCAATGACAATACTGTGTGACGTTTTTACCGGTAACGGCTGATTGTAAGCAGTCTGGACAAATGCAGCCCATACTGCAATCAGGAAAAAGATTCTCATTCTGTTTCTATATTGAAGGAATAGACAATGACAAATTTAGTGTCACTATTTTAATTTTAGTAACACAAATATAAAATAATTATATGAGTATCGGCAATGATTAATAATGACTTCTTTATTTGAAAATGTATGCTTGCAGCATACCTGATTTTTTAACACAAAGGACTCCAAGGATTCACTAAGGACCCGAAGAATTAAGAACGCAAAGGCCGCCTTCGTTAAGCTCAGGCGTTTAAAGGAAATACCGCAGGTATTTCCCCTTTGTGTTCTTGGTGACGTTTTACCTTCTTGCTCTTCGTGTTAAAATCAACACCCACAACCACATAGTCCTCAACCTTAAATCTTTTATACATCTTTCCTGATACTCATAAATAATAATTCTTTAAATCTGAAATTGAAAGCGAAATGAAGTGGAATTAATGTTCCTCGTTGAAGTAAATTTTATAATATTTTCTTCCGTCCTCTTCTGCCCCTTTTTCAATTAGACTATGGTTTCCGTGGATGTATATATGGAAGTTCCGGTCGAGCTTCAGGACGCTTTTAAAAATACGTGCCTGTTTTTTCACGGCCTGGTCGGAGATTTCAAACTCATTGGGCAGTTCAATGTTCTTCTCCTGTTTATAAACCGATTCAAAATTGGCAAAGGATTCAATGACTTCAGGCTGCTGAAATACATCGTTTACAAATGAATCACGACTGAAATTGTCCTTACTTTTGAAATACTCCATGGAACGGTTCAGTAAATCCATCTGTCCCGTTTTATCTATTTTGAAATCCTCGGTGATTTTTGTGGTTACAAAATCCCGTGCAATCGACATGAATTCTTTGGTATTGTTGTATTCATCCTTAAAAGGCACCAACTTTAGAAAATTGTCTTTCCAGTAGGGGACTTCACCTGCCGTCTTGTCGGTTTTTTCGACGACACAAACCCTGAATCCCTTCTCCCGGGAATGATTCAGAATCAGACATCCTTTTTCGGGCTTTTCCGGGTTGAAACCTTCGTCATGCATGACACTAATGCCTGATGCGTCATGGTTCATCCTCAGAAAAGTCTGCTTATTTTCTACTTTGAATAAACCAATTCCATCATAATAATCATCATCCACTCCGATACCTGAAAAATAGACTACAAATAAATCACCTGCCGGGATCTGTGGATGAACTGAAAAATCGTACAACAATTTGGCAAGGTTTCCGGTATTTTGCTGAAAGGTGTCCGGATCATCGAAAATCTCCGCTGCCATCTGGTATATGGGATTCTCCAGAAATGCACCATCATCGGAGGTAAATGCATAAAATTCAGGCTTTGAAAACGGTGAAAGAAAGTACTTCATCAGCAAATCATAAACCACGGTGTCGGAAACATCCAGAAAAGATTCCGACAACTGCAATGCTTCCTGATTGCCTTTGTTTCCGATATGGTGACAGCAAATCTGCTCAATGACGGTATTTGAATATGAGGACATAGCAAAATATTAAAGCACTAAAGGTAATTATTTCAGATTTGCAGGACAAAAACTTATTGCCTTATGGTCATCAATCGAGAAGCATTCAACCTCTCCTGCTAATTTCATTAAGGGTATTGACTTGCATGACCTCAATGTCTTTTTCGTTTAATTTCAGCAGACCGTCTTTCTCAAAATTCTTCAGCAGCTTAACGGCACTTTCCATTGAAATCCCTGAAAAATCTGCAATATCCTTTCTGCTTAACAACTGAAAGATCTCAGGATTGTGTTTCTTAATATCATTCAGATAAAGAAGGGTATCAGCCAAACGGCCGTTCATTTGCTTATAGTTCAGATTTTGAATAGTGGTAAACAAGCCGGCATTCTGTTCACAATATCTCTTAATGATATTGAAAGCAAACAACCCGTTTTGTCGTACCACTTTGGCAATGGTCTCCTTTTCAACCAGAAATACCTGGCAGTCGGTCAGTGCCACTGAGGAATAATTAAAGGTATTGGTTGTAAAAACAGATGACAGTCCAATAAATTCACCCGGCTGAATAATTCGCAGATTATAGTTTCCACCGGACTCGCCTTCGAGATATTGTTTGGCCAGGCCGGTTAAAACAAATAGAATATAAGAGGCAAAAGCCCCCTGTTTGGAAAGATGATCCCCCTTGCGAAAACACACCTGGGTTTTTCCAGAACGCACCAGTTCCACCTCATCCTGACTCAGCATCTGAAAACAGGGAGCCTGTATATCACAAATAAAATCACCGTCGGTTTCAAGAATTGTTTTCATGAACAGATATTATACAGCGTTAAAGTTAATTGAAATCAATTTAAAAATTGTCCTCATTCAATTTCCGGGTTGTTGCCACCGGACAGGAATATCTTGGCATGCTGGAATTATGGAAGTAATTTTGTTGTGTATTTAAGAGCCATTGAAAATTTTAAAAACTATATTATGTTATATACAAATCTAAAACATCTGGAAACTGCCGCTGATCATCAGAAGGCAATCAGTGAAAACGAAAACGTAATGGTCATCTGTGGCCGAATGGGCCCTATGTGTATTCCGGTTTACGGGATTGCTGAAGATCTTGAAAAGGAATACAGCCATGTGAAATTTTATGATATGGAATTTGATAATCCTGAGTCGCATGTAATTCGTAATCTTCCCGAAGTCAGGGGCTTCATGGGGATACCTTTCACCATTTATTATAAAAACGGGAAAGTGGTAAAAGCCACATCAAGCATTCAAACTTATGACCAGGTGAAATCCATATTGGACAAAGAGCTTTCTGTAACCGTTCATGCCTGAAATCATGGAATCTGAACATCATTACGACGCAATTGTCGTTGGTGCCGGGCCGGCTGGTTTGGCAGCCGGCATATATCTGTCACGGGCACGGCTTAAAACACTGATTGTAAGCGACGGAATGGCTGGAGGGCAATTGGTTCTCACGCACGAAGTGGCCAATTATCCAGGTGTTGAAAGCATCAGTGGCTATCAGTTGGCCGCCATCATGAAAAAGCAGGCTGCCAGCTTTGGCTGCGAATTCCTGACTAATGTTTCCATCCGGGAGATGATGTTGGAAGGAAAAACCAAAAAAATTTTCCTGTCTGACGGGAAAGTCTACACAAGCCATTCGGTCATTTTAAGCCCCGGTGGCAGACCCCGTACCTTAGGTATTCCCGGCGAAGATCGTTTTAAAGGGATGGGCATTTCCTATTGTGCTACCTGTGACGGCGACTTTTTTACGGACAAAGAAATTGTGGTGGTTGGAGGTGGAAATTCTGCTCTGGAAGAAGCGGTATCACTCACGAAATACGCAAAGAAAGTCACCATTGTACATCAATTCGACCATTTTCAGGCATTTGAATATGCCATTGAAGAAGCCCGGCAGAATAACAAAATACAATTCAAGATGGAATCGGTGATAACGGGTTTTCAAGGTACTGCAAGCATAGAATCGGTGGATATCAAAAACATGCGGAGTGGCAGGATCTTGAATTTCAGAACAGACGGGGTTTTCATTTTTATAGGCTACCTGCCCAACACAGAATTCCTAAAAGGGAAACTTGATCTCAACCCTGCAGGTGAGATACCCGTTAAACCCGATATGTCGACTGGTATTAAAGGTGTTTATGCTGCCGGTGACAGCATTGCCAAACGCTATAGGCAAATTACAACAGCTGTGAGTGACGGAACCATTGCTGCTTTATCAGTTTCTGAATATATAAACACATTGAAAATAAAACAAAATCAATTAATTACTGTCTGACATGCAAACTGCTCTTATTATAACCGGCGTGGCTATTATCATTTTTGTTGTTTTGACCCTAAGGGCCAAAGCAAAGATGAAAAATATTCCACTGGCAAATGATCATGAAAAGATCATCTCCCTTACGGACAAGAATTTTCAGCATCAGACCAGGGGTAAAATTGTGCTGGTTGATTTTTGGGCAGCCTGGTGCGGGCCATGTCGCCTAATGGCACCGGTGTTAAATGAAATCGCCGGTGAGCTGAAGGAGAATTACCATGTAGGCAAAGTGAATGTAGAAGAATACCAGTCTCTGTCCGATAAATTTAAAATCAGGGGAATACCAACCATGGTGCTTCTTAAAAACGGAGTGGAGGTAAACCGCTTTGTGGGTGTGAAATCCAGGGAATTCCTGATTAAACAAATAAAAAGCGTATCATACTGAACCTAAAAAACATAAAAATGGAGTACTACTATAGCAAAATAATCAGCAAGGGCTTTTCAGAATCCATTCATGCAGTTACCGAAGCATTGAAGGCCGAAGGGTTTGGCATTGTGTCAACCATTGATATGCAAGCAAGAATCAAGGAGAAACTGGGTGTCGACTATAAAAAATACACCATATTGGGAGCCTGCAATCCACCATATGCCTACAAAACACTTCTTGAAGAAGAAAAAATCGGTGTGATGTTGCCATGCAATGTGGTGGTCATTGAAAAGGAAAACGGGGTCACAGAAATAGCTGCCGTAAATCCGGTTGCTTCTATGATGGCCGTTGAGAACAAAGCCCTGGAGCCCATTGCGCTTGAGATAACTGAAAAGTTAAAACATGTAATACAAAGTTTGTAATATGAAAGAAACCACTGAAATCAGAAAAGAATCCGTGAATACGACAAAAGCATTTTTCATGTCGTGGGATTTCTGGCGGCCCTTTATTGCAGTGTTTATTGGGAGCGCAGCGGGCTTTGCTTACTACTATTTTGTGGGCTGCAAATCCGGGTCCTGTGCCATAACAAGTAATCCCTATGCAAGTATTATCTGGGGGGGCTTATTGGGATTCTTTCTGGTAAACAGCCCATGCAGCAAAGGCAGGTGTTGATCATATGAATTACCCGAATGTAAAAGTCGCTCATCGATCTAATCGTCCGATGCACCATTTTGTGTAATGCTCATCTATATTTTGTGTAATGCTCATCTATGCCATTTTGATTGAGAAATACATAACCAGTAATGTGATTATATTTGAAATAAAGGATAATCATATTTTAAACCTACTTCAAAAGCTTAAAAATTAAGTTATTTTTGCAGAGACTTCTCAGAATAAAACCCAGAGAGGTTTTTCTGTTTTATTTCTATTATTTAAACAGACTCATTCAGTCGCCTTTAAACTTCATGTGGAATATATTTAATAAACCATATCCTTTCAGTGACGATCTAAAGCACAATGTCAAAATCATTTTTTTCACCAGCATTGGGGTATGTGTATTTTTATTTCTTTTTCAGCCTTTTGATATCAATGCTTTATCTGAAAAGGAAAAATATTATATGATGGCAGGTATTGGCATTGTCACCTTTCTTTCGCTCAGTTTTAATATGCTCGTATTGCCTAGTCTTTTCCCGAAAAAGTTTACCTCATCCAACTGGAATATCAAAAAGGAAATCTTCTGGAATGTATGGATTTTGTTTACCACACTGGCTGGTTATTTTCTGCTAAACACCTATTTGGGAGCTATCCAGGTCGGATTCAGTCTGGTTATCAAACTTGTTCTGACAGCAATAATTCCTATTTCCGTTCTTATTGTAGTAAATCATAATAAAATGCTCAGGTCGCATGTCAAACTTGCTGACGAGTTAAGCAGAAAACTTAAGGAAAATAAATCAGTTCAGGAGCGTATGGTTTATTTTAATTCTGATTACCAGAAAGACAGCCTGGCTATAAAAGTCAGCGCTTTGCTGGTTATCAGGTCAGCCAACAATTACATCGAAGTTTTTTGGAAAGAAAACGGATTGATAAAGAGCCAGATGGTACGTTGCAGTATGCTTTATGCAGAAGAATCCCTGAAAGAGCACAAGTTCATTTTCAAATGCCATCGGTCATTCATTGTAAATATTAATTATATTGACAAGATCGAAGGAAATTCCCAGGGTTACAGATTATTTTTTGAGGAAGTAAACTTTCCTGTTCCGGTTTCAAAAAACCTTGTCAACAAATTGAAAGAACTTATCTGACCCGGGCATTTCGTCCCTAAAATTGCGATTTCACCCCTAAATAAGCATTTGTTACCTATTTTCTTTCAGTCAACCCTAAAATTGAAAGGGCACGATATGGCTACATACATTTGCGGCATAAATTATTATTATGAACGAATTGGTCATTGGTAACATCAGGGCAAAACTTCCTATTATTCAGGGTGGTATGGGTGTAGCAATCTCTTTATCCCGATTGGCTTCTGCAGTTGCGAACCAGGGAGGTATAGGTATTATATCAGCGGCTTGCATCGGCATCCGTGAACCAGATTATCGTCAGAATTTCCGTGAAGCCAATAAAAGGGCATTACGTAATGAAATAAGAAAAGCCCGTGGTGAAACTAACGGAGTTATTGGAGTTAACATCATGATGGCACTCACAGATCATGAAGATCTTATAAAGACTGCTTTTGAAGAAAGAATTGATCTCATTATACTAGGTGCAGGTTTACCTTTAAAAATACCCGGAATGATAAGGGATTCCGGTGTTGAAAATGGTCATACAAAGCTTTTAGTAAAGGTATCCTCGGCAAAAGCAGCAAAACTGATCTTTCAATATTGGTCAAACAAATATAATTTGATCCCTGACGCCGTTGTAGTTGAAGGCCCCATGGCCGGAGGACACCTGGGCTTTAAAAAAGAGGAATTAACCGGTGAATTGATGCCTTTGTCGACGCTGATCCGTGAAACCGTGCATGAGTTGTTACCTTTTGAACTAAATTTTAACAAGGAAGTACCGGTGATTGCAGCCGGTGGAATCTATACTGGTGAAGATATTTATGACATTATGAAAGCCGGTGCAAAAGGTGTTAAGTTAGGAACCCGGTTTGTAGCCACACATGAATGTGATGCCTCAATGGATTTTAAGACAAGCTATATTAATTGTCGCAAGGAAGACATCACTATTATAAACAGTCCGGTCGGACTTCCCGGAAGAGCAGTTAACAATCATTTTATCGAACAGGTGAGACTTGGCAATATGCATCCCTTTAAATGTGCATGGCACTGTTTAAGTTCGTGTGATTTTAGAAAAGCTCCTTATTGCATTGCCAATGCATTATTTAATGCTGCTGATGGGAATTTATCGGAGGGATTTGCCTTTGCAGGAGCGAATGCATACAGGATAGAAAAAATTCAGCACGTGTCTGAAATTATAGATGAATTGGTGACCGGATTTTCTGCGGCTTCCAAAATAAATCAAACCGTAATAAAAAATCAGCACCCTGCAGCATCAATAATTAAGGCAGCTTAGCAATAAAAATGTTTGTCATTAAAAATTAGTATGCCCAAACCCGGATTCCGATATGGTGAAAACATTTTCTGATACAGTTATTGCATGGCTAAAATCCAGAGAATAAATCGGGTCGGAATTGGGTGAAAAAGTAATAATAATAAGATTCAATTCATGGGACTCTTGGTCTTCTCCGTTAAAATGACACGAAAGAAAAAACAAAGGAATTCGCTTAATTTAAATCTTTACGTCCCTGATTTCAAAAATTTCGTTTCTGTTCCAGCTTAACCAGTATTGAATCGGATTCCTTCTGATCAGTTTTCATTGTCCATCATCCAATAAACCAAATTTTACAACACCTTTCTGGATGTCTGCTTCTACCAAGATATTCAAGCTTAAATGCAAGCTGCACGGACCGTCCCCTGTAGGTAGAATAACCGGTTGTTGAATTAACGAATCCGCAGCAGGATGGATCGTACCCATTTAAAGCATTTAAGGACGCAAAAAAATGCGTCTTTTTTCGTAGAATTTTTTCACAATAATTGTAGGGTAAATTGCATTTCGCTCGGATAATAATTGTTTAAATTTATTGAATTTCAATATCTGATCAGACATTGACAAAAGAAGAATTTAAGTATTTGTTTGATACCTGTTTTGACACTGTGCGCAGTTATCTTTACTACAGGGGCGCTGGCGTAGATGAGGCATCAGATATTGCTCAGGATGTTTTTTTACGGATCTGGGAAAAGCAAATGGATGTTGATCCGAAAACAGCTATACGGCTCTTGTATAAAATGGCGGGTGATATGTTCATTACCAGACACCGGAGGGCAAAACTGGAAATGAGCTACCTGGGTTCATTGAAAAACAATGAAGTGAGCAGTTCACCTGAAGATGAACTGAAAGACAAGGAACTGTTTGAAAATTACAAAAAGGCTTTGTCTTCGCTCAGCGAAAAACAGCGTACGGTTTTTTTAATGTCAAGAATGGAAGGTCTGAAGTATCAAGAAATTGCTGAACGCCTTAAAATCAGCGTAAAAGCTGTAGAAAAAAGGATGACAGCAACGTTAACCTATTTGAAAAAAGTACTGCAGTAATGGCACCAAAAGAAAAATATAAATCGCAGCCCAGACTGACTCCGGAAACTGAGAAAATAATCTCCGGTACAGTCATTTCCTGGCCAAAAACCAGGGAAGAGATCTGGCCGGAATTATGGGAAAAAGCAGAAAAGACCATCCCCATCGCTAAAAGAGATCAGACCGTCCGGATGAAGTTTATCCGCTATGCCGCTGCTGCAAGTTTGTTACTACTTGTTGGTATTTCATCTGCGATGTATTTCTACAAAAAAACAATTGACACTTCGTACACTTCTGGAAAAATAACCTTGCCTGATCATTCTTCGGTAATCCTTTCCGAACATTCCTCCCTGTCATATAAACCTGGCCTTTGGATGATTTCCCGGAAGGTATTCCTTGAAGGTGAAGGAATATTTTCTGTTAATAAAGGAGGCCGGTTTTCAGTAATATCTGTAAAAGGAACCACAAGCGTACTGGGAACCAGGTTTAAAGTGCATACCCGCCAGAATAGTTATGAAGTTACCTGTTTTTCAGGTAAGGTAAAAGTAATGGAATATTCCAGAGGAAATGAAGCCGTAATTTACGGGGGACAGAAAGCGATCCTTGAAGCAAAGGGTTATTTTATCATTCTGCATAATAAAAATGAACAGCCCGTTATGCAAAGCCAATCAAAATCAGCAACAATAGAATCAGAACTGGATGTTATTCTTTCCAGACCGGATGAAAATTCCAGGGATTTCAAATATGGAAATAAAGATGCTGTTGAAGCAAATAATCGGGAGAATGCGGGACAAAAGGAGACTTCAGAATCATTAAAACCGGAACAGGAAAATGTGCCTGCCCGGAAGAACCCTGCGGAATTGCAGCAAGAAAGTACTCAACCCTCCACGTCAATTCCGGTCACCACAAATGAGGATACCCAGGAACAGGAGCAGAAAACCTCAGTTACGAATAGTGAAACCCCGGCAAACAGGTTGCGAAATTCACTTACCAAAGAACAGATCAGCATTCTGGAAGATCAGAATTTAACCAGAGAAGAAAAGAAAAAAGCTTTTATGAATTCACTCTCAGCAGAGCAAAAAAAGTTACTGGATGAACAAAATCAGGAAAGAGTGAGAAACTCAGACAAGGAATCCGGAAGTGAAACATTAAGGGAACAGCAAAGAAATCAATTGCAGGAGCAAATTCGAACAGAAAAGGGAAAAACTGAACAACAAAAAACAGGCAAACCTGATAATATTGATAACCCGAAAACTGAGAATTCGGATGAAAAAGGGAACAAGTCAGGACGATAAACGAAAAAGTATTATTTCTTAAAATAAAAAGTAGGGTAAATTAAATTCCATTCGGTTTAATGTTAAAGAAGCAAAATGAAACAGCTCTTAAATTGTTAAACTAAATTTTACTACCATGAAAACATTAGCATTAATGCTCAGTATGGCAATTGGACTTTTTCTGACATCCGGAATATCCTATGCTCAGGACTCTGTTTCAAAGGTTAAAAAACAGAATCAAACCCAGGTAAAAGAAAAAGACCAGGTACAAACCAAAACACAAACCGGTACTGAGGAAAAAGCTGCAGTAAAAGAACAAAACAAAAATGCTGTGAAAACACAGACAGCAAACAAGGCCGCCGGTGAAAACGAGGAAAAAGCCATGATTCAGAATATGGTTGAACAGCAGAACAGGGAAAAATTTAAAGCTTCTCTGACATCTGAACAAATGAATATCCTTCAAAACCAAACCATGACCAAAGAACAGAGAAAGCAGGCATTCACAGAATCGCTTTCAGCTGAACAACGTCTGATGTTAAAGGAACAAAACCAGATCAAATTGCAAAATGGAAAAGCTGAAGGGGCAGCTAATAAAGAGCAAATGAAGGAGCAGCAGAAAGAACAGGTTCGTGAGCAAACCCGGGAAAACACCGGAAATAAGGCTCAGGAAGGACAAATGGAACAGGTGCGTGAAAATAACCCTGATGCAGGTGGCACCGGTAATCAACATGGAAAATAACTTTAGGGTCCAACACTTGAAGTCCGGGCGTGCAGGCACGCCCGGACTTTCTTCATCCGCTACAATTTCAAACCTTTGAGCCGGAGGCATATATGAAAGCACTACTCATTATTATTATTCTGATGTCGGGTATTTCAGCATTTGGGCAAACCGACCGGATTGACTCCTTACTGAACGATCTCATTTACAATGATAGCGATCCTTTGGAAATGCCGGAGAAACCTGTAAAATTCGACTTTTTCTATGCCGGGTTGAATTACAACAGCAATTCATATTATGCAGGCAGAGAAATTGGTAACGACATGAGCAATCTTTCCGGAAATTTGTTCTATTATCATGCATCCGGAATATTTGTCGGGGCATTCGGATGCTGGTATGACGAAATAGAACCTTCTTATACCAACACAGTGATTTCGGCAGGTTACAGCAAAATACTCGATAAGAAGAAACGCTTTACATTTCGTACTTCATATAGCAGATATTTTTATAATCAATCAGATTCAGACAGCTATTCCTACAAAAACAACATCAACCTTGGGATGTCTTTTCGAAAAAAATGGATTGGAGGAAAGATTGGCACCAACATATTGTTTGGAGAAGAAAGTAAGATAAATTTATCCGCAGCCATTTACTCCCGAATTAACATTTACAAATTCAGCAAATACAATAAAATATATGCTGCTCCCGAAATTTCAGTCTTATGCTCTAAAGAAACTGTGAGTACTACCAAAACATCTAGTCAGAATCCTGATGACTCAACTGATTATGATGATCTATTCGGTCTCTTAAACACACAGATCTATATTCCGGCAGGAATATCTGTCGGTAATTTTGACTTTGAATTCAGTTATTCGATAAACCTGCCGAATACCCGTGATGTCAATATTTCATACCCGGTTACATCCTTTTATTCAATCTCCTTTGGTTATATGTTACCAATCATCAGATAAATCCAACTCATACCAAAAGGATCCATTGATGTCTATTGTTTTAGAACTCCCGATCCAAATGGAACGTGAAAAGACACGATGAAATTACGGCCGGGATTATACAATCCAACTTCCTTCAAGATTGACAGGTGATCGATATACTTTACATCAAAAATATTGGTTACACTGATGGTAAAAGCAACAGATCCGTTGCCGGCTTTCGAATGAGCGCCGATACTCAAATCAATCAGCGTATATCCGCCTGTTGAAGTCTCGTCCGGAGCCGGATTATGCTGATTCAATGCCGTATATGATTTCACATTGACAAATGCATTATACAAAAACGAAAGCTTTTCCTTATTGGCCTGAACCTCTATATTGAGCTTGTGAGCCGGAATAAAGGGCAGATAATTCCCGTTTTTCTGCTTTCCTACTACGGCGGAAAAAGTGGTTTGAAGGTGCAGCCATTCCAAAACCTTCGGATGAAGATGAATTCCGGCTTCACCTCCATACAGCACGGCATCTTGCTGCATATATTGGTATATCGGAATATCGTCAGGAGTTGTCTCTCCGGTAGTAGATATATAAATATATCTGTTGATCGCATTTCTGAACCCTGCCAGGTCAATGGTAAATTGTTCCCTGTGCAGATGCATACTCAGATCAGCCTCATATGAATTTTCAGGTTTCAGGGTATGGTCCCCCATTTCGTAAATTGTTTCATGCTGTCCGTTTGCGGTTAATTCAGCCAGATTGGGAGTGCGGTATGCCGATGCAATGTTTCCACGTATCAGCAAGTCTGATGTAATATTGATGGTGGCGCCCAGTGAACCGCTGAAACTGCCGTAGCTTTTGCTTAAAGCATTGCGATACGGAGCTTCACCCTCAATTCCCACAGCTTTCGTATCCATGGTTTTGTGATCATATCGTATTCCGGTTTGCAGTTTCAGCTTCTCAAAGAAAGTATGCTGCAGAAGTGCAAAGGCTGAATAGTTCTGAACTGTAGCATCAGGAAGCAGGATGGTTTCACGGTTGTTTCTGTTTTTATTTACCTGGTTAATCCCCTGAAAACCCAGGATGTACTCTGATTTTATGTCAGATGGAAGGTAAATCTTTGTTTCATAAGTGAGGGTGCCCAGATTCATTTCCAATTCGTAAACATTGGCTTCACCGAAATGAATGAGTCCCGTGTTCTGATAGGATACATTTGCATCAGCCTTCATCCGTCCCAGAAAAATTTTGTTTTGAGTCGATACCATGTGTGTGTTCAACTGCTGATAAAACACAGTACATCTTCTGCCCCTTTCGGGGGTGAGATCAATGGCTTCCTCTTCGGTGAGCCCTAAGTTCTGCTGGTTATAATCGTAAAAGATTTTAAGTGTTCCTATTTTACCGGTAAATCCGGCATTTGTCTTCACAGAATACTCTTTAAACCTCGAATTGGGGACGAAATCCCCTCCCCCCTGAAGATAATCGGCATGTGATTTCTGACCTGCGCGGATACCGCCAAAAAATCTGCCCGAAGCCCCTTTAATTCCGAGATTATTAACCATTCCCAGCGAATTTGAAAACAACTGCAGGGAATAATCCCCTTCAATGCCATTTTGAATTGCAGGCTTTTCCTTGATAAAATTGATTACACCCCCCATGGCATCTGAGCCATAAAGTAAGGAAGCAGGTCCCTTGATAATCTCCACATCCTCAATACCGAATTCATCGATTCCCAACGGATGATGACTTGAGTATTGATAATTCTCAAACCTGACGCCATTATTTAGCACAAGAATATCATTCATTGACAAACCCCTGATTACAGGTTTTGAAACACCGGCCCCCTTTGAAATCATATCTACACCGGGAGTTTCCGTGAGCATTTCAGCAAAATTCGGGGTTACCTTATTGCCCTGAATGCCCATTTTTAATACATCTATCTTTACTGCATTTTCATGCTGGGTTGAATGATATCCTCCGGTAACGACGATTCCCTCGGCTTCCATGGCTGTAGCATTCAAGGCAACACTGATAATCTTTTCAGTGCCGTTTAGGGATACATTGATGATTTCGGATGTATATCCGATAAATGAAAACTGAACTCTGATGGTTCCATTAGGCAAATTGGATAGTTCATAGTTGCCATTTTTGTCAGTGATCGTTCCCTTATTCAACTCGTTGATGAATACCGATGCACCGGGCAATGAAACACTGTCCTGGTCGGTAATGTGTCCTTTAATTCTGTTTTGGGCATGGGCAATGGTACACCAACATACCAATCCCATGATGAAGATAATTTTATTCATTACGGTAAATTTCTAATGGTTTAACAAATACGTGATCAACTAAATTGTATTTGAAACCACCGGAGGCGCCCGTAGAAGAAACAAATAATCAGAATGAGATGAAAAGAAAGAATGATAAAGCGGGCAGTACAATGATGATAAGAAACCCGCATGAGGAGTAACTGAAAAGAATTTGTGGTTGGGAAAAGCGGAAAACTCAAAGCTACAGATCTGGCATTTCTCATGCGCCACATGAAAATGTTTTTCATGTTTTGCCTTGCAAACAAAATGATCATGATGATGCTCAAGCTTGATAAAGCCCGGAGCGATCAACAGAATCACCAGAAATATTGAAATACTATGTCTCAGCTTAAAAAGCACAATAGTTTATTTATGTTCAGACGTTCAAGAGGGTTATGAATCTATAACCTATTTTTTACCATAAAGTTGTGAAACCAAAATTAAGATTTTCTGAGCAATATATCATAACCCGGACGGATTCCAATGATAAATATAAAATCCACCTCTTCTGAACTCATTTACCTGTACAATTCATTATTTAATGATTGCATTCATGTCCTTCCTGATGGTGATTGCAACCTTCACCGGAATCCTTTACACTTCCGGCCAGAAAGGCTTCGACCAATTTCCGGACATCACCGGCTGCGCCCCGGTATACTTCAATGCCATGACTGTTTAAAACGTTCAATGCACCATTGCCCATATTGCCTGCAAGCATAATTTTTACACCTTTTTGCTGAAGTATGGCCGCAATGTTGCTTTTACAGCCGCATCCCTGTGGCGAAGGCAGAATCTCTGAATGTTCAATGGAATTGCCATTGCCAATTGTAAAAATGGTGTAAGACTCACAATGTCCGAAATGATCATCCACATTGTTTCCTCGTGTTGGTACTGCGATTTTCATGGTATATATTAATTTTTCGTATCTGCAAAAATAGTTAATGCAGGTTACGATCAGATATTTAATAACATAATTTTCCCCAACTGCAATAATTATAATTTATAAGACAGAATAATGGCGGCATAATTGTAAAACCTATGTACATATTTTTCGAAGATCATCAACCAAAACCTATACAATGGCATACCGTTTAGCCTTTAGGTTGCTTTATTTTTTAAAAGATATCAACTAATTGCTTCATTTGGACATACACTTCCACATAGCCAACAATTGCTGACATTTGATTATAGGCTTTTTATGCATAGATATTGCCGTTGGTATGCCTGTTCCTTTGCACCTTTCGTTTAAACAACTTATTGTAGCATCAGTGGTATTGTCGATGTATTTTCCTTGTGACCGCTTTCACAGTTCTGTTAAGAGAACTGGGGATTAAAAATTTAATAAAATAGATACTGATAATGGTATTTTCTGCTTTAATTATTGGGTCTAAATTTGGTACGATTGGTATTCCATTAACGCAAGACGGAATTGTTTCGGATAAAGCTAAGGACAGGCTACATAATGTGTCTCAGTAATTTCAACTTCTCATCCAAACGTTCCGACCATGGAAGGCCAAATCCCAATCGCATGCAATTGTGAAAACGATCCTGCAAACTGAAAATTTTTCCAGGAACAAAGCTGATTTTATTTTTCAGTGCTTTTTCGAATAATTCCGTAGTATCCACGTTTTTGTTCAGTTCTACCCATAAGAAAAGGCCTCCCTGCGGACGGCTTATCCTTGTGTCGGCAGGAAAATAGCGGGTTATTGCCTGGGTATATAACAAACTATTGGAGTGCAACGTGTGTCGAAGTTTTCTTAAATAACTTTCGTACTTCCCTGTTTCCAGGAAGTTAGCAACGGCCTGCTGGGTGAGGGTAGTTGAAGTAAAAGAATGTACCATTTTCAAGCGCACAATATCTTCTTTGAATTTCCCGGGTGCTACCCACCCGATCCTGTACCCAGGAGCTATGGTTTTGCTTACCGAACTGCACCATAATACCATACCTTCTTCATCAAACGATTTGCATGTTTTGGGACGGCTGCTGCCAAAAAATAAATCGCCATATATATCATCTTCGATAAGCGGAATATGATAATGACTTAATAGTTTAACAAGCTCTTTTTTATGCTCATCGGGCATGCAAGCCCCTAATGGGTTGCTGAAATTGCTTACAAGTAAGCAAACATTAATTTTTTGTGTGGTTAATATTTTCTTTAAAGCATCCATCTCAATCCCCGTTTGTGCATGGGTAGGCAATTCAATAACTTTTAAGCCCAAGCTTTGAAATAGTTGTAACAATCCAAAGAAAACAGGGCTATCAACGGCAATTGTATCGCCTCTTTGCGTAATGGCCATCAAACAATAGGCAATTGCGTTTAGGCAGCCGGCTGTAGTAACAATATCATTTGCAGTTAGCTTTGCGCCCATATTATAGGACCATCGGGCAAGGCTGTTTCTCAATTTCTCATTGCCTTCAATATTTTCGTATTCCGTTCCGCAGCCATTCAGCTCTTTTATTGCCTGATTTATCGATTTGTTCAGTTGGGTAATGGGCAACAATTCAATCGAAGGAGCCCCTAATGAAAAACGTGTAGTCCCTTTTGCATTCATTGTTCCATAAACCCGGGCTACCAAAGTATCGTCGGTTTGGCCCGAATTGTTAAATTGCAAATGGCTTGTTTGTGGTAAATCGCGGCTATTTTTAAGCCAGTTAGATACAAAACAACCTGATTTCGGTCGCGATTCAATCATTGACTTACTCATAAGAATGGAATAGGCCATTTGTGCAGTACTCATGCTTACATTGTAATCCGAGCAAACAGACCGGATCGACGGTACTTTATCTCCAGGTTTTAGTATGCCGTTTTTAATCTGCTCTTCAATAGTTTCAGAGATAGTTAAGTAGAGATGCCTTTTGTGCGGGGGAGCTTCATCCTTTTTCATTCAATCTGTATCGGTTAAAAATGTATTTTTTGTATCTGTATCGATGTAAATATAGTTGGTAATATTGTTCGATCAAAATAAAAGACAAATGACTAAAATAGGTATTATTATTTGTGGCCGATACCAAACCTGCGGGGGCGGTAAGTGCCTTAGGGCGTTAAAAAATCGTGAAGGGGGATTTGCAAGCTATCCCAAAGATGAAGAACTTGAATTGGCAGGATTTTCTTATTGCGGCGGATGTCCCGGAGGTAATATCGAATATGTGCCGGCCGAAATGAAAAAAAACGGTGTTGATGTTATTCATTTTGCCACAGGGATGGTGGTTGGCTACCCTCCTTGTCCGCGAATCAGGCAATTTAAGGAGTTTATTGAAGCCCATTACGAAATTCCTGTGGTTTTGGGAACCCACCCTATCCCTATGAAATACTTAAATACACACAATAAGCTTTCGTTTTGGAATACAGCATACCGCGAAAAGCTTATTGCTCATTTGCTAAACGAAAACAAAGAAATCATGCTCGCATACGATTAGTTGTAGAAATGCGATAACTAATAAATATAAAAATATGAACAAAAGAAACATTCCGTTCCAGGTTATTGACTGGACAAAAATTGACAAAACCGAACATATAGGAGATACAGGCCTCGCTTATTGGCAAACCGCTCAATTCGAAGGCCTGCGAATACGAATCGTTGAATACACCAAAGGCTATCTGGCCGATCATTGGTGCCAGAAAGGCCATATTGTGCACTGTCTGGATGGCGAATTTGTAAGTGAACTTCAGAATGGAGAAAAGTACGCCTTAATAAAAGGAATGACATACATTGTTACAGACAACCTGAGTTCGCACCGTTCATTTTCTGAAAATGGGGTGAAATTGCTGATTATCGATGGGGATTTTTTGAAAATTACGGAGTGAGTATATTTCGTGTATTATTTTGGCGACAGGTACGGGCCAAAACATCAGGGAATTCTTTGCCTCCTATGCCTTTCCCGGGAATATTTTCACTTAATGACAGCTTATATAGACAATCACTTTCATATGATATGTTACAATATTCCTGCTGCTTTCAACATCAAATTGTGTAATTCTGTATTTTTTAAAAATGGTTTCAATAAATTGTTATCAGGGCCAAAGATTGCCAACTCAACAAAATCGGCTGAATGGTCCATCCCTGACCAACCAACAGAAGTGTAATTTTGTTGTATCAAAGCCATTTTGCGGTAAGGGAGCTTATAAGGGTTATATAAATCTTCATCACTAAATGTAGAATAGTCATTTAGAATTTGCCTGGCTTCTTCTTCTTTAATAACAATACCCTGAGCATAATTAATCCGTTCTATAATCTGCGCCGGAGTATGGTATTTTTTAATTCCATTTAGTATCCATTCGTTTGTATGCTTGAACGTTTGTATAGTCTCAAATTTTCTATCAGCGTTTTTGCTTTTTATGAGACCCGGATTTGAGTTTCCATGGTCTGTAGTGATAATAACCCATGTGTCATTATTTTTCTCGGCAAATTTTATAGCTACTTCAATAGCATCATCAAAGGCTATCTGATCGTATAGCAACGCGCCTATATCATTGGAATGGGCAGCCCAATCAACTTTTCCCCCTTCTATCTGTAGCATAAAACCATTTGGGTTGTCAGACAAAAGCGATATGGCTTTTTCAGTCATTGCGGCCAACGATGGCACTATTTCAATAAGGTTATTATCCCTATTTTGATCAAGTGTAAAAGGTAATCCATCGTTATAGAAAACACCCAATAATGGTTTTTCAGCTGTGGCCTTTTTCATTTCTTCTTTTGTTGAGACTACCTGATAACCCTGCGCCCTATAATCACTTAACAGCTCTTTCTTATCCTTTCTTTTTTCAGCGGTAAAGAATTCTAAACCTCCACCCATCATTACATCAAACTTTAAAGGCAAATACATAGATGCAATAATGTCCTGATTACCCCTATTTCCGGCATTTATGCAAAAACCTGCAGGAGTCGCATGAGTGATAGGAACAGTAGTAACACAACCGACAGACTTCCCTGATTCTTTGAATTTTTGAAGTATAGGTTTGTAACAGGAGCCGTCTGCTCCCACATTTAATTTGCCATTATTAACCTTTACGCCACCTCCCCATGCAGAACTGGCGGCAGCAGAATCTGTCACCATTGAATCGGCTGAAGAAGTATCCATTAGCGCCCGTCTTACTTTATTTTCGCGATAAAGATTTACCCAATGGCTTCCCCGTCCCTCTTTTCGTTGTAATAAAAGATCTGCCATATTTAATGTTCCATTACTCATTCCATCGCTCACCAGGAAAATGATGTTTTTTACTTTTCCACTAAATTTAAGTTTATCACTAGTTGAATTATTAGCCAATAAATCTTGGTTAAATAATGTACCTGCCACTGTAGACAGTATTCCGGTGTTAATAAAATCTCTTCTCTTCATTCTTTTTAATTAAGGACAGTCAATGGTTCAACCCTTTCGGCCCAATTGAAAAAAATATGCCGGAGGTTGTTTATCGATTCTTTGTGTATTTGGCGCATTATGCTGTGTTTAGTTATTTAGCCGCGCTATTCAGGCTCATTATAGCTATTATCTTACCATCTGCAGGGGCATACATGATGTTATCATCATATTATATATTCCTGACAGGATTTCGAAAGAGAAATAAATTAAACAATTGTGCATTTGCTTTCTTTTATAGCAGCAATATTATGAATCAGCTCTATAGTTTCCATAGGCCAACTTTCAATGCAAACTTCGCAACCGGTGCAGATTTCTGAATTTACATATGGAGAATTCATTCGGGTATTTTTTTTCCCGTCAAATTTATGTGAACTTATGTTCATATAAAAATTTTTTGCCTTATTTTTGAATAAAAAAAGAACAACATGTTAGAAAAGACGCTTGTTACAACCTTTTCTGAAACAGTTATGATCACCTTTTTTGTTTTGTTCATGATGGTTTTAATTGAATACATAAACATTCAAAGTAAAAATTTGTGGTCAGAAAAGCTCAGTAAATCTTCCTTCATGCAAATTATAATTGCTGCCATTCTGGGTATTACTCCGGGCTGTCTGGGGGCTTTCACGGTTGTATCGCTATATACACACCGCATGATGGGGTTGGCTGCATTAGTAACGGTTATGATTGCCACATCGGGAGATGAGGCATTTGTTATGTTTGCGCTTTTCCCGGGGAAAGCAATTTTACTGCATGCAATGTTATTTGTTATTGCCGTGATTGCGGGAGGTATCGTCCATCTCTGCAGAAAAAAAGAAGCCCTATTTGACCCTCACGGGTATATCGTACACCCGCATGACCATTGTAAGTGTTTCGACAAAACCCTGATCCTAGCCCAATTAAAAAATATTTCTTTTGAAAGAGCCTTGCTGATATTGTTTACCTCCCTGTTCTTTGCTGCTCTTTTGACCGGAATTGTCGGACCAGCGAAATGGAACTGGAAGATGCATACTTTTCTTTCCGGAGGACTGTTTATGCTGTTTGTGTTTGTAACAGTCCCGGAACATTTTCTTAAAGCGCATTTTTACAACCACATACTAAAAAAGCATTTATTGAGGATCTTCCTGTGGACCTGGGGGGCTTTCATTGTGTTGCATTTTGTCGAGTTGAATTTGGAGTTAGGCAACCTGTTGCAAAACAATCCATTTTTAATTCTTGTTTTGGCTGTGCTGATAGGAATCATCCCCGAATCAGGCCCCCACCTTGTTTTTGTCACCCTATTTTCACAAAACGTGATTCCTTTCAGCATTTTAATTGCCAATTCAGTTGTGCAGGACGGGCATGGCATGTTGCCTTTACTGGCCGAATCACAAAAAGACTTTTTCAAGGTGAAAATCATTAATTTACTTATTGGGTTTATAACGGGTTTCATTCTTTTGCTTATAGGATTTTAAAAAACTTTCAATTAAATGAACATTTGTTCATTTAATTATTTACCTTTATTGTGTTATTTTTTATTAAACTTAAATCAAAATTTTATGCCACAAGGGAATCAAACCGGGCCTATGGGACAAGGTCCCCGAACCGGAAGACGATTAGGATTATGTTCCGGATATGACAGTCCCGGATATACAAAAGGATTTGGAAACGGAAAAGAAAGAGAGAACGGAAGAGGAATGAAACTTGGAAGAGGCATGAGACAAGGAATAGGATCAGGGTTTCGTAATGCATTTCGGGGCTTTTCACAAATGTCTTCTTTAAGCAAACAAGATGAACTTGCCTTGCTCAAATCACAGGCTGATGAACTTAAACGTTCTCAGGATGCTATACTGAAAAAATTAAGCGAACTTGAAAAAAACAATGATTAGCACAACTTAAGCCAATGGTTGCATTTGGACCAGTTCCTTCACGCAGGCTTGGAATAAGTTTAGGTATAAATAACATAGCCTCACCAAAAGCATGTTCATATAGTTGCGTATATTGCCAGATTGGGCTTACACGAATCCTTTCCGGTAAAAGAGTTGCTTTTTATGAACCTGAGGTACTGTTTGAGGATACAAAGAATCACCTGAAAAAACTTGATGCCTCAAAATTTCCGGATTACCTTACTTTTGTTGCTAATGGAGAACCCACAATTGATATTAATCTCGGGACAGAGATTGATTTGCTAAAAAAGCTGCAAATTCCTATAGCTGTTATTACAAATTCATCGCTTTTATATGACCCGCAAGTGCGGGAAGAACTAATGAAGGCTGACTGGATATCACTGAAGATCGATGCAATTGCAGAAGATAAATGGAAAAAGATCAATAAACCCGTACCTGCGTCCAATTTGGAGAAGATGCTGTCCGGTATAGAAACTTTTGCTTCACAATACAGAGGTGATCTTCACACAGAAACTATGATGGTTGCGGATTTCAATGATGATCCCAAAGTATATGCACAAACGGCATCTTTCATTGCATTATTGCATCCGAAAACAGCCTATATCTCCATACCTACTCGACCACCTGCGGTAAAAAATATAAAGCCTGTGTCTGAAGATACAATCATTGGAGCTTGGGCTTGTTATAACCGCAAAGGAATTCATACCGAGCTCTTATCTGGTTTTGAAGGCACTGATACTGGTACAACAGGTAATGTTATCGATGATATCCTGAACATAACTGCTGTTCATCCATTGCGTGAAGACTCAATGCAGGCATTGTTAAAAAAAAGCAGTGCTGAACAATGTGCAGTTACTTCACTCATTGCCCAGGGATTAATCAAGAAAACGGTTTTTGATGGTTATAATTTTTATATTAGAAATTACAGATTCAAGTAAGTCAAAATGGTTTTACCTGTAATTAAATACGGATCGCCTTTATTAAGAGAAAAATCTGTTGATCTTGATGGTTGTAATATCGTTCAGGACATTGCTATAAAAATGACCTACACGCTTAAACATATGGGGGCTATAGGTTTAGCCGGGCCACAGGTTGGACTTCTTAAAAATGTATTTATTATTAATACTTCTTCTATGAAGATTGAAGGGTTGTCTCTTATTGATAAAATATATATCAATCCGGAAATTCTGAATTACAGTGAGCAAGGCAATTATTATCAAGAAGCTTGTCTGAGTATTCCGGGAATATGGGAAGAATTGCTGAGACCAGAAAAAATTGAAGTCCGGTACCGGAATGAAAACTTTGACTGGCGTGAAGAAGTTCTCCAAGGGTTTCCCGCAAGAATATTTCAACATGAATATGATCACCTTCAGGGGGTATTATTTGTTGATAAATTGAGTTCTATTCAGAGAAAGCTTCTACAAAGCAGGTTAAAAGCATTAGAAAAAATGAATAAATAATTAAGTTTACAGTTTTTATGCCAAACCGACGCAGAACCAGAAAAATTGGTATGCTTCCTCCTATGGAAGGATATAAACCTTTTGGCGTTCCCATGCGTGAACTTGATTCGGTAGTGTTGTTATTTGAGGAATACGAAGCCATAAGACTAGCTGATTATGAGAACCTCACCCAAGAAGAAGCGGCTGAGAAGATGAATATCTCAAGGCCTACATTTACACGGCTATATGAAAAAGCACGCAAAACAATTGCAAGGGCATTCGTTGAAGGGAAAGCTATAATCATTCACGGCGGAACTTATTCCACCGAGGATTACTGGTATAAATGCAGTGATTGCAATGAAACTATGAATACACTCAAACCAATCAAACAATGCCGGAAGTGTTACTCGGAAAAGATTACGTCGTTAAACAGCGAACCTTCGACCCGCTAACTAATATCAACGATATTTCCTGTGTAGTTGTAAAACACCTTCTCTTTAAAATGACATACCAGTTCTGCGTATTTCTCAATCCCGGTACAATGGCAAACACCGATGGATTTTACTAAAAAACGGTTGAGATACATGCTTATCAAATTCAGTTGATCCGTTTTGCTATCGCGAATATGAAAGCCGCCCAAAACCATTCGGATAGGCATGTTAAAATGATGGTCTGCTACTTCCATGATGTTAGTTATTCCCCTGTGAGAACAACTGCTTAATATTGATATTTCATTATTTTTCTCGATACATAAAAAAAGCTCGTCATGAAATTCGTCATTCATTAATTCACCAGAGGTTAAGACTTTAAAATGTCTGAAATTTAGGTCCAATGAATTTCTTACGGGAATATGCGGCATAATAAAAACACCTTTATCAATTTCAATAACTTCTTCCACGTATTCAACCCTGTTATCCAATATTGCAGGCTCATAAACTATTCCGATAAATCGTTCAGTTCCATGATATTTAGGGAAGAATGCTTCTTTTTTAATAAACACCCTGGCTTTTTTATTTACTTCTAAAAATGGATACAAGCCTCCGGTATGGTCATAATGACCATGGCTGATAACCACCACATCAACATCACGTAAATCTATCTGCAGTTTCTCGGCGTTGGCAATCAGATTCCCGGTCTGGCCTGTATCAAAAAGTATTTTTTTATTTCCGGTATCAATAAAGAATGATAAGCCATGCTCGGCTATCAATCCTTGCTTATATGCAAGATTTTCAATCAGCGTTATAATCCGCATATTATATGCACCTTAGTTGTTCCGGCATCTTAGGACGTCCAAGATCCAAATTATTCATGCCTTTATATTTTTCATCAGGATTATATTGGATCCCGATTTTGTCCAGCACAGGCTCCACTGTTACCTGGTGTATCTGCAGGCCCATATCCCATGGATCATATCCTAACATAAGCCCTGCCAGTTCTTCATATGTGAGAACAGGTATACCAAATCCACTTTCTCCGTATGTGATCCCTTCCATCTCTGCAATGGTATATTGCCAGCGATCGAGAAAAAAAGTACAGCCCGGGCAGTTGGCAATAATCAGATCAGGTTTATAAGGCCTCATGGAATCAAATTTTTTCTTTGAATTTGCTACTGAATAACCCCTATTTGATTTCAGCAGGTATTGTCTGAAACCAAAACCGCAACAATGACGTCGTTCAGGATAATCGACCTGCTCACCGCCCCATTCATCAATAAGCCCTGCAAGTACATAAGGATATTCAGCCCCGCCTATGCCCTTTTCGGGAAATATCTTGGCATAATGACAACCAATATGATCCACGACTTTAAGAGGTTCTCCTGTAGCTACATTAACCAGCTTGTATTTGGCTTTTGCTGCAATCTCCTCACGGAATTTAAAAATAACATCACTGGCATGGACCGTATTTTTGGGAACCTCAAATTCTTTACCCGTTGACCGTTTTAAGGCTTCCCTGGTACGCTGTAGTGTTTCGGGGAAAAATTTCCATGATTCCAGTACTTCTGAATAAATGCCAAAAGAAGTAACACAAGAGCATACAAAATTTTCATAACCGGCCTCGTTCATCAGGGCAAACTGGTGCGCCACAACGGTCATGGTTGTTTCAAATGGAATAATGCCCGAATGGTAAGCAATACCAGTACATGTGGTTTGCTTTACATCATCGTAAATATCTTTCCCGAGTTCTTCTCGCAGGATCTTTAAAAAAACATCTTCTGCTGCAGGAAATACATTTTGCCGGATACAACTCCGGGCAAAGTAAAAATGATCATCTGCAATTTCTTTCTGATAGGCTTGCCAGTTCTGATTCTTATTATTTTCTTTCATAATCACCCGGAATTATTCTTCATACATTTTTTTAAAATAGCTGCAGCTATTGGTATTATTAAAATCAATGCCTTCTTTCTGAGCATTTGATTCTGCACTTTGTTCAATCTGTTCGAAACGCGCTGTTGCTCCTGTTTCGTCAAAGATTTTCTGAAGGTTTCGCATGGATTCTTCCGGTATTCTTCGCAGAGCCCCACTCTGCCCTTTCTCATAGCTTGTCCCCAATCTTTCCAAAACCTCCCTGCGGTTTTTATGAAACCAATCCCATACGGGGCCTTGCTCAGGGAATAAGTCAGTATTCACTTCATCAATATAAATGCAATAGCCATATTTGAGAATATGGTCCCCGACAGTACGTTTAATGGCAAATTGTTTCCGGCCCTGTTCACTTTCCATATACATGCCCGTTTTAATCGATAAAGAACGAAGAGCCTGGATCACATAGCCGGGTACATTTTCCCTTGGACAACGGGTCTTGCAGGATAAACATTCACCGCACATCCAAATAGTATCGGACTTTAGGAGTTCGATAAGGGAATTCTCATTGAATTCCTGCACAGTATCAACAACAATACGCGGATCATAATTACTCACCCCCGCAGCCGGACATATTGCAGTGCATGTTCCGCAATTGATACAGGCACGCATGCCTTCTTTTATGCGGAAATCGGATTTAAGTTGTTCAACAAGGCTGTCCATAATTCGCTAAAATCTTTTCACTATCTTCAAGAACGACTTCCTTATTTTCTTTGTTAATGGAATTGATTGTACTTACAATGGATTCAATTCCGGATTTCTCCAACATATTGTCAGCACTGCCACCAATGATCAATACATCTGCTTTCTTCATCGTGTTTTGTTTAAATATTGGATATCCGTTAATCAAAGTTTTCAAATTCCTTATAGGGATTGTTTTTATGTTCCCTGTCCTTAACAATCAGCGTGGTTACGGGGGCATTTGATTTTTTATTGAAAATAATATCATGTCCTATGCACAACCCGAATGAAATATTCAGTTCAGTATTTTTCTCATTGAGAAATGCCGCCTGTCCGGATGGGTTGCATGAAATACCGCGGGCACTTTCATCCGTCAGGAGGGAAGTAGGAATTCTTCCATTATAACAATCAATAGAATATACTTCAAATTCTTTTTGTAGCGATTCTTTGAGTTTAGCCGCTTCTCTTTTAAATCCAATGCAATGGGCTATACCAATTCGTTTGATCCCTGACAACCTTGCGAAATTCTTAATTTCCTCTACCCTGTTTTTACCCGGCAACCGGGCTTCCTCAGCTTTGCGCATGGTATGCAGTTCATCTTCGGAATAGAGCTTTTTCAGTTCATTTAAATCCATCTTTGTTCATTTTTATATTTGGCATCATCCTTTTGGCTTCCATGTATTATGCGTGGATAAATTTTTCATGATTTTGGTCAGTCTGAATTGCTTTAAGAAAAAAATCAGGTGCAATACAGGGTTTCCAATCTTCACGACGCACAAAAGCAAGTTCGGTCTCTGCTTCATTCACCAATTCATTGTGGGAATTGTACAACTTATAGGTAAACCACATTCTGGCGCCTTTGACATTTTTAAGTGTAGTTCTTACTGTAAGTATATCATCGTAATGAATGGTTTTAATAAACCTGAAATTCATACGAATTACCGGCAGCATGTATCCTGCTTCTTCAACGGAACGGTAGGTTAACCCGATATTACGCATCAACTCCCACCGGGCAGTTTCATAATATTTCACATAATTGGAATGATGCACAGTACCCATCTGATCAGTATCAGGGTACATCACCCGAATACAATATTCATGTTCTAACATAGCATTATCTTTTATTTTGTTTTTCACAAGGGCATGGAACTGCTTTATGATGTTTGTGCTGGACTGCACAATTGCTTAGCACAACCATTAATAAAAAGATCAGCAATAGGTAAAAACCTTGTCGTTGTTTTTTCATGACTGACAATTATTTAGCTAGTGCATTGCAGGTATTTGTAATGCTTTTTAAAAGATGATCAAACCCTTCTTTTACTCCTTTATTGTTTAACAGGTCTCTTAGTTTTCCTCCCTCACAACTCTCACAAACTCCTTCGGTTACAGGAATTTTGCTAAGAAGAGGTATATTAAACGTCTTAGACAATTCCTCACCCCCTCCTTGTCCGAAAAGAAAATATTTTTCATCAGGGTGTTTTTCAGGGACGAACCAGGACATGTTTTCAACGATTCCCAAAACAGGGACGCCCACATGTTCATCACGAAACATGGTAATGGCCTTTTTTACATCAGCGATTGCAACCAGCTGAGGAGTTGTCACAACTATAACACCGCTGACTTCATATTGCTGTAGAAGCGTTATGTGAATGTCTCCTGTCCCCGGAGGCGTATCAATAACAAGATAATCAAGTTCTCCCCAGTCGGTATCGTTCACAAGTTGCTTTAATGTATTCGATGCCAGAGGACCTCTCCAAAGAACCGCCTGTTCCGGATCAATAAAAAAGCCGAGTGACATAAGCTTGATACCTAACCTGACAAAAGGTTTTATTCTGGTTTTTCCTTCCTGTTCCACGGCATCCGGTTTCTCATTTTGAAGATCGAACAACACCGGGATTGAAGGCCCGTACAAATCTGCATCCATTAAGCCGGTTGCATATCCTTCCATGGCCAGCGACAAAGCCAGGCCAGCAGCCACTGTTGACTTTCCTACTCCACCTTTACCCGATGCAACAATAATAATATTCTTAATGCCGGGTAGTTTTGTTTTTTCAATTGCTTGTTGATTATTCATCTCTATTCACTTTATTCCAAATTGTTATTATTTCTTTACTTGTTTCCGATTCGGGTTTCCATTCCACGATACTTTTACAATTAACCATGGCCTCAACAACATTTTCATCAAATGATATCTGTCCTGCCAGGGAGATTTTTCTATCCAGGCACCAGTCAGCAATTTGCCGGCTGATTTCCGGGTTCAGGTCATATTTATTAATAACCATATAAGGCTTCACACGAAATTTCTGAATAACTTCAACAATGCGCTTCATATCGTGAAAGCCGGAACAGGTAGGTTCGGCAACTACAATGGCCTTTTTGGCTCCCGTTAAAGAAGAAATAGCTGGACATCCCGTACCCGGTGGCCCATCAATAATAATTGTATTACTGTCTGTTTCTTTAGCCAATTCCAATGCCTGCTTGCGCACTTTGTTTACCAGCTTTCCCGAGTTCTCCTCTCCCGGCTCAAGACGGGCATGCACCATCAGACCGTTTCGAAAAGAACCTGAATACCAGCGACTATCATTGCTTTCAACCATTGTGATTGATCCGTTGCTGCAGATCCTTGAACAAAGCATGCATCCATCACAGGAAGTTTCTGAAATTGTAACAAATCCATCCACATAAGAAATGGCATCAAAACGGCAAAAATTCATACAAATGCCACAGTTCAAGCAAGTTTCACTGTTTATTACAGCTTTCTGACCTGAAACAAACCGTTCTTCATGGTTGTCTTGCGGTTGAAGGATCAGATACAAATTGGCAGCATCCACATCACAATCGGCCACAACAACGTTGGTGCATAAGGTAGCAAATGCAGCACTCAGGCAGGTTTTTCCGGTACCCCCTTTCCCACTTAATATGACTATTTCAGTCATTTTTCAATTCCTCAATTCCTTAATTCTGTTGAATAGACTTATAAAATGTTGGCTATAGGACGGCTTAACCTCCGAAAGTATGTGACCTTCAGAATATATCCTGGCAATTTCTTTATTAAATGGTATTTCCATAAGCAGTGGGATACTATTTTCTTCAAGCCATTTATAAATGTCCCTGTTTCCTATTCCTGCACGATTTATAATTACCCCAAATGGTTTCCCAAGGTGTTTTAATGTAGCAACAGATAATTTAAGATCATTTAAGCCAAAAGGAGTTGGCTCAGTAACCAAAACGGTAAAATCTGCTTTATCAACGGTTACTATAAACGGACATGATATTCCAGGAGGTGCATCTAAAATAACAAAAGAGTGACCATCATGTTCCTTAATGGTATTTTTAATAACCGGTACCGGTGAAAATTGCCCCGGTTGTGCCCTTCCTTCAATTATCTTAGATTGTTTACAAAAAGTATAATTGGTTATCTCTCCTGTTTGCTTTTCATTTTCAGTTATTGCGCCATGCTCACAGGCCACCAGGCAAGCTCCGCAATCATGGCAAAGATCCTCAATAACCTGAATAAAACCTGAAGGCGGCAAACAAATAATAGCATGATAACTACAGTACTCCTGACATTTACAGCAAAAAACACACCGGTTCACATCTATAACCGGTACATGTTGAATGACTGGTTTTAAAGAATCCACATCACCCTTTATAAACTGCGTCACATTAGGCTCCTCTGCATCACAATCTACAAGAGATACAGGTATCCCTGCCTCGTGCATGGAATAAAACAGGTTCGTGGAAACAAATGTCTTACCCGTACCACCTTTCCCGCTGGCTATGGCAATTTTCATTTGACCTTATTATTCTTCTTTACAACAAAATCTTCTTTAGTAATTCCCAAAGCATTGGCTATTACCTCACATTTCACTATGAAAATAAATCATATTATCACCCTTAATGATCACAGGCATTGGAGCCAGTCACCAAAGTATTGTTAATCCAGTCATTCACCAGATCTCTGGGGGCTTTAGCCTGTGCCCCTACACTAACCCTGATATTTTGTTCCGTAAAAAGGTTAACAGCCCGTTGTCCCATACCGCCTGCAATTACATCTGTAACACCCCGTTCTGCAAGCCATCCGGGTAGCAAGCCGGGTTCATGCGGGGGAGGAGTTATAAGATCTTCGTTAACAATAATGTTGTTCTCTACATTAACGACAGCAAAATGCTGGCAATGACCAAAATGCGAACATAAGCGTCCATTTTCTAAAGGAATAGCAATAGTTGATTTCATATTTACTTTATTATTAATTAAATTTTTTCTCATAATCAAACAAGATTATATAAGTACACTGTCCCTACCGGATGCCCTATTGTATCGGAAATGCTATTTGTTGCCGCTGAAATGCATAACCTGACCCACTTCCCAATCCTCTATCATTTTCATGATCTTTTCCTCTACCCGAAACAAAGACAAGAAATTTCCCAGTTTCATAATTATCTGCATCCATTAAGCCACTATATGTCCTTTCATTGCCAGAGATAATACTAAACCAGATATTACAGTTGATTTATCAACACCACAGTTACCTGAAGCTATCATGATGAAGTTCTTATATGCAAAAACTTTGTTTTTTCAATGGGTATATTCACAAGCTCTTCTTTCAAATAAATATTATTCCAGACCGCTTCTTAAGCGTTTCCCTGATCCTTTCCCACCTCCTGATTTCCGTCGCAAACCCATGCCCTTACCTAATTCGCTAAGAGCTTCCCTTTCTGCAATTTTTGCACATCGGCCCAAACCCCTGCCAGTTTGTTTTCCTTTGGCTTCAGGTCCCGTTTTATCTAAACGTGGCATATTGTTTAGCTTTTATGGTTTAGTAAATCAATTATTTCACTGATCTTTTTTTCAGGATCGTTTAATACAACCAGCTGAATTTGTAAACTGTCGAAAATGGATTTTACTTTAGCCCCAAACTCTCCCGAGACTACTTTACTTACCTTGCGGGAAGCAACCAGATTTACCGATGCGGGGCCTGCGCCTTCAACATTCTCTTTATTAGGATTAGGGATAAATTCAGTGGCCTGACTTTCGGTATCGTAAACAACAAAATAGGAACAACGGCCAAAACGGCTATCTAAAGTTGATTCCGGACTATTACCGGTCGATGTGATGGCTACTTTCATGTGTTTATTTCTTATTTTTTATTAAGGTCATATGGAATATGTAATTAAATATACATTCGCACTTGTTATGCAAAATATTCATTCATGGTTATTTCATAGTGCAAAAGTTTATTTATAATTACTATTTCTCATTCTGTGATGTTGCGAAGCACCTTTTCGTATCATGGGGCAATTACATTCCGGACAAATTTCTTTTTTGCAAAGAATGCCTGGAGTTTGTTCCTTTTCTTTACCACATTCCGGACAAATGCAAATATCCTCTGTGTTTGCCTTTTCTGAATTATCACTATATTGTTCTATATCAATAGAATCACAAAGCGCGCAACTTGTAACGGCCAGTTCTTTTGCCGGATGGTTAAACCAACATCCACAGTTATTACATGAATACCATTCACTATCAAAATAAACCTTGCCCCCTTCAAAAACGATAGCTTTACCTTGGACAAACGCCTGTGCTACCTTTCGCCTGGCACTTTCGTAGATGCGGGCATATGTAGGCCGCGAAACTTCCATGATCAATGAAGCCTCCACCTGACCAAGAAGTTCAAAATCACTTAAGCGAATGGCCTCATATTCTTCATAATTCAAAACAACCGGACTGCTTTCATCAGTCAGTCCGATTGGCCTGTAACCCTTGAAATGAGGAGGATTGGTCATTTTCCGGATTCGTTTAGGTCGTGACATATTATGAGCATTTGTTCATTACAAATATAATGAACATTTGCTAATATGGTACAAATTGCTTTATATTTGTTCTTGTTTTTATCATTTCTCTGCAAAATCAGGCAGAATTTTCAGGTAAAATTTCAGTAATTTACTGTATAACTTTAATACACATATAATCATGGGAAAACAGGGAATTAAAGTATCGTCGGTCGACGTAGAAAAATTACTGGGTATGCTCAATGCAGCCCTTTCGGAAGAATGGCTTGCTTATTATCAGTATTGGATTGGCGCACGATTAATGGAAGGGCCCATGAGAAGTGAGGTTGAACCGGAACTTCTTTTGCATGCCGACCAGGAACTGGGTCATGCCGTGTTGGTAGTAAACCGAATCATCCAATTAGGCGGTACTCCTGTAATCAATCCTATCGACTGGACAAAATTATCCCGTTGTGAATACGATGCACCAGTGGACCCTTATATTGAAGTTATTCTGGAACAGAACTTAAAGGGCGAACGTTGTGCAATCCAACGCTATCAGGAAATTGCTGATTTCACAAACGGTAAGGATCATTCAACCCATCAGATGGCGGTTCAGATTCTGAATGAAGAACTGGAACACGAAAATGACATAGAAGATTGGATAACCGATATCAACCGGATGAAAGAAGAATTCAGAAAAATCAGATTCTAGTTTTTTCAGGAGTTAGGACCTGGAAATTTATTCAACCGGTAAACCATTGTTTTTCCAGCCTGTGAAACCATCAGAAATGATGTATATAATTTTAAACCCATTGTGCCGCATCCAATTTGCCGCTACAGTGCTTCGGTTATTGGTCCGGCAATGTACAATATACCGGGCATTCCGGTCGAGTTTATCAATATTCTTCTGAAAGTCAGCCTGCTTCATATCAATGTTTACAGCCCCTTTGATATGTCCGGCTTTGAATTCTTCCTTTGTTCTTACATCAAGCACCACAATTTTTTTGTCGATACGGATCATCGCTGCCGCCTCCCGTGATGTGATCTGGTTAACGGTTTGTCCGTTTAGCACAGACATGAATGAATTGGTCAGAACAGCGAAGATGAACACAACTGTTTTCATAATTAAGTAGATTAGATTAAGACAACAAATTTATAGTAAACAAAAATGGATTGATCTGACGAACCGGTTTATTGGAACAATGTAACAATTGAAATCTGACAGGTTTTTTATTGTTGCATATCCAAAATGCGATGGATTCAAATGAATGAATACCTTAACCCGATCGAAAGGCAAAGGAGACAACATAAAAAAAGCTCTGACAGACAGACTGCCAGAGCTTTAAAGTTGTCTGATTAACAACCTGTAAGATTTGAAAAATCGTACAGATTTGGTGGATCATGGACCTGTCAGGCAGGCTTATATCCATTTGTGGTTTTTACATATAAAGAGTCAGAATTCTTTCATAAAGCTCTTGTTTAGCACTGAATTGCTGAGGCTCTCCACATTCAAAGGCTATTTTTCGCATGTCTTCGAGTGTAAGTCTCCCTTCCTCAAAGGCTGCACCATGGCCTTTATCGAACGATGCATAGCGCAACTTGCGGAGTGCTTTGTATTCTGAATCTTCCAAAATGCTGTATGCAGTAATTAATGCCCGTGCAAATGTATCCATGCCCGAAATATGTGCAATAAATAGATCCTCAGGATCTGTAGAACTGCGGCGGGTTTTTGCGTCGAAATTAATTCCGCCAGTTACCAGTCCGCCGGATTCAAGTACCACCAGCATGGCTTCAGTGAGTTCATAAAGGTTTACAGGGAATTCATCGGTGTCCCAACCATTCTGATAGTCGCCCCGGTTGGCATCAATACTTCCTAACATACCGGCATTCGCTGCTACCTGAAGTTCATGCTGGAAAGTGTGACCTGCAAGTGTTGCATGATTCACTTCAATATTCAGTTTAAAATCCCTTTCAAGTCCATACTGACGCAGAAAGCCAATGACAGTTGCGGCGTCAAAATCATATTGATGTTTGGTGGGTTCCATGGGCTTTGGCTCTATATAAAAGCAGCCTTTAAAACCTTGCTTTCTGCCATAATCACGGGCCATGGTCAAAAATTTCCCCATATGATCCAGTTCCCGTTTCATGTCTGTATTGAGCAATGTTTCATATCCTTCCCTTCCACCCCAGAAGACATAGCCTTCGCCACCTAAAGCTATGGTAGCGTCTATGGAATTTTTCACCTGGGTTGCAGCATAGGCGGTTACATTAAAATCGGGATTTGTAAAAGCCCCGCAAGTATATCTCTTATTAAAATATACATTAGCTGTCCCCCACAGCAATTTAATACCTGACTCCTTTTGTTTTTGTTGGGCATAAGCAACTATTGCCGAAAGGTTTTTCTCATATTCCAGGAGGCTGGTCCCTTCATCGATGAGGTCGGTGTCATGAAAACAATAATAGGGAATGCCAATCTTGGTCATAATTTCAAAAGCAGCATCCATCTTGCTTTTAGCTATTGACAAAGCATTATTTCCGTTCAACCAGGGTAATGTCTTGGATCCGGAAGTTCCAAAAACATCCTTCCCTGTACCGCACATGGTGTGCCAATAGGCCAGAGCAAAACGCAAATGTTCCTTTAGGGTTTTACCGCCCAGCTTAAGGTTTTCATCATAGAATCTAAAGGCCATTGGATTCCTTGAATCCACACCTTCGAATTTTATCTTTCCGATTCCCGGAAAAAATTCCTTTCTGTCAATAAGTAGTGACATGTCTGTAAAAATTAAGGTTAGTTGATATGAAAATTGATTGATTGATAGCGGGATTCAGAAAACCGGCATTCTGGTGGCCTTCAATAATTTCTTACGGTCGAGTTTATACAACTGAGCAGGCTTGTGATTCACCTTCCGTTCCTTTTGAGGAAGCGCAATGATATAATTCCACTTGCTGAGTTTCTTTCTGAAGTTGCGGCTATCCAGTTCTTTATCCAAAATCTCAGCATATAAATTTTGAACCTGGCGAATGGTGAATTTTTTAGGTAAAACTTCCAGAATATCGAATTCAGTTTGGAGTCTTTTCTGCAATTCCTTTAAGGCTTTACCGACAATGTAGTTATGATCAAAAGCCAATGGCGGCAATTTTCTTATGGGAATCCAGCAGGCATTTTCAGGGAGTAATTTTGAAGAACACGGTGCAATTCTTAACAAAGCATAATAAGTGATCGTGATAACCCTTTGAATGTCCAAACCACTTGTAGAACAAAGCCATAAAAGATCATCAGGATTTTTGATCCGGTCAGGGCGGTCAAAAATGGCCAGTTGTTTCAGCACCATATGTTCAAGTCCGGTTTGTTCTCTTAATATCCGATGTGCTGAACGTTCCAAATCGTCTGAATCTTTAATCAGGCTGCCCGGAAGTTTCATAATACCCGGAGAAAGGTCAGAGCGTTCACAAGATGATTTGTCCCTTTCAACCAACAATACCTTCAGCTGCTTTTCGTCAAAGCCGAAAATAATGCAGTCGACTGATATGCCAGAATTCAGATGATTCATAAAATATTTGTTTACTTCTAAATTACGAACTGCGCGTATAAAAAACAAACTTAGCGTTATTTTTACGCTAAGTAATTCGGTTATATTTTTATGAGAATGAAATAAATACAAGGAATGGCAGTGATCATCTGTGAAAATAAAACGTCAAACATAGCGTGATAAATACGCTAACTATTCTCCTGGTAATATCACCCAAAATATGAGCAATATTGATTATAGTCTGGCACTTTCAATACATCTAATTTTAATTGATAATCAGATCTATTGATTTAATTTTTGAAATTATGAGAAGAGTCGAAATCAGTATTCTGGTATGGGGAATTTATATCATCATTCTTGGGCTATTTATGATTACAATCCCAGTAAAGACTATGGCATTATTTGATTATCAGATAAGTGACGATCTCTGGGTTCGTTTTATTGGAATTTTAGCCGTTGTTTTGGGATTGTATTACATTCAGGTGGCCCAAAAGAAAATTATTCCCCTGTATCGTTGGAAAATTGTGGGGCATGCTTTTGGACTGTTATGCATGACAATCTTTATAATATCAGGAGTGGCCGATAAACGGTTGATCGGAACGATGGTGATTGAGTTGGCTGGTTGTTTATGGACACTGATCACTCTTAAATGGGCCAGTAACTCTACTGTTCACGACAAAAGCCCACTGAATTTGGCATAAAAAGCCGGATTATTGACCTTGCTGCCATAAATGTTTTGTAGTAACTTTGGGATTGAACCAATCTCCTGATTATGGTAAAGCATATCGTGATTCTGGCACCTCAGGGAACATCCATTCTTGATGTAGCGGGACCTGTTGAAGTCTTCCAAAAAGCGGCAGATTTTATCCAGTCGAATACGCGTGAAACAACCTCCTATAAAGTTCATGTAATATCTGCGAACTCCGAGAAACTGGTTCAAACCTCATCAGGATTGCCTTTCATTTGTGAAGGCACCATCAGTTCGGTACAATATAAGACAGACACCCTGCTTGTTGCAGGAATTCCCAATGCTCCTGTAAACATGGTGAGTGCTGAAGTTTTAAACTGGCTCAGAGCACAGGCCCGAATCGTTCGGCGCATAGGTTCTGTTTGTGCAGGTGCTTTTATTCTGGCTGAGGCTGGGATACTGAATGGTAAAAGAGCCACAACACATTGGAGGGTTTGCGATAAAATGGCAAAATGTTATCCTGAAATCAAGGTGGAAAACGACCCTATTTATATAAAAGATGGAAATGTTTATACCTCTGCAGGAATTTCTACCGGAATGGATCTTTCATTAGCCATGATTGAAGAGGATTATGGCCGCGATCTGGCGCTTTCGGTTGCCAGGCAACTCGTACTTTACCTGAAAAGACCCGGAAACCAGTCGCAATTTAGCATAATCCTTGCCAATCAACAGGTGGACTATTTACCCATCCGTCATATTCAGGACTGGATACTGGATCATCTGGATGAGCCCTTAAGCATTGAACTATTGGCTCAGAAGTCATTTATGAGTCCCCGTAATTTTGCCCGGGTGTTTTTGCGTGAGACAGGTGTAACTCCGGCAAAGTATATTGAAAAACTGCGGCTTGAATCAGCACGCCGGCGGCTTGAGGAAAGTCATCTGTCTCTTGAAGAAATATCCAATGAATGCGGCATTGGAAATGCTGATGCGCTGCGCAGATTGTTTATAAGGCATATGAGAACTACGCCCAGTGATTACAGGCGGAATTTTGGATCCGCACTGGTTTAATCCCCCGGGTCTTAAACCCGGGGCAAATTAAAAACCGGGGCCAGTTAGGACCCGGGGCTATGCAGTTACAATTTGCCAAAGTATTCCACAGTTCTTACCATTTGCGAAACAAACGACATTTCATTGTCATACCAGGCTACTGTTTTAACCAATTGGGAATCTCCGTTTGAAATGACCTTGGTTTGCGTAGCATCAAAGAGGGATCCAAAATTCATCCCCACAACATCACCGGATACAATGGGATCTTCTGTATATCCAAAGGACTCATTGGCAGCAGCCTTCATGGTAGCGTTGATTTCATCGGCAGTAACTTTCTTCGAGAGGATCGTGAACAATTCAACTACAGAACCCGAATGAACCGGAACACGCTGCGAAGACCCGTCCAGCTTTCCTTTCAGTTCAGGAATTACCAAACCAATGGCTTTTGCGGCTCCTGTGGTATAAGGCACAATGTTATCAGTAGCTGCACGTGACTTACGGAAATTCACCTTAGGATCGGGTGTATCCATTAACGGTTGTGAGTTTGTGTAAGCATGAATGGTGGTCATCTGTCCTGTGACAATTCCAAAACGATCATTCAGAACTTTGGCAAGGGGTGCCAGGCAATTTGTAGTACAAGAAGCACAACTGATCAATTGATCCGAGGCATCAAGGATATCATGGTTTACATTATAAACGACCGTTTTTACATCTTTATCTGAAGGGGCAGAAATCACCACCTTTTTTGCACCAGCGGTGAAATGTGCAGAAGCCTTCTCTCTCGATTCGAAAATACCGGTACATTCAAGAACCAGGTCGATAATGTGTTTAGCCCAGGGCAGATTCTGGGGTACCCGTTCTGCATAAACTGCAACGGACTTACCATTTACAATCAGGGAATTATCGGTATGAGTGATATCTGCATTGAGAACGCCATGAACAGAGTCGTATTTCAGGAGATATGCCAGCATGGAGGGAGCACTTAAATCGTTGATGGCTACAACTTCCATGTTTTTACTTTTCAGAATTTCCCGGAAGGTTAAACGGCCAATCCGTCCGAATCCATTAATTGCTATTTTGATCATGATGTAAAATTTTAGGGTTCATAGAAACTACAATTAAACTGAAACAAAGTTAAAAACGAATTAAATTGTCTGCAATGACAACTTTCCGTCATTTTCTGCCATCGTCCCAAATATTTAGAAAGTGGGGCAGTTTATACCCGGAATTGGATCATTCGAACATAGCATCTGGATGAAGCAGAAAAGCTTCAGGAACAAATAAAGTAATATGAGAATCAGGAAGGATGAATAAGAGATTTAAGGTTGAGGACTATGTGTGTGGGTGTTGATTTTAACACGAAGAGCAAGAAGGTAAAACGTCACTAAGAACACAAAGGGGAAATACCTGCGGTATTTCCTGGAAACGCCTGAGCATAGCGAAGGCGGCCTTTGCGTTCTTAATTCTTCGAGATCTTAGTGAATCCTTGGAGTCCTTTGTGTTAATAAACCAGGTATGCTGCAGGCATACAATTTCAAATAAAGAAGTCATTATGAATCAATGCCAATATTCATATAAAGTAACTTAAGAATCTGAATGGAGGGTATATGCAAATAACCCCGGGAAATCCGGGGTTATTTGCATGGACTGTTTTCAGCCATTGGTTGTTTGGCAGGTCTTTTCGGGGTTATTCAACAATACAGACGTATAATTCTCCCTCCTTATGAAAAAAATAGATCTTATTTTCCCTGCAAAGCCAACCTATTGCCATGTAAAAATCTTTTTCGTCCAGCCTGGATCTTTTAAACAATTCTGAATACGGCATTTCTGTTTCCTGATCGAGTAGCCGCCAGACAATCCCGGCATTTTCTCCAATGGTAATTTTCATCATGGCTATAATGTATTTTGAACTAACTTTTGTTTATGAAGATAACCATTTTTATGAAACAGACTCCATATTCATTTTTTCATCTTTTCTAAATTTCTTGATAATTTTATCAATAATAACATAGAGAACAGGAACAATCAGGAAAGAAAGAATCATTGAACTGATTAGTCCGCCGATCAGTACCCATCCCAATCCGTTTTTCCATTCGGCTCCGGCTCCTGAACCCAAAGCAATAGGTAACATACCTACAATAAGGGCAAGGTTTGTCATCACAATAGGCCGGAAACGGGTATTGGTTGCCTGGATAATTGAAATAGCAGCACTCTTTCCTTTTTGCTGCATATCATTGGCAAAATCCACAACCAGAATCGCATTCTTTGCTACCAGTCCCATTAACATAATAATACCCATAATTGCAAAGATGCTCAGGCTCTTGCCTGACAAAGCCAGCGCAAACAGGGCTCCGATTATACAAAGCGGAAGCGAAAGCATTACAACCAAAGGATAAGCGTAACTGTCATATAAAGCAACCATGATCAGGTACATGAAAATAATTGACGCAAGCAGTGCAATTCCCAAACTTGCATAGGACTCACTTTGTCTTTCCATATCACCGGCATAAACAATTTCCACACCAATCGGCTTATCTAGTTTTGCCACTTTCTCCTGAATCTCTTCTCCAATAGTACCAATGGTTTTTCCAATCATATTCCCTGAAATCTTCACTGCCGGTAATTTATTATACCGGATAAGCGTTGCCGGACTTTCTCCCTCAATGATCCGGGCAACCTGTGATAGCCGGATGAGCTGACCAGACCTGTTGGTAAATGATATATTTTCAATATCTGCTTTTCTTTCACGGTTGAACTCGTCATATGAAATCAGGATATCATATTCGTTACTTCCGTCACGGTATTTGAGATCGCGGTTCCCTTCAAAAGCCATATACATCTGGTTTCCGATTTCACCAATGGTAAGACCCAGTTTGGCCAACTTCTCACGGTCGAACTGTACCACCATTTCCCTGTCACCGTTTTCAACCGTAGTTTCAATATCAGTGGTTCCTATGATGCTGCGTATTTCCTGAACCACTTGCTGACTGAATGCTTTCGCCTTTTCAAAGTTGTTACTTTGAACGTAAATTTCAATCGGCGTTTGGGTGCTACCCAGCATACTCACTGTTGTAATTTTGAAAATAGGACCTGCAAATTTGGTTTGCATGTCAATCTGCAACTTTTTGGAAAACAATTTGGTGCTTAACGGCCGTTCCTTTTTATCTACCAGTGTGATGTTGAATTCAGCGCCATAAGGTGTTTCGAAAATGGTTAAGCTGCCGCCTTTTGATCCGACTTTAGTAAATACATTGCTAATCTCAGGATACTGTAACAGATTTTTCTCGATCTCGAAGCAAAGGGCATTGGTTTGTTCCAGTGTGGCTGTATGGTCCAGCTCCATCGTCAGAATAAACTCACCACGGTCACCGGCGTCCATCATTTCAGTTTGTATAAATCCGCCCTGGAGCAAAAAGAATGAGCCAATCAGACATACTGTAGCAGTGATGAGTGTGACCGCTTTATGAGACATACAGACCTTGGTTGCTTTAATGATCACCAACCTGATCCAGGTGATGATATGTTCAAAGTAAAGCAGGAAACGATCCATTAAGCTATTGTGTTTAAACACTTTTAGTTTTCCAAACCTGGATGTCAACAGCGGCACCAGTGTAAAAGATACCAGAAGACTTATAAGAATCGAGATCACAATAACCAGGGAAAAGGAGCGAAGCATTTGTCCGGTCATTCCGGTTGTAAGTCCAATCGGAAGGAATACTGCACATAATACAATCGTTATGGAAGTCACCGTAAGTCCAATCTCTTTGGTGGCATCAAGCGTTGCCTGTAAACGCTTCTTTCCCATTTCCATGTGACGATAAATATTTTCAAGAATTACAATGGCATCATCCACAATAACACCTACGACAATCGACATGGCCAGTAGGGTCAACAGGTTCAGTGAAAAGCCAAAGAGCCAGAAGAATGTAAATGTTGAAATGATGGACGTAGGAATGGAAACAAAAATAAAGATCAGATTTCGGAATGTATGAAGGAACAGCAACATGGTGATGGACACCAGGACAATAGCCAGAACAAGGTCGACCATTACACCCGATACAGCCTGTTGTGTAAATATGGAAGTATCGCTGGGTATATTAAATTCGATGTGCTCTTTTTCATATTCCTTTTCATATTCAGCCAAAATTTTGTGGACCTCCTTGCTGATTTCTACGGCATTGCCATCGGTTTGCTTCTGAATGGTCAGTCCTATTGCAGGCTGTCCGTTTATATGTGCAAGTTTGGTAGCTTTTCTGGTTCCGTCAACAACACTGGCAATATCGCTGATCTTAATGATGGAACCATCGCGTGAGGCACCAACAACCAGGTTCCGGATTTCATCGAGATTATTGAATTTTCCTGCAATACGAACAATGAACTTGGTTTCATTGTCTTTTATTTTCCCTGTGGGAAAATCCACATTGGCAGCCTCGATCATCTGTTTCACCTGAATAAGTGAGAGTCCGTATTGTTCGATCTTCTGGGCATCAACTTTAATCTGGATCTCACGTTGATTTCCACCGATAATGGTCACTGATGCAACTCCCTTTATTTGCGACAAACTGGCCCGGATTTCATTATCAACGATATCATAAAAGTCCTTATCCGGAATATCAGCTTTCGCGGCGATTGTCATAATCGGATACAAATTCATGTCAAATTTCATGAACTGAGGTTCCTTACAATTTTCAGGAAGATCCGTTTTTATGGCATTCACCTTTCTTTCGCAATCCTGGAGCGACAAATCAGCGTCAATCCCGTCTTTATAATAAATCACTACGATTGACATACTTTCCATGGAATAGGTATTGATGTATTTAATACCTTCAATGGCCGATGCAGCTTCTTCAATTTTTTTGGAAACAGAAGTTTCCACTTCGGAAGGTGCGGCACCAGGGTAAACGGTCATCACGGCATTAACAGGAACATCCATATTCGGAATGAGCTCCTTATTAAGCAGGCTGTATGTAAATAGACCACCTATTGCCAGAAGTGCAAAGATCACTACGGGTAATGTGGTGCGTTTTATGGATAATTCTGTAATTTTCATTCTAATATTTTTATATTGTCAGGCTGAACTACCGTTTACATATTGATGATACTGACAGCATTGCCATCTTTCAAATTGAGCTGACCACTCAGTACAACCTGGTCTCCGCTGTTAAGTCCTTCCAGTACTTCAACCTGCTTGTCATTGCTGGAGCCAACAACCAATTCACGGCTCACTGCTTTTCCTTGCTGAACTACAAATACAACAGGTTTTTCCATACTACCCACAATACACATTTTTTCGATAATCAGATGTGTATCGTTCTTGACCGGAAGCAATGCCTCTGCATACAAGCCGCTTTTTAACTGAACCTGAGAATTATTGGCCATGGTTATTTCAACATTAAACTTCATGGCTGCATCAGCTTTCTCTGCAATTGATGAAATGGTCCCTGTAAAACTTTTATCCGGGAATACAGCCAGGTGAACAGACACTTTTTGTCCTTTATGGATTTTATAAACTTCGCGTTCAGAAACGCGGATGTTAAGCTTTAATTCACGGTTATTTACGATTTCACAAACCTGGGAACCACCAGAAAGAAACTGTCCTGTAGTTATAAAATCGTTATTAATTGTCCCTGTTATAGGTGCTTTTATGCTGGTATTGCTTAAAGCTTTGCGGGCATTGGTAAGATCCGCTTTAGCCTTCTTCAGACCGATTTGAGCCTGTTCCAGGTCGCGTTTTGTAACTGCATTTTGTTCAGCCAATCTTGCAAGACGTTCTACATCTTTTTGAAACTGTTCATAATTTGCCTCTGCAGTAAGCAAATTGGCGGCAATAACTTCATCATCCACTTTCGCGATAACGTCGCCGGCATTTACCCTGTCGCCTTTTTCTTTATATATCTTAATGATTTTCCCCTGAGTTTCGGATAAAACGGTTAATATCTCCGATGCTTCCAGAGTACCGGTAGCAATTACATTTTCAGATAAAACACCCTTTTCTGCCTTTTGAACGGTTACAGGGATGCTCTCGATTTTTTGCTGTGCAAATGCAACATCCTCTTGAAACTGTTTTTTATTACCCGCAAGTTTAAAAACAACGAAAAATGAAATGGCAACTACAATAACAGCTGCTATAATTTGGGATCTTGTGATTTTCATATGTTTGAAATTATTGTCTGTTTGTTAAAGATTTGATATTTCCGGATGCTTTGAGCATATTGATTTCAGATGTCTTACATTTTAGAATCTGCTGGTTATAAGAGTTATCGGCCTGCAAATAATCTGAATTCACATTCAGCAGATCGGCCAGGGAAGCCATACCCTCCTGATATTGCAGGGAAGTCTGATTGTATACTTTCATAGCCAATTCCTTATTGTCTTTCTGAGCAGACAACATATTGCGAGAGGTTTCAAATTCCAGGTATGCATTGCTGTAATTAACATTCAGCAAGTCCTTTGCTTTTGATATATCCTCCTGTAGCTGGAATTGTTTCATCCGCGCTTGTTTTACTTTATAATGATTCACCCCGGATGTAAATATTGGAAACGACAGGCTGAGTCCATAGGTATTCCTGTTGGAGAAATCCTTGATTTCGGAAGTGGTACCGTATGAGGAATAATCGAATTGCGCAAAAGCTGCCAGTGTCGGATAATAAACAGCCTTCGATAATTTCACCTGTTGGTTGTATAATTCATCTTGTTTGAGCAAAATCTGATAAGCAGCTACATTTTCAACATTGAAGCTTACAGATTCAGCATTCAGATAGTCAGATACCATTGAAGCGGTATCAATGGCCAGCAAGATGTCTCCAGGCATACCTGCCAGGGCTTTCAGGTAATTTAACTGGATGTTGATTCCGTTTTGAATCGTCAGACGGGTCACCTCCAGGTTGGAAATGGTAACTTTGAGCCTGTTTACATTGGTTTCCTTAATCATATCATTCTGATAACTAGCCTCGGCCATACGGTATATCTCTTTAAGATTACGTATAGATTGATCCACTGTCTGCATTTGAAGCATCAGCGATCCTGCCTGATAGTAACCATTTGCAACCTCCGCAATGACTTCCTCTTCTGTCTGATTTTTTAGTATCGAATAAATTTCCTGCGTTTTGCGTGCGGCTTTTAACCCTGCCCAATAAGATTGGCTGAACAACAGTTGTGTAACCTTGACGCCTGCACTGGTGGTATAGAGTGCATCTATATCGCTGAGTCCATTAAGCATACCTGTCAGGCTGTTTTGTATATTTTGCCTGTCACTCTCGCTCACAGATTCATTGATAATCATGTCGAGAATTCCGTTAATTCGGTCAGCAGATCCATCAAAACCAAAATCGGGAAGCATCATTTTACTATAGGATCCCGTTGCGTCCACCTGTGGTAAACCATGTCCACGGGTTTCCTTATACAGAAAATCTCCTTCCTGTACCTGATAATTTGATTTCTTAACTTCATGACTGTTTTTCAGGGCATAATTGATTAATGAGGCTAAATCTGATTGTCCGTTCAGATTCTGACCCAGAAAGAACAATAGTGCCAGAGAAAGGAAAGCTGATTGAAATCCTGCTGGTTTACAATACCATCTTTTACCCATAAATAAAGTTTAAATTTTAAATGATGGGGCAAATTTGATGGTTTAATAATAAGTATGGAAAAGGTCATTTACCGAAACGGACAAAATAAGGAGGGAAGGATTTGTTTATGGAAGTAAAATTTTTATTATCGGGGTTTCACCCCGAACCCTTTTTGTCACTTTTCCCTGCAGCTGGAAAAGTAACCAAAAGAGCCGCCCGCTGCTGAGAAATTGCTAAAAATCAATTCAACATTTTGAGCAAAGGAAATAAACTCACCCGCAGGAATCGGGTTCAGACATATTTCCTTTACAATCTATGAGGTAGCATGTTACCATGCTTCATTGATTTTCTTAACGCAATTTCTCAGAGGCGGGAGTGCACTAATCCATGGGCGTTTCAACACTATCAATGGTTGTGGACAGAAACAAAAGTCACCAACATTGGCACAAAAACCAACCTCATTCAATGTTCCGTGTGGTGGCCGTGACAAAACGCGGAGGGGACAGGACTGTGAATGACGGAAGGCTTGGAATTTCTTATAAAGGGCCTTGGCATCAGCATAAACGGATTTAAAAAGTACTTTACTAATTTTTGAATTACTTAATTTAAAATCTGTATTTCAAATAATACCGTTTATGCGTCTACTTTATTAGAAATTCCTGCCTTCCGGCAGAGCGCGGTGGGGATCGTTTTGTCTAGACCTTTCTTGCTTGGTTCTTTGCGGCAATGGCAAAGAATGAAGTGGGGTTTGGGGCAAAGCCTTTGAGTGTTCAAAACATTGATTCAAGCGTGGTTTTTATTGATG
>CAZTSR010000010.1:0-142988 GCA_964615995.1 uncultured Bacteroidales bacterium
AGTTCATTGACATTTGGATAGAATCTGTCCCAGTTCATTTCATGCTGCACCCATAGAAGGGTTATGATTGCGCAAGCCATGGCAATAGCCATACCTGTGATATTTATTATGGAATGGGCCGGATACCTCCTGATATTCCGGAGTGCTATTTTGAAATAGTTTCTGATCATAGTATTTGTCTTCTGGTTTACAAATCTACAGGTCTTCTTGTCACCTGTCACTTGTCACTTGTCACTATTCGTACCTCAGTGCTTCCACCGGATTTCTGCTCGCTGCCCTGTATGACTGCCAACTTACTGTCATCAATGCTATAAGTAAAGCAATCATGCCTGCCTGTGCAAATACCAACCAGCTTATATTGGTCCGGTAAGCAAAGTTTTGCATCCATTGATGCATGGCGTACCAGGCAATGGGGGATGCAATGATGATTGAGATCATTACCCACGCAAGATATTCTTTTGAAAGAAAGATGAATATTTCATGGGATCTTGCGCCGTTGGCTTTCCTGATTCCGATCTCTTTGGTTCTGCGTTGGGTCATGAATGAGGATAATCCTATGAGTCCCAGGCACGATATGATAATCGCCAGCAATGAAAAATAACCGAACATTTTGCTCATTCTTTGCTCGGTCCTGTATAAATTATCGAAATCGTCATCTAGAAAATGAAAGTTCATGGCACTCGATGGCTCAAATGATTTATAGATTTTCTCAATGGATGCAACTGTTGCGGGAATTTGTCCGGCCTTCATTCTGAAATAAAACGTATTGCTGTTTCCGGTCTGCATGATGAGTGGCTCAATCTTGTAGTGTAAGGGCTTAAAATGAAAGTCCTTAACCACCCCGATAATGGTAAAATTCGTTCCGTAACCTGATATTACTTCGTTAATTGGATTGTCAAAGCCCATGAGCCTGGCTGCTGTTTCATTGATCACAACAGAAGTTCCATCGGTGGCGATCTGGGAATTAAAGAAGCGACCATGCTCAAGAGCAATTTTATAGGTTTTGGCATAATCTGCATCAGCAGAAATAAGATAAAAAGTGAATTTTTCGCCCTCCTTCTTGCCTTTCCAGCTAAATCCATCTGACATCCACTCGACATTGAAAGGGTTGTTGTTTGCTCTTGTTGCGCTTTCTATACCCGGCAAATTAATGAGTTCTTTTTTCAACGATTCCAATTTGGGGTCGTGAGGAAACGTGGGATATAAGAAATAGCCTATATGGTCCTTATTGAACCCGAGGTTCTTGTTTTGCAGGTAGTTAAACTGGTTCTTTACTACCAGTGTACAAATGATGAGCAGCACGGATAATGCGAATTGAAAGATAACCAGAACCCGCCTGAACCTCGTGTTGCCATGATTTTGACCTGTGGCGCCTTTTAGGATATTCAGCGGTTTCAATGATGACAGGTACAAAGCAGGGTAACTACCTGCCAGAATACTACAGAATAAAATAATCAGGATCAGACTGCCGTATAAGCCTGCACTTTGGTAATCAACTGCCAGATGTTTGCCTGTAAGGTTATTGAAGCCGGGTAACAGCAATTCCACCAGTATCATGGCAATTACGTGCGCTACACATACCAGCAAAAGAGACTCACCCATTAATTGAAAAATTAATTTTCTTTTGTTTGCTCCTGCCATTTTGCGTACACCAATTTCTTTTGATCGTCTTGCAGACTGTGCAGTGGAGAGATTCATGAAGTTGATGCAGGCAATCATCAGGATAAAAACAGTAATCAATCCCATAATTCTTACATACATGATGTCGCCCAGTCCGCTTACATCGTATGTATATTTTCTGGAAGAAAAGAGATGGATCTTCTGAATATTCTGAAGGAAAACCTCTGAATTTGAATTCTCCTGATACTTCTTAAGTATATGACGGATTTTTGTGTCAATATCTTTATGGTCTGTTCCCGCTCTCAGTTCAATATAATTATAACATCGCCCCCGGTTCCATTCATTGATGTCACGTGCTCCCATCATATTCACAAACAGGTCAGTAGATATCAATTTGTCAAAAGTAAAATGGGTGTTTTCAGGCAATTTCTTTACAATACCTGTAACCGTGAGATCAAAACCCAGTGATGACAATGTTTTACCGAGCGCATCGGTGTTGCCGAAGTATTTCGAGGCCATTTCTTCAGTAAGAATAATGCTGCGTGGTTCATTCAATGCGCTGTTGATATCTCCCCAAACAAATTCAATATCAAACATTTTCAGGAAGTCTTTGTCAACCACTGCAACCTGCTCTTCAATGTTCTCATTTCCCTTTTTTAGGGTTAATGGTGTGGAAATATACCTTGAAGCCCTTACTATTTCGGGGAATTCCTCTTTCAGGGCATTTCCCAGAGGGGCGGGTGATGGTGCGAACTGGGCAACTTCTCCGCCTGCAGGACTCTGCTTTTCAATCACCCGGTATAGGTTTCCGGCGTTTTTAAAGTGCCTGTCATAGCTCAACTCATCATGCACCCATAATAAAATTAACAAGGCACAGGCCATGCCAATGGCCATGCCGCTGATATTGAGTATTGAATGGGCCGAATACCTTTTGATATTCCGGATGGCTATTTTGAAATAGTTTCTAATCATAGTATTTGTCTTCTGGTCTTCTGGTCTACAAATCTACAGGTCTTCCTGTCACTTGTCACTATCCCTTAATATTCTCCGTTACAACATGCCCGTCAAATAAATGGACAATCCGGTGAGCTCTTTCGGCATGTGCGGGAGAGTGTGTGACCATCACTATGGTGGTTCCATCCTGATTCAGTTCTTCCAGCAATTTAAGAACTTCTTCCCCATGAGCCGAGTCAAGATTTCCTGTAGGTTCATCGGCAAGGATCAGCTTGGGGTTTGTAACTACTGCCCTGGCTATAGCTACGCGTTGCTGCTGGCCTCCTGACAATTGCTGGGGAAAATGATTTTTGCGATGCGAAATCTGCATCCGTTCCAGCACTTCCTCTACCTTTCTTTTTCTTTCTTTTGAAGACATCCTGAGATAAAGCAAAGGCAATTCCACATTTTCATAAACCGTTAACTCATCAATGAGGTTAAAACTCTGAAAGATAAATCCAATATTGCCCTTTCGAAGGTCGGTGCGCTGACTTTCCTTATATTTTGAGATTTCTTTGTCCATAAAATGGTATTCTCCGTCTGAAGGGCTGTCCAATAATCCGATGATGTTAAGCAGCGTAGATTTTCCGCATCCCGAAGGGCCCATAATGGCCACAAATTCTCCTTGTCTGACATTGAATTCCACATGGTCCAGTGCCGTGGTCTCTACTTCGTCGGTGCGAAATACCCTGGATAAGTTATTTGTTTTGATCATACTCATTTTCAATTTAAGGATTTCAATTGGAATTCCAACTATTGTACCATGTTTTTGTTCTTCCTGAAAATTAATTGTTTATGTGCTAAATATAAAAACTATTTTCTTATATTTGTCTAATATAAAGACATAAAAGTGTCTAAAATATAGACATTCTGAAATGAAAGGTACATTACTGATTGTAGACGATCACCAACAGGTTTTAAAAGCGCTTATTCAGTTGCTTGAACCTGAATTCGACCAGGTCACAGGCCTGTCAAATCCAAATCAGATTCTCAATTGTATTAAAAAGGATACGTATGATGTCATTTTATTGGACATGAACTTTTCAGCAGGAATTAACACTGGCAATGAAGGGTTGTATTGGCTCAGTCGCATTTTAAAATCTGATCCCCTGGCAGTGGTGGTAATGATGACTGCTTATGCCGATGTTAATTTAGCTGTTAAGGCCATTAAGGAAGGCGCCACTGATTTTGTTGTAAAACCATGGGATAACAGTAAACTGATTACCACATTGCATACTGCCTTAAAGCTCAGGCAATCAAAGGTAGAAAACAGAAATCTCCGGGATAAACAGAAACAGATCACACGGGGAATTATTCAGCATTATGGCCCGCTGATCGGAAAATCGCCTGCTATGGAAGAGGTATGCCGTATCATTAAAAAGGTTGCCCGTACAGATGCAGATGTGCTGGTTGTTGGGGAAAACGGGACCGGAAAAGAACTCATTGTAAAGGAAATTCACAACAATTCTCAACGGGCCGGGGAAGCTTTTATCAGTGTCGACCTGGGAACCATTACCGAAACGCTATTTGAGAGCGAGTTGTTCGGTCATGTTAAGGGTGCTTTTACCGATGCCAAAGAAGACAGAACAGGCTGGTTTGAAACAGCCTCAGGGGGGACACTGTTTTTGGATGAAATTGGCAACCTGTCGTTTTCCATGCAATCAAAACTGCTGACCGCCATTCAAAGCAGGGCTATTTATAAAGTAGGATCAAAAATACCTGTTCCCATTGATGTGCGCCTTATTTGCGCAACAAATAAAAACCTGAAGGAAATGATTTCGAATCATCTCTTCCGCGAGGATTTATATTACCGCATAAATACTATTGTTATTGAAATTCCACCTCTGCGGGATCGTGGTGAAGACATCATTTTGCTGGCCGAACATTTTCTAAAGGAGTATGCCACCAAATATGAAAAAATGAATCTGAAATTCAGCAGTAAAACGTTCGATAAGCTCATGAAATACGATTGGCCCGGAAATGTTAGAGAGTTACGTCACACCATTGAAAAGGCAGTTATTTTGAGCGAGGCTGATGTATTAAAGCCGGAGGATTTTTTTATCTCTTACCCGTTACAACAAAATAATCACAGTGAAAGGCCTTACACCTTTGCGGAGATTGAAAAACAAGCTGTAGAGACAGCGCTGAGAAATAATAACGGAAATATTGTAAAAGCCGCAAAAGAATTGGGATTGGCGCGACAAACACTTTACAACAAAATGCAGAAGTATAACCTTTAGAAAAGTCATCATTATGGTACTCAATAAGTTCTTTATAGTCGTCCTTATCCGGGTGATATTCCTGGTGTTATCGTGTATTGCATTGGGAATTGCACTGCAATACATAGACACCGGATACTACTATACATTAACAGGAATTATTTTTCTGATCATACTGCAAACAGGACTATTGATTCATCAGGTTAACAAAACAAATGAAGACCTGGTGAAATTCTTTTCATCGGTTCAGGATCACGACTCTTCGGTGCGGTTTCAGAAATACACAGGCGACCATCCATTCCGAAAGCTTCATGATAGCATGAATCATTTAAATACAATTATTCAGCAGATTAAAATTGAACAGGAGCGAACTGCTCATTTCCTTCAAAATATTGTCGATCATGTGGATATTGGGCTCATGTCATTTGATGATGCCGGGAAAATTGAAATATACAACCGTACTGCAAAAAAATATTTCAGTCTTCAACATCCCTGGCAAATTTCCACATTAAAAATCAGAAACAAGGAATTGTTTGATATCATAAGCTCCATAAAACCGGGGCAGGAAATATTGCATAAAACTACAATTGACAATCTTTTGCAAAGTATCCTTATAAAAGCAGTAGAGTTCAAATTTGATGATCATGTAGTCAAATTGGTTTCATTCCAAAATATCACAAACGAACTGGATAAGAAAGAACTGGATTCATGGCAGAAAATCATCCGGGTATTAACTCATGAGATCATGAATTCTATAAGTCCGATTACTTCTCTTACCTCAGTAATATCAGGATATTTTAGAAATAGCGATAACAAACCCCTTGATTTATCAGTAAAAATTAATGAGCAAATCATTTCAAAAACACTTTACGGATTAAATACCATTGAAGAAACCGGAAAGGGATTGTTGGATTTTGTTGACAAATACAGAAGCCTGACATTATTGCCACAGCCCGATTTAAGCAGGATATCTATGAATAGTCTGTTTAATAGGTGCAAGGTGCTTATGGAATCAAATCTTCCTGAACATATCAAAATTACATCAACGGTTTCTCCCGATGACATTACAATAATAGCAGACCTGGCACAGATTGAACAAGTTCTTATCAATCTGGTAAAAAACGCGGTTGAAGCTATAGCTGATCAAGAAAACGGACTCATACAAATGAAAGCCTTCTGTGGTGACGATTACGTTATAATACAGGTGGAAGATAATGGAACAGGGATATCTGCCGATATTGTTGATGATATTTTTGTGCCATTTTACACCACTAAAGTAAAAGGATCTGGAATAGGCCTGAGTTTATCCAAACAAATCATGCAAAATCATCATGGTACAATTTCAGTAAACTCGACTATAGGTTATGGAGCAATATTTACTTTAAAATTCCCCGGTAAAATTCAACAGGCTTAATACGTATCTAAAACAATCAAACAATTCCCCGATTGACCATGAGCTTGTCAGCCTCAATCGTATATATTTCCAAGCTTAATGGTTCTATTGTTTTAATTCTTCAGGTTTTAAATCGTCAATAATTTTAGAATCTACCCAATATAAATCTCGCTTTGTATTGCTAACCAACCTGGTAAAAAACAAATATTTACCATTAAGTGATACCCTGGCACTCATATCATGTTCTTTTGAATTAATAATCGGTCCCATATTAATGGCTTTTGTCCAGCAATCGTTCTCTTTATCTTTATAGCAAATATACAAATCTGATTCACCATAACATCCATCCCTGTTAGAATGAAAAATCAAATAACTCTCGTCGGGGGCAATAAAGGGATCCATATTAGCAAATTCAGAAATATTGACTTCATTTCCGAGTATCTCAGATCTTAAATATTGGCCATTTTCATTATATGCAACATAAATTTGAGGCATATAATGACGACCAAAAAAGTACAAATTTCCGTTTTCTGCGATTGTTGGTTGCAACTCCATTTTATCTGTGTTAATTGCTAGCCCGATATTTTTCGGCTCACCCCAAATTCCATCTGTTTTTTCAGTATACCAAATGTCTGGATCAATTTTGGGCTCCCCATCCTTCATCAATGGTCGGTTTGAACTAAAATAAATTCTTCTGCCATCAGGCGACATATTTAGATCCCAATTTTCAAATTCTCTTGAAAATGGAGCTGTTTGTGGCTGCAACCATTGTCCGTTTTTAATTTGCATGTACATGATACAAGATCCCCGGGAACCTCCAAATTGTGAGTAATAGAGTTCATCTCCGTTTTCCAGTATACAAATACCAAGTAAAGATTTGTTTGAAAAGATTTCCGGAGCAAAAACTTCAGGTATCGTGTCAGGTGGTTTTTGACCCAAATAAGGACCTTTTAAAACTGGAAAATCAGGTTTATTTTCATTCATTTCTTGTGAAAATAAATAACAATCTGAAACGCTTAAACATAATGTCAAAAATGCCAATACTGTTGTTTTCATTCTTTCTCTTAAAAATTTAAATGTTATTAATGAACCATATTTATTGACATTCCAAGATATTTGACAAATAAACTCAATGAGCTAATTAATAAAATTTTACTTCGTGCTTATTAAAAGTTAATATAATGACCTTAATGATCCAGATTTCCCTACTAATTAACCAATTTTATCGCCTTCTTCAGGAGGAGTATTCAAAATCTGATTCAGTTTGTCTATATCTTCTTCTTTCTCCAAAAGAACATAAAGCTTGTCACCAGGCTGTACAACGGTTAACCCATCCGGAAAAAAGAATTTGCGGTTTCTTTGAATAAAGGATATCAAAATGCTTCTGGGTATATTTAATTCTACCAGGGGTTTACCCGCTGTATTGGCATTGGGTGGTAAAATCACCTTCCTGAAAGCAGTTCTCTCATAGTCGTTCCAGTTTACATCCGTTTCAAGAAGGTGTTTTGCCTTTGCAGGAAGCGCAACATGCAGCCATTTTGCCACAACGGGCAATGTGGTACCCTGGATTAAAACAGAGGTTAACGACACGAAAAATACAATATTGAAAATCATATCGGCTTTCTCAACCCCGGTAAGAAGGGGATAGGTTGCGAAAACAATAGGCACGGCACCACGTAACCCCACCCATGAAATAAACCAACGGCTTCTTGATCTAACTTTAAAGAAAATCAAACATAACCAAACACTCACCGGTCGGGCAACAATAATCAGAAAAACAGAAATTAAAAGTCCTATTCCTATCACAGGCACAATCCGGCTTGGAAATACCAATAGTCCCAGCGTGAGAAAAAGTACAATCTGCATCAGCCAGGCAAAGCTGTCAAACGACTTAACGATTTTCTTTTTATGAACCAGGTTTTGATTTCCAAGAAATATCGCACATATATATAGTGCTAATAATCCATTGCCTCCAATAAAGGTGGTAGCTGAAAATACAAACAGCATGATGGCAATCATCAGCACAATATACAGACCTTCATACTCTAGCCTGATGTTATTGATCACCCATTTACTGACTCTTCCAAATAAATAGCCCATAATCCCTCCCAGAGCGAGCTGTTTAAAAAGAATGGGAAGCGCTTCCCAAAGGTTTGCGTTTTGATTTACAACCAGGCCGGTAAACATGATGGTCAATACATAAGCCATGGGATCATTGCTGCCACTTTCAAATTCGAGAACAGGACGCAGATTTCCTTTTAAAGCCAGGCTTTTGGATCGCAGTATTGAGAATACAGCTGCTGAGTCGGTTGATGATACAATTGACCCCAGCAACAGTCCTTCGTAGATCGAAAAATCAGTAACCGCCCATACAAATATTCCCAGAGACACTGCCGTGATCAATACACCAATGGTGGAAAGCATGACCCCCTGCCACATAATGGGTTTAACCGACTGCCAACTGGTGTCAAGTCCGCCCGAAAACAAAATAAAGTTGAGCGCTATTATACCTATGAACTGGGCTATTTTGGGGCTGTCGAAAAAAATTCCACCTATGCCTTCTGATCCGGCAAGCATTCCTATGGCCAAAAACAATACCAACACAGGAATCCCAATGCGAAAAGAAGTTTTACCGGCAATCAGCGATATAAACAGGAGAATGGCTCCAACCAATAGTATGTTTTCTGAAGTAAGGTGCATGGACCAAATTAGCCATATTTAATTTATTTAGCAATCCATCAAGGAATATGTTTAATGCCTCATATAAACAAAACGCCGTTTTTGGATAATTTTACCGGAATTTAAACACTTCGCAGATTTTGCTGTTCTCACCAATAAACCGTTAAAATTAAGATGTATGTTCGCTATTGAAGCTTCCGGTATCCGTAAAACATTTGGCAAAAAAGTAGTATTGGATGGTATTGATTTGAGGATTCAGAAAGGATCCATTCATGCAGTACTGGGACCTAACGGATCGGGTAAAACGACCCTTATAAAAATCATGTCCACATTATTAAAGGCGGATGAAGGTACCATCTTAATATCATCCCATAATGTTGCCAAAGAACCCGACAAAGTGCGCGAGAGTATCAGTCTTACTGGTCAGAGTGCCTCTGTGGACGAGGAACTTACCGGATATGAGAATCTATATCTGATTGCACGTTTGCTGGGATTCCCATCAAAGGAAGCCAGGCAAAGAGCACATGAGCTCTTACAGGCTTTCGATTTGAAAGAGGCCTCAAAAAAGCTGGTAAAGGAATATTCGGGAGGTATGCGGCGCAGACTTGACATTGCTGCAAGTATTGTAAAAATTACGGATGTATTGTTTCTCGATGAACCCACAACGGGTCTTGATCCGAGAAGCAGAAATGCACTTTGGACCATTATTCGGAACCTGGCTAAAAAAGGGACTACAATACTTCTTACCACACAATATCTGGATGAAGCTGAGCAACTGGCTGACAAGATCACTGTGATTGATTATGGGGTAGTGATTTCAGAAGGAACAAGCAATGAATTAAAAGCATCTGTAGGAAGTAACCTGTTACATGTTCATCTTGACGGCATCAGTCCTGCACAGATTGACAATATGCTGAAAAAAATTGAAAGTATTACAGGTACCTTTGTAAATGAACAAAAGAAATTGACGTTTCAGGTGTCCGGACAAAAACAGGCGATTGCAATTCTGGATCAACTGGAAAAAATACAAATCCCTGTCTCTTCATTTAGTCTCTCCCGTCCGGATCTGAACGAGGTGTTTCTTTCTTTAACAGGCAAACCACATAAAGATAATGCTGACGACGAGGAGGTAGAAGCTGATGAAGCTGAACCATTGAATATTTCTGTTTCTCAGGTGCTGGACCATTCTATTCCCAATCACCAATCGGGTTTCTGGGGTAATAAGATGATGTTTGGCTGGAGAAACATGATCAAAATAAAACACATACCTGAGCAGTTTTTTGATGCACTCATTACTCCAGTGATGTTTACATTTATGTTTACCTTCATATTCGGCGGGGCATTGGCAGGTTCTACCCAGGCCTATCTGCAATTTTTCATTCCCGGTATTCTGGTACAGACATTAACCTTCAACAGCATGTACGCAGGCATCAATGTGAATAATGATATTTCCAAAGGTATTTTCGACCGGTTCCGGTCGATGCCCATTTGGCTGCCGGCACCGCTTACCGGAATATTTATCGGCGATTTTTTCCGGCACCTCGTATCCGGTAGCCTGGTATTCTTGTTCGGGTTTATTCTGGGTTTCAGAACTGAAGCAGGGATCGGAGCTATTGCAGGTTCTTTTGCCATAATGATCCTTTTTGCAATGAGCATTTCGTTTTTGTTTATTATTATGGGACTTGTTATGCGCAGCGTTTCGGCAGTGATGTCGTTTGGATGGATTATTCTGATGCCCCTGGTGTTTATGTCGAATATTTTCGCTGATCCATCTACCATGCCTGCCTGGTTGCAGACATTTATATCATACAACCCGCTTGCATGGCAGGTGGATGCTGTTCGGGGACTTCTTGCCAATCATGTATCAGTTGTTGCAATATTAAAAGCGTTGGGTGCCTCAGCAGCAATAACTGCCGTATTGTTTCCGATAACTGTATGGATTTATAAAAAGGAGCGATAGTATTTTGGGTAAACAACTCAAAAAAGCGGCCTGGTGTAGTTGAAAATTTTAAGGTTATATTTAAATTACAAGTTATGATTCAAAACCTATTTGAATTTATTTCCGTAAGTAACAATATAACCTAAAAAAACTAAACCAAGTTATGGATTTTGTAATAAGCAATCTAATCAGTGTGGTTGCAGCCAGCATTGCTGCTGCATTTCTATTACGACGGGCATTTAGAAACTCTGTGTTTATAAGGGTTGGAATTATCTGGATGGCTAATCTCCTCTTTTTAATGGTGTCTGTGGGGGTTAAATACAAGTATTTTGACGGACAGACACTCATTAATCTCATATTTACTTTGTGTAATATTTTGGTAAGTATAGCTTGCTTTTTCTACGGCGCAAAAATTGTTGTGCGGCCTCTTGCTATTGCTGTAGATAAGCTGGAAGAACTGTCGAAAGGTAATCTGAACGTTGAAATACCAGAATTTAAAATTAACAAGTCTCAGGATCTGGGAAGATTAATTCTGGCCAGTGAAAAAATTAAAAAGAACCTTACAATGGTGGTTTCTCAGATCAATGAAAAAGTAAACCAACTGGATAATTCAGGGAAAAATCTCAATTCAGTATCGAAGCAGTTATCAGAAAGTGCTTCAGAGTTGTCTTTTTCTGTGGAGCAGGTATCTTCTTCCATGGAGCAAATGACCGCCAATATTGAGCAGAATAAATTAAACGCACAACATACTGGTTTGATATCCAATCATTTATCTGAGAGTGTCCGAATAGTTGGAACTTCTTCAAAGGAAAGTCTGAATTCCATCCAGGTCATTGCTGAAAAGATAAGTATCATTAACGATATTGCCTTCCAGACCAATTTGCTTGCTTTAAACGCCGCTGTCGAAGCTGCAAGGGCCGGTGATCAGGGAAGAGGCTTTTCAGTTGTTGCTGCTGAAGTAAGAAAACTGGCCGAAAGAAGTAAAATTGCCGCCGATGAAATTGTCTCGCTTGCCAATGAAAGTGTGCGCATTACAGAAAATTCCAGTCACCTGCTGGACACGCTGATACCTGATATCGTCAAAACCACAGGTATGGTGGATGAAATAAATGCCTCCAGCCAGGAGCAGGCAGCGGGTGCAAATATGATCAATTCAGCGGTGTTGCAGCTTAATAATGTAACACGGCAGAATGTTTCAGCAAGTGAAGAAATGGCCAATGGATCAGAAAAATTGAATGAACTGGCTACTCAATTACAGGATATCATCATGTATTTCAAGCTGGATCATCAGAAGGTCTCGAATTAATTGGTTGAATCTCCCATTCGCTGAAGTCTTTTTCTGTATCCTTACCACAAAAGGAAAAGGGTGTTTTGCAACACCCCCTCACTAACCTAACTACTACCTATTATTAACCCAAAAATCTATGAAAGGAAATTAGTTTTTCTGTGCCAGATTCTTACGAATAGATTTGCTATTGTTCTTTTTTGAATATTTTGTTTTTTCAGGATGATATCCGACCATTAAATATTGTGCATTTGGAGTTGCTTTTCGTGAAACCTTAGTTTTTGCGGGTTGATACGAAAGCGTTTTACTTGTTTCAGAAACAGAAATCTCTGATTCTGCAGAAACAGGTGCTTTATATTTCAGAGTCTGCTCAGTAACAGTGGCAAGCATGTCCATATTTTGTGCAAGTTCATCCGGAATGATCAGGTCGCTTTCAACAGGCGCCTTGTATTTCATATTTTCCTGTAATAGAGCCATATTGTTTTCCAGACGTACCATATAGGTATTATCTGCCAGGTTTGTGTTTACAGAAGGTTGAGCAAATACTCCGGTTGTGAGTAATGCAGCAGCTACTGCACTTATTGCCAATCCTTTCAGGCTGCGTATGCTCAGGTTGTTTTTCATGGCTTTTATTATTTAATGTTTGATAAGGGTTGTTCATGAATTGTGCCAAACTATGTAAGTAGCTAATAAATAAATATATACAACTATTTTTAACACTTCGTTAACTGTGAATATAGCCGGAATTGATACAGTGATTGTCCGGTTTCGGACAACAGGAGTCCTGTTCTTCTATTGCTTTATTAAAGGTGTTCCAAAAATTTTTATCTGTGGAAATGCAGACTTTCAAACAACAAAGCCATAAAATGTTTTGTGATTCAGATTTGTTTGTATTTTTGCAGCATATAAAATTTATCTACATTATGGATTTAAAGGAAATTATGTCTGTTTCCGGACAAAGCGGGTTATTTAAGTTCGTTTCACAAGGCAGAAACGGTATTATCGTCGAAGCGTTTTCAGATAAAAAGCGAATCTTTGTCAGTGCTTCTCAGAAGGTTAGTGCCTTGAGTGATATTGCCATCTTTACGGAAGGAGAAGAAGTTCCTTTAAAAAATGTATTGAAGACTATTTATGATACCAATGCGGGAGGACCAGCCCCTGATTCAAAAGCTTCCCCTGAAGTTTTAAAGAGTTTTATGGAAAAGATATTGCCTGATTACGACCGGAATCGGGTATACGTTTCCGACATCAAAAAACTGGTAATGTGGTACAACACATTACTTGGTTTGGATATGCTCAAGTTCGATGACGAGGAAGTTGTTGAAAAAGCAGGTGATAAGACTGAACCGGAAAAAGAACAGGCAGCGGAAACTGTAAAAGCTCCCAAGGCCAAAAAGGCTGCGGCTGCTCCCCGTAAATCAAAGAAGGACTAAACTATTTTCCTTTCTTTTTTAATGGTTTCCCAGGCTTCCTGAATTTTCTGGAATTTTTCCTGAGCATTTTTATGGATTTCTTCACCAAGATAGGCCACCTTGTCGGGGTGGTTTTTTAATGCCATTTGGCGGTATTTTTTCTTGATCTGTTCATTCGTATCGTTTGGTGAAACTTCAAGTATCGCGTACGCCCATTCGTTGCTTTTTTTGAACATGCTTTTCAGAGATTCCAGATCGGGTTGGGATATGCCGATTTCAAAACCGATTTTTTCAATTTGCAACAGCTCTCTTTCTGTAATACTTCCATCGGCATAGGCAATTCCATACATAAAATGCATCAATTGAATGCGAGATGCATAATCCATGCGTGTTTTTATCTGATGACTGACATCTTTCAACGGAATATCCTGTTTCAGCAAATCTCTCAGAATCCTTAACATTTCACCGGTTTCTTCTTCGCCAAACGACCTGACCAAATAATTTCTTACAAATAAGAGTTCAGATTTCAGGACACGCTGATCAGCTTTCATTACGGCAGCTACCAAAACCAGTAAGCTTACAATAAAATCTGCCGTTGTAGTTTTTTCAGGCTTTCCAAATTGATCCAGATCTGATGAATCTACAAAACTGCCGAATGCAAAACCCAAAACAGCACCAATCGGACCGCCAATGGTCCATCCCAGGCCCACGCCAATCCATTTTCCCAGTTTGATCATGAAATTGCCTTGTAATTTAGGAATGTTTGATGTAGTTGAAGAATCTGCGGGATCAAAAGCCTCGATTCGTTATTTTCGATCACATAGTCGGAGCGATTGACTTTTTCACTTTCAGGTATCTGGTGCAGCATGATGGCTTTTAATTTTCCCATGGTCATATTTTTTCTTTGAATGACTCTGGAAATCCTTAGTTTTTCGGGAGAGGACACAGTCACCTTAATATCGCATATTCTATAAGCGTTGCTTTCAAACAGTATTGCGCTTTCCTGAATCACATATGCATTGTGTGAATGCCGGTTCAGCCATGATTTAAAATCAGCAGCCACTTTAGGATGAATGATTTTGTTCACGGAATCAAGCAAGGTCTCATCCCTAAAAATTCTATCAGCCATTAAAGCCCTGTTTAAAATGCCATACTTATATATTTCCGGACCCAGTAAGGCGGTCAGTTCGCGTTGAATTTCCGGATCATTCTGAGAAATATTCTTAGATTCGTCATCTGAAGAGTATACCGGTATCTTAAATTTTGAAAATACCTGGCATACAAGCGATTTGCCACTGCCAATTCCTCCGGTTATCCCAACAATGATCATTCACGTGTAATTAAGTACTCGGTTACCTTAGGATTAAATCGCAAATTACTGATATATTGAGGTGTATCAGCAAGAAAAACCGACAGCCTGTTTTTTTGTTCATTGATTTGTGTGTAATCAATTCGTGGAACCAATGGACTGTTTACAACCCGGTTATAATTACTGAGGCATACCCGGTAGGTAATGGTCACCTGGCCCGGTATGGCAATCATATTTAATGAATCGGGAACATTAATGGGAACAACGGCTAATTGGTTTTCAACTTCGGTAAACCGGTCTACCGGAATGGTAATTTTCACTTCAGGTTGTGAGAATGTTATCAGATGAATTTTCTTTAATGCTGCCTCATCAATAACGGTATCTGAAAGGTTGGAATATTTTACAGCTCTTGTTGAAATATATTTGATTGAATCAACAATGGGTTTTGGTCCTGAAATGATGATGCTGTCCGGTGATACACCAACATTGCCATTAAGCGTAAACTCCGGAAGGAAAAATTTACTATGCAAAGCCAGGACAGGCAGTACCGGAACTTTCTTCACCGAAATATTCGTAAGTTTAAAAAAAAGTGTATCCGGAGCTATATCCAGGATCGTCATTCCGGCAAGTTCAGCAGACAAAACTTCCTTTACCGTTCGTGTGTCAATATAAAATGTGTCGGTTCCCAGGCTGTTAAGTGAAAAGGAACTCACATTAAACCGAAGTGGTAGCAGATCTACTTTAAGCTTGGTTTTAAAAATATTAAACCCTTTTGCTTTAACGGTTAATAAAAGTTTGTAAGGTACATTACCTACAAGAACTTTATCTTCAGGAAAATTGATGTAACGGACCGGATATTGAATCTGTGTTTCATACTCTTCGCTAAGGGAACGGATAAACCAAAATGCTGCAGATAGGATCAGGAAAATGAAAAATGTAATAAATCTGCGTTGTTGCAAAAATGGGGATCCATAAATGCGCTGAACAAATCCCCTCAGGAAGGATTTCCGGTAGCTGTTTGTGGAGGTCTGATCCAAAAATACAAGCGTTTAAAGTATATGCAAATATACCTTAAACGCTGAAAAATTAAGCAATTATTGCTGTTGATTTTGTACGTCCGATGTATCGCGAAGAACGGCGCTTTTGTCTACTTTCAAAAGTACATTATTGCCAGCATCAATAGTAATGACATTGTCTGTAATGTTATTGATTTTGCCATAAATTCCGCCTGCTGTAATAATGTGATCTCCTTTTTTTAAAGAGTCCCTGAAATTCTTTAATTCTTTCTGCCGTTTCATCTGAGGACGGATCAGAAAAAAATAAAATACCACCATGATCAGTAACAACGGAACCAACATGGAAAAAGGACTGGATTGTGTTCCGGGTTGTGCAGGAGCCATTAAAATAGTTGCTAAAAAATTCATCATCGTTTATTGATTAAATAATTATTATGATACAAAATTAAGGAAAATAAGTGAAAGTTTCAGGTCCTATTTATCTATACCTCACCAATCAATCCCCTTCCGGTTTTCCTTATTTTTTGTTCGTCTTTTAAATGTTTAAATATCTTATCCAGCAAACCATTGATAAATACACTGCTTTTTTCCGTGCTGTAAAATTTGGCAATTTCCAGGTATTCATTAATTGTCACTCGTGTTGGTATAGACGGGAAAACCACAGCTTCTGTAATGGCCATTACCAAAATGAGCATGTCTATAAAAGCAATGCGCTCAACGTCCCAGTTTTCAGTATAAGATTCAACCAGTTTGCTATATTCCTCCTTGAAAAGAACCGATTTGCGGAAAAGATCCTGCGCAAAATCCTTATCGTCATCATTTTTAAATAATGGCAACAGCGCAGCATTTTCATTATCTTTTTCCTTGAAATCTTTTATTGTTTTGGCAATCATACTAATCACAAATTCCACCTCGTCATTCCAGTATATGCTTTGCTCTTCAAGAGTTTGATAAATGCCTTCGGTATTAATGATCTCCGAGTTGTAGATTTCTATAATCAATTTCTTATCCTGCTCAAAACTGCGGTTCGGATCTTCCATATACTCTTTGAAATAGGGAGTCATACGGATTCTGTTGTGCAGTTTTTTAATGAGTTCAGGTGAATTCACCCACGACATGGGCGTGGCATTTAAATACTGATTGAGTTGCTTATTAGCGCGTAACAATTGAATGATTTTATTATCGACAAACTTGGTGTTTGGGTTTAAATCCTCACGGGTAGGAACCATCTTTTGCCGCGCTATTTCAATTCTTGAATTGGCGTAATCTGCAATATCAACTAAAAGTAATAATAAATAGTGGTATAAATCATAACTTTTCCGGATGCTAAAAAATAATTCTTTTTCATATTTGTTCATTGAGCTTTCAGCACCCTGGAAATAGGCATATAAAAGCTGCAAAATCTTGATTCTTAAAATCCTTCTGCTAATCATACATTAAAGAACCTGTGACGGCAATAGTTGATAAATAATAACTGCAAATTAAATGCATTTTTCTTAACTTTAAGAATTAGTTTCAATTATTCAATAAATAAAGTATTTCGTCAAAAATCCCATTTTTAAACAGGCTAATATAAGGTTCATAAAGAAATTTTTTTATTTTTGAAATAGCTAATAAACTTGACAAAAAACCTGACGTATGATTGAAGATCGGAATGACAAAAACCAGATCGCCGAAGAGTCAGAACATCGTGAAATTTTCTCCAGAGCGGTCAGAGCAGGAAAGAGAACCTATTTTTTTGATGTAAAGGCAACCCGAAGAAATGATTATTTCCTGACAATTACAGAAAGTAAAAAACGTTTTCAGAAGGATGGTCGCTTCTTTTTTGAGAAACACAAAATCTTTCTTTATAAGGAGGATTTTGATAAGTTCGCCGACGGATTCCAGGAAGTGATTGAATTCATTAAAACCGTTAAAGGTACAGAACTGATCAACGACAATTCCGTATCAGCTGCTGATGACTACACCGATGTAGATTTTGACGATTTGGAAAGTGTTGAATTCGAAGAAGGAAAACACAGTAATTAATCCCCTGAAAATTTTCACTTCAACCCGGATTGCTTTAGTCCGGGTTTTTGTTTTTCATACGCGACCGGCAGATTAGTGCTCTTACTTCCCTGGTTGGTATGACTTTAACATTGGTAATAATGTAGTCCTTGTTAATAAAATTACCGTAATTATTGCATTCCTGTATCAAATCATCGAAAAAGCCCTGAACTGAAACAGGCAAAGGAATCATGCTGGTAATACAGCATAATTCTTTGCTAAACCGGATTTTTTCCAGTTCTCCATGCTTACGCCGCATCATATATTTGACTTCTCCTGTAATGATTTTCTTTTGAAAGGGATTATAGGGTTTATCATCAGTAGATAAAAGCACTGAAAAATAGCGTAGCTTCATACCTTTTCCTCCTAACCCGGTAGAAATCAATATCTGATTTTTATCAAGAAGCTTGCTTTCAATGAGCAAACGGCATTCCTGCATAGCAAGCATCGCCCAATCTTTTAACTGGGTATGATTTTCATAATATTTTTCAAGCATCCTGTATGCTTCAATACTGTCAATACCTGCCATCTGAACGATCAGATTTTTCTTGGCCTCCAACGCTAAATCATGATGAAATAAAGTATGCATGTTTTTCAGCACTTCTTCAGGATCTGCAGGATTCTTGATGTTTTGGGTATAATTATAATATTCCAGTTGAACATCAGCATCTATCTGCTCTTCAAGAATGGAAACATTTCCTGAGATTCCTCCTAATAACTCCTGAATCTTGTCGTAAATGTTTTCGTACTGTTCCAAATTTCTTTATTTTAATTAACGGTATTATTAAAGTTAAAAATTGTAAATCAATATTCCTATAGTTCAATTAAATAATGAAAAAAAACTTATTATCCCCAAATGAGGTATTGTTATTTAGAATATTTATAAATAATATTGCACATATTTCATTGAAATGAGTGTGGCAGTTCGGAGATTATCAGAAATTAGCGCGGGAGAAAGTGTCTATATAAAACTTGTTAGGGGAAAAGGCGCATTCCGGCAGCGGATTAGTGAAATGGGGTTTGTAAAAGGTAAGAAAATTACGGTTGTTAGAAATGCGCCTTTAAATGATCCCATTGAGTTTAGCATCATGGGCTATAATATTTCATTACGGCGACATGAAGCCTCATTGATTGATGTTACTTATGAATATGCGCCGGTTATAAGAGAGGAGGAATTGTTTACTGAACCTTTCTCTGTAAAAAAAGCTGAATCCAGGCCTTCTAAAACCATTCGCGTCGCAATGGTCGGGAATCCTAATTCTGGCAAGACCACGCTGTTTAATTTTGCTTCACGCTCACATGAACATGTGGGAAATTATGCCGGTGTTACGGTAGATTCAAAGACCTCCACTTTTACTTTCAATGAAACGCAGATTGAATTAACAGATCTGCCCGGAACTTATTCTATTTCGGCTTATTCACCGGAAGAATTGTATGTCAGAAATTTTATTCTGAATGAAAAGCCGGATGTGGTGATCAATGTGCTTGATGCTGCCAATCTCGAACGGAACTTGTTTTTGACTACCCAGCTTATTGATATGAAAGTTAAAGTCGTGGTGGCATTAAATATGTTCGATGAATTGTTCAGCCATCGCGACCGGTTTGATTATGACAATCTGGGAAAAATGTTGGGTATTCCTTTTGTTCCCACAATTGGCGCACGAGGCAAGGGAATACATAAATTATTGCGAAAAGTAATCGAAGTTTATTCAGGAAAAGAGCCGCATCAGCGAAGTGTTCAAATAAACTACGGCTTTGAGCCCGAAGCTGCCATTAACGAAATTATTCCGCTGTTACCCGACCAGGAACCGGCTCTTAAAAATATGTCCCGGCGTTTTATTGCGCTCAGACTATTGGTGAAGGACCATACCATTCAACAGATGCTGGGAAAGGGTAAAAAGGCCAAAGAAGTGATTCAGGCTTCACAAAATGAATCGGAACGAATCGAAGGTATTCTTGGAGATACTATTGATTCGATATTTACAGACGCCCGCTATGGGTTTATTTCGGGCGCGTTAAAAGAGACTTTTAAACCGGGAACGGAGGACCGGCATAAAATATCAGACAGCATCGACCATATGTTGACCAACAGGTATTTAGGTTTTCCGATATTCCTTTTCTTCATGTGGGTCATGTTTACTGCTACATTTAATCTTGGGGCCTTCCCACAACAATGGATTGAAAATGGCATCTCTTTCATTTCATTGTTTCTTGATTCAGTCATGACAGAAGGGTCATTTAAAAGATTGCTTATAGATGGAGTTATCGGGGGTGTCGGAGGCGTCATTGTATTTCTTCCCAATATCGTTATTCTCTTCTTTTTTATTTCGATTATGGAAGATACTGGCTACATGGCCAGGGCGGCTTTTATTACTGATAAGCTCATGCATAAGATCGGTTTACATGGGAAATCATTTATTCCGCTTATTATGGGCTTTGGATGCAATGTTCCGGCGGTAATGGCAACGCGTACCATTGAAAATCGCAGTAACCGGCTGATGACAATGCTTATTAATCCCTTTATGTCGTGCAGCGCCCGATTACCAGTGTATATTCTTTTGATTGGGGCTGTTTTTCCGGATAACAAGGGTACACTGTTGTTTGGTATATATATGACAGGAATTCTGGTGGCCATTTTAGCTGCTTTGGTGTTTAAGAACACGCTGTTTAAAACTTCTGATGCGCCCTTTGTAATGGAGTTGCCTCCTTACAGAGTTCCCACAGCCAGATCGATTACCCGCCATATGTGGATGAAAGCTTCCCAATATCTCAAAAAGATGGGCGGAATTATCATGGTGGCATCGATTATTATCTGGGCATTGGGTCATTACCCACAAACCAAGCCTGTTTCACCGGCGTCTCAGATACTAATTCAAAATTCAAATCATGAAAATTCTTATATCGCAAGTATCGGGAAATTTATAGAACCAGCTATACAGCCCCTGGGATTCGACTGGCGGATGGGTATTTCTCTGATTACCGGAATTGCGGCAAAAGAAATTGTCGTAAGTACAATGGGCGTTGTTTACCAAAACGACAGAAAAAATTTATCGCTTGAAGAAAAAATACAAAGCGCAAAGTATACGCATGGTAAATGGGAAGGCCAAACGGTGTTTACACCTCTGGCAACCATTTCATTTCTCATTTTTACCTTGCTGTATTTTCCATGTCTTCCTACGATTACTGCAATATACAATGAATCAGGCGCCTTAAAATGGGCATTGTTTTCCATTGTTTTTACAACGGCTATTGCATGGATTTTATCTTTTATCGTTTATCAAACCGGAATGTTATTTTTATGAATCAGGATATTATTACACTCATCGTAGTCTTGGCGGCTGTTATTTATACAACCTACAAATTTCTTAAAAACCTTCTCGCAGGCAAAAAATCGGCTGCACATTGCAATGGCTGCTCGGGGTGCGCTTTTAAGACAATTAACAATTAGTAATTAATAATGAACAATAATGAGCAATAACGATCAATAATCAGTAATTGGCTCCGCACCGATTACCGATTACTGATTACTTCTTTACTTCTTCACTTCTTCACCTTTTCACTTCTTCACATTCAACAACACCGGTTTTCCATAACCGATCTTTTCAAGAGGTTTCATCTGCGTAGCGGCATCACCGGCTATTACGTATATCATCTGATCGGGATGAAGATATTTTTGTGCCAGTTGTTTATGCTGATCCAATGTCATTTTACGTACTACATCTTCTTCCATTTCAACATAATTATCAGGAAGGTTGTATTTGTTCATATTTGCGAGCATGGATGAAAGACTGCCTATGGTCTCAAATCGCCTGAGGTTTGATTTGATTAACGAATTCCTGGTAAATTCCAGGTCTTCCCCGGAGATGCCTTCGCGATATTTCTCAAAACTGTTTTTGAAAATCTGAACGGTTTCAAATGTAGCATTTGAACGTACGCTGGTACTGGCAAGGTAAGGAGCGGGGTTTTTCATGGCAGCAATACTTGAGGAAGCGCCATAGGTAAAAGCTTTCTCTTCTCTGAGAATCAGATTCAATATGCTGTTAAACGATCCTCCGAGTTTGTAATTCATTACAGTTGCTGCGTAATATTCAGGATCTGAGCGGGGAATCGACAGATGGCCTGCATTAACAACCGATTGTTGTGCACCAGGGATATCAATAAAATAAATGGTAGTCTTATTCGCTACAGGTGCTGGTGTATAAACAGGGAAAGACACTTCTTTTGCCTTCCATTTGCTGTCGAGGGAAGCAAGAGCTTTTAGTACCTGTTCGCTGGTAACGTTTCCGGCTATATTAAGGCGAGATATGGATGGGGAGAAGTTCTTATCATAGTATGTCTTCAGATCATCCAGGGTGATTTTGGACACGGATTCTTTATTTCCGGCAACATCAGATGAAAAAATATGTGAAGGTCCATACAACAATTGATAGACAGCTTTTGATGCCAGATATCTGGGATTGGCTTCCTGCTGCTCCAGATTATTAATGGTTCTTGTTTTTGCCAAAGCAAATTGCAGGCTGTCCCAACGGGGTTCCAAAAGCATTTCTTCAACAAGAGCGATTACTTTTTCGAAATTTCTGGATAAACAACTGACATTAACTGCAATTTCTTCGCGCGTGGTGTACCATTGAATATTTGCTCCCAACAGATCAATAGCCTCCTCAAGTTCTTCAGGAGTTTTATTTTTGGTGCCTTCGCTCATCATATCGCTGATTAAGTTGGCTACACCGGGTTTTGTAGTATCGTCCAGGAATAAACCGCCATCAATTGCCAGTTCAAAGGTCACTATAGGAAGCTCATCATGCTGAATGCCTCTGACCTTGAGTCCATTGCTCAATCCCTTTTTCCATATGGCAGGAACTTTTATTTGCGGATCCTGACCTACAGCAGGCTCTTTGGAACGATCAAAAGCAGATGGGGTCTTTTTAATGGAATCATTTGCTGAAATAGCTACAATATCTGACTGGGCAGCTTCACTTACTTTTTCTTCAACAATACCGGCGTTGACCGATTGGGCAACAACAAGTCCGGCTTTTCCTTTCGGCACAAAGCTTGTAATAACCGAAGGTTTATTTTTGATGTATTTATTATAAACCGATTTCACATCTTCAATGGTCACCGATTTCATGTTTTCAACATCTTTTTCGATGAAACCCGGATCCTGCTTCATGGTGTTATAATAGGCCAGTTGGAGTGCTTTATTGAAAACATTGTTGATGTTGTTGTAAAATTCAGTTTCAATGAGTGCCTTTACACGGTCAATATCTTTTTGTGTAATACCTTCTTTTTCAAAAAGGTCAAAAGCTTCTTTAACTCCTTTATCCAGATCTTCAAGTGATCCCCCTTCGTTGGCACGAATGTTAATGGTAAAACGTCCGCCCAGTTCCATGGAGTAATTCCAGGCATTTACCTCAGAAGTCAGCTGTTTATCCTTTACCAGTACCCGGTATAATGGTGCTTTTTTACCTGATGCCAGGATTCGTGCGAGGTAATTCATGGCATAGGATTCCTTTGAAAATTCTTCGGGAGCGGGCCATGACATATTCAATTCAGGTACTGTTGCCAAATTATCTTCATGAAATAATTTCTTTGATTCTGTAAGGTTGGCTGGCATGGGCGTCCGTTTTGATACCTCGCCATGCGCCTTGATTTCACCGAAGTATTTCTCAATCAATACTTTTGCTGAGTCCTTATTGAAATCACCTGCCAAAACCAATGTAGCGTTATTGGGTCCGTAAAATTTCTGATAAAATGCCTTTACATCATCAACAGTGGCTTTCTGAAGATCTGCCATTTCTCCAATAACCTGCCAGCTATATGGGTGTCCGGCAGGCCAGAGGTTTTTGTCAATAACATAATCGGTATGGCCAAAAGGAACATTGTCTACTCCCTGACGTTTTTCGTTTTGAACTACATTTTGTTGTATTGAAAAAGCATTAGGGGTTATTGTATTTACAAAATATCCCATACGATCTGATTCCATCCAGAGAACCAATTCCATGGCATTTTTGGGAACTACTTCAAAATATGTTGTTATGTCGTTGGATGTAAAGCCATTTAATGTGCCTCCAACATTCTGGATTTTTCTGAAAAACTGATCCTGCGGAATATGTTCAGATTCCTGAAACAACATATGTTCAAACAGATGCGCAAATCCTGTCTTTCCTACTTCTTCCCGGCTTGACCCGACATGATACATAATGGTTGTTGCAACAATCGGATCCGACGTATCCTGATGCAAAATAACCTGCAACCCATTTGGCAGGGTGTATTTTTCAAAATTAATGGATAGTTTGTCTGAGGGCTTTTGAGCGCATGATGCTATAAAAAGCAATGCAAAAGCCCCATAGATAAGGTGCTTAAAGTTTTTTACTTTCATAATGATGAATTTGTAGTAAATTTTTAAGAGGTATATTTTGAATAACACCAAAGCTAATATTTTGATCAATAACTGATTTTCTGAAAATGACTTCAGAAGTATGATTAATATCAGGTTTTGATAACAACTATAAGTCTACGGGACCGATTTTTCGCATGAGGCTCAGGATTCTTGCCTGTCTCCTTAATAAATACGAAGTGGGTTTTGCAGGATTTCTTTTCCGCGGATTTGGAAGGCATGCGGCAATGAGGGCTGCTTCTCCTTTAGTGAGCTTTGAAGCTGGTTTATGGAAGTATTTTTGAGCGGCAGCTTCAACTCCGTATATACCATCGCCTGTTTCCATTACATTGAGGTACACCACCATGATCCGCTTTTTACTCCATACGGTTTCTATCAGCACAGTAAAATACAATTCAAAACCTTTCCTTATGTATGTGCGTGCAGGCCATAAAAACACATTTTTGGCCACCTGCTGCGATATGGTGCTGGCACCCCTTTTTCGCCTGTGGTTTTTATTATAATCAACGGCTTTTTGAACCGCCTCCACATCAATTCCCCAATGTTCTTCAAAACGGTTGTCTTCAGCAGCAACCACTGCATGAACCATATGGGGAGATATCTCATGAAATGAAACCCATTCTTTATGAATGCCGGTGAGTTCGCCTTTATTGTTCTTTGTCACTGCTCTTTTAATCATAAGAGGTGTAACCGGAGGATTGATAAAGGAGAAAAGAATAACAGCCAACAATGTTGAGCCAAAAAAACCAATAGCAACCCATTTGGCAATTGCCAATGTTTTTTTCAGGATTTTGGGAAATCGTTTCTCAGAATTTAAAGGGGATTGTACAGGGATTTGTTCCTCATTTACAACAGGCTTGTCCAAAAGTTCTTCCATCACACAGCGAAATTCTTTGCAGCAAAATAATAAAAAAAGACAGATATAGATTCTGTCTAGTTTGCAGTTTTATGCTCCAGTTCTTTGATCTTTTCTTTGGCGCGCAGGTAATAAGCTTTGTATTTTATGTAATGGTTTCCTTTCTCGAATTCCCAGTACACATTACCAGCTCTGTAAATTTTGCCAATACATGCCTCAAAAATCAGATTGTAATTAATACCAACCAGGTGCTCAGCCTCAAGAATAGTCCTGAAACGAACACTTTTATCACCAAAGTGACCAATTACCGGTACATTGTATTTTTTCTGGCTCCTTTTTATTGCAAGCTTGTTGGACATAGCAAATTTTTTATTGATTTACGATGGCGGGTTGGTTTTTGTTGCATTATGAACAAATATTCATTGATCGTGTTAATCAGCAAAACGAGCAGCCTCCCTTGGAACTGATCCGATCAAATATCAAACCGGGAACCCTTTGAATTAATGAAAAACTACAAAATAATTATAACACCCCTGCAATGACTATTCAAACAGTCCTTCATCCCTGATGAGCATTAAAATGGCATTGTGGGGAACAATGATATACTTTTCATTGCCGAATTCAATTTCCCAACCACTTTTTTGAAGATAAATGGCTTCGTCACCTATTTTTGGTTGCAGCGGAACATATTTTACATCATTGCTTTTATCTTTCCAGGGTTCATCTATCTCGTTAATTGCAGGTATCGGATATCCCGGCCCAACTTTTACCACATATCCGGTTTGAATAGACTCGCGCTCCTGTATCCCTGGAGGCAGATATAATCCGGTTTTCGTTTTATCATGTGGCGTCTTTGGCTTTATTAAAACGCGATCGCCAACAACAATAAATTTCTTAAAGTTTTGTTCTCCGGAATCTGAGGCCATAGTTAAATTGGTTTGTGGCAAAGATAAAAAAATAGAAGATTGCTGATATCGTTGTTGTTTGTCAATGATTTTAACGTTTTGTCAAAACCTTAACAACAAAAACAATAGAAAAACGTATGTTAGTGAACAGAAACTTAATCAACAGACCCACTCCCATGCGCAATTTTAAGATTGGAACAGTTTCAGTGAACCGCGGAATTAGTGAGGATGATTTGTTCCGTGTAATTTTTGATGAATCACCGGATGCGATTTTTTTACTACAGGTATCAGATTTTTCGATAATCGATTGCAATCCCAAAGCACTGAGTTTGTTTGAATCAGAAGATAAGTCCTTTCTTATAGGTAAGCAAGCATTTCAGCTATATGAGTCGGAACCTGTAGAATTTAGTAAGAATATTTTCATAGAAAACATCAACAAAGGTGAGGAACATAGCCAGGAACTCGCTTTTCGCTCGTTGAAGGGCAATATCTTCTGGGGAAGATGTGCTATTCGAAAAGTTGTTTCCGGTGATAATCCTGTTGTTGTGCTGCGGGTTCGCCGTGTTGTGGACTATATGAAAACAGCAGAAATGCTTGCCACAATGATCAAAAGAACTTCAAAAGCTACCGGATATGCCTACTTTGAAGTGCTTACTGAATTACTTTCAAAAGCCTTTAATGTCAATACTGTAATGATTGCTCAAGTGGATGCTCAATCCAAAATGGCGCAGTCCATCCGCTGCTGGCATAAATCGGAGCCCATTGATGCTTTAAATTTTAATCTTGAAACCAGTCCTTCTCTAAACGTATTACGGGGATATCCTACGTTTTATCCGAGGAATCTGAAAGAGATGTTCCCGGAAGATAAGCTTATTCGCCAGCTTGGTGCGGAAGGATACCTGGGAACGCCTGTATACAGTACTACCGGAGAAGTAGATGCTTTGCTGATTCTGATGGACGAAAAGCCCATGGAAGAAATCCCAAATTCAAGGTACGTTCTTTCCATATTTGCCTCCAGAGCCGGGGCTGAGCTGGAACGCATTCAGGTTGAGGAAGCTTACAGAAAGCAAATCAGCGAACTTGAGAAAAGGACCCTTCTTTCAAAGTCATTATAGATTTCTGATAGAAGTTATAAATCAAACAAAGATCAAAGATGGACTGTTATTCTGTTGCATAACACAAATGCCATAGATCTTGTACGATAAGCATTAATGAAATCATACAGATGACTGTCTTGTCCTTCCTGTCGCAACAGACTATGATCCTGAATCAATAGTAAACTTGTAATTACAACAAAATAAAAAAGGTGTGCTGATTTGCCGCACACCTTTCAATTACAGTTCTTATGAAATTATCCTTTTATCAGCGTAAACAAATCGCCTGTATTGGCTTCAATAACGGGGGATCCATAATATGTTAGGCTTCCTACGACAAAGGCGTTGACTTTTAGTTTGTCGGTAACATTTAAGAAAATGGTGCTAACACCACGTATATCACAATCGGCATTACCGCAAATCAGCTCTTTGCCTTTGACGGTACCACTGCCGTTTACTTTAAGTGAAAGATCAACGGCTGTTCCTTTTGCTTCAATTGTTCCGGCACCTGATAATACCAAATCAACATAATCTGCATTGATGCCTGAAGCTGAAATATTTCCTGCCCCTGAGACTAAACACTGAATGAGGTCAGCTGCAAACCCGGAGTTTACCGAAATATTGCCTGCGCCGGAAACAATGACTTTAGAAAGATTGTCGGGCATTGTAATGGAGATTTTCAGTTTTGATCCCATCACCTGGACACTGTCATATGAAATAACCAGCCGTTCCCCTTCTTTAAATACTTTTGCATAAGAGAGCAAATTTTCATAATCGGTGATTTCAACTTTATAGGTGCTTCCGCTTGTTATTTCCACTTCACCGATTTTCCTGAGCTCAACTTCTGTAAAGCCGGCTACCTGAATTGCCTGGGTTTTTATATTACCTGAACCGGTAACATTGGGGAATCCCGAAACATTGGGGACATTCTGGAGCGTATCAGCGCCATTGCAATGGGTTGAATCCGAACATGTGCAATGATTGGGATCCGTGCAAGTACAATGGGTTGAGTCTGAACACTCCGAACCGGGGATGGTATCTGTACATAAACCCATATCCACAGAATCGTAATGGGTTAATACTTCCATCATTCCATCCTCTTTTTCACACGATGCTGACAGTCCGGCTATTAAAGCGGCTGTAATTAATGCTAAATAAATTGTCTTCATACATTTTCTATTGGTTAAACATATTGCGTGTTATTTCCTTGTATGACACAAGGAATCTTGATTTGCTCAAACTAATTCCGGAAGCAAAATGATAATTAAAGCAGGTGCCGGCTTTTTCCTAGTTCCTGGAAAAGCTGTAGCATAATGATATGCCGAAAAACCTGCCGGATAAGGATCCTGTATTATTATTTACATGATCTTCAGCCGGATAAGAAGAGATTACAACCCTGGAATCTGACAGAACAGTGATATTTCCTGCTGTTGTTCCCTGAACCTGGCCATTACGATCCAATTCATTGCTTAAGCCCAGAGAATAGGTTGCTTCTATTGAAAGTCGTTTTAGCAGATGAACGTTTAAACCAGCCAAAGCACTGACATGGTTCCCATTTGGTAATTGGCTGTTCTTAAGTCTGTGCATATATTCCAATCCTACATATGGCCGAACAAAGCTGATATTGTATCCGATCTTCAATGGAACAGACAGCCGTGAAAAATGAAAATCGCCATCTGCCTTTCCGTTAACATCCCAGCTGAATATGTCAGCATAAGTTATCCCTGCTGTAGAAGAAGACTGCACGGCATCCATAAAGTTGTCCTGCTGAAAATGGATTCCCCGGTTTGCAGTCCATAGATAATTGAGTTCCACTTTGAAGCTGAAATGACGGGATATCATTTTTTCGTAATACAGCCCAAGAGATGGTGAAAATAAATGGTCCGACCGCAAGTTGCCATTGAAGCTTTGTGCATGCCAGGCTCCACCTCCGGCAGATATTCCCCATGCAGACTGTCCCGCATTGAATGAATGATATCTTTCCCTTTTCATCAATTTCATTTTGCTTTTTGTATACATGATGCTGCTTTTGAAATTGGTGGCAGTTAGTCCACAGGAAAATTTTTCAGAATGTGGGTAGTATTTATTGCATAATGATGTTAAAGGTACTGCTGTGATTGGTTTGTATGGTTGCAAGGTATCCGGAAGATATTCTTTTAAATTTTGAGGAACTGTCGTATCAAAGATCATTAATGTATCGGAAGGATCGGCAATGATTCCCTGCACAGAGTTGCTGTCTTTCATGGACTGTAATACCGGATTTCGATCAGGACCTGATATCCGGATTGTATCGTAAATAAATAAAGTGTCATAAACGATCTGCGTTTCATAAATGACAATCGTGTCTGATGAGGATTTTTTAACCTTTTCCTGAGCATTAGCAGGATGAGCAACCCAGATAAAGAGAAGAAAAATCAATAGTGTTTTACCTGGCATCAGTTGTATCATAAATACGGATTGTCTTTTGCACTTCAACAGTTTGCCGTTGAATAATGGTTTTTGTTACAACTACAGGTTGATCTTCTGACGTATCAGATTCAGTACTTCGCAAGGGCTCTTCCATTTTCACGGTGTCTGCAACAGATGGAGATGCGATGTGCGGGATTTTTGCTGAATCGTGAACGGGATTTGGATATGCATCTCTAATGGTATCTGATTGAATCATATGCCCGTTAAATTGAGCTTCTTCCCTTGGGAATCCATATTTCAGGGTACAGATGGCAGTCAACACAATACAAACAGGAAGTATGATGAATTTGAGAGCCGGCATAAAAACCTTTTTTCCAAAAAAGATCGGTTTTTTTGCAGCATTCCAGTTGATCCCGGAAAACAAGGCCTGTGGGTTATGAAGCGGTCTGATTGCCAGACCCGATAACCCATTGCTGAAAATACTGTCGATATAATGAGCCTTAGCAGTCAGGGGCATAAATGCAGCCACTTTTGGTTTACGTTTTTCCTTATCTGCCATAATTTTTTGGTACAAAATTGTTTGAAGCTTTTTCCGGGCCCTTGCCAGGTGTGATTTGGATGTACCCTCGCTGATATTCAGTTCTGAAGCGATCTGCTTATGTGAATATTTGTCGATCACGTAGAGATTAAATACGGCCTTATGATGATCAGGCAACTGATCAATGGCCTTCAGAAGGTCGCTATCCGTGAACCCGGCATTTTCAATGAGGCTCCGGATATCTTCATGATCAGACATTTTGAAACCATCCTCAATCATTTCATCTTCCATGGGAAAATTGCTGATGCTGATCTTTTTTTCCCTGCGAAGGTACATGAGTGCCGTATTAATCACTATGGCGCGCAGCCAACCTTCGAGACTCCCTTTGCCATTATAGGTAGAGTGCTTGTTGATGGCTGAAATAAATGCGTCATGCACCAGATCTTCGGCCAAATCACGATTGCCAACATATCTCCTGCAAATACCTATTAGTTTTGGGGCATTGTCCTGGTATACCTTTTCCCAAAAATGCTGTAAAGGATCCACTAAAAAGCTTTTAATTCACAGATGCAAAAAAACAATTTGGTTGCAGTGAAGATGCAAATTTTTTTAAATATTTCTTTTGAACAATAGAAAAATGCTGGTCAAAAGCCAAAATTCTGTTTGTTTGTATTTATCCCGATCAGGATAAGGTCCTGTTATAAGCATCGTAAATATTGTTTAATTATTATCAGTAAAAATAGAACACAATTCGTTATAATGACGTTAAAATGGGTGTCTGATTTGTTAGTCTGACGCATCGTTATTATTTTACTCATCACAGAAGCCAATACAGGGCTAATAAATAGACTATTAGTCATCAACATCCAAAACATGAGAAAACCTATATCTTTTTTGCTGAGTGCAATAGCATTCATAATCATTTCGGGATTTATCGAAAATACAACAGTTGCTCAAACCTGGACTTCAATTGATGGCGGGGGAGCCAATGGTATAAGTAACCCTTCCTCAAATTCAAATTATCCGTCGGTGGCTGTCTATAATGGCGAAATTTATGCAATCTGGCAGGAGAACTTATCCGGGGTGGATCAGATTCATATTAAAAAATACGATGGTTCAACCTGGTCTCCGGTTGGGAACATTGCTGGTCAATCTCAACTAAATACAAATTTGAGTAATGCGTGGTCTCCAAAAATCGTTGCTTGTAACGGTGCATTATATGCGGCATGGTATGAATATGGGGATGGAATTACCCGTATTCGGGTGAAGAAATATGATGGAAGCACATGGACTTTCACGGAGAATTATGCCTTTGGCGATGGAAGAACAAACATTGCCAGTTTGCCATTAGCCTTAGCAATAAAAGTTGACATTATCGCATTTAATAATGAGCTATATGCTACATGGGTGGAAACAGAACCTTCAGGTTCAGGTATACTACAGATACGTGTTGCAAAATTCAATGGCTCTGTTTGGTCTCTTATTGATGGAGGTACCTTTTATGGTATTAATTATGATAAAACTATGCTTGCAACGAATTCAACTCTTTGTGTTTTCAACAATAAATTATATGCAGCATGGACAGAAAGTGATGCCGGTAACATATTACAGCTTAGGGTCAAACGCTATGACGGAGGCAGTACATGGACATTCATAGATGGAAATGGATTATCCGGGCTCAATTATAATACTGCCACAACTCTTTTTGACGGCCCCCTTTCACTTTCGTCCTACAATGGGAAAATGTATGCTTTCTGGTCTGAAAGCAACAGGGTTCGTGCAAAACGTTATGATGAAACAAATGGATGGGTTGCTGATCCTGCCGATGGCGGAACCGGAATTGGATGGTGTCATAATTCAACTAATGTTGCTTATTATCCTTCAAGCTGCTCTTATGATAAATTATATGTTACCTGGGAACAGAATCCTATTCCCAGGCAAGTTCGTGTTGCTTCGTATGATGGTACAACAAGAACGTTTATCGATGGTAATGCTGTAGCTGTTGGAATAAACAACACAACGGCAAACAGGGCGCATTTCCCGAAATTGATCGAATATCATGGTGATTTAGCTGCTATATGGAGTGAAGAACTTACTTCTACCCAGGGAAGTGCTAATCAAATCAGGGCTAAAATATTTCCATTGCCACCAAAGGTGGAATCCGTTGATGTCCCTGCTCATGGGACTTACATTACAGGACAAACATTAACATTCACGGTTCATTTCAGTAAATACGTCAATGTCAGTGGGGGAGAACCCTATATACCTGTTACGTTAAACACGGGAGGAACTGTTAACGCCACTTATCATAGCGGTTCAGGAACTAAGACTTTGACTTTCCGTTATATCATTGTTTCAGGTAACGCAGATGCTGATGGTATTACTGTAGGAACAGCCATTAACCTTGGAGGAGCCAAAATCCAAAGCATGACTGATCTGGATCTTGTTACCGATTTAACATTAAACAATATAGGTGGCACAACAGGCGTGCTGATAGACGCAAATAGTCCATCAATTACAAGCGGAACGCTGGCTTCTACCAATGGATATATCGATGTTGTCTTTAGTGAGGGCGTATACGGTGCAGCTGACGCTTCAACAGCTTTAAATGCAAGCAAATTTTCCATAACCTTTACCCGGAACGGTGGTACCGCTACAGGTGCAGTAATTAGTTCTGTCAGGAAAAATGACAATGTGAATGAAGGATCTGCTTCTGCCTTAACCGGAGGTGAAACAACAGTGAGGATGTTTTTAGCAATTACCGGGTCTCCAAGCGGCGTGGAAACAATTGAAATCAGACCTGCTCATGGGACTTCTGTTTATGATTATGCAGGTAATGCAATGTCTGCTTCGCAGACCACAGGCGTCCAGACTTTGAATGATTTTACGGCACCAACAATTGTTAGTGCCTCAAGAACAAATAATACAGAACTTATTGTTGCCCTGAGTGAGAACTGTACCAACATAATCAAAGGCAATGACGGCGGATTTACGGTTTGTGAAACCGGCGCGCCGGGAACTACTTACACAGTTTCTTCAATTACACAGGGTGTTGATGCCGGTCATGTAGTATTATCTGTTACTGACATGGGCCTTTCAGGCAAGGAAGGAGTAACTGTCAGTTATACAGCAGCCGGCAACGGTACTGTTCAGGATAGTAAAGGAAATGCCATGGTTACCAATGCTTCAGGCGCTCCAGTAACGGCTTGGGATGCTGCTGCACCTGCCATCACTTCGGGTACACATGCACTCAATAATGCCTATATAGATCTTCATTTCAGTGAAGGGGTATATGGATCAGCCAATGGTACTTCACCACTTACTATAGCTAAATTTGCCCTGATCTTTATCAAAGATGGCGGAAATGCGACAAATACAGTGATTTCCTCTGTTAAAAAAGATGATGGACTAACCGATGGAACGGCTACAGCTTTAACTGGTGGCGAAACCACCATCAGGGTATTCTTAACAATTACAGGTATTCCAAATGGTATGGAAACTATTGAAATCAAGCCTGTCAATGGTACTTCAATATATGACCAGGCAGGTAACGCTGCTTTAAATACCCAAACTACCGGTGCCCAAACCTTGAAGGATCAATTGGCTCCAACAGTCATGTCTGTAGGATCTTCCACCGCAGATGGCGTATATAAAACCGGAGATGTCATAACAATAACCACCACATTCTCTGAATCTGTTGTGGTTGAAGGAACACCTTTTCTTTCGCTCAACAGTGGCGGTCTTGCATCGTATGTCTCAGGCAGTGGTTCCAACATACTGACATTTAATTATACTGTTGCCAGTGGTAACAGCGCAGCTGATCTGGATTATTTAGCTGCAAGTTCATTGAACTTATCGGGTGGAAGCATCAGGGATGTTGCAGGAAATGCAGCCATACTTATTCTTCCGGAAACAGGAAGCGCTCATTCTCTTGGAGGTCAAAAAAACATTCTGATAGGTATTGTTCCTGCAGCTACAACACAGGCAGTTACAAATATTTCCGCCACAACGGCAACCGGAAATGGAAACATCACAAATTTGGGATATCCAAATCCCATTGAATATGGCGTGTGCTGGAACACAACCGGAGCACCTGTAATTACTGACAACAGAACAAATAATGGAGCAATTTCATCAACAGGATTATTTACAGCAGCCATGACGAATCTGGCCTCAGGCACAACGTTTTATGTAAAAGCATACGTGATAAATAGTGCAGGTACAAGCTATGGAAGCGAAGTTATGTTTACTACAGACGGAAAAATTACCTATGTTTTAAACGGAGGTACCAACAATGCTGCCAATACTGAAACTTATGTTTATGGTGCAGGTCTTACACTCAGTGACCCCGTCCGGACAGGCTATACTTTTGGTGGCTGGTATGACAATGAAACGTTCACCGGTTTGGCAATTACATCCATAAGCATTACAACCAAAGGTGATGTAACTTTATATGCAAAGTGGAATTCGGCCACTGATATCGATATCATTGATAATCAGAAGATGGCTTTATATCCAAATCCTGCAAGGGATGTTGTTTTTATAAACGGTGCCAGCGATAAAATATATATTTATAACCTAAGCGGCCATCTGGTGCTGACAAAACAAATGGATGCCGGTAACTGTATTAACATTGAACTTTTACCGGGGGGCACGTATTTGGTAAAGGTAGATGATAAGATGTACAAACTGATTAAGAAATAATAGATCCACTATAGCACAGAAACAAAAAGCTCTGTAAACATTATCTTTACAGAGCTTTTAGTATTAACAGGTATTGGCTCGCTCCTGTTGATATATCTTGCACTAAAAAATATAGGCAACCAGAAGGTTGCCTATATTTTCGTGACCCCGACAGGACTCAAACCTGTAACCTTCTGATCCGTAGTCAGATGCTCTATTCAATTAAGCTACGGGGCCAAACAGTATTTGTGTGTGTGCAATGTGTGTGATTTGGGAGTGCAAATATAGAAAAATAATTGAATTTGATAATTCAAGTTTTCGTTTTCATTTTTCAAACTATGAAATGGATCTGAACCGGAATGAATTCTTATTGATTATGGGTGCAGAAGGATTACAGCAAGTCCTTTCTTTGCAGGTTTTTCATCCGAAAGAACGAATCCTGCTTTCAGAGCCAGTTCAATTGAATGCTGAAAAGCTTCGGGACATACATGCCCCTTGGGTTCGGCAAAGAGTATTTTGCCACCGGATTTCATCATTTCAAAGGCATCCCTGAATAATTCCGACTGGGTAGGTATTTCATGAACCACTGCAAAAAGCAGCATAAAGTCGAGCGCGTTTTTTAAGTCAGAAGGTTTATAGTTTACTCCCACCTGCAGCGGTGTTATGATTTCCTGTACTCCGAATTTCTGTGCACGCCTTTTCAGGTTTGAAAGCATTTTTTCCTGGATATCCACGCAATAAACTTTTCCTGTTGCACCGGTCATTTTTGCCATAGGAATGCTAAAATAGCCCATGGCGCAGCCAAAGTCCATTACGGTCATTCCCTTACGGACATATGGGCTTAATATCTTATCCGGATTATGACGGTATTTACGACAGGGGATAATGAGCGCGTAACCAAGCCACCAAGGGCACATATGTTGCTTTTCCATTTTAATTTTGATTAGAATTTTCATCAAAGTTAGGGTTCCATAAAGGCGCAACAATCAATAGTTTGTTAACAGCGATATTTCCAGGCTAAATTAACAACATTTACCGGTGAGTGGTTGTAAATATATGAATCACTATTTTTGCAATTCCTATAAACCGATGTAATGACAAAATCTGATTTCGACCACAAAGCATCTGAATGGGACCAGAACCCCGTTCATGTTGAAAGATCCATAGCCATAGCCGCAGTACTTAAAGAATTTGTGCCTCTGAATAAAAACATGAAAGCCCTGGAATACGGGGCAGGTACCGGACTTCTCAGCTTTCAGCTCAGAGATGAGTTTCAGGAAATTGTTTTAATGGACAGTTCCAAAGAAATGATCCGCATTTGTGAAGAGAAAACAAAACATTACGGAACAAAGCATATCTTCCCTCTTCTTTTTGATCTGGAACATCATTTATATAACGGCAAATTCGATATCATATACAGCCAGCTGGTTTTTCATCACATCAACGATACAGAGGCTGTGATCAGAAAATTTCATGAAATGCTTCACCCCGGGGGATACTTGGTAATCGCTGATCTTTATGCTGAAGACGGATCCTTTCACGGGCAGGATGTTATGGTTCATAAGGGTTTTGATCCGGCTGCACTTTCAGAGAAGTTAACAACCTTCGGTTTCAACGACCCCGCATACCGGCAATGCTATCTGATCCTTAGGGAGAATGGCAGGGATTATCCGGTTTTTATTCTGAAAACAGCTAAGCCAGTCTGAAATTAATTTGAATGGTCGTTATTCTTCAAATAAAGGCGGTAATCGAGCAGATAATTTATAACTTCAAAAGTTTTAATTAAATAACAGGATGAAGATACTGCTGATTTCGCCAACAATTGACAAAAATAAAAAAACGAATAAAGGATTAATGATGCCGCAGCTTTCGCTGTATATCCTTAAAGGACTCACTCCGGCAAGGCATCAGGTTGTTACCATTGAAGAGGAGACTGAAGAGGTCAATATGGATCAGGATTGTGATGTGGTTGGTATCAGCTGCATGACAGCCAATTCGCCAAGAGCATATGAACTTGCTACCCGGTTCAGAGCACGAAAAAAAATAGTCGTACTTGGAGGAGTCCACCCTACCATATTACCTGATGAGGCACTTGAATATGCCGATGCTGTGGTAATTGGTGAAGCCGAAGGTGTCTGGGAACAATTACTGAATGACATTGAAGAAGGAAGGTTAAAAAACCGCTACCATAATCCGGAACCTGATCTTTCGGTTTATATTCCGAAAGATTTCAGTAACATCATCAAACGCAGATTATATAATCTGATTCCCATCCTGACAACCCGCGGTTGTCCATATCATTGCAGCTTTTGTTGCGTAACCAATATTTATGGCAAAAAAATACGTCATATTCCTGTGGCTAATATTGTTCGCGATATTAAGGAATCAGGATCAAAGAACTTTATGTTTTTGGATGACAATATAATTGGTCAGCCAGCCTACGCCAAAGAGCTTTTCAAAGCCATTAAGCCGCTCAATATCAAATGGGTGGGACAGGCTTCAGTGTCGATATTGGTGAATGATGACGAATTAATGAAACTTGCGGCTGAAAGCGGTTGCAAAGCGCTATTCATTGGCATTGAAAGTGTTTCGGAAGATCAACTGAAGACCATGCATAAGGCCATCAAGGAAATACCTCTATTGGAACGCGCATTAAAAAAAATCCGGAAAATGGGAATCCTGATTCATGCCTCCATGATCTTTGGATTTGATAATGATACACAAGAGTCATTTGATGAAACTGTTAAATTTTTAATCCGGAACAAGGTAGCTACAGCATCATTCAACACACTCACACCTTATCCCGGAACTGAAACATTTAATGAAATGAAGGAATCCGGACGCATTATTACAACTGATTGGAAATATTACGATCACAACACTGTGGTATATAGGCCAATAGCTTTTACCCCTTATGAGTTGCAGCGTCTTAAGACACGGGCTAAGAAGAGTTTTTATAGTATCAGATCTGTATCAATACGGGTCTGGGGCAACCTGTTTAGTCCATTTATTTATCTCTTTATGAATCTGGGACATATGAAACAGGTTAAGGTTGAGGCCATACGTTTACAACAGTTGAAACCGGAATTGTTTGATAAAGAAACTGAGAATAAGGCAGTTTGCTAAATCATATTAATTTTCGTAAATTGATGAATCATTCTAAACTATAACACAATGGGACTACTTGGGAATTTATTACAGACTTTTGGAGGCGGTGTCAAAACTGGTGCCAATAAAGATGCTATTGGGTCAATTATTGACCTGATCAATAATCAGGGAGGAGCTGATCAGATTGTAGGCAAATTAAAACAGGGTGGGCTTGGAAATATTGTTGATTCATGGATTGGAACAGGAAAGAATAAGGCAGTCAAATCCAATCAGATTAGTAATATTTTAGGCAATGATGTTGTAAAACAGCTGGCTTCGAAATTGGGAGTATCAGAATCTGCCGCCGCGTCTAAGATTGCACAATACCTGCCACTCATTATTGACAAGCTTACACCAGACGGAAAAGCTTCCTCGTTGGGCAAGGGCATCAATGTTCAGGATATAATAGGGATATTATTGAAAAAGTAATGTATAAAGCATCGGCCGGAATTGGAGATCCAATTCCGGCCGATCAAGTTTATTTTACAGATTTTTCACTGTAGTTTATTTTCACTCCATAGTCCTCCGCTACATATTTCAGCCCATAGGTATCTTTGGGATTTACAACGCCTTTTACCTTACCGGATATAACATCTTTGCTCAGTGTGATCATATCATCAACACGTTGCTTTGTTTCCGGGTTATCGCCCCAATAATGACCGGGATAAAAATATCCTATTCCGTATTTCTCCATAATAGCGCTGGCTTTTCGACAGCTGGCTATCAGCTCACTAAATGTGGAGGTTAATAAAAGGTTTCCTGAGCCGAAGGAATCCCCGCTAAAACCGTAACCTGCTTTTTCATCAACAAAGGTGGTTGATCCGGGTGTATGTGCAGGGGTAAATAGCACTTCAATGGTTCTGCCGCCTAAGTCAATTTTTTGCCCGTCTTTCAGATACTTTACCTTTCCTTTGTAACCGGGCATAAAATTATGGATGTTTACGGTGTCAGCCGGATTGATAAATATCTCACTGAAACAGTTAACTGCTGATCCGGTATGGTCAGGATGCACATGCGTTGCAACCAGCATTACTGGTTTTGAGGTAATAGAAGCGACAATCTGATCGAGATCTTTTATTTTGGTGCCGGCATCTATCAAAATAGCCTTTTCACTGCCTTCTATCAGGTATAAACTTTCATTGAATACCAAATTTCCTGTTCCAACCCAGGTATGCTCATCGATCTGATGAAATGCAACATCTTCATTTTTGAATACTTCCTTCCCTTTTAAAGCATTTGCGATCTGACTGGAGGCCGTCTGAAAACTCAGAAAAGCACATACGATAAAAAATAAGACTCTCATGATATTTGTTTATATATAAATTATTAAGATGGTTGATGGTTATCAAGAACCTTTGTAAATATAGAGATTCAAATTGATTATTCGTCCGAAAACTTGTGTTTGCTCTCGTTGGATTTTAACAATACCAATAGTTCTTTATATCTTTATTCATCAATCTTCTACTCTCCGGATAGCACCATAACTTGTCAATTTCGGCTTATATCAAAAGGAAATGAAATATCGGAATGAATTGTTCCATATAATTTTGAATGATCCCTGGATGATGGGAGTGCTAAAAGCAGCAGAAACACTGAAATTGGAGGATTGTTGGATAGGCGCCGGATTTGTACGAAATAAAGTATGGGATGTTCACCATGGTTTTAAAAGATCTGTTGAACATGATGTAGATGTAGTGTATTTTAATCCCGGAAATTCCTTAAAAGAAGATGACCTGAAACTTGAAGAATACTTAAAATCAATTTACCCGGGAATCAACTGGTCTGTTAAAAACCAGGCCAGAATGCATATTCAGAACAATCATGCACCTTATAAAAATTGTGAAGACGCTATTGCGCATTGGCCCGAAACAGCAACTGCAGTTGCTGTAAGGCTGACAGAGGGTTCTGATTTAGAGGTCATCGCTCCATATGGGCTGATGGATTTATTTAATATTTACCTGCGACGTTCCCCCTTAAGTTCAGAGCAGGCATTTATAAAAAGGATGGATGAAAAACAATGGATGTTGAAGTGGCCCCGACTGACTTTAAAGTAATTCATCATTAAAACAAAAACCAACCGCTTTGTTCTTTTTCCGTATAAAGAAGTACAAACGCTCACTTCAAATACCCTGTTTGTTTGTTTGTTTGATATTGGCAAATTATTTATTCTGATATGGATAAATTATGATTTCTGCATGGATTGTTTGGGTGGCACTTCTTCCGGTTGTTCCGGCTACATATGCCTCAAAGCATATACTGAAAGAGAAAACAGGAAATTGGGAGGAAATTAAAAGCAGCACAGATGTGCAATCATATTTTCGCTGGATTACTTCTGAAACAGGTGTAACCTACAGAGAGAGAAAGGGTATCATATATGCCCAATGCTCTGTGAAAGATGCTATTCTAAATGTAACTAACCCTGAAGCCACAAAAATATGGATGAACAATCTGGATGAGAACTACAATATAAAATTCATCAGCAAGTGTGAATGGTATACTTATACTTTGTTCGATATTCCATGGCCTTTAAATAAGAGGGATATGGTTTCTCAGTATAAAATAACTACAGATAGCATCAGAAAATCCACCACAGTAACAATAACCAGCATGTATCAATATCTGCCTCTTAAACCGGGGATATCAAGGATAAAGAATTACAGGGCAGTTTGGGATATAAGGGAAAACGGATATGAAAAAGTTCAAATTACTTTTTTTATCAGCGCCAATAACCCTCCGGAATTTCCAAGATATATTCAGGACCCTCTTATTGATCATGTTTTTCATAACAACCTGGTTCGGCTAAAAGATGTTCTCGTTACCTCCGGGAAAAAGAAATAACAGATTGCATTATAGAGCCTGGAGTCGCTTATCTAAATTTTAACAGGCTGGCAAGTAGTTCGGATAAAAAGGCATAATAAGCTCCTTACTATGCCTATGATATTTGATTGCTTACCTCAGACAGCTCGTTGACATTCAGAACTCTGTCTGTATCCAGGACCATAATGAATTTTTCCTGCTGATCAATAAATCCTTCGATAAACTCAGGGTTATACTTAATACCCAGATCGGGAACTGACTTAATGCTTTTATATTCAAATTCTATTACATCAGACACTTCATCCACCAGAAGGCCCATTAATACTTTTTTGTCCTTGTTTTTCACATCGACAATAACAACCATATTATTTTTTCTTTCGGCATTATCAATATTGAAGCGTTTATGCATATCAATCACCGGAACAATATCGCCTCTGAAATTAAGCACCCCCAATACGTAGTCGGATGAATTTGGGACCTGTGTGATCTGCTCCACCTGGATGATCTCAAGTACTTTATAAACAGTGATTGCAAAGTTTTCTGTTCCGATCCGAAGGTTGATATAGCTGTTCTTTTTATCAATATTTACCGTTTCCATTTTGAATTGCTTTAAATTTTAGTCACTCGATTAAATAAGAAGTTGGAGTCAAGGATAAATGCCAATTTTCCATCTACCATAATACTTCCCCCTGAAAAGAAAGGTTGATTTACAAATAGTGCTCCTAATGGTTTTATTACAGCCTGATGTTCACCAACAATTTCATCTGCTACCACAGCATATTGACGATCGAATTTATTGATAACGATAACCATCGCATCTTCTTTTTCCAATGATTTCATGTCAAATAATTTACGCAGAGAAACCAATGGTATTGGATTGCTTTTATATTCCAGATATTGATTATCTTTTTGAAAAAGCTTTTCGGTTTTCTCCTTAAAGCAATATTCGATGTCCATCACCGGGATTAAAATCTGTGTTTGTTCGATGTTAATCATTAATGTGTCCAGAATGGTTAGTGTAGTGGGAAGTTTCATTACGACAGAGGTTCCCAGGTCATCCTCTGTAAATACTTCGAGGCTTCCTCCAACCGTGTTCAGCTCTTTTCGCACAACGTCCATACCCACACCACGGCCAGAAACAATAGTGACATTTTCATTCGTAGTGAACCCGGGCTCCATAATCATACTGATGAGTTCCTGCTTTGTCGCGGTTTGATCCGGCTGTAAATATCCTTTCTTTACGGCGCATTCTCTTACGCGGTCCAGATCAATTCCGGTACCATCGTCCTGGACCTGAATAATTACGCTGGCACCTGAATAAAACGCACTGATTTTGAGCAAACCTTCGGGAGATTTTCCCTTGGAAATTCTCACAGCTTCAGTTTCCAATCCATGATCAATACTATTGCGGATAATATGCTGTAATGGACTCTCGATAGATCTTAAAATTGTTTTATCAATTTCAATATCCTGACCTTCTATAAGAAGGTTTACTTTTTTACCCAATTCCTTGGAAAGATCACGGATCTGACGCTTAAATTTCATTAACAGACTTCCTACCGGTACCAAACGAAGATCGAGTGCATTGTTTCTGAAACGCTTGGTGAGTTTTTCTACAAGCTCAATGGTATTATGAAGTTTGGCGTCTTTGAACTGAGTTGCATGAACCTCCAATGTCGCTGTTAAAGTAACAAGTTCGCTCACCAGATTCATTAATTCATCGAGCTTCTGAGATGAAACAGCAATAGTTGATTCCTCAGCACTTTTGATATCATTTGAATCAGGTTCTTTTTGAATGGCATTTGCCACAGGAACTACAGAGGTCTTAACAAGGTCGGGGAGCTGATCAAGATTTAATTTAATCTGCTCCTCAGGCATGATTTTATTTTTATACAATCTGGCGAGCGTTTCAGCTAAGAAAGGATCAATTTCCAACCGCTCACGGGATATTTCGAACACATTCAATTCATCTTTCCGGTAAAACAAAAAGATGTCATTAACCTGAGCAATGTTCTGCGAAGTTCTTAAATAAATCTCCCAAACAGTATTGCATTTCTTTTTGGCCTTTTGCTCTTCCCAGGTTGTTTTTTTCTCATGTCTGATAATATGAGCCTGACCGACAGATTGGATTTCGTCCAAAATTTTATCCGGATCAAGGCCGCGTTCAAATACTTCCTTGTCAGGAGAAAACAAGATGATATACAAATGGTTGGCAGTAAGAATACCGGATGCGTTTGGTATAGCATCCGGTTTCTTCTCTGACACCCCTGACCCTTGATATACATCTTTGAGCAATTGACTGCTGTCGGCTTTGAAATCGGGATTTTCAAGCATAGACATCATGATATCACTCGCTTTTAGTGTAACATCAATAATATCGCTGTTTATTGAAATCTTTCCTTCTCTGATCTGATCATAAAGGGTTTCAAATTCATGCGTGAAATCCTGTATGTTCTTATATCCAGCCATGCCTGCTGATCCTTTAAGCGTATGCATCACCCTGAAAACACTATTTATGATTTCCGGGTTCTTTGGATCCTTTTCCAATTGAATCAGGTCATCCTCCATTTTATGGAGCAATTCCTTTACTTCTTCAAAAAAGCCATATTCAATATCACTCATTACGATAGTACTTTTTCAATGATTTTTTTAAACTCTTGGATATCAAAAGGTTTCTTGATCCATCCTGTGATTTTAGCCGATTCAGCCTTTTTTTGTTTTTCAATACCGGTTTCAGTGCTTAAAACAAGTATAGGAATGTACTTGTAAGGTTCCCTGCTTCGTATATATTCCACAAGTTCCCCTCCGTTCATATGAGGCATGTTGTAGTCGGTTATCACCAGATCAATCCTGTTGCCGTTGAAAAACTGGAGTGCTTCTCTTCCGTCAGATGCTTCATCAATCTGATGTCCCATCGATTCCAGCGTTTTCTTAATAATCTGTCGTGAAGTATTAAAATCTTCAACAATAACAATCCTTTTTTTCATTGATGTGGTTTTTGTTTTTGGGATTTGTGAATAAGTCTTTGTTACTTAAAAGCTGCCAAAATCGTTGTCACTTACCTTTTTAGATGATACGGTATTTCCGGAGTGAAGGGTGGATTTTATCTTATTGGAAAGGCTTACATTATCTTTTTTCTCAAATTGTTTGGTTTTATTGACATGTTTTGATCCGGCAGCATGACTGTGTTCTGTTACAAAATAGGAAACGGATTCCTTAAGGCTTTCTGCCTGTGATGATAACTCTTCAGCACTGGTAGCCATTTCTTCAGAGGCTGCAGCATTTTGCTGAGTGACAGTGTTTAATTGCTGAATAGCAGTGTTAATTTGCTCTGCCCCGGAATTCTGTTCTATACTGGCAGAGGTGATCTCCTGAACCAGTTGCGAAGTTTTCTGAATTTCCGGCACCAGCGACTCTAAAGACTCACGTGTTTGTTCTGTAATTTTAAGGCTGTTTTTTGACAGACTTTCAATTTCATCGGCTGCAAGTTTGCTTCTTTCAGCAAGTTTTCTCACTTCAGCTGCTACAACTGCAAATCCTCTTCCGTGCTCTCCTGCTCTGGCTGCCTCAACTGCAGCATTCAAAGCCAGTAGATTGGTCTGAAAAGCAATGTCATTGATAATCGTAATTTTTTCTGCAATTGTTTTTATAGAATCAAAACTTTCACGTCCGATCTTACTCATGTCAATCATACTGTCCGTTGCTTTACCGGAAATATTCTCGGTTTGCTTGGCATTTTCAGTATTCTGTTGAATATTGCTTACCATTTCTTCCATTGAAGATGATATTTCCTCAGTAGAAGCAGCCTGTTCCGTGGCTCCTTGTGATAATTGCTGCGAACCATCGCTGATCTGAGCACTTGCTGCAGCAATGCTTTCGGCTCCACCTCTTATATTAGTTACTATTTCTTTGAGCTTATTGAGCATTTGAGATAAAGCATCCGCCAGTTCTCCGATTTCATCCTTCTGATCTATCTTTAATTCAACAGTGAGATCCCCGTTAGCAATATGCTTGGCAAAATCAACACCTTTTTGAAGTGCTTTGGTAATAGACCGGCTGAGTATTGAAGTAATAATCACAAATATGCCAATTCCAATGAGCACAGCTACAATTATCGCTATAGTAACCTGCCTGATGATTTTTAGAAATTCATCCTGGTATATTGATGCAACTACATACGATTCTATTTGCGGTATGTATCTGAAATACTGATGTTTGTTACGACCTTCATAATTGTATTCACTCATGCCAAATCCTTCCTTATTGGCAATCAGCTGTTTGAAAGATTCACTTTCTTTTTCACTCTTGCCTTCATTTGTGGGATGGATAATAAGAAGACCATTGCTGTCAATTACAAAAGGATATCCGGATGCGAAGTATTTTTTAGCATCGAAATATTTCTTGAGCGAGGCCATATCCTTTTCGGGAGTACCTGTTGCTATGACTATTTTTGTTCCGTCATTGAGTGTGAATGTCTCATAGGCAGTGAGGAACCATTCGTTCAGAACCATCGACCGGTCGACGAATTTTTCACCACGATCCAGTGCGTTTGCAACAGGGGTATTGTTTGGGATAATCGTATTTATGGCCCTTGTTCCGTCGGATTGCTTCAGTGATGTTGCAATACGAATGTAACCCTGTGGAACCTTCTGCAAAATTGTTGCATGAACGTTCATGAGAGATGCGATGTCATCAACAACTTTTGTGCTGTTATATAAACTATTGCCGTTGAACAGTACATTTTTTATCTGAACGGTTTGTACTTCCTTGGTTGCCTGATTTGTTGCTTCAACGCTAATAACCTGATCGCTGGAAACAATATGTCCGCCTGAATTGAATGTCATGTCAACGCCAACTCTTAAAGCAGACTCCGTTTTGTTTTGACTTTGGTGAATCTCTTCCTGAATCAGATCTGACAAGTCCTGAATCTGCTCATACATGCGAGTATCTGTGTCTTTAGTAATTTGTTTTCTTTGTGAGGTAATGTGGTATAAATACCTAATAAGGCTATAATTACAGTAAAGGCTAAATTGAATACAATATTCAATCTTGCACCGATTTTAACATCATTAATACGCTTCATAATATTTGTAGGATAATAATTAGTTTATGAAAATGAGTGACTATTTGTACGCGAAAATGAAAATGAATCCTTTAGGCATATGTGTTCATTTTCATATGCCGAAATAGGATACAACTATGGTAAAAAAAGGCAATGGGATCTAGTCAAAAATGACTATTTCGGATGTTTTGGTATGAATCTTATGGGGTGATCCATATAATTGAAAGTCAGCTTTAAATCGTAAAAACTAAGGGCTGCAATGATTATTTATGTGCCGGAGATTAAGGTAGAATAATTCTATTTTTGATTCCGAACCGGATTAACTCAGCTGTGTTTCGTGTCTGTGTTTTCTTTTTCAGATTGGCCCGGTGATTTGCAATTGTGCGGTAACTTAAAAAGAGTTTTTCAGCAATTTCAGAATTTGAGTATCCGTTACAAATGTATTTGAGAATTTCTAACTCACGGGGAGTTAATTGAGTTTGTTTGCTATAATTGACCGCATTCAGTTGCTTTACAAAAAAGGTCATTAATTCATTCGAAAAATAGGGCTTTCCATGAATGATATAATTGAGTGCGGTTTGAAGTGTATGCTCTTCAATACTCTTTATGATATAACCATGAACGCCGGCTTCTAAAGCCCTGGCTATATATGACTCCTCTTCAAACATGGTTAATACAACAACTTTTAGATATGGAAATTGCTTTTTGGATTCCTGGATTGCCTGATAACCATCCATGACCGGCATCTTCAAATCCATAAAAACGATATCTGCCGGGAATTCTTGTTGTTTTTCAATAAATTCCCTTCCGTTCGCGGCTTCATAGACAACTTCAATGGATTTGAAATTTTTCAGAGCCATTACAAAACCTTCACGATAAAATTCATGATCTTCTACGACTGCTACCTTTGTGTTCATGATCTAAATTAAAAATCAGTTTAAAGGAAATCTAAATTCAGCATAGAATCCCTCGTTTAAACTGCTTTTAAAAGCATATTCAGCGTTGGATGATTTAACCCTGTCCAATATGGAAGCAAGGCCAATTCCTTTATGTGAATTTAATTCATGTTCAAAATCAAATCCTTTCCCATCATCTCTGTAACTTGCGCTCAGAAAGCTGTGCTCCTGAGCTAAGGAAATGGAAATGATCTGAGCATTTGAGTGTTTTATCGAATTGTTAATGAGTTCGATTATAATCCGATAAACATTTATTTGCAGGGTATGACTATGATTGGAAGGTAGGTTTTCAATTTTAAGATGAATGGGAATTTTACTTAACTGATTTATTTGAGTAACAAATACGATGAGCGCCCGTTCCAAACCAAAATCAAGGATATTTTTTGAGATCATTCCGCTTGATATGATTTTGGTTTTTACTATGGTATCATCCACGATTTTTTTTAAAAAGTCAACCAGATGCCTTCTGCGAACCCAATCCTCAGAATTACGGTTGATTTCATTGATATAAAGCTTAATTGCAGAAAGCGACGGACCCAGTTCATCATGAAGATTGGCAGCAAATTTTTGTTTTTCCTTTTCTTCAGTTTGTAAAATTGCCTCGGTAAGCCGCTTTTTGATTTCATTGTGGATGGAAATATTTCTGATTTGCGTACGGACTGATTTTTTGTTCTTAAAGATGACTGGCTGACTGTTCAATTCGACCAAAATGCTTTTACCATCTTTATTTATCAATTTCACCTGCAGTTCTATATGGACAGGTTCGGTTTTTATGGTTTTTAGTTTTTGTTTGTATACATCCAGGCTGGCCGGATCAATAACATCAAAAAGGTTGCGATTTCTGACAGACCGATCAGCATTGAAATTTAAATCCCATGCTGTATTGCTGGCAGCAATTAATTTTCCTGAAAAACTATGTATCAGAAAAATATCTCCAAATCCGCTGATTTTTTTGTTATCCTCCGGGTTTTCAAATCGTTCTGTTTTAATTATAATACCTATGTAGCCTGAAAGTTTCATATTTTCAGAAAGCAATTGTCTTACAGAAACTTCGGCTAAAAAAGAAGTGTTGTCTTTACAGAAAAAAGTAAATGAATGGTCTGTCTTAAAAGGATCAGGACCCGGATGGATCATCGCTTTTTTGAGTTTCTGAATATCATAATCATCCGTATACTTTTATCCCGATTGAAAGAAACCAATCATCTCACTGGTTGAATCAAAACCAAGATCTTTTATTATTTTCTGATTGAGAATGATTTCATTTGTATCTGTCAGAAACATAAAACACGAATCAGGCATCAGATCAAGAATTCCCTGCTCTATTGATTTCTTTCTCCTGATATTTAAAGTGTGAAGGGGTTCCTCAATAGGATGCATTATGAAATGGAATTATTATCTGTTCTAAAAATATAAAAAAACCGATAATCTCAATCCCGCGAAGTGTTAAAATAAGCGACTGATTCTTTTAATTGTTTTGCTTGCGAAGATAATTCCTCAGCGCTGGTTGCCATTCTTCGGAGGCTGACGCATTTTGTTGCGTAATGCTATTTAATTGCTGAATGGAAGTATTAATCTGTTCAGCACCTGTGTTCTGTTCAATACTTGCAGATGTAATTTCCTGCACCAGCCTGGAAGTTTTTCCAATTTCCGGAACAAGCATTTCTAGTGATGTTCTTGTGGCTTCTGTAATCTTGAGGCTGTTTTTCGACAATTCATGAATCTGTTCTGCAGCCGTTTTACTCCTTTCAGCGAGTTTTCTTACTTCAGCTGCGACAACTGCAAAGCCACGGCCATGCTCACCGGCGCGGGCTGCCTCGACGGCGGCATTTAATGCAAGCAGGTTTGTCTGAAAAGCAATATCATTGATAATTGTTATCTTCTCCGCAATAGTTTTAATCGAATCGAAACTTTCCCTTCCGGTGGCACTCATTTCTATCATGTTTTCAGCAGCTTTTACAGAAATGTGTTCTGTCTGTTTTGAGTTTTCAGAGTTTTGCTGAATATTGCTGACCATTTCTTCCATTGAAGAGGAGATTTCCTCTGTAGATGCGGCTTGTTCTGAGGCACCCTGAGACAATTGCTGAGCACTTTCATTTATCTGAACACTTGCTGCCGAAATACTCTCGGCTCCAGCCCGGATATTATTAACCACTTCTTTGATTTTTTGAAGCATCTGTGACAGCGCTTCAGCTAATTCTCCGATCTCATCTTTTTGTTGAACATTTAAACTTGCAGTCAGGTCGCCCCTGGCAATCTTCTTTGCAAAATCAACTCCCTTTTTCAATGCCAAAGTAATGGATCTGCTTATATACCCATTTATGATAAAGAACAAAATGATACCAACTAATAAAACAGCTACTGTAACGATCGTTTTATTCCAAATGATATTGAGATATTCATTTCGATATATGGAAACCACTATGTAAGATTCAATTTTAGGGATGTATTTATAATATTGTTGTTTAACCTGTCCCTCCCATATATATTCCGACATACCATAGCCCTTCAGATCGGCTTTGAGAATTTTAAAAAAATCAGCATCTTTCTCATTATCTCCCTCCTTTGAAGGATGAATGATGATAGTCCCTTCATTATCAATCAAAAAGGGATATCCGGTTTTCAGATATTTCTTGGCATGAAAATAGCTCTTTAAAGATTCCAGATCTTTTTCAGGAGTTCCGGTAAACAGTACGATGATAGTCCCGTCTTTAAGTTGGAATGGCTTGTACGCAGTAAGATACCAGTTGCCTAAAACGATTGCCCTGCCATAATATATCTCACCTCTGTCCATGGCTTTTGCCACAGGTGAATTATCAGGGATAAATGTGTTTATGGCCCTTTTTCCATCATCCTTAATGATTGAAGTGGAAATCCGGACATACCCTCCCGGAATTTTTTGTAATATACTCGCTACTGAACCTGTAATCTCGGTGACCTTATCGATTATTTTCGTATTGCTATATAGCAATTGACCTTTTACGTAACTTTTCTTTAAGGCTGCAGGAGTTGTTAAGCCGGTTTCCTGATTGGTGGCGTCAATTGTTATAAAATCATTTGAAGTGCTGAAATCTTCTGTTCCAAGAACAACATTTTCACATACTTTAAGGGCATAATCTGTATTGGATTGTCTTGAATTTACCTGATCAGTAATCAGGTTGGTCAAATCATTGACCTGCTCATACATTCTGGTATCAGTGTCTGCAGAAATTTGATTCCGTTGGGAAATAATGGTATAAACACCAAATGAACCGAGAATGATCAGGAAGGTTAGGTTAAACACCAGGTTTAACCGTATTCCAATTTTTAAGTCATTTATATGTTTCATGGGAATGTGATTAGGGTAGAAAAGAATACGCTACCAATACGTGTTCATGTTATGAAATGTTTATTTTATGCATGTCTTTTTTGAAAAAAAAATAAGCGATTCGAATTTTAACAATCTGAAGAAATTTGTAATCCAATATTATACATGACTCAATTGTAATTCAGTTTGGTTTGAGTCGAAAATTGTGTCATTTATCAGCAATACAGAGGATTTATAATTGGACTGATCTTATACTACTGAACTGGCGCTGATATTGGAAAATATTTTATGCTTTCATCCCATTGTTTCGCTTAACGGGTAAACAGCGTTATTTTCCATATTGCTACGAGAAGTTTTCTCAGCTCCAATTTTTTGATAGGTTCAGTTTGCATTCAAGTACAAACAATCCAATATCCCTATTGGGTCAACAATAAAAATGTAGTTGTTCCTATCAGTGATCAGATCACACAGTTGGCCATTTGGAAGTGCCATTCAATTGGAACCACAGGAACTCACACTTACAGGACAGGCTGACCAATCTCTGTAAAAACCATTTTGAGCCGGCTTTGATAAAAATCTTCTTTCTCTTGCAGGATGGTGTTTGCCGAATATTTCTTTTCGGATTCAACCACGTCTTTAAGTATGATAATAAAACGATCCACATCTTCGGGCCGGTTGCCAACACTTATGCTGACCCGCATAAGACCCGGAATCATATTGGATAGCCGGGGCGCTAATTTGAAAATGACATATTGAAGCGTTATCACCGTTTTTGTTGCTTTTAAAAGGTGTTTGATAAACATATGGGTGCAAAAGCATCCAAACCTTAATCCAATGCCACCATAATCTGCTACCAGACCTGATATCTTGTGGTGCTTCATACTTTTTGTTTTAAAAGCAATAATGCCTCCCTTGTGAAGTAATTTGGGCGAATGCGGATTTGTGGTTCCATATACCGTGACATCTTTAATAGTAGCAAGACCTTCTAACATGCGACTGGTCAGTATTCTTTCCTTTTCTTCAATAAGTTCCATACCCGTACGTTGCAAGAGCGAAATAGCCTTGCCGATGGCAACAATTCCGGAAATATTTTCCTTACCTGATTTGATAATTTCTTCAAGTGAACTGAAGTTTTGATTTATCAGATTCTTTCTTACTATTAAAACGCCAGATCCAAATGGAGCATATACTTTATGTCCTGAAAACGCAAGATAATCAATGCCCCAGTTTTCCATATAAATAGGTCGGTGCGCAATCATCTGGGCTGCATCTACAAGAATTCTGGCTCCATATTTATGTGCCAGTGTGCTGACTGCTTTTAAATCGTTATAGGTTCCCAGAACGTTCGAAGCCCCGGTGATTGAAATGAGTCGTATTCTTTTTAAACCGAAATGGCATTCAGTATTATACTGTTTCAGAATATTTTCCAATAACAGGGTGTCAATATATCCCTCAGAATCTACAGGCATTCTGATGATTTGTGCTGCGGGGATATTCCTCCAGGGCAATTCGTTTGAATTATGCTCCATAATGGTATTTACCACAACCAAATTGTCGTCAAATTCATGTTGGAGCATCTGTGAGCAAATATTAACTGATTCCGTTGTATTCCCTGTGAAAATCATTTCATATTCCTCTGAGCTGGCATCCAGAAATCCGGACAGGATGTTTTTTACTTCTGAAATAACCCCATTATACATGGATACGGGCATTTGCCAGGCAGTCTTTACAGCGTTCCATACAGAAGTAAATGTTTGTGTGCTGGCGGCTCCGTCAAAATGCAGGTATGGAACCAGACCATTTACCGACGGTACTTTTATGTCCAACCCCATAAGGGTATTTTCAAGTTCATTGAATAGCTGTTGGCCTTTCTTTTCAGGACAGAAATCATGGAATAGCTCCTGAACCGACGCAGATCCGTTTTTGTCTCTGAAACTGCCGGCACCTTTTTTTTGGATAATTTGTATTCCAGCAGCCATGGCGATTGCATGTATCACTGGCGGCGTACCTGCTTCAAATTTTTGTGTCTGGTTTGCCCAGATAATATAGTTATGAGACACCATGCGCGCTACACCACCTCCTGTAAGGAAAGGTGCTTTATCGGAAAGATCTGATTTCCTGATAGCAACAGCATATAAACCAAATGGCAATCCCAAATCATTACTTTTTAAAACTTTCAGACCATTGGAAGGAATTTGTTGCTCAATAATTTTGAAGGCATATCCTGAGCAAAAGACAACCAGATGTTTTTCCGGATTCAGTTTTAAAAATTCAAGGATGATCTCTCTTGCGTATTCGTATATTTTAGTCGTAACTTCCGAAAAGCATCCATTTCCCCGATGCACACCTGAATAAGTCTCAAGGGCTTTTTCTACCCGGGATTCCAAATCTCTGACCGGGATTGTCGGATTTTCATTCGGTCTGATTCCGGAATTTCTTTTCACTTCTTTTTTGACGGTTTGAGTAGCTTGCATGGTTTGGTTTCTAAAAGGTTTCATAAACTTAAGCATCATCAATTAGGGCATCATCTCAGTAAATATCAATTTTGTATTCCCTGAGTTATCAAATGTTATTTTTTTTAACTGGTTATTGTCACTCTCAAAAAGGCAGCCATCATTGAGCTTTACATGAACGGAGTCGGATTGAAAAAAACCAAGATGAATTTCAGACTTTCCGGCAGCCTGTATTTCAGTAAGTGTTGGCATAGTTATGCGCACCGGTATCAAACCGGATGCGTTGGTTGTTGAATCAATATCAATGTAAAGGGTTCCATCTTTAATCTGAATTTGTGGCGGAATACCAGAAGACGCAATTTCAACCTGACACTTTTTCCCTTGCCGGATACGGACTTTTAAACCATGAGAAAATTCAACCTTTTGGAAATTTCCGGAAGCAGACTTGTTGACTATGGCATAAGCAGGCATTTTTTCTTTTATTACTGTCAGACTGCGTTTCATCATTAATGAAAAAACTACAAAAACAATGAGAAATGCAAAGGCAGTGATGAACAGAAGGATTTTGCTTATTTTCATTCTTTTCATGATTGAAGGTTCATTTGGTCTTTATACTTTACATAATGTTTCTGAATGTCCTCAGCATTCATATTTAACAATTCCATTGCTTTAAAAAGTGCTGGTAGTTCATGATGTATAAAATCATCCTTTTTAAGGTCCATGGTCTTTTCATACCCGTCTTCCGCGACGAAATAGCCAATACCCCTTCTGTTAAAGATGATCCCTTTTTCCTGAAGATAATTATAGGTACGCATTACGGTGTTGGGGTTAACTTCAATCTGAACAGCCAGATCGCGAACAGAAGGAATCCGGTCTTCAGGCTTCCATGCTTTTTTCAGAATATGCTCACACAACTGATCTGCAATTTGAAGATATATGGCATTGCTTTCATCAAATTCCATATCATACCTCCTGATCTTTTAATCCGACATAAGTGATGATCCAGCTAAGCGGTGGTAAAACATAAAGTATAAAATGATGCGAGATGGTTAGGAACCGCCCCAGAGCTTCATCTTTAAAAGGATTACACGTAGCGTTCCAGTCGATATCTGAACGGATCACATCTGAAAGAATCAGATAAAAGATAAATCCACATATAAAACAGAAAATGAGAATGGTAAAAATGGTTTTTGGAAAGGCATAATTTCGAAAGTACACAGCTCCGGCCATAAATACGCCCTGAAATACAAAATAATATCCAATGGCTTTCAGAACATAAATTGAAAATATGTCAAACGGGATGTAAATCATTTCCCGGAAGAATATGGAGCCTAGTGAACCTGCAAGCCAGGAATATAAAAGGTAAGTAAGGGAGAATGCAATAATCCAGCCCAGACAGGTTAATGTCCACATACTCATAAATTTCTCAAAATTTGATGCGGGCAGTGTTAGATACCGGTATTTCCTGCCCGGATTTCCAAGTTCATGAAAAGCCATGCTGCTAAAAATAAATCCACCGGCAAGAAGAAAGAATGTGAAATTCGTTGCATGAGCCCCAAAAGTAAGTGAATTACCAAAAAGGGCCGTTAGTAAAAAACTAATCTTTAACAATCCCAATGTGATTACCAGTGCAATAAGAATGGCTTTTCGACTGCAAAAAAGTTCCAGTCTTAAAAGATACCCGAAGCGGGTAAAGCTAAAAAAGCTTGATTTTTTCATTGATTAACCTTTAAAAATTGCATGGAATTTTTCCTTTTGTTCAGTTACAGCATTGAAAAGCAATTCTAGATTCATGCGGGTTTCTGATCCTGTGTTGTTGAGGTCCACTACCTGATAGCCACCTAATGTGGACTCGGCATACAAAACAGGATGCGCCGGTAGTTCCGGAATGCGACTAAAAGCAAGCTTTCTGGAGATATCTTCACAGGATTCGGAAAACAGAATTTTTCCTTCGTCCAGAATGGTAACCACATCAATGAGACTTTCAATATCCTTAACCTGATGCGTGGAAATAATAAAACTTCTCTCTTCATGAACAACATTTGCTATGACCTTTCTGAACATATGTTTCGATGGGATGTCCAACCCGTTTGTAGGTTCATCCATAATAAGCAATTTACAGTCTGTTGCAAGGCCGAATGACAAGAGAAAATTCTTTTTTTGCCCATATGACATATGTGATAATTTATGATTATCAGGCAGTTCAAATTCCGTCATACAATGTTGCAACAACTGATGGTTAAACCGGGGATAAAATCTACTGTACAGACGCACAAAATCGGACCCTTTCATCGATGGCAATTCAAATTCCTCACCAATAAGATAGATCTCCCTTAAAAATTCAGGTTGCCGGTCCTGCGGGCGGTAGCCCATAAAATCAATTTTGCCCTGGTGCGGAATCAACAGACCGCAAATAATTCTGAGCAGAGTGGATTTTCCGGCTCCATTTTTGCCTAATAACCCATACACGTTACCGGCAGGCAGAGATAAGTTAAGCCTGTCAAACAAAGGCCTGTTTCTGCGATATTCAAAGCTTAGTTGTTGAATCTGAATCATATTTAAGTTCCTTAGTGTATTACATCACTAATACACTGCAATACTAATGCATTTTTTTCAATTCTCATAATTTTTTTGACAAAACATGATGAATTTATTTATATGAGTATCGTCAATGATTAATAATGACTTCTTTATTTGAATTTTTATGCTTGCAGCATACCTGATTTTTTAACACAAAGGACTCCAGGGATTCACTAAGAACCCGAAGAATTAAGCACGCAAAGGCCGCCTTCGCTATGCTCAGGCGTTTCCAGGAAATACCGCAGGTATTTCCCCTTTGTGTTCTTAGTGACGTTTTACCTTCTTGCTCTTCGTGTTAAAATCAAACCCCACAACCACATAGTCCTCAACCTTAAATCGCTTATACATCTTTCCTGATACTCATATTTATTTAAGGGACAGTTGAACTTTTTTTCAAATCTGAGTGTTTAAAAGCGACCTGATATTTAATATATGCCCTTTTATTTCAAAACTCTAACGAAAAGGCAATGCAATTTTTTAAAGACTTTCTGATTAAATCACTGATGCAGTCATATTATTTTCTATGAAGGAAATGGTTAACAACAGCAAAGACATATGGATACTGAAATTATATGTTGCAGATCAATCGCCAAAATGCCTTACTGCACTTGCCAATTTAAAAAGCATTTGTGAAGTAGAACTCGAAGGCAAATATACTATAGAGGTAATTGACCTCCTGGATAATCCGCACCTCAGTAAAGACGATCAGATTATTGCAATACCTGCATTGGTGCGGAAATTGCCTGTCCCCGTCAGAAAAATTATAGATGATTTGTCCAATACCGGACGTGTCCTGATCGGACTTGACATAAAACATTGTGAATAGCCTTCACATGACATTTCAATTTAGATTTTGTGTTCTTAAAAGAATACATTTCCGTGGCCGGAAAATTTAGCGGTTCTGAAGAGTTGATACCATGGATGCAACTTCCTAAACAGAAGGGCAGAATATGTGATGGCAGGATGCCCGCCAAAATACGATCATACAGCCCGGCAGATCCGATTTTTAAAAAGTGGTTTTGATTTTTTCTAAAATGCGGGAGGCTTAATCTACTGGGCATATATAAAAAGGCAGGGTGCTAAGAGTATTTACCTATCGATTTTACGAAACAACACCCTGCTTAATCCTAAATTGGTAATTGAGATAACGTTTCATATTAATACCGCAAAAACCTAAAAAGTAACCCTGGAAGAAAAAATATTTTTTAAGTAGGAAGTGTGACCGGTGACCGGTAATCGGGTAATCGGTGAACAGCTGTTAATAGGTAATCGAGTGATCGGGTAATCGGTTGTAGAGACGCAAGATTTTGCGTCTGAACTAAGCGATAAGCGGTGAATAGCCGGTAACCGGATAAATTAGTTACGAGTCACAAGTTACGGGTCACATGTTGCTATTACTTGTTACTTGTCACTAGTCCCTTGTCCCTTATCACCAGACATAAGAAAGTAATCGGTGTGAAATGAAAAAAAAATAACATCGAATGATGATAAAAGAATTCAGATATTTTCTGAAATGAATCAGGCAGAAGGACCAAGCGACAAGGGTCTGTGGAAATTGGGATTTGGCAGTCCTATATCTTCGGGAGTTTCTGCAAAAACAATAAATCTCGACTGAACATAATTTTTTACGTCGATCCCTTAAATAAAACACGTAATTTTAACGCCGTTTTAGGAACATGACTTTTTATCATTTATTTTCAAAGCAAATTTCATCTCATGAACCGAATTGTAGCTAAAGAATTTCTCTCTCCCAATGTAGTTGAATTGGAAATCGAATGTCCGCTTATTGCCAAAAAGCGAAAAGCTGGGCATTTTGTAATTATTAAAATTGGAACGGAAGGAGAGCGGATTCCACTTACTATAGCCAAAGCCAATATTGAAAAGGGTACGATAACGCTTATTGTACAAAAGATAGGTAAAACAAGTCACAAAGTCGCTGCATTAAACGTTGGCGATGAAGTTACTGATGTCGTTGGACCACTTGGCAATCCTACCCATATTGAAAAAATGGGTACCGTTTTATGTGCTGGTGGTGGCGTTGGAATAGCCCCTTTATTACCTATTGTAGAAGCACTGCATCAGGCTGGAAACCGGGTTATCAGTTTGCTTGCTGCAAAAACCAAAGATTTGCTTATTCTTGAAAAAGAGATCAGACAGCATTCTGATGAAGTGATTATCATGACAGATGATGGTAGCTATGGGCAAAAGGGACTTATTACCGTGGGAATGGAAGAAATATTTAAAACACAAAAGGTGGATTTTTGCGTGACTATTGGCCCTGCCATCATGATGAAGTTCACAAGCAAGGTGGTGATGCAATACAATATTCCTGCTATGGCCAGTCTCAATGCCATTATGGTAGACGGAACCGGAATGTGCGGAGCATGCAGAGTCACTGTAGGTGGAAAAATTAAGTTTGTTTGCGTAGATGGACCTGAATTTAGCGCCAGCGAAGTGGATTTTGATGAGTTACTGATGCGGCTTGGCGGTTACAGATCTGAAGAAGCAAAAGCATATGATAAATTACTTTCAAAATAGATTTCAGGATGTCGGAATTAAATAATTTGAGTTCACGCGACCAGGAGTGGCGGAAAACATTGAAAAAAAGTATGGCTGCTAAAGACCGTACTGCAATTGAAAGGATTAAGATGCCTGAAATAGAACCTGACATTCGTGCTAGAAATAACAATGAGGTGAATATGGGCATTACCGTTGATATGGCCCTTCAGGAATCCAAACGATGCCTTGATTGTGTTGATCCCGAATGTATGAAGGGTTGCCCTGTAGGCGTTGATATTCCTACATTTATCAAATACATAGAAGCAGGTGAGTTTTTAAAAGCTGCAGAATCCATTAAAAGAAACAACGTCTTCCCATCGATCTGTGGCCGTGTATGCCCGCAGGAAATTCAATGCGAATCAAAGTGCCTTTATGGAGTCAAACTTAAAAAAGAACCTTTGGCCATTGGCTATCTCGAGCGATTTGTTGCCGACTATGAAATTAATTCCGGTACTGCATACACTCCTGAAAAAGCTCAGGAAAATCATATTAAAGTTGCGGTTATTGGATCCGGTCCGGCAGGACTTGCAGCAGCGGGCGATTTAGTAAAGCTGGGTTATGATGTAACCGTTTTTGAGGCGCTTCATGAATTTGGAGGCGTTTTGAAATATGGCATCCCTGAATTCCGCCTGCCTAATAATATTATAGATCATGAAATTGATAACCTTCGCAAAATGGGTGTAAAGTTCATGAAGAATATCATTGCCGGCCGCACAGTTACTTTTGACGATTTACGAAACGAAGGCTATAAAGCGTTTTTTGTAGGAAGTGGGGCCGGGCTGCCTAATTTTATGAATATTCCCGGTGAAAATTACAACGGGATCATGTCTTCCAATGAATACCTCACCCGTGTAAATCTTATGGGGGCCTCTAAACCGGAGAATGACACCCCTGTGTATATTGGAAAAAATGTTGCTGTTATTGGCGGTGGAAATACCGCCATGGATTCTGTCAGGACTGCTAAACGCCTGGGGGCAGAAAGGGCAATGATTATATACCGCAGAAGTTTCAACGAAATGCCTGCCCGTAAAGAAGAGATTCGGCACGCCCAGGAAGAAGGCATTGAATTTATGAATTTACATGCACCAGTTGAGTATTTTGCTGATGAAACAGGTCATGTGAAACAAATAAAGCTTCAGAAGATGGAACTGTCTGAACCCGATGAATCAGGCAGGAGAAAGCCAGTACCGGTTAAAGGTTCCGAGTTTCTGCTGGATGCTGATCTTGTAATTGTAAGCGTTGGTGTTTCGCCCAATCCTTTAGTGCCACAAAGTATGCCAGATCTGAATGTCAGTAAATGGGGTACTATTATGGTAAATCAGGAGGTTATGGAATCAAATATCAAGGGATTATTTGCTGGAGGAGATATTGTTCGTGGTGGTGCTACAGTGATTCTTGCTATGGGTGACGGTAGAAAAGCCGCAAAAGGTATCCATGAATACCTTACAAACAATCCAAAATAAAAATTCCCGGATTACCGGACGTTTGGCAGTCCTTAAAATTTTTGGTTTGCTGCATACAAAGCATCACAAGATGAGCTTTTAATGTATATTTGTGTATGCAGTCTACAACCGATCATATTACTCCTGGCTTTACAGATTCACTCTTCAGACAGGTGGTTCACTTATTGCAGGAAAATGGCTCACTTCCAAACAAACTTTCCGGAATTTGCGAAATCATACAGGATGCTTTTGCTCCATTTTATCCGCTATCCGTTCTCGTTTCCTATAATGATGTCCCTTACGCGGGTAGAAAATTTGCAAAGTCAGACAAAATCAAAACTTTTACGCATACCTCAGTCGAAACGGGATCATTGATTGTAGAAGTATATTCAGCACAAAAAACATTACCAAATCCCATATTATTTGAAAGCTTTTTTAATGATCTGCTATCGCTCATTTATTGGAATATTTCAGCAAACAGGCTTTCTTTCGTTAGCAGCCATTTTACAGAGCGGCTTAAAGAATTGAAAGGAATCCGGAGAACGACTGAAATACTAACTAAGGATGATTCTTTGGAGAAAAAGCTTAAAACGATTTGTTCTTTTTTACCCGAAGCATGGCAATATCCTGAATATTGTGCAGCAAGGATCAGATACGGTGATGCTGTTTTTACAAGCAGGGATTTTGAAGAAACCGGTTGGCTGCAGAAACAACTATTTGAAACACCGGATAGTCAGCAAGGTAGCATCGAAATATTCTATTTAAAGGAATTTCCACTAGCAGATGAGGGCCCATTCTTAAAAGAAGAAAGGGATTTAATAGAAAACCTGGCAGCTTTGATTTCGGGAACGGTCTCAAAAAAAGCACTGGGTGATCTTTTGGTAGAAAATACAGAACGCCTGAAGGAACTTCGTGGAATCAACCAGACGTCAACAATTCTGAAAGAAAGCAAATCTACTGCTGAAGCATTAAAGTATATTTGTTCCATGCTGCCGGAAGCTTATCAATATCCGGAATATACGTCAGCCAGAATACAATTTGAAGGTTCCTTATTTACCAGTAAGGATTTTAGCGAATCCGATATGGTACAAGTCCAGGAATTCGATACACCCAATGGATCAAAAGGCATCATTGAAGTATTCTACAGCAGGAAGTTTCCTGATGCAGATGAAGGCCCCTTTTTAAAGGAAGAGCGTCATCTGTTAATTAACCTGGCCAACCTGATAGCAGGCTCTGCGACTAAGGACATCCTCAATAATTTACTTTATGAAAACAGGGAGCGACTCAAGGAACTCCATGTAATCAATCACACTTCATATTTAATTTCCCAGGGTAAGCCGATTGATGAAACTTTGCAGAAGATTTGTTACATCATGCCGCGTTCGTGGCAATATTCAAGATATACAGTTGTCCGTATTACCTATGATGACCGTTTATATGTGAGTCGCGAATTTAAAGACACCCCCTGGAGAATGCAGGAAATGTTTGTATCCTTTGATAATAAACAGGGATGCATTGAAGTGTTTTACCTGAAGGAATTTCCTGCTGCGTTTGAAGGGCCATTTCTTAAAGAAGAAAGGCAGTTGATCATCAACCTTGGAAAACTAATTACGGGTTATATAGACAGTTATAAAGGTAAAGAAATATATTCCAGATCAAATCCGGCAAATCCGGCAATTCTCGATCCGGGTAACTACCGGCAATCACTCGTAAAGACTAAGCGTCCGCTGCAGCTTTTTTTCAACCAGCAATCGCTTGATAAGTACATATATCTTGACATGATGAAATATAAGGTAAAGGAAATCCTTTTTGTGGCTACCTTATATGATGCTTTTATACTGGACAATGAGGACAGCTTTTTTGAGCAGTTTATGGGGATTATTTACCAGTATAGTCTTTTTTCATTACCCAGAATTACCGGTGTCTCCACTCCCGATGAGGCTCTTGAATTATTAGATACAGCCCGATTCGATATTGTGATCCTCATGGTGGGCATTGACAAGGAAACACCTCTTCAGCTTAGTGAGCAAATCAAGCAGAAAATGCCTGGTTTACCGGTATATGTCTTGCTAAACCAGAAAAGTAACATTAAATATTTCGAAGATGTTGTACCAACCATGCATTCTGTAAATAAATTGTTTGTATGGAGCGGGAATTCACAGATCTTTTTTGCAATTGTGAAATCGATTGAAGACGAGGCCAATGTTGAAAATGATACAAGAATAGGTTTGGTGCGTATTATTTTGCTGGTTGAGGATTCAGCACAATATTATTCAAAATACCTGCAGATTCTTTATTCAATCGTTTTTGGCCAGGTACAGCAAGTGCTTCCCGAGGTAGAAAAAAACGAACTCGACAAGATCTGTCGCATGCGTTCCAGGCCCAAAATTTTGCATGCCAGAACTTATGAGGATGCCATGTATACTTTCAACAAGTATAAAGACAACATGCTTTGTGTGATCTCAGACGTAGAATTTGAGAACGATGGGAAGCCCGATAAAAGTGCGGGTATCAAGTTTATCAAGTACATAAAGTCGCATATCCTGAATCTGCCAATTCTGCTTCAATCCTCTGAACCTTCTAATGAACAGTTAGCACGGAGCCTGAATGTGGGTTTTGTCAATAAGAATTCAGATACGTTGTTGAACGACCTGAAGAACTTCCTTACATATTACCTGGGATTTGGCGACTTTGTATTTCGGAATCGTGAGGGCAAGCCTATAGCCATTGCGAAATCACTGAGAGAATTTGAATCGCTGCTTTCAATTGTACCTGACGAGACATTCTACCTTCATGCGCTTGAAAATCAATTTTCACTGTGGTTAATGGCCCGTGGTGAAATTGAGTTGGCCCGTATATTGAATCCTATGAAAATAGGTGATTATAAGCACATTAAGGAGTCAAGGCAAACGTTTCTGGATACATTCAGAAGATACAGAGAGGAAAAGAAAAAAGGGAAAGTGCTCACATTTGATGATACTGCCACCATGGATGAGCAAAACATTGTATCCTTTGCAGGCGGTTCATTTGGAGGCAAGGGTAGGGGACTTGCGTTTATAAATGCCCTGGTTTATAACATAGATTTCGGTAAAGTGAGTCGTGAAATAAATATCCGCACTCCAATAACAGCCATAATTGGCACAGAAGAATTCGAATACTTCATTGAAATCAACAGCCTGTATGAGCTGTTAATTAAACCCAATATTACTTATGGTGAAATAAAAAGCGCATTTGTCAATGCCCGTTTATCCCAGGCACTGGTTAAAAAATTGGAGTTTTTTGTAGATCAGATTGAAAAGCCAATGGCGGTAAGATCTTCAAGTTTATCTGAAGATTCCCTGACACAGCCCTTTGCAGGTGTTTTTGATACTTACATTATTCCAAATAACCGAAACGACAAAAAGAAAGTCCTGGACAACCTGATACAGGCCATCAAGCTTGTGTTTGCTTCGGTTTATTCTGATAATTCGAAAAATTATTTCCAGGCCATTCACCAAAAGGTTGAAGAAGAAAGAATGGCCGTTGTGCTTCAGGAGCTGGTTGGCAATCAATATGGAAAGTATTACTACCCTCATATCAGCGGTATTGCACAATCTTACAATTATTATCCCGTTGCACACATGAAGCCTGAAGAGGGTTACGCAGTTGCAGCTGTCGGATTGGGCTCATACGTAGTAGAAGGATGGAGATCCTACCGGTTTTCTCCCCGGTATCCGAAAATCGAAATGTATACTTCAAAAGATCTGTTGAGTGCATCTCAACTAAAGTTTTATGCGTTGAATACGGAGAAGCATGAAGTAGATTATGTTGCAGATGGTGAACTTGCTTCACTTGAACTGCTCGACATCAGTATAGCTGAAGAGCACGGTACCCTGAAGCATTGTGCATCTGTATATCATTATGATAATGACCGGATAGAGCCTGGATTATCATCTGCAGGACCGAGAATTGTAAATTTTGCAAACATTCTTAAATATGGTCATTTGCCTTTGGCAGAAACCCTGGATTTGATGTTGGGAACGATTGAAGATGCCCTTGGGTCGCCTGTTGAAATTGAATATGCAGTGGATCTGAATCTGTCCAAAAACGGATTGCCTTCTTTTTATCTGCTTCAGATCAAACCACTGGTAGGAAATCAATTGGCATCCAACATAGACTTGAATGCTATTGATAAATCGGATATCCTTCTTTACACCCAGTCGAGCCTGGGAAATGGTGAGATTTCCAATCTACAGGATATAGTGTTTGTTGATAATGACCATTTCGACAAACTGAAAACACACGAAATTGCGAAAGAGGTTGAAATGATCAATCAGAAAATGGTTGACAGCAAAAGGGAATACATACTCATTGGCCCTGGCCGATGGGGAACCAGAGATCCTTTTCTGGGAATTCCTGTAGTGTGGTCACAAATTTCAAATGCACGGATCATCGTAGAAATAAGCCTTGCAAATTTTCCATTGGACTCATCACTCGGTTCCCATTTTTTCCATAATGTAACCTCCATGAATATTGGCTATTTCTCTGTTTTGGATACCTCTCAGACAGATTATATCCGCTGGGAAACATTGAATGCAAGTCCGGTTATTGAAGAAACCCGGTACTTAAAGCATGTCCGCTTCATGCGGCCCTTGAGAATCAGAATGAATGGAAAACAAAAAACATCGGTAATAACGATCAATTCCTGAACCAATGTCCGATAAAATTAAACTTGGCATCCTGGATGAACTATTGATTACGAGAGAAGGAATCACTTCATTGCTTGATCCGGTTGATGATATTGAAGTTACGTTAACCATCAGCCAGCATATGGATTTACTTGAAGAAATTAAAGCAAATCCTGTAAATGTGCTCATTTTGGTGATTCATTCATATACCAGTGTATATACCAATTTGATTGTTCAGTTGTCCACGCATTTTCCCCGAACCCGTGTATTGGTAGTCTCAGTGAGCAATGATGAAGAAGCCGTACTAAAAACCATTAAGGCTGGAGCCAAGGGTTTTCTGGCAAAAGATACCACCCGAACAGAACTTTTGGAAGCGATATACAGTTTAAGAAACGGACATGAGTTTTTCAGCAATTCCATTACCGTACTCCTTTTAAATAAATACATCCGGAAATTAAAAACGGATGACGACAGGCCAGATATCCGGAGTTTAAGTTCCAGGGAAATAGAGATTATGAAAATGTGGGGAAACAGTTTTACAAATAAGGAAATAGCGGATAAGCTGTTTTTAAGCGTCCGCACTGTGGAAACACATAAGAATCACATCATGCAAAAACTGAACCTTAAAACATCGGTGGATTTGGTAAAATTTGCCATCAGAAACAATATCATAGAACTATGAATGAGGTGAGGAAGTGAGGAAGTGAGGAAGTGAAGAGGTGATGAGGAGATGAGGTGAGGAAGTGAAGAAGGAAGAGTGACAAGTGACAAGTGACAAGTGACAAGTGACAAGTGACGAGGGAAGAGGGACAAATCATCAATCGACAAATCAAAAAATCAATAAATCGAAAAATATATATGCTAATGTGCTAATGTGTTAATGTGTTAATTGAAAGAAATTGAAAATTTGAAAATGTGCATCTAAGTCCCCAATGTCCCCAATGTCCCCAATGTTCCATCAATTCAACCAATCAACCAATCAACCAATCAGTAAATAACTAATACGCGAAACACGTAAATCCATACGTAATCTACGGAATTAGAGGCTGTCCGGATATCAGCAATTTGTATTCTTTATAGTTTTATCCTGTCAAAATTGGATAAATCTATAAATCGATCCATCAACAAATCAACAAATCAACAAATCAACAAACCTGCCTGCCATGCACAGGCCCAAGCTAAGCAGGCAGGTCAACAAATCAACAAATCAACAAATCAACAAATCAACAAATAAACTATGGCTGACATTCTCGATGTAAAAGTCAATGATTTTATGGCAAAAGTCATTGCTAAAAACCCGGGTGAATCTGAATTTCATCAGGCAGTAAAAGAAGTTGTGGAATCAATTATGCCCGTAATTGAGGAAAATCCCAAATTCAAAGTTGGAAAGATCCTCGAGCGCATTACAGAACCAGAGCGTGTAATTCTTTTCAGGGTACCCTGGCTTGATGACAATGGTGAAATCCAGGTGAACAAAGGGTATAGAATTGAAATGAACAGCGCCATTGGTCCCTATAAAGGTGGAATTCGTTTCCATCCAACTGTAAACCTTGGCATTCTTAAATTCCTTGCTTTCGAACAGGTGTTTAAAAACAGCCTTACGACATTGCCTATGGGTGGCGGAAAAGGTGGATCTGATTTTGATCCGAAAGGAAAATCCGACAATGAAGTGATGCGTTTTTGCCAGAGCTTTATGACTGAGCTGGCCCGCCATATTGGCCAGGACACAGACGTCCCTGCCGGTGATATCGGAGTTGGCGGTCGTGAAATCGGTTATATGTTTGGTCAGTACAAACGTCTGAGAAATGAATTCACTGGTGTTCTTACCGGTAAAGGAATTGAATGGGGTGGTAGCCTGATTCGTCCTGAAGCTACAGGATATGGCTCAGTATATTTTGCAGAAGAAATGCTTAAGACCCGCGGACAAAGCATTAAAGGAAAAACAGCTGTTGTTTCCGGATCAGGAAATGTAGCTCAATACACTGTTGAGAAACTTCTTGCTTTGGGTGCAAAGGTATTGACCCTTTCTGATTCTGCCGGATATATCTATGATGCAAATGGTATTACCACTGAGAAACTCGCATGGGTAATGGATCTGAAGAATAACCGCCGTGGAAGAATTGCTGAATATGCCAAGAAATTCGATGCTAAATATTTTGAAGGTAAAAAACCCTGGGAAGTAAAATGCGATATGGCATTCCCCAGTGCTACACAGAATGAGATTAATGAACAGGATGCCATCATGCTTGTTAAAGGCGGCTGTATGGTAGTTTCAGAAGGTGCCAATATGCCTTCAACTCCGGATGCAGTTGAGGTATTCCTCCGTGAAAAGATCCTCTATGGTCCTGGAAAAGCTGCCAATGCTGGTGGTGTTGCCACATCGGGACTTGAAATGACACAGAATTCCATGCGTCTGCCCTGGTCACGTGAAGAAGTGGATCAGAGACTGCATCAGATCATGATCAATATTCATGCAACCTGTGCAAAATATGGAAAAGATTCTGACGGATATATCAATTACGTAAAAGGAGCAAACATTGGTGGCTTTATGAAAGTTGCCAATGCCATGATGGCTCAGGGATTGGTATAAGGCAGGTATTCGGTTATCGGTGAGCAGCCGGTAATCGGTTTTCTCTTACAAAAAAACCGGGATCATATTGATCCCGGTTTTTTTGTAATCATAGCTACACTTCATGTTTCACCCTGTTAGTTCTTCATGGATATTTTATGTTATGGTAATTTATATTATTAGCTACCTGAAAATATTTGTCTTTTATCATCTTTATGATCTTTTTGTGGAAAATTGAATCATGATGTTAAAATAATTAATAATTTGGCATTAAGGTTATTACTGCAATAAATAGTTGTTTATATTCATGTGATCTGCGTTAATGCATTATTTGTATGCATTGATCAAATTTTTAAACATTCTGATTTTTGTAACGTATCAAACGATATAATTAGTAATTTACATGAATATTGCCATTCTAATAATTTTCAGGCGGGCTACATTATTGATTTTATAAATGGTTTCGTAGCGTTTATGGACACAATATAGAAAATTATTTATGTAAATAACAGGATTCCAATTGCCAAAAATTTTTATAAAACCCAGGTTATATCAGAAAAATAGACAACGACAAATACCACTCTTTATGAGACAAAACTGCAAGGCCTCAATAATAATTCCTTCATACAATTCTTTCAGAACGATTCCCGCTACGATAGAGCACATTCTAAAACAGGATAATTTTTGCTGTGTTCATGAAGTACTTGTCGTGGATTCATCTGACGATAATGTGACTAAAGACTTTCTTTATTCAATTAAACATGAGAAAGTAAGAATCATTGATTCCGGAATAAGAGTTATGCCTTCAATTCAGAGAAACATAGGTGCTCATGAGGCAAAGGGCGACTTGCTTGTTTTTATCGATTCTGATGCCTTTCCAGCAAAAAACTGGCTTGCAAAGGTTATGGCTGCTTATAAGGAAGGCTGGATTGCAGGTGGTGGTGCATATCTGGTGCCTGATTTTCAGAAAGATAACAAGGTTGCATTGGCTCAGTATTATTTCGAATTTGGAGGGTTTTTACCCGTGGGTAAAGCAAGAATTCTTGATATCATGCCAGCATGTAATATTTTCTGTGACAGAGTATTCTTTTTATCAATAGGCGGATTTCCAAATATCCGGGCAGCAGAAGACAGTTTATTCTGTCTGGCAGTCAGCAAACATGTTAAGATGATTTTCATGCCTGATGCGTGTGTTTATCATATTTTCAGGGAGAATATCCGCGATTTTCTGGATAATCAATTTCTGATCGGAAAGTTTAATTTTGTTTTTCATATGAATTATTATAACCGGTTTTGTTTAAGAACTCCGGTTTTTAATCTTGCACAACATTTCCTTCTGATTTATAAGTTTCTGCTGAAGTTGTCGCTTTTCTTTAAAGTCGGAAAGTCTCACTGGCTTCCTTTTCTGAAGTCATTAAAGTACTTTTATATGGCAAACATAGCTTGGTTTAATGGGTTCAAAGAAGGGAGAAAATATCCTGAAAATGAAATTGTAGCAAATGTAAGGCAGGTTAATAAATCATTATTGATAAATGAATTTTCAAGTATATAAAACAGCAATCCTTATTCCGGTTTATAACAAACTCAATTATACAAAGAAATGTCTGGAATCGCTCAACACTATAATTAACTGCCAACATCTGGGAGAATTCTTTGATATCGTCATAATAGATGATGGTTCAAATATTTTCTTAAGCTGTTACTGAAGCAAAAAATCCGGGTAAGACCCGGATTTTCTGCTTCATATCACTTGTTATTGAATAATTTGTATCGACTATCTTTTTTTACCAAAGATTCTGCGGAAGAAGCCGGCAGATTTATCATCTGTATAATAATGGCTGCTATATCCGTATTTGTATGAATCTCTTTTTATATTTAGATCATTGATGAGTAGTGAAACATTTGAGAAATTGTTGTTTCTAAGTGCCAGCAGAGAATTGCGAAGCATCTCACGCAATGAGTATTCTAACCGTACAACAAAAATGTTTAAATCGGCATATTTCATCAACAAATGCGTTTCAGCCAGAATGCCGGCCGGAGCAGAGTCAATGATGATATAATCATACATCTCTTTCAATTTGTCAATTAACTCACTTGTTCTGTCCGAATTAATAAGTTCGGCAGGATTCGGCGCAGCAGGTCCGGCAGAAATCAGATCCATGTTTTCGATATGGGTCGGAACTATGATATCCTCAATGATAGCTTTATCAATCAAATAAGAACTGATTCCAATAATATTGGTTGATCCAAATTCCTGATGGATTTTTGGTCTCCTAAGGTCGAATTCCAGAATGACTGTTCGATGTCCATTAAGTGCAAAAGCAGAAGCGAGATTGATGGAACAGAATGTTTTTCCTTCACCGCTGGTGGAGGATGTGACGAGGATTACCTGACGTTTGCCTCCCTCAGAAAAGAATTGGAAATTCGTCCGTATTGACCTGAAAGATTCTGTTACTGAAGAATTTGGATGGTCATTGACAACAGTTTTGGTTCTGTGAAAATTGTGAAATACCTTTCCGATGACAGGATAAATGGTTAAATTTTCAACTTCTTCCGGATCCATTATTTTATTGTTCAGGAAGTCCTTAGCTAAAATCACCGAAGTAGGAAACATAAACGCCAGAAAAAGGGCAATCAGATAATTCAGCATTTTTTTAGGACGTACTTTATTAGCGGTCGCCAAAACAGCAGCATCTATGACCTCATAATCAGGAATGCTGGACGCACGGGCTATTTGGGCTTCAGCTCTTTTCTGAAGCAGGAAGGTATAAATGGCATCGTTTAAATCAAATTTCCTTTCAATTCCTTTCAGCTGAAGTTCGGTTTTGGGCATTTGAGAGATTTGACCAGAGGCTCTGGACATCCGGGAATCAATTTCTCTTAATGAAATATTTAATGTATTAAGAGTATTCTTTACGGTTTCCTTAATGGTGTTTTTAACATTGTCGATTCTTATGTTCAGATCTGCCAGGAAAAGATTTTGCTGGCTGTTGGAATTCCTTAATAAACTGGCTCTTTCAGTACTCATGGAAATCAATTGTGAAACAAGTCCATTCATAATCGGATCCACTACATTCATTGCGCCTGGTGCAGTAATATTTGAAAATTCCTGGTTTTGTGTCAGATAACTATTCAAATATTCATAATACTTCTTTTGCATCTGAAGCACAGACTTTTCTTCTTCAAGTTTACCAAGTTGTTCAAAAATTTGCTGACCCTGAAAACTTAAATCCATAACGCCTTCAGAGGTTCTGAAGTTTTTTAACGCCGATTCAGCATAACTTAATGAATCAGAAATATTCGAAATCTGTGTATCTATAAAATCAATTGTACTCAAGGCCGTTTTGTTCTTTTTGTCAAGGCTCTTTCCTAAATACATGCCGCAAAGGTCATTCAGGAAATCAGTAATTCTCTCATAATTGGTACCTGTAAGCGATATTTTAATCAGGGTAGATTTTTCTGTCGACGTCTCTGTAGTAAGAGAAGCCTTATAGGCAAGAGTAAGACTATTTATGTTATTAAAATAGAAATAGAGTTTTTGATAGTTGGTGAAGTCCTTATCAAAATTATTGGTTTTTTGAACTCTGAAATTGAAATATTTAGTCTTTACCTCATCTCCGAAACGGTACCTTTGTTTAAAGTGTATGGCAGGCGTCGTGGATTTTACTTGATCATCAATATAATCATACAATGCAATACTTTCTCCGTCCGCTTCAACAGAGAATTCAGTCTCATTAAGAAACGTAACATAAAAATTCAGATATACCACCTGTGGTACTGATGGATCTATTGAAACCTCAATAGGGGATTGATTATATAACTCATTTTTACGCACAAAGGGCGTATTATCAAAAAGGTCTGATAAAGGCGAATTTTTTCTTGAATAATAGGACACTTTCAGATTGGATTCACTGACAACTTTCTTAATCAGTGAAAATGAGCGGATCATTTCCAATTCATTGTCTATGTTCTCCTTGGCATTGAAAAGACCAAAACTCTGAAACATATCATTGGCAGAATTCAATGCACTGGATGTTTGATCGTCCTGGTTCATGTAAAGTGTGGTGAAATTTGTATAGACAGGACTTGAGTATTTATTGACAACAAATGCAATAATCAGGAAAAACACTGCCAAAGCAATATAAACATACCGAAATACAAACAGCCGGTGAAAGACTTTTTTATAATCCATAGTATTACCAAAGAGTTCCAGCTTTTCTTTCATTTCAGATTATTTAGAAAGGTTAATAATAGATAATACTGCAAGTACAGTAGTCAATAATGCAGATGTTACTTGAAGACCATAATCGCGCATAGCTCTATATTTAGCATTAACAGGATTAATGATTAAAATATCATTTGGTAGCAGATAGTAATATTCAGAGGATGCTATATTTTTTTTTGTTAAATCAAGTGTAAAATATTTTATCACATTGTCTTTTTCTCTTACAAGCGTCACATTAGATAAATCGGCGAAGTCAGAAGCCCCTCCTGCAAATCCGATAGCCTGAAATATGGTAACCTTTTCATCGTAGAAAGTGTGTTGTCCCGGCTGCCGAAGTTCACCCAGCAATGTAATTTTGTTGCTGACAAAACGAACAACTACGGAGATACTGTTAAGATAAACAGAAAGGGATTTTTCAATTTCGGTCCTGGCTTCATTAATGGTAAGATTTTTAACATTGATGTTTCCGATGAAAGGCAAAGATATATCTCCATTATCATCAACCGCATAACTCAGCAATGCTGTTTCTACATTAAAAGATTTATCGTTGAATATGGCATTGGTTTTTTCATCCAAACTGAAAATTTTGATATATAAGTAATCATAAGGTTGTATTTTTTTCTCAGTACGGTCATTCTGAAAATCTTTTTTAACGGATTCCACACTCGCATCCGAAACCATCTTTAGTTTAGAAACCGGGGCACATGATACTATCAGAATCAGGATTGCAAATAATCCGATACCTTTAAGCTTAATGGTCTTATTCATAGAAATAGGTTTACAATTTTGAAATACTAAGATATTATTTTTTTTCTCGGAATTTTGCAATAAACGGTAAAGTGGCATGCCAAATTTATATTAATAGCCTGTACCGTATATAACCGTCTTAATGGTTTTAAGAAGAAGTTGGATGTCTTTTTTAACCGACCAGCTTTCAATGTACTGTATATCCAGCTTCATCCAGTTATCAAAAACTACGTCGTTACGGTTTGGAATAATTTGCCATGTACATGTGATGCCGGGTTTAACAGAAAGCCGTCTTAAATGCCAACGTTTGTAATTTTCAACCTCCGAATGCAGCGGAGGTCGCGGCCCAATGAGAGACATTTCACCTTTTAATACGTTAAAAAGCTGTGGTAACTCATCCAGTCCGGTTTTCCGGAGAATCCGACCGATAAGCGTAATTCTGGGGTCATTCTTGATCTTAAAGGTAGGTCCTGAACTTTCATTTAAATTCAGAAGCTGGGCTTTCAACTCTTCAGCATTTTGCACCATTGTTCTGAATTTATAGATATAAAACTTTCTGCCTCTTAATCCCACACGTTCCTGGCGGAATATCACCGGACCTTTTGAAGATGTCTTTATAAGAATCGCGATCATTAACATAATGGGTGACAACAGAAACAAAATCATAAAAGATATCCAGAAATCACTAAATGATTTCCACGCCAGGGCAAGTGAATTTCTAGGCGTGTTTTTAAATGTAATAAGCGGTATATTTTCAAGATGGTCAATTTGCCGATTTTTATTTCTATTATGAACGACATCAGTCTGCAAACGAAGCGTCACGCCTATTTCTTCACATGTCTCCAGTAGTACTCTGAATTTCTCATCGTCCAGATCGCGTTTAAAGCAGATCACTTCATCAATAATATCAATATCCAGAATATTCTTAATATTAATCTTATCCGGATAAATGCGTATAGATTCTCCATATTTTTTACGGATCAGCATTGAATCCGTGATAATCAGCAATATACGGTATCCCCATTCTTTATGATCGAGAATGGAATGGATTTGCTTCTCGGACTGGTCATCTGCATAAACGACGATATTACTGATATTGTGTCCGTTTGCTCTGAAATACTTAAACACTCTGTATGTGAGCATTCTGAAAGCATAAAGAGCCAAACAGTTAATAATGGTAAATGAAATTATGATAAAATGACTAAAGTTCTGTAAGCCAAAAATATGTTTATATAGGAAAAGTAATGCAAAACCAATGACACTGAAATTCATGAAACTGATAAAAATAGACAAGTGGGATCTGGCTCTTGGAATTTGTGTGAGATTGGAGGTATATAGCAAAATAAACCATGTTGGGATAAGCAGAAGCAGCATGTATAAATAATCCCAGGTGAACTTAAAATAATCGGTGTTTATAAGATTCGTAAGAAAGTAGGCCAGGAAATAGGAGAATATAGTAATCATGATGTCCAGTAGGGCAAAAAGGGAGCTTTTGTCTTTTTTATGCCTGATTACTTTCGTCATTGGGGTTTCGGTTTGTATTCGTAGACAAATTTAGTGCGCATTATTTATTATCGTACCTTCTGAACGCCACTATTTTTGGATTATTTGACCAAGTGATGGATTTAGGGGATGTAGGTTATACAAAAATGAATGGATGGAATTTCAGCCTTGAATTTCTGTTTTCCATCAGATCTGAAATTTGCAACATTGTATAAAAAACAGATATATTTTATTCAACTTTGTGCAGCGTTATCACGTAAAATCATCTGTGCTTTTTGGGCATTCATGTAAAAGTTTTTGAAGGAATATTAAAATTCACTTATTTAGCCAATACAATAGTTTTTAGAATATGGAGGTTATAGAGTCATTAGGATTCCGGATTATTAAAGACAGCTTATCCGGAATTCCTCTCAATGATAAAATTCTTATCAATACAATCAGTCCAAACTCATACGGTATAGCAGTCAGGGATGCTGAAATGAATAAGGCGCTTGCCGAATCTGATTACCTTGTTCTGGATGGACTGTACTTCGGATTGGCCCCTTTACTTTTGGAAGGCCAACGCATCCATCGTATTGCAGGATGGGATTGCTTTCAATACTTTTCAGAAAAGATCAACGAAAAGCAGGGAAAAGTATTCTTTATAGGTTCTACACCTGAAACGCTTGCTGCCATTAAAAAACGGTACCAGCAGGATTACCCTGATGTGTTGGTAGATACTTATTCTCCACCTTTTAAGGAACGCTTTTCTGAAGAAGATTTATTGAAAATGCACCAAAGTATTAATGACTTTGCCCCGGATGTGTTGTTTGTTGGAATGACAGCTCCAAAACAGGAAAAATGGGGATTTCAGAATAAACCTTATCTTAATGTACACATCATAGTGGCCATTGGAAATGTATTTGACTGGTATGCCGGGAATTCCAAACGTCCCGGGATTTTCTGGCAAAAAGCGGGATTGGAATGGTTCATTCGCATTTTTTACCGTCCTGAAATATTGAAAAGGAATCTCTCGAATCAAATGTTATTTTTTTGGCATCTTATTCTATTTGTATTTAAAATAAAGAAACATGATTAAAGCAGGAATAATCGGACTTGGAAAAATGGGTATATCGCATTGTGCCATTGTAAATGCACATCCCGAAGTTGAACTGGTTGGGGTTTGCGATACATCGTCCTACGTGCTGGAAGCATTTAAGAAGTATTCGAAAATTAAAGGTTTTACCAGTTACAAAGAAATGGTGGAAAAAGAAAAGCCCGATTGTCTGTTTGTGGCAACTCCTACAAAATTTCATTATGAAATTGTAAAATATGCTTTGGAAAAAGGAATTCACGTTTTCTGTGAAAAGCCTTTTTGTCTTTCGATTCGCGAAGGAAATGAACTTGTAGCACTTGCTGCACAAAATAAGCTCGTAAATCAGGTAGGATACCACAATCATTTTATCGGAACATTTATTGAATTGAAACGTCTATTAAATAAGGGAACAATTGGAGATATTTTCCATTTTACTGGAGAAGCCTATGGGCCTGTGGTAACAAGGGAGAAATCAGGTTCATGGCGTTCAAACAGAGAAGAAGGGGGCGGATGTCTGTATGATTATGCCTCACATGTATTAAACCTGATTCAGGAAATAGTTGGAAAGCCGATTAAAGCATCAGGAACCTTATTAAAAAGTATTTACTCACAAGGTGTTGAAGATGCCGTTTATAGTTCACTCACACTCGAAAATGGAATAACAGGACAGTTATCTGTTAACTGGAGTGATGAAACGTATCGCAAAATGTCTACCTCCTTAACTGTTCTTGGAAAAAAAGGCAAGATCATCTGCGATGCTACTGAGATCAAGATATATTTAAAACAGGAAGATCAGTCTGAGAAATTATCTAAAGGATGGACTATTAAATATATTACGGAACTTACCCTTCCGGTTAATTTTTATCTGCGCGGAGAGGAATATAGTTCACAAATTGATTATTTTATTCGCAGTGTACAAGGAAAACAGACTCCTGCAATTAACACGTTTCAATCGGGTCATCAAACCGACCAGTCGATTCATTTAATATTTAACGATTCTTTAAACAACTAGACTTATGATGGAAAAAGTATTGTTCGGTGACAACCAGTTTTTTGCTGTGAGCCATTTATCTGATGAAAAGTCCAGAGCTCAGTCTGTCCGTTTTAAAGATAATCGTGCGATTATTCGCGTTCTTGATCAGGCAATGGAAGTGGGAATTCAAACTTTTATGTGTACTACACACGATCGTATTGCAGATATTTGTGAGCACATCAGGAAAAATCCTGCATCTTATCGCGATTTTAAGATTTATCCCTGTATGCCTTATGCGCATAAGTATGCGAACGCTATTACTGAACTGGGTTACCTTGGAACGCTTAAACAGTATTTGCCGGGGAACATTTTTGCAACTTTTGCCAAAGGAGGTATGGCCTTTTTGGGTAAAGACTATATCAAAATGATGGAATTGCTCATTGACGCAGAAATGAAAATGTTCAAAGGAGTCAATACGCCCGTGATTTTTATTCAAAATGTTCTGGTAGACCTGATTCTTGGACTTGGAATGTATGATGTATTTGCTGAATATGACAGATATATCCGCAAGAAATACGATGCTGAACCGGGATATATAACGATGAACCTGCCAAAACTTCTCGAGGCATTGAATTCTGTTAATATACATAATCCGATTATCTGCTCATCCATTAATAAATTAGGATTCAGAATGTCGGGTGGCAAAGAAATATATGAAAAAACCCTTAGAGAAGGAGTATTCCGTCCAATAGCCATGCAGGTTCTTGCTGCCGGTGCGTTGGAGCCTCAAGAGGCTATTGAATATCTTGGAAATTTCCCGAAAATAGAATCAGTTCTTTTCGGGGCATCTACAAAATCACACATAAAACAAACCAGAGACCTTGTATTAAACTATCTGAAAGCCTAAGGATTTCAGATAGTTTATTGTATTACAATTTTCTGGGTTTTCTGAGTCGATCCGGAAATAATCTGTACAAAATAGATTCCTTTTGGAAACCGGCTTACGTCGAATGAAACATTGGTCTGGTAATTCGGATTAAATAACGTTTCATTATGGTATAGTTTTCCGTAAATGTCAACAACCCGGAAGTATGTGTAAGGAACAAAATCCTGTGTTTCGTTTGGATCTATCTGTATGTTTATAAGATCGGTAGCAGGATTCGGATAAACACTTAAGGAAAAATTCTGACTTTTATTAATGACACTGTCACAGGGGCCCAATGAAAAGTTTTTTTCCACCTGGCTCTTTGATAATGCTTTATTAAATATGGCCAGTGAATAAAGTGTTCCTTTCCAGGGAAATCTAAGGTCTTTTTCATTGGCCAGCCTTAAATAGAAATCATTATTCCAGGTTCCGAAATTGCTGGAACGCAAACCTTCGCTTGCCTTATTACCGTTAATGTATAGCCTTTCCAATCCCATAGTGTCCCGAACATATACTATATGCTGAAGATTGAGATAGGTAAGCGATTTTTCAGGACTCAACTCGGGAAATCCTGACTGAGTGGTGGATTCAGTTTGCAGTCTGATGCCATAATTTAGTTTTTTAACATCTTCATTGCTGTAATATTGATCCAAAATGAAACCGGTCCTTGAATCGTCAAAACCAAGGGATACAACACGGGCTGCTGAAACACCATAAGGTTCAAAAGGCCTTATCCAGCATTCCACAGTAATTTCTCCTGTTCTTTTAATCGCATTAAGGATTTTATAAGCCGGCGTTGTTGAAATAATTGAAGTATTGGAATTAACCTGAAGACGGTTAAACTTATTCCAGTTCACAGCAGATGCCGACTGAACTTTTAAATTCAGCGGTTCACCAAATCCGGATAAATCACGAATGATCAGGCTGGGGTTATATGCAAAATTATAATATGCAATCAATCCTTCCCTGACTCTTTTTGTTTCTGCCAAAGACATCGTAGAGGCAACATCTTTATTGCTGCTGGTTGAGTTTCCAGCCAGATTAATGGCCTTAATAGAATATACATAACTGGTGTTCGGATTCAGGCTGTTGTCTGTATATGAACTACTATTTGCCACAACAGGGATTTCAGTGGTATTATTTGGAGCAATCGCCGGCGCTCTTGTAATAATAAAACCATTTTCATTATTGGAATTGTCATTCCATGAAATGGTAATGCTATTTTCAGTATAATCTGAACTCGTGAGTGCAGTCGGAGCTGAGGGAATCTGAACGCTGGGTGTCATAATAACAATGGGAGAGGAATACTCTGAATAGGTTCCTCCCGAAAACGCACGAACCCTGTAATGATAAGTTGCGCTCATCTTTAAATCTTTATCGGTATATGAGGTGGTATTAGGACCAGTTGTAAATCTCTTAACAACTGATTCATTTTCCGGGCCAGTTCGCTCAATTTCATAACCTGTTTCAATTACTGAATTATCAGTCCAGAATATTAAGGCACTGAAATATGTAATTGATGTAGCGCTCAAATCAGTTGGCATGGATGGAACCAACACAGCCAATGTGCCCACTGAAGTTGTTTGGGCATAATCAGAAGGTCCGGCATCGTTAAAGGCCCTGATCCGGTAGTAATAGGTTTTGCCACTTTCCAGATTTCTATCAATATAGGAGGTCACATTTGATGTAGTTGTACATATCAGCGAAAATCCATCATTCTCGGATTGAGACCGGTAAATTTCAAATCCGTATTCAATATTTGAATTATCCTGCCATTTTAGGGAGGCGGAGGAGTTCGTTACATTGCTGTATTGTATTGAGCCAGGAGCAGACGGAGCCTCTGTATTGGTAACCTTGAAATCGCGCCAGTAATTGATTGTGCGTGTAGTCGGACTTAATTGATGCCCTCTTGGTACAGACACGTCGCTTTTGAAGGTATATAAAAGAAAATTATCGAATTCAACCCATTCACTGATCGGATTTCTGTAGTCGTCAGTAGACCCGCCGAAAAATGTCATCATAATAATTTTGTCAATCGACAAATTGTCGGTATGGCGGAATAAAACATGCGAAACCTGTGAAACCAGCTGTCCGTCGTAGAATGCTTCCAGAATGCCATCATAATTTCCAGATCCGGAAGAATTTAATGAGTTTAACACAACCCTGAAGGTTAGATTATGCCATTTGTTTGTGGCAAGATACACCGGTCCCGATGCATAATTGAGCTGGATTTTTGAATTTCCGAATGATGAGGCAGCATATTCTTTTCCCCATTCTAATCCAAAGCCATATTCACTTTGAGGTGCATCAGGATAGTAAATATAGAACATGGGCCGGTTGGCCTTAAACATAATAAAAGCACCAAAGCCATCATAGCCATCAGGTTTATCTGTGCTTGGTAAGGAGCCTCCCTTTAATCCTGGCAGTTTTCCACCGGATTGAAACTCAAAACCAGGCATAAATTTTACATCATACGAAAAATACAATTCATCATATTTCCCTGGTAAATCTGTGGGCCAGTGTGTGCCTCCTTCTTCGGGGCCGAGAGAATATGCAGGAAAGTATACCCTCATTGCTTTGGATGCATTCACAATATCAGATGCATCCCGAACAATATCCAATTCAGATTGTCTGTTAACCCATTCAGGATATAACCAGTCAGCTGACCATTCCTGACTTAAGTAGTTTCCAGTTGTATTATTTTCATAATCATGTGCAAAAACAATATCCAGTTCATTCAGCGAATTCTGCGAGTGGATGTTTTGTAGAAGGAAGAGGGAAGCAAGCGGGATGAGTGTGATTCTCCAGAAATTAAGTAATACCATTTGTAGAGAGGTTTGTTAAGGGTTCAGAAATAATACAGATTATAACGTAAAAATACAAAAATATACTTTTTTGATGAATTTTGAATATTCATCAAGTGGATTGATATTTTTTAAAATAAAAGAGCCCGCATGAATTTTTCATGTGGGCTCCCGATTAATTCTTCGTAATAATTAACGCTGGAGAATCAGTTTTTTTGTATCAATATTTCCCGCAAGCCTCAGAATAACAAAGTACATCCCGTTTTTGAGTTCTGACAAATCCAGGTTTTCCATGACGATGTCTTCTGCCTGCTCGAATATCTTAGTAAATACGGTTTTCCCTGATATATCCATAATGCTCACACTTGTAGCTTCTTCTGAAGGAACACTACCTGTGTTTACGGTTGTGTTTTCCTTCTCAACAAGTATGTTTACTGTACCTGCAGATGGATTCGGATACACAGATAAATTTACCAGGCTCTCTTCCTGATTTTCTTTCAGCACATTGCTTTCATAAATTCCGATATCAGGTAAACCGGAAACAGGAACTTCTTTACCAAAATAGTCTTCTTCCAGATTTAGTTCAATTCCGGCATTAACGCCAGGAGAACTGCTTTTCAGAGAAAAATCCTCTGCATAAACATCCATAAATTCAGGATCTGAATTGAATGAATGTACATCAATCTTCATGTCATGTTGAAGGATTTCAAGATTGTTGAATTTTTTTGCGGCGATCTCAATAAAACCATCCTGTTTCGGATAATAGATATTATAGTCAGAAACAATTTTATCTGTACCGTTCTCAATAGCTTTCTGTCCGGATTTCATCATGTAAAAAATGTTATTATATAACGTCAGATCGCCAGAAGATGATGAAACCGATTTTTCATTGTTTACAAAAACATTATTAAAGATTTTTGCTGTTGAAGAAGTACCGGAAACATTCAAAGCGTTAATCGTGTTTTTTATTACGTTGTAGTAAATCACATTTGTGGTTGCTGAGGTATATATTCCTTCATTCTGAGTTTTTATCAAATTATACTTGATGGTGTATTTTTTTCCGTCAATAATCCGGATGGCATTTGATAAACCTTCCAGCACGCAGCGATACACCAAGTTATTGTCGCAAGTGCTGCCCAGGAAGTAAATACAACTAACAGCGTTATCAGCAATAAGATGGAGATTCTTAATGGTTATGCCGCTTTTTTCGAATGCTTTAATCAGATAAGTGTTGGTACTGCTGGTAATTATCGGACGTTCACCGGCATCATATGCATCCAAAGTCACATTATTAGCACTGATGGTGATTTCATCCAGAGTTTCCTTTGTACCCCTTTTCTGCAGGTATGTTGTTCCTTCTATCCATTCTACATCTTTCCATGAATTAAAAGGATGCAGACTTGAACCGTCTTCAATCGGATCATTTTCATTTCCGGGATTGATATATACAGTTTGCGATTGACTCAGGAATGTAACATTCACTTTGGATTGACTGCTTAATGGTTGCTGACCATTGTCGGTCACCTTTACCGTAAGTCCATATTTGACAGTCCCGGCTGTGAATACATTGCTGGCAGTAGTAGTGAGATCACCAGTTTTGCTGTTAATTGCAAATAAACCGGATTCATTACCGGACACAATTGAATAGGTCACGGTTTGTCCGGCATCCTTATCAGAAGCAACTACCTTACCCACGATGTTGTTAGTGAAAGTAGATTTTCTTTGAACAAAACTTTGTTCTGAAATTACAGGTGCATTATTTACCTGCTGTACAGGAGGAGGAGTTTGTGGTATAGGAGTTCCGGAAAAATTTCTTGCGTAATTGATGGTTCGGTTTATGGGACTCAATTGCGTTCCATGAGGTATTGAAGCGTTCTTATAGGTATAAAGCATAATATTGTCAAGCTTAACCCATTCATCTATTGGATTTCTCCACGAGTCGGTTCCGCCACCAAAGAAAGCCATCATGGTAATTTTATCAATTTTAAGATCTGTGGTATTTCTGAATTTTACATGTGAAAGCTGTGTAACAAGTTTACCATCAAAGAATCCTTCTAATATCCCGTCAAAATTACCACCTGATGATGATACGGTATTTAGTACCACGCGATATGTAATGTTATGCCACTTTCCTGTTGTGAAATGAGAGGGTTCTCCGCTGGCATATTCCAGAACAATTTTAGACGGTTGAAAATCAGATGCAGGATGATTATATCCCCATTCAAATGTAGCTCCATATTCATCTAAATAATTGTCCGGATAATAGATGTAAAATACAGGACGGTCGCCTTTAAACATCATGTAGGCCACAAAACCATCATAGCCTGTAGACCTTTCAATGGGCGGATTACCACCTTTTATACCGGGTAACTTGCCTCCCCGCTGAAATTGAAAACCGGGCATAAACATAACATCATACGAAACATATATTTCATCATGCTGCGTAGGAAGCGGAGACTGCCAATGTGTTCCTCCTTCTTCCGGACCAAGTGAATTTGCCGGGAAGTCAATGTAAAGCGTTTGTGTGGGATTCACCGCATCATTTGAATTTTTCACAATCTTAAGTTCATCTCTTCGATTACACCAGGGCGGATTAAACCAATCTTTGGCCCACTCATTACCAAGATACCACCCGGCTGTATTTTCTTCGAAGTTCCGCAAGAGATATACATTTAATTCATCCAAACTGGATTGTGCGTAATTACTCATTGCGCTTGAAATGATAACAATTGTCAGGATTAAACGTTTCATACTGCTCATTTTTTTTCTCACTAGTTTAATTGACTAAAAACCTATAAATTTTGACTAACATCCAAATTTCTTTGACGAATATACGTAGATTGATGACTAAATGTTGTGATGATTTATATCACCAGACTGTATGAAACTGAAATTCAGGAAATAATAGATGTAGTTTAGAAGGATTCCAGAATCACCCTATTTGAATAAAATCGCCATCTTTGCAGAATGAATCCAACCATACTGATTAATACAATCACTGCCTGGGATGAGCCACCACGAGCCAGACATCAGTTTACCGAGGCTTTGGCATCATTTATGCCTGTTGTCTTTATTGAACGCAATAGTTTAGGGTGGTTTGGTTTGGCACTAAAACACCCTGGTAAGAACATATCCTTGCTTCAGCCGACATTTCCACTTGACAGTCGAATACGATGCAGGTTACCATGGCTGAATGATTTATACCAGATTTGGCTTTACAGAAAGCTCCGCACACTATATCCTGAAGCTGTTGTGGTTAATTTTGATTTCTCAGCCAGGAGGCTATTTCATTACTTTCCCAGGAACATATATTATTGCCATGATGAATATGCCGGAAACGGAAAATTTACCTTATGGCTTATAGACTGTTACATCAGATATTGTGAAAGATCTGTAGCCTCCAATTCTAATTTCTGTGTGGCAACTTCACGGTATTTATCTCAAAAGCTGTCGCTCATTAATTCCTTTACTTATGAAATTTCCCTTGGAGTTTCTCTTCCCATTGATGAACCCATAAACTCATATCCTCCAATGGAAGAACGCCATGATAAAATATATCTGGGACTTATGGGTGTCATTAATGAGCGCCATTCTTCTCTTGAATTGGTCAATTCAATTCTTTCAGATGACCGGTTTTATCTCTACCTGATTGGTCCGGTTGAAAAATCATTCAGAAAAAAAATAACATCCCGTGATAATATTACTATTACTGGGGTTTTGAAAGGTCAGGAATTACGGGATATCTTACAAAAGATAGATGTAGGATTGGCTCTTTATAATATGAGAAGCACGAATCCGGGAACAACTCCCAATAAATTATGGCAGTATATTTCACTTGGAAAACCTGTTGTGGTTAGTGATCTGGAAAATCTGAAGTTTATGGAATTTCCCGACAAATCAGTATATATTGCAGGCCCTGATCAAACTGTTACTGATTGTATTCTAAAAGCTTTTGCGGAAAATACGGAAGAATTATCTGCTGTAAGAATCGCATTCGCCCGAAAAAATACATGGATAAATCGTATTCAAAAGTTTTTGGAGATTTTTAATTCACACTTACCTGGTGTTTTCGTGAATGCACATCGGTAGAACTTTATTTATTATAAATCAACTGCAGCTCAATATTACGGATTTGCGCTGCAACTTCAGAGAAAGAACTGAAGTAACTGCCAATGATTTTCTGCGTATTTGACAAGCAGTATAAATCAATGAGCGCATCCTGAATTCCTTTTTCAGAGTTTCTGCTGAGGTCTTTTTCATGAGAAATGATGTGTCCCATATATCGCGATCGCATTAACCTTTCATCATCTGGTGAATCTGTGGCGAGATAAAAATTTGTTGCCGGATTCTTAGCAAGTTCAGCATCCATGATCTCAAAGAAACCCTGAATTGGACTGTACCGAACCGATTCAAGATTATCTGTCCGCCTGATATGAATACCAAGTATATTATTGCCATATAAAGAATGGTAGCCGTCAATAACAGTTTGGAGCTCTGGAATGGGTTGAAATATTTTAAGGGCATCTGCCCCTTCATAAAAGCGATTAACTGTGCTGATAAATACAGGCAGATCTTTATGAAGATCGTCAAATGAATAGTGATTTCTTTTTAGCGACAATACTTCCTGATCACTCATATATTTTGAATATCCCAGCGGGAGTTTAATGCCAGTTTCCCATAAATAGCGAACCATCCGATCTGAAATTCTTTTCTTTATTTTGCCTGAATGATATTCATGCAGTATTATGTTTTCTATAGGCCTGAAAAGCTTCATGAAAGAGCAATTCAGTTCAAATGATTTCTCCCATAACACTTCAAAAGGTGCATTTATTTTTTGTGCGATCATATAGGCTGAATCAATAGCTCTCATTCGATTTGCAAGACCTCCGAAAGTTTTAAGAGTAATACCGTTTCTGCAAAGTTTGGTCATACCAGGGCTGATTATTTTGTATTTGTTGAATGATAAAAGAAGCGAATCAAAATTAGTTTGTATTTTTATTGGCCAGATATTATTTCAAACGAACATATCAGATTTTGCAAACAATCAAGATCTGTCGTTGTATGATCTAAACATTTGTTTTCAGTCAAAAATACATTGTATTTTGACTTTTTGACCTATTGTTTGTTTATTTCTAAACGAAAAAATAATGCACAATTTAAAATTCAGAAGACAATTTCTTTGTACAAATCAAAATATCCGGATGCCTGATAGCTGGATAAAACTTGAGTTTCAAATTCCTCACAATTGGTATTTGTACCATCATCCTGATTTAAAGGTGTATTATAGTAAAAGCGACAGATTCTCCCTGGTTGTAATAGGTTATATAATAGACCCGTATCATCCTGATCTAAACACACCTGAAGTCCTGAACACGTTAATACTGCAAAAGGATTTGGATGCTGTTATCAGAGAAACTCATAAATTTTCCGGAAGATTTGCTGTCCTATATTTTGATGATAGTCATTTGGATGTATTCCATGATTTTACGGCTTTCCGTGAGGTTTATTATTATTTCAATGAAGAGGTTTTTGCTTTAGGTTCTACCCCGAATCTGCTGGCTGATTTTTTGGAAATTGAAAAAACACAAAATCCTGAGATTCTTTCTTTTTGGAACTCTGAAGCTCTGAAAATGAACGATACCACATGGGTAGGATTTGATACTCCTTTTGAGAGTGTGCGACAATTGCCTCCTAATCATTATCTCGATATTCTTACCAAAAATGTCAAAAGATATTGGCCCCTGAGTCCACTTTCTAAAATCTCACTTAAAGATTGCACAGAAGAATCTGCTAGGATATTAAAGGGTACCATAGAAAATGCCGTTAAGCAATTTCCTTTGCATGTTGGTTTAACTGCAGGATGGGATACCCGGTTGGTTCTTGCAGCCACCCGTGATTTTAGGGACAAGATTTTCTATTACACAAACAGACGGGGAAATTCACCTTCCAGAGATTTGAGTATCCCGGAGAAAATTTCATCACTGACGGGCATCCGAATAAATTTTATTGATATAGATGAAATTGTTCCGGATAGTTTTGTGGAACTTTTTATGAGTAATAACATACTAGCCCGTAAAAAACTCCTGCCAGTATTTTATGAGGTATACAAACGGGGCTGGGATAATACTGTTACCCTTAGTGGTACTTCCGGCAATGGTTTAGCACGGATTTATTTACGGATACCAAAGGGATCACCCATTAACGGTACAACCATTGCCAAACTTTCCCATTATGAACATGAGCCCTACGCTGTTAAGGCTCTTGATGAATGGTCCAGAGAAGCGCTTCCACTTTGCAGAAATTTCAATATTGATATTATGGATTTATTTCAGGCCGAGCAGGATAATTCCCACTGGGCATCTCTGGCATCCTCCGAACAGGATATTGTTAGAGAAGAAATCCGCGTTTTTAACAACCGCTATCTGATTGAGTTATTCTGGTCTTTAGATGAGAAATACCGGTATCAGTATGATCCGGATAATTATAAATCAATCATCCGTTTGTTATGGCCTGAACTTCTTAAAATACCGGTTAATCCCTCGAGGAAAAACAAATTGTACGGTATTCTTAGGACAATTGGACTTGAACGCACGGTTTATACCCTGTATAAAAATTACCAGTTTTACAGGCAGTGATTGCTGTTCTATTTATACATAATTAAGCCAGAAGAACTTCAGATCATTCTTATGTGCTAATTTAAATTGCCGGTAGTAATTGCATATCCACCAAAGGAATAATACAATCGAAATCCATAATATGATAAAGACAAAAGGACCAGGAACTTGTGGAAAAAAGTAGTAATAAGCCTTGGTTATAACTCTAATAATCGGAATATGAATGATATAAAAAAACAAAGCAACATTTCCGAGCATTCTGATATGGATAAATTGTTCGTTTTTTACCCGATCCAGTGCGGCCAATAACAGAAAAGTTATTCCTAATGTGAATAGCATAAAATTCAGAGAGGCAGGGTATTTCGTAATATTCAGGAAACTGATGATATCATATATTTTTTCTCTGAATTGTGGTTGCCAGGGATGTGCGTTTCCATACTTATTTAGGGAACGAAGTATGAGAAAAGAAACGAGCACCAGGATACCAGACCAAATGAGGATTCGTCTCCTTTGTGATGGCTTGGTTTCAAATACTCCTGACATTCCATATCCCAGCATCATAACAGCAGTCCATGGAATTACTGTATATAAGATCTGGATATGCATGACGTCCTTAATTTCAATATATTGGGGATAATAGAAAACCGCTCCCAAAAAACTGTTTTCAAAACCTGTTCCTGTAAACTTAATCAAATGCTGACAGATAATTAACAACAATGCAACAACCAGACTGACGTACCTTGGTAAATGAATGAATAGGGCCATTAAAATGAAAGATAAGCCAAATACCCAGAGGATCTGAAATTCAATATAGGTCATGGTAGTATCCCAGAAACAATTCATAAGGGTTAATTCCAGTAATATAAGAATCACACCCCGCTTAAGCAGATAGATGCTTTGGTCTTTCTTTCCCCTGAATGCATGACTACTTAAATAAATACTATATCCGGCAAGCATTAAAAATGCAGGAGCGCATAAGTTAGTGATAAACCGTACAAAAAATAGCCAGAGGTCATTAAGTCCGTCATTCTGATCTACCAGTTCACCATATAGGAAATGCCTTGTATGATCCAGTGCCATCACAATCATTACAAGTCCTCTCACTACATCAATCGACAAAATACGGGTGGGGTGCTTCAAAACAGGTTTGGTTTCAAAATAGGGTTCATATTAGTCAAGGTAATCCACTGATTAATCCTGTTTCCAGGATTAATGTTTTTTACTTCAGAGTAAGGTCTTTTTATAACAACGAATAGCAATTGAATGTTCATTGTTTGTTACGATTGGAAGCAAAGTACCGTCTAACAATATTTCTATACTTTGGTGATTTTTCTTATACCGGCCAAACCCAGTATGCGCCATTTAATGAAGCCGAAAATAACTTTGAAGTATGTTTGAAGAAATTCGTGATAGGCTAGAGGCGACTTCGCGTATTTTTTGTAAAAAAGAAAATTCCTTCGCAAATTAACTTTTGAACGGATATCCTTAAACATAATAATCAGGCTTCTTAAAGTGGTATTGGAATGAATTCCAGTATTTTTTACTTTGTTATAAATCACGAGATCAGGATATACTTTTATTTTATATCCTTTTAAAAATGCCCTATATGTGTAATCACTGTCACCATGGTATTGTGGAAAATCTTTATCATTCCAGTAACCTATATTGGATATAACACTTTTATGAATAGCGGTGCCCATGCCAGGAAGCCAATCAACCTCAACAGGTTCTGCATGGTTTATATTGGGCTCAAAATAAGAATACATTCCGTATTTTCCGTTATAGGGATTAAAATACCCCCCCATCGCCCATATCAGGTCTGGTTTTTCATGTACCAGAATTTTTGAGCCAATAATGATGTTTTCATCGGTCTGACTCCAAATTTTTACGAGTTGGATGAAGTAGTTTGGCTCAATTGTAATATCATTATTCCATAGGATGATGTAATCGGCTTTCAATGCATCAATAGCATAACGAACGCCCATGTTAATCCCTCCACTCCACCATAAATTTCCGTCTCCCCGAAGAACGTGGACGTAAGGATGGGTTGATATAATCCAGTCAGCAGTCCCGTCAGTTGAACCATCATCCACAATTACGATGTGAAAATTGTAGTCTGAAAAGTCGGGAATCTTTTCATTCAGATCTTTTAATGCAGATTTGGTTAATTCAATGTGATTGTGAACCGGAATTATAACTGCACACTGTCTTACCATTTTTAATCTTTTTTTTGAGAATTCTTAATTCTTCTTATGAAAGGAACAACTCCCGGACCAAACAAAAAAATCATTAAGCATTTAATATATAAGTTGGCTTTAAATGATCTGATATCAATCAGCATTTTAATCAGTTTAAATACATTTTTCCTAATATTTGCCGGTGGATGTTGTAATAATGGAACAACAAGCGCCATGGTCAATTCATTGTTCAAATTTGCAAAGCCATTCTTACCTACTTTCTGAATCGCTGTCTTTTTCCATTTTTCATAAAATAATTTAATTCCATTATAGCGTTTATCAAAATTATTGACATACTGATCGCCTATATTCTCAACCTTAGTGATCAGAGGTCTTTCTACAAAATCAAATTCATAAGTGAGTGACAACCTTAGCCACATATCAAGATCAACAAAAGTGATCAATTTCTCATCAAAACCATTATTTTCAATAAGTGCTTGCTTTTTGACCATAAAAAGGGAAGGGGTAGGCGGACAGAATCCGGTAAGCAGATTTCTATAAATGTTTCCCCTGTAATATTCCGGTTGAATCAAACTGGTGCTGTCTAAAATTGCATCATAGCTATAAGAGTAACCATATACGCATCCCAAATTCGCTGATCCTTTTCTAAAACAATCTAACTGGAGCTCAAGTTTTTCCGGAACCCAGATATCATCGGAATCCAAAAAGGCAATATAGTCTCCTTCTGCTCTTTTTATTCCATAATTTCTTGCAACGCATTGTCCTCCATTTTTGTCAAGTCTGAAATATCTGATTTTTTCATGGTTCAGATTGCGGACTACTTGCTCCGTATTATCAGTTGATGCATCATCAATAATAAGAATCTCAAAGTCCTGAAATGTCTGCTGGAAAATACTGTCAAGTGCTTTTAAAAGCAGTGTTTCCCTGTTGTAGGTAGGTATAATAATGCTTACCAGAGGTTTACTCATAGAATTTTATTTATAATAAGAAATTAAGATGGATTCAGTTTATTCTCTGTTGGTTGTAGCGTTTCCTGTAATCTTTCAAAGCGATCCACATCGAAAACATATAGAATCAGCACAATGATAACATCTACTCCGCCGAAGATTCCATAGCCAGTTAATAAAGTAAAACATTGTGCTATAATATAATATTTTAGAAAAGAATACTTTGAACTAATTTTATAGAAGATAGACTTAAATAATAAATAAAGTCCAGCTAATGTAAATACCAAACCATATTTAACATAATCTCCAATTACTCCTATGTCGCTAATATAATAACCGTACTTTAATGCATTAAACATAAATTTCTCACTATATATTGTGCCAGGCGCTGCATTACTGCTTCCAAATATATAGGCAGAGAAACCAGGCATAAAATCTGTAAGGAAATACCGGGCTGACTTAATTCTTATATTACTAGAAAGACTATTGGCTTGAGAGGTTGATACTCTTGTGAGTTCCAGGAAAATATTTTGAAAAATAGCAAAAACCGTAAACGTAGCAACAATAATACTAAAAATTATAAGAAACTTTGATTTAATTCGGTTGGTAACCAGTAAAAAAACTATGGTTAAAAAAAATAAAGTAAAAATGTATCCTCTGGTACCTTGCAAAACATAAATACTAAGACATATTATGCATATTATTAAGAAGATTAATCTGTTTTTTTCAAAAAATTGATTTAAGAAGTAGAAATAAGCAACTATCGCACAAATCATTCCAGGGACAAACATTCGAAAAGTTCCTCTGTCTTCAAAAATGTAAATATCCATTATACGAGTAGGATATATAATATATTGGATGTAGAATAAGACAACAGCAAATAAACCAGTAAGAATAATTAACTTAAGAATAAACTTTGTGGATATTTTGAAGAAATGAACATAAAAGTAGAGCAAATAGAACCATATCATTTTATTGGCATACAATGAAAGGAAGACACTTTGATTATAGTAATAATTAGCAATAAAATAACTTGGGAGGACACCAAAGATCAAAAGAAGAATTGGTGTGGAAAAATTCATTTTTATAGTTTGAACCGGATGATATATTATTCTAGTAATAATCATTACGGCCATTAATGCGCACATTATTGCTGAGGATAATACCCGGACTGGATATGGAATTACTGTAAATTCAAATAGCCCAAAATATGAGAAAAATGCTAATACCAAAATCGACGAGCTGATTATATTTCCATTAGATTTATAGGAATCAGTTGTCATTGTTTATTAATTTTTTGTTTAAGCAAAAGTGCAATTTCGTAAATATCTTTAAATCTGAAAAGCAAAGTTTCTACAATAAAAATCACCATCAGCACAGCAGTAATATATGGATTTCCAAACCAGATTGAAAATATCAAAGCATTGGTAAGAATAACCTTGGGAAGCCAGAAAACTACAATTTGCCGCCATTCGAATTTGAGAATCCGGTAATGGCCCATGTATAAGCTTATTGGAGTTTGAAATAATGCAAATGCTATGGCATAAAAACGGATGATATGAAGTGCCGAGAAAAATGCTCCTATTACAATACCGGCAACAAGAATCAGAGCCAAAGGTATGCCTAAGGTGAGATAGCTTTTTTCTTTCTTGTCAATCATATACAAATCATTGGAAGAAATCATCAGCGTTTGTAAAGGTATGATAGCTCCGACATAAGGCATGAAATCCGCTACTCCTGTCCATGCTTCTCCCCATAATAGCAGTGTAATAGGTTTTGCAAAAAGAACCAAAGGTGCGGCAATAAAGATGTTGACTATATTAATCATTCCCAGAATATCCAAAAAATGGGATCGTATATCCTCACCATTTGATTTCGCATCCACTAAACTTGGAAACAGGACAGGACCAAGTGTTGCATTAATTAGTCTGCGTGCCATGTAAAGAAATTTATATGCCCTGTCATATAAACCCAGAGAGACTTCTCCGTAAAACTTACCCACTACGAAATTATCAGCATTTCTGGCGAAGTAGTTCACAAAATTGAATATAGAAATGCTTTCAAACATAGTTCGGACATTCTTGAGCCCGAATTTAGTCAGTTTCCATCCATAAAAATGCATTCCAAATTTTGTTTTTCTTTCAAGCAAAATATGCCGTATTAATGGCTGAAAAACGAAAGGCACGATCAATGACCAGTAACCGTATCCTAAAACAGCCATAGTGATCATCATAGCAATCGTTATCAAAACTACAATGAAATTTGCAAGTCCGAGAAAGTTGAATTCAAGTCGCTTTTCCAAAATAGCCTGAGGAACAATATTAAAGGCATTGGTAAAGAATTGAATGGAAATTACAATAGTGGGCCAAAACAGCGCTTCATTTCCATAAATAAGTGTAATGGGATAAGCCAGCATGCACATGATCAGACATAAGGCCAAGCCTACCCAGACTGAAAGGTTGAACATTAATTTTTGAAAGCGGATGCTGTTATTGGTTCTTATAACAGCATAAGACAATCCCGTATTTGAAAACAGCTGGATGAATCCACTGAAAATGCCGATTAGTGCAACGAATCCATATTCCTTTGGTCCTAAAAAACGGGAAAGAATGATGGTTGAAATCAGGGTATCAAAAAACCAGGATAAATATCCATAACCGCCATATACAGCAACATTCTTAAAGAAGGTCTTTTTAAATCCCATTTAATTGCCTTTAGTAACCAATGATGAATCTTTTTTTTCCTTCAGCGTTATGTATTGGATTTCTCTGAATTTCAGTATTGCATCAAAATCAAATTTATTTTCTATATCAGGCATATGACTATAGCAAATTACCACATTTTCCCCTGCTTTTAGTTCAGCAGGATCTTCGGAAATCTTAATATTAAAGCCATAGTTATCGTTGTATACTGTTTTATAAAATCTGAGTTGAGGAATCCACCAATCTGTTGAATCTCGATATACCGTAAAATTTTTATTCAGATTTTCTTCCTTTATTCTTTTAAAACAGGATTCATAAATATCATAATGGAATCCACAATCATTATGGTATTCATTATAGGATGAAATATTTTGGAAAACATTCAGGTAGGAGGGAAAAATCAACGCAAGTCCAAATGCTCCCAAAAATGCATATTTAATAGAAATATTTTGCAATGATGAAATATTCATAATGCCTGTAAAAAGTCCATAAAGGCTGATGCCTGCAACGATTGCGAAAAAAGGATAAACAGGTGCTACGTAATGAGCGATTTTTGTTTGTGACATTGAAATAACCAGTAAAAATGTACAACAAACAATCATTGAAAAAATCAAAAAATCTTTAATTTTCTCATCTTTCATATTCCAGCCTATAAGTAAGCTGAGCGGCATAAATAAAATCCAGGGTGTATGGTTGTATGAAAACAAGAACTTAAAATAGAATGGAAAAGGATGTTGATTGCCGTCAATAACACCGCCATATCTGCCGCCTATTTCATGAATCCACAGTTCATAAAAGAAATTCGGAAAAGTGAGTGCCTCAAAAATATAATATGGTGTAATGATCAGGACAAACAATCCGATCGCCAGATAAAAGTGCTTTAGTTTTAGAATGGCAAGCAGTTTCCTTTTATACAAAGCATAGAGTAAAAAGCTCGGAAACATTAATGCAATTGCGATATTTTTGAATACAACGGCTCCACCTATTGATGCAAGAGCAAGGTAAAGATGCTTATATTTCTTTTGCTCGATTCCTTCATTAATAAACAGATAAAAGAAACATAAGGCCATAGTTGAAAACAGCAGGAGAAAAGCATCAAAATCCCCTGATCGGGCCGTATGATGGAACATATAAGCTCTTATGGTTACCAAAACAAAACAGCTGAATATACCCAGAAGAATGCTTTTGAATCTTTTGTGGCAGAAGAAAATAATAAATACCATAAGAAGTATGGTAACAAAAACCGAAGGCAGACGAATCGCAATTTTGCTGTCATATCCGAACATCTTCATTAAACCTGCCTGCATCCAGAAAAGAGTCTTTGGTTTTGTAACGGGTTCATCATAATTCTTACCCTGAAAATCACTCCAGGCTAAAAGCCGATGTCCATTATGTGCCAAATCGTATGCCACCAAGGCATATAATGATTCATCCCACCTTTTAAGAGGTTCTTCATTTAATTTATAAAAGAGGGGACTAACCAACAGGATGGCACAAATAATCAGAATAAGGATATTTTGTTTTGAAGTGAAAGGCTCCAAAGAATTCTTACTCAGGCTGGAGAATGGTTTGTTTTCCATATGTGATTCAATATAAATTACAATATTTTCAGTTTTCTTAGGACTTTTTTGGTTAATTCTGATAAAGGATTTCTGGTAATCATTCCGATCAAATATTCAGAAAATGTAAAATTTCCTTTGTAATACTTCTTATGCCAGTCAATCGTTTTGGTTTTTCTCAACAGGACGCTTTTGCCATAAAAATACGCATAATCCAGTCTTGCTTTTTTATAAAGTAAGCGGATGTTAGGGTGTATATCCTGATACTGTGAAAGTACAAGTTCATTATGTTGATGAAGTGTTCCCAGTCTATAAACAACTGTACTTGTTCCTGATTCCCTATGTCTTCTGGTGTAGGTAAGAATTTGAGGAACAAATCCAACTTTCGACATATACATGATCTCATAATCAAGTTCTGAATCGATATGGTAATTGCTTTCATCAAAAATGGCAGGAAAGCGCTCAATTCTCTTCAGATAGTGCATTGAAAACATGACAGTGGTAATGGATCCGATAATATCAAGCTGGTGGGAAAGATGTTTATAAAGAATTTCTTTACCATTAAAAATCTTTCCGTCATAAACATTGAAGTTTATAGGAAGAACCCGGGTACTGTCAATTCGGTAGGAAGAACACAAACCTATTTCAGCATCAGTTTCAAATAAGTCAACCATTCGTTCAATGCATTCCGGATAGATCCAGTCGTCAGCCTGTACAAATTTCAAATATTTGGCTTCCTTATTTGCATTAAAAAACACTTTGTTCCAATTAGGTACAACCGGAATAAAAGCATCGTTTGTGAATACTTTAAACCGGTGATCTTTTACGACAAAAGATTGGGCAATTTCCAACGACCGGTCGGTGCTGCAGTTATTATTTACAACGCATTCCCAATTGTTATATGTTTGTAATAAAATACTGTTAAGACACTCATATAAATATTTTTCGCCGTTATAAACAGGTACACAAATAGTTACAAGTGACTGTTCCTGATTATTTCTCATAGTTACGTAGTAGGTCGGATAATGACTTCACTGATTTCAACATTCTCTGGCAAAGAAAGGAGATCCAATACCGTTTTGGAAATGGTTTCGGTTTGAATAAATTTCTCCGGATGATAAGATTTCCCTTCCATCTGACAAACTTTTTCCTGCATAGGCGTAGCAACTCTGCCAGGATAAATGCTGGTTACTCTTACTCCAAAAGGATATACTTCCTGATGAAGGATTTCTGCAAAGGTTTTTAGAGCGCTTTTTATCGAAGCATAAGCAGCGACATTTGATTTTGGGTAAATACTTGCTGTGGAATTCATAAAAATAATCTGTCCCTTTTTTTTGATAATGGATTCCAGCAAATCTCTGGTGATTATAAAGGGTGCTTTAAAATTGATTCGATACGATTCATCTATAATTTCTGTGGATGAATTTTGAATTGAAGCCAGATGAAATGAACCTGCACAGTGTAAAATAATGTCAGGCTCCAGCCGGGCAGTATGAATTAATTTCAAAAGACTGTAAATATCCTCCTCTTTTGAAAAATCAGCCTGGAATACTGATACTGTTGCTTTTGTATCAACTTTATCAGCAATTTCGTTCAGCGCATGGACATTTCTTCCTACTATAACAAGTTGTATATTATAGGGTAACAGTGATAAGGCAATCTCTTTACCCATGCCGCTGCTGGCCCCGGTTATCAATACAGTTTTATTATTTAACGGGTCCATGGTCAAAATAGGTTGTCAGTAAACATGAATCATTAAAATTGATATGTTTGCGAATATATTCAAGCGTTAATTTAGCGCCCAGATCCAGTCCGTTGCTATTCCAATGGCCATCGGTAGGTATATATAACAAATCCGGGGAGGCCATAAATGAATCAAAAAGTTTCACATACGGAACACCTTTCTTATCAAATGCAGCATGCAATCTTGGCAGAAAGTTACTGTAAGCATCGTTATTAATTCTTCTGTGACATACGGTATATTTTGCGGGAATCGGAAGGAAAAGCAATTCGATATTATAGTCTTTTTTCAACTGACGTCCTAAATCCAGAATATTGTCGCTGATCTGATCGATTTCTTCATCTGAATGCTGATAATAAAAGCTTGTTTTTTTGCCATCTACTTCATCAAAATAGAAGATCCATGGCACTGTATCCTTAAAAGAATATACCGGTGTCAGCTTCGAAATATAGCCGAAACAGTTGAATTTTGTGGAGGCAATTTCTGTATAAATGTCGGTGGTGAGATAGCTTCTTTTTAAAAGTGCGTCATAGAGTTCTTCACTACGGCTATAAAATATTTTATCTTTTATCTCACCCAGCTTTTTATGCAGTCTTGATTCCTGATCAATTTGATAAAAAGAAGTGTGCTTTTGCGCAAACTTAACAGGAATATACCGCTCAACTATTCCCATAATCAATAACTTTGGTTTTTGGTTTTTCTGATAATGATTTTTGTTCAGGTATTGCAACGGAAAATCATTGTAGGCAAAATGAACGCTTTTATGGAGACTGTCTGAAATTACAGCAGGAAATTGATAAGGCCTGCAAATATCAAAAAAACTATCTCCAAATAAAAGAATATCAGCTTTTAAAAGATCTGCTTGTTTGTCAGAAAATTGGAACTTCTCACCCATCATGGGCAAATTTTCTTCCCTGAAATGTTTTATATAGTTAAAGTAAAAAAGTTCACCGTATTTGGTGTTGTCCCAATAGCCGGTATTCAGTTCTTCCTTAACCCCAAAATTGAATAATCCCTGAAATCGAACAGCCAAAAATGCATACAAACATATTGCACCGGTAATATATATAAGGACTTTAATCCGCTTCGACTTTTTTATCTCTGATTGATCCATCTTTAAAAATTCGGTTAAGACTTAAGAGTGCCTGCATTTCGGCAAAACTAATAATTTGCGTGTCATTTGTCAGTTCGCTTTTTGCAAAGCTCCTTAAAAATTTTAATTCGGTTTCACGTTCACGGCTATAAGAATCATATTTAGAAATATCATCAGAAAAATAACCCGGATGCACTGCCATTTCAAATAAGCTGTTCTTATAGGTGTTGATTTGATTCATCACTCTGGTGAACACAGAGGAAGGGTCAACATTATTAAAGAAATCACCTCCAATGGTATGAATTTTCGTTACGTTTTTGTTGCAGGGGTAGGAAAGTAATGACAATAAATTAAGTATCATTATCCTTCTTATGTTTGAAAATTTATGAGAAAAAGGATTTCTTACCCATTCAAATGGATACCGTACACTGCAGTGTATTTTATATTCCTCCATCAGCCTGTTTATTTGCGCATGTATTAGAGGAATAATGTGAATATTATGATGTGAATCGAAATGCGAGATTTCCAGGCCTTCAGAAAGCAAAAGATCATATTGTGATTTAAGCTCCTGGTATACATCCTCACTTTTGAGTTGTGCGGTTATATACTTTTTAAAAAGAGTCTCTGCTGAAAAGAAATTTCCGGAGGCGTCAGCTATGCTATTGTTTTTACTGAACAGTGATTTACCAAGACTAAGATTGATGTGTAGTCCAACTGCATTAATACGGCTGCTTTTCAAATAGGTTAAAGATTGTTTCAAATGATCCGGATTGATCATAAAGGAAAAATCGCTGACCAACCCATTTGAATAGCAATCCAAAATACCCTCGTTTACGGATGGACACAACCCGTAGTCGTCAGCATTTATAATCAGTCTATTCATTCTTATTCTGGTTTTGCAGGTAAATATCAACAGTATAAATAGGTCTGTTCTTGCTTTGTATAAAGGTTTTTCCTACATATTCTCCAATGAGGCCAAGAAAGAGCAGCTGTATACCCGCAAAAAAGAACAAGCCAAAACCAAGTGTTGCAAATCCAGGGATGGGTTGACCATTTATCAACTTTTCAATCAGAATATATATACCGTACATAATACTTAGAAAAGATACGATCAATCCCATATAAATAGCTATGCGAAGCGGTTTTGTAGAAACCGAAATCACACCTTGAACTGCCAGACCTATCATTCTTTTAAATGAGAAATTGGAATGTCCGTAAATTCTTTCCTTAGGTGTATAAAATATTTCAGAACTTTTCAAACCCAATAAACTGAGAATACCCCGCGTATAAAAATCCGATTCATTATATAGCTTCATAATATCAACAGCTTTTTTATTAAAAAGCGTGAAATCGGTTAAAAAGACTTTGTCTTTGCTAAACGTATCCAGCAACTTTTTATAGCCGTATGTGCCTAACTTCTGGTAGCCATATTTAATGCGCTTAAGTGGGGAAATGTATACAATACCGGAATTCTCCTTATGCATAATTTCGAGCGCTTCGATCAGACAAGCCGGGGGGTGCTGAAGATCGCCATCCATGATGGCACATAAGTCCGACTCAGAATGATCTATACCACATTTGACAGCGATTTCCTTGCCATAGTTTCTTGTAAATCTGAGATATTTAATAGCAATATTGTTATTTTCACCAATAACCTGGTTTATGATTTCAATGGTATTGTCTTTGCTGCCATCATCAACAAAGATGATCGTTAGCTTTTCAAAGACTTTGCCTAAACTTCTCTTTACTTCTTCCACTAAGGGTGAAATGTTCCGGGACTCATTGTAACAGGGAACTATAATGTCGAGGCTTTGGTTCATAGGCGATGATATTAGTTGCTGAATGTTACGTTATGCAGCCATGATATGTTGCTAAGATAAATAGTAATATAACAGAATTCAGAAAATTTTTATCAAGTCTTAGTTTTCCTTGATAAACAATGGTTTTTACAAAATTTCTGAGATCTACATCAAATGCTCCTATAATCCTTTAGATTTTAAATCTTCAATTAGTAACTGTGTTCTATAGTCAACACCTTTTTTAGTTAAGTGGTAAGCCGTATTGAATATCATAGAATTGTCAGATATTACATATCTTTCGGGAGTCCCAATAATGTCGAAATTATTTTGAATAAGTCTCTTCTCTATTTCTTTGATTTTTTCTTTATCAATTAAATAAGATTCTTTTTGAAAGGCAGGGAAAGTAATATACAATTTAGCGCCCCTGGCCAATATGCTTTTCCGAAATCGAATGATGTGATTAAAGATATCATCGTTCATTTTTTTACCAATCGTAGCTCCGGCAGTGAACTTTTGGGGCCCCATATTCCAATGGTTGATGGCGTCACCGAAAGAATTAAAGGAGTTAATGCTGTATATACCTTTATAACTGGTATCAATTGGATTGAAGTACTCTACAAAATGCTTTCTGATTTTTGAAGAGGCATATTTTGGTACATATTTCAACATATTAAAGTATTGCTTTAATTCTATATCATTATACTGAGGAGAAATATCAACGAGTAATGATAATAATTCAATATCTCCGTCAGCTGAATTGTCATAATACTGATGATATTCCGGACAAATGATTACAATATCTGTTGCTTTTATATAATGGACAGAATTATTCATCATGAATTTAAGCCCAAAGCTTCCATCAATGCCCATATTGACCGGGTTTTTGCACAACGAATCTTTAATCGCCTGACTATTAATACTGAAGCTTAAATTTGATCCGCCGATAAAAACGATCCTTGGAGATTCAGTGTTTAATAAAAGTTTGTTTTTAGCATTATGCGCAAAAAAGAGACTGTTTTTCAACGATTCATTAGCAGGAAGTATAAAGGCCAAACTTATTATGAGTAAAAAAAACCCTAATAAAATGAGAAGCCGAAGAATAAGTTTTTTCATTTTAGAATTGAAAATAAATAAATTGTGAACTTCCGTATTGTGCAAATAGAAAAACAAAAAACAAGAAAATAATGTAAATTGACCAGCGCAAAGTTTTTGAATATGATGAAATTTTCTGAATAATATTTTTATACTCAACATATTGCATTAAAATAACAGCAACAAGAATAATCATATAATCGCTCATATTTAATCCAATATCCAGACTGTTTTTCAGCAATTGAAAGTCAAACAGGTAAGATAAATTAAACATATTTGCTACAAAATAGTTGGCATTGCTTACTGAATCAGCCCTAAAGTAAATCAGTGTGAAACTAAAGAAAAGGAAGGTGAATAGAATGCCTCCTATCGCATTTAAATTTTCTGGAATTCTCAGCCTTATATTCTTCCGAAACTTTTTTGAAAAGAATTCAAGAGACAACATCAAACCATGTAGTCCCCCAAATATAACATAGGTCCAATTGGCTCCATGCCATAAACCCAATACTACAAATGTCAGTATTGAGGCATACATAATGCTCCATTTACCCCAATCACGTCTTCTGATGGCAATGGGATTATAAAAATAATCAGCAAACCAGGTCGACAATGACATATGCCATTTACGCCAGAACTCACTTATAGAAAGGGCAAAGAAAGGTAAATTAAAATTTGGCATCAGTTTAAAACCTAACAATCGGGCAATACCCAAAGCCATATCGGTATATCCTGAGAAATCGGCATATAGCTGTATAGCGGAAAAAATACAACATAGAATTAAGGTGATTCCCTGATACTCGTGAACATCATTAAAAACATTATTAACAAAAATGCCTAACCGATCTGCAATAATTACTTTTTTAAATAGTCCCCAGGCAATTAGCTTTAGCCCTAAAGTAATTTCACTATAATTAATGTCCTGCAATGATTTTAACTGAGGGAGAAAATTATGGGCTCTTTCCACAGGTCCGGAAAGCATTTTTGGAAAAAACATTATATAGGTTGAGAAATGACCTAAATGCCTTTCAGCAGAATAATTTCCTCTTTTTATCTCTATCAGGTAGCCAATAGCCTGAAAAGTAATATAGGATATCCCTAAGGGTGTAAGCACATTGACTAAAATTGGATTGGAAATGCTTGTCGTTCCACCCAAGAGATTAAGGTTTAAATAATTATAAATACCCACAATAGTGTCAGAAAAGAAATTGGTGTATTTATAATAAAACAAAACGCCAATATTGAAAATCAAAGCAGTTATAAAAATCTTTTTGATTATTCCCGGCTTTGTTGCACGAGACATTAAGAGTCCTGCCGTATATGTGAAAAGAATAATAAGAATTGGAACAAATACAGATGTCTGGTTACTATACATGTAAAAGAAAAAACCAGCAAGTAATAGCCAAATCCATTTTATTCTGGAAGGCAAAAGATAGTATGCAATTACAACTACTACAAAAAATATAACAAAGGCAAGGGAATTGAATAACATTGCAGAAATTTAAAAATAAGACTAAATCGACCTTTTTTGTATTGATTCACATAATTGGCCAATATTCTTCCATGACTGAATCTCAGAAGCTGTAAATTTTATATTAAAATGCTTTTCAATTGCCACAACCAATTGAATATGAGATAGCGAATCCCACTCCTTAACATCTTTTGCAGAAGTGAGCTCGTTAATCTCAATTGGATCATCTATATCCAATACATCATTGAAGATAATATTTACCTCTTTTAAAATAGCATCTTTATTCATCTTGTTTGTTTTTTATGTAACTCTTCAATTGGTTATAATCACTGGTTTTTAAACTATATAACTTTTCTTCTGATTCAATAGGTTTAAATCCAAGATTGGTATAATGGTCTTTAACCATATTGTTTTTAGGTGTGGGTATGTATTCACCAATTAACTCATTGAAGTTATTTATTTTGGCAGCCTCAATTAATTGATTCAATACAAAATTCTCCATTCCTCTTTTCAATACGCGGCAGCTCATAATCCAGGTATCAATAAAAAGAGTCTGATCGTTTTTCTTCAGAATTATTACACTGATAAGCCCGTAGTCCCCAAATTTATCCTCCAGGGTGAAGCTAAATGTAAGATAATCCGGTGAATTACTGATAGCTGAGATCTCGTCGTCTGTATATCTTATTGTTCTTAAGTTAAACTGATTTGATCTTTGTGTTAATTGCGAAACACGGGGAATGTTAAATTTATCAAACGGCTTTACAATGGACTTCATTTCAAGGTTGGCAAGAAAATCATCCTCATTAACAAATTGCTTTTGAACCTCGGTTCTTTTAATCTCTTCCTGATACTGTTTTGTTCGTAACTCATCTTCTTCAGTTAAGGAAGCAGTCTCAAAAAGATTTAGACCCTTTAGATATGTCAGATATTCAGAAGGATCTTCAGGAAGATCAGGAACAGTTATTTGAGGTATGTGAGATTTTACAATATTTCTTTCAAATGGATTATCATCAAGAAATACCATTGAATCAAATCCTATATTCAATACGCCCTGAATGTTTTTAATATTCTGAGCTTTATTTTCCCAATTGGCAACAAATACTGCTATGTCCTCAATCCGAAGGACCATTTCGGGATGATGAAGAAATGGTTCCTTGGCATTTTCTTCATTATTTTTGCTGCAAACTGCTAAAATTATTCCTCTTTGCTTCAGTTGCTTAATCCATAGTTGTAGTTCTGTAAATGCTTTTCCGATCCCAAGATCCCCAATCTGGATATTTTCAATACCGTCGTCGCCAATTATACCCCCCCAAATCGTATTATCCAAATCGACAATCAGACACTTCTTAAAACTGCCTGAAATACTGAGGATGATATCTGTCAAATTTTTTGTGACAGCAGAAATAAAATCAAGGCTGAATACGATATCTGCATTTATGTACATTTTTGAATCATAACATGTGTGCCATCCAAATTTATTTGCCAAAGATGAAACATCATTAACAAACATATTTTTCTGAGACATTGAAAGATTCATCATTTCGAGATTGATCTTTCTTATTTGGTAAAGAAATGACAGATCAGTTTTATTACCATAATTACCAAAAATGCCATCATCCATTTCTGGAAAATTGAAGAAAATAATTTTCGCTTTTATTGCAGATGTAATGGTTTGATATAAAGCCGCATACTCCTCGATTGTTCTATCAGCGAAGCATTTTTTATTTTGATTATCAAGTTTGTAGAATTTCTTGACAAGCTTTTGAAATGAATGGAAGATTATAACAAAATCAGGATTATATTGATATAATTCTGATCCCTGATCAAAAACCTGACGATTTATTTGGTCATAATCAGCTTCAAAAATCTGGAAATCATAGTTCACATTGTATCCATGGGATCTTAAAGCCTTAACCATCATTTGTGTAGCTGAATCTCCTAAAAAAGCTATTCGGATTTTCTTGAATCCGGAATAATCCTTCTTGAGATTTTTGATAAGAGCGTTATAATTCATGTTTAACAAATGCTAAAATTGAAAATAAAGAAAATCAATCTGTTCCCATTTCCCAAGTATAAAAATAGAACCTATAATTCCTGCAAGCATTACCCACTTAACAAATACCGGACTTAGCCGGAGATGTTCAGATAATTCATCTCTGTCTTCTAAAATATCCGCAATAAAAAGGAATAGTATCAGAATGATACTTAAGAGCATGTCTGCCTGGAAAGTAAAGAGATTTACCGCTCCAATCTGATGGAAATTACCCATTCCTTTTATAATAAATAAGGCTTCATGCAGATTTCCGGCACGAAAAAATATCCAGGCGAAGGCAGCAAGAATTCCAGTTATGACAATTTGAATGACATTATGAAAGCCAGGATACTTAGCAATTCCGGTAAACGCATTGATCTTTTCACGAACAGGCTTTGTAATCATTGCAAATACAGAATAAAATCCATGTAAGGCCCCCCAGATTACAAATGTCCAATTAGCGCCATGCCATAATCCGCTTACTACAAAGGTTAGCATTGTATTAATGTAATGCCGTGACTTTGATACCCGATTACCACCAATGGATATGTAAAAATAATCTCTGAACCAGGTGGAAAGAGAGATATGCCATCTTTGCCAGAATTCACGGACTGACTTTGATAAATAGGGCATACGGAAGTTTATCATCAGGTTATAGCCCATAATTTTAGCTGTTCCGCGGGCAATATCTGAATAACCCGAAAAATCACAGTAAATCTGAATTGTAAAGAATAATGTAGCAATTATAAAATGAGGCCCTTGATAATCATAAGGATTGTTATAAACGTAATTCACATATTCAGATACCCTGTCAGCAATAACAACTTTTTTAAAAAAACCCCAGCACATCAGAACAATTCCGTCTCTGAAATTCGAATAACTGAATTCATGTTTTTCAGAAAATTGGGGCAGCAGATGCGTAGCGCGTTCAATAGGCCCAGCCACCAACTGGGGAAAAAAGGATTTAAACAGTGCAAATCTGCCAAAATGATATTCAGGTTTTATTTCTCCCCGATATACATCAATCGTATAGCTCAATGCCTGAAAGGTATAAAATGAAATTCCAACAGGCAGCAAATAATTGTAGGCAGGAATTTGGTAAAAAATATTGAACTTACTGAAAACCTCATTAACAACATTTCCAAAAAAATTGAAATATTTAAAGAAGAACAAAGTCCCCAGATAAACCAACAGGGTGAAAACCAACAGGGAAATTTTTATTGCTTTTTTTCGTGTTTTAAAGATCCATATCGCACAAGAATAACATACTATGGTTGTAAAGAGCAGAAGTATAACATACTTGTAATTCCAGCACATGTAAAAGTAATAACTGGCAATCAATAATAAAATCCACCTGTATCTGTCGGCCAGTAAAAAATAGAATGCTACAACAATGGGGAAAAAAATCAGAAATTCCAGCGAATTAAATAACATAGATGCTCAGGATATATTTATTCTAGAATGGATAGTTTGTCTGTATATAATCGATTATCAATCTTTGCCTTTATGATGTAAATTCCCTCACAAAGGCCTGACACATCTATTTCGAGATGACTTGCTTGCCTTATTGAAACTTGCTTTACTGGTATTCCAGAGATGTTTAAAATCACCACATCCAAGTCTGACAGGGATCCAGAGTCGAAATATAAGATATTCCGGGCCGGGTTGGGATAGAAGTAACGATTGTCTGACCCAACAGGTTCATCTATGGCCGTACTGTTTCCGACAATAATTGTAAATCCATGGAGAATATCAGCTTTGCCATCACTTACTTTTAAAATGACAGAGTTGGATCCGGCATTAGCGCTTGCAGGAACGCCCGATAAAGTAGCCCCATTTGTTCCCTGTGTGAAATTTATCCAGGTTGGCAAATTAACCGTTGAATAAGTAAGTACATCTCCGACATCAATATCCGAAGCAGCAAATTCATAAAGATATGCTTGCCCAACAGTTCCTGTTAAAACGGGGGTGGAGGTAATTACTGGAAGATCATTTGAGTTGAGTACGGTTAATTGAAACGACTGGTTTGTAATGTCCTTTCCATCAGAAGCTCGCAATTGAATGGAATGATTCCCAACATGCTGGTTTAAGGGTTTTCCACTGATGGAATTGGTTACAGTATTAAAAGTGAGCCATGAAGGTAAAACGGGAGCACTGAAAGTGATATTGTCTCCGTCATTGTCTGAAGCTGTAATGGTATAGGTGAAACTTACATCTTCATTTGCTGTGGTTGGTGGACTTGATGTAATAACAGGGGGTTCATTGCCTTTTTTTACAGTAAAAACTACGTCAACAGAATCAGTCTCCTGAAAAGCACCGCTTCCTGTATCTTTTGCTTTCAGGGTAATGGTTTCACTACCATACCAGGTGTTGTCATTCACTGTGACATTCAGCTGTCTGGAAGCATTAATAGAAACGCTTATTTTGGAATCAGCCTGAAGCCGGTATGTCCATTGAAGCTGGGAATCATCATCTTCAGCATCTGAAACATAATTATTCAGGGATACTGTTGGAAAAACAGTCGTTCCCTGGTTGATGCTTTGTTCGGGAATAGCAGAAATTTCCGGGGCAGCATTCAAATTGTCAATGGCTTCGAACCATTTGGCCGCCATTTTATTATATCCTGCTGTATTGGGGTGCAGGTTATCAAACATGTCGGTATTGTAGTTTATTCCTGCACCGGTTTCCATGTTTACCATAATGATTTTGCTGTCACCCCTGGCCGTTACCATATTTTCAACATTATCATTATAGGTTGTTGTAAGCGGAGAATAGGTCATTCTGTTGATGATTCTGGCAACCAGAATAATGACATGGCTGTCGTAATTCCTGATATTATCCAGCAGAGCACTTACAAGCGTAGCATCTGCAGTCAGATTGTTTGTGCCAATATGTAATAAAATAATATCAGCGGGATAGACATATAAATAAGGTCCAGGAGTTATCTGCTGTCCGGTTCGCAAATTCTTTCCATATTTAAGCAAATAAGCCAGTTGTTCTTTATCCAACCCCGGAAAACCTGCATTATCATCCATTTCCGTATTGTTGAAAAAATTGTTGCCTGCATTTTCGCTTCCAACATAATCAAAGCTATAGCCTGCTTCTGTAATGAGCTGGTATAATTTGTATCTGTAGGATATCCTGTCTCCTATTGGCCTGACATGTGGCGGTTCATCATAACTGTTTTCATCAAAAGTAATGGAATTACCCATCGGCATGATTCTTAACTGCGCTTTGAGTGAAAAAGTTGAAAAAATAAGAATGAAGAACAGGAGGGTGAGTTGAAAGGTGCGAGACATCACTTTATTATTTATTGGTTTTTGGGAATTTCCCAACAATTATTTTGTTATCCAGGCTGACCTTATACATATAAATGGCAGTTGGAATATTTGATATATCTACTTCGATCTGATTATTATGTTGATCATTTATTCTTTTGATAAGCTTTCCCTGAATATCATATAATTCAACGGTAACAACCCCTTGTTGTAAAAACTCAAAAACGAGGCGACTCTGTATGGGGTCCGTGTATATGCTTTTAATAAGCTCATTTTCAATGTCATTCAATCCTGAAGCATCCAGAATGGTCAATGTAAAAGATTGTGTGTCCTCAACTTCTCCGTCGCTCACCTTAAGGACAATATTATAGGTACCTTTATCTGCTATGGTTGGAGTATTTGAAAGGGTGGCTTCTTCTGCACTGCTTGTGAAATTGAGCCAATCAGGTATTCCTGTAGCAGTAAAGGTGAGCACGTCTCCTGCATCCGGATCAGAAGCTGTGATCAGATAAGCATAAGCTCTTTCGGCATAACCTGTGGCAACAGGTGTTGATGAAAATTCAGGACTGTCGTTCACATTTAGAACAGACAGGTTAAAAGTCTGCTCATCGAAAAGTGATCCGTCAGATACTCTTATTGTAACCGGATGCGTACCTACATTGGAATTATTTGGGGTACCACTAATTACGTGTGTGGAAGCATTGAAATTAAGCCAGTTGGGTTTTTGAAGGACTGAAAATACCAGTTCCGCTTGAGTATTGTCGGCATCGGTTGCGGTTATGGAATAACTGTAAGCGATATCTTCATTTACTGTTAAAGTCGGGGAGGAGGTAATTACCGGAGCATCATTTTGAGGAAATGCAGAAAAGGTAACTTCAACGGAATCTCTCTTATAAAAGGCACCATTTCCTGAATCTTCTGCAATAAGTTTTATTATTTCACTGCCAGTCCAGTCTCCGGATGAAGGGCTAACATGTAAAACCCTATTTCCATCAATGGAAACGGTAAGATTGGAATTGGAAACCTTTTTGAAGGTCCATTTCATCTCATCGTCATTGTCATCTGTGTCAGATATGTAATTATCAAGGGAAATATCAGGAAAAGCGACTCCTTCAAAGGTGGATTGTGCGGGAATAATAGTAATATAAGGCGCGGCGTTAAAATTCACAATTGCAGAAAACCATTTGCCTGCCATCTTATTGTATCCGGTAGTGTTAGGGTGTAAATTATCGAACATATCGGCAGAATAATTAATACCTGCCCCAGTTTCCATGTTTACCGAAACAATTCTCGGATCATTTCTGTCCGTGACCATGGCCTGAACATTGTCATTAAAAGTGGTGGTCATGGAAGAATAGGTGGCACGGTTGATTATTCGTGCAACAAGTATAATAACATCATTATCGACAGCTCTGATATTATCAAGAATGTTTTTTACGTCGTTGGGGTTTTCATCAAGTCCATTAGTACCGATATGCAGTAATATGATATCGGCAGGAAAGTAATTTAAATAAGGGCCGGGACATTCCTGAACTCCATCTCTCTGATTGTATCCGGTAGCCATAAGAACAGCTAATTGATTATCAGTTATGCCTGGAATACCAGCACAATCATCCATTTCAGTATTCTGGAAGTAATTGTTACCCCCGTTTTCACTTCCCGTAAAATCGAATGAATATCCTGCCTGACTCAGTAATTGGTAAAGGCGATATCTGTAAGATATTCTATCACCCTGAGGTCTGATGTGGGGTACTTCGTCGTAGCTGTTTTCATCATATGTAATGGAGTTACCCATAGGCATTATTTTCAATGTCTGTGCGCACATTTCTGCTTGAAAAATCACAACGCCTAAAAACATCAGTCCAATAAGCCTTTTCATATTTTTACCAGCCATTATGTTTGAATAAGGAATTTAAAACCCAACATTCAAACCAAGTTTGAATGTTGGGTTCGTGAAATATCATCCGGAGATGATCCTACATTATTGTTTAATAAACTTGCCTACTCCAACTTTATCATCCTGGAAAGCTTTATAAATATACAAACCATTCGATAAGTTGTTTACTTCTATTTCAGCAGCGTCTGTACTCTGATAGGAAGCTTCTTTCTGCAAATTTCCGGCCATATCATAAATTTCAATTCTTACTTTGCCCGATTTTGCAAAGTTGAAATACAACCTGTCTGATGCGGGATTTGGGAATACTTTGTTAATGATGCTGTTATCAATATCAATTACAGCATTGGGAGCAGTTACCGTAAGGGTAAATCCCTGCATGGTTTCAGCAGTTCCATCACTTACCTTTACAATAATAGCATGCGTACCCTGATCGGCAACAGTAGGAGTACCTGAAAGAATTCCGCTTGTAGCACCACCTACAAATGATAACCAAGTTGGTTTACTGGTTACTGAATAGGTCAGAACGTCATTGGCATCCACATCTGTAGCTGTAATTTCATAATAGTATGCATCGTTAGCATGAACTGTTTCAACAGGAACAGAACTGAAAACCGGAGCATCGTTAACATTTACCACAGTAAGCTGATAGGTCTGGTTAACAGAAGTAGTACCATCATTTACGGTAATAGTAATGTCGGCAATACCAACATTATCATTAGTTGGTGTACCACTCAATACATGGGTACCGGCGTCAAAAGTCAACCAGCTTGGTTTAACAGGTGCTGTATAAGTTAATACATCACCGGCATCTACATCACTGGCTGTAACGGCATAACTGTACAATGCATCTTCGTTTGTGGTAGCAACCGGAGTAGTAGTAAAGGCGGGTGCATCATTAACATTGGCTACAGTAATGGTAAAGGTCTGATCCACATTGATAGAACCATCGGTAACCCTAAATGTAACTTCGTTGGCTCCTACGTTTGCATTAACCGGAGTTCCGCTAATTGTAGCAAAAGTATCGGGTGCATTATAGGTCAGTGTTAACCATGAAGGGAGAACGGGAGCGGAAATACCGGTAATGTCATTCTCTTTAGCATCATTGGCAACGAATTTATAGGTATATGCTGCATCCTCAGTGGCTGCTGTAACAGGGGTACTAACGACCAACGGAGCAAAATTCTGAGAACATGATCCTTTCCCTGCTGCTCCGGCATTAAAATGCGAAGTAATGGTGGCTTCAGTTAATGCAGTATTATAGAACGACAGTTCGTCAAGAACACCATCATACCAGAACATATCAGTTGTCGTTTTTAAACAGCCGATATTCAGATCGTCATTTCCTCCAAAATTGCCAAAATTCTGGTTTTTGGTTTCGATAAGCGAATTATCCACATACAATGAAAGATTATTTGAGGTAGCATTATATGTAACGGCAATATGATGCCATGCACCATCCAAAACACTTCCGCCCTCTATATACGAAGAATTTGGAGTTTCCAGGTAATCACGAAAGAAAATTGCGACAGCACCAGAAGTTGTTACGCCAATCCAGTATTGCGAATTATTTTCATCTTCCTCTCTGCCTACTAACACCATTGTTGAAGCTGGAGTAGCATCGCTCCTCATCCATAGTTCAACGGAAAAGCTGGGTGCATTATCAAAATCAAAAAATACATTTCCGGCAAATGTATCATCCATATTAAGACTGTCATTTACACCGTCAAATGATAAGGCGCTTCCAACGCGTCCACCAATCTTTGTAGGAGCAGAAGCAGCTGAATTATTTTTTAGATTATAACTCGCAATTTTATCAACATAAGGAGCATTCATTTCATCAAAATTCCAGTATGCGATAAGGTTTTCATTGCAAACTGGTGCGCTTGCCATAAATATCTGGAAGTTCTGATAAATGGTACCGTTAGAATTAGTAATCCGTATCGAAACAGGAGCATTCTGACTGAAAGTTGTTGGAGTCCATGAAATGACACCTGTAGTTTCATTTACGGTCATATTAGCCGGACCATTATCCAGGTAATATTTAGGAGCAGGGTTACCTGATGCTTTAACTCTATAAGTGTATGTCTGGTTTATAGTAGCTGTAGTTAAAGGATTAGAAAGCAGTTCAGGAGCATTGCCACTGCAATATCCCATCTGATTGTTCACAGCATTTGTATAATGAGCAGTGATTTCAGTTGGTGTCAGAACACGGTTGTAAATAGCAACTTCATCAATGCCTCCATTATAGAAAAATGTAGGACTGCTATTATAAACCATATTTCCTATTGTTAAACCATCTGTTGATGAAAGATTTCCACTCAGGAATACATCTGTTCCTCCTGTGTTTTGCAGAATACCGTCTACATACAAATAGTTTTTGTTTGTGGCACCATCACGCATGGCAACAACATGATGCCATTGACCATTGTTGATTGCGCTGAGACTTTCAATGTCTCCATTTGAGCCATCACTGGCCTTGGTAAACCATTCGATTTTTCCGCCTGCAGTTTTTCCAATCCACCAGTGTACCTGGGAGACGGGATCATCGCGACCAATGATAACCTGGGTACCGCTAACTTCAGTGAATTTAACCCAAAGCTCAATGGTGTAACTGGAGTTGGAAGCCCAATTATAATCAGCATGGGCAGGAACGGTCAGATAGGAATTCGCAAATTGCTGTGCATATCCGCTGATTCCATCCGTCTGCATCGAACCAGAAACTGCTGTAGCATCATGGTTCCCACTTATGTCATCAAAAGTGGTTCCGGATTCCTGAAGCTTCCAATATGAGACCATACCGGAAGGACATTGGGAGAACCCTTTGACTGAAAAAACAGCCAAAAACAAAAACAAAATAATGGGTAGAAATTTTGGATTCATAAGATGTGTATTAGTTATTAAAGAAATTACGAAACTGCATTTAGAATGTTTCAATTTAAGAAAATTGCATATGTTACCTTTTAAACCGAAACAAAAATAATGATTTCAATTGTTCGCGATACGTCGCAGATTTTCATTTTGATTAAATGTATGGATTAAATGACAAACGTCATGTAAATTATTCCGGCAAATTTATCATTTACAGTTCTTCTTTTAACTCAACATGCCCGGATCAATCCTTTTTCTTCCAGCATATTGGCGGCTTCAGTGATAATTTTTATATCCAGGCCCGATATTCTTATTATATCTTCTAATGAATGTAACTTGTCAGAGTAATTCAGAACCCACAAAAAGGCCAGCTGTAAGGTTTTACTGTCATTCCTTCCCCCAATATTGTCATACAGTCCGCGCTTTCCCAATTGAGGTTCTCCTTTAGGAAAAAGATTCTCAAATTTTCTGTCTGCTTCGATATGACTGAAAATTTCATGGAAAAGTTTTAAAGAATCCTCCAGTCCTTTTTCAGAAATCAGGTTGAAATTATCTCCTGAAGTATGATATTCAGCATACTCACCAAACGGTATCCGTGTAATATTGCCAACGGGAAGATTAAATCCGGGAGAACAAAATTGTCTTTCATCGTAGCCATACGGAATGAAATCAATCACTTTATGTTTTCGATTGCTTTTGGAAAGAACAAATTCCACGATCTGATCAATTGCTGCATTTCCAATACGGGAACGTTTGTAAGTAAAAACATCATCAATTCCCAACAGGGCTGTCACCAATCCATATTTTATCCGGTGCAAACGGCTTTCATTTTGGGCTAACCAAGTTATTGCTCCGATTGTTCCGGGAATAAAAAGAAAACGATAGGAATAATAAGGCCGGGTATACATGATGGATTTTGCCAATTCTGTACACACAGAAATTCCGGATAGATTATCATTGCATAATGAAGGATGGCAAACATGAGTTGATATAAGCACTTCCTGATCCGTTTGTCCCTTTATGAAACATTCACCATAGGTCAGACTGCCGGCACCCAAAGAGGAATCAATGAACACTTCATATGTTTCATCCTTAAGCGATAGCAGCTGATTATGACTCAGGCAAAAGCCCCAGTTTTCAGCGTAATAAGATGTCCGGTAGGGGATCAGATCAGGCTTATCAGGAATGCTGAAAAGATGTGGCTTCAGATCGGATAAACTGAACTTGCCACTTATGGGACTACTATAATTCAGTACATGCAGATTAGAGTCCTTAAAATCAATTATTTTGTTCCCTGCTTCATCTTTAATAAAGGCATCCCTTATATTCCATTCCAAAGGGATTTGCCAATCAAGAATACGTGTCCCGGTTGGAACTTCAAATATTTGAAGAGGAATCTGCTTACCTATTATGTCAAGCGTTTTGCGTAAGCCATCCCCTGTAATACTCCGGCAAATCGGATAAAGAGCTTTAATAATTTCCAGCATACAATTCCCTGTAAGTTCAACTGATACTTAGTTCAGGAATAAATGTAACAAATTTTCCTCCCCAATCTTTAATATAACTTAACTGTTCCATAATTTCTTTCTTAAGGTTCCAGGGAAGGATGATAACATAGTCAGGCTTATATTCCCGAATGCTCTCAAGATTACGCACCAAAATATGGCTGGCGGGCAAATACTTGTTTTGCTTATGGGGTGATGCATCAACAACAAATTGTATGAGATCATTTCCTTTAATTCCGCAATAATTGATTAAGGTGTTCCCTTTGGCTGCGGCTCCGTATCCAATCACTTTCTTCTGCTCCTTACGAGCCTGAATCAGAAAGTTCCAAACAGCATATTTGATCTGATCCACACGCTCCTGAAAATCATTGTAATAATTCATGGTTTTCATACCAACAGCCTCTTCACGCTTTAATAAATCAGCCACATTGGGTGAAACTTCCTTGGTTGTGTCCTGAATATGCTTTGCAAATATTCTCAATGAACCTCCGTGTGTAGGTAATTCCTGAACATCAAACATTTCTAGTCCCTGGCTTTCAAAAATTCGTTTTACAGCGGTAAATGAAAGATAAGAGAAATGCTCATGATAAATCGTATCAAACTGACATTCTTCCACCAGTCGCATTAAATGCGGAAACTCAAAGGTAACAACACCGGTATCTTTAAGTGCGATTTTCACCCCTTTTACAAAATCATTAATATCAGGTACATGAGCCAGTACATTATTTCCTAAGATCAGGTCGGCCTTAATATTTTGATCTGCAAGTTTCTTTTGGGCAAGTTCAGAGCCAAAAAAATCTATGATGGTTGGAATGCCTTTAGATATAGCAACCTGGGCTGTGTTTGCTGTGGGATCCACACCCAAAACCGGGACATTTTTTTCTTTAAAATATTGAAGCAGATAACCATCATTGCTGGCAATTTCAATTACCTGTGAGTTATTATTGAAACCAAATCGTTCAACCATCATGTCAACATACTTTTTGGCGTGGGCCAGCCAGCTTGTTGAAAACGAAGAGAAATAGGTGTATTCGCTGTTGAAAATAGATTCGGCCTTACGCATTTCATCTACCTGAACAAGCAGACAATGATGACATGTATAAATTTTCAGCGGATAGAATACTTCAGGTTCATTCAATTGATCGGTTTTTAGCATGTCATTGGAAGGAGGACAATTGATCAAATCAACAAAAACATGATTGAGTTCGGTTTTACAATGTCTGCATTTCATAAGGTTATTCCTTTAAATGTATGATTCAATAATGGATGGTTTTTATCTTTTTCAGTTATAGCTGTAACATTCAGTGGCCATTGAATTTGGATGAGCGGATCATCATATCTGATTCCACCTTCATAACCGGGTGTGTAAAAAGCGGTATGATGATAGATAAGCTGACTGTTGTCTTCCAGTGTCTGAAAGCCATGTGCAAATCCCTGTGGAATATAAAGCGACAGCATATTGGATTCAGAAAGTTCAATGGCAAAGTATTTCAGAAACGTAGGTGAATCTTTCCGGATGTCGATTATAACATCAAATACACTTCCACGAATGCAACGGATTAGTTTTGTCTCCGAAAAGGGAGGTGTTTGATAATGCATCCCACGGATTGTCCCTTTATTATTTGTGATGGAATGATTAAATTGAACAAATTCCGCATCATGCCCGATTGCCTTAAATTCATTTTTGCAAAATGTTCGTGCAAATAAACCGCGATCATCCTGATGCGGATTTAGTTCAATGATATATGCTCCTTTTACAGGAGTTTCCCTGAAGATCATTTTTTCAATTCAAGGTTGCTGTTCAGTATTTTATTTTCAAGAAGTTCATTTACTACATAAAGTCTGATCAGACGCGACTGACGGTAATTGGTATCGTTAAATCCAATATCTTTAAGACCGGCTACCAGATCTGTAATGGATTGATTTAAATCATATTCAGGAACATAATCTTTTGCCAGTTTTTCAAATTTATCGAAACTTACTTTGTAGGATCTTTTATCAGGTTGAGCATCCTTATTAATAGATACCGTGGTTTGAGGCAAAATGCCATGAATAGCATGTGCCAGTTCCTTCACCTGGTAATTCCATTTATTGCTTCCGGTATTAATAACCAGGTAATTTCCACCATCAACAGGGTTTCTTTCAATACCCCAAAGAATCGCTCTGCCCATATCCCTTACATTAATAAGCGGACGCCAGGGCGTACCATCACTAAGGATATTTATTTCTCCCGATGAGAGTGCACCTGCTACAAAATCATTCAATACCAGATCGAGTCTTAACCTGTCGCTCATTCCACATGCTGTGGCAAATCTTAGGCAAGTAACCGTAAAATTCTGGTCAGCCAGTGGCATCAGATCTTTTTCAGCCATCACTTTTGAGCGGGCATATGCAGTAAGTGGATTCACAGATGATTCCTCAGTGCGGGCATCTTCTTCAGCAAAACCATAAACAGAACAACTGGATGCAAATACCACTCTTTTCACACCGGCTTTTTTTGCTTTCTTGGCAATATCTATAACTGCTTCATAGTTTACTTCAAGGGTAATCTTCTCAAATTTATTTCCAATGGGATCATTGGATATAGCAGCAAGCTGTACAACAGCATCCACGCCTTTGAGCAGGGATTCGGGGAATTTTCTTACATCACCATAATATTGGGCGTCCAGATATATTTCAGGAGCAGTTGTTTTGTTGGTCAAATTTTTAGAAAAATAGCCAATATCAAATCCAATCAATTCGGATTCCGGATATTTTCTTCTAAGAGTTTTTACCAGTTCTGAACCTACATATCCCAGGTTGCCAGTGATTAAAATTTTCATATTGATTTTTAGATATAAGTTAGACGAAGTTTTGTAGCAGTATTACCAAATTTTCCAGGGTGCTTTATTCGAGTTCCATAAATCTTCCAGAACATTCCGGTCTCTCACCGTATCCATCGGTTGCCAGAAACCATTATGGCGATAAGCAGAAAGTTTATTATCCCGGGCAAGTTTTTCCAAAGGTGATTTTTCAAAAACGGTTTGATCATCTTCCAGATAGTCAAAAACTTCTGGTTCAAGAACAAAAAAGCCTCCATTAATCCATGCTGTATTTTCATCGTTTTGCTTTTCCCGGAAATGGGTGACTTTGGTCTGATCACTTTGTAAGGAAATTGTGCCAAATCTTCCCGGTTCCTGCACAGCCGTCAATGTAGCTATAGATTCTTGCTGTTTATGAAAGGCGATCAGTTCTTTAATATTTACATTGCTAACGCCGTCTCCATATGTCATGCAAAATGTTTCATTGCCGACATAATCCTTAACCCGTCTTAGCCTTCCGCCAGTCATGGTATTTAACCCGGTATCAACCAGCGTTACTTTCCAGTCTTCACAATTATTATTTAAAATCGACATGGTATTGTATTTCATATCGAAGGTAACGTCGGACTGATATAAGAAATAATTGGCAAAATATTCCTTGATAATGTTTCCTTTATATCCCAGACATATCACAAACTCATTAATGCCAAACTGGGAATAAATTTTCATGATATGCCACAATATCGGTTTAGCACCTATTTCCACCATCGGTTTAGGCCGGATGCCACTTTCTTCGCTGATACGGGTTCCATAACCACCTGCCAGGAGAACTGCTTTCATAAAAACTGAAGGGTTTACTTAGTTAATTGTCAATCAAAAACAATGAGCATTGCTGCTTGGTTATCATCTTTATACTTATGAACGCCACAAAGGTTGTTTTTATTTACAAAATATCCCACTTCTTTTTTATCAAGTCAGGATTTATGAGGATAAAACAGGGAAATTTTTTGGCCAACAAGATTGTTCGCGTCGTGTGTTTCAAATTTCCCTGTTGAAGATTTCAAACTTCTGAAATTATAACATTCCAATGATAATCTCAGATAGCCTGCCTGCTTGTTATTCAGTCAGGATTACTTTTTTATAGAATGATTCAGGACCTGCCTGCAGTTTTATGAGGTATATTCCAGTTGCAGCTTTACCATCTAAACTGCTTCCATTCCATTCGAACGAATTGAATCCTTCAGGAAATACACCCTCAAATATCCTTGAAACCTCCTGCCCAAATATATTATATACCAACAGGGAACCTTTTGTTTCAGCCTGCAGATTAAATTGTATATGAAGCAAATCTGAAAAAGGAACAGGATAAACTGAAAATCCCATCCTGTCATCCGTACCTAATGCTATAGTAACCTTTTTGGAATCAGGGCCTGCAAGTTGAACATTGCCTGATGCGTTTCCGAATACCTGTAGTTCTGCCAAATTTATTACTCCCTGACCTGACAATTGCAGACGGACAAATCTGCCCGTACGGTTAACTGCTATTGATGAAGAGGGATTTGGAAAAGCAGAATTATAATAATTCGAAACGCCCTGCTGATTTAGAGTGGTACTTAAATTAAATGTTGAAAAAGGTTGATCACTTACAAACACATAATAGTTGGTTAATCTTTCCCTGCAACAGGAATTGGTACGATTCCATACTTCAATATGATCAATAAGATAAACATCCTGCAGATCTACCTGCCACCATGGAGCCATTTCATCGTTGGTATGAGTTACAGAGTTGGCATACCAATCACCATTGGTATTGCCGTCATTTGCGCGTGAGGCTGTTCCTCCGTATATAGTAGAAGACTGAGAAGAAGGCTTCTGAAGAGCCAGGTTTGTAATAATTACAGGGTCAGGAATGGTTACTGCTGATTCATTACTGAAAGATGAATTGCCTGCATTGTTGTATGCGCTGATACGATAGGTATAACTTTCCAGTACCTGTACTGTATTATCGGTATAGGTCTGGACATTTGCGGTTAAAGTCGTTAATAGAACAAAATCGCCATTTCCAGTCTTTCTTTCGATGTGGAACCCATTTTCATTGTTTGACTGATCAATCCAAGTTAATACAACCTGAGGGATGGCTCCGGTAGTTGCCAATAATGATGAAGGAGTCAGAGGAATAGTTGGTTCGGATGGAGTGTCCTGACTTCCAAATATTTCCATTTCCGCAAGATTAATAGCTCCCTGACTGGCTAGCTGAATGCGAACATACCTCCCGCTAATATGCACCGGAATCTGAATGTCCGGATTTGGATAGGTTGTATTATAAATGCTCCAGACCCCCTGTTGATTTGATAAAACATTCGGATCGTTTGAGGTAAAAGGGTTGTTGCTTATAAAGACATAATAATTTGACATTCTGCTTATGCAACATGAATTTGTCCGGTTCCAGATTCTGATATGATCGATCAGATAGGTATTCTGCAAATCAACCTGCCACCATGGAGCCATTTCATCGTTGGTGTGAGTTACAGAGTTGGCAAACCAATCACCATTTCTATTACCGTCATTTGCGCGTGAAGCCGTTCCTCCGTATATAGTAGAAGACTGAGAAGAAGGTTTCTGAAGTGCCAGGTTTGTAATAATTACGGGGTCAGGAATGGTTACTGCTGATTCATTACTGAAAGATGAATTGCCTGCATTGTTGTATGCGCTGATACGATAGGTATAACTTTCCAGTACCTGTACTGTATTATCGGTATAGGTCTGGACATTTGCGGTTAAAGTCGTTAATAGAACAAAATCGCCATTTCCAGTCTTTCTTTCGATGTGGAACCCATTTTCATTGTTTGACTGATCAATCCAAGTTAATACAACCTGAGGGATGGCTCCGGTAGTTGCCAATAATGATGAAGGAGTCAGAGGAATAGTTGGTTCGGATGGAGTGTCCTGACTTCCAAATATTTCCATTTCCGCAAGATTAATAGCTCCCTGACTGGCTAGCTGAATGCGAACATACCTCCCGCTAATATGCACCGGAATCTGAATGTCCGGATTTGGATAGGTTGTATTATAAATGCTCCAGACCCCCTGTTGATTTGATAAAACATTCGGATCGTTTGAGGTAAAAGGGTTGTTGCTTATAAAGACATAATAATTTGACATTCTGCTTATGCAACATGAATTTGTCCGGTTCCAGATTCTGATATGATCGATCAGATAGGTATTCTGCAAATCAACCTGCCACCATGGAGCCATTTCATCATTGGTATGAGTTACAGAGTTGGCAAACCAATCACCGTTTGTGTTATCGTCGTTTCCGCGTGATGCAGTACCTCCGTAAATGGTGCTGGACTGAACAGAGGGCTTTCCTATAGCCAGGTTTGTTAAGGGTGCCTGTTGCTGTGTGGTAGCAGAGGATTCATTACTGTATGCGGAATTACCGTATGTGTTAAAAGCAAATATTCTGTAGGTATAGTTTGTTGACGCCAAAACATTCAGATCTACATAAGCTGTTGTATTGGCAGGTACTTCTGATAGTAATGAAAATCCCTCATTTCCTGTTTTTCGTTCAATCCTGAACCCTGTCTCATCGGATGACTGATCAGTCCAGTTCAGCGATATTGAAGTTTCAGATGAAGCCGTGGCTGTAAAAGAAAGGGGTGCTGAAGGTACATTTCCCTGAGGAGGTGCTGTGGGGCTTCCAAAGACTTTCAATTCTGCCAGGTTAATTGTGGCCTGTCCTGCGAGTTGCAAGCGAATGTACCGGCCAGTGCGGTTAACAGAAACAGAAAGGGAAGGATTCGGATAGGCTGCATTAAAATTGCTCCAGACACCTTGTTGATTTATTGTTGTATTTAAGTCAACAGAAACAAACGGGACATCACTTATAAAAACATAAAAATTAACCATTCTGCCAATGCAACAGGAATTCATCCGGTTCCAGATTTCAATGCGGTCAATGGCGTATGAAGCCTGCAAATCTACCTGCCACCAGGGATTTAATTCGGTATTTGTATGAGTAATTGAGTTTCCGCTCCAATCGCCATTGGTATTGTCATCATTACCCCGGTCAGATGTTCCTCCATATCCTGTTGATGATTGCGAAGAAGGTTTTCCCGCGGCAACATTAGTAATTACAGTCGTTCCGGAAGTTGTTAACAAGGACTCATTACTGTATCCGGAAACACCGGTAGAACGAAAAGCTGAAACACGGTACGTGAAAACCGTATTGGCCGGAAGGCTTTTATCAACATAAATATTCGTGTTTGCTGATAATTGTTCGATCATAACAAAAGAGCCATTTTCTGTTTTTCGTTCGATCTTATAACCGCTTTCATTTGAGGAATTGTCATTCCATGTCAATACAGCATTGTTAATGCTTAGGGATGCCTGAAGATTGGAAGGAGTAATTAAGAAATCAGCATTGCAGTAATTTTTGCCATTCATACCTTCCTGATATATAGCACCAATTTCAGAAATTGCAAGGGGCACATTATATAACGAAAGCTCATCCAGAATTCCTGTAAAATAATAATAGGGACTCAAATCCAGCCATCCGATATTAACTGGTATTGCAGCGCTGAATGATCCGTTTATTTTAAAAGTTCCCGATGACTGAAGTGACTGATCAACATAGAGTGATGTTTTTCCGTCTGCGCCATTTCTGCTCAGGGTGATGAGATGCCAGATATCATCACTGACATTGCTTGTACTCAGCAGTGAAAAGTTTTCTCCGGTCGCGGATGTAAAATAGAATTTGATCTTTCCCTCATTTCCTGAACTGCAATCTATACCAGCCCACCAATGAAGCGGTGAAGCCGGGTCATCGCGTCCAATGATGACTTCAGTGCCGGTGCACGGTGTGCCTTTTTTAATCCAAAATTGCAGAGTAAAAGACTCCGATCCGGACTTATTAAATGATGTACCGTTTGTTATATTAATTCTACTGTTACCGCTAAACTGCACAGCATTTGAAATTTTCCCGGCAGTAACTATTGGTTCAGTGATTGCAGTAGCATTAAATCCTGAAATAACGTCTGTAAATGACCCTGCGTTGTTGATATCGAAATTCCAATAACCCCCAAGTGCTTTTGGACAGGAGGCAGGTGTCCCATAAATATTTACAAGGGTATTAAACCATAACTGTGCCATTTTTGAATAGCCAGTAGCATTCGGATGCAGATTGTCAATCATATCATTGGCATAATCTATGCCGGCACCGTTTTCCATATCGACGATATAATTGTCAGGATGATTGCGCGCAGTAACCAATGCAGCCAAATTTGTATTATATTGGGTTGTGGCACTATGATATACTTTCCGGTTGATGATTTTTGCAATCAGCAATTTCACCGTTTTTCCAGATTGCGACCGGTATGTGTCTATAAGATTCAGAATCTGTTCAATAGCATCGACATTGGTAGTAAGACCATTGGTTCCTATATGTAATAAAATAACATCAGGCTGAAAGATATTTAAATAGGCGCCATTTGTTTCCTGTGTTGCTGTTCTGGGGTTATATCCTGTTTGCAGCAATGTTACCATTTGCTCTTTTGTAATACCTGGAAAACCGCCATTTTGCGGGTCAGGAAATAAATCCTGACCCGCCATTTCACTTCCTACAAAATCGAATGCAAAACCAGATTCAGAGAGCAGATTGTAAAGTGTATATCTGTAACTGATGCGCAAACCGTCGGGACGCGTATCGTTGGAAAAATCATCAAAAGTGATGGAATTTCCCAGGGTAAGTATTTTCAGCGGAGCTGAATTGGTTTGTGCGCTGCTTTTTGAAACTAAACAAAAGGAAAGCACAATTGATAAGAAATAAAGGTATATTTTTTTCATAGACGGGTTTTTTACAAAGAGAAACAAACCGATAGTTGAAATGTTAAAATTACAAATCGTATTCTGATTTACTGAGCCTTGAATCATAGATTCACATGATTCTCTGATATCAAAACAGCTGTATGGCATGCCACAATACCTGCAGTTTCTGTTCTAAGCCGGTTTGTACCGAGTGAGACAGGCAAAAAATGGTTCGATATAGCTCTTTTAACTTCATTCTGGGTAAAATCACCTTCCGGGCCAATAAGGATTATGACATCTTTATCCGGTAGGATGGCCTTGCTCAATAATTTCTTTTCTTCGGGAAAACAATGGGCTATAAATCTGTTTTCAGTTTGATTACCAAGGCTTTTAAAGAAGGAATCCAGGTTATTTAATTCATCCAATCGCGGATAGTTTAAGATCATGGCCTGTTTCATGGTGGAAATGATCAGTTTATGCAGGCGGTCCGTCTTTAGCACACGTCTTTCCGAACGCTCACAAATAACAGGTGTAATAGCATCAACCCCAATTTCAACTGCTTTCTCTACAAACCATTCAAAACGGTCTATGTTCTTAGTGGGTGCAATGGCAATATGAATTTTATAGTTTCGCGGAGAAGGGGTTGTAAATGATTTGATAATTTTCAGTTCACATTTCTTTGAGTCAGGAATAGTAATCTCTGCATCATAAGAGGTTCCCGTACCATCAATAAGCTTTACAAGATCTCCTTTTGCCAGTCTTAAAACCCTGATGCAATGCCCTGACTCTTCAGGAGACAGAATGGCAATGCCTGCTTGTATATTATTGCAAAAGAACAGTTGCATTTTAGTTTTTCCTGTTTAGGCGAAACGAGCTGATGCTTTCATATCCAAGTGACATTTGCTCGATATGCACTGTACTGGCGTCAAATCCAAGAGCTTTTACATCCGATAAACTATGTCTGCTGAAAAACAAATACACGTTCATAATGAGCCGTTCGCGGAATTTAAAGTTGAAGTCGGAGATATTAAGCCGGTCAATCAGGATAAACCTGAAATCTGTAAGGATGTTATGCTTCCTTAATGATGGGTAACCGCTGAACAGATCAATTTCACCAGTCCGGGCCATATCATTGGTTATTTGTTTAAACATGGCATTAATCTGCGGTTCAACTTTAAACCCCAGATAAAAGTCAATACGTGTAAGTATTCCGGGAATGATATGCGTTACCTTATAATCCATTTCACGGGGATCATCCATAATATCCACATGAATGAACCAGTAATGATCGGCTCTTTTGGGCTGCTTGTTGAGAATTGAGAGAATAATTTTGGATTCAATATCGCTGCTCCGGTTTGCCTTGGTAAGAAAAACCAGATTCGTAGCCGTTTTGGGTATGCTGCTGTCATTTCGTAAATCTTTTATCACACCCAGGTACTGTTCAAGCGGCAAAAACCGAAGAAACCGGTTGGTGATTTTCCGGCCATTATACCAACACAACATGACTATCGCCAGCATGCCGCCTACCATTAAAGGAAACCAACCTCCATGAGTTAATTTGAACATGTTGGCATATAAAAATGATCCTTCAACCGTGAGATAAACAGCAAGAAATAATGCAATCAGCAATTTATTAGTCCTTTTGTTTGAAAGATAGAATGACAACATCAGCGTATCAATCATCATGGTGATGTTTATAGACAGGCCGTAGGCAGCTTCCATATTGCCCGACTCCCTGAAAATTAAAACAACGCCGAGACAAGAAAGCCAAAGGAATACATTGATGCTGGCAATATACATCTGACCTTTTTGAAGGGTAGGGTATTTGATTTTTATTTTTGGCCAGAAATTCAATGAAATGGCTTCGCTGATCAGGGTAAATGATGCAGTAATTAAGGCCTGGCTTGCAATAATAGCGGCAGCTGTTGCTATAAAAATACCAATCGGCAGAAACCAGATGGGCATGATGGCATAAAAAGGATTTGTGGTTTCAGTAAGCTCGTTACCATGGCTCAAAAGCCATGCTCCCTGACCTAAATAATTCAGTATCAGCATTACCTTTACAAAAGACCAGGAAACTTTGATGTTCTTGATTCCACAATGGCCTAAATCGGCATATAAGGCTTCGCCCCCTGTGGTACACAGGAAAATGGCGCCCAGGAATAACATGCCTCCCGGATATTGTGTGAGCAGACTAATGGCATAACGCGGATCAAATGCCTTAAGTACCAGGAATTTCTCGTGTATTTCAATAATGCCAAGCACGCCCAGCATTAAAAACCATATAAACATAATGGGCCCGAAAAAACGTCCCACATATTCGGTTCCAAATTGCTGAATGGAAAAAAGCAGGGTAATAATGATGATTACAATCGGAATTACTTTTATTTCAGGATTGATCATCCGTAAGCCTTCAATAGATGACACCACTGTGATTGCCGGTGTAATAATTCCGTCAGCAAGCAATAAACTTCCACCGGCAATAGCCAGAAAATAGATCCATCGCTTACTTTTTCGCAATAAGGCAAAGAGTGAAAAAATTCCTCCTTCACCCTTGTTGTCAGCTTTAAGGGTGATTAAAACATATTTAATGGTGGTCTGTATGGTGAGTGTCCAGATAACACAGGAAAGAACACCCAGGACGAAATCTTCATTAATCGGATAAACCCCTCTTGAAACCGCTTTTATTACATACAGTGGCGATGTACCTATGTCTCCGTAAACGATCCCCAGGGTAATAATTACACCAGCGAGACTGAACTTAATGCCTCTGTTTTTATGTCCTCCGGTCATATCAGGTTATAGGGCCCCTATTTCTAAAAAAACAAGCAAAGGTTAAAGAATTCACTTAAATAAGCAACGGAAATATACAATTGTTTTAATAACATTCTTTGAATTGTTCATTTCTATTTAAAAACTCGCTGTACATTATTGTTATCTTTACATCACAACATTAACCTATTTCATATGAACACTAAATCTTCTGATGAATGTTGCGGAAAATTCGACCCTTCTTTATGGGACGAGAAAAGCCATTCATGGGAAAATAAACTTTTTATCCGAAAGTGCATTCCCCAGATTTTGCATATTCCTGTTCCGGGAAAATACGGGAAGGCAGTTCAGTTTTTATGGAATCAGGCTGTAACAGCTAATGCTCAGGTAGATCAGCCTGACTTTTTACTGCTTTCATATGATCCCTCTCCATGGAAATCTGAATTATATATGTCTGTAAAGCATGAAGTCCCGGGTGCTGACCATGTGAAAATATCCGGCTCTTTTATAAGCAAGGTCTTCCAGGGTCCTTATAACCATGTGCCCAAATATATCAGAGAATTTGACATTTATTTAAGCCGAAAAAATAAGCTGGCTACCCGTTATTTTTTCTATTTTGCTACTTGTCCGGTTTGTGCAAAGAATTATGGATACAATTATATTGTTGCATTTGCAGAGGTGTGAAACTATAATTATATTTGCACCTCTTACTGAACTGCAAGATTAATAAATAATTAAACAAATTAATATTACTATGTATATGAAAAGATGGGTTAACAAAATCAGTTCTCTGATAGTTATGCTTACTGTTCTTTTGGTTGTTTCCTGCAAGAGCGGAAATAAAGCAGGCGATCAGGAAATCGCTGCTGATAGTTTAAACAAAGATTTGCTTGCTTCTGACATTAAAGCAGTATTATATCCACTTCCTGCTCCTTTTGAAATGACGCAAATGTTAAATGACATTGGAGCCAAATATTCTTCCAAGAATTTAAATCCTGCTGCAAATGCTGAGAAATATGTAACTGAGCAGAAAAAAGCATTGAACCTTGGTGTTTATGCAGCTGATCTTGCTTATGCAGCAACATTTCAACAACAACAGGATATTCAAACCTATCTGAATTCTATTAAAACCCTGGCTGATCAATTAGGTGTTACCTATGATTATTCGAAATTGTTGTCTGACGATTATAAAGCAAAATTTGAAAATAAGGATTCATTAACCAATATCATCACCAATACCATTTATGATACCTACCAGTATCTGGAACAGAAAAGCAATCCGGATCTTGCTGTGGACATGGTTGCTGGTGTATGGGTTGAATTAATGTATATTGCCACCAATATTTCCGAGGATTCATACAATTTTACAGGAATTGTTGATATTATCAGCAAACAGAAAGACTCCTACAGCAAAGTGATGAGCCTTTTAGCTGCCCGCAATACAAACGCAGATATTAAAGATCTGGAAACCCGCTTATCAGTATTGAATCCTGTTTTCGCAAAAGTAAATCAGGGATTAACCCAGGCCGATTATAACATCATCCTGAAGACAATTAAAGAAGTAAGAAATTCTTTGATTTAAAACCGGGTTTTTATTATTTTAAACAGCCCTAAGCATAAGCTAGGGCTGTTTTTGCTTCAAACAACATGAACGAATCGATCCTCAGAGCCTTAATGCGATTATTCGCTATTGTTTCGGACATCAATAAAGAAGGACAGTCCGCAAATAAGCGCAATATTGTCATGGATTACCTGGACCAGCAATATAGCCAGGAGATCGTTCAGAAGTATATCAATTTCTTTGATGAACAGGTCCGGTATTTCCATCAGCTGAAAGATGAGCCCGATCCGAACAATACTGCCGATAAAAAGTCAAATGCCAAAAGTCGGATTGTTGAACTTTGCAGTCAGATTAACGAAGAATTGGAACACAAGCAAAAGGTCATCGTTTTGGTGTACCTGCTGGACTTTATTCAAAGCGGAGAAAAACATACCCGTGATGAAATGAGTCTGGTTCGCACTGCTGCACTATATCTGAAAATAAGTGACGATGAGTTTGCCGATGCCAAATCGTTCATTTTTGAAGACATACACAGCATTGTCAACCAGGGCTGGTTGTTAATCATCAGGCCAAAAGATGCCACATCAGCTCCCAATATTAAACAGCTGGGTATTGACAAGCTTGAAGGTCAGATCATGGTTATGCATATTCCCAGTGCGGATATATATATTTTCCGCTATTATGGAAGTATGAAACTTGTTTTAAACGGGCACCGGATACATTCGGGCCGTACTTATATCTGGTCGCTCGGCTCAGTAATCAGAAATCCAAAGATTGGCTCTATTTACTTCAGCTGGATTCGCGGCAGGTTTATACAAGCCAGTGCTGAGGTGAAATTTATTTTTACTGCTGAAGATATTGAGTTCAGCTATTTCAACAGCAAGAACGGAGTCAAGAAATTTAATCTGACTGAGGAATCCGGTCGACTTGTTGGTATTATCGGAGGAAGCGGTTCCGGAAAATCCACCCTGCTCAATGTTCTTAATGGCAACCTCAAACCCAGAAAAGGGGCCATTCGGATTAACGGATGGGATATTCATGAACATAAAGATAAAATTGAAGGCGTAATTGGGTATGTTCCTCAGGATGACTTATTAATAAAAGAACTTACGGTATATCAGAACCTTTATTACAATGCCCGTCTTTGTTTTGCTGATTATACCGAAAAAGAAATTGCTGATGTTGTTGAAGATGCCTTGATTGATTTCGACCTCGTAGAAGCCAGAGATTTGAATGTAGGAGATGCATTTACAACTTTTTTAAGCGGAGGCCAGCGAAAACGTCTTAATATCGCGCTTGAGCTTATCAGGGAACCTTCCATATTGTTTGTGGATGAGCCCACTTCAGGCTTGTCTTCTGCAGATTCTGAAAAAATTATTACACTGCTGAAGCGACAAACACTGAAAGGAAAATTAATTATCGCCAATATTCATCAACCGTCTTCGGATGTGTTCAGAATGATTGACAAGTTATTGGTAATGGACCAGGGAGGTCGTGTGGTTTACTACGGACACCCGATAAGTGCCATCACTTATTTTAAACACGAAGCGCATTATGCTGATGCCGATGAAACGGAGTGCCTGAGTTGTGGTAATATCAATTCCGATGAAATTTTGCGTATTGTTGAATCAAGGGAAGTTGATGCCAACGGCAGGTTATCCAGAAAACGTAAAACTACGCCTGAAGAGTGGTATCAGAAGTTTTTGGAAAAAATTGATGCTCAAACCAAGCTCATCGTGCGGGAGCATGATTCCACCATCCCAAAAAACAATTTCAAAATTCCTGATCATTTTAACCAGTTTAAGATTTTCCTGAAGCGGGATCTGCTTGCTAAATATTACAACAAGCAATATCTGATGATACTTGCTTTGGAGGCGCCTATACTCGCATTTATTCTCGCCTTTTTTTCAAAGAATTTCACTTTTGTAAACGGACTGCCTCAGTATATCTTCGGCGAAAACGCAGTGATTCCTGCATTTCTGTTTATGGCTGTAATTGTAGCCTTATTTCTTGGATTGGTGATTAGTGCGGAAGAAATTTTTAAGGACCGGAAAATCTTAAAGCGTGAAAAATTCCTTAACCTCAGCCGGTCGAGTTATTTATTTTCGAAGATTTCTATATTGTTTGGCATATCTGCATTGCAATCCATGATTTTTGTCTGGATCGGCACTTCCATGCTCGAAATCGATGGCATGTTTCTGCGTTACTGGGTTATTCTTTTTACCGCATCGTGTTGGGCAAATATGCTGGGCTTGAATATTTCTTCGGGATTTAACTCTGTAGTAACCATCTATATTCTTGTGCCGCTTATTCTTGTACCACAATTGCTGTTTAGCGGAGTGGTTGTTGATTTTGGTAAAATGCACAACAAAATTTCAAATGAAAAGGCAGTTCCGGTTATTGGCGACCTGATGGTTTCAAGATGGGCATATGAAGCGTTGGCTGTAACACAATTTAAAGATAATGCCTACGAGAAATATTTCTTTGAATCCGAGTGCCAGGCAAAAAATGCCGGGTATTACCGTTCTTATGTTATTCCGGGCCTGATTGAAATTATTGATGATACTCACGCACTCTATTCAAATAACTCAGACACTTTCCGATTCGCCAATAATCTTTCCGTGCTCCGTTCAGAGATCATAAATATCAGTAATGATACCCGTATTCCAGTGCCTGTCTTTATTGACAGCCTTTATCCGGAAAAGTATACCCCATTGCTCGATAATCGACTGGAGCATCTGTTGGATAAGGCATTGATCATTTACAAAAACAGATATAACAGGGCTGTCAGCAACAGGGATCATGAATATAACCAATTGGTGGACCAGTTGGGAGGCGAAGATTTCTTTATGAATTTTCGTCAGAAACACTTTAATAAGCAATTGGCTATGGTGGTTGCCAACGAAAAGGAAATCCGTCAATATTCTGTTCATGATGGAGAAATGATTCCTCTTAAGGATGCCATATATCGTGAACCAGGAGAAAAAAGCTGGAGGTCCCATTTTTATGCACCTTCTAAGAATCTGTTTGGCAATTCTCTGGATACCTTCTGGTTTAACCTGATTTTTATATGGGTTTTTTCAATTCTTTTGTTTCCTGTACTTTATTATGATATTATCCGAAAAGGATTTACTTATATGGAAACACTCCGGTTAAACAGGCTGAACAAATTGCGGCTTAAATTATTAGTTAAACTGGCCGATCAAAGTCGGCCAATCAGGATGCGAAACTGATAGCATATGTTTGCTTTTATCTTTATATTCGCCAATTACAAATTTGACATATGTTACAACTGATACTTGGAAGTGTTATCTTAAGTTTAATTCATGCAACAATACCCAATCACTGGCTGCCAGTTGTGGCCATCGGAAAGGCTGAAAAATGGACTTTACGTGAAACTATAGGTGTTACTGGAATCAGCGGGTTCGCACATACATTAAGTACTGTAATTGTTGGTATTACAATTGGCATTATCGGAATCAGCCTGAGCAGTAACTATAGTTTTATTACAGAAAAAATTGCACCTGCCGTGTTAATTTTTTTGGGAGCCATTTATGTATTCATCGATCTTTTCAATCATCATAAGCATACACATGGCGTGGTTCCTGAGATGGTAAAACGCCGTTCGAAATGGGCCATCATACTGTCTCTTTCATTAGCCATGTTTCTGAGTCCTTGCATGGAAATAGAAGCCTACTATCTTCAGGCAGCCAGTGCCGGCTGGACAGGTATTTTAGTGGTATCCCTGATATATATAATTATAACAATTTCGGGAATGGTTTTATTAGTTTACCTTGCCGGTAAAGGAGTTCGATCCATTCAATCTCATTTTCTGGATCATCATGAAAAATTATTGTCAGGTATCGTACTGATCATACTGGGAATCTTTGCCCTGTTTGTGCATTTTTAAAATCCCCGGGTTATTCTATAAAATACAATCTGTTGCCTTCTATCTTTCTGTAGTAACAGGTTGAGTGGGGTAGTCCATTGTCTTTTTTTGCATGACAAACTCCTTTACCAATGGGAGTGACAAGAAACAGCAACGAGTTTTGCATACAATTGATGCGGATTTCATTTACTTTTAGATAGTCACCCGAGGTAGCACCCTTTTTCCAGAGTTCTTTGCGTGACCTGCTGTAATAGGTGGCATAACCACTTTTGATGGTTTCTTCAAATGCTTCTTTATTGACATATGAGAGAATCAGTACCTCTTTGGTCTCATAATGCTGTGTGACGACAGGGATGATTCCGTTTTCCGCCGATCCAAAATCAATCAACAGCTGATTGGTTTCTTCTACTGATAATTCTTTCATACGCTATAAATTAAATAAAAATTCCATGCTCGTGAGCGTATTTAATCGCTTCATAAGTATTATTAACATTGAGTTTTTCTATAATGCGCTGACGATGCGTATTAACAGTGTTAATGCTGATAAATAGTTTATCGGCAATTTGTTTGCTGATCAAACCGTTTGAGATCAACTGCAAAATTTCTTTTTCGCGCAACGTAAGCAATGCTGTTTTATCCTGGCTATCCGGTGGAAACGTGTACAATTCCCCGGTGATTTGATTTTTTAATCTTCCGCGGAAGGGCATTTCCATATTCTGATCAGGCGAAATATCCATTAAACTAAGGGCAAGCCAGACGTTTCCCGATTTATCAAACTCGAGAGGAACCTGTTGTTCAATTACACGCACATACTGGTTGTTTTTTCCCACCACCCTGTATTCAAAAATGGCTTTATAATTGCGGCTTTGTGTACGATCGGCCAGTGAAAATCCAAGAGAAATGTAATATATTCCGGCCCTGTATAGTACCGGCAAATCGTCCGGATGAATCAGACTGTTCGTATATTCAATATCTGTTTCAGCTCTCTCTGCATCCCATCCCAATAACGTAGCATATTTTGGGGAATAGTATACATGTTTTCTCTGAAACATGTCAAAAACCGAAATACAACCATTATCTACCACATCGATGCTTTGAAGCAAAGGAAGATGGTAATCAAGGATCCTGTAATCGAGTTCTTCAGGATTAAATACCTGGCTGTCCAATAATAACCTGTGTTCTGTGATCAGCTGCCTGATTTCTGATGTCATATAAATACTGATTTATCAGGATTTCAGATTGAATGATTGTCCTTCATCTTTGTCTCAAATTTATAAAATTCCAACGATGAAAAAAGAATTTGCTTTTGTTTGCCTTGCTATACTTTTATGCGAAATGGGATTATCTCAAAAGGGTTTTTCTCAAAAAATGATGGTGACAGCGATTAAAGGTTCCATTAAAGATATGGACACCCAACAACCTTTACCGGGAGCAAGCATCGTTATTATGGAAAGCAATCCGCTGATCGGTACTACCACTGATGCTGATGGATTCTTTACCATTAGCAATATTCCTGTTGGACGGTATAATTTGAATATCAGTTATATTGGCTATGAGCCGGTTATTCTTTCTGAAATTCTGGTTCAAAGTGGAAAAGAAGTAATCCTTCAGATTGATCTTAAGGAACTGGCCACCGAGGTAAATGCAGTGCGCATCAGTTCAAAGGCTTCAAATAAGGAACAGGCTATAAACCCAATGGCAATGATAAGTACCAGACAACTCAATATGGAGGAGGCTTCCAGGTATGCCGGGGGTATTGATGACCCCGCACGACTGGCTACTTCATTTGCAGGTGTTGCAGGATCGCTTTCTTCGAATGCCATTGTTATCAGAGGAAATGCACCTAAAGGACTTTTGTGGAGAATGGAGGGCGTTGAGATTCCTAACCCCAGTCACTTTGCCAATGTATCAACTTTTGGTGGCGGTGGAATTACTGCATTGAGTTCGCAAATGCTGAGCAATTCCGATTTTTATACCGGGGCATTTCCTTCTGAATTTGGAAATGCTTTGTCAGGTGTATTTGATATGAGAATACGAAATGGAAATTCCGAAAAGAGAGAACACACCTTTAAAGCCGGTTTAACCGGACTGGATTTTGCGACTGAGGGTCCATTTAAGAAAGGCCGGAAATCATCGTATCTTTTAAATTACAGATATTCCACATTAGCCCTCATTTCAGATCTGCTTCCTCAAAATGCACAAGGATTGAAATATCAGGACCTTTCATATAAGTTAAATTTTCCTTTGGGAGCATATGGTTCAATCAGCGCCTGGGGATTGTTTTCTCTGGATAAAACAGGTTCAGAAGCTCTGGAAGATTCCGCCGATTGGAAGTATGAGCAGGATTCTGAGAAAGATTTGAATAAAAACCGCATGGGCGCTGTTGGTATCAATTATAAAGTATCCTTGTCTGAAAAAACATATCTGAGTACTTTATTTGCTGCTACAGGTAATTATATTTTTTGGAACAGAGACAGATTGAATGACGAATTGCAGCTGATTCCCAAGGAACAGGTATCACAAAATGATCGCAAGTACACATTTTCATTAATAGTTAACCATAAATCAGGTCCCCGCCATACCAATCGAAGTGGATTTGTATTTAATAAACTGGCTTATTCTTTAAGAATCCGGCAAGGTGCAAATTATGAACCTATGCTAAATACGGTAAATAAGGATGGCGCCAGTGATTTTATTCAATTCTATACACAATCAAGATTCGGGCTTTTTAAGAATATATCTATAAATACAGGGCTTCATGCCTCGTATTTTACATTAAATAAGGACCTTTCCTTAGAACCTCGTGCAAGTGTTAAATGGAAAATTTTTGAAAATCACTCGATTACTGCTGCTTATGGATTGCACAGCAGAATGGAACCCCTCGGATTTTATTTTGTGTCACAATCCACATCTGCAGGTTTCATTCAACCCAATCGCAATTTAAAGCTTGCCCGGTCGAATCATTTTATTTTAGCCTATGAATGGAAAATTACAGATTTCTCCAGGCTCCGGATTGAACCTTTTTTTCAGCAATTATATAACGTGCCTGTAATCCCGCGAAGCTCTTTTTCCATGCTCAATTTAGATATGGATTGGTTTTTTAATGACTCACTGATAAATTCAGGAAAGGGAAAAAATTTGGGAATTGATATTACCTGGGAGCGATTTCTGCATTGTGGCTATTATTATCTGGTAACCGGATCATTTTTTGATTCCCGTTATAAGGGTGGTGACGGGGAATGGAGAAACTCAAGATTTAACAAAAATTACGTTGTTAATTTCCTGTTTGGTAAAGAATGGCAAATTGGAAGGAATGAGGACCAGGCATTCAATATCAATTGGAAATTCAGCTTATTGGGAGGCGATCGCATTTCACCTGTGGATATCGGGAACTCGGTTTTAAATTCAGATGTAATTTATGATGAATCCCGGGCTTTCTCAAAAAGAAAGCCGGAGATATATTATCTTGATTTTACGGCCTCATGGAAAAAAAATAAACCCGGATATACTGCTACATGGTCCATCCAAATTGTAAATCTTCTTTTTCAAAAAGAATTTTTTGGACACCGCTATAATTTTAAAACAAATCAAGTAGAATCATACAAGGAGGTCATTGTTATTCCTAACATCAGCTATAAGATCGATTTCTAATAGCTGAATGAATCTGAATTGCTGAGGAAATGCACTCCAGGTTTGGAAATCATCACTGAAGGGTAAATTCCTTTGGGAAATTTACCATATATAGGGTACTTGTAGCACGCGTAATGGCGGTATAAAGCCATCTTAAATATTCCAGATCAACCTTTTCTGATGTCTGATAACCCTGATCAATAAATGCGACCTTCCATTGACCACCTTGTGCTTTGTGACAGGTAATGGCATAGGCGAATTTAACCTGCAAAGCATTAAAAAAAGGATCTTCCTTTACGGCCTTATATTGCTTGCTTTTTGATTCAAGATGCAGATAATCTTCCAGTACACTGTAATAAAGCTTGCGGTTTTCATCCTGATTCAAGGAAGCTGACTCGGAGGTAAGCGTATTTAAAATGATCCAAGCTTCGAACTCGATTTCATAATCCATCAGCTTCAAAACAGCATAGGCAAATCTGAAACCATATCTTTCGGTGAATTTTTTAATTTTAATGATCCGGACTATATCTCCATTTGCGATAAAATCGAGTTCAGGACGGTCGGCAAGCCAGAAATAGTTGTTTTTCACGACCATCAACAGATCTCCGCTGGTTAACTCTTCCTCCCGGAACAGGATTTGTTTCCGGATACCCGAATTATACTGGTTGGCCCGTTTGTTGGACCGGCATAGAACCATTACTTCATCCATTCCATAATGGTTATAAGCACTTTCTATGACTTCGGTAATTTCTGATCCGTTAATAAAGGATACGTCTCCTGAATTCCCTTTTTCCAGGACAGGCGGTCTGAGCATTCCCTCAGTAATAAGTGATCTCACCAGTGTGGCATTTTGCAGAATGCCGGATTTTTTATCCTGGCGTACAATGTCTGTCAGGACAAATTCACCTGCAACGGGCATATAAAAGGATAATTCATTTCTTTCCAGGGCCGGACTTACAGTAATTCCTACCGGAGGTAACTGGGCGGTGTCTCCGCATAATATCAGCCTGCAATTACGGCCTTGTTTCACAAACTGAATGAGATCGGATAAAAGCCTTCCCGATCCAAAAACATTTCCTTCCGGCATCTGGTCCGAAATCATGGATGCTTCATCTATAATTACAAACAGATTGGATGACAGGTTCTTGTTCAATTCAAAGGTGCCAAAACCATCACCCGATTTTTTCTGACGATAAATTTTCCGGTGAATGGTATAGGCATTTTTTCCGGCATATCCTGAAAAAACTTTGGCTGCTCTGCCGGTAGGCGCAAGCAGAAGTGTTTTAATACCAGTCTGTTCCAATGTTTTTACAAGCGCACTGATCAATGATGTTTTTCCTGTACCTGCGAATCCTTTTACAATGAATGTACCTGGGCTTTTTTCCTCAAGAATATATTGGGCCAGCAAATCTGTTAATACTGCCTGACCCTTTGTTGGAACGTGACCCAGATGATGATAAATGATTTGTTTGAGATGATCAATGATCATGGTTTAAAGGTTGTGTTGACAAAGTTATTGATTATCGCAGCAGCAATGTTGTATTTTTATCTAAATTCGCAAATGAGTCAATTATGGGAATTGGGTATTCAAATATCATATGCACGAATTAAATTATATTGATAAGTCCTTTAATCGGGAATCCTCCGGAAGTTATGAGATTTCACTTCAGGTTAACCAGAATGGATTTGCATATTGCATTTTTGATCCTGCTTCTGACAGCTTTATTGTTTTCCGGACACATCAGTTTGAAAATGTTGTGCTCACAAGCGACTTAATCCGAAAGACGCAGAATGTGCTTGATCACGACGATGTTTTAAATCTTAAATATCATCGGGTTCGTTTTCTTGGATTTACCCAGCAAACTACACTTATTCCGGAATCATTTTTTGATCGGGACCAGATGAAAGAATACCTTCAGTTTACGTTGGGTACTCAGACGGAATATACTTTGTTTAATAATTATATAGAGCCTTCCGCGATTTTTAATGTTTTTGCATTGCCGGAATCATTGGTCTCCATATTCACGCTTCATTTTAAAAAGGTTGAGTTTCTGAATCAAACTACTCCTTTTCTAAGACATGTGGCTGGTCAGCCATCTGCATTTGAGACTCCGGCGGTTTTTCTGGGACTGAACCCCGGATTTTTTGATATTGCCTGTGTAGGCAAGGGAAGATTAATCCTTTACAATACCTTTCAATATACGAACGAAAGCGATTTGCTCTATTATACCCTGTTTGTTCTCAAACAGGCTGCTTTTTCTCCTGACAAGATCTCGCTCAGATTATCCGGCGAATTCAGCTCCAGCATCAGTTATTTTGAAATAATCAGACAATACATTCCCCAAGCCAGGATGGATGAACCAATATGGTCGTCTTCGTTGTCCCATGGACTTAAAATGTTACCCATACCCCGTTTTCTAAATCTGTTAAATCTTCAAATGTGCGTATCGTCGGCGGATTATACAAAGGTCGTAAAATAGAGGTCAGTAAAGGTTTTGATTCCAGGCCAACGACAGACTTCGCCCGGGAAGCTTTGTTTAATATACTTTCGAATTTCCTGGATTTCAGTGAAAGCAAAATACTTGATCTGTTTGCTGGTACAGGAAGCATTAGTTTTGAATTTGCCTCAAGAGGTGTGATGGATATCGACCTTGTTGATATAAACAGCCGATCCATCCGCTTTATTAGTGAAGCAGCCTCGAATATTGGAATTAAAGGCATACATACGGTTCGTATGGATGTTTTTCGGTTTGTTACCATTTGTCATAAAAAATACGACGTTATTTTTGCTGATCCTCCTTATGATCTTCCCAACCTCGCGTCTATTCCCGATCTCATTTTCCATTATGCGCTTTTAAATGCCAATGGGTTGTTCATTCTTGAGCATGGGAAAACACACCGGTTTACAGAACATCCTGCCTTTTATGAAGAAAGGAATTATGGAAGCGTACATTTCAGTTTCTTTAAAAATCAGGCTTTATAAAGTACCGGGATGATTTATTAATTCGAGATAAGATAATAATAGGCCGAAATATTCTTCTAGCAATAAAACAATTTATAATTGCCAATCAAATCTGAGATCAATTGGTTTATATAAATTGTAGGCATTGTATACTTTCCAAAAGGACCGTTTATTGTTAAGGTGGAAATGGCGTTTCTAAGGGAATTAGTAAATAAGCAATCTAATATATTAATCTGTTTTAGGTGAACTTTTCGTCTTGGCGTTTTTGAGTTTATTTGATAATATAAGATCTTTCGGACTTGCTGGTGGCAGAATCAGACCTGCTAAATGTGTTCCCTGTGTTTTTTCAAATAATATTCCTCGTCCTGTTGAATACGCCATATTCACCAAGGTCATTTCTAGAATCTCATTTATATCAAAATCATTGTTACTTCTTACTGTCATCTTAGATTTCAAATCTTTGACAATAAACTCCATTATATATTTTAATTTCATGATTTCTTCTATAACACCATCCCTATTACTTTCAAAAACCAATTCAATAACTACACCAAAAAGGTTCTCTTCAAGTTTCCATCGGTAATTAATATGGTATTTCAGCCCAATAGGGATATTTGCGAAATCATGTATAGGATCAGCGAAATCTAAAGGATTTTTATAATGAAATTCAAAAACATTAATAGTTCGTAAATTAAAAGTAATTGCATCTTCCGGCATGGCTTTAATTAAATGGCTTGATTTTCAATAGAATAAAAAGACTTTTCATCAACTAATATCGGTACTGAAACTTCAGAATGATCTGTTTCAGTGACTTTTGAGGCTGGTTGATTGTTTTTAACAACAACCGGCCATAATTTAGTAGAATAACCGTCAGAAGCATTAATAATTTCGTTATTGACGTCAATAAAAGTTATATAGGGTATCTTATTTATTGCCAATGACAATTCAACTAATTTTGATATTCGATGATTAAAGTCGCCATTCAACACTTGACTGATATAACCTTTTGTGACCTTTAATTGCTTAGCTAATTCGCTTCTATTCAGATTATTGACTCTCATATATTCATCTAGCTGATTATAAAGATCCAGTTGAATTTTTGAGGTCCAATAACCTTCGTTTCTATAAAGATCTTCTTTATTCATTTTATAAGGGATTTTGATACAATTGATTAGTGATGCTTGCAATTTTTCTTAAATCTTTAGTTTGGTTCTTTTTATAACCTCCTAATATTAAGACTTGTCCATTTTGTTTTTTTATCGTATAGATTCTCAAATGTTTTGATCTATATTCAGATACAGTTAACTTGAAACCATTAAGCTCTTTTTTATGGCTTTCAGGTAATTTATTTCCTTCAAGTTCATACTGTATATACCGGTATATTGTACCTAATTCGGATCTATTCCTTTTATTTTTTTTAGCATCTTCTTCAAATTCATCCAGTTGACATTTCCCATTGATAATGAGCTTTTCAACTTGATTATTTGGAAATACTTCAATTATATTTAACGCAAATATAGGCATAATGTTTAGTAATAACTAAACTTTTATAAAAATAACTTTGAAACAAATTAATAAAATATATATTTAAGTTCCTCTCAAAGCCTCCATTTTGTTTTCAACTAAACAAAACCCTTATGCTTCATCTTTTATTTTGTCTTCAATAGAGTTAATCTATTAATTAAGAAAAACCCTATTGCAAAGCTTATGGTTCCAATTCAACATTAATTGTATTCATTGCCTATGTGTTGATATATCCATCTTGACAGCCACGCCTTTTATTCTGATACCTTCAAGAGTAATGTTGCCAATTTTCTTTTCAATTGTAGAATAAGAGAAATTAATTAAAGCATTTGCCTGGTAGCCATTTGCAGTTTCATATAATACGGATAACATTTCCTTACTATCAAGCTTGTCTTTTACCCAGTAAACATTTTCCGTTGTGGGAATAGCGTATATATCTTCTTTTTCTGCAACTTTAACTTTAGGTATTGTAATTTCGTAGGCCGCCGGGTAAAAGTCTATTGTAATGGACGCTAAAGACGTATAATTGGTAGGATAAAAGTTCTCATAGAAATAAAATCCTTTTTCGATATATGGGGAGTAATCAAATACGTAAACTTTTGTTTCCTTTTCTATTGATAAAGGGGCAGCACAACCTACCAGGAAGAATACCATAAAGCAAACATATTTTTTCATAATCGTATGAAATTTAGTTTAATATAAAAGTAACACTAAATAATAAATACTCTATCTTTTGCAATTTAACTTTATAATTAGAATGCATGGAAAAGATATCATCTAAAAAGATAATAAGATTTGCAGCCTTCTTATGCTTCATCCTTCAATTTATCGTCAATATAATTCGAGGATCTGAATAACCATACACCGATGGCACAAACGAAAAAAGCAATCATTGGACCAAGGAACGATAGTTTATAGAAGAATGTACCTTTCATTTGTGAGTCACCACCAATTAAACCACCAGCGATAAACACAATTACTCCGGCAATTTTCATTAAGGTTTCTTTCATGATATAGGATTTATGAAATAATAAAAAATATAGATAAGAATGTGTAGTAAATTACCTTAAAAATCTGATTTTTGAATGAGCATTGAATTGTGAAGTCCTTTTGAAGAGCCGGACAAATGTAGGACAAAAAGCACTATAAATAAAAAAGCCCCTTTGTTCAAGGGGCTTTGGGCTTTACTTTTGCGGTCACGACGGGACTCGAACCCGCGACCTCCGGCGTGACAGGCCGGCATTCTAACCAGCTGAACTACATGACCAGCGTTTTAAAGCGCCACAAAAGTAACCTATTTTTTATACAATGCAAATGAATTTGAAAAATTTATTGCCGTTTATGGAATAAATCCGAATCAGATATTTTCAGATCCACATCCTGCATCGTCCAGGGATATTTCAAAATCTCCATAACCAGTGAAGGATCAGCTCCGTCATTGAAATAATCTACACGAATCTTATGAAAGCCGGCTTTCAGGTATACCCTGTAAACTTTCAGATCATCTGAATTATGGATTCCATCCAGATCAAGCACGAGACTTTCGTTTAAATACAGTTTTGAACCATCATTTGATGAAAGGCCAATATCGTAATATCCTTCAGTGGCAGCTTTAAAATAACCTGTATATTGAACTGCAAAACCTGATTTCGGGGTACTGTCGGGCATGATGAAATTCCTCAGGGAACCCGAAGCGTAAGGGGTAAGCGATGAGAAATCCGGAAGTTTTTTCCATGAACCGGCATATGCCTTATATTGAATTCCCTGCAAAAGCTTACCGGGCTTTTTAAAGGGTTCCATGGGCAGTGCTTCTTTATAATTTGCAGATATAATTGTTGTTCCGGCAAAATTTGAAGGCGAGGAGAGCTTTAGTTCAGCAGGATGATCTAAATGCAGCATGCTGAAACGTGAATTTGGATCAATACTGATTTCAGCCGAATTTTTTGACGGTTTGCTGCCGTCCAGCGTATAGTATAATGTGCTTATTTCAGAATTTACCAAAACATCATAAGGCTTTCCTTTAACAAACATCCCGTTATGCGGGATAACCTGACCTATATTTTTGCGATAATCGCTGAAGATGAAACGCAGACCATCATAAATTGTCTTAAATGTCACTGATACATGGGTTTCATTCTCGTATACCTGTGTTTTATATAAAAAACCAGACGGCATGGAAGATTTGATAACACTATCCATTGCGTCAATAACCATCCCCTTTGTATTGCCTTTATTGCCTGAGATGTAAACCGACTTATCCAGGAATTTCTGACCAGACAAAAATTTGCCGGCATTCTGAACCATCATATGGTTATTGTAATGAAACGCAGGGTCAATCATGATATACCCCGAAAAATAACCAGGCATTGTAGTGAGCATATGCATGGCAAACACCCCTCCGAATGAATGGCCGATAAGAACGCGGAAGGTGTCTGCACGATATTGTTTTTCAATCGATGGAATGAGTTCTTTAGTTATAAAATCACGATACAGATCTGCACCTTTATCCGGCAATAAATCTCTTTCGCGCGCAATATTTGGTATGCCTACAACAATGGCTTCAGGCATAAAGCCCTCTGCTGACAGAAATCGAACGGTGGATGTTCCGTGAACAAACCTCCACTCCCCGTCAATTAAGTATATTACCGGATAACGGATTGAATCCTTGCTGTAATTATCAGGCAGATAAATGCGCAACGGACGGTTCTCGTTCAGAATTTTTGAAAAAAGCGTGTCTTTTCTTTCGATTTCGCCAACGGTCATCTGACCATTTACAAACACATTGGCGAACAGAATAAGCAGCGGTAGTATTAAAAATCGTTTCATGGTTATATAATTTGAAAATTATTCATATCGAAGGGCTTCAACAGGATTCATTTGCGCAGCTTTATTACTTTGCCATGCTACCGTGAGAAAGGCAATAACAAGGGCAATACCTCCTGCAAGTAAAAATATCCATAAACTGATGGGGGTATGATACGCATAGTTTTTTAACCATTGCTTGGCAAAGAACAGGGAAATCGGAACAGCAATAACAAACGCCACAGCAATCCATGTGATGTAGTATTTTGTAAACAGAAACATGATATTACTTACGGTTGCACCATTGGACTTTCTGATGCCAATTTCTTTAATACGCTGCGTGAGCATGTATGACGAAAGTCCAAACAAACCAAGACATGAAATGAAAATAGCCAGAAAGGCGAAGATGTTGAAAACTCTGCCCTGCCGCACTTCTCCTTTATAAAGATTGTCATATTCTTCATTCAGAAAATGGAATTCAAAGGGAAAATTGCCATTCACTTCATTATGCAATTCTTCAATTTTACGAAGTGTTTTTTGCATATCTGAAGTGGTTACTTTGCAAAATACATAGTTTGCGTAGGGATTGCAATAAAAGACCAAAGGCTCTATATTGGTATGCAAAGGTTTAAAATTGAAATTTTCAGTGACGCCAATGATTTTCATCTGATTCCCACGGTCTAATATTTGTCCTACAATAGGTTTCAATCCTATAATGTCAGCAAAAGCCTTATTAATAACAACTTGAAGTGTGTCCTGATAACGGTCTTTTGAGAAAAATGACCCTTCCACCATTTTTATTCCAAATAAATCAGTAAAATCAAAATCTACACTTACCTGGGATACAAGCGGATCTACTTCTGCCGGTTTTCCCTGCCATTTAAATCCCCCACCATTTGACCAAATTCCTGTTGGCAGAAATGATGCACAAGAGACCGACTGGATATCGGGATCCTTCAATAACTGGCTTTTGAACAATTCATATTTGGTTTTCAGATCTCCACGCATGGGCATATAAATGACATTTTCTTTTTGAATACCCACTTCCATATTCTGTAAAAACTGCCGCTGCTTTTTAATGATGAAGGTATTGATAATGAGTACTAATGCTAATGTGAACTGAAGTACTACCAGCCCTTCCCTCAGCAATGAACGTTTGGAAGATTTTGCAGGCGATTTTAATACAGTAGCTGCAGGTTTGAATGAAGAGAGATAAATAGCAGGATATATCCCCGAAAGTATCCCGGTAATAAACATGATGATGATGATACTTCCCAGGAAAAGCCAGTCCGTATAGACCAGTGTAAGTTCGGTCTGAAGCAGTGAATTAAACCATGGCATAAAAGACCCGGCAAGAAGCAGGGCAATTATCATTGAAATTGCTGATAATATCATGGTTTCAGATAGAAATTGCTTCAAAAGTCCGGGGAAGCTGGCACCAAATGACTTTTTAAGTCCGATTTCCTTGAAGCGGTTGACAGCCATAGCTGTTGAGAGATTTGTGAAATTGATGGCCGCAATTAAAATGATCAGCGCAGCAATGATGGAAAAAAGCCTGACATTTCTAATAGGACCGCCACCCCAAACCCAGAATAAATGAATTCTGTTCAGAGGTTGCAGAAAGAATTTCGTTTGGCTGTCCTTAAAATGCTTCTTCTTATAGGATTCTATGTTCTTGTTTACTAATTCCGGATCTGTTCCTGGCATCAATTGCACATAAGTGTAAATCCAATTATTATTCAAATCATCGGTGTTCTCGCCACATTCCTTGTAAAATTCAAAAGGAACCAGAAATTTGCATTCAAACTCGGTATTTTTGGGGTTATCCTTTAGTATACCGGTTACGGTAAAAGGATATTTCGAATCCACAGTAATCATTTCACCGATGGGATTTTTATTGCCGAAATATTTCGCTGCCATTTTTTGAGAAATCACCATGGAATGGAGCTCTTTTAATGCATTATCTGCATTTCCTTTAATCAGCGGGAATGAAAAAATGTGCAGAAACGCAGGATCAACCAGTTGAATTTTTTCCATAACACGTGTTTCTCCAACCTGAATAAGCACCTGTTCTGTGTTATAGCGGGTGGTTGCTTTAATTTGCGGCATGTTCTCCTTTAAAATGCGTGATATTCCGGTTGATGTGGAAATTACATGGAATACCTGTCCGTTTGTATAATATTGATCCTGGATTACCCGGTAAATATCCGGACCGTTCTTATGAAACCGGTCAAAACTGATTTGAAACCTTACCCAGCTAAAGATGAGTATGGCACTGGCCATAGCGATGGATAAACCGAGAACATTCAGGACTGTATAAAGCCTGTTTCTGTATAATGTCCGTAATACGAGCTTGAGATTTAATGGATTCATGAAAGTGAAATTCAGATTGAAATCGAGAAAGGGCGATCAATACTTATGCCACAGCTGATATCGTTTTAATTATCTGCTTGATACAGTATATTCACGCATTGGAAAATTTGCGATAAAGTGTCCGGAATATGAACAGCCACTGTTCATTTTTGAACACTTCTGGATTAAACAATAATGGAAACAGGAATAGGTGATGAGGTGATGAGGTGATGAGGTGATGAGGTGAAGAAGTGAAGAAGTGAAGAAGGGAAGAAGGGAAGAAGGGACAAGGGGAATTAGTAATGTACAATGAGTAATGTACAATGAGTAATTACTAGTGATGTTTTGATTTTTAAAAAAAGTATTCTAATATATTGATATTAAGTATAATAATAGCGTTCTTTGATTTTTTTATTTGAATTAATGGACTTGTTTTTTCTGCTGACTTTTCTTTTACCGCGGAGCGGTTTTGGTATTGTAGAAATATGACTAGATAGACCTTCTATACCGCGGAGCGGTTATTGTTTTTAACAGCATGAATAGTAAAATCGGGTAATCGGGTAATCGGTAATCGGGTAATCGGGTAATCGGGTAATCGGTAATCGGTAATCGGTAATCGGGTAATCGGTAATCGGGTAATAGGGATTTTTGATTTGAATAAATGGACTTGTTTTTTATGCTGACTTTTCTTTTACCGCGGAGCGGTTTTGCTATTGTAGAAATATGACTAGATAGACCTTCTATACCGCGGAGCGGTTATTGTTTTTAACAGCATGAATAGTAAAATCGGGTAATCGGGTAATCGGTAATCGGGTAATCGGGTAATCGGTAATCGGTAATCGGGTAATCGGGTAATCGGGTAATCGGGTAATCGGTAATCGGGTAATAGGGATTTTTGATTTGAATAAATGGACTTGTTTTTTATGCTGACTTTTCTTTTACCGCGGAGCGGTTTTGGTATTGTAGAAATATGATTAGATAGATCTTCTATACCGCGGAGCGGTTATTGTTTTTAACAGCATGAATAGTAAAATCGGGTAATCGGGTAATCGGTAATCGGGTAATCAGGTAATCGGTAATCGGTAAGAGACGAGTGACAAGGGATAAGAAGAATTAACAATGAACAATGAGTAATGAGGAATAGTGACGAGTGACAAGTGACGAGTGACGAGGAAAACCGGTAATCGGTAATCGGTAATCGGTAAGAGACGAGTGACAAGGGATAAGAAGAATTAACAATGAACAATGAGTAATGAACAATAGGGGAATCAGTGATCAGGTAATCAGGAATGCTGAAAGCCCGTATAATTCCAATGGTGCAACTTTTATTATACCTTAACCTCTCCGAGGTATGGGAAGACGCCGATTATCTTTATTCTACAATACCATATGCCCTCCGGGCAAAAAACAAGACATGGGCTGATGAGTTTATGCCAGTAATCAAATCAACAAATCAACAAATCACTGCTGTCCGGTAAAAATTTAAATTAACTGAG
>CAZTSR010000011.1:0-140889 GCA_964615995.1 uncultured Bacteroidales bacterium
GTCGGGGTGAGAAGACTCGAACTTCCGACCCCTACGTCCCGAACGTAGTGCGCTAGCCAACTGCGCTACACCCCGATTACTCATTTATTGATTGGTTGATTTGTTGATTTGTTGATTGGTTGATTTGTAGACCTGGAGAACCACGCTCCCCAATCATCAAATCAATAGATCAATAAATCAACCAATAATTTCGGCCTGCTAAAATAATAAAATATTATAACCGATTTCAACTGTTATTGACTTTATTGAACAATTCCCAACCCGACCCTGAAAAAGCGTCCTTAACGCACTGCATCCAGGAGCCATTCTTTTTCAACCGGTACCACACCAATCCGCTCAATAACAAGTCCCGCTGCCAGATTTGAAAGTTCTGCCATCTGGTAAGGATCCAATCCCACTGCCAGGCAAAGACTTGCAGTTGCAATCACAGTGTCCCCCGCACCCGAAACATCAGAAACCTCACGGGTTTGAGCAGGAATAACATGATATTTCCCGTCAGCACTTATGAGAAGTCCCTGTTCAGAAAGGGTAATCATGACCATTTCAAAATCCGACTTCTGTTTCATGAGTTGCGCTGCATCATGAATTTTCTGTAAATCGGATTTTTTAAGCTCGAGATTCATGCCCTCACATAATTCCTTAAAATTGGGTTTGAAAAGCGTTACATGATGGTAGTGTCCGAAGTTTCGCTTTTTGGGATCCACAAGTGTGGGGATGCGATGTATGGATGCTTCCTGAGTAATCTCGTCAATGAGCTTTGGAGTAATAACTCCTTTGTCATAATCCTGGAAAACAATAGCTGCAATATCTCCTCTGCCAATAAGTGTTTTAATTTTTTGTATCAGCGCAGATTCCAATTCTCCATTGATGTAATGATCCCCCTCCTGGTCGACACGCAGCAACTGTTGATGACCTGCGATAATTCTTGTTTTACACGTTGTAACACGTTCAGGCGATTCAATAAGCGCTTCTTCCGGCATACCCAGTTTCCGGATCAGTTCTTTAAAAAGGATGCTGTTGGCATCTTTACCAATTACAGAACACATCACAGGAACAGCCCCAAGCGACTTAACATTCAGGGCCACGTTGGCTGCGCCACCCAAACGTGTCTCTGTACCGGTTTGCATAACAACCGGAACCGGTGCTTCAGGTGAAATACGGGTAACACTTCCCCATATGTATGAATCTACCATTACATCACCAATGATGAGTACCCTCAGTCCCCTGAATTTGTCAAGAAGTTCGCTTAATGCTTTACTTTCCACGATGTTCGATTTTCTACGTAAAGATAAGAACTGCCCGGTAAAATAAAAACTTGGAGGTGGTTTTGGCAAAATGATCCTATCTTTGTGAAATAACTATTTTTAGCACCTATGAGTTTTTTCGGTTCTGATCGCGGTATGGGAATTCCGCCGGTAACAAAGAATATCATTATCATCAATGTGTTGATTTTCGCAGCCTATGCATTGCCTATAGGTTTTAGTGATTTTATGACCAACCATTTGGCACTTCACAGTTTGAAATCTCCATTGTTTGAACCGCATCAGATTATCACCCATATTTTTATGCATGCCAATATTGGGCATATTTTCTTTAACATGTTTGCGGTTTTTATGTTCGGGCGTGTGGTTGAGCAAATGCTGGGAAGCAAAAAAATGCTCATTTTTTATACCGTTACGGGTCTTGGAGCAGCAGCTTTGCATTTGACTGTAAATTATTTCCAAATGCAGCATCTCGAATCATTGACCAGTGCCTTTTATGCTTCTCCCGATCATAATACGTTTTCTGCTATCATTCATAAATATTTGCCCGGACGGGCAGCTGATTCCCTGAAGGAATTCATTGATCAGTGGATGTACAATCCGGATAATCCTGAATACATCAACCAGGCAAAATCGTATGTGAATGAGATAGCAGGTTTTACAATAAATACACCCATGGTGGGAGCTTCCGGAGCTGTTTTTGGACTGCTGATTGCTTTTGCCATGATGTTCCCGGATGCTGAACTGATGCTGATTTTCTTTCCGGTTCCGGTTAAAGCCAAATATTTTGTGCCCGTTTATGCACTGCTTGAACTTATCTTTGGTGTAGCAGGTTTTAGCTGGGATAACATTGCGCATTTTGCGCACCTTGGCGGCGCCATGTTTGGCTTTTTACTGATTAAATGGTGGAAACGAAATCAATTCAGGATTTATTAAATTTGTGTTACCGATAATCCAAGTTACTCATGAACCTTGTGAACGAAATCAAAAATTCATTTCGCAATGCCAATGTCCTTTACCGGCTTATCTTCATCAATGTAGCCATTTTTATAATTCTCGGGGTCTGGTTTGTCGTTTTGCGCCTGTTTACCCAGGGTGTTACCCTTGATTATCTCAGGATGAGTTTTGATAACAGGTATGTGAAATACCTGATGATCCCCAGTCTGCCATCTGAACTACTCAGCAGGCCGTGGACCGTTATTACCTATATGTTCACCCAAACCAACCTGTTCCATGTTCTTTTTAACATGCTGGTTTTATATTGGTTTGGAAAGATCTTCCTTCAGTACCTTTCAGGGAACCAACTCCTCAGTACCTATCTGCTCGGCGGACTATTTGGTGCTATACTCTATATCATATTTATCAATTCATTTCCCGGCTTGCGCGGATATTTAGGAGGATCCATGCTGGGCGCCTCAGCTGCCGTTATGGCTATTGTAGTAGCTATTTCTTTTTACGTACCCAATTATACCATTTATATGCTATTTCTGGGACCGGTGCGTTTAAAATATGTTGCAATCGGCTTTATTGTTATTGACATATTGCTGATAGCCTCTGATAATGCGGGTGGTAATATTGCGCATCTGGGAGGTGCCTTATATGGATTTTTATTCGTCAGCCGTCTGAAAAAGGGCAAGGATACAGGCACGCATGTAAGCTGGATTGTTAACAAAGCAGGATCATTGTTCAAACGAAAACCCAAACTCAATGTGGCTTACAGGAAACCATCCGGAAAAACGAGCGATGAAGAATATAACAGAAACAAAATTCAGCAACAAAAGGAGATAGACCGTATCCTTGATAAAATAGCAAAAGGAGGATATGAAAGCCTTACAAAAAGTGAAAAAGAAACCCTTTTTAAAATGAGTGATAAAAAATTTTGAGAAAATTCGTTAAAAATATCCTGGTCCTTATCAACATTTTGTTGGTTATCCTGCTCTTAATTACCTATTTATCCACCCGCATTAACCCGTCACAGGCCTGGATACTTGCTTTTATTGCCCTGGCATATCCCTTTATTCTTATTCTAAACATTGTTTTTGTCTTTCTGTGGATCATTTTCAGGAAATGGTACTTTTTGGGGTCACTCATTGCCATTCTTATAGGCTGGAATGCGCTTAAGTCTTCCATTCAGGTGAACTATAAAAATCCTGAAAAGAACTCTGAAGTACCGGAATTAATTGTAGTTTCCTATAATGTCAGGCTGTTCAATTATTATCAATGGGACAGTGATACGACAACCTGGCAAAAAATCATCCGCTTTGTTAAAGATCAGCGACCTGATGTGGTGTGTTTCCAGGAATTCATTACCCTCCCGGGATCTGACCATGATCTGGATAACCTGAAAAAAGCGATGGAGCCATTGCATTACTCCCATGTTTATTATACCGATCGTGTACCCGGTAAAATCAATTTTGGACTGGCTACTTTCAGCCGCTATCCCATCATTCACAAAGAACCCATTACTTTTCCCAACACCATTAACGGAGCCATCAGCTCTGATATTCTGATAGGCGATGATACCATACGAATTTATAACTGCCATCTGCAGTCCATCCGGCTCCGGAAAGATTATAATGATCTGCTGGACAGCCTGATTTTTAACTACAGTGAAAGACAACTCGACGAGTTGAAGGATATTTCGGTACGCATGCGTCAGGCCTATATACTGCGCGGAACTCAGGTAGACCTGATGAACGATCATATCCGATCTTCAGCATATCCGGTCATTCTCTGCGGCGATTTTAATGACACGCCGGTTTCCTATACGTATTTTAATTTGTCAAAGGGATTGAAAGACGCTTTTATTGAATCAGGATCCGGTATTGGCACCACTTTCCGTGGTAGCCTGCCCTATATGCGTATTGACTATGTACTCTACAGCCCCTGGTTTACTTCGAAATACTATGGGATTAAAAGAGTCAACTGGTCTGATCACTACCCTGTGGTTTCCCGTTTTGAACTCCCTGTGGGTGATACCTTGCGGCCGGAAAACTAACCGAAAAATATTCCTTCGGAATCTGAATCAATCCTGTTTTCCTGCTCTTTCCTATTTTTCTCTTCAGCTTTCATTTTCTTAAACAGCTCATATTTTAGGGCAATGCGCAGCGACAAATCGTATTCATTGACCTCAAGCAGATATTCCTCTGGAAACTGGCAGTAAAGCATAAAACGGATGATCTCATCATCCTCTGAAATGCCTGTTACCTGTTTTACAAGAGCAGGATTGAATTTTCTGTATATCCGGTCATGAATGAGATCCTTTTCAACAATCGCCGCCAGTTTTATCCGCTCTTTTTCTTCAGGAGTAAGAATGGACACTGAATATAATGAAACTCCTTCAGCATGAGCTCTGTTTTGAGCTTCCTGGTATCCAGCTCTGGCAGCATTTTTAACCGAGGGGGATAAATTGCTATTGAGCCGTTCGAAAGGCGAAACAGGTCTGTCAAGAGTAACAACAGCTCTTTTAAAATCGTCATACGTACCTATAGAAGGTATTTTTGCCTCACCCAAATCTCCAGGTTGAAAATCCAGATGAAACTGAAATCCCTTTTCTAAAATCATGGGGTCATCCACAATCACCTTTTTATAAAAATAACCTAATGCAAATAGCACCAACGTATCACCCACATTCGCATCCATTCTGAATTCGCCTTTTGAATTGCTATAGTTTTCGAGATGAAGGGAATAATTCAGAATATAAGCATATTCTACCGGCTTTTCTGATCCCGATTCAAGGATCTTTCCCTTGATAACAGATGGTTGTGCGGCAAGACAGGTGCATCCGGATATCAGAATAAGGACAATGCAGCAATTGATTATCGGGTGCTTCATAAATGCATTATTTCATTCAAATTTATACATAAGACGATTTATTTATGCCATCATCCGGTTAAAAAATGTTAAGGTGCAGTCAGAATCTGTATCTTTGCGTGCACTGTCGCCTGCCTCAGGGCTGGCATTCTCTTTTAAAATTTAGCAAAGGATCAGGTCATGTCGTCAAAGGATTTTCAGGGAAACAGAGGGATACTACTGGCTGTAATCATGATTTCTTCGTTTTTTAATCCGTTTATGGGATCTGCTGTAAATATTGCTTTGCCCAGCATCAGCATAGATTACAAAATGAACGCCGTAGAATTGAGCTGGATTGCTATGGCCTATCTGCTTTCAGCTGCCATTTTCCTCGTTCCCTTCGGAAAGCTTGCCGACATATGGGGAAGAAGAAGGATGATTTTATATGGCAACCTGTTTTTTACCACTGCAACCTTGCTTTGCGCTTTTTCCGCTTCGGGAACCATGCTTATTGTTTCCCGTTTCCTTCAAGGCATAGGCAGCGCTATGAGTCTTAGCTCGGGTATGGCCATTCTGATTTCTGCATTTCCCGCAGAAAAAAGAGGCCAGATTATCGGCTGGAATACTTTTGCAGTATATACAGGATTATCTGCAGCACCGCTTTTAGGCGGACTTCTCACCAAAACATTAGGCTGGCATAGCCTGTTCTATATCAATGCCCTGGCTGGCATTACGGTAATAGCCGGAATCATTTACAGTCTAAAAACCGAATGGGCAGAGGCAAAAAACGACCGGTTCGATTACATCGGAACAATCATTTACATGGTTTCCATGACATCACTGATGTATGGCTTTTCCAAAATACCCATTTTCGGATATGTGGTTCTGACATGCGTGGGCGTTGCGGGACTTGTTGCATTTGTTTTCTGGGAAATCAGGGAGCAATATCCGGTTCTCGATATTGAGTTGTTTAGCAGGAACAGAATATTTGCATTCTCAAACCTGGCTGCACTTATTAATTATGCGGCAACTTTTGCCATAACGTTTGTACTGAGTCTGTATCTTCAAAATGTTAAAGGCCTGAATCCTCTTGATGCCGGAATTCTGCTGGTTACACAGCCTGTAATAATGGCTATCACAGCTACTATTTCAGGAAAGCTGTCCGATCGTATTGATTCGCAGATCTTGTCATCCGCCGGCATGGCCATCATCGTGGCCGGTTTAATCATCCTGATATTTCTCACAACAACGACATCCTCCGCCCTGCTTATTGGAACCCTTTTCATACTGGGATTGGGATTTGGTTTGTTTTCTTCACCGAATACCCATGCAGTTATGAGTTCTGTTTCTACGAAATACCTGGGAACAGCTTCAGCAACGCTTGGCACAATGAGGCTTACGGGACAAATGTTCAGTATGGCAATTGCAGCTATGGCCATCCATATTTTTATTGGAAATGAGCCCATTCATTCGGGGAATACCGCTGGATTTATGGACAGTGTTAAGGTGATTTTCACCGTTTTTGCCGTACTATGCTTACTGGGCGTTTTCGCAAGTCTTGCACGCGGAAAACGAAATCCTGATGCCTTCGCTCAAACTCAATCGCACTGACGAAGCCAGTTTAAAGCTTCCTCTTTATTGGTAAAAAACCTTACGTGCTTTTGCTGGGTGACTCCGGTAACGAAAATGGCGAGAACCCTTGCAACAGGATGCATCCCGAATACTGCTACTCTATCACTGATATTTTCCTCATTTAATTGCTTAAATAACTCCCGGCATTTGGGTGAACTTTTGCCAGAATTGTTCAGATTGATCAGCTGACGCATTTTTCCGGGAAGAGATTGAGCAATAATATGAACATTCTTCCTAATGAGTTCTGCATGTTCGTCGGTTTGTTCACCTACAACTTCAACATATACAATGGAATCTTCCAGTATTTGAATGCGATTTTCTCCCAGGAGATATTCCCTATCTCCAATTTTTTGCCATAACGGTTGGACCATGAATTAGTCAGATTGGATGTTCCATTAAAAATAACGAAAATCATTCAATATTCAAAATGCTGTGATGAGGTGATGAAGTGAAGAGGTGATGAGGTCGGACAATGAACAATGTACAATTAGTAATGAACAATGAACAATAGGGGAATAGGGACAAGGGACGAGGGACGAGAACAGTGACAGGTGACGAGTGACAAGTGACTTAGAGAATTAACAATGGGCAATGTACAATGTACAATGTACAATGAGCAATGCGTAATGAGAATTGCTCATTACGCATTACCAATTGTTCATTGCCCCGGCTATTGTTAATTGTTCATTACTAATTGTTAATTGTAAAGGTATCGTTTGATGCTGCGTTTGGGTGTCTTAACAAATTCTTCGGTATGCAGTTCAAATTTTGCAACATTCATAAATTTAGGCAACCCTGCATTTACTTCTTTCCGGTAATGATCCAGGATTTCTGTATAAGTATCTTCGCTGATGTGATCATTTGTTAATTTTTCCGTATCGGGGTATATCAAAGCAACCAGCTTTTCGTCCCTGTATACAACCAGCGATTCATTTACATAACGTTTATTATTGATTTTTGCCTCAATTTCTTCGGGATAGATGTTTTTGCCGTTTGAGCCCAGAATCAAGCTCTTAGAGCGCCCTTTAATGTATATGAATCCATCTTTGTCAATTAATCCAAGATCGCCGGTATGCAGCCATCCGTCTTTATCAATAATTTCACTGGTTGCTTCCGGATTCTTATAATATCCGATCATGGCATTTTCGCCCTTAAGAACGATCTCTCCAACGATCTTTGTTGGATCAGGGGAGTCAATAATAACTTCCAATGTATCTACTTTGCGTCCGGAGGCTCCACCTTTATTAACAGTCCAGGGAGCATAACAGATCAATGGTCCGCATTCTGTCATTCCATACCCAACAGCAAACGGAAACTTAAGTTTTTTGAAAAACCGCTCTGCTTCAGGGTTAAATGCTGCACCACCGATAACGATTTCTGCAAAATTTCCTCCAAAAACCTCAACCAGCGTTTTACGGATTTTCTTGTACAGCAATTTGTTTACCAGAGGAATTTTTAACAGAACATTGACCGGGAACTTACCAATGATAGGCAATATTTTTGTTTTATAAATTTTTTCAATAACAAGGGGTACAGATAAGATCAGTCTTGGCCGGACTTCCTGAAATGCCTGGGTAACGATTTGTGGTGAGGGTGTTTTTGTTAATACGGTAATATGACAACCGATGGAAAACGGAAACAGGAACTCAAAAGCACATCCATAGGAGTGAGCCAGGGGGAGGAATGAAACTATAGGATCACCCGGAACAAGGGGCATATTATTTTGAGCATACCTCACATTGGCAGCCAGACTGTTATGCAATAACATCACTCCTTTTGAGAATCCGGTTGTGCCCGAGGTATAGCTGATAACAGCCAATTCGTCGTTTCCGATGTCGGGGAGTTCAAATTTGCCGGCTATTAATCCCAGAGGATAATTCTTCACGAATTCTGCATCAATATGTTCCACCAATCGCGGGATATCCTCTGTGTTGCTATGAAATATTTCAAAAGTACTGATGGAAATAATGGCCTTAATTGCCGGCAACTTGTCCGGATCCAAATTGCTAAATATTGCATCGGAACAAAATAACAAGATGGAATCAGAATGGTTGATAATCGATTGAACATCATCCGGTTTAAAATCGGGAAGTATGGGAACAATTACCGCACCATAACTGACAGCTGAAAGATAAATACAACACCAGCGGGCAGAATTCTTGCCGACCAGGGCAATTTTATCACCCTTTTTGATGCCCATCCTTTCAAACAACAAGTGGAATTTCAGAATGTGATTGCCAATATCTGCGTAGGTTAATTTTTCACCATTATAATCGGAAATTGCAGGGAGGTTCCAGTTCTTTTTTATGCTCTCTTCAACATAACCAATAAACCGTTCCTTTATCATAGCATCAGGTTTTTTAAGCTTGGTAAGTTAATGAATTTTATCCAGAGATGTATCGGTGATTATCAAATGTTTATCAGGCACAGCCCATCTTTGGAGACAACTGTGCCTGATTTGAAAGTCTTTACCACTGATCTGTTCTGAAAGGAGATGCAGGCAAACCTTCCATATTGTAAAGGTTGGCATCATCGGGATTGTTGGCCCAGGCATACCTTACAGCTACAGGGTTCTGAACAGCATCACTGTATACCAATACCTTGTTATCAGCAGTAATTACGGCCTTAGCCCATACAAATTTACGATCAGCACCGGCAATAGCAAAAGCCTTCAGATATCCATATTTATCTTTAGCCATTAAACCTGAGCCAATCTGGTCGAATTCAAGAACAATCCTGTTTCCTTCAACCTTCATTGATTTGTAAAGAGGGCCTGAATAAACAATATTTTGATCATGAGCTACCTTTAAAGCAGATAAATAAAGGCGGTAGCCAACATCATCCTTATTGCGCGGATGAATATCTGCAGCATCTCCGATATCAATTATAACAGCCATACCTGTTTCAGGTACCGATAAGGTCATGGTTTGCGCCTCGCGTAATCCTGCCCATGAGCTTTCCTGAGGTGTAGAAGAAACTTCCATGAAATTAGCCAGCTGTACAAACAGGAAGGCAAAATCTCCGATATTCCATTTGGCTCTCCAGTCTTTTATCATCGAAGGAAACAGATTCCTGTATTTTATATAGTTGCCGGCATTGTTTTCGCCCTGATACCAAATTACGCCTTTAATAGGATAATTTATAATCGGATGAATCATTCCATTATAAAGAAATGAGGGATAACTGTTTGGACCCGAAGTGGCCTGAGGCACAGGCAGGTCAACAGCTACTTTGTAACGCCAATCACCGGCAAGACTGGTTTTAACCCCATTCAATTCGGTATACATCTGTTTGTCTGTACCCCAAATCCCTCCGCCACCTCCATTATCCGTAACTTTTACGGCAATGGTATTCGTACCTTCTCTTGTGACACCGGCGGGTACTTTATATACACGGGGCAAATCATAGCGGCCCTCGGTTTTACCGATCAGCTTACCATTTACATAGGTATCATCACTGTCATCCACCGGGCCAATTGCAATGGTTATTTCCTTGCCAGCATCAGCAGCTGATACCTGAAAATCCTTTTTAAACCAAACAACGCCGTCCATATCCGGATGGCCTGCGCCCTCCCATATTTGGGGAAGTTTCATGGTATTCCAACCTGTCACATCCGCATCTGCATACCATTTGTTGATCATCCCCGGATCTTTAAGGGTAACGGCATCCTGCCATTTTTTGAGATTTTCATCCCCCTCTTTTTGAAGCTGCTCCAGATTGCTGGTACGCATTTTATCAATTTTCACCCTGAAATCTTCATCTTCATATAACTTTTCAAGACTCATCCATGTTTCAATATCAGTCCCGCCCCAATTGCTGTTAATCAGACCAATAGGAATATTCAACTTCTCTGACAGGTTTTTGCCAAAATAGTATCCAATGGCAGAAAAACCGGAGGCAGTGTTTTCATTGCAAACTTCCCAGCTTGCCTTCTGTGTATTATCCAATGGTTTCAGGGACATTTTCCTGGGGACAGAGAACAACCGGATGTTCGGGCGATCGGCGGTATTTTTATCGGTTTCCCAATTCCGTGAACGTATCAACGGAAATTCCATATTCGACTGACCACCGCAAACCCATACATCTCCAACCATAATATTCTTCAGAATGATGGTATTTTTTCCCTTTACTACCAGTTCAAATGGTCCGCCTGCGGCCATGGGTTTCAGTTTCACTTTCCATGCACCATTCTGGTCAGCACGGGCTGAAAATTTCTGACCGTTGATGGATACTGTAACCTTCTCGCCAGAATTGGCCCAACCCCAGATATTAACCGGGATATCCCGCTGAAGAACCATATTTTCTGATAAAATGTATGGAAGTGTCACATTCGCATGGGCAGTTGACACAAAAAACATTGTGAATGCTGCAAAAAGCATCCAAATCTTCATTTTACGGATCTGTTTCATGTTTTTAAATGATTAGTTATGCTTTGGGTTTCATAGCCTGGTAACCAATGTGCATCATATAGGCATCCAGGATGATTAATGCGGTATAAGCTTCCACAACCGGCCACATACGGGCAACGATGGTAGGATCGCGTCGGGTTACTGCAGCAAGCTCTTTATTCTCCAGGCTTACCTTGTCAATTGTAAGCTGGGGCTTTGCAATAGTAGGGGTTGGTTTTACTGCCACACGGGCAACAATGTCCTGTCCCGTTGTCAAACCACCTGTTATTCCTCCGGCATGGTTTGAAGTGAACTCAACTTTACCATCCTTAACCCGCATGGCATCGTTACACTGGCTGCCGGTCATTGTTGCAGCTTCCATACCGCATCCGATTTCAACAGCCTTAACGGTACCAATACTCATCAGACGGCCCAACTCGCCATCCAGTTTGTTAAACACAGGCTCTCCCATTCCCGCCGGAACTCCTGTTACTACAACTTCCACAATACCTCCGGATGAATCTCCATCCTGCATGATGCGCAGTATTTCATTATACATGGCATCGGCAACATCCGCATCAGGACAGAATAATTTCGGGTTGATATCGTATTTCTTTCTTACATCATCCTCATTATAAACCGGTCTTTTGATATCCGGAATCCGTGTTTCAAGTTCTGCAAGAATGGCAGCCTTCTCAAAAAAACGCATGGAGGATTTCATTTTCCCCGAAGCGAACAATTCGAGATAAATCGGATCATATAACTTCCGTACTGCACGATAAGCCTGAGCTTTCTTCTTAATTTCAGCAACAGGCATATCTTTCATCCGGATACCGGCAGCTTCCCTTACAAATGAAACCACCTCAATACCGTGATCTTTGAGTATTTTCTTTGCAATACAGCCGGCAGCAACTATGGATGAAGTATAACGACCGCTGAAGAATCCTGCTCCGATGGAATCATCCCATGAACCATATTTCATGTATGAGGCATATGATGCATGACCGGGGCGTGGTGTGCGGTTAGTCGACTGATATTGTTCGATATGTTCCAGATGACGGTCGACATTTGGAATCAGAATCACCAGGGGAGTGCCATTAGTATATCCGGCATTCTTAAAGCCAGGCATGGTATCTGCTGCATTTACGCCACTGAAAATAATGGGAACATCTGCTTCGCGCCGTGGAGAGGTAAGCTCTCCCTGACCGGGTTTACGCAGCATAAGTTCTACATAGATCTCTTCTTCAGAAAAATAGTATCCGGGCGGAACACCCTGAATGTTAATTGAAAGTCCTTCCTGATAGGAACCACCGGCAACAGTGGCCCGGAATAAATTACCATAAGTACATCCCAGCATAGTTATTTAGTTTAGATTGTTCCGGTTTTAAATCATCATAAAATCAGCACCCATCATTTTCATGTCTTCAACAAAGGTCGGAAATGTAACCGCTGCAGACTCAGCTGTATCAACAACAGTATTACCTGATGCTCCCAAACCTGCAATGGACAATGCCATTACAAGCCGGTGGTCATGATATCCGTTTACTTCCGCACCGTTTAAGTTGCTTTGATGAATAATCAGGCCATCAGGTAATTCTTCAATACGGGCTCCCATTTTGGTCAATTCTTTAGCCATAGCCGCTATGCGATCGCATTCTTTTATCCGAGCCTGAGGAACATTCAGCAACCTGGTGGTGCCCCTGGCATAACATCCTGCAACGGCCATCGCAGGTAATGCATCGGGGGTAGCGTTCATATCAATATCGATTCCTTGCAGACCGCGGCTACTTACCAGCACGCCATGTGGCAAATGCCTGATTTCCATTCCCATCATCCTGAAATATTCGAATACAGCTTTGTCTCCCTGATGATCTTCAAAATCCAACCCCTTGATTAAAACCTCGGAGTTTGTAATACCAGCAGCACAAAGTGGAAAAGTAGCAGATGAAAAATCAGCAGGAATCTGCCTCTTAAATCCTGTATATTTTTGATTACCATATATTTTAAACCATTCAAGGCCTTTATGCTCAAACCTGATGTTCATCTTCCGAAGCCAGTCGAGTGTGATCTCAACATAAGGTTTTTCATTTAATTGCTCTACAGTGATTTCAGTATCCTGAGGAGCCAATGGTGCAGCAATTAACAGCGCAGTAAGAAACTGTGAACTGACTCCGCTAACGGCTGTTGTCCCTCCAACCAGGGGACCTTTTATGGTAAAGGGACATTTCCCGTTTGCAGAGTTCACCAACGTAATACCCAGGTTTTCCAATGCATTGAGCAGAGGCATCATGGGGCGCTGCTGAATCGAATGATCTCCGTCAAACGACACGGGGTGGCTGCTTAAAGCACATAATGCAGTAAGAATACGCAGCGAGGTGCCTGAATTGCCTACATCAATTTTTTTACAGCTCAAGCCTGGTGCACCTCCGATACCTTTAATAGACCAGTTCTTACCTAACCTGACAGATGCGCCCATTTCTTTGGCGCCTAATATGGCGGATTTGGCATCTTCAGACATCAGGGGGTTAATCAGTGAAGAGCTGCCTTCTGCAACAGCGGCGATAGCTATAGCGCGTATGGTGTGGGATTTTGAGGCGGGGATATGAATTTCACCACGCAGTGATGATTGAGTTGATTTCAGTTTCACCGTATGTCAATTTGCGTCCAAAAGGGACGAAGATAATACATGAGGGGGTTAAATGCAAATCGGTTTCTGGCAGGTGCATTTATTAAAATAAGGACATCTGCTCACCTTTGTCCCCGCCTTCAGGAAGTGTAGGTTTGTCTTCATCTTCTTCCAAACCGGTATTTTGAATTTCCGGCTCAGGATTTTGAGGCTCCTGTGGGGACTCTTTAAACCGGAGCGGCTCAAGCTCAGTAACAGTGGCAACTTCATATGAGCTTAATCGCCTTCCCCTTGCTTTATAGCTCTTAACTGCAATAAATTCTGCAGCGTCAATGATCTCGGGAATTCTTTTTTTATAGCTCCCGCCAAATTTTACTTCCAGCCTGGGGTAGTCGTTTTCAGAAATGTGCATGAATTTCGATCGCGGATGCTCTTCGAAAAACCGTGATGGTTTTTCTGTAGACTCTGCCTGAAATCGCTTGATGTAGGTATATTTCTGATCACCGTCAAAATATACTGCCGTGAAAACAGCGGCAGGGTCAAATTTCCGAATCAGCAGCACATCTTCTTCAAAATGCGTGGTGAGTTCATATCCCGACAAATAAAAAATGCCGGAACGTGTCATCGCCAATATTTTATCTTTTCCTGAAAATTCGCCCAGATACTCCCCTTTTCCGTCGTCATTGAGTCGCATAACTGCCGGATCCCACCAGATCTTTTTACCCCCCAGCGTAGAACCGCCCTTTTCCTTCAATTCAATTTTATGAATGGGATAACGGGTAAGAATATTACCAATGGAATTCCGACCTTTGATATCGGTGTTTCCGAATTCCACATCGAAGACCAGATTTTTCACCCTGGGCCTCGGTTTCAGCGTAACCTTTATGGTTTCTGCCTCCCCGTTCGGATTTACGGATAAATATAGAATCCGCGAATCAGCTCCTTTCGACAAATCGTATTCTTTATCCCGCATCAATCCGGTTATGGAACACCGTTTAATATAATTGATGCCGGTTTCTCCATCCCGGTAAACTATGTTATAAATGGTACGCTCGTCATTTTTCTTGAATACACCGGCATACTCAATGTCCTTTCCTACAAATTGCTTATCTGTAACCTTTGTAATCAGGTATTTAGCGTTTTTCCGGATGATGAGGATATCGTCAATATCAGAGCAATCGCAGATATACTCATCCTTTTTCAAACCGGTCCCAATAAAGCCTTCTGACCGGTTGATATAAAACTTCTCATTGGCTACAGCAACTTCAGTAGCCTGAATTACTTCAAATTCACGAATTTCAGTCTTTCTGTCCTTTCCTGCACCGTATTTCTTTTTAATCTGCTTGTAATAATTAATGGTGTAGGGAATAATATGTGCCAGATCGTTTTTAACCGATTCCATCTCTGCTTCAGTCGCTTTGATGAACTCATCCGATTTAAAGGCACTGAATTTTGAGATGCGTTTAATGGGTATTAAAGAAAGTTTTACCAGATCTTCATGCACAACGGCCCTGCGCAGCAATGATTTATATGGTTCAAGCCCTTTATCAATGGTTTCAAGAATCGCCTCTTCGGTTTTACATTCTTTAATAGGCTCATAAAGCTCATTTTCAATAAAAATCTTCTCCAGTGACGCATAGTGCCATTGTCCTTCCAGGTCTTCCAGTCTGATGTTCAGCTCCATGGTAAGAAGCGCGATGGTATTCTCTACAGATACTTTCAGAATCTCTGTGACGCCGATAAAATACGGCTTATCATCACGAATGATGCATGAATTGGGAGATATGGGAATTTCACAATCTGTAAATGCATACAGGGCATCAATGGTGATATCAGGATCCGTTCCGGGCAGCAGGTGAATGATAATTTCAACAGACCCGGCTGTATTATCATCGATCTTCCGGATTTTGATCTTGCCTTTTTCATTGGCCTTTAAAATGGAGTCGATCAGCGAAGTGGTGGTCTGACTAAAAGGCAGCTCATTGATGACCAGTGCCTTTTTTTCCAGCTTGGAAATTTTGGCACGGATACGGACTGCTCCGCCCCGCAAGCCATCATTATACCTGGAAACATCGATATATCCTCCGGTAGGAAAATCAGGATAAAGCTCAAAAGGTTTGCCCTGAAGATGTGCAATGGAGGCATCAATAAGCTCATTAAAGTTGTGTGGTAATATTTTTGATGCAAGACCTACCGCAATTCCTTCCACACCTTGTGCCAGCAGCAGTGGAAATTTTACGGGCAATGTAATGGGCTCTTTATTTCTGCCGTCATAAGAAAGTTTCCAAGCGGTGGTACGGGGATTAAAGATGACTTCAAGGGCAAATTTGGTAAGCCGCGCTTCGATATATCTGGCAGCCGCAGCACCGTCACCGGTATATATATTGCCCCAGTTTCCCTGGGTGTCGATCAGTAATCCTTTTTGTCCGAGTTGGACCAGCGCATCACCAATAGAGGCATCTCCATGGGGATGGTATTGCATGGTCTGCCCGATGATATTGGCCACCTTATTGAAACGCCCGTCCTCTATCTGCCGCATGGCATGCAGAATTCTGCGCTGAACAGGCTTTAATCCATCATGAATATAGGGAACGGCACGTTCCAGGATTACATACGAAGCATAATCCAAAAACCAGTCCTTATACTTTCCCGCCAGTTCTGTAACGTGTGTGGGTGTAAGCGCACGCTCATCAGATCCCGGATCGCCTTCAGGAAGTTCTTCTGCTCCCTGTCTGTCCTCTTCAAATTCTTCTGTTATATCAAAATCGTCAGATGCCATTCACAATCAATAAAAGTGTTATGCTGTCTCCAGCAAATCTGCCTCAACGCGCAGGTTTTCAATAATAAAGTCCTGCCGCTCCGGGGTATTTTTTCCCATGAAAAAAGGAAGGATGTCCTGAACATGATCGCCTTTTTTCACACGAACAGGCTCGAGCCTGATATCTTTGCCAATAAAATGGCCAAACTCAGATGGCGAAATTTCTCCCAGGCCTTTAAACCGGGTGATTTCCGGGTTTGCGCCCACTTTCTTCAAAGCTGTTTCCTTTTCCTCATCACTGTAACAGTAGAAGGTCAGTTTCTTATTTCTAACACGGAACAGTGGTGTTTGCAAAATATAGAGATGCCCCTGTCTTACCAGATCCGGAAAAAACTGGAGGAAAAACGTCATCATAAGCAACCGGATGTGCATACCGTCTACATCGGCATCTGTGGCGATCACAATGTTGTTATACCGAAGGTTATCCAATCCGTCTTCTATATCCAAAGCAGCCTGAAGAAGGTTGAATTCCTCGTTTTCGTATACAATTTTTTTCGTCAGTCCGAATACATTCAGAGGCTTTCCCTTCAGACTAAATACCGCTTGTGTAGCCACATCCCGGGTAGTGGTAATGGAACCACTGGCAGAGTCACCCTCAGTAATGAAAAGTGTGGATTCAAGCCGGCGCTCATGGTTGTCTGTCAGATGAATTTTGCAGTCGCGGAGTTTGCGGTTATGCAGACTTGATTTTTTTGCCCGCTCACGTGCCAGCTTTTGAATTCCCGATATGGCTTTCCGTTCTTTTTCCGATTCAATAATTTTCTTCAGCAGGATATCTGCGGTTTCTGAATGCTTATGAAGATAATTGTCGAGATGTTTTTTAAGAAAATCAGTAATGTAATTCCTAATGGATATGCCGTCGGGCGTCATTTCACGTGAGCCCAGCTTTGTTTTGGTTTGTGATTCAAATACAGGTTCTTCTACTTTGATGCTCAGGGCAGCAATAATGGAAGTCCGGATATCAGAAGGATCAAAATCCTTTTTGTAAAATTCACGGATGGTTTTTACCAGGGCTTCCTTGAAAGCAGCCAGGTGCGTTCCGCCTTGTGTGGTGTGCTGTCCGTTTACAAAAGCGTAATATATCTCACCATATTGACTTCCATGTGTCATGGCCAGTTCAATATCCTCGTCCTTAATCTGGATAATCGGATACAAACCGTCGCCATTCACGTTCTCGCGCAACAAATCTACCAGTCCTTCTTTTGAATAATAAGCAGTTCCATTGAGATATATGGTAAGGCCTGAATTCAGGTACACATAATTCTTAATCATGGCTTCCACATAATCATCCAAAAACCTGAAGTGTCCAAACATCTTGGGATCAGGGAGGAAAGAAACCAGGGTTCCGTTTTTGGCATCTTCCGTGATTTCAGGATGGTCTGTTTGTATATTGCCTTCAGAAAAGCTGATGGCTTTTACTTTGCCTTCGCGAAAGGATCTAATTTCAAAAAATGATGAAAGCGCATTCACGGCTTTGATACCCACGCCATTCAATCCAACCGATTTCTTAAAGACCCTGGAATCGTATTTTGCACCTGTGTTCATTTTGGATGCAACATCCAGCACCTTACCCAACGGAATGCCTCTTCCGTAATCCCTTACTTTTACAATATTTTCGTTAATGGTAATTTCAATGGTCTTCCCATAACCCATCATGTACTCATCAATGGCATTATCCAGTACTTCTTTCAGCAATACATAGATTCCATCGTCCTGGGATGAACCATCACCCAGCTTTCCGATATACATGCCGGGACGCTTCCGGATGTGCTCTTTCCAGTCAAGTGTGCGGATGGTATCTTCGGAATAATTGGCAGTAGTCATACCCGTCATCAATTTGACATCAAAATTAACATAAAGAAAATTCCCCGCTCCATTTCTTTTTCAACACGAAAATAACAGCCTGTAGCGGATTACAGAACGATTTGAATTGAACCTGATGGAATTAGCCTGTTTATAATTAAATTTTGCCTAACCATTCTTCGGCTTCCTGAGGACTGATTCCCTTGAGTCCCAGCTTATTCTTTTTATTAAAGCCGTTCAGGTCGTTGGATAGTTTGCCGGATTTGACCTCCTTAAGTTTTTCGATGGTAATGTATCCTAATTTCTTAATGATGTCGGCCCATTCTGCAGGTATTCCAAGGGCAAGGTACTTTTCAGCTTCATCTTCCTTAATAGCAATTGCTTTCTCCGGTTTCATCTGCGGAAAGAAAAGCACATCCTGTATACTGGGCTGATTGGTCATGATCATGGTAAGCCGGTCGATTCCGATTCCCAATCCTGATGCAGGAGGCATTCCATATTCAAGTGCCCGCAAAAAGTCCTGATCAATAAACATAGCCTCATCATCCCCTTTTTCCGATAGCTTCAGCTGATCCTGAAACCGTTCACGCTGGTCAATAGGGTCATTCAGCTCAGAATAGGCGTTGCATAATTCCTTTGAATTTACAATCAACTCAAAACGCTCAGTCAGTCCCGGGTCATTTCTGTGTTTTTTGCACAGAGGAGACATTTCAACCGGGTAATCCATGATAAATGTAGGCTGTACCAGATGCGGCTCCACTTTTTCTCCGAAAATCTCATCAATCAGCTTTCCTTTACCCATGGTGCTGTCGGTTTCAATACCCATGGAGCGGCATGCGTCTGCTAACTGCTTTTCATCCATTGAGGTGATATCGATGTTGGCATACTGGCGGATTGCTTCAGCCATGGTAAGCCGTTTAAACGGGCGTTTAAAGTCGATTACTGTGTTATTGTACGGAACTTTTGTTGTACCATGAAGATCAAGAGCAACCTTTTCAAGCATTTCCTCTACAAAATCCATCATCCATAAATAATCTTTCCAGGCGATATAGATTTCGAGTACCGTAAATTCAGGATTGTGTGTGCGGTCCATTCCTTCATTTCTGAAGTCCTTCGCAAATTCGTAAACGCCCTCGTAACCCCCTACCAAAAGTCGTTTAAGGTAAAGTTCGTTGGCAATGCGCAGATATAAGGGTATATCAAGGGAGTTATGATGGGTAATAAACGGACGTGCTGCAGCTCCTCCGGGGATGGGCTGTAAAACCGGTGTCTCAACTTCCAGATAACCTCTTGAATTATATAGGTCCCTCAGGGAATTAATAATTCTGGACCGCTTGATGAAGACTTCCCGGACTCCGGGATTCACAACCAGATCGACATATCTTTGTCTGTACCGGAATTCAGGATCGGTGACCGCGTCATAAACCGTTCCGTCCTTTTCCTTCACAATCGGAAGGGGTTTCAGTGATTTTCCCAAAAGGGTAAATTCCTGGACATGGATCGAAATTTCGCCCATCTGTGTAATAAAAACAAACCCTTTTACACCAATGAAATCGCCGATATCCAAAAGTTTTTTAAAAATAGTATTGTATATAGTTTTGTCTTCATCCGGACAGAGATCGTCCCGGCGCAGATAAATCTGAATTCTTCCATGTTCATCCTGGATTTCAGCAAATGAAGCACTGCCCATGATCCGCTTGCTCATAAGCCGTCCGGCAAGAGCAACATTTTGAAAATTACCTTCCTCTCCTTTAAATCCTGAAATAATCTGACGGGTAGTGGTATTAACCGGATACATTGCTGCCGGATAGGGATCAATTCCCAGGTTTCGGAGTTCATCAAGAGCCTGTCTTCTGATCAGCTCCTGTTCGCTTAAATCGTGCTGAATCATTTTATAATGTAAATTTGCTGCAAAGATATATTTTTAATGATCTACTTCATCATCGGATATAAGAACAGCGGGAAAACCACTTTTGGCAGGAAATTGGCTGAAAGATTGAATCTGGAATTTACAGATCTGGATGAATATATTGAGGAAAAAGAGGGCGATACCATTCCCAATATTTATGTGAAAGCCGGTGAAGAAAAATTCCGCCATATGGAGTGGAAGGCGTTAAAAGAAGTGGTAAAAAGAAAGAATCTTGTGGTTGCAACCGGCGGAGGGGTCCCCTGCAATTGCGACAGCATGTCTTTGATGGAAAAATGCGGAAAGGTGATTTACCTGAAGAGGGATAACAAATTGCTTGTGGAACGCCTGAAAAAAGCGTTACATGATCGTCCGATTGTCAAGGGAAAGAATGAAGACGAACTTGAACAATATATCTCAGACCTGAGACAAAGATGTGAACATCATTATCTCCGGGCCCATTACATTATTGATGAAGAAAATCCGGATATGGATGAAGTAATCCGGATGTTAAAAGGGTAAATCATTGGGCTCATCATCCCCCGAAGAACCTAGAGGTTCAAGTATATCAAACTGTGCCGGTGGCGGTACTTCCTGTTCAGAACCAGATGACAGATCAATTTTCCATGCCTTGAGATCGGTATACCATTTGCCATTGAATTCACGGGATTCGGCATTAAACGAAACATTTACCATAACACCAGGCTTAAGCGATTTGACAACCGCAGTTTTGTCTCCCCATGCAGAAAAACACACTTTACGCGGGTATTGTTCCTGTGTTTCAATGATGAAATCCTGTTTCATCCATTGTCCGTTTTTTCCGGTTCCGGTCTGCTCCGGTAACACGAGAACCACTTTTCCTGAAATATCAAGTGCCATAACGTTAGAATTTTTAGATAATTATGCGCTTAAAAGTAGAAATAAAAAGGCAATTAATAAGAGCAATAAAGCACAATTCAATCATTTCTCAAAGATGCTTCCGTCAATCAATTTGGATCGTACGTGTAAATTCGTTCGTATATCTCAATAATTTAGTACTTTTGCATTTCTAAGGTTTTATTTTGCTTTATTAACACCCAAAAATAATCAAAAGCAAGCATGAAAAAATCTTTCTTGGGGGTTCCCTTTTACAACCGTCAGGAAGTAACTTTGGTACTTCTGGTATCTATTCTTGCATTGCTGCTGGGTGCCTTTTTTTCTCTGTTTTCCATTGGTGCACATGTGCTGTTTTTGCAATCCTGGAAACCTGAACAACTTCCCCAGGCATTTATCATATCCGGGATTTTTGGAGCCGGATTCTTTTCTGCATATGGTGCCTTGAGCAGCCGGATGGGCTTCCGCAGGGTTTCTTTTCTGTTCCTTTTTGTTATTGCTGTAATTTGCGTCTCTTTATTCTTTTTCCATGATTATCTGATCGGGGTTCGCGTATTCGGTCTTTCATTGATGCTGCCTTTTACCCTGTGCATGCCGTTTACTTTTTTCATCGCAGTGTTTTTCCGGAGATTCACACTTCATGTATTCACCCCTTATCAGCACAGACGTTTTAATCCCATCACACGCGCCGCCTTTGTTGCAGGAATCATCGGATCGGGCTATTTGTTAGTACTCGCCCTTTTCATTTCATGGGACATATTGTATATTTTGGCATTAGATGCCATACTTATCTTTACAGCTATCCTGGTTTATATGATACTGAACCGGTTCAGGAAGAAGGCATCTTTTAAACACGTTCAGAGTAAAAGGGTTGCACCTTTGCGCTCCCGGTTCTATGAGCTTTTTTATACACGTTATACTTTATTACTGCTGGGTTTTGTGGTGCTTTCCGCATTGATTGGTTTTATCATCCATTTTCATTTTGTACGCGAAACGCGGTTAAATTACCCCGACACCATAGGACTGGCAAAGTTTTTTGGCTTTTTCACCGGAACTATGTTTTTTTTCGTGTTCAGCGTTGAGCGGTTATTAGTTCGGAAAATTCTTTATGCATACGATTCTCCCTATAGTTTGGTCATTGTTCCTGTGGTGATGATTCTGGCATCTGTCGCTGCCCTGATTGTTGACTTGCTGGTCGGACAATCGAATGCCATAGCAAGGTTTTCTTTCGGATTTCTGATGGTTGCCATGATGAAAATCGGTTATGAAACCACATTTGACGCCATTGAAATCCCTTCGTTACGTGTACTCTACAGAACCCTTGATCTGAGATTTTTAACCTCCATCAAACCCAGGCTGGAGGGTTCCTTCCGGATGGTATCACTTGTAATTGCAGGGTTGCTGATCAGCGGCTTTATGTTTATGAATCTGAACCGAAGTTTGCATATAAATTTAATGATTCTGGTTTTGACCCTGATATGGTTTCCATTAGGCATTTTTCTGGTAAAAGCATATCAGGACGCACTCCGTGAATACATTCGAAGACTTCGGGCAAGTAAAAGGACAATCCGTCAGGACACCCAGAATATTGATGAAAAATCACATGCGCTCATTAACAACAATGATCCCTATAAATCCATCAATACATTATCTGTTATTGAAAGGCTTGAACCATTGACTCATCAGAAACACCTGGCATCGTTGCTTAAAACGGAATCCGTTCCACTCAAAAAATACCTGCTTGAACGCATTGATAGCAATGCATTATTTAGTTTTCTGCCTAATCTGAAAGAGCTTCAAATATCAGATCTTAAGCAGCAAAATGGCAGCCTGTCAAAGATCATCAATCGTTTTGAAATTAAGATCAATGCCGGCAGTACAAAAATGGCACTTGAAAATCTGGTAAATTCAAATACACTTACCGACAGGATATTGGCTGCTGAAATCATCGGAAATAGTGATATTAAGGGGTATGCTCCCTATCTGCTTCAGTTATCACGCGATTTTGAGCCCGAGGTAAAACTGGCTTCGATTAAGGCCATGGCGCGACTGGGGAACTCAAATCACAGTCATGTTTTAATCGGATTTCTTACCACTTCTGTTTACTATCCTTATGCCTTTGAAGCCTTGGTGAAAATTGGGGAACCCGCTATTCCGTTCATGGAAGAGTGTTTTCTTTTGCCCGACGTGGAAGATATTCTGCTCCTGAGAATTGTAAGAATTTACGGAAAAATCGGAACCCAAACAGCTATTGATGCCCTGCTTGCAAAAATTGAAAACCAGAATCGTGCTGTTTCCCGTCAGTCGATGCTTGCTCTTAAAGAGGCCAAATTTCAATCATCTCCCGCCAACATAAACCGTATTCTAAATGACATTGTGCGCCTCATCAATGTTATGTCATGGAATTTCGGAGCCTATGCAAGTATTAAAAACAATCCTCATTTTGAAATGCTTCAGGAGGCCTTGTCCGAGGAACTATCCGACAATTATGAAACTCTTTACAACCTGCTTTCGCTTGCATATAATTCTACATCAATCGGGAATATCAAGCAAATGCTGAATGAGGGGAATGATACGGATATCAGTTTTGCCATTGAACTGCTTGACCAGATTGTAAATGAAGAAATCAAGCAGGTGTTTTTCCCTGTGGTTGAAAACATTCCGGTAAATGACCGGTTTAAACAATTACAGTATTTTTTCCAGGGCATAAAAGAAGACCCTGAAAATCTGATACAGGACATTATTACGAGGGACTTTAATCAGATATCCCTGTATGTAAAGGCTTGCGCCCTATACAGTATACTAAAGCTTAACTCAAAACAACCCGGACAAGAGGTGATTTCCAGTATATTTCATCCAAACATGTTAATTATGGAAACAGCGGCCTTTGTGGTTCACTCGCTTCAGCCGGAAATGCTTGATTCGGTATACGACCGCCTTCCCAGGGAAAAAGTTAATGACATTAAGTTGTCATTAAGTAAAATCCACGATGGAATACCCTTCTTATTACTCGACCGTATTCATTTTATAAGATGCTGCGAACTGCTCAGGAATATCTCAGAAGATATTCTTATTGAGATATCAAGAGCCCTGGTGGTTCATCAGATGAAGGCCGATGAAGAATTTCTGATAAAACGTGAAGATGTACACTTTGCATTTATGATTATCATCGATGGTATGGCCCAAATCAATATTTCTTCAGGCAAAGTATCTACCTTTGTGAAAAATGATATAATTTACAGCGATATTTTGGTAGAGGATAACACTTATTTGCTTAAGGCACTTACTGATCTGAAATTTTACAGTCTTGAACAGGAAGTTCTTAACGCACTGATGTTCGATCACATTGAATTTAGAGATGCTGTTCTTGAAATTATTGAAGAATCATAAGAAGAATGAGTTTTGAACAAGACATATTTATAGCATTTGCTCCGTCATCCGGCAATGAAAACCAGGTAACTGCTGCCTGGACAGCAAAATTTTGTGAATATTTCAGTGTCTTAATGAACCGGATTGGAGAAAAGCAACCAGTCATTCTTCTGCATGACGATTTGCGCGTGAGGCAGTCTGTTCTGGGTGATAATCCCGGCAGTGTTTATTCTAAAACCGGTGTTTACATAGTCATCCTTTCACCTGAATATGTAAAATCCAAAACATACATGAAAGAATTAGAGGACATGTATGAATGGATTGAACGCGAAAATGGCACATCCAAAAAACAACACCGGATATTTAAGGTTTATACCCAACCCTTAACTGCCAATGAACAACCTGCCTTTTTAAAAAACGAGTTGAGCTACGATTTTTATGAAATAAACAGATATAACAAAAAGCCCGTCACATTTGAAACGGTTGTCAAAGACAACCCCAATGAGAAATTCTGGTCGAAACTTGTAGATTTAGCTTATGATATCTCCGATGTGCTTAACAATCTTTCAGGTTTGTCGGAAAAAAAAGCAGAAACGCCAATGCCCTCCGTGTTTCTGGCTGAAACAACCTTTGACCAAACCGAAAATCGCGACCGGCTCAAACGGGAATTACAATATCTGGGATACCATGTTTTGCCAGCCTTGCCATTGCCTGATGATGCTGAGCATGCAAAACAAGCCATTGAAAAATGCCTGGATGAATCTGTTGTAACCATCCATCTTTTGGGAGCCTGGTATGGTGATTTTATCAAAAACTCCAAGTTGTCATCCATCGATTTTCAAATTAAAACGGTAAAAGATTACATTGCGGCTAAAGATAAAATCCATAAACCTTATCAGATCATCTGGATACCCAACGATATTAAACCTACTGATCAAAGACAATCTCTTTATCTGAAAAGGCTTCAGAGAGATGAAGCACAATATCTTACTGAAATTATAGAAACGCCCTTTGAAGTATTCAAAACCATTTTAAATACCCGGCTGGCCGATCTTTCAAATCCCAAAAACAAACCTCTGGCTGAAAAGAATAAGCTTTATGTGATTTATGAAAAATCATCGGAAGCTGTATTTGCAGAATATAATGAAATCATGCGCAAAAGAGGTTTTGAAGTTCTGCTGCACAACAGTAACGGGGAGGACTTTTTCCCATTATCAAGCCATATCAATAATCTGTTATGTGCAGATGCTGTTCTGATATATAAAGGAAATAGCACCATGGAATGGTTGAACAGCAAAATCCGGGATCTGGTAAAAACACCCGGTTTTGGTAAAAATAAGTCTTTCAGGGCTATAGAAATTATTTCAACGCAAAAAACTGCTGATAAATCCATGCTGTTTTTAAAGAATGTTCCTGTAAACTGGGATGAAGAAATAAATACCGATGTGGTGAACCATTTTTTAGATTCTCTGGTAAAGAAATGACAGAAAACCCGATTCGAAATATAAAAACCAATACGTATACCCTGGCGAACCCGTTCCCGGGACTTCGTCCATTCAGTGTGGATGAAAGCCACCTGTTTTTTGGCCGCGAAGGACAATGTGAAATTGTATTGAGCTATCTGGCCAAAAACCGGTTTGCGGCAGTTACAGGAGCTTCAGGCAGTGGAAAATCATCGTTGATTTATTGCGGTCTGATTCCGGCATTATATGGAGGTTTCATTACCAATGCCGGTTCAAAATGGAGGATTATCACTACACGGCCTGGTAACAGTCCGGTTGAGAACCTGGCTGAAGCCATTGCTGATAACGATATAGCAGGCAAAAAAGAAACCGACCTTCCACTGCATAAACAAATTATTTATACGCTCCTTCGCAGAAGTTCTTTTGGATTGGTCGACGCAGTGAAGCAAATCAAGCTCAATCCGGGCGAAAATATATTGTTGATCCTTGACCAGTTTGAAGAACTCTTTCGTTTTAAGGAAAGCCGCAAAGATATTACTGTGGTTAACGAGACGGAAGCGTACATTAAAATGCTTGTAAATGCCATCCGGCAAAAAGATCAGCCTATCTATGTAGTGCTTACGATGCGGTCGGATTTTATCGGAGAATGTTCTCAGTTCCAGGAACTCACCAGGCTTATTAATAAAAGCAATTTTCTGATACCGCAGATGACCCGGGACGATTTCAAGGAAGCTGTTACAGGTCCATTGGCCGTTGGCGGAGCTGAGATTGATCCCCTTTTGCTTCAGCATCTGCTCAATGCCATTGAGGATAAAAATGACCAGTTACCGGTTTTGCAGCATGTGATGATGCGTACCTGGGAATTCTGGACACGCAGCAACGAGATTAACGCTCCCTTACGCATGCGTGATTATGAAGTAGCAGGAAGAATAGAGAATGCATTGTCAATGCATGCTAATGAAGCTTTTGAAGAACTCACTGAAGAAGGAAAGATCATTTGCAAAGCGGTTTTCCGTTGCCTTACTGAAAAAGGAACAGACAATAAAGGTACGCGGCATCCTGCCACCGTCCGACATATTGCAGAAATTGCCCAGGTATCCGATCAGAAAGTAATTGATGTAGTAAGCAAGTTCAGAGCCAAAGGGCGGTCTTTTCTTACCCCGGGTGACGACGTTCAAATTGATACAGATACCGTGATTGATATATCCCATGAAAGCTTGATGCGTATCTGGGATAAACTGAAATCATGGGTTGATGAAGAATTTTCTTCCGTTCAAATGTATTTAAGACTGGCTGAAGCTTCCTCCCAGTATCAGGTAGGAAAAACCGGACTCTGGCGTCCTCCCGACCTGCAATTGGCACTCAACTGGAAGAAAACTCAAAAACCTACACTCGCATGGGCCAGAAAATACAATCCGGCTTTTGAAAAGGTCATGGTATTTTTGGATGCCAGTGAGAAAAAATTCCAGCAGGAAGAACAAAACAAAGTGCGCCTGCAACGCATGGAACTGAATCGTACCCGAAAATTTGCTGTTTCCTCCCTGCTTGCTGCTGTCGCTTTTCTGTTTATTTCAGTTTGGGGCTTCCAGCAACGTGCAGATGCCATTAAACAGGCACGCGAGGCTGAATCGTCAAGAGATGAAGCTGAATACAGAAAAAAAGAAGCCGACAGTCTGCGTGTAATTGCTGAAGGAAGTGCCACACAAGCTAACATTGAAAAATGGATGGCACAGATGAATGCTGATTCTTCTGAAAAAGAAAAGACCCTGGCTTATCTGCAATCCAAAGTTGCTGAACAGGAAATGCAAATTGCCTACCAACAAGCAGAAGAAGCGGCCATAAAGAGCGCAACCTTCCGAAAGGAGAAGGAAGAAGCTGAAAAAACTGCCGAGCATGCTATTGAACAACAATCAGTTACTGAGCGCGAGAAAATTCAGGAACTTAAAAAGAAAATGCTTTCCATTGCGCAGACCGTTGCTGTAAAATCCATACAGGCGGAAGACAGAAACCTGAAAGCTCTTCTGGCCTATCAATCTTATATTTTTAACCGCGACTATGACGGTCAATCCGATCATCCTGACACATACAATGCTCTGTATGGTGCCTTATGTGCATTTAACGGAGAAAATTACAATAACTTATCCGGACATATTGGTTCCGTGAAATCCATCGCTTTTCTTCCTTCATCCAACATATTTTATAGTTCCGGCGTAGATGGCAAAATTTTGCGCTGGGATTTGGGAAGCAATGTGAAATCATACCGTACACTCATCAGCAACCCGTTTAACCGGTGTATGGCCATTAGTCCAAATGGCCGGTGGCTTGCAAATGCAACTCCCACCTCAGGAATCCAGCTCTTTAATCTCAATACCAACAACCAGCCCGAATTGCTTCAGGGACATAAAAGCTGGATTGGCGTTCTGGCATTTACGCCTGACAGCAAGGGCCTGTTTTCTGCAAGTAATGACAAAACCATTATGTACTGGGATCTTGTAAACGGAGGAAATTCACAATTTATCTCTTTGCCTACAACCACCGTAAGATGTCTGGCTGTTTCCCCTGTGGGAAGATATCTTTTCGGAGGCACAGACGACGGCCGTCTGATTCGCTGGAATATCGATACCAAAGAAGAAACTGTGCTCTTCAGATCCGATAAAAACACCATATTTTCTATTGCTATTAATTCCACGGGTTCCCGACTGGCTTTTGTCGATAAAAATGGTTCCTTGCGCATTTTGGATGCGAGAAATAACAACATCATACGGACAATTGCTGCCCATTCCGTTCGTATTATGGATGTTAAATTCAGTCCGGACGATAAGCAAATTGCAACGTGCAGCTGGGATAAAACTGTTAAAATCTGGGATGCCATTAACTTAGGCAACAGGCCGATTACCATTAACAAACATGAAAAATGGGCGCTGTCTGTAGCTTTCAGTCCCGATGGGAAATATCTGATTTCATCAGGTGAAGATGGCAAAATATACTATTGGCCTGCTCATGCCTCACAAATGGCCGACCAGATGTGCGGCAGAACAAACCGAAACCTGACCCAGCGGGAATGGGAATCCTATATCGGATATGATATCAACTACCAAAAAACCTGTTCTAACAAATAAACTGTAATGCCTTATTCAATAATCCAAAAAACCGGCCTCGTGATCGTGCTGATTCTATGCCTGAATTGGATATGGACTTTGCCGGCCTGCGCTCAGAATGACTGCTCTACCAAAATTCAGGAGGCACAAAAGTACTATGAACAAGGTATGATTGATGAAATCCCGGCCATGCTCGGCCCGTGTATGCAGGATGGCTTTACCCGCACGCAAAAAATTGAAGCATATAAGCTGGTTATCATGTCCTATTTGCTTGATGACGATCAGTTTGAAGCGGAACGTACCATGCTGGAATTTCTGAAGAAATATCCCGAATACGAAATCATGCCAAATGATCCCGTCGAATTTGTATATCTTTTTGAATCCTACCGGACAGCATCTGTGTTTTCCTTTGGTATCACAGGAGGTTTGAATTTTACCGATCCCCGGATTATTGAACCTTACTCTACATCCGATCTCAATACAGCAGACCTGAAGAATACCATGCGCGGAGGATTTCAGTTTGCACTGGGAGTCGAGCGGTACCTTAACCGTAAATTTTTGCTCAATCTTGAATTAGCATTTGCAACCAATCAATATCAGTTTACTGATAAAATATCCACTCCTGCAAACAGCAGTACTGTGAAATACCAGGAAAAAATTGTCAAGCTGGAATTGCCCCTGACGGTTGCTTATGAATTTACAATCAAACAAACACATCTTTTTGCCAGGGCTGGCTTTTCTGTGGCCCATCTTTCAAAGGTCACCGGGGAACCCTCGCGTGAAACTCCCGGAAATAATCAGACCGGTGCCGATCTGGATATGTCCGGCTACCGGAAAAGCATGCTATATAGCGGGATTGTTGGTGCCGGCGTACGCTATAAAGTTCCAAGAGGAATTCTCCTTGTGGATCTCAGAGCGAATCTGGGCCTGAACAATATTGTTAAATCCGAAAAGCGGTATCAAAATCCGGAATTATACAACAAGTATTTTTATCTGGATGATGACTTCGCCCTGAATACGTTTTCGCTGTCAGTAGGATATTATTTTTCATTTTATAGCCCCCGTAAACAACGCTGATTATGAAAGTCCTCCATTTATTCTGCATATGTCTGTTCATCACTCTGGTTTTTGCCTGTGATAAAGAAGAATTGTCCGATGCCCAATCTGAGAAGTTTGTTAAATATTATGCGAACTTCCCTGAATATACTGCTGCCGACGTAATCAACTATGAATCAGGATACGCTGTTTTGGGAACTGCTTTAACCGCTGATACCACAACACAAATTTGTCTGATCCTCACAGATGCTGAAGGAAATTCTATTGGCCAGGAAAAAGTATATGGAAGAGAGAAGAATGACCGTGCATATTGCTTAAAATCTTTGCCTGACGGTGGTTTTGTTATTATGGGGTCTTCTCAGCACCCCATTACTGATAAGCTTGAAGTAATGGTGATTAAAATCAACCGTGATGGAGAGCCGGTTTGGACACGCTTTATTTCTGAAGCCGGACAGAATGTAGAAGCTAAAAAGTTTGCTATTGGTGATAACGGCGCGATATACCTTGCCGGATATTGTTCCACAGCCGAAAAATCAAAAGAAATTTGGGTTTTTGCAATTAATTCAAATGGCAATGATTTATGGACGTCATCCAGAACTTTTGGCTACCAATGGGATGATGAAGCAGCATACCTGGATATACTGGAAGATGGCGACTTATTAATGACAGGATACGTTACTCCAAATGGCACTGTAAATAATGCTTATTTGCTTAAAACCGACGCTGAAGGCAGCCTTGAAGCCTTTTTGCCCCTGATCTCAGTAGAAAATAAAGAAGGTTGTTCTGTAATTGCCCTGAATAACAACGATTTTCTTGTGCTAAGCACGCGTTCTGTCGGAGGTTACCAGGATATTGCCCTTGACATGATCGACTACGGCAATATGACCACAGTATGGACGCAAACTTATTTATCAGCAGCTGAAAATGAAATCAGCAAGGGCCTCATTCATTCCAACAATAAATACTATATCCTGAGTACAAAGAGTCCAAGTATTTCCAAATCTGTCATTTCCATCGTTACTGCTGATGCGGCAGGGAATAAACTTTCTGTAAACGATTTTGGATTGTCAACAGCATTGACCGCTTCTTCATTTCAAACAACCTCTGATGGAGGATTTATTATTGCCGGTACAAATGAAGTAAGCGAAGAGAACAATACTGCTCTTGCGCTTATTAAAACCAATGCAGCGCTGGGACTATAATACACAGGTTATATTCCTGAAAATTTCCTGACCCATTAAGCCTCTTGCCTGCCATTTTTATGCAATTCATCAAATAGTTGGTTCCTTTTAGCTTGTATTTTTGTATTTTTGTACTTAGTATGGAACTCATGCCCATATGGTTATAATCTGAGGATTGTTCCATCTGACAAGTTTTCAACCGAACCTGAAATATCATGTCTAACACGCTGCCTGAACCGTTCACTATGAAAAATTTCTATACCCAAAAAGTTGTTTTGTCTGTGATTCTCATTTCCGGGATGGCCCTTTGTGCTCAAAGTCAGTCGACTGTTGCTGCTGATGACGACTATGAGATGGAGGAAGGATCAGAACTTACAATTTCGGCCCCGGGTGTACTGGAAAACGACCTGTCTGAATTCTCATTAACAGCACATCCTGTATCTGAACCATCGCATGCTAATGCTCCGTTCATTCTACAGGAAGACGGCTCTTTTGTATACCAGCACGATGGATCTGAAACTACGTCCGATGCATTTCAATATACAGCTTATGACGGCATAGAAGAAAGTGCCCCTGCCACTGTCAATATACAGATTATTCCGGTAAATGATGCCCCGCAGATTTCAGACATTCCTGATGTTACCACTAATAAAGGTGAAGAATTTGCTGTCATTGAGCTCGACAAGCTGGTAACTGATGCCGAGAACGATCCCGCTGACATGTCATGGACTGTTAACAGTACCGTAGACCTGGATGTATCTGTTGATGAGGAAACTCATTTTGCCAGCATTGACGTTCCATCTGAATCCTGGACAGGTTCTGAAACCATTACATTCACAGTTACAGATACCGAAAATGGTACCGATTCTGATGAAGCAACTTTTACAGTGCTGAATGTGAATGCTCCTCCGGGCAATCTTTCTCTAAGTTCACACACACTGGATGAAAATGCACCTCCTTCTACCATCATTGGGAATCTTTCAGCAACAGATCCTGATGTGGGTGATGTCATCATTTTTTCACTCCCTGCAGGGGTACTGGACAATAATCTGTTTAACCTGAATGCCAATACAGGCGCACTCAGAAAGAATGTCAGTGCTGATTATGAAAACATAAAAACCTATACCGTAAGGGTTAGGGCAACAGATGCCATAAATGAATATTCAGAGGCCGATTTTATCATTTCCATTACCAATGTGAATGAAGCACCGACCAACCTGACATTAAGCAACTCTTCGATTAATGAAGGCCTGCCGGCACATTCTGTAGTAGGTTCCTTTACAATCACGGATCCGGATGTCGGCGATCCTCATATGATTGTATTTACTGCAGGTGGTGCTGATAACAATAAATTTAATATTGAAGGCAGCAACCTGACTACCAGTCAACCCCTTGACTTTGAATCTGATCCCTCGTTGCAAATTGAACTTTCAGTATCTGACTTGCAAGGTCTGAGCATTACAAAGCAATTTAACATTACAGTTCTTGATGTTGCCGATGCCCCTACTGATATTTCGCTTTCACCTAATACAATTGCTGAGAATCAACCCATCAACACGTTAGTTGGCACACTGAGCAGCACCGATCCGGATGCCGGTGAAACATTTACCTACACTTTTGCTTCAGGTGGCGCAGATAATGCATCATTCAATATATCCGGAAACCAGTTACGGTCCAGCGCCATTTTTAATTTTGAAGCTGTAAGTTCCTATGTCATCAGAATCCGGACGACAGACAGCCAATCAAATTTCTTTGAAAAGGATCTTACCATAACCATTACCAACGTATTTGAAAAACCCACAGACATAGCACTGTCATCTGCTTCAATCGCTGAAAATCTTCCAGCCGGTACCGCGGTAGGGACGCTTACGGCAACCGACCCTGACATGTTTGAAACATTCACTTTTTCGCTTCCGTCCGGAACCCCTGACAATGCTTTCTTTACGATTTCCGGAAACGAATTGCGCACTGCTGCGAAATTCGATTATGAAACCCTGCTGCCAAGCCACTCCTATTCAATCAATATCCGCTGTACAGACAACAACTCCCAATTTTTTGACAAAGCATTTACCATAAATGTTACCGATGTAAATGAAGGAGTTGCTTCCATCACCGGAGGAGGAACCTTTTGCGCCGGAGCAGCTATGACCATCACGCTGAACATTTCCGGAGGTAACGGCCCGTTTAATCTCACACTTACCCGCACACTGAGTACTTCCAATAAGGATACTTCCATAACATCGATCGGCACCCTGCCTTATAATATCATTGTCCGGATTCCTGGGACCTATACCATTAAGGCTTTAACCGATAAGGATAACAACCCCGGTACATTTTCATTAACTCCGGTAGTTCTGGTGCAAAACCCCAGGGCAAAAGCCATACTTACGCCTGTTACCCAGGCTATTTGTAAGGATGGTGTATCTCTGGCAACGCTGCATGTGAATTTTACAGCTGGTGTTGGCCCTTACCAGATTAAAGTGCAAAGGGGCAATAATGCTTCAAATGATACTACCATTACCAGGGCTGCTGATTTTGATTTTCATTCGCGGGTGTTCGACAACACCATTACCAGGCACCGGATCATTCAAATTCTGGATAAGGACAATTGTGCAGGGGATACAACAGGATCAGGCACTGCGTTGGTTTCATACAAGGCATCTCCTGTTGCCACTATTTCAGGGACTGCCACCATTTGCCCGGGAGCCAGCACGCCGCTTACCATTACGCTTCAGGGAACTGCCCCGTGGAATATTGCATATCGCAAGGATGCCGGCAGCCCTCAGACCATTACCAATATTCAAACTTCACCGCATACTCTGAATGTTAATTCAGCCGGGCGATATACTTTATATTCAGTACAGGATGCATCGTGTACAGGCACTGTTAGTGGCGAGGCCGTAATTACTGCCAATATTGTTCCGGTTGCTACCTTAAGCGGTAGCGCTACCATTTGTGAACATACCACTGCAAATCTGAGTCTGGCTATTACAGGCTCTAACAGCCCCTGGAAGTTTTATTATAAATTAAATTCCGGAGATTCCATTATTGTGGATGGTATTGGAACCAGTCCTGCTTCCATCCCGGTTTCTAAAGCAGGTAATTATTCGGCACTGAAAATTGTCGACAAAAACAATTGTGTGGGAACAGTTTCAGGGAATCCGGCAATAACGGTTACCCCTGCTCCCAATGTAACTGTTAGTGGCCTGCTTCCGGCTTATAACAAAGATGTTTTACGTGTTCCCGTAAGTGTTAATCCTTCAAGTTCATTCCACATTGCTCATCCTGCACTATTTCCATATGAAAATGTACTGCATTTCTGGCCGACCCTTGCTACCATAGGAACTCATAATCTCGTATTTTATTATGAAGATCCCGGTACACATTGTGTTGGCTATGATACTGCAACCGTCAGGGTACTTGCTGCACAATCTCAGATATTTTTTGAAAAAGAAAAAACCACCTATTGTACCAATGACGGACCCTTTAAGGTTACCGGCGTGAATGTCCCCAATAAAATAGGTACATTTACAATTCAGGGTGGAATCGGACTTGTAGATCATGGCGATAATACGGCGACTGTTTATCCGAAACAATTAACTGCCAATACTTACAAGATAACATATACGTATATTCAAGATGGTGTGCCCCTTTCGGTCTCAAATAATCTCGATATCGGCAACAAACCTGTTGCCAATTTCGCATGGGCTACGGAATGCTATCAACAGGGTCAGTCCATTTCATTTACCAATATTTCAGTGTCGCCTTATGGCGCATTTACAGATACCAGTTATTTCTGGAAGATATATGGCGCTTCATCCTTTATTTCAAAAACCACCAGAAACATTACACATGCTTTTGAACAGGCGGGGAATCAAACCATTGAATTGCAAATTGAAAATTCATATGGCTGTGCAGATACCATTGTAAAAATATTTCCCTTACGCCCGACCATTGATTTGATGGATGATTATTCTGAAAGTTTTGAAGGTCCTGCACTGGGTTGGAAAAGCGGTAATTCTGAAACTGTAAACAGCTGGCAGCTGGGTACTCCGACATCCGGATACATACCTGGCAGTACAAAATGCTGGTATACAAAGATCACATCAACAGTTCCTCCCAGTGAACATTCATGGGTTACCAGTCCTTGTTACGATTTTACGCATGCGGATAAACCCATGGTGAAAATGAACATATGGCGTTTATTTAATCTCAACACCAATGCAGACGGTGCTAATCTTCAGTTTTCTGCCGACAGCGGAAAAACATGGACTCTGGTTGGCGATATAGCGGATGGGAAAAACTGGTATAATAGCTATATTATTACAGGCTTGCCAGGAGGATCGGGTATTGGCTGGTCGAATGTGAAGGATGCCTCATGGATTGATTCACGCCATTCACTGGATATGTTAAAGGGTAAAAAATGGGTTCAGTTCCGAATCACTTATGGGTCGGATTCAAGAGTTCGCAATACAAACGGTATTGCCTTTGACGATTTTTCGATTATAGATCGCTCCCGAATGTCATTGATTGAACACTTCACAAATTCATCTGATACGGATACTGAAATAGCCGATGCTTTGCTGGATACCTTCACGAACAATAACCTTGCTCATGTGATCAACATCCAATACCATACTTCAAATCCTGCAGGTGATCCGTTCTATACAGATAACACCCAGGTTACAAATTTGCGTCAGTTTTACTACGGATTGTCAGCAGCGCCTTATGCATTATTAAACGGAGGCACGTCTGTTTCTCAACGTTTTGACTATGTTGATGGCTCTAAACCGCTGAACACCAATACCGTTATTATTGAATCGCTGGACGACAGCAAGTTTGAGATCAATATGGATTCAAAAATAGATCAGGTATTGCGAACAAAAGTTCAGGTGGGAGCCCGTGCTAACATCTCTGCAAGCAATATCTCTGTTAAAATTGCCGTAATTGAAAGGATTATAAACAGTGTTCCCGGCCAAAACGGAGATCAGGAATTTATGAATGTAGTGAAAGCCATGCTCCCAAGTCCTTCCGGAACCATCTATAACCGCGCATGGTCAAAGGATGAAGTGGTAGAAATTGAAAAAACATGGGAACTTCAGCATGTATATAATGCCAATGAGCTTAGGGTGGTTGCTTTTATTCAGAACGAGCAGACTCATGAAATATACCAGGCTGCAATGGATACCATTGGTATTATCATATATGATGATATCAAAGATCCGCAGGCTTTTGATGAGGCTGGTTTTACAATTTACCCCAATCCTGCCAATCAGCATGCAACAGTATTGTTTAATGAAGAAACCAAAGAAGACCTGAAAATTGAACTTTTCAACAGTACGGGTAAACTGGTGCATTCCACGGTTATTTCTGCCGGTGAATCGTCTGTTGATATACCACTGGATGCCTATCCTGATGGGTTATATTTGATGAGGCTTGTAACCGAGGACCGGTTACTGGGAATCCGAAAATTAGTCATCTCCCGATAACTTTTTAACCCTGTCTGTGTTTTATGGACAGGGTTTTTTGTTTGATCCCCCGATAAAAGATTTTTGTAAATGGTTACGATATGGCTGTTGGAAAATTTTTCAATCCGGGAAGGATTTTTTGGGCGGAGGTTCTCATTCTGTTTTCAAATTCTTTGCCTGCAACCGGAAAGCATCAGATAGCAATTATTTATGACAATGATTCATCTGCTTGCTATGAAGCATCTGCTGTTAAAATGATTGAAGGCGGTGCATTTATTGAGTTTGATAACAACCGTAAGCAATACTGTCATAATGAACCTCCATTCGGAATACGTGGCCTTAATTTATTGTCAGACGAACCGGGATCATTTACAATAAGTGGCGGGGTCGGCCTCACTGATCATGGAAACAACAGGGCCACTATTGATCCTTCGAAGCTGAATCCTGGAGTTTATACGATAACTTATTCTGCCCCCGATAATGCACCTGTTTCGGAAGATTTTGAAATTGGCGCATCTATTGTAGCAGATTTTTCATGGGACAAAGCATGTTTTCAGCAAGGAACATCAGTGTCTTTTTCTGATCGCACCGCATCTCCATACGGATCACTCAATGCAGACAGTTATCATTGGCGCGTTCATAACGGAACTTTAATAGCTGAATTTCATACGGCTCAAATCCAGTATAAGTTTCCTGCAGCAGGAAAGTACAATGTGGAACTTATGGTGGAAAATTCTATGGGTTGCATGGATTCTATAATAAAGGCCTTTCCTTTAAGCAAAATTATAACGCTGACAGAAAATTCATACACTGAGAATTTTGAATCAGGTTCGTCAAACTGGAACAGCGGTGCTGAAATTCAGACTACAAGAAACAGCTGGACACTGGGAGATCCTGAACAGGGTTTCACTGCACCCTACTCCGGTTCAAAAGCCTGGTATACCAAAATAAATCCGTCTTCCATTCCGGCAGAAAAATCATGGGTGACAAGTCCTTGTTTCGACTTACGCGGATCAAGCCCATTGGTCTTATCGGCAAAGATATGGCGCTTGTTCTCTAACGATAAAGATGGCGTATGTTTACAGGCATCCATAGATAACGGTAAGACATGGAGCACTTTGGGTTCTGTTTTTAGCGGTGCAAACTGGTACAATGATAATTATGGGAATGCCCAGCGGCCAGGGTGGACAAACTTCAGCGATGCGGACTGGATTGAAGCACGACATACTCTGGGTCAACTTACAGGGAAAAATCCCGTTCAGTTCCGGTTTTTCTATGAAGCTGGTGGAACTGCAACAGGAAATCAGGGATTTGCTTTTGACGATTTTAAGATTGCAGGTTCCAGAAATAAATCCATCATGGAATATTTTACAAATTCTTCCAACTCATTAAGTTTAAAAGCTGATTCGATTGTTGACCAGTTTGCAATTAAAAACAATGCTTCAGTAATTGATTTGCAATATCATACTTCTGCGCCAGAAAATGATCCGTTCCATCAGGATAACCCGACCGTTCCTTCAACGCGCCAGTTATATTACGGATTGAACCTGGCTCCATACGCTATTTTGAATGGAGGTTCGCAGTCAAACCAGAAATATGATTTTGCAAACGAAACCCCTTCATTAAGCATTTCACAGCCGCTCATTGACAGTAAATTTGACATACAGGTTTACACCATGATTCAAACCGATATGCTGTATGTAAAAGTCGTGTTGAAAGCACTGCAGGATATTCCGGCGCATGATCTGGCATTAAGAATTGCCGTTTATGAACCCTTAATCAATACAGTTTCCGGATTAAATGGGGACAAATCATTCCGGAATGTTGTAAAAACAATGATACCGGGTGCAGGCGGGATCAATTATACAGAACCCTGGAATAAATCAGATTCTGTTGTAGTTGTGGAATCCTGGGAAATGGAAAATGTATATGTAACAGGCAGTATTAAAGCAGCTGCTTTTATTCAGGACGAAGATACACATGAAATATATCAGGCAGCTTCAGATATAAGAGGCTTGTTTACAGATGTTGATGATCCTGTTGAGCATCTGTTAACCGCTAGTCTCATTTATCCGAATCCCGCAAATTATTCATTTACACTAAACCTGAGGGAAAATCATGAAGAAACATCGGTTGACCTGATCAACAACCTCGGTCAGCTTATAAAAACCATACAAATCAGTAAAGGAACAAATCACATGCTGATTCCTGTGAATGATTTGCCTGCAGGTGCATATTTATTGCGTATTCAGGAAAAAAGATTGCAGCCGGAGATTCTGAAAGCAGTTATTTCAAGATAGTCAGATCTAAGCCTCAACAAGGTAACGGGCAAAATTGCGTCCGAATTCGACCATTTGGCGATGCTTTTCTTCATGATCGGGAGAAAACTTACTGCTGAAGCCATCCATGACCACATTTAATTTCAATGCACGCAATTGATTTTCGATGAGCTTTACTGCTTCACCGCTCCATCCAAACGAGCCAAAGGCGGCTGCTTTTTTTCCTTTATCCCGCAAGGGATTGATCACGGCAAACATCCGGTAAACCGGGAACAAAGTATTCTGATTGATGGTAGGAGAACCCACGAGTATGGATTTGCTGCGCACAATCAACTCCTCCAGATCTCCCAGTAATATTTTCTCAATATCTACGAGATGAATCTGGTAATCAACCGTTTCACGGATGCCATCGGCAATAGCTTCAGCCATTTGGCGTGTGTAGCCATATGCAGAAACATAGGTAATTAATATGTTATTGTCTTTACATAATGAATCTGCTATGTATTGTTCTGCATATTTCTCAGAAGTCTGAATTTTTTCTTTCCAGGTAGAACGCAATATCGGGCCATGGCCGGGACAAATTGCCTTTATGGATAAAGGTCTGATTTTCTCGATTGCCTTTACCATAAAGTTGCTGAATGGCTTCAAAATGACATCGAAATAATATTTGAACGACGCATCATAATTTCCCACCAGATCATCAAACATGGCTTCACGGCAAAAATGGGCTCCAAAAGAATCGCAGGTAAAAAGCAATTGATCTTCATTCAGATATGCATAGATGGAATCAGGCCAATGCAAATTAGGTGCGGAAATAAAGGTGATTTTTTTGTTGCCCAGATCGAGTACATCGCCATCCTTGACAAATACAAACTGAAACGGTTTATTAACCATATCCTGAAGGTAATTGATTGCCTGACGGCTTCCGTATACCACAGCATTGGGAGAAAGATCCAGCAAATATTTCAGACTTCCTGAATGGTCCGGTTCAGTATGTGTGACAATGATATAATCTATACGGGATGTATCGGCAACAGATTTCAGTTTGTTCAGAAAAACATCATGAAATTCATCCTTCACGGTGTCGACCACCACTTTCTTTTCGGCATTGATAAAATAGGAATTGTAGGTTGTCCCTTCCTGAGTTTCCATAACTATGTCAAAAGTGACAATGTCTTTATCTAAAACACCAATCCAGCTTACATCGTCGGAAACCTTCAGTACCTTATCGTCTGCCATATTTTTAATATTTAATTTGCAAAATTAACATGTTTTCACGAATTCCCATAAAATAGAAAGCCCCGCATTTTGGAACGCAGGGCTTAAAATTTGAAATAAAAACCCGATTTACTTCTTTTCAGCTTTGCTGGCATCAGCAGTACTCTTATGATGCTTGCAGGTTTCAGATTTCTTACAATCGGCTGAAGCTGTTTTGCCTTCTTCTTTGCAACATTTTTTTGCATCTCCGTTTGCATTTGCGGCATGTTTTTCACATGTTTTAGTGGTATCAGAGGCGGCTGCATGATTTTCACATGTTTTGGTGGTATCACAGGCGGCTGCATGATTTTCACATTTATGTTTTTTTGGATCGCCATCGGTAAAAGACATCACTGTAAGCGCCAATACTGCTACGACCATGAATGAAGCGAAAAATGCCAGAAACTTTTTCATAATAATTTTTGTTTTTGTTCTGTACGAAATTAAACATTTCATACACCAAATTTGTTAACAGGATGTTAAAGAATAGTATATCAGCATGAAACTGTTCTAACGCCGGATCGTAGCTTGCAAAAAGCACGGGATTATTTATCTTTACAAACACAGCCTTTGCCACCAACATGAGAATCCTTCGCAACATATTCCATTTCTATTACGATGGTTTTAAAAGTATGGATGTGGGCAAAAAATTATGGCTGATCATCCTGATAAAAATCTTCATTTTATACGCTATACTTAAAGTATTCTTCTTTCCTGATTTTCTGAATGAGCATTTTAAGAATGACCGGGAAAGAGGTGATTATGTCATTGAACAATTATCAAATGAACACTAACTTATGTTCGAAAACTTTGATTTTTCACTGATCAACTGGTCACGCGGCCAATTTGCCCTGACAGCAATGTATCACTGGTTATTTGTGCCATTAACGCTGGGCTTATCCTTTATTGTTGCGTTTATGGAAACCTTGTATGTCCGCACCGGTCAGGAACAATGGAAACGGATCACCAAATTCTGGATGACCCTTTTTGGGATCAATTTTGCAATTGGAGTGGCAACAGGTATCATTCTGGAATTCGAATTTGGTACTAACTGGTCCAATTATTCCTGGTTTGTCGGGGATATCTTTGGAGCTCCGCTTGCTATTGAAGGAATTCTGGCCTTTTTTCTGGAGTCTACCTTTATAGCCGTGATGTTTTTTGGATGGAACCGCGTTGGTAAAAGGTTTCACCTTGTTTCTACATGGCTTGTGGCATTTGGGTCGAATTTGTCAGCCCTTTGGATCCTGGTTGCCAATGCATGGATGCAACATCCTGTAGGAATGCATTTTAACCCGGATACAGCGCGAAATGAGATGCTGAATTTCTGGGATGTATTGCTATCACCGGTTGCCATAAATAAATTTTTGCATACCATAACTTCGGGATATGTGTTGGCATCTGTTTTTGTCGTAGGAATCAGTTCATGGTTTATTCTGAAGCAACGGGAATTAAATCTTGCAAAAAGAAGCATTCTGATTGCTGCTGTTTTTGGCCTTTTATCCTCCGTGTTCTTAATTGTTACCGGTGATGGATCTGCAAAACAGGTTGCCCGGGTACAGCCCATGAAATTTGCTGCCCTGGAAGGATTATACGAAGGGAAGGAAGGAGCCCCTCTAGTGGCTGTTGGATTGCTTAAAAATGAATCTGAATCAGAGAAGGGAAAGCACGATTTCCGGTTCAAAATTGAAATACCGAACCTGCTTTCATTTATGGCATTTGGAGATATGCAGGCTTATGTTCCGGGTATTAAGGATTTGTTATCCGGAAATCCTGAAAAAGGAATTCTTTCAACGCAGGAAAAAATTGAAAGAGGCAAAATTGCGCGCCAGGCACTTGCCGGCTTGAAGAAAGCACGGGCAGACAGCGATACAGCGACCTATCAAACGCTTATAAGTCAGTTTAACAGCGCATCATTTAAGAATGATTATGTCCGGTATTTTGGATATGGCTTTTTTTCAGATCCCTCACAAACCATTCCCAATATTCCCATTTCATTCTACAGTTTCCATATCATGGTGGTGCTGGGCTTTTTCTTTGTTTTGCTATTTATTATAGTTCTGATAGAATTATACCTGCAGCGCATTCAAACAAACCGGTTTGTATTGCGGCTTGCGCTGTGGAGCATTCCGCTTACATACATTGCATCAGAATCCGGATGGGTGCTGGCAGAGGTAGGGCGTCAGCCATGGGTAATACAGGACTTATTACCTACCATGGCTGCAGTGTCGCAGATTAACACCTCGTCCGTGCAGGTAACATTTTTCCTGTTTGCTGCGCTCTTCACGGGACTGCTTATTGCAGAAGTCAGCATCATGATAAGACAAATAAAAAACGGTCCTAAATAGCTATTCCCATGTTTGAAACCATGTCATATTATGCCTTACAACAATACTGGTGGTGTATTGTATCATTACTCGGAGCGTTACTGGTTTTCCTTTTGTTTGTTCAGGGAGGGCAAACTTTATTGTATACGATTGGCAAAACTCCCGATGAAAGAACCCTGCTGGTTAATTCATTGGGCCGGAAATGGGAACTGACATTTACTACCCTGGTTACCTTTGGGGGTGCCCTGTTTGCATCATTTCCTTTGTTTTATGCTACGAGCTTCAGCGGAGCCTATTGGGTGTGGATGTGCATTCTTTTTTGCTTCATCATTCAGGCCGTATCCTATGAATTTCGTTCAAAACCCTCCAATATTTTTGGTTCGCGCACTTATGAAATATTTATGCTGATCAATGGCGCAGCCGGGACTATCTTACTTGGAACAGCGGTTGGAACATTTTTCACCGGTTCTGCATTCGATGTAAATTTTAGCAATATAGCCCAGGAATCCAACGTGGTGATTTCACAATGGCATAACCCGTTCCGTGGACTGGAAGCTGTTGCCGATTTCAGGAACGTGGCATTGGGCCTTGTTTTGTTTTTTCTGGCCCGGATATTAAGCCTTCTTTACTTTATCAACAACATAGACGAACCCAACATTGTTGCCCGTTCGATACGCGGAATATTGCATAATGCCATACCGTTTCTCCTGGTACTGCTTCTTTTTCTGATATCCTTGTTCTTAAGCAGTGGATTTGCAGTAAATCCGGAAACAGGCATGGTTACCACTGAAAAATTCAAGTATTTGCACAATTTATTGGAAATGCCCCTTGTAGCGCTATTGTTTTTTGCCGGAGCTGTTCTTATTCTGTTTGGGATCATCCGGACACTGATGGTAAAAACATTTACAGGAGGAATCTGGTATTCGGGAATGGGAACGGTACTTTTTGCTTTCAGTTTGTTGTTGATAGCCGGATTAAACAATACGTCCTACTATCCGTCGAATTATAATTTGCAAAGCTCCCTCACCATAGTAAACAGCTCCTCCAGCAAATATACACTTGTAGCAATGAGCTATGTTTCTTTATTTGTACCCATAGTATTCGGGTATATATTTTATTCATGGCGACAGATGAACCGGGAAAAGATCAGCTCAAAGGAACTTCAAAATCATACACACATTTATTAGCATATTATGCATACCTATTCCCTGATAATGCTTGCAAGCTGGCCCCTGATCATCATATCAGGCTGGTATCTTATCCGGTGGGCTCTGAAAAAATATGAGCAAAAAGAACAGAAGCGCGAATCACAACAACCTGACGCTTAGCCTACTCCATCTTCACATAAAAGTTGTTGACGAGGGAAATCAGGATATACAACAGGATAACGGGAGCGAGTCCTGGCAATCCATAGCATATAATAATCACGACTGACAGGGCCAAAAACAGGTAACGGAGGAAATTTTTCCTGAAGTCATAAGTGGAAAATTTCAATGAAAACATTCCGATATTGGAAACCAATAGAAAGCAGGAAATCGCTGTGGCGATTAAAATAAATGCCTTTGAAAACAGGATTTCCGTGCCTGGTAATATATCCGATTCAGCAGCAAAGCCAATGGCTGCAAAAAATATCGCATTTGCCGGAACAGGCAGTCCTCTGAAATTTTTGGTCTGCTTTGGATCGAGGTTAAATTTTGCAAGACGCAGTGCAGAGAAAACGGCTATCAGAAAAGTGCTGTAAAGAACGATCGACCTGAAAATGCCGGGATTCAAAAGATCGAAATTTGCCTCAGGGGAACTATTCACATAAGACAGCAGCATCAGCCGGTACAGGATCATGGAAGGAGCTACACCAAAACTCACCACATCAGACAATGAGTCGAGTTCCTTTCCAAATGCACTGACATTATTTACCAGCCGGGCTACAAATCCATCGACAAAATCGAAGACCGCAGCGATAAGTATGAAATAGCCCGCTAATGTGAGATTACCGGATATCGTAGCAATAACAATTGAGATACAACCAGATACCAGTCCTAGAGAAGTAAAAAAGCTGGGTAATGACTTCCTGATGCTTTCCATGTGAGAAAAATTAAATGATAGTTCTTGTAGCCTTTTACAAATGTACTTCGAAATTCATTAAATTATCTAATTTTGTAAAATACATATCACTCAAAATAATTGTAAAGCCACTATGAAAATCGCAGTTGATTTTGACGGAACAATTGTAGAGCATCGTTATCCACAAATTGGTGAAGATAAATTATTTGCATTTGAAACAATGAAACAACTGCAGAAGCTTGGTCATCACCTCATCCTATGGACATTCAGACATGGAAAAGAGTTGACTGAAGCAGTCGAATATTGCAAAAAGAAAGGGATTGATTTTTATGCTGTGAATAAAAGTTACCCTGAAGAAGTTTTCGATACAGACAGCGTCAGCCGCAAAATTGATGTGGACATTTTTATTGATGACCGAAATGTGGGTGGATTTCCCGGATGGAGTGAAATATGGCAGATTCTGAACCCGGAGTACGCAGATTCAGAGTTCAGTGAACTCAGCAATCTGGCAAAAGGCAATACCAAAGTGGGTAGCCGGTTGAAGAAGTTATTCCAGTAAATTTATCTGATTATCTTTTATGCATACGTTCAGGCAGGTTATAAGACTTTCTTTTCTCACCGGCATGATCGTTCTTTTGCTAAGTTGTTGCCGCAAAAACACGCCTCAACGGTTACAAAAAGAACCTGAAACGCCCTCTGTTGTGCGATTGGTCTCACCAAACGCAGGACAAGTTTACCATTGCGGCGATTCAGTCAAAATTTCCTATGTTTTGCAGAATCAATTGGTACAGATAGATTCACTCACATTATTTGAAGGCAGAAATTTTGCCGGATCCCGGAAAGACCATTCCGGAAGTATCACCTGGCATACACAGAATTGCCGGACCGGTCAGACCACCCTTCGTTTGACCTTTTATTTTAATGACAGCCTGACAGAATCCCATAATATCAATGTTGTGTTGCTTTCAGATATTGTGCCTGTAAATTATAAATACCGGGTCATTGCTAAATACCATCACGATAATCAGGCCTATACGCAGGGGTTGATTTATGACGAAGGGATTTTATATGAAAGCACAGGGCTGGAAGGCAAATCATCGGTTCGTATTGTAGACATCAAAACCGGAAATCCCCAAAAATATACTGCGCTTGCTCCCCAATATTTTGGTGAAGGCATTGCGCTGTTTAAAGATCAGATTTATCAGATTACCTATAAATCACAGGTGGGATTCATCTATGAAAAAAACACCCTGAATCAGATCCGTACCTTTGATTATCAGATTGCCGAAGGCTGGGGCCTGACATCAGACGGTAAACAACTGATTATGAGCGATGGCTCTTCACAGCTGTTCTTCATTGAACCGGAATATTTTACACAAGTCGATCGGATCCATGTTTTCGACAATAAAGGGATGATTGACGCTCTTAATGAACTTGAATATATCAATGGCAAAATTCTAGCCAATGTATACGGACAGACCTATATTGTGGTGGTTGACCCGGCCACCGGAAAGGTTACCGGAAAAATAGAAATGGAATCCCTGATGCCCGAAGGATTAAAAAAAGATGATTACAGCACCGTTTTAAATGGAATTGCCTACAATAAAAGCAACGGCCATTTATATGTCACAGGTAAAAACTGGCCCGTGCTTTATGAGCTGGAACTCATCCCTGCGCTCTAGAATAAATCACATTCCCTTCTATCCTTATGCGTTATGAACCAGTTATGAAACAGAGTTATTAATATCTAAATAATTGTTTTACTGCAACATAACCTACTTTATTAACAGTCAGCTCCATAAATAGTATTGTTAATAACTTGTTTGTAAATGCAAAATTATTGTTTACAAAAGGGTTGTAGAAATAAAAATGGATGGACTTTTTAAATTGTATTTTTGAACCCGTTGATTGTGCTTTTACACAGAAAATGCAAAGTTTTTTTACATGGGAAAAATTATAGCCATTGCGAATCAGAAAGGTGGAGTTGGAAAAACCACCACTACCATTAACCTGGCAGCCAGCCTGGCGGTATTGGAAAAGAAAGTGCTTATGATTGATGCAGATCCGCAGGCAAATGCGACATCCGGATCAGGATTCGATCTGAAAAATATCAAAACAGGCATATATGAGTGTCTGATTGACGAAGTGAATCCAAACGATGTCATTCTGAATACTGAAATTGAAGGGATGGATTTATTGCCTTCCAGTATTGATCTTGTTGGAGCCGAAATTGAAATGCTGAATATGCCCAACAGAGAAAGAATGCTGAAATCGGTGATCGATAAAATTGAAAAGAAATACGATTATATTTTGCTCGATTGTTCTCCTTCACTGGGCCTGATTACAGTAAACTCATTAACAGCAGCAAATTCCATTATGATTCCCGTGCAGTGTGAATATTTTGCATTGGAAGGACTTGGTAAATTACTCAATACCATAAAAATAATTCAGAGCAGACTCAATCCCGATCTGGAAATCGAAGGTTTTGTGCTGACCATGTATGATTCCCGGTTGCGTTTGTCAAACCAGGTTGTTGAAGAAGTAAGGCGTCACTTTCAACAGATGGTATTTGATACCATTATTCAACGTAATATTAAAATCAGCGAAGCCCCCAGTTTTGGAAAGCCTGTAATTATGTATGATGCCGAATCAAAAGGGTCATTGAACTATCTGAACCTGGCCAGGGAAGTGCTGCAGAAAAACGGAGATACCAAGATCCCCGAAAGTAAAAAAATTATTGAGTAGACTATGGCAAAAAAGAATGTATTAGGAAGAGGATTGGGAGCGTTGATAGAAGAAGCGGGACCAAATAATGAAGTTCTTGTAGAAAAATCCATTACAGGTGGTACCGATGTCGACATCAACCGGGTTGATACCAACCCGTTTCAGCCTCGCACCATATTTGATGAAGAAGCCTTGAATGAACTCGCTTCTTCAATTAAAGAAATAGGCGTGATACAGCCTATCACTGTCCGTGAAATGGAAAATGGCCGGTATCAGCTTATTACAGGCGAACGCCGTTTCAGAGCATCACGGATTGCCGGATTGCAACGTATCCCTGCTTACATCCGCACAGCAGACGATCAGGGTATGCTCGAAATGGCACTGGTTGAAAATATTCAACGTGAGGACCTCAATGCTATTGACATTGCAATTACATATCAGCGACTGGTAGAAGAATGTTCACTTACCCAGGAGAACCTCAGTACCCGCGTAGGTAAAAAAAGAGCTACCGTTGCCAATTATTTGAGACTGCTGAAACTCCCTGCCGAAATTCAGGTGGGATTAAAGGAAGCCAAAATATCCATGGGTCACGCACGCGCACTGGTAGCCGTTGAAGACCCTCACGATCAGCTGAAACTCTTTTACAGAATCGTCGAAGAGGAGCTTTCGGTGAGAAAGACTGAAGAACTGGCCCGAAAAGTGGAAACCGACCTGATCAAACAGGCAAAAGAAGTTATTGAAGAAAAAGAACAGTCTCAGCCCTATGAAGACCTTAAAAATCAGCTGTCTGACTTCTTTAGTGCCCGCGTTTCTTTCCAGCATAACCACAATGGATCTGGAAAAATTGTAATCCCCTTTCGATCAGATGATGAACTCGAAAGAATTATAGGTATATTTGACCGGCTAAAAGAATAAACCGGTTGATCTTGATATCGAATTCGTTAAAAAGTCATAGGAGGTCCCCTTTCGGTTTTGTCTTCCGGCTTACTGTTGCCGGGTTGTTATTCATTTGCTCTTTTGCTCACGCACAGGAACAGGATAGTATTTTTTTTAATTCCGGGGATACGCTGTCCGTTATTCCAGACACCCTGGTGCGCAACCATTCACCTCGTAAAGCATTAATGTATTCTTTAATTTGTCCGGGATTGGGACAGGTTTATAATAAGAAATACTGGAAAATTCCGTTTATATACGGTGCCGGTGGTGCATTTTTGTATTTTATCAATTACAACCAGACAAAATATAAAAAATTCCGTGATGCAAGGTTTGACGAAAGAGTGACAAAACGGACTGTGGTGATTGATGGGTACGCCTATCAGTATGACAATCTTGAGATCGCTCAGGATTATTTCCGAAGATACCGGGATCTTAGTATTGCCGGATTTGCGGCTATATACCTTATTAGTGCCATAGATGCCATGGTTGACGCACATTTCTTTTATTATGATATTTCGGAAAATTTATCCATGAGAATTCAACCAGCTGTTGAAAATCCCGGATACTTTGCTACATTAGGCTTTAAGATTAACTTTGGCTTTTAGTTTTTAAACCTGACACCATGAAGCAATTGATATGTACTGCTTTCCTGCTCACCTCTTTGCTAAACTCTTTCTCCTCCTTCGGTAGTCCATTAGATACAATACCCATCCAGATAGCAGAAGACACCACTATTTCAGATATTAATTTCGATGAAAACCTGGATAGCTTATTGAATCTTTATTATGTCGGGCAATCTGTTGCCAACGATCCTGATTTCTGGAAAAACGCTGCGGATAACAATATTCCCGAATTTTCCGATTCTGTATATATAGCGCGGCTGAAGAATATCCCAACAGTTGTGGATCTTACCTATAATTCAATTGTTAGAAGATATATTGAAGTATATACCAAGGAAAAAAGGGCTTCTGTAGGCGTAATGCTTGGCCTTGCCCAGTATTATTTCCCTTTGTTTGATGAGATATTCGACTATTACGATGTCCCTAATGAAATGAAATACATGTCGATTATTGAATCGGCACTAAATCCCCGCGCTTATTCGCGAACCCGTGCAGTCGGGTTGTGGCAGTTCATGTATGGGACCGGCAGGTTATACGGACTTAATGTAAACTCCCTGGTTGATGAACGCCGCGATCCTATTAAATCCACACACGCTGCAGCACGCTTTTGCAAAGACCTGTATAGTATTTATAACGACTGGATTCTTGTAATAGCCGCCTATAATTGCGGTCCGGGTAATGTTAACAAGGCCATCCGCCGTTCAGGGGGGAAAAGGAATTACTGGGATATTTATTACTACCTCCCCAAAGAAACCCGTGGCCATGTGCCTGCTTTTATTGCCGCCACCTATATGATGAATTATTACAGGGAGCATAACCTGACACCCGTACCAATTACTTTTCCTGTCGGCAGTGATACCATTATGATCACAAAGAATTTACATCTCTCACAGGTCTCTGAAGTCCTGGGTGTCCCCTTACAATTGCTTCGTGATATGAACCCTCAATATAGAGTAGATATCATTCCGGTCACTGATAAGCCAATGACTCTGCGACTGCCTTTGGACATGGCCGGTAAATTCATTGACCGTGAAAAAGAGATTTATGCTTTTAAGGATTCTGTATATTTTAACCCGGAAAAAGTAATTACCAGCCCCACCGCCTTTGACGCCTCATCGAGCGAACCTCCTCCCGGCAACCAGGCTAAGCTTACTTACACCGTAAAAAACGGCGATAACCTTGGGTTTATTTCTATGTGGTACAATGTAAGAGTTTCTGACATTCGCTACTGGAACAACATCCGGAATAATAAAATTCGTGCAGGACAGAAACTTATCATTTATGTTCCCCGAAACAAGGTGAGCCGGTATGAAGACATTAATTCTCTTTCATTTTCCGAAAAACAGGCACGTGTAGGCGCTCCGGCTGCCAATACTGCGGCCGCACCTGTTTCAAAACCTTCTGTAACAGCTAATTCGGGTGATTATGTTGTATATACCGTTAAATCGGGAGATACGATCTGGGATATTCTGAAGAAATATCCGGGAGTCACTGAATCTGAAATTATCAGGTTGAACAATCTTTCAAGTTCAGCTAAAATTCAGGCAGGTCAAAAGTTAAAGATCAAACCAAAATCCTGAAACGCTTTATTGAATCTGCCGTATACTTGAAACCATACTGACTATCTGCCCGCTTTTGCAGATAAAGTCCAGTAAGGCCTTACTTTTAAACTACTTTAAATGAGACCTTCAGGTGTCCTCTTTTTCCTGTTACTGGTTTTTGGTTTGCTCTTTGCCATTGCTTTCATATTTCCTACTGAAGGGATCCAGCTTTCGGAAAACATAAAAATTGACTTCTATTCAAAAAACGATATTCTGGGCTCAAATACGGTGAAATATGCCGATATCCATAAAATTCTGGATCAGCAAAAGCTCCTTAACGATACCGTCATTACGGCCATGGCACTGGGCGACTCCATCCGAAAAATCAGTGCCGACAGTCTCAGTAAAAGCATTACACAAATTGAATATCCTCCAAATGATGGTACACTTCTTTATTCCTTTTTCAAATCTTTGAGAAACCTGCCATCTTCAGGTGAACTGATCCGCATCATGCATTATGGCGATTCCCAGATTGAAGATGACCGGATTACTTCATTGCTCCGGAACCGCCTTCAGACAAAATTCGGAGGCTCAGGAGTCGGTTTAATCCCCGCATCCCAACTTTATCCATACGCCTTTTCAATGAAACAGGTCAGTTCAGACAACTGGTCGAGATACATTGGCTTTGGCCGTATGGATACCGGAGTTAAGCACAATCGTTACGGCGCTTTGGCCAGCTTCTGCTCTTTTACTCCTGCCGGAACGACCAGTCGTGACACTCTTGAAGCATGGGTTCGTTTTGAAGTTTCGCCTTACGCTTATCAAAATACAAAATCATTTACGCAATGCAGGGTATTTTATGGACATAACACTGAGCCCTTCCTGAACGAACTGCATATCGACCGTCAGTTGGCTGATGCTGATTTCTTTCCCCCCTCAGCAGAAATGGGCACCATCCGATGGACGTTGAACAGTCCGGCTAAAGAACTCATGCTTAAGTTCAAAGGGCAGTCCAGTCCGGAGATATACGGAATCGCTCTCGATGCTCAAAAAGGAATTGCCGTAGATAACATTCCGCTCAGAGGATGTTCCGGACTTTTTTTCACCGCCCTGGATGAAGCCTTGCTTGCCAGCATGTATAAGGAACTGAACGTGAAGCTTTTTATACTTCAGTTTGGAGGAAATTTTGTGCCATCGGGACTTGAAAATTTTACCGGTTATGAAAACTGGTTTTACAGTCAGATCATACGGATCAAAAAATTATGCCCGTCTGCAAAAATTCTGGTCATCGGTGTGGCCGATATGTCCATGAAACAGAAAAATAGCTATATTTCCAACCCTAATGTTGAAAAAGTACGGGATGCACTAAAATCTGCTTCCTTTAAAGCAGGAGCTGCATTCTGGGATATGTATAAAGCTATGGGCGGAGAAAACTCAATGCCTTCATGGGTTTTTGCCGATCCCCCTCTGGCTTCAGATGATTTTGTGCATTTCAATCCGCGGGGAGCTAAAATAATGGCTCAGATGTTTTATAATGCGTTCATGCTCGAATATCATAAATATGAAAAATATGCGCAGTAGTTGGGTACTCTTTGCCTTGCTTATTTTTCAAACCGTTTCTGGTCAATATATGCCTACTGAACCGGAATCTGCCGGATTTCCATTTATACAATATCAGTCAAACCGTTTTGAAGGGGTTCAGAATAACCCCTACTACCAGGATCTGTATGCCAAATTCGACAGTCTGATCAAAAAAGGAGACAACCAAATCCATATCGTTCACATTGGAGGTTCACATATTCAGGCAGATATATATACACATCGTATCCGGCAGGATCTGCAGAGCTTGAATCCCGGAATTCTCGGTTCAAGGGGGTTCTTTTTCCCTTACAAAATTGCCAAAACCAACAGCCCCTCGAACCTTTCCATTCAATACACCGGGGAATGGCTCACTTCCAAAAACACACAAGCCACTCCGGAATACACACTGGGCCTGTCAGGGATGACATCCCAGCTTGCTTCACAAAAAGGAAGTCTTCAGATTTTTGCCCGCTTCGACTCATCACACGCCTATGACTTTAACCGGCTGAGGATTTTCTGCAATATCAGCGACATTCAAAAGGCACCCGAAATTGAACCTCAGGGTATTGTTGACCGGATCACCATTAACAAGGAAGGCGCCTATGTTCAATACAATCTGAAAGGTTATTTGGATACCCTTAAAATCAGCATCATCCGGGACAGCGCTTCTGCCCCCTTTGAGCTTTATGGAATAAGTATGGAAAGCGATGATCCGGGCGTCATCTATAATACTATCGGCGTAAATGGGGCCATGCTGAAATCATACCTGCGATGCGGACTCTTCAAACAACAATTAAAGGCTTTGGAACCCGATTGGATTATCCTATCCATAGGAACAAACGAAGGAAACACTTTTGAATTTAATGAAACAGCATACCGTACCGAATACCTCAGACTGCTGGATTCCATCCGGTCTGTTGCTCCAAATGCGGCCATTCTGCTTACTGTTCCAAACGACTGTTACCTCCGCAAAAGGTATGTAAATCATAATACTGAGCGCATCAGACAAATCATATTTGATATAGCCGGAACTGGAAATTACGGGGTATGGGATTTTTATACGATCATGGGGGGACTGAATTCAGTAAAATCATGGTATTCAAGCGGACTTATGAGTGCCGATCACATTCATTTCAGCAAACCGGGATATCTGATTAAAGGAGACCTGTTCTTTTCGGCATTTATGAACAGCTGGGGCGATTATGAGCAATCTCCGCCGATCCCGGAAGAAAAGACGTTATCTGCAACAAAATAAACTTCTAAAAACCCATTGAACTAATTGAATCTTATAGCATGAAAACCCTTTCTCTGATTTCCTTTATGGTAGCCGTATCTGCGTTTTTCCTCCCAGAAAAAGTTTGGGCACAGCAAAATCCTGATACTCTGGCCTCCATGCCATTCAGGCAAATTATAACAGGTGAAAATTTTAACCATGCCGGATATTCCGGTGATGTGCTGCAATTGATTTCAGGTGTAGCACCCGGATTGAGTTATACCAAAAAAGGCAGCGATCCGAATGTGCCTGCAACAATTTCTGTAAGAGGATATACTTCTGAGGATGATCCATCCGGAGTCTTTTGCATTATTGACGGTGTATACGGAGCTGATCCCCGCTGGCTTTCACCTGAGGATATTGAAAGCTTTGAAGTAATTACCGATGCCGCTGCTGCCGCAGCCTATGGAAGCAGAGGGAGATCGGGCGTGATCGTGATTAAAACCAAATCACATCAGGGTAACCGGAAATTTGGGGTGAATTTCGCCACCACCATCTCTTTGAATAAGCCAACAAAAAAATTGGATGTGCTTTCTGCAGATGAATTCCGAACCATCGAATCTGCTATTGACGAAGGCGGATCTACGGACTGGCAGGAAGAAATATTCAGAAACTCCGTATCACAAAATTATAATTTGGGTTTTTCAGGCAATCTGAATCAAACCAACTACAGAATCTCAGTTTTTCATAGAAATAACCAGGGTATTGTGCGCGCATCCGGGGCTAGAAATACGGGTGTCTACCTGAATCTTTCGCATAAGGCTTTGCAGAACCGCCTTACATTAGGAACCACCTTGCACTTCTCCCAGGGTAAAAACGAGATTTTGCCTAACTACGCAACGTCTGATATAAGAAATAACATATTCTTAAACGCGCTTTATCGAAATCCTACATATCCTGTACGTAATCCGGATGGTTCATTTCACGAATTGCTTTACTACAATCCTGTTGCCATTCTTGAGTATACCCATAATGATAGCACAACAAATAATGCCCTGATGAGCATTAACGGACAATATCAAATTACTGAAAATATCCAGTTCGGCTTTAATACAGGCTTTTCAAACTCAAAGTCTGAAAGAGATTTTTATCAACCTTATAATTATCCCTCCGAAAGATATTATGATGGCATGCATCATTCCAAAAGGTTCAATTGGGAAGCCCATCTTTCGTTTCAGAAAAATATCAACGATCACAATTTCAATCTAAGATTCAAATACCTGGGAATTCAGGAAAACACAGAAATTGATGATGAAGGAACAGATGAATTCACCATCATGGATCGTAATCGAACCATCACACAACTGGTTCCTCAAATCGACTACCGGTATCACAATTTTTTCTTATCTGCACAGATAAACACTGAGTTTCTTAAAAATGATTACACCATTCATGAAGCCTATCATGAAGATGGTACATATTATAATATAAGTTATCCTAAAAAAGAAAAATTGAAAGGTTTCTTTCCTGCCATTCATGCTGGAATTGACTTGTCACAAGAAATCGGCTATTTTGATAAGTTCATGGTGACTGCAGGCTATGGAATTGTGGGACATATAAGCAATGAAGTATTAGAAAACATTATGTCTGATGTGGATATGGAACGAACGGGTGAGATCACAGCAGGTATAAACTATGAACTTCCAGGTCAGAGATTTTCCGGCTCTCTGCTCTATTTTAGCAGAAATACTAAAAATCAGATCAGGGAAATATGGCAGGATTTGGGTGGATTTTTATATGTATTTGGACCGACAAATGATCTGAGAATCCGAAATAGTGGTTTCGAAGCAATGGTCCATGCAATACCTGTTAAAACAGAGAAAATCAAGTGGAATACCTCGTTTTGTTTCTTCACCAATAAAAGCCTCGTAAAATCTACTAAATCAGGCCTGGATGATGAAAGGGTTGGAAGCTATTATTATCATGGCGATTTAAGCGCAGTCCAGGTCATTAAACCTGGAAATGCTTATCCCAGCTTTTACATGCCGGAAATAACCGGATATGATGAATATGGAAACCCTACTTATAAAACCAATTCGTATGGCCGCATTTTCTTTATCAAGGGACAACCCCAACCAAAAATTGAAATGGGCTGGAATAACCATTTGTGTATTGCTGAAAAGCTGACGATATCAATAAGTTTGAGATACGCTGGAGGCTATGCCATTTTCAATGCAACGAAGTCGAATCTTTCTGAACCATTTAATCTTCCCGATCAAAATATGAATCATAACGGATTGGCAAATTATGAATTAGATCACTTTAGCTCCCCATATGATGCCAAATATCTGGAAAATGCTTCATTTCTCCGGTTGGAAAATGTGACCATAGGTTACACATTCCAACCAAAAAGCAGTGATGCATCCGGAAATCTGACTGTATTCATGGGTGCTGACAATCTGTTTACATGGACCAATTATGATGGATACGACCCTGCCGGGTATAGTGACGGCATTGATGCGTTCAATGTTTATCCGCTCGCCCGGACCTACAATTTCGGATTGAGAATGAATCTTTGAACCTGATTGAACAGACGATGCTGGAACAACTCAAACAAATATTCCTCTTCAATTCCGATACGCCGCTTATTTTTACGCAGCTCTATTTCTGGGGATTTTTCCTGGTTGTTCTGTTAGTCTATTCATTTGTCTACAAGCAAAAGCCCGTAAGAAACACCTACCTGTGGCTTGTTTCCATGTTTTTTTATTACAAAACCGGAGGACTTTTTCTTATAATCCTTCTGGCTTCTACCATTATTGATTTCTTTATCGGGAAGGCTATTTATCACGCAGATTCACAGGCTAAAAAGAAAGCATGGCTTTCGTTAAGCCTTACCATCACACTGTCTGTTCTCGCCTTTTTTAAATACGATATCTTTTTCACAGAAACCCTCAACGCCCTGCTCGGAACAAATTTTTCCGTCGTCAATCACGGTGCCGCATGGTCGAACGCTATATTGGGAACGCATTTCGATATTGGAAAACTCCTTCCCCCCGTAGGAATCTCGTTTTTCACTTTCCAAACCATCAGCTATGCCATTGATGTTTACAGGGGACAAGTGAAACCTGTAGAAAAGCTTACGGATTATGGCTTTTTTGTTTCTTTCTTCCCCCAATTGGTTGCCGGTCCTATTGTCAGAGCTTCCCAGTTCATTCCTCAAATCTATAAAGATTATTCTGTAAGCCGCGAAGAATTCGGACTGGCCCTGTTTATGATTCTCCAGGGACTCTTTAAAAAGCTCTTTATTGGCGATTATATAGCCTTGAACCTGATCGACCGGGTTTTTGCAAATCCGGTTTCCTATACAGGGTTTGAAAATCTGATGAGCCTTTATGGATATTCGCTTCAGGTATACTGTGATTTTTCGGGTTACACCGATATGGCTACCGGTCTGGCTTTGCTGATGGGATTTCGTTTACCAAAGAATTTCAATTCTCCGTACAAGGCCAAAAATACGGGTGAATTCTGGAAACGCTGGCATATGTCGCTTTCCTCCTGGCTTAAAGACTATTTATACATCCCAATGGGCGGAAACAGAGGTGCTTCTCCATTCACCTATATCAGCATTATTCTGGTTCTCGGCTTTCTTGTTCTTCTTTCCGGCAACTGGCTTTTATTGCCCATTTTTTTGATGCTTATGATCATCACAGGCATTCTGATGCGGTTTTTTCCGGCACTCAGCCTGAATGTCAGCACCAACATCAACCTGATGATGACCATGCTGATTGGCGGATTGTGGCATGGTGCCAGCTGGATGTTCATCATATGGGGCGGATTGAATGGCGTAGGCATCATTGTTTATAAATTCTGGCGCAAAATCAGTCCATATGAAAACTCACAACACTGGGCCGCCACATTCTGGAAGATATTCCTGACCTTTAACTTTATCACATTCACACGGATCTGGTTCCGGGGCGAATCCATGCAGGGCATATCAGATCTGCTCGGCCAGATTGCATCCAACTTTGGATGGCAACAGGTGCCTGCAATGATTATGGCATACCATAAGGTATTCCTGGTAATTATATTGGGTTTTGTTTTACATTGGCTGCCCGGCTCCTTCAAAACAAACTGGACGAACCGCTTTATTGCTTCACCGTTCTACGTGAAAGCCATCATCAGCACCCTGGTTGTATTCGTCGTATATCAATCGCTTTCTGCAGATCTGCAGCCGTTTATTTACTTCCGGTTTTAATCCGCATAAATAAGCTACCTAATAGAGTATTATCCTGATATAAATGCTTTTAAAAATTAACTATTTTTAATGGCGCAATTCGCTTCATTTGTTTGGAATAAACATCCATGGGCTTATTGAAATCTATTAAATCCGCTATCAACTGATGTCTGAAAAATCCAAAAACCTCCTTGGTATAGTTTCAGTATGCTTTCTCACCTTTTTTATAAGCTGCGCTTATTTTGGAAACTTATTCGACAAGCTGAATCGTGTAAGCTTCGCAACCGGCGGAGACGGAGTTCAAAGTTATATCAATATGGAATATCATATCCGATATGACAGCACTTATATGCGGTGCAATTCCATGAACTATCCTTATGGCGAACATGTCTTCTTTACCAACAATCAACCTTTAATCAGCAACAGCATCCGTTTTATTTCCGGGAACTTTGTGGATATATCCGGATACACCCTTGGGATTCTGAATTTTATTATGTTGTTGTCTTTGTTTATTACACCACTCATCATTTATGGCATATTCCGGCATCTTAAAACAGGTCGCGTATTGTCTGTCATATCATCCATTCCAATAGCCTTTCTCACGCCTCAGATGGACCGTCTCGGCGGGCATTATAATTTAAGCTATGTCTGTGCGATTCCGTTAATGATCCTTCTTTTACTTAAGTTTTTCCAAAAGCCTTCAATACTGCTGTCTGTTCTTATCTTTCTGACCATGATGGCCGGCGCACTTACTCATTTTTATTTTTATGGTTTCTTCGCATTGCTCCTGATATTTCTTTATGCCAATGCGTTTTACCATAAAAAGACATTTAGTAGCAACCTCGTGGCTCTGTCTCATCTGTTTGTTCAACTCATCCTGCCTTTCCTGATTTTGCAAATCTTTTATATCAGTGATCATATTACAGACCGGCCCGGATACCCATGGGGCTTTTTGCTTTATCGCGCATTTCCGCTCAGTATATTTTTGCCTTTAGATAAGCCATACGGCCAGTTCATTCATTCCATTTACTTTCTGAACACGGGTAAAATCAATTGGGAAGGCTATGCCATTATCGGAACAACAGCAAGTTTTGGTACTTTGTATTTCGTCTTGAACTTTGCAGATAAAATAATTAAGAAAAAATACAGATCCTTATGGAAAGTCGTTGACAACCGGTTGTTGAATATCATTTTTTGGGCTTCGGTTGCAGGTTTATTATATTCCTTTGGTCTGCCTTTTATTTTTGGGCTTCAGGGATTGGTTGACCTGATTGGTCCAATCCGGCAGATGAGAGGCATTGGCAGGTTCGCGTGGATATTTTATTATGTAATCAACATTGTAACCATTTATTGGCTATGGTGCTGGTGGAAATCTGAAAAGAGAAAAATCACTCTGGTAATTACCACCGTGGCAATTTTTATCCTTTATCTGGATACCTGGTACAATATCCATAACAGGGGTGAGTTACTCGAAAATGAACTGCCTGTAATCTCTGACAGCGCATTAAGTTTGCCTGAAAATCAATGGATTAATCGCGTTAATATAAAAGATTACCAGGCTTTTATCCCTTTGCCCTATTTCCATGTCGGATCTGAAAATATATGGATTGATGGGGGATGTGATATCGTAAAACAAAGCTTCACTGTCATCAAAAACTCAGGGCTGCCTTGTATGGGTGTAATGCTCAGCCGCACTTCCATCAGTCAAACGTTGGAAAATGTCTCTTCCATTACAAGTCCCACATGCGACCATCTTGAAATGCAAAGATTCCCTTCTGAAAAGCCGTTCTTATTATTGGTTGCAAAATGTGAAATACCAAACTGGCACGAAAAAGAATTGATCCGGCATGCACAACGGGTTGATTCTTCCGGTGCTTTCGATATTTATCATTTGCCTTTTCATGCTTTTCTGGAAATACAGGATTCACTCAACAAAACCGTTTATAAAGAATTCACTGATAAAAACCTTTTCAGGTATGAAGCCTGCTTTTCTTCCGATTCATCACGATCTTTTGTATTTCTGAATTATGACAGGTTCATCAATGTGTCAATGTATGGAAAAGGTTGTCTTACAGGCAAGGCAAAAGACAGAACTGTTCTTTATTCAGGTCCAATCCCGGTTAGCGACACAGTCGGGACTTTTGTGCTCTCTTTTTGGATCAATGATATAAAAAAGGATTTATACCCCCGGACAGAAATTACCATTTCAGAAATGGATTCCACCGGAAAGCAGATTTACGAATTAAATTTCCCTGTATTCAGACAGATTGTTCAGGTTTCCCAAAACAAGGCGCTGATTGAATATAAATTTAAAAAACAGGAACTTTCCAAAAATATCACCATCAGCGCTAATAATACGACACTCCGAAATAAGGAAATTGAATTTGACAATTTTCTCCTGCGCCCTGATCCGATGAATATTTACTTTGATGACGCAAAGTATGTATGGAAAAACAACTACTATTATTGTAAGTAAGATGCATTTCCCAAACAACGAAGCCATCATGCGCCCAAGATTCGTTATAACCTTAATAATAACTTTGGCTTTATGCTACTTCCCCTTATGTTATCGGATCGATGCTCTGAGTGTCCGGCAATGGGATGAATCGCGCAATGCAGTGAATGCGCTTGAAATGCACCATAATCATAATTATATCGTAAGATATTATGATGGTATGCCTGAAAACTGGGAAACAAAACCCCCGTTGCTGATATGGCTGCAAGTTGCAAGCATGAAGGTATTTGGAATGAACGAACTGGCCATCCGTTTTCCGACCTTACTGGCAACAATGGCAACTGTATTTCTACTGATCTTTTATTTTCGCCGGAGTACACCTTTTTATACGGGTTGTATTGCCGCACTGGTTTTGGTTGCATCGAACGGATACATTGACCGGCATATAGCCCGTACGGGCGATCATGATGCTTTGCTGATCTTTTTTTTACTGGCTTTGATATTGCTCTTTTTCCGGTATATCAAGGCAACAAACCCGCAGAAATATCTGATGCCGTTCATGGCTCTTTTATTTACCCTGGCAGTATTTACCAAAAGCGTCGCGGTTCTTTTTATTTTGCCTGGCCTGGCCATCAATCTGTTCTTATTCAAATCGGGGAAAAAGCTCTTTAAAGATGCATTTTTTTATTTTCCGGCATTAGCATCTGTTGTTGTAATAGGTGCCTATTATGTTATCAGGGAACATTTTCAACCTGGATATCTATCCCTGGTGTGGCATGAAGAATTTTTGCGTTATACCAATCCTGAAGGGCGCTTCGACTCAGGCACTCCATGGTATTACCTGATCAATTTTCTGCAAGGACGGTTTATCCCCTGGATTTATATTCTAATTCCGGCATGCTTTGTTTTACCTCATATACTACCCTCATCTGAAAAGCCTTTCTTCCGATATATTTTAATCAATGCAACTGTTTTTTTCCTCCTCATATCTATGGGAAGTAAAAACCTTTGGTATGACGGCCTGCTTTATCCGCTGTTTGCCATTATGCTTGCATTGTTTCTTGTTTACGGAGCTGAATATCTGATCATCCGGTTTCCTGCAATTCCCCTGAGAAAATTTATCTGGATCCCGTTGCTGTTGATCATTCTTTTTCCATATACATCAGTGGTAAAAAGAATCGGCAATACCCATGAATACCCCTGGGACCGCGAGATATATTCCATGTCTTATGTTCTGCGGGATCCGGCTCTGCTGTCTCAACTGCCCGGACCACTAATTGTGGTATACAACGGCTATCCCGCACATCTTTTATTTTATGTGAAAATGAATCAATCTGCAGGGAATCATGTGCAGTTACAACCAACGAACGAATTAGAGCCCGGTCAGACAGTCATGTTTTCTCAAACTGCCATCGGAGATAGCATTCAGCAACATTTTACGCTGGATACATTGCTTAAAAAAGACCCTGTAGTAGTGGGAACCATCAGAAGTATTTCACCAAACCGGTAATGATTCAGATCCTTTCATCCACAATATAGCGGGGACGCCTTTTTACTTCTTTATATATTTTACCGAGATATTCCCCGATAATTCCAATGCAGAGTATTTGGATGCCTCCCAGAAAATAAAACGGAAGCACCGTTGAAAACCAACCCGGGACCGTATCATGTCTCAGGTACGACATAAGGGCATAAACACTGAGGCACAAACATGCCAGAAAAACGATAAACCCCAGAATGGTAATGGCTCTAAGAGGAACAGTGCTGAATGAAGTAATGCCATCCAATGCCAGGGAAAACATTTTGCGTAAAGGATATTTTGTTTTACCGGCCATTCTTGGCTTACGGTCGTAATAAACAAGAGCCGTCTCAAATCCCATCAGTGGAAATAACCCTCTTAAGTAAAGATTTACCTCACTATAATTACGGAAGGCCTCCACAACTTTTTGACTGGCAAGTCTGAAATCGGCATGATTAAAAAGCACTTCCCGGCTAAAAATCCGAAGCATCCTATAAAAAAACTGGGCACTGGCTCTTTTGAAAAAACCATCGCTTTGCCTGCTTTTCCTTATACCATATACCACTTCATTTCCCTGATTGAACTTACGGATCATTTCGCTGATTACGGAAATATCATCCTGCAAATCGGCATCGACCGAAATCAGACAGTCGGCCATCATATTAAATTCCAGTAATCCGGCCAGTAATGCATATTGATGCCCCTTGTTAGCGGAAAGTCTGATTGCCCGTATACGGTGATCCACTGAAGAACTGCTCTTAATGATATTCCATGTTTTATCCCTGCTGCGATCATCAATCAGCGCAATAAAACTGTTTTCTGTGATCTGATGTTCCTGATTGAGCGTTTCCAACAGACTCAGCAAACTGTTTATTGTGGAAGGCAATACCTCTGCTTCATTGTAGCAGGGAACGACAATTCCTATTGTTACCGGTTTATCCATGGCTCCAGAATTATTGGGAATATGACATTCGTGTAGATCCGGTAACCCCGTCTACCGGTGTGGCTCTGAAAGTATAAACGGCTTCCTTTGTTTCATCATAAACAAACAATGGCCTAAAGTCGAGGATATACTTAATGCTGTCTGAATTTAATGCCGTCCGGATTCCTTCCAGCTGCTCTTCAGAAAAATCTCCTATATAAAGTGTATAATCCATATCCGGCTTCAAAAATTCAGAAGGCGTTACGGCCTTATTGGCATCGAAAAAGGTATTCATCCAGGGAAGGTACATAATGGTTTCAGGATATTTTTTGCGATACACTTCTGCAATGTCATTGCTGTGGCGTCCCGACTCATGGAGTCCGAAAAACAAACCATATTCATCCGCAGAACTTCTGTAGTAGTTCGGGCAAATAATTTTAGGTGAACCGGAAAGAAAAGGCTGAAGTGTTTCACTTGCGTTGGAATGAACTGATTTTAGCGTTCGCAGTTCATTTAATTGACGACCCATTTTCGGAAGTACCAGAATAAATAAAATAATAATAAACCCTATAAATATACCGCCGGCCAGTTTCCTGATCAAACCATTTTCAAACATGCCAAGCAAGTAATAAACCATAAAGCCTGTAAATACACACAACAACAATGAGGGCGTCAGATAATAAAAAGCATATTGTTTGGCGATCAAAACAATCTGAAAAAACAACAATGCAACCAGTCCAAAACCGATCCGTATAGCAATACTTTTCCTGTTCTTCATTAAGTGATACAGCGCCAGGAGTAAAAGAATGAATGCCGGAATAAGCAATTGCAAAGAGCTTTTGATAATTGTTTTCAGACTTTCCAGGAAAACGGCCCCATTTATAATTCCCGGATCACCGGTTCCATAATTCCCTGTATGAATAAAATTAGCGGTTAACCAATGGATATATCTTGGAAAATCGAACAAAACCGGAAATGCAAACACAAAGAATGACAATACTGCTGTAATTGTGAAACGCAGCCTCAATTTCCAGTCGGGCAGAATTATGACTACCAGCAAAAAATATGGCAGAAAAGTAATTTTCGTGGCCATACTCAAACCCAGTAATACACCGAAAATCAAACTGTACTTTTTATAGTTTATCAGGGATGGATTTTGATAAATGAGCCTGACAAGAATGATGATCCAGCATGAGGCAAGCGATAGCATGATCATTTCGGGCATCATCCGGCGTGACAATTCAAGCGTCATTAAGAAGGCAAACGGCGTAGCTTGTAAGGCCAGAGACACCAAAATGTTTTTTGAATTCCTGTAAACAAGACGGCCAACCAGGTATAAAAAAACGGTATTTATGATATTGCCTGCAATGATGGTTGCCTTGATATAAACTTCAGGATGCGCCATCACGTCTTCCCATAGTGGCAATCCCGGTCTGAAAAGATGCACCACCCTTGAAACGATGGCAATCAGCACTTGAACCGGGGTTCCGGGATGTAAAATATGATAGGCATCGGGATGGAGATGTGCCAGGATGATTCCGTTAAACAGATAGGCATATTCAGGATCTACCCCTAACAAATGAATGGTACCAGCACTGAAATTATAGACCAGGGCAGTCATCAAAAAACAAAGCGGGATGGCTAAAAATGATATTGAAATCAGGCGTTCTTTATTGAAAACAGTTTTCATTACCGGAAATATTTAGTTTTGGGATGAGAAACTCTGAGCTTTCGGAGGAATTCTGAAGATATAAACTTCTTCAAATCTGCAGTACAAATCTTTCAGATAGGGTTGGAACGGCTTATATTTTAAAGCAGAATCCACCCGGTTTGTAATGAAATAATGTGCCCCGTTTTCTACTGCTTTTTGCATTGCGATACTGTCATTTGACATCACCTCCTGATCGGGATTTTCCTTGTCGCTGATCACCCATCCTTTTAAATTCATGAGGTATAAAGGACGGATATAGTGGCCCGGATAAAAAACGATGGTATCGTTCACTGTGATGCCATGCTCACTGAGCCAGGGATGAATGTGATATAAACCCAGGTTTTGGTTATAGTCGTTCATCCAATCCACTTCATACCGGCGTTCGTGGCGGTCACCGCCATAAATGATATTAAGCACAGCAAATACAACGAAGACGACCTGAACAGCCCTGACAGCAATTCGGGGCAAAGCCCATTGTCTGAACAGGTAAAATACATTGATAAAAACCAGTGCCGGCAGTATATAGAAACTGATATAAAAGTAATCATGATCACCCAGGTTCGCGAAAAATAAAAGCGAATAAACAGCCCATCCGGCTATAAGACATGCTGATGAAAACATCAGTATGCGGTGAGATCGTTTATGGAATAGAAACATCAGGATAATTCCTGCCAGCATAAAGTAAAAGGTTGCCGGATAAAAGTATTCCGGGAACCAGATGTCGTGCATTTTATGCAGGGTAAACTTTATATCGGCCATGCTCATATCCCAGATAGGAACCGTATAGGTCATGAATTGCCCTGAACTGTGTAGCTGGTTATAATGCCTGGCATAAATGATCCAGCCGGCATAAAGGACATATGTGGATAAAAGCAGGATAAGCTTTAAGTTTATATGCTTCTCCTTAACAACCTGAAAGGGCATCAAGCGGAATCTTTCTGCCAGAAATATCATAAGGATAATGGTAACGCTGGCAAATTCAGTAACCTTCATCATGCAAGCCAGAGCGAAAAAAACGATGGCTTTTACAAAAGCGCTGGTTTTACCACTTTCGTAATAGCAATAAAAAAAATACCAGCCAATGAAAGTGAATGATAATGCAGCTGTGTTGGGAAGGAAATTATTGCCATAATAAATCAGTACCGGACTTGAAAACATGAATATCAACACCAGTGCTGAGAAAAAAATATCTTTTAAAATTTTGAAAGTGAGTTTGTAAAGGAAGAAAAGTCCCAAATAAAACAACAACAAATTTACAATCCGGAAGACCATCTCATGAGGACCAAAGATATGGTACAGAAAAGCGTTAAAGTAATACAATACCGGAACTTCACTGGGTGCTGAGTAACCTGTTGTATTGCCATCAGAATGAAGCATATGCGTCTGAGGCTTAAAAAAATGCATCCCCTCCTGGTAATAGCTTAATGTCAGGGATAATCCGTCACATTGGCGCCAGTTGTGAACCGACTGGGGCCTTTTAACAATAGTTTGCGGATAATGGAAAACGAATGACAGACCTGCAATAATAAGAATAAACAGTGCTACCTGCAGGATATGGCTTTTTGCCAGGTTCATTTGGAAATGGGTTGGGCATAATTCAGCACGTCGTCTGCTGATATTTCCTTATCACTTAAAATAATCAAGCGTTCCAATACATTTCTGAATTCGCGGATGTTACCTGTCCAGTTGATTTTCTGAAGTTCCAGAATGGCATCAGGAGTAAGCAAGGTTTTTGGGCGGCCGTATTCACCGCAAATCTGCTCAATAAAATAATCTGCCAGCAGGGGTAAGTCATCAATCCTTTCATTCAGAGAAGGCACATGAATAATAATTACAGATAGCCTGTGGTATAAGTCTTCTCTGAAATTTTTAAGTGCTATTTCCTCCTTAAGATTCTTATTGGTGGCGGCAACAACCCTTACATCCACTTCAATATCTTTATCACTACCGACTCTGGATATTTTATGTTCCTGTAACGCACGCAATACTTTTGCCTGAGCGGATAAGCTCATATCACCCACTTCATCAAGGAAAAGGGTGCCTTCGTGGGCCTGCTCGAATTTTCCTTTACGTTGTTTTATGGCAGATGTAAAAGCACCTTTCTCATGGCCAAACAATTCACTTTCTATAAGCTCGGAAGGAATGGCGGCGCAATTCACTTCAACGAACGGCATAGGGGCCCTGGGACTCTTTTCATGAAGCCATCGGGCTACAAGTTCCTTTCCGGTGCCATTATCACCGGTGATTAACACGCGGGCATCGGTAGGGGCTACCCTTTCGATCATCTCCTTAACTTTTGCTATGGATGGTGATTCACCAACAATGTCATAAGTCTTGCTGATCTTACGTTTGAGAACTTTTGTTTCTGATACCAGGTCATTTCTTTCTGCCGCATTGCGCATGGAAACCAAAAGCCGGTTCAGATCGAGTGGCTTCTCAATAAAGTCATACGCCCCTTTTTTGATTGCTTCAACAGCGGTATCAATATTGCCATGACCTGAAATCATAATAATGGGCACGTCGTTTGCTTTCTCATGTAATTTTTCCAGCACCTCAATGCCATCCATACCTGGCATTTTAATGTCGCACAATACCACATCGTATGAATTGGTGCTAAAGAGTTCAATCCCTTCAGTCCCATTGGTTGCCAGATCTACCTTATGATTTTCGTATTCCAGAACTTCCTTCAGGGTATTGCGGATGCTTTTCTCATCATCAATTACCAGAATTGTAGCCATAATGGATTATAGCGTAACAGTCTTCAAATTGAGAACTTCGTGAACCACTCCTTCTTTTAATGAGAAATTTGATTGAATGAGCCTGGTCAGCTTGAACTTCTGGAGCACAAATTTCATAATTAAAGTGGCTACCACGATCATTTCAAGTCTCATACTTTCAAGGCCCTTCATTTGTTTGCGCTCTTTTAAAGTAGAATTGATCAACTTCTGATACAGGTTTTCGAAGTCGGTAAGATCAATTTCTACAGATTCGGGATTGAGACCAAATTCAGATTCGAATGAGGGTTCATCTGCACGAATCATTGCAATTATGGTTTCAAAAGAACCCGAAGCACCGATCAGTGTATTAATTTTATATTTTCTGAAGGCTTCTGAAAGGTCAGAAAGCCGTTCCTCAAGATAATTGGAAATAAATTCAATTTCATCAATAGAAATAGGATCGGAGGGCCTGAACTTGGCAAGTAATCTGGCAACGCCCAGGGGATAGCTTTTCTTCCAGAATATGGTATCCATATCTGCGATAATAAATTCAATGCTGCCTCCACCGATATCCAGGATCAGGTTCTTTTCAGAACCTAAATTAATGGCTTGTTTTACGCCGTAATAGATCAGTTCTGCTTCCCGGTCTCCCGTTATGATCTCCACTTCCAGGTTAAAGCGCTGCTGAATCATTTTAACAAACTGATCTCCGTTTTTTGCACTTCGAATGCCAGAGGTAGCTATCGCAAAAGTTCTGTCAGCACCATGTTCCTTAATGGTATTTAAATGGCGCTCAATGGCATTCAATCCGCGGGTAATGGCATCCGGACGGATTTCTTTTTTATCGATTCCACTTTTACCAAGCTTAACAGGTAATTTATTATTGTAAAGAATTCGATAACACTGGTCATCTCCGACTTCAACCACCAGGAGATTAAATGTGTTGGTACCCAGGTCAATTACAGCAATACGCATTTTTTCAGGAATGAAATAGCAAAGTTGTTAACTCTGCTAAAATACAGAATTTTACCCGGAAAAAAAAACGATGGTCCTGAATACACAAACTGTCTAATACCTGATCCACTTCCAAAGCTCGGCATAGCTCACTTTCTTCCCGTACATCAGGATGCCTGTACGGTAAATTTTAGCGGCCAGCCAAATGGTAAAAATAAATGTAGCAACCAGCAGGGTCATGGATAAAATCAATTGTCCGGCAGGCACACCGAATGGTATACGGGCCATCATCACAATGGGAGATGTAAGTGGAATAATGGAGAACCATACTGCAAGCTGACCTGAAGGATTTAAAAACGAATTGATCATGACGAACAATGCCAGAATCAACGGTATGGTAATGGGCACCATAAATTGCTGCGTGTCCGCTTCACTGTCTACCGCTGCGCCTATGGCTGCGAAAAGTGAACCATAAAGCAGGTATCCGCCCAGGAAGTAAAACAGGAAAGCAACAACTACAAAAATGATATTGCTTTTAGCAAGTCCGTCAATCAGATTATTCACCATCGATCCGTCCATCTGGCTCTGTGCAACCTGTTCTGTAGCTGCCTGTTGCTCCGCAGACATCAGATTGGCAGGTGCCTGCTGTTCTGTGGCAATCTTTGCAGGACTGGGAGTAATCAATGTTTTGGTTACAAATGTAATCCCCGCAGTAAGAACCAGCCATATAACAAACTGGGTAAGTGCAATAAGACCAATCCCTACCACTTTGCCCATCATCAGCTGAAACGGTTTTACCGAAGAAATAATAACCTCCACAATACGGCTTGTCTTCTCCTCCAGAATTCCGCGCATTACCTGAGCACCGAACATAAATATAAACATGTATATTAAAAATCCGGATACATAACCAATGCCTCTCTTCAGGTCGGTGGTGTCTTCCTGCTTGTTGGGCCAGTTTTTCCAGTTAATGCGTGAAAGATTTACATTGGTTTCAAGCGATTCTATAAACTCAGAAGGTATGTCTTTTGCCAGGAGGCGGTTGTTGAACAAAACTTTCTCGAGTGACTTTGAAATATGGGTTTCCAACCCTATGCCGGGAGGTTCCCTGTAATAAAACTCAACGGTAGCCTGCTGTCCTGCCGACATCAGCGATTGCTGTAAAAACAATACGCCATCATAACTGCTGGCTTCAAAGGCTTTCAATATTACAGGCAACTCTGCATTATCAAGGTAGGTAAACTTAATGTTATCCTTATTGGGGATGACATCTCTGAAAAACTGCTCCGAGGCCGGAACAGGTTGGCCATTTCTGTCATATTCCACAACTGCTATTTCCTGCAGTTTTTTATCATCAAGTGTGGCCATCCATCCTGGCAAAACAATCAATGCGGCAAATAAAACCGGACCTAAGATGGTCATGATAATGAAAGATTTCTTTCTAACCCGGGTAAGGTATTCCCGCCAGATGATCAATCCGATCTTATTCATGCTACTTGGTTTTTTGATTGTTTTGGGATTGGACAACATGAATGAAAATTTCATTCATACTGGGTATCATTTCATTAAAGGAAGTAATGGTAACAACAGGAAGTATCCGCGACAGCAATTCATTTCCGTTCAGCTGATCTTCAATTTTCACCTTAATTACATGACCTTCCTTGTTTTCAGATTGATCTACAACCTGGCAATGACCGTCGAGTCCTTTGATCATTTCTTCAGGAGAACCCCGATAACCAATCTCAAAGGTATTGGTCTTGTTTTTCATTTTGATATCATAAACGCTGCCTTCAAGAATCGATTTCGATTTATTGATCAGCGTAATATAATCGCAGAGTTCTTCAACAGAGCCCATATCGTGCGTGGAAAAGATTATGGTAGCTCCGTTTTTCTTCAGCTCGAGGATTTCATTCTTTAGCAAATTGGCATTGATGGGATCAAAGCCACTAAAGGGCTCATCGAAAATGAGCAGCTTGGGATTGTGTATGATGGTGGTAATGAATTGTACCTTTTGTTGCATCCCCTTTGACAATTCTTCGACTTTTTTATTCCACCATGCCTGTATTTCAAATTTTACAAACCAGTGTTTCAAAGCTGCCATGGCCTGCGACTTGCTCATACCCTTGAGTTGGGCCAGATACAGGGCCTGTTCGCCTACTTTCATTTTTTTGTACAGGCCTCTTTCCTCAGGCAGATATCCGATGGTAGCAACATCATCGGGCATGAATTTCCTGCCTTTGTAAATCAGCTCACCTTCATCCGGTCCCGTTATCTGGTTAATGATTCGAAGAAGTGTTGTTTTTCCTGCTCCATTTGGTCCAAGAAGTCCGTAAATACTGCCTTCCGGAACATTAACAGTAACATGGTCAAGCGCAAGATGCTCTGCATATCGCTTAACGATATTGCTTGCCGTAAATAAGTACATATTTGTCAGGGTTTAGAAAGGGTCAAATTTATATGATTTACTCGAAATAGTTTTTCATGCGGTCAAAAAAGTTGCGGTCGCCGCTGCCGGGATTGGGCTTAAAGTTTTCCGATTCCTCAAGTTTCTCAAGAACTTTACGTTCTTCGCGACTCAGGTTTTTAGGTATCCAAACATTAATGCTTACCAGCAAATCACCTTTACCGTAATTATTTACCTCTGGCAATCCCTTTCCACGGAGCCTGAGAATTTTTCCCGGTTGGGTTCCGGCCTCAATCTTGATTTTTACTTTACCATCAAGCGTAGGAATTTCAACCTGAGCGCCCAGAGAAGCCTGTGTCACTGATACATACAGGTTATACAATAAGTCATTACCATCCCTGATGAGTTCCGCATGTTTATCTTCCTCGATAATCACCAGCAGATCGCCGTTAATTCCGCCTCTTCGTGCAGCGTTTCCTTTTCCTGAAACAGAAAGTTGCATTCCTTCAGCTACACCGGCCGGGATACGGACAGAGATCACTTCCTCGCCCCGCATCACTCCTTCTCCGGAACACTTAGGGCATTTGTTGGTTATGATTTTCCCTTCTCCGTCACAGGAAGGACAAACCTGGGTAGTCTGCATCTGTCCAAGGAACGTATTGGTTACACGGGTAACCTGGCCCGATCCTCTGCATGTGGTGCATGTTGAATGGGAACTTCCGTCTTTAGCTCCTGTTCCTGAGCATAAATCACATGCGATATATTTAGATACTTTAAGTTTCTTTTCTACGCCTTTTTCAATTTCTTCCAGGTTCAGCTTAACTTTGACCCTCAGATTGGAACCACGGGCAACATTTCTGCCTCTGTTTCCGCCACGGCTGTTGAAACCGCCTCCGAAGCCTCCGAATCCAAAATCGCTGAAGATGTCGCCAAAATGAGAAAAAATGTCATCCATGGACATACCTCCGCCATTGAATCCTCCACCTGCAGCACTTCCCACTCCTGCATGGCCGTATTGATCGTACCGTGCCTTCTTTTGTGGATCGCTGAGCACCTCATAAGCTTCTGCGGCTTCCTTAAATTTATCCTCCGCCGACTTATCTCCCTGATTCCGGTCGGGATGATATTTTAAAGCCTGTTTTCTGTAAGCTTTTTTTATCTCATCAGCAGAAGCATTCTTTGACACTTCCAGAATTTCATAAAAATCACGTTTTGCCATGTAATTTGACCTTTTTTACCTTTTGGGCATTTGAACCTATTCTCCAACTACAACTTTAGGATACCGGATCACCTTATCGTGCAACAGATACCCTTTTTCAATCACATCCAATACCTTGCCCTTCTGGCTCTCTTCGGCTGCAGGAATTTTAGTGACAGCTTCATGAAAATCCGTGTTGAACTCCTGGTTTAATGCTTCAATTTCTTTCACGCCATTGAGCTGCAGAAAATCTTTAAATCTGCTATAAATCAGCTCCATCCCCGTTTTGATAGCCTCAAAATCCTGAGTGCTATTCATGGCATTCAGCCCTCTTTCAATATCATCCACAAAGGGGATTATTTTGATCATCAGATCTTCTGATGCAGTTTTAATCAGTTCAGCTTTCTCTTTAAGCGTTCTCTTTCTGTAATTATCAAACTCAGCAGATAAGCGCAGGTATTTATCATGAAGTTCCTGCGTCTTTTCTTCAAACGCTTTTAACTCATTCTGTAATTCGTTGGATTTTTCTTCAAAGGCTTTCAGCTCTTCCTGCAACTGCTCTTTGTCCCGGCTGTCATTCTCCTGCACCGGTTTCTCCTGATGCCTGGTGTCTTCCTTCTTATTCTTAACCATATGGCTATTTTTACTGGACTCTTTTTTATGTTTTTCTGACATGATTAAACAATATGCAATAAAAATAATATCACTGTACCTTAACAAAATGTTTGCCATAGTCGGCCGAGCGACAAAATGTCAGGATAACGTGTGGTGGCGACTACCGCTAATGGCGGACAGACTCAAGCTTTTACTGCAAAGGTTTTGAATTCCGGGCAATCTCAATATCATACGCCACTTCTTCTGTAAAATTGGCCCATGAAAATTTGGTTCCCGGACGCTTGTTGCCTCCATTATTAAAACGATCACCCAAATGAAGAAGCGGAATTTCATTCATATACCTGCTTGTAATGGCAACAACCTCTTTCCAGTATTTTAGAGCCTCTTCCAGGTGCCTTATGCTTTCTTCTTTCTGAGCAGGATCTCCTTTTATCCTGTATTTCTGCAAGGCAGTACCCCCTCTCAGTTTAGCAGCAAAGTAAAGCCCCATATACGACCAGGTTCTGATATCATCCATTTCATACTTCAACGCAGGATCATCTGTTTTCAAATTGTTTACGATTTCAAGAGCTTTGCGTGAATCCTGTTCAAGTCCTGCGGCAAGCATCAGCGGTGTAATTTTGTCTGCACCCCTGTATTTTCCTGCAATATAATCCTGAATCGATACATAAGAAGTATCCAATGTTACGGACCCGATCAGTTCGTCCACTGAAATCAAAGGGGATATGCTATCGTAATAACAGGGATTGTTTGATTTATAACCCGCAAGGAATCCTTCTGAATAAAGCGTGAAATCCCATGTGGCAGCATAATAAGAAGCCAGTTTCAAAGGCATCTTGTCTGCCAGATTGTGAGCCTTCATAAGCTTGTCACCAAAGTTGATGTGATATTTCTGGTTAAAGGCATTTGCAAATACCTCATCACCTGTGGTTCCGTCATACATAAGCCGGCCCCAGACTTTATAAAACAGCCATTGCTTTTCAAAAGCATACTTCCATGTCAGATATGGCCCGGGTTTGGTTATGTATTCCTTAGCAGGAATGTAGGTTTCAGAACCAATTTTGAATCCTCCCAGGTAATCCTGATTGTTTTCTTTGAGCACTTCGCGTACAAAATCAGACTGGCCCCAACGGAGAACAAAAAAATCCTCATTCCGCATGGTATAAACCATCTTGTAATTTTTTGGAGCCGGATCCCACAATACCGTAGAAGTAGATCCACCATGAATATACATGAGCTTCGGTGCGCTATGCGCATGCGACCAGTTGAACTTGACAGGAACCCATACTTTTCCAAGCCGGTATGCATTATCTTCAATAGCCTTTCGCGTGAGTTCGGGTGCAGGATGCGTATGTGCCCGCATTACAAATTCAATCTTGCGACTTGCATTGTCCATGGCATCAAAATAGGTGTCTACAATCCAATCCTGCCATACCTGCTCCTCCACTCCTTCCATTCGTTCGTTCTGGCTTGCACCAAAGCCTGTAAGCTCAGGATATTCATCTATCACCTGCGTGATGCATTCGCGGTTATATTGTTGAACAATGGGAGAATAATCGCCCTTGCCAAAATATTCCTTCCCTTCCATTTCCGGAAGACAATAATCTGCTACATGATACTTTTCTGCAAAAGAGGGCGATACAAAAATATTCCAGTTAAAAATAAACGTTTTAATCCCGCGCTCTTTGGCCATACCGAGTAACCCATGCCAGAAATCCTGCCATTCCTTCAGCTCTTCATCGGTAAAGGGACATGCTTCCGGAAAGTTCTTTGGCCGGATCATATATGGAAAGGGATGGAGATTCCAAAGGGTAAGGACATTGAATCTGTTTTCAACCATCATATCCAGAAAGTGCTCCCAGAAATCCAGACTGCGAACGGTTTCAGTATGCAATTGAAGACTTTCATGCACACGGTAAGAATTCCAGGGAAGGTTGAATTTTATGGCACGAAACAGGTATTTGGGATTCACTTTTTTCTCCCGGAGACTTTTCAGATTCTTCCCCATTTCAAACTGTTCGCCCATTTCCAATATTCCGTACATACATCCGCTGGGATCTTTGGCAGCAATGGCCATTTTTTTCGAAGCAATCCTTACAATCGCAAAACCTTCTTCCGTAATTTCCCGGTAAGTTTCAGATACATTGAATTCTTTGCTGAGCGTATCGGACAGAATCAATACCAGCTGTGCATCACCTGGCTGATCCACGCGTTCAACAGCAAGATCTTTTTTAAGGATATTGAGCGCATATTGAATCGGGCTGCTCTCATTTTCATAATATACTTTCAGGCTCTTCTGCTTTCCGGAACATCCTGTCAGAAGAATCCCCATCAGTAGAATACCGGCAAATGAATGAATCGCTTTTCTGATCATGGCTTTTAAATGAATGAAGAAACATAAAGATAATAAAAGACATCAATCCCGCAGGAATCAAACAACATAAATGACCGGTCAAACAGAAACTGATTTCATTATCTTTGACAAAAAATCACACCATGTCTGTTTTCGTAGATGTTTTTGATTCACTCAGTGAGCACATAAAAAAGAATTTCCTTCAGCATATTGAAGCTGAAAAGAAAAACCAGGACCGCCCGGTTCGGAAGGTCTGTGAACTGTGCATGAAATACCTGGATTACGGAGAATTGTTCTATTCGAAAATGGAGGAAGGCATTGAAGAAATAGACCGGATCAAGACCGGTAAAGAGCCGTTCCATATGCTGCTGCTGGCCATATTGCATGATCCGCTGGATGAAAACGAAATCGTCATTCAAAATCTGGAACAATTCAAAAAGGCTTCGCCACATATTCCCTTTTACCAGGAGTTGGATGATTTCATCACCATTGCCCGGTTTATGAGCCTGAATGAAACATCATTGATGGAACATGCCTGTGAAATCATTGTTGAACGTTACGTCAATGAGCAGAATGTTGCTGAAGTGATTTCAAATTTATACCTCAAGGAAGAAAATGAAGATCACATCCCGATGTTTTTAAAAGTCCTGACCCAGGCAAAGCAGCGTTTTCCCGAAAGCAATTCTGTGGACAGTCTGAGTGCTTTTTTAAATATTAAGAGAAAAAATTATATGGAAGCCCTGGCTTCTTTTTTAACGATAAAAAACCGCCTGGAAAAAAATCCTGCCAATCCCTATTTCAATCATAACATGGCCACCACGTGGGACCAGATTGCCGGATGTTACATGAAAATGGAAGATGCTGAAAAAACTTTGGAAAGCTGCGAAACAGCCCTGATGTATGATGAGAAATCAGGTGATTTCAGCGTAGGAGCTCCCATTTATCATAAAAAGGTTGAAGCGCTGATGCTAAAAGGACAAAAAGAAGAAGCCCTGGAAATAACAAAGCGGCTGCTGAAGGAAGATGAAGAGGATGAAGTTGCAAAGGAACTGCAGAAAAAAGCGCTGGAATAAAATTCCAATGCAGATCAATACATTATGATCCAAATTTCCTTTTGTGAATGGCACCTAAAGTTTGCGAATATTTTTTATTTATTGATATGTCGCATATACAAGGTTTCTTCATTCTAAATTGATTGCCTGATAATGCTCCCATAATCATATGGAAAAAGGAACCTTTTATCTGCCGGTTTTGTTTCTTTGATGGATGATATGTGATCGGTTTTTACATTTTTTATAAATTAAAAACCAGTTGGGTATGAAAATTCAGGAAAGTTCAGCAGGGCGGTTGAAGTACGAGCTTTTGAAAGACCTGGAAAGAAATTTATTGGATGCACCCTATTTAAAGATAATCAGGGAAAACAACGATGCTTATGATTCCTTTCATGATTTTTTATTTATTCTAAAAGGAAGCACCGGTGAAAGGGTGCGTCTGATTAATGAAATCCTTGCTTATGCACGAGATCAGGTTAGAAATTCATAATAACCTGATTGTCTCAACAAACAACCCGTTATCGAAAACGGGTTGTTTTGTATCGTGCGGTCTGATTCCGGGTTATATGTTATGGATCTGAGTCCCTTTAGGGACGGTAATACGGGTAGAAAGGCCATTCGCATATCTATTTAAAGTGCCGTCAGATACGAAATCAATAAGACTGGACTAAAGAAGCTGATTTATGGAAAAAGATTATCTTTAAATGAAAGACCATGCAGCAAGAAGCGATTGAATCCGTATTTAATTAAAATTTATATCCATTTCATATGAATGCTTCACCTTCTCGCCTCCATTTTATTGACAATCTCCGGTGGCTCATGATCATCCTGGTTGTACTCATGCATGTAAATGTAACCTATGGCATGCTGGGATCATGGTACTATGTTGAAAAGTCGAACCTCGACCTGTTTCAAAGAATCTGGTTTGGAATGTATGGTTCTTACATCCAGGCCTTTTTTATGGGCTTTCTTTTTTTTATCGCAGGCTATTTTATACCTGCCTCCTACGATAAGAAAGGATTTGACCTCTTTATAAAAGAGCGCCTGATCCGCCTTGGATTGCCAACCCTGCTGTTTATTTTTATATTGCATCCGGTAACCATTTTTATCATGGGACACTTCCTCAATTGGAACATGAATTATTCTAAATATTATTCCGAATTTATCAGTACAGGCGAATTTGTCCGCAGTACCGGTCCCCTTTGGTTTGCCCTGGCTTTACTGATTTTTGTACTTGGATATGCTTTGTTCCGCAAATTGTCCGGAAATAAACCGCTCTCTGCAGAACCTGTTACCATAAAACATAAACACATCATGGCGGCTGGATTGCTGATATTTGCATGTACCTTTCTGGTCCGTATCCCCTTTCCAATAGGCTCCAGTGTTTTAAACATGCAATTCTGTTTCTTTTCCCAGTACATCATCCTTTTTATGCTGGGCATTTATTTCTTCCGGAAAAATTTGCTTTTAACAATCGATTACTCTTTGGGAATGAAGTGGTTTAAATATACGCTGCTATTTGGAACCATTTTCTGGTTTGTTATGAATATTATCGCCGATTCTGGTGAAAAGGGAATAAAACCGCTCACCGGAGGTTTCACATGGGGCAATGCAGCCTATGCATTTTGGGAGTCATTTTTCTGTGTGGGAGTTTGCCTGGGCCTGACAGTCTGGTTCCGCGAAAAAATGAGCCAGCAGGGACGGATAGCTCATTTCCTGTCTGATAATGCTTTTGGCGTTTATGTATTTCATACCCCGATCCTTGTGCTTATTTCATTTCTTTTTAAAGATGTTGTACTCTATCCCTTCTTAAAATATTTGATCGTTGCCACCCTTACCATTCCCCTATGCTTTGGAGTCAGCTATGTTCTTCGCAGGATTCCGGGCGTCAGCACAATCATAAAATAATGGAACTCCGAAAGCGCATCATCATAATTGGAGGAGGGGCAGCGGGACTCTTTGCCGCAGATGCCCTGAGTCTGCACTATGATGTACAGCTTTTCGAAAAGAAACCCGCTCCTGGCAATAAATTCAAGGTTGCCGGTAAAGGAGGACTGAATATTACCAACAACCTGGAATCGGAAACCCTGAAAACACGTTACACCCCGGAAGGGTTTCTGGATAACGCATTGTGTGCCTTTGATACAAACACCTTACGCAAATGGCTGGATGATCTGGGTGTACCCACATATGTTGGCAGCAGCGGAAAAGTTTTCCCCCGGAAGGGAATTTCAGTGCATGACGTGATAGACAAAATGATTAAAAGATTAACGGACAGAGGGGCAGTCATACACACGGATTGCACCTGCACTGGTTTTGATACAGAACATCAGATTACATTTCAGCTTCCTGAAGGAGTCAGAACATTTAAAGCCGACTATATGATCTTCGCATTAGGAGGAGCTTCCTGGCCCAATACGGGCTCTGATGGCAAGTGGACTTCCTTTTTCAATCAGGCAGGCATTTCCACAAAACCCTTTCAACCTTCCAATTGCGGATTTGAAATAAAATGGCCCGAAACCATAATAAAACCCCATACTGGTAAGCCCCTGAAAAACATTTCTGTATCCCTCTCCGGGAAAGCCATGAAAGGAGAAGCCCTGATTACAGATTATGGAATTGAAGGTTATGCAATATATCCGCAGGTACCTGCTTACCGGATACAGGAAGCGGAAAGCAATACCCGGCTAACCATTGATTTTAAGCCTGGAAATACTGAAGAACAATTAATTGCTAAAATTAAAAATCAGAAAGGATCAGATTATGCCGGAATCTTTCGTCTTACCAGCGCTGCTCTGGCTATTATTAAGGCATACAGCTCAAAGGAAGACCATACCAATCCCCAAAGATTTGTTCATACGCTGAAACATCTGGAAATACCGGTAACAGGACTCCGCCCCATTGACGAAGCCATATCCACCATCGGAGGGATCCCGGTGGAAGCATTGGACACTGATTTCCGGCTTCATAAATACCCGTGGATTTTTACCATCGGGGAAATGGTCGACTGGGATGCGCCTACCGGAGGATTCCTGCTGCAAGGATGCTTTTCAATGGCACAATGTGTCGCGCAGCGCATTATAACAGAATCCGGATCTACATCATAAGTTAATATTTCTTAATTCAATAGCACCCGAAAGCAGGTTTTTATAACTTGCACAAAACCCGTTAATTGTTGTTTGTATGAAATACCTTTTGATGTTTTCCTGTATATTTCTGTTCACCATAAGCCTTTCGGCGCAAAAGACCATTCCGGTTCTTTTAAATGAAAGATCCATCGGAAAAAATTTTAAAACAGGCACAGATATCCGGGCCGTGGAAAGAACCTTTCCAAAATCGGTTCAGCAGGTATATGTTGACACCACCACAGGAAAGGCTACTGTATATCTATATAACTCTGATGATAGTGCAGCATTCCGAAGGGTCAAAAAAATCATCTGGTACGACCTGGAAAAAAACACGGTGAGCAGCATTAAGAAAGTGAATACCTCCATGGGCAATTTCCTGCAATACAATGATATTTTTATATACAGCAACGGGGGCCTGACCTACAGGCTGAACCCCGAAACGGGGAAAAACATCTGGCAAAATTCGAACCTGACTTATTACATCGATCCCGTTACTGAAACCGGAATTGGTTATCCTGTTTTTCATCCGGAAGGAAACGACAGAATAGAAGCTGTTGATTTGAAAACCGGACGTAACTTATGGTACCGGAGCAGAATCAATTCAGAATATGGCTGGACCGACTTATTCCCGATCGGTGATTCTTCCATCATGCTGGTTGCTGCCGGATTGCATACCATTGATCTTGCGACCGGAACCGGATGGGATTATAATGCCATCACCGGATCAGATGATTATACCAATACCATACTGGCCAATACGGCCGGCGTATTATTGGGCGCTCTCACCGGATACTACTCTGTTTATTACGGTCACGATATTATTACAGATGTTGCCTCCAATGTGATTTTTGATGATCAGAACCAGGCTTATTTCGCCTCCAAAGATAAGCTGGCCTGTTTAAGCGGTTTTGACGGGTCGGTATTATGGAATGCGGAATTCCCGAAGCGGATGACCAGCAAATCATCTCTTTTCCTGAGGGACAGCCTGGTATATATGGTTAATTTCGGATATGCCTATTTGAATGGAAACAGAAAAGATTTTGGAAGGCCATTTATTGCAGCTTTCAACAGATACAACGGAACGCAGGCGTATTTGTCTGAAGTAAGCACCAAAGAGTCCCGGGTCCTTGACTTTCTGGTAAGCGAAAATGAAATTGTGGTGTTGTTTAAAGACCGGATTGCCAGTTATTCCATTAATGACGGGCAAATGATTAAGGAAACAACGCTCAATACCACCGCTTCTGGGAATCTGATGTCGTTTTGCGGTGATCAGTATTATATGCCTTTCGATTCCGTTTACCTGTCGTTAACAGACCATGATCCCTACAATATCTATGTGTTTACAGATAAGAAACAGGTCCTTACATTGGACAATGCATTCAGTATCCTGAATACCACATCTGAGAATCAATATTACACATCTTATCTTGAGGCAAACGGAATGCTGTTTATTGGCAAATCCCGGGAAACCATTGTCATTGATCTGGAGAACCGGAAAATTGCAGAAATCAATATTTCAAATAAAGCATTCCTGATGAGAAATGATTTGTTCGATATCCAGGGCAGAACCCTGTATCAGGTAGATTTAACAGGATTGTTGGAGCACTAAGGAAGGCTTTTAATAAATCAATATATGGCTCTATTCAATATCCCCTCGCCTTTAGGCCGGGGTTTTTTTTGAGATTTATTCAATTGCCCCAGACTTCAGGCTGCGGTTTTTATTGAGATTTATTCAATTGCCCCAGCCTTCAGGCTTTAGCTATTCCTTGATTTCTTCAATTGCCCCAGCCTTTAGGCTGGGGAACAAAGAATGATTCCAGGCTGAGGATCTATAATTTATATTTTCTCATCAATTCATCATATTCCTCTTCAAAGCTCTTTTTCCTATGGTGTTCCTCCTGATTTCGAATATATTTCCGAATCCCTTTAATCTGTGATTCGCCAATCGAAACAGCAAAATAACCATTCTGCCAGGCAAATTGTTTCTTCATCCAGGTCTGCTTGTTGATCCAGAAAGAAGATTCCCCTTTCAGCTGGTTTATAATGTTGGCAATAGTCTGATTAGCATCCATTGACAAAAGCGCATGGATATGATCGAAATACCCATTAATATGATCGATACAGATGTTTTTCATCCGGCTATTTTCATGGATATGATCCAGCACTCTGGATCTGATTTCATCATTCAGGTACGGATAGCGATTTTTTGTTGCCCATACTGCATGGACATAAATTTTTAAATGGGGCATTTTGGATTGAATTATTGCACCTTTAACCATGGCCTGAAGGCCATGGCAATTGAAGAAATCCGTTGAATACCCGGGCCTGAAGGCACCGGGTTATTCAATAAATCCAATGATTGCTCTAGCCTAAAGGCAAATTATCATTTAAAAATACAAAAATCTGGAATCATAATCAAATCAATTCCCCCGGCCTTCAGGCCGGGGGCTCATAGATTAAAGAGGCTTCACCGGAATACAAATATCCACAATGAATTTCTTTTCCGCATCCATTTCGCCGTTGTTGTAATAGAGCTCAAAGGGACTCGCATCGGCGGGTTGGTATCCGCTTTGCGACAGCCATAAGCAGGTGTTATCCCAGGCCTGCTGAAATTCATGTGCAAAAATTTCAAAATGACTGACCATGTATTTTCCACCGGGAATTTTCATTTTGCCGATTTCACCCTCGGTTTTCACATCGCCTTTTACAGTAATGCAGGCGCTCTGCCTGATTTTTTCAGGATCGGTAACCTTGGGATCATCGTGATAATAGGTAATCCCTTTTGTTTCGGGGAAATTCAGCAGTCCCCTCGGACCGGCCCATTTAAACAATTTGTCATACGCAATGCCGATTTGGTCGAAGCGGCCTGTATGTCTGCAATAAACTACATCCATTGCCGGCATCTCTTTAATTTCATAATTGGTTTTCATGTTAAGATTATTTTGTGATTCAACATCACAAACATAATCCACGTCATGTTCTTCCAATTTACGGTTCTTGCTGAGCGATTGACGATTCTTGCTATTCTCAACCCATGACTTGCGGAATACTTTTGCAGAAATTTCAAAATGGCTTTTAAAATTCCGGCAAAACACCGAAGAACTGTTAAAACCGCATGTAAAGGCGATATATGCAACCGGCATGTCGGGATTGTTAATCAGCAGGCTCGCTGCTTTTTCCATCCGCAGACGCTTGATAAAATCATTGAGCGTTTCACCCACAAAAGCATAAAAGATCCGGTGAAAATGAAATGGCGAAAAGCTTGCCACACCGGCCAGGATCTCAAGCGACAGATCCCCGTCGATGTGGGTGTCAACATAATCGATTACCTTGTTAATGCGGTGAATGTATTCTTTCTGATAGGCATTCATGGGATGAGGGCTGAAATGTAAAAATATAAAAAAATCATTCAGTGGATTTTCTCATTGCCTTGCACCCAAAAATCAAAACATCAGATCCATTTTATCCCAACAGAATAATGGCAAAGCATTTTTGCTATATTCGTATAGTAACTCGTGCTCTTAATCGCAAAATTATAACACTTATAACCCATGAAATTAATCTGGCTCACCGTTTTCCTGCTCTTCTTGTATAGTCAAATCACATTTTGCAATAACGGGGATGATTCTGTAAAAGTCAATTTTAACGGTATTGGTTCGTTGAATATGACAGATGATGCTATCATGGGCGTGGCCAAAGGCGCCAGAATGATATTGAATGACAGTACTGATCAGGGAATTGAAATCGTATACGCTGTGATCAGGATGCAGATAAATCAGGATAGCATAAACAGGACATTTGATTACAAAACCATGGAAATGGTTTCATTTTTAGCCGATCTGGTAAATAACTCGGTGAATAAAGAAGAACATGAGTTTGGTATTCGTTTTTTTAATTCAATGGTTAAGAGGGATTCCAAGAAAACAATGGCTTTGATTAAAAAATATGTTTCAAATTATCCCCGATCTGTTTTTATACGCAGGATCGAATTGTTTATCACATCTTTCTCCGAAGATTATGAAAAAGTTAGTAACCGGATCACTTATCTGCTCCAGCTGGATTCTACATTAATCGGGGCAAATACATTGAAAGCCGATATACTTTACGACCATGGATCGTATCATGAAAGTGAACAATACTATAGCCGGGCGATCCGTATTTTTCCGGAATATGCATATGCCTATAATTGCCGCGGTATGTGCTTATATAAACAAAAGCACTTTGAAGAAGCTATTGTGGATCTTGAAAAAGCAATCAAACGCTATCCGAAATTGATTTATGCCTATTACAATAAAGGGAATGTCTTGCAATCACAAAAGAAATATGAACAATCCCTAGTGGAATTCCGAAAATGTCTCGCAATAAATCCAGATTACTTCTGGGCAATCAGAGAGATGGGTTACTCTTTTGATAACATGAATAAAGCAGATAGTGCCCTTCATTATTACAGTAAGGCTATATATAAAAATCCTACGAATGCCTGGTGTATTGATAGCAGGGGTGATTTTTATTATGATCATGAAAATTATGAACTTGCGATAAAGGATTATTCAACGGCCCTTCAATATGACTATTACAACATATATTATTATGCTGACCGCGGTGATGCCTTTGATGCAGCTGAGATGCCGGAAGAAGCAATGAATGATTTTAACAGGGCGCTGGAAATTAGCCCCGAATATGATTACGCACTGAAAAGAATCGGTGACTTATATTATAAAAAAGGTGAATATCAAAAATCGATTGATTACTGCATAAAAGCCATAGCCATTGATCCCCTTTATAAATATGCCTACGTGAGAATGGCTTTTGGATATGAGGGATTGGGAGACAGACAATCGCAAATTAATGCTTTAGCAAAAGCAGTTTCAATAGACACTACTTTTTCCAATGCTTTGGGAAATCTTGGCTGGGCCTATTATTGCACAGATCAGTATGACAGTTGTATCTATTATTCGCATCGTGCAATACGTTATGATAATAGTGCCTATTACGCCATGTTCAATATTGCTCTGGCAACTTTACGACTTGGCCGATACGAGGAGGCAAAGGCCCTGTATCGTAAATATCATGACATCTATACCAAATCTGAAACTGATGAACTGGATGGGGCCATACAAGATTTGAAGGACCTGCTTGATAAAAATATACTGAGAGAGGAAGCCGCGTATATTCTTAAAAGCATCTTCAATTATGAGATTTGAATTTGCTTGCAGAGACGCGGTTAGTTAATCACCGCATTAATTTTTTCCCACAAATCAACATCAAATCCAGAAAGTGCAAAATTCGGATTTTCGGGATCAGAGGCCTCTCCCATTCTTACAATAACCATATTTTTATCAGGAATTACATAAATTCTCTGATCTGCTGCTCCCATTGCTGCAAACATGTCTGCCGGTGCATCAGGGACAAGAAAACCATTATAAACAGTCTGACTGCCCGGAGTTATGTATTTTGTTTTGCCGTTTAGCCACCAGAAATAGCCGTATGAAGGGTTAATATCCTGTGATGAGTTTGTGCTTTCAGCAAAAAATGTTTCATCAACTATTTGATCGTTATTCCATTTGCCGTTGTTTAATGCAAGCAGCCCGAACCTTGCCATACTTCTGGTAGTGCTGTGATAAATCGTAAAAATGGGTCCATAATTCCAATATCCATCCATTCCGATTTTATTTTTTACCTTTTCATTGAAATAGGCTTCAAAATCTTCGTTAACAGCATCGGTAACCACGTCAATCAATTTCTGAAAAACATTGCCATAAGCCCATCTTGTTCCTGCATCGGCGATATAAGTAAGGTTCTCCTTTATGACCAGTTGCTTTGTGTCATCAATTCCTGAAGTCATTGTTAACAGGTGCCTGACCTTTATCAGATTTTCCTTTTCCAGTGACATATTTGTCCAACCAGTGCCCAAATAGGTTGAAACGTTATCGTTAATGCTTAGGAATGCTTCTTCCTGCGCTATTCCTGTTGTTATTCCTACCAGGGTTTTTCCGGCACTGTTCCATTCCCAGGATGTAGATTTTGAATGACCATTGAAGTATTCTTCCATCGCTATCCTTCCGTTTACAAGGATCATAAATGATTTTGTATGCTTTTCAATCAGGAAATCTTTTAAGGGCTGAATAGCACCCTGGTTCCACCCTAGTTGGGAAGAAGATACGGTTTCCCAATTTGTTCCCGCAGGAAAATACATCGTATCATCAGGCAATGTGTTGTCGTCATCTTTAGCACAGCTTGTTAATAGCAGCAGCAATAGCACCGGAATGATGTTTATATTCATAATTCAGTTTTTAATTTATCTATGTTAGATTTTGAAAGTTAAGAAAAGTTTAAATTAATCCTCCCGGATGCCTCTGCGTTTTATCACGGCCACCAAACGGTGCTTCGATTAATGTTGATGGGGAGCCTGGCCGATTGGCCCAATGTCCGAAGGATAAAAAACCTGTTTTCTTCATAAAGTGGTTCCCAAATTCTTTTAATGAATAACCTTTAAACGAAACGAATGTTCAGGCCTTTTTTTGTCACTTTCTGTCGCCACAGAAAGTGACCAAAGAAGGCTAACGGCCAGAACTCGCTCCGCCTCGTGCCTCGGCTTCGTTCAGACAGCTGGCCGTCGGATATGGTATTCTTTGTTTTGCTCCGCACGCATTGTGGTTATGTTTTCCTAATTATATAAAGTCATAGCAACGTTCGAACTCCATCAACTTCAATCAAAGCACCGTAGGTTTGGCCGTGACAAAACGCGGAGGAGACGGGGCAATGAATGCCGGAAGGCTTGGAATTTCTTACAAAGGGCCTTGGCTTTAGCAGAACCGGCCAACACGATGCAATTTATTATGGGTAACAAGATTTCTGGTGGCCGGTTCTGCGATTACTTTGTTAGAAATTCCTGCCTTCCGGCAGAGCGCGTGGGGGATCGTTTTGTCTAGACCTTTCTCAGTTGCTGAGCCTGTCGAAGTATGCTTCGTTCTTTGCGGCAATGGCAAAGAATGAAGTGGGGTTTGGGGCAAAGCCCCAATTATAAAAGAATTCAGATTTTTTATTAAATTTGATTCAAATCCTCCGCCCTATGATAAAAATAATCGTTCTTGCCGGTGCGGCCTTTATGATCATTACCATCATCATGGGTTTTATCATGGCCAAGATCCACCATGAAGAATTCATTGGAAAATCCCCCATCCCCAGATTCTGGTTCCTCTTGGCCAAAATCTGCGCGTTTACTACCATTTTTTTCCTCATCCCTTACGGCCTGAATTTTGCCATTCCGGTTCATTTCATAACCCCTTCATGGATTCCCTGGCTTGCTCTGATCATTTTTCTCATCGGATTTGTGCTGGTTGCCATGACCTCTTCTGCACTGAAAAAAGATCTGATATTCGGCCTCCCGCAGAAGGAAGACCATCAATTGCAGACAAAAGGGATCTATTCACTCAGCAGACACCCATTCTATATGGGATTTCTGATGATTATGCTGTCTTCGGTCCTTTTGATACCTAACTGGATCAATCTCGTATGCTTCATAGCAGGATGGGCATTACACCATATCATCATGATCCGTGAGGAACAATTTCTCATCTCAAGATATGGAAACACATACCGGAACTATATGAAAAATACCCGGCGGTATTTTTAAGTGTTTTCAAATTAAAGTGACATTTCTATAAATACCTCCTGGGATGAAAAGACTTTTTGCTTTACTTGTTTCAGTCTTATTGCCATCGATGGTTTTCGCACATAATCCAAGAGGAATATTTGCAGTGATTGGTGCATTTGCTCTGATATCTCTGATCATTTCGTTTTTCTTGCTGAGAATTATCGCCCGCCGGATTCATGTACCAAATAAGTTCATAAGATTCCTATTGCTATTTCTCATAGAAATAGTTCTGTTTGTTGTCATCACATTTGCTCTATCTATTTTCCTTGGAAAGTTGAGCAACATCTGAAAGGCAATGGAATCCAAGATTTTGCATCTCTGCACCAACATGTTATTGTGGTGGTGCCAGCGGGACCATGCATTGCATGCCAAGAACATACCAAACACCGTCGAGCTTTTGATAAATGCCCAGGCAATATCCTTTAATAGTAGGCATAGTCGATCCGTCGGGCATTTTAACTCCGCTTAAGAAAAAGGACTCACGTTCATATGCCAGATCCGGTGCTGCAAACTGAATATCTTCGGAATTCAGCTTGATTTGTGTTCCTTTCATAGGACCCTCAAAAGATTCTGCCAGATCTTTTTCAATTTCAGTGCGTCCGACATGAGTAATACCTGAGGCATTGGTGTGGTAACCGCTAGTTGCATATATTGCAGCTGCAGCCTTAGTGTCGCCTTGATTATAAGCTATTTCATATTCAAGTACCCGTTCAATTATGGCATCCTTTTCAGGATTTTGCGCCAGAGATGTTTTTGTACCGGCAAACAAAACGGGCAGCAAAAGGAGCAAAAAATGAAATTTCTTGGGCTTCATAAGGAGTGGATTTAGGGTAGTGACTTGAGAAATTTCAATATAAATATACCCCAAAAAAAGAAGAGACGCAAGATTTTGCGTCTCTATGAATGACCACTATGCGTTGTGATTTCTAAATTGGATACACAATACATTGGGTATCCACAAATGAGACGTGATAAATCGCGTCTCTACTGTGCTTCTTTCACCGGATCAAATTTCAGTTTAATTCCAAAGCTCCAATAACTCGGATGGAAGCTGGCGATCCAATTTGAATTCTCTTTTTTCCCATCTATTACTGAATATTGGATCTGACCAAATGAAAAACTAAGACCCACATGTTTTGTGACAAAATAGTTCAATTGAGGACGCATTCCTGCGAAAAAATAATCGTTTTTCTGGCTGCCGTTGTAAAAACCATAGTTAGCACCGCTTATTGGTGTTATTTCTTCGGAAATGGAATTTGTTGCAATTGCTGTTTTATTTTTAGTTTGGATTTTACCCTTGCCCACTTTCAGGTTAAAATCAATAAAAAGTCTGTTGGCCAATTTGCAATAATAAGCAGCGTATACATTAGGGATCCACGCATCAGATTTTATTTCCAGAAATTCTATTTGTGTGGGTTGGATAACGCCATCGCTGAATTCGGAAAGGAGGGAATGGTTTTCTTCGGACAACCAATAATAGTCAAGTCCAAGTCCCATCTCAAAATGGTTTGATAAAAACAGGCCTGCAGATAATCCCATATCCAGGGCCTTTGATTTCGTGTCGGTTTGGATGGTGAGCATTCCGCTTGAGGATGAACTTTCTGCATAATTTCCATTGACAGACAACATAAAAGTTCCTTTGCTTTGAGAATACATGTTGCAGCTAAAAATAACTGCCATTAATAAAATGAAAATCCTTTTCATGAAACTGGTTTTTAGAAATTTGGGGTTATCACGTTTAATATTTGGTCGATTTCTCTTAGTAGCACCACTAAAATATAAAAAATCCTTTATCATTAATTAAATTACCGGTAACTCAAAAGAGAACGATGACCCTTTATTGACTTCGCTCTGAACTTTCAATTCACTTTCGTGAATGCGAATAAATTCATTGCATACAATCAGGCCCAGGCCACTGCCTGTCTCATTTTCCGTACCATGTGTTGAATGATTCAGATCAACCCTGAATAGAGTATCTAACTTATCTGCCGGAATGCCCATACCTGTATCACTGATTGTAATCTTAGCCTTCCCATGACCGTGTTGACTTTTTATGGTAACAATTCCTCCTTTGGGCGTAAACTTAATGGCATTGGAAAGCAGGTTTCTCAATACCGTCCGGATCATATCCATATCGGCAATCACATGAACTTCTGCATAATCCTTCCGGATTTCAATGTTTTTGAGATGGGCCTGCTTTTCAACAAGTTGATAGCATTCATCCAGCAATTTCTTTAAATCAAACACTGCAGGGTTGTATTCCAGTTTTTTCGACTGAGAGAGCGACCAATGCAGTATATTTTCAAGCAGTTTGTAGGTTTGATCAGAAGTATCATAAATCTGGCCGATCGCTTCTTTCCTTTGGTCATCGTTCAATTGATTGTAGTTCTCAATCAGGTAATCACTGTAACCCAGTAAAACAGTAAATGGATTTCTCAAATCATGCGCAACAATTGAAAAAAAACGATTTTTAGTTGCCACCTGCTTTTCCAGTTCACTGTTATATTCTCTGATCTTTTCCTCACTTATTTTCAAATCATGGAAGAATGTTTCCATAGGCCGGGTAAAGCCACTCTGCACATTGGCTTTGAAAATCAGGAAAAAAGAAGTGATCTTGAAAATATGACCCAGCTTGTTTATAAAATCGTAATTCTGAACATACATTGTAAAGCAAAATTCACTGATAACAGCAAATACAATCGACCAGAACAGCAATTGCCGGATTTCCTTTTCAAAATGTTGTCCCTTGCGTATGAGAACAACCAGTGAGGTCAGCAATATTGCTATGATCACATATTCGCTGTAGATCTTGAATGGTGTTTGTCCCACTCCTTCAATATAGCAAATGGGAAAAACTTCAAAAACCATGATGGATAAAATAATGGCCGTTGTTATAATGCCATAAGCAGCGAGCAGCAGTGTTCGATTCAGAGGCCTTTTCAATGCAATAAAAGTAAAGCCCAAAAGAATCATGAGACTTTCAAAAAAACGGGTGGCTATCCAAAACTGGTTGGCATAATAGATAGGCGATGGAATGATGTTCATTCCGGTATATGTAAGGGTATGCATCAGATCGAGAATTCCGATGAACAATCCGCCAATACCAATAAAAGTGAGATACCCGCTTCTCAGAAAATCTTTGGCATTCCAGGTAATGGTAAAGAGTGTGACTAAAATGCATATTGCGAAAAACTCTGCCAGAACATGAAATAAAAGATAATTATGAACAACCATGTCGAAAACCAGCACTAAAGCCGTAACCACGATTACCGATAAAATGGTCCTGAAATTCATGGCATACACCAAATAATATGTCACGTAAAGATAAAGGAATTTGGTTACCGGCAACGTTAGGAAAACAGAAGACAAAAAAGTAATTTAGAGTTATATAACATGAACCAAAATTAATGATCATGAATAGTTTAAAATGGTTATCCTTAAAATCCTTTAGTATAGCTGCTATTATTGCTTTCTTCGCATTCTTAAGTGATGCAGGGGCTCAAACGGCTGTAGAAAAATATGGCCAACTCCGGGTATCAGGTACAAAAATTCTGGACAAAAACGGAGCTCCTGTTCAGCTTAAAGGGATGTCTCTTTTCTGGAGCCAGGAAATCGGAAAGTATTACAATTACAGTGCCATCAAATGGCTTCGTGACGACTGGAAGTGCACGCTTACAAGGGCAGCAATGGCAATAGAGCATGGAGGATATCTGACTAATCCGGTCACGGAACGTGCCAAAGTAGATTCAGCCATTTCTGCAGCTCTGCAACTGGGAATGTATATTCTGGTCGACTGGCACGATCATCATGCACAAAGGCATACACAACAGGCCGTTGAATTTTTCAGTTCCATTGCCCGGCAATACGGAAAATATCCCAATATCATTTACGAACCTTATAATGAACCGCTGAACAATGTATCATGGGCCGATTCCATTAAACCTTATCATGAAGCCGTTATAAAGGCCATCCGGCAATATGATCCGGATAACATCATCGTTTGTGGCAGTAAAACATGGTCACAGGATGTAGATGAGGCTTCTCTGAACCCGATCCAGGGGAATGACATTGCTTATTCTTTGCATTATTATGCATCGACCCATAAACAGGATCTTAGAAACAAGGCGCAGGCAGCGTTGGACAATGGCGTGGCCTTATTTGTAAGTGAGTATGGAACCGTTTTTGCCAATGGTGATGGGGAGATTAACTATGAGGAATCAGAAGCATGGTGGGATTTTCTGGATAAAAACCAGATCAGCTGGTGTACCTGGTCGATTTGTGATAAAAGAGAATCCTCTGCTGCTTTGAAGCCGGGAGCTGATGCCAAAGGCGGATGGCCCCTGGATATGTTAAACCCCTCCGGAATACTTGTAAGAAGTGTTCTCCGTGGTGAATACAAAAAAAACTAAAGACGGTTATCTCAATTCCGGATCCCCGTTTCTGAATTTTTCAATCATTTCTCCCGCAATACTAATGGATGCGGGAGGATGGTTGGGAAGTTGATCCCGCGAATACCAGGCTGCATCTGAAATTTCTCCCGGGTCTATAACAATAGATTGTTGGTCATCTGCATGGGCAATAAATCCAATCATCATTGACCCGGATAAAGGCCAGGGCTGGCTGGAATAATACCGGATATCGGTTACATCCAGTCCGACTTCTTCTTTTACCTCTCGTGAAACGGCATCTTCAAGCGTTTCTCCGATATCAGCATAGCCAGCTACCAGCGAATAAAATCCGCCTCTGAAATTCACTCCCTTTGCCAGTAAAATACGGTCTTTGCTAATGATGGCCACGATGATTGCAGGAGAAATCTTTGGAAAAATAAGATTTCCACAGGCAGTGCATACCAGAGCCCGCTCATCGGATTTATGATGAACCGGGGCGCCGCATTTACCGCAAAACCTGTTATCGTTGTACCAGTGCATGAGCTGTAATGCAACTATAGAAGCAAAAGCCACCTCTCTTTGGGCGATTTTACGGAAGAAACTAATGTCATGACAGGCGAAATCGGGATGATCAGGGATCACACATGATTCTGCAAGAAAGCAGGGTGTATCATTCAGGGTGAATAAAAAAATGCCCGCATCTGCTTTGCCATTAAAATCATGCCTGACCGGAAAATACAATTGACCGTTGCGGCTCTTTAACAACAAGGTCTCATGCTGAAAGTGAAAAATAAAATCTCCTTCACCGATCACCCGGGTAACTGGAAAATGGTTGCTGAAAAGATTTGGCGCAATGTCCTGTATCATGATCTGATTGTTTTGCTGCAAAGGTAATATACACTGCAATATAGCAAACCGTTCATGATCTTTCTTCCTGATCAGAAAGTTGCAATTCCTTATAAAGTAGGATTTTATGAATAAAATCACATTCGGGGAGGATTTGGATTCACTCCTTTTTCACTATCTTCGAACATCTAAAAATCATTCTATGAAGCATCTAATATTTACCCTTTTATGTCTGACAATTGGTATTGTCAGCTTTGAAAAATCCTATTCTCAAACACGCGACCGCAGTACAATTGATCCCAAATATACCTGGAGGCTCGAAGACATTTTTGCCACCGATCAGGACTGGGAAAATGAAAAAAACCGGCTTCTGGCAGAACTACCAAAGTTTGAAGCTTACAAAGGCAAAATCACTACTTCCTCAAAAACATTTCAGGAATTTCTGGACTTTACTTTCAGATTCTACAAACAGTATTACCGGGTTTATTCTTATGCATCCATGAAGTCGGATCAGGATCTGGGAAACAATACCTACCTGTCGATGATGCAACAATTGCGCCTCGCCGCGCCCCAGCTTGGTGCAGCTATGTCATTTGCCGATCCTGAAATTTTAAGCGCCGGTAAAGAAAAAATTGACGGGTACCTTAAAGAAAATCCGGGTTTGAAGGTTTATTCCATGTATCTGACCGAATTGTTCCGGAGCCAAAAGCACGTGCTCTCGGAAAAAGAAGAAACCATCATTGCACAGGCATCTGCTATGATGTCTGCTCCCCATTCTATTTTCAGTGTATTCAGTGACAACGACCTTCCTTATCCGGAAATTACACTTTCAACAGGAGAAAAGGTATTGCTGGATAACGCAGGTTACAATTTATACAGAGCTTCGCCTGTACGAGCCGACCGCGAAAAAGTGTTCAATACCTTCTGGTCGACCATGAGTGGTTTTGAGTCGACTTTTGCCGAACAATTGCTGGCCGGATTAAACACCAATATTTTTATTGAGCGGGTAAGAAATTATCCTTCTGCCCTTGAAAGTGCACTCGATGGGTCCAACATTCCCACAAGCGTTTACCATGCACTGGTTGACAATGTCAATAAAAACCTGCCCACTTTTCACCGGTATCTGAATCTCAGAAAACGTCTTTTGAAAGTAGACACGCTGAAATATTCAGATATATATGCACCGGTCTCCGGAAATATTGATCTGAATTATACCTATGATGAAGCACGGGAAAATATTATCAAAGCCATGGCTCCCCTGGGAACCGAATATCAAAGTATTATAAAGAAAGCATTCGATGAAAGATGGCTTGATGTATATCCCACACCGGGAAAACGCTCGGGTGCTTATTCAAACGGATCGGTATACGATGTGCATCCTTACATGCTATTGAACTTCAATGGAAAATATAATGATGTAAGCACCATGGCACATGAACTCGGACATACCATGCAAAGTTACCTTTCCAACAAAGCACAGCCTTTTCCGTTGGCCGATTATCCGACTTTCACTGCTGAAGTGGCCTCCACATTCAATGAAGCACTGTTGAGCGACTATATGCTGAAGAGCATGAAAGACGATCAAATGAAATTATCGTTACTGCTTAATTTCTTGGACGACTACAAAAGCACGCTCTTCCGTCAGACACAATTTGCAGAATTTGAACTGGCTATTTATGAAATTGCTGAATCGGGAAGTCCACTTACCAGCGATGTGCTCAATAAAACCTATGGTGATATCCTCCGGAGATATTATGGCCACGATAAAGGAGTATGCATCATTAACGATTTATACACGCGGGAATGGAGTTTCATTCCCCATTTCTATTATAATTTTTATGTTTATCAGTATGCCACTTCCTTCACTGCATCGCAGGCACTGTGCGAAAGAATCCTTTCGGGTGATCAGGAAAGCCTTAAAAAATATATGACATTTCTTTCTTCAGGCGGCTCTGACTATCCGATTAACCAGCTTAAATTGGCAGGAGTGGATATGACAACCGATGAGCCCTTTAACAACGCCATCGCCCTGATGAATAAACTGATGGATGAAGTGGAAGTGCTGATAAAAAAATTGGGCAAATAATGAAGGAGAAACCGGGAGTATCGGGTCTGATTCGCGCGATGAAACCCGTTCTGAATGAAGGGGAATATGTTTATTGCATGGTAGATGCCTCTGTGGAGTTGGATTACCGTGATGTCATCTGTTTCTTTAAAGAAAAGGAAGGCATTACGGTAATACTTCCCCGCGGTGTAGCCGACTCCCGGAAAATTCCTTATACCTATATCGCATCGTGGATAACCCTTACCGTAAATTCCTCATTGGAAGTGGTAGGGTTAACCGCTGCGGTTGCCAAAGCGCTTGCTGACGCCAATATTTCATGCAATGCCGTTGCTGCATACAACCACGATCATATCTTTGTAGCACGAAGAGATGCAGAAAGAGCTTTGAATGTATTGCGGGCTGTGGCTAATTCAAAGTAATGTTTTGGTTCGGGCTTGACAATGCTCATAGCCTCAAACCAAGAGAGAATAATGTTCCCTAATATCTGATATTAATGAAAAAAGCACAGCGTGGTTGCCCTATAAGCATTTCTTTTATGAGCAACCACGCTGTGGTTGTATGAAGCTTTTACAGCTACCCCCGGCTAAAACCGGGGGTTATTCACAGGCAACCGCTCCTGCGGTTGTTTTCTTAGTTTGAAGGTTATATATATTGTTTGTGAACCTTGAGCCGGCCAAGGGTTCGATTCCCCTGTACAAAATAAAAAAGCCCGCTTCGAAAGCGGGCTTGTAACGTAGTCCGTAGGGGAATCGAACCCCTGTTACCAGGATGAAAACCTGACGTCCTAACCCCTAGACGAACGGACCAGATCGTAATTGGGAATGCAAAAGTAAAATAAAATTTCTTTCCCGCAAAAATATTTTCGGGAATATTTCGGAAAATAAATAGTACGGACAGGTCGCGACCTGTCCGTATATGACCCTTATTTACAGATGTATCACGGTTTATTTTCTTCCAAAGAAAAAACTACAGGTATAACAAACATTTGCGCAACATCCTTCTTGTCTTTTTGAGCAGGAGTCCAGTCGGGAGATGATGACACAACCCGGATTGCTTCAGCATCCAACAGCGGCTCAACACTACGTAACACGTTGACTTTTCCCACCTTGCCTTTTTCATCCACCTCAAACTGTACTGTAACCCTGCCAAATATTCCCTGGCTTACAGCTTCTGCAGGATAAACAAGCTGCGCCTGGATCCACTCTCTGAACTTTTCAAGATCGCCCCCTTGAAATTCAGCCTGCTTATCAACTTCAACAGAGTGGACTTCTTTTTGAGATGCGTTATCTGAGTCTTTATGTTCCTTAATGATAATCTTCTCATTATCCGTTTGGGAAATCGCAGGTGCACTGAGAAGCATTAACGCAACCAGCATCACCGGCAATGATGCAAGATATTTTAGATAATATCGTCTTAGGGATTTTGTTTTTGTGATCATAATCATTCGGTTTTTAACAAGTGAATAATTAAAAAAGTTAAAAATCCCGGGCTGAACCCCAAAAGCCTGGGTTACCAGGAGCATTCTGTATCTGTCCGACTGGCCGTCATGCTCCATTGCGGCTTCATCTGCCAGATACTCGTGGGTTTCTTGTATTGCTTTTTCAAAAAGATAGATGAATGGATTAAACCATTGGAATATTTTAATGATTTGGACCAATAAAATATCAACTGTATGAAATTGCTTTGCATGTGTCATCTCATGCTGAAGGATCTGCGAATCAGGGTGTGCAGATGAAACAAAGATGAACCTGAAGAATGAAAATGGCTGTTTCTGCTCAGGAATGCAATAAACCTTGAATTTATTTATTTCCAAAGGTTTGTTTTTAAGTACCAAACTGAGTAAACGGAAGATTTGATTGAAAAAAAAGACTGCAAATAATCCTGCAATAATTACATATACTGCCATTGGCCATTCTATATTATGAAACTCAGATGTGGGCGCGATTACAATGTCCTGAATAAAAACAGGACGTATCGTACCGAAGACAGGCTGCTCATTGCTGGCCAATATAACGGAAGTATTGATTAATGGAATACACAAAGAGATCAGCAATGAACCCAGAAGATAAATTCTGTTAGCAATATAGAAAGTCTCTTTTCTGAATAATAGAAAATACAGAATAATAAACAGGCTCAAACATAAGGCCACTTTAATCTGATATATCAGAAATGCATTCATAATTTTAGTTTTTGGGCTTATTCAATTCCTTGTTCATTAATTTCAGGATCTCTTCAGCTTCCTGCATATCCAATTTTTCATGCTTCATAAAAAAAGAAGCCATCTGACGGAATGATCCGCTGAAATAGTTGGTGAGCAGGGAATTTAAATACTGCTTGCGGTAGTCATCACGCTGAATCAGCGGATAATATTCATGTGTTTTCCCGAAAGCATTATGAGCGACAAATCCTTTGTTCTCCAAAATGCGAACAATTGTAGATACCGTATTATATGCAGGCTTCGGGTCAGGAAACTGCTCAACAATATTCTTAACGAATCCTTTTTCTATCTTCCAGAGTATTTGCATGATCTCTTCCTCTGCCCTTGTCAGTTCTATTTTTATTTCTTTTTGCGACATGTTGTCAAATTTATAGGATCAAATATACAACTAATTCTTTAGTTATTCAACTAATTTTTTAGTTTTATTTTACGATACGTCATTATAACTCACGTAGTGGCTTTCATAAACATATCTCTGGCTTTATTGTTATACTTCCAACCAATCTAAAAATAATAGTTATGAATCCGGTTGTACATTTTGAAATGTCTGCAGATGACAGAAAGCGCATGGCTGATTTTTACGCTCATGTTTTTGGCTGGAAAGCTGAATTCTTTGGAGAGGAAATGGGAAATTATGTGACTGTTGCTACTACGGAAAGCGATGAAAACGGACGACCAAAGATGGCAGGAGCAATAAACGGAGGATTTTATCCGCGCGGAACGAATGAAGGCGATCATCACCCTTCTGTTGTTATTGCAGTGGATGATATTCATGCTACCCTGGAACAAATTAAAAAGTCGGGCGGTAGCGTCATTTCCGAACCTGTTAACATTCCTCAGGTTGGACAATATGCCTCATTCTATGATACTGAAGGAAACCGCGTAAGTATATTGCAGCCCGATATGAAATAATAATTTATATCTCCCGGAAACCATTATTCAATAGCATTACAATTCAAACCGAACTGGAATCACCATTTGCTGTTTGACAGGTTTCCCGTCTTGTTTTGCGGGTTCCCAGTCGGGCGATAACCTGACCACTCTCAAAGCTTCATTGTCAAATGAAGGATGCACACCCCTTATCACATTGGCTTCAACGAGCTTTCCATTCACATCAATTATGAATTGCACGATGACTCGTCCTTCCAAATGTTCACTGGCCATATCGGACGGGTAAATCAAATTTGCCTGGACCCAATCTCTGAATTTTTCCAATCCTTCATTCTGGAACTTCGCATTTTCTTCAACGACAATAAAAACAGGTTCTTTCTCCACCCCTGATTCCTCTGGTATGGTAATTTCAACCGCCCTTTCTATCACATCAATGGTATCCTGAGATTTCAGGGTAGTGCATATTGCAAAAAGCATTATAATAAAAAGAATGGATATTTTTCTCATGGCATATTCATTTATAACATTTTGAAGATAGGAATAATATTCATTGGATATACGACTTGTTTGTACCGGTTTATAACTAAGATACATGGCTGCAGGTATATCCCATGCGTAAGTGCCAGATTTGCATAGAAGCCATTCAACAATTCCATGAATTTTCTGTTTAACCTATAGATGCCATAATTAAACAATATCAATCACTTTCCAGGATATGAAAATCATCTCCACAGGCTGCTTTATTATTTTTACATGGCTTAACCTGTCTGCCCAGACCATTCAAATAAAAGGCAGGGTGTTTAACACATCCAACAACGAATCTTTGCCCTTTGTAAACCTGGGCATTATCGGGACAAATCTGAATACCATCAGTGACACTGCAGGTAATTATACTTTTTCAGGACTTAAGCCGGGGTATTACCGGATTGCTGCCATGGCTGTCGGTTATGAAAATGCACTCACAGAAGAATTTCACGTGACTCAGGCGCGCATTGTAACCATTGATATCAGAATGACTGAAAGGCCCTTTGAACTGGAACAGGTAGTCGTTAAAGCTACCGGTTTTAAAAAGAGGGAGGAAAGTCCCGTTTCCCTTAAATCCATTGGCGTTGCAGAGATTGAACGGAGTCCGGGCGGAAATCGCGATATTTCCAAAATCATTCAATCGCTTCCGGGCGTTTCTTCCGGCGCAGCCTACAGAAACGATCTGATTGTCAGAGGGGGCGGACCCTCTGAAAATCGCTTTTTGCTTGACGGAATTGAGATCCCCAATCTGAATCACTTTGGCACGCAAGGTGCAAGCGGCGGGTCTGTAGGAATTATCAACAGTGATTTTCTGCGGGAAGCAGATTTATTTTCCGGGGCATTTCCTGCAAGTCAGGGCAATGTGCTGAGCTCTGTTCTTGACATGAAACTGATCGACAGCAAGCCGGAAAATTCAACTTTTCGGGCAGCGATAGGTGCCAGCGAATTATCATTGAGTACCCTGAGTCCGGTTGGAGTAAAAACAACCCTTCTTTTCTCGGTGAGGCGTTCCTATCTTAAATTATTATTCAGTGCGTTAAAACTTCCGTTTCTGCCTACTTTCAACGATTATACCCTGAAAGTGAAAACACGGTTTGACAGCAAGCATGAGTTGACGCTCCTGAGCATTGGCTCACTCGATAAAAGTGTTCTGAATACAGATATCCGGAATCCGGATGAAGAACAACAATATATTCTGTCGTATCTGCCTTCCTATGATCAATGGACCTATGCGATTGGCGCGGTTTATCGCCATTACAGGGAGAATGCTTATGGTACATGGGTCCTAAGCAGAAACATGCTGAATAATGAGGCGGTGAAATATCTGAACAATGATGAAAACAGCGGTTCCCTTCTGCGTTTTGGATCACGCGAAACAGAAAACAAGCTGAGATATGAAAATACAGCGCGGATCAACGGATTCAAAATCATCGCAGGGGCAGGACTGGAATATGCAAAATACAGCAACAATACTTTCCAAAGAGTATTTATTCCATTGGCCGATGATACCCTTACATCATTGAATTACAATTCATCCCTGGAATTCATAAAATATAACCTCTTTTACCAGGTAAGCCGCAGTATTCTAAAGGATAAACTTACGTTATCTGCCGGATTCCGAATGGATGGGAATAATTACTCCAAAGAAATGTCAAACATATTGCGACAATTCAGTCCGCGTGCTTCAGTATCGTTTGCGCTGACTGAAAAGTTCAGTCTGAATATGAATGCCGGAAGATACTTTCAGCAACCATCATATACCACTCTGGGATACAGAGATGAAACAGGATTGCTTGTTAACAGGCAGAACAAAATCAAATACATTCAGGCCGATCATCTTGTAGCAGGAATTGAGTACAAGAGGACTCCGGAATCAAGGTTTTCTCTTGAAGGATTCATTAAATGGTACAGCAAATACCCGTTCTCAGTAAATGATTCGGTGTCACTCGCAAGTAAGGGTGCGGATTACGGTGTTTATGGGGATGAAGAAGTTGTTTCCTCCTCAAAAGGAAGGGCCTACGGTGCAGAAATCTATTATCGCGATATTTTGTTCGGAAGGATGAATACCATACTATCCTATACCTATGTTCGTTCTGAATTTAGCGACAAGCGAAATGAACTCATTCCATCTGCCTGGGACAACCGGCATATCCTGAATCTGACCCTGTCTTCCCAACTGGAAAAAAACTGGAACCTGGGTGCCAAATGGCGTTTTGTGGGCGGCGCACCTTATACGCCATATGACTATGAGCGTTCGTCAATCATAGAAGCCTATGATGCAAATGGTCAGGGATATCCCGATTTTAGTCTTTATAACACCAAAAGACTTGAAGATTTTCACCAGTTGGATGTGCGGGTTGACAAAGAATACTTCTTTAAGAAATGGTCGCTGACATGCTATCTGGATATTCAAAATCTTTATAACTTTAAATCAAAAGAACCGGATGTACTGGTACAGGTAAAGGATTCCAATGGTAATCCTTTGATTGATCCGGAAGATACCAACCGGTATGTATTAAAATACCTTCCCATGGAATCAGGAACTGTGCTGCCAACAATAGGTATCATTTTGGAATTGTAAGGCCTTCCATGCTGAGGTTACTAATATTATTTTGAACCCTGATTTGTAAAACGTATTCAAAAAGAAATGAATATCCTATACAAATACAGGTCAGAGTTTATTACCTTTAATTCAAAGAGAATGGCGATTTCAGATCGGTTGAATGAATAATATCTTATGAAATGAAAAGACTTACAAATTTTGCAATCTTGTCTCTGCTGACACTGGCTTTACCCGGTTTTGGCCAAACCAGAAATATGGGCTTATTCACTACAAGCGTTGATGTTGGCGATCCGCTTATTAAAGGTAATACCGTTTATAATGAAAAGAACCAGACTTACCTGTTGTCCGGCGGGGGTAAAAACATTTGGTTCAGGGAAGACCAATTTCAGTTTCTCTGTAAAAAAATAAAGGGTGATTTTATAATCAGGGCTACAGCAAAGTTTATTGGGAAAGGAGTTGAGGGCCATCGCAAAATAGGGATCATGGTCCGGGAAGACCTTACAAAGGGGTCAAAGTATGCCGATGGAGTTTTACACGGGGGATTACCCCTCAATACATCTCTGCAATACAGGCTGAACGAAGGAGATACCACCGGCCAGGTGATCATATCAACGGTCCATCCAACGGAAATTGAAATTGAACGCTCCGGAAATACCTTTACTTTTTCCGCAGCTACCTATGGTGAAAACTACAAATCAGTGACAAAAGAGGTGGCCATGAACGAAGAAGTATATGCAGGCTTATTTGTTTGTTCGCATAATGATACAGTGCTTGAACAGGCACTGTTCAGTAACGTAAGGATCATCATTCCGCCTGCCGCCAACTTTGTCCCTTATACGGATTTTATTGGAAGTTACCTGGAGACTATGGATGTAAGTACCGGACACCGCCTGATCCTGAAAAGCGAAAACGGCTCTATCCAGTGTCCAAACTGGTCGAAGGATGGTAAGTCGCTTATTTACAACAGCGCTGAAGGATTATTGTATAATTATGACTTGGGGACGGGAATTACAAAACAAATCAATTCGGGTTTTGCAGTCAATAATAATAATGACCATGTGATTTCACCTGACGGCAAAATGCTTGCAATCAGTAATTACTTTGGGCCAAAACAAAAATCGACCATCTTTATCATGCCGGTTGAAGGAACGGATAACCCCATCAAAATTTCTTCAGAAGATGCACACTCTTATCTTCACGACTGGTCTCCTGATGGTAAGAATATCATCTTCACCGGACAGCGAAATGACGAATGGGATATCTGGTCGATAAACATAGACACGAAAAAGGAAACAAACCTGACTGATTTTCCAGGCCTTGATGATGGTTCGGAATATAGCCCTGATGGAAAATGGATTTATTTCAATGCGGTCAGAACAGGAACCATGCAGATCTGGAGAATGAGACCCGATGGAACCGAACAGGAACAGGTTACGTTTGATGAATATAACAACTGGTTTCCTCATTTTTCGCCCGACGGGAAATGGATCGTATATGAATCATATCCCAAAGAGATTGATCCATTGACCCATCCGTTCTACCAGAGAATATATCTGCGCATTATGCCTGCAAGCGGAGGTATTGCCCGAACGATAGCTTACATATTCGGAGGTCAGGGATCCATTAATGTTCCATCCTGGTCGCCCGATAGCAAGAAGATTGCATTTATAAGCAATACAAAGATGGATTCATCCCTTACAGCCCCATAATCCATTCTCTGATCACTTTTGCCAATTCAGGCCGTACTTCATTGAATTGATGGCGGCTAAAATCAATTCATAAACAGTAAAAATCAATTATATTCGGATAAAATTTGTTATTGATTACAGATCTTATGTGACATTTATGAATGTTCCTATCTGGTAATACATGGAATTAAAAGTCTACCACAACCCAAGTGTTAACGATATTGTTATTGAGACAGGCATCCTCGAAGAATCATTATTCAAGCTTTTTGATGCAATAGGTACACTGGTGGTATCTGAATCGGTATCCGATCAGGAGCATCTTTGTGTGGATCATTTAGCTGAAGGATTATATCATTACAAGCTTATAACCGGAGACAAACTGCAAATCGGAAAGATTATATTAAACAGATAGTTTGATAAATCCGGGAATGTTGTGGAATGACCTTAAGATCCCACCGCCAGAAAATTCCGTAAAACATATTGCAAAATACCTCCATTCCGGTAGTAGGTTATTTCTACTGCTGAATCGAGCCTGGCTGTTAGTTTCAGCACAAACCACGGCCCGTCGGATCGGGCAACTTTAACGTCCAGCACTTTCCCCGGGGTAATCTCATCAAGATCTGTGATGCTGAATATTTCGTCTCCTTTCAATCCTGCAGAAGCTGCGCTTTCACCCGGAAGAAACTGCAATGGAAGTACGCCCATTCCCACCAGGTTGCTGCGATGGATGCGCTCGAAACTTTCGGCAATAATGGCCTTCACTCCCAGCAATGAAGCGCCTTTTGCCGCCCAATCCCGTGAAGAACCACTCCCGTATTCTTTTCCTGCAATAATGATCAAAGGGGTCCCCTGCTGACGATACCGCTCTGATGCTTCATAAACAGTGACCATTTCTCCTGTCGGATGATGAATTGTAAAAGAACCTTCCCGGTCTGCCAGCTGATTTTTCAACCTCACATTGGCAAATGTTCCGCGAATCATTACTTCGTGATTACCACGCCGGGAACCATATGAATTAAAATCGATGCGTTGTATTCCTTTTGATTTCAGATATTGACCGGCAGGTGCATTTTCGTTGATGGACCCTGCAGGAGAAATATGATCCGTAGTTACAGAATCCCCCAGTTTTAACAAAACCAGTCCATTCAGAATATCCTTCACCGCATCCGGTTTATCGGAAATATCCTTGAAAAAAGGAGCTTCCCTGATATATGTGGATTTATCATCCCATTGATAAACCTGACTGGCCGGGGCCTCCAGCGACTGCCATTTTTCATCGCCCTCAAACATTCTTGAATAATTCAACTGATAGTCACCTGCAGTAATCACCTTGCCTATAATCTCCTGAATTTCGTCGGAAGCAGGCCAGATATCTTTCAGATAAACCGGTTCCTGGTTCTTATCAAGGGCAACCGGCTCGGTCTCAAAGTTAATGTCAATTCTTCCGGCCAAAGCATAAGCTACTACCAACTGGGGTGATGCCAAAAAATTCATTTTTATCTGAGGGTGAATCCGTGCTTCGTAATTCCGGTTCCCTGACAAAATAGCCCCTACAATCAGATCGTTGTCAGCAATGGCTTTGCTGATATGTCCCGGAAGTGGGCCCGTGTTTCCGATGCAGGTGGTACAACCATATCCTACCACATGAAATCCGAGTGCTTCAAGGAAGGGCAGGAGATACGATTTTTCAAGATACCGGGTGACTACTTTAGATCCCGGAGCAAGACTTGTTTTTACCCAGGGCTTTGTATTTATTCCCTTTTCTACTGCTTTTTTGGCCAGTAATCCTGCGCCTATCATCACGCCGGGATTTGAAGTGTTTGTACAGCTTGTGATAGCAGCAATAACAAGAGATCCGTCACTCAGCATGTATTCAGAGTCAGGCATCTTGATTTTTATGCTTTTCATGCCGAACTGTCTGATTTCAGGTTCTGTCATGACTTCAATCCCTGTGTCTTCAGGTTTTTTGGAATCTTCATCCCTTACCGGATAAAATCCCTCAGGATGTCCGCCTTCGTTCGTCCAGCGCGATTCACCCCTGGAATCATACATCACATAACCCCGCTTATAATTACTATCAAGAATTTCAATGAACCGATCCTTCACCTTATTCAGGGAAATCTTATCCTGCGGGCGTTTAGGGCCAGCCAATGAAGGAACCACACTTTCCATATCAAGTGTGAGCACTTCAGTGTATTGAATTTTTTCTTCATCCACACGCCACAGCATATTTGCCTTAAGATAAGCCTCGGTCATTTGTATATGCTTTTCATCCCTGCCGGTTATATGAAGATACTCCATGGTTTTATGGTCGGGTGGAAAATAGGTGATTGTGCATCCGAATTCCGGAGACATATTTGAAATGGTAGCCCGGTCAGGAACCGTTAAATGGTTCAGCCCTTCCCCAAAAACCTCCACAAACTTTCCCACTACTCCTCTTTTGCGTAACAGTTCTGCTATCGTAAGCACTAAATCAGTGGCTGTAGTACCTTCACGAAGCTTTCCTGTCAACTTAAGTCCTATTACCTCAGGCAGCATGATATAGACAGGTTGCCCAAGCATAACTGCCTCGGCTTCAATACCTCCTACGCCCCATCCAACAACGCCAATGCCGTTAATCATAGGAGTGTGTGAATCAGTTCCTACAAGGGTATCGGGATACATCATTCCATCACTAATCACGACAACTTTTGCGAGGTATTCCAGATTCACCTGATGACAAATGCCCATTCCCGGCGGAAGAACATTAAAATTTTCAAAAGATGTTTTTGCCCATTTCAATAAAGAATATCTTTCATGATTCCTTGAATACTCCAATGCCACATTCCGGTCGTAAGAATAACTGGTTCCGAAAAAATCCACCTGTACCGAGTGGTCTATGATTAAATCCACAGGCACCTGGGGATTGATCAACTGCGGATTCTTATTTTTCCGGGCTACTTCCGAACGAATGGAAGCAATATCGACAATAGAAGGCACTCCGGTAAAATCCTGCATGAGCACACGGGCCGGAAGATAAGGAATCTCATGTTGACCTGGTTTTGGAGTCCAGTTGAGTATATTTTCAAGATGCTGATCGGTAAATGTATTGCCATTGAGATTCCGGATAATATTTTCTATCAGAATCCGGATTGAAAATGGAAATTTTCGAATGTCTATGCCCCTGTTTTTAAGGGATTGCAGATCTATAAATTTGTAATTTCCCTGAGAAGTGTTCAGGATTTTTAAATAATCTTTATTACCGGCCATGATTTGGATTGTTAATACTAAATCATTAACAATCACAGGGCAGGTTTGGTTGTATTACAATTATCTTACGAAGCTTTCGCCTGTTCTTTATCATTCCCATTTCACATGAAACTCCGTATAAGAATCGTCGTTCGTAATTGATTTCGAAATGGTCACCTTTACGAATTTCACTCCGTGGATTTCCATGGCGCGCTCAATCCATCCGCCAATTCTTGCTTCAACAAGCTTACTGGCTTCCTCAAACTGATCGATCCTAAGGATCACATAGTTTTCACCACGCTCAGACACATGTAAATTGCAGGGATTATAGTATGTAGCCAATATGCGGCTGGCCCGGTCTATTATAAAATGCGGGGAAGCTGATTTTATGAAAAACCTGTAGATACCGGTTAAGGCTGCTTCAGCACTAAACCGGCCGCATTGCCAGGCCCCCTCAATGGGATCATTAAACAGGATCTGACCCAGAATTTCAGTAGGGATGATCCCTGCATCATATAAAGGATACCAATTTGACGGCAATACAGGTTCGGAAAAAACCTTCTTTGAAGCTTCAGGAAGCGCTTCCAGCCAGATTGAATACTTATCAGGGCTGGCTTTTTTCAAAAAGTCAGGAATTGTCTTTACTGCTGACCCTTTAATTTCCATTTTACAGGATATTACGTGATTAATAATAACGCCAGGTTTGTGCTACAACAGGGATTCTGATCAGGAAGTTCCCTATGGCAAATTAAGTTGGATTCTTTTGATTTACAAAGAAAGCCCACTTTAATAAATATCACTATGGCAGAACCTAAAAGTTATTAACAGAGAACCCCGCAGAGGCTATTTTGGATGAAAGGCCAGAAGAAAGCAATAAAAAGGATGGCAGATAATATTGCATCCGTAACGGGAACGATTTTATTCTGTATGGGTCCATGATATTTGTAAATGATTATTCCCGATAACCTCATGCACCATTGAATCACGAAAAAGAAGAATATCCGGGGACCATAAGGATTCATTGCTATTGCCCGTTTCAGATCCAAATGGGTCATTGCTGAAAAACTGCGCGATAAGCCGGTGCTCATGGCAGTGTCACTAATCAGACGTGAACCGGAAGGAATGGGATGGGTTGTTCCTTCAAATCCATATATGAATGAATACAAGAAAACCAAAAATATAATTCCGGCAAATATGCAGTTGATGAGGGTGTATGAATCAGGGATTGTTTTCTTCACCTTCGAGGGCTTTCAGGGAATCAGTCAATTGATCGAGATCTCCGGAAGAATGTTTGCTATAATCTGCTGTATCCGTTTCAAAATCCTGTTCCATATCTCCTCTGATCTCATTAATGGTTTCATCAAGTCTGCCATCTTTAATAAAGGTCCGTACATATCTTCCTCCAATGAACCAGGCAGAGGCAAAAGTGAGTCCTACGATAGAACACACCAATGCGGCAATGATAAAACCTTTGGCCCCATTCGCACGGTTGGCTTGTGAAAATGCCACAATACTGAGTATGATGCCTATAAGTCCAAAAATAATCCCGATGTAGAAGGTGCAGGGTATGATTCCCATGGGTATAGCAAGGATTCCCATAACGAGCCCTGCAATTCCCAATCCCTGTCCGGCAGTACTTTTAGGTTCTTCCATAATATGAATCTGAAAGATCAAATATAATCATAATCAGCTGAAAAGCAAAGCAGATTGCAGATTTGAAAAACCGGTTTTCAAATCTGCAATTCAAAATGATTCTGTTAATTATGCAAGGTTTCCATCAATACTTCGAGAATTTTCCTGGCGGCAACGGACACCGATGTTCCTGGCCCGAAAATTCCAACTACTCCCGACTTATAAAGGAAATCATAATCCTGTGCAGGAATTACACCTCCCACAATAACCATAATGTCTTCTCTTCCGAGTTTATGCAACTCTTCAATAACTTGCGGTACGAGGGTTTTATGGCCACCGGCCAGACTGGAAACACCGAGAACATGAACATCGTTTTCAACAGCCTGACGTGCTGCTTCAGCAGGAGTCTGGAATAAGGGACCGATATCCACATCAAAACCGATATCCGCATAGCCTGTGGAAACCACTTTTGCACCACGGTCGTGGCCGTCCTGACCCATTTTTGCAATCATAATCCGGGGTTGTCTTCCCTCTTGCTTTGCAAATTCCTGACATATTTTCCGCGCGTTGGTATAGCTTTCCTCTCCGGCGGATTCTGAGGAATATATTCCGGAAATGGAACGAATGAATGCTTTATAGCGTCCGCTTACTTTTTCAATGGCAAAAGATATTTCGCCCAGGGTAGCTCTTACTTTTGCAGCTTCTACAGAAAGTTCCAACAAATTTCCTGTTCCTGATTTTACAGCTTCAGTGATGCGATCCAGAGCTTCATCCACAGCTGCCTGGTTTCTTTGTGCTTTCACATCCTGAAGTCTTCTGAGCTGTGCTTCTCTTACAGCGGTGTTATCTACTTCAAGAATATCAATGGGATCTTCTTTGTCGAGCCGGTATTTGTTCACTCCCACAATGATATCTTTTTTGGCATCAATGCGGGCTTGCTTTCTGGCTGCCGCCTCTTCAATTCTCATCTTTGGCAATCCTGTTTCAATGGCTTTTGCCATGCCTCCCAGATCCTCAATTTCCTGGATAAGCTTCCATGCCTTATGCGCTATTTCATGGGTTAGATATTCAATATAATACGAGCCGGCCCAGGGATCAACAGTCCGTGTTATGCCTGTTTCTTCCTGCAAATAAATCTGTGTATTTCTTGCAATACGCGCAGAAAAGTCGGTTGGTAAAGCAATGGCTTCATCAAGTGCGTTGGTGTGCAGACTTTGCGTATGACCCAGCGCAGCTGCCATAGCCTCTATGCAGGTTCTGGCCACATTGTTGAACGGATCCTGTTCAGTCAGACTCCATCCTGATGTTTGAGAATGCGTACGTAATGCCAGGGATTTCGGATTCTTTGGGTTGAACTGACCTACAATTTTAGCCCATAACATACGGGCAGCACGCATTTTGGCAATTTCCATAAAATGATTCATGCCAATGGCCCAGAAGAAAGAAAGACGTGGTGCAAATGAATCCACACTCATACCAGCCTTTACCCCTGTTCTTAAGTATTCCAGCCCGTCAGCAAGTGTATATGCAAGTTCAATGTCTGCCGTAGCTCCTGCTTCCTGCATATGATACCCCGAAATACTGATGGAATTAAATTTTGGCATCTTTTCGGATGTATACTTGAAGATGTCTGCAATGATCCTCATGGATGTTTCAGGAGGATAAATGTATGTGTTGCGCACCATAAACTCCTTCAGAATGTCATTCTGGATGGTTCCGCTTAACTCCTCAAGTTTTGCGCCCTGCTCCAAAGCTGCAACAATATAAAAAGCCATTATTGGTAAAACCGCACCATTCATGGTCATGGATACCGACATTTTGTTCAGCGGAATACCATCGAAAAGAATTTTCATGTCGGCAATAGAGTCAATGGCCACTCCGGCTTTCCCAACATCACCTACTACGCGTTCATGATCTGAGTCGTATCCGCGATGGGTAGCCAGATCAAAGGCTACTGAAAGTCCCTTTTGTCCGGCAGCAAGATTTCTTCTGTAAAAAGCATTGGACTCTTCTGCTGTCGAAAAACCTGCGTATTGTCTCACTGTCCATGGCTGCATCACGTACATGGTGGAATAAGGTCCGCGCAAATAAGGCGGAAGTCCTGCTGCATAAGAAAGATGCTCAAAGTTCTCAATGTCTTCCTTAGTAAATATTTGTTTTACAGGTATATGTTCTGCTGTAACCCAGGGTTCAGATCCCTCTGCAGCTTTGGGAGCGCTATGCCTGATGCCTGCCAGTGTTTGAATATTGATTTTTCTAAAATCAGGTTTCATGATGAGAAATTTAAATGATTTCGATCCCAAGCTTTTTATGGAATCCCTTTAATGTTTCAAGTAAGTTCGACCGGATATGGATGAATTCATGAATGCCTTTTTGCTTCAGATCTTCCATATTAGCAGGTGCTCCTGCTACAACAACAATGGCCTTATCTTTTACAAGATCAGCAACAGCAGGTGCAATTTCAGCATACTCTTCATCGCTGCTACAAACAACAATGATGTCCGCTTTTGCATCAAAGGCGGCTTTCACGCCTTCTTCAGCTGTTTTAAAACCATGATTGTCAATGATTTCATATCCGCCGCATGCGAAGAAATTTCCGGAAAATTGCGAACGTGCCAGACGCATGGCAAGACTGCCATATGTTAGCATGAATACAATTGGGCGTTGTGCTTTGCGTTTTTCTACAGCAAGACGCAATTTTTCAAATTCCATGGCAGCGCGTTTGCGGATAACAGGACTTGCTACCTTTTCTGCGTTGATGAATTCGCCGGGGAAGGCCTTATCCTCTGCTATGCAACCGCTAATGGATTCATTCATATTCGGAAACTGATTGGTTCCCAGCAATACCTCGCGGCGCGAAGCTACCATGTCTGTGCGACGTTGCACAGTGCTTTCAATTTCCTTCTGAATGGTACCGGACATTACAGCCTTAATAAAACCGCCCTGATCTTCAATTTGCAGAAAATGATTCCAGGCATGTTCTACCAACGCATTGGTAAGTGTTTCAATATAATAAGATCCGGCGGCAGGGTCAACCACGCGGTTGAAATAGGATTCTTCTTTGAGAATGATCTGAATATTACGGGTCAGACGTTCAGAGAAATCAGTTGGTTCATTATAAATCGTGTCAAAAGGCTCAACCAGAAGTGAATTGCATCCTCCAAGGGAAGCTGACATAGCCTCAGTTGTAAGACGTAACATGTTTACATTCGAGTCATAAAGTGTTTTGTCCCACCTTGTGGTGATGCTATGAATGAAAACCGAAGTACTGATTGCTTCGTGATTGTTATAACTTGTTGCCAGCGCAGCGAAGAGCATCCTGGCAGCACGAATTTTAGCGATTTCCATAAAATAATCCGATCCAATACCCAGATTCCACTGCATATGGCGCGCAACAGAGTCAACCGAATGGCCCCGCTCAGTGAGGGCATTCATATAAGCAGAAGTCATGGACAATGCATACGCCAGTTCCTGTACTGTTGTGGCTCCGGTATCACTAAAAAAATGACTGTTTACTGAAAGTACTCTTAAGTTTGGAATATTCTGAACCTGAGTCAGCATTTTGGCAGCATCAGCCAAATCATCTTTTTCGGAATAGAAATATCCGCCGGATGTAGCAAGGTGACTGAGCGGGTCGTATTCCACAGAACCCTTAAAACTGGCTTTGTCTATGCCCAGTTCATCCAGTGCTTTTTTGAGAAAGTTGAGAATCTGCGGGGCCGTATCTTGAGTTATGAAATGAAAAGATTTATCAGTGCCTACTTTAGATATTAAGGTTCTGAAATCGTGTTCATACAAATCACCTTTATGTGAGAGATCATACCCGATTCCATCCGCGCCTCTGGATGATGCCAGAACGGCTTTTCCAATAGCAGCCTGCAAATCGGTCACCCGGAAGTCCTGGCGGATTTCCCAGTCATTGTTCTGTTGCTTATTTCCACGTACAAAAGGAAATTCTCCCGGTGCTGATCCTGAATCAGAATTGGAAATATCTTCAGCTCTGTAATAAGGCTTAATAGTAATGTTATCAAGTGTTTTGCGAATTAGCTTTTTCGCATAGTCGGCTCCCTTTAAGTCCTGCTGAATTTTCGCTTCCCATTCTTCAACAGTAACCGGTGGAAAACCTGAAAATAATTTATCGTTTGGATCCATTCTGTTATGGTTTACTATTACAATTATATCATTTTACCCGGATCTACCCAGGCATCAAATTGTTCTGCTGTAAGAAGTCCAAGCTCAACAGCAGCCTGTTTCAAGGTTTTGTTTTCTTTATGGGCTTTCTTTGCAATTTTTGCTGAATTTTCATATCCAATATGCGGGTTAAGTGCTGTAACCAACATTAATGAATTCTGAAGGTGCTGCTTCACAGTTTCATAGTTTGGAACAATGCCTTCGGCACATTTTTCAGTGAACGATACACAGGCATCACCGAGAAGCCGGGCCGACTGAAGAACATTGGCAGCAATCAACGGTTTGAAGACATTGAGCTCAAAATGGCCCGTCATCCCGCCAATGGTTACTGCAACATCATTTCCTGCAACTTGTGCGCAAACCATGGTGAGTGCTTCAGGCTGGGTTGGATTAACCTTACCGGGCATGATGGATGATCCGGGTTCATTATCGGGAATGATGATCTCACCGATACCGCAACGGGGACCTGAGCTGAGCATGCGTATGTCGTTTGCAATTTTCATAAGAGACACGGCAGACCGCTTGAGGGCAGCACTTAATTCTACCATGGCATCGTGTGCAGCAAGCGCTTCAAATTTATTGGGTGCTGTAATAAATGGATAACCTGTTAACTGGGCAATTTTCTGAGCAACAAGCCGGTCATAGCCTTTTGGAGCATTTAATCCGGTACCAACAGCTGTCCCCCCAAGTGCCAGTTCGCGAACCATTTCCAGTGCGTTGCTGATAGCCCGCATGGAATTATCAATCTGCTGAACATATCCTGAAAATTCCTGTCCTAAAGACAATGGTGTGGCATCCATAAAATGGGTGCGACCGGTTTTAACGACTCCGGTGAACTCCTTTGCTTTTTTATCGAGCGCATCCCTGAGCTTTTTCATTCCCGGCAAAGTAACTTCGCTTGCCATTTTATAGGCGGCAATGTGCATTGCTGTGGGAAAAGTATCGTTCGAAGATTGTGACTTATTCACATCATCATTGGGATGAAGGATTTTTTTGCTGTCTGTCAATGCGCCCCCGGATAACACATGAGCGCGGTAAGCGATTACCTCATTAACATTCATGTTGGACTGCGTCCCCGACCCTGTTTGCCATATTACCAGCGGAAACTCAGCGTCCAGCTTACCAGTAAGAATTTCATCACAAACTTTTCCGATGAGTTCGAGTTTGTCGGCAGGTAAAACACCCAGGTCGGCGTTAGCCTGTGCTGCGGCTTTCTTAAGATACGCAAAGGCATAGATGATTTCTTTAGGCATACTGGCTTCGGGGCCAATGCGGAAATTGTTTCGGGAACGTTCAGTTTGCGCTCCCCAGTACCGTGTTGCCGGTACCTTAACTTCTCCCATCGTGTCGTGTTCGGTTCTGTAATCCATTTTTATTAAGTTATGAAGTGAATAGGTGAATAAGTGAAGAAGCAAAGAGGTCAGAAAAAAATCCTCTCAATTTATTCCTTCATTTTTTGATATATCCACCAAAACCTTTCTTTTCAGTCCATTCAATAATGCTGTTACTTTATTTAGTTGTTCAAAAATTTTGTTATAATTTTCACTATCAACAATTTCTAAAGAGAGGCTGATTTCAATAAGTGTGTCAATTTCACTTAGTGAGCCAGATGAGATTGATAAAAATTGATAGAATTCTTTGTTTGTTTGTCTTGCTGCACCTTCAGCAATATTTGCTGGTACTGAAACAGAAGCTCTTTTAAGTTGACTAACTAGTCCGAATTTTTCGTCAACCGGAAAATTATGACAAAGATTATAAATCATTTTTACAAGTTGAATACTTTCTTTCCAGACTTCCAAATTTTTATGAGGTCTGTTGCTTCCTGTCATTTATTTTAGTTTTATATATTCTTCTCTTCTTCTCTTCTTCTCTTCTTCTCTTCTTCTCTTCTTCTCTTCTTCACCTCTTCACCTCATCACTCTCTCACTTGCCCGCAAACTCCATCAGATACGCTTTAATAAATTCGTTAATATCTCCGTCCAACACACCTTGTGTATCAGACGTCTCATAACTGGTACGTAAGTCCTTTACCATCTGGTAGGGATGCAATACGTAATTCCGTATTTGTGATCCCCATTCGATTTTCTTCTTCTTTCCCTCTATTTCGGCCTGTTTCTCCATGCGCTTGCGAAGTTCCATTTCATATAAATGGGAACGCAGGATGCGCATTGCATTTTCTTTATTCTGAAGCTGTGATCGTGTTTCAGTATTATCTACAGTGATACCCGTAGGTAAATGCCTGACGCGGACACCTGTTTCAACCTTATTCACATTCTGTCCACCCGCGCCGCTAGAACGGAAATAATCAAATTCTATATCTGCCGGATTAATAACAATTTCAATGTTGTCTTCCACTACCGGAGAAACAAAAACTGAAGCAAAAGAAGTATGACGTTTGTGATTTGCGTCAAATGGAGACAGTCGCACCAAACGGTGCACCCCGTTCTCGGCCCTGAGATATCCATAGGCATAGTCGCCATCGAATTCAAGGGTCACCGATTTAATACCGGCATCATCTCCTTCGAGAAAGCTCACTTCGCGAACCTGGTAATTATTCCTTTCCCCCCAGCGAATGTACATGCGCATCAGCATTTGTGCCCAATCCTGACTTTCAGTACCTCCTGCACCCGAATTGATTTTCAATATGGCACCCATTTTGTCCTCATCATTCCGCAACATATTCCGGAATTCGAGGTCATCAATAATTTTCCTTGCCTGGGCATATTGTTTATCAATCTCGGTCTCTGTTGCTTCGCCTTCTTTATAAAAATCGAAGAACACAGAAAGATCATCCAGTTCTTTTTTAAGCTTATCGTAGCCTGAAGTCCAGGCTTTCAGCGAGGAAATTTCCTTGAGTTTCTTTTCAGCTTCCTTTGGGTCATTCCAGAATTCTGAAGCCTGCGTCTTTTCTTCTTCCTGAAGAATTAACGCCTTTTTCCGGTCGATGTCAAAGATACCTCCCCAGGGCGGTAGTGCGCTCTGTTAACTCTTTTATTTGATCAATGGTAACCATCAGATCCTTTGTTTTAATGAGGCGACAAATGTATGAAAAAATATAGGAAGAAACGACCATTCAAGGTTTATCCCTCATCATTATCGCCTAAAAATTCCTTCATAAATTCCATTTCATATCCGCGGGATGTGCCATAGCGGGCCATTTTAGCCCATATTTCATAAGGATTTCCTGTAACAGAGCGGCGTTTTTTTTTCAATTCAGCTTCAATCATCGATTTATACGCTGTAAGGTCATAATCTCCTATGGCATCATCAATGATTGACCGGTCGATTCCTTTCTGATTTAACATGATACGGATCTTGATAAAACCCCAGTGGTCAAACCTGACCTTATCCCGCACATAGGCGTTCGCATACCGCTTCTCATCCAGGTATTTCTCATTCTTTAACTGATTGATGATTTTGGAATGATTTTCGACTGACACATCCCACTTTTTCATCAGTGCTACAACATCCGCAGGGCATTTTTCCTGTCTGCTGCAAATATTTCTTAGCTTATCGAGAGCTACGTGAGTGTCCATTCCTGTTATTTTATTGCACGGATCATACGATTTTTCCCATTCAGATCGGTCCTCACCTGAATGGAAAAGAAACCGGTTTGTTGTAAAACCTTCATCAGTTCACCAGCCATAAATTCATTGATTTCGAAGTAAAGACTTCCATTATCATGAAGAAATTTTCTTGCCAGTATAGCTATCCTTTTATAATAAAGCAATGGATCATGATCAGGTACAAACAAAGCCAATGCAGGTTCAAAATCAAGTACATTTCTGCTCATCAGATATTTTTCCTTTTCCCTCACATATGGAGGATTGCTGACCATAATGTGGTACTTCTGCGGAAGTATGGCATCATCATCCAGGATATCGAATGGAAACAACTGTAATGATGCATTCAGTTGTCGTGCATTGTTTTCAGTAATGGCAAGTGCACCGCTGGAAATGTCACAGGCAGAAACCATGGCAGAATTCATATGCATGGCAAGGGAAATGGCAATTACACCACTGCCACAACCCAGATCCAGAATGTGTGGTGAAGGACCCTTTTCAGATTTCAGGATCCAATCGACAAGCTCTTCTGTTTCCTGTCTGGGAATCAATACATTTTGATCCACATAAAACGGCTTGCCAAAAAAGGTTGCGTTCTTTAAAATATATTGTATCGGCTCCCAACACAGAAGTCTCCTGAGTATCTTGTCAAATTCTTCAATATTTTCAGCAGAAATCGGTTCATGCGCACGTAATAAAATATCAATTTTGCTGTAACTTAGCAACTGTTCACATGCCAATTGAAATATGGAACGGATTTCCGTTTCGGGATAATAATCCGACAAGGACATCGTGAATTTTTTCTGTAGGGCTGAAAGAGCAATGTTGGATTCCATTGCACAAATTTAAATAAAGATTATGACGTACGGATCAATGTCTGAAACCTATATGGAACGTTGCCTGGAACTGGCCCGTATGGGCCTTGGACAGACTGCGCCAAATCCAATGGTTGGTGCCGTAGTTGTATTCGACAATTTTATTATTGGGGAAGGATATCACAGAAAGTATGGTGAACCTCATGCAGAGGTCAACGCCATCAATTCAGTCAAAGACCCTTCTCTGCTAAAACAATCTGCATTATACGTAAATCTTGAGCCTTGTTCACATACCGGGAAAACTCCTCCCTGCGCTGATTTAATTATTCGCTCCGGAATTCCTGAAGTCATTGTAGGCATTACTGATCCAAATCCCCTGGTTTCAGGCAAAGGCATAAGAAAGCTCAAAGAAGCAGGAATAAGGGTTACGGTTAATGTGCTTCCGGAATCTTGTAACGAATTAAACAGGCGCTTTATCACCTTTCATGCAAAGCACCGGCCTTATGTCATTATTAAATGGGCGGAAACGCTGGATGGCTTCATTGATGTTGTGCGCGGCGACCCCGAAATACAGGAGCCTACCTGGATATCCAATGAAATTTCGCGCATGCTGGTACACAAATGGAGAAGTGAAGAGCAATCCGTTATGGTGGGTACGCGGACTGTAATCATGGATAATCCGAAATTAAATGTACGCGAATGGCCGGGAAAATCACCCGTACGTTTGATTATTGACCGGAATTTGCGATTGCCTCATAACCTGCATGTATTGGATGGCCAGTATCCAACTGTAATATTTAATGATCTCAAAGAGGAATCCGGCACATTAACGAGATTTGTAAAGGTTGATTTTGACCATGACTTTCTTGCCCAGGTTATGAACCATCTGTATCAATCAGGTATTCAATCCATCCTTGTTGAAGGGGGTCGCTTTCTGATTGAAAGTCTAATGTCCGCAGGCCTTTGGGATGAAATCAGGGTTTTTAAAGGATCTAAGCTTTTTGGTAAAGGAGTCCCTGCTCCGGCGATGCCTGCTCTGGAACCGGAAGCCTATTTTATCCGGAAAGACACCCTTTTGGTTTACAAAAACGAATCGGTAAACCCATTTCATTGAACAAAGGATGAACTTCTTTCAGAAACGTTGCGAATGAACTGAAAATGTTGTATATTCAATTCGCTCTGAACAACTTTAACATTTTTTTTTCGTATTCATATTCATTCGTATTAACAAATCCATCTTCATATCCATTATGAAAGTGAAATTCATTTTTCTGGCGTTGCTTTTGGGTTTTGGCGCATCCAGTATTGCTTTATCACAAAATGCACGACAATTTTATAAAACCGGACTTACTTTTTCCGAAAACGGCAACCATAAAGATGCCATTGACCAATTTACAAAAGCAATTAATATTGATCCCGAATATGCTCAGGCATACGTTGAGCGTGCACGTTCGTATGAAGCCAGCGGTGATTTGCAGAATGCTGCTGACGATCTGAAACGGGCGCTTACCTTTGAAGAGAAACAATCTGAACTGTATTTCGAAGCAGCACTGCTCAATTTTAAACTCAACCATTTGCCTTATGCCCTGGAGCTCGTAAACAGCAACCTGCTGCTTAATAAGAAATCTGCAGCCGGCTATAGATTGCTTTCACGCATCCAAATGGCCATGGACGATTATTCCAATGCCCTTGTAGCCATTAACAAATCGCTCTCATTGCAGGATAATGCTGAGAACTATTACTACCGCGGTCAGCTTTCCATAAAAATGAAAAATTACAATCAGGCTGAAAGCGATTTTAAAGCAGCTATTTCCAGAGACGCAAAATACACCGATGCATTCCTTTCGCTGGCGGCATTGCAGCTATTTATCAATAAGCCGGAGGAAGCCATGCAAAACTGTAATACAGTTTTAACTTCAGATCCAAACAACCAGGATGCATTGCTGACAAGAAGCAGAATTTATGTGAAACTCACAGAATATCCCAAGGCTATAGATGATCTTTCAAAAATCATTTATAATAATCCCGAAAATAAAGAAATGTACCTCATAAGAGGTACCTATTATCAGGAGTTTACACAACATCAGCAAGCGATAAACGATTTCAGCAAAGCTTTGCTCATTGATGGCAGATACTCAGAAGCTGTCTATAAAAGGGCCTATTCGTATGAGCAAATCGGAGATTTCAAGGCCGCTATCAGGGATTATGAATTGCTTACCACCATATCATCTGACGATCTGATGGCCCAATCAAACCTCAACAAAGCCAAAGCGCGTCTTTTTGAATTAAACAGAGAATCTCAACCTCCCAGAATTGACCTTGTTGACCCCATTGTATATGGAGACTCCAGCATTAAAGTAGCACGTAATAAAAAGTTCCTGACCCTTCGTGGAAAAATTACGGATGCCAGTGAAATTGATCAGGTCTTCGTCAATAAAAAACCTGCCACATTCTTTAAGAACGCTGACTTTTATGAATTCACCGTGGAAACGGACATAACCTTAAGCGATATGATCACCATTAGGGCAAAGGATGTTTATGACAATTCGAAAACAACCACATTTGGAATCTCACGTACCGAAATTGATGCCCCGAATATTGCCATTCTGGCTCCGTATGCCTCAGATAACGGCGAAATATATCTGGATACAGACAATACCAATTTATACATTGAGGGAACCATTACGGATGAGAGCAACATAAAATCCATATTAATTGACGGAGTAGCTGCCAGCTTTGTTTTGGATGATTTAAATCCCCGATTTTCAGCTACCATTAATGTTGCCAACAAGAATAAATTCAATGTAACCGCCACAGACATATATGGCAACGATACAACCACGTCTTATGTTTTGAATCGTGAGGGAGTGTCTCTGTTGGAAGCTAACCCGATGGGCCGTACCTGGGTAGTATTTATTGAAAATTCAAATTATGAAACCTTTCCCAGTCTGGATGGCCCTCCCAAAGACATTACCATTATGCGCTCTGCCCTTGCAAGATATGACATTCATAAAATCATCCACAAGCAGGATATGAGTAAAAAAGAAATTGAAAGGTTTTTCTCCATTGAGCTCAGGGACCTGCTAAGAAGCAATAAGGTGAATTCTTTGTTGATCTGGTATGCCGGGCATGGAAAATTCTATAACGAAACCGGATATTGGATTCCTGTTGATGCCAAAAGAGATGATGAATTTACTTATTATAATCTGAATGCACTAAGAGCTTCTCTGCAATCATACAGCACCTATATCACTCACAATCTGGTTATAACAGATGCCTGCGAATCAGGGCCTACATTTTACCAGGCTATGCGCGACACACCTAAAGAAAGGAATTGCAACGACTGGGAAGCCGTAAAATTCAAATCGTCGCAGGTGTTTTCATCCGCAGGATATGAACTTGCTGTAGACAATTCTCAGTTTACCCAAACTTTTGCAAATACGCTGGCCAATAACCCGAATGCCTGCCTGCCTATTGAATCCATTGTCAATAAAGTTACTATGGCTGTCAGCCAGAGCAACCAGCAGAAACCAAAATTCGGAAAAATAGTGGGTCTGCAGGATGAAGATGGCACCTTCTTTTTTATGTCCAAAAACAAATAAAGGTTGCCGTTAAGTATGACCGGATCCATGACCAGACGAATTTGCATTCTTGCGCTTATTTATACAGTGACCGTTCAAATTAAAGCGCAAACCTACTTTTTTGATAATTACAGTACGCAACAGGAGTTCGATTCCAAAGTATATACCATCGTTCAGGATAGGGATCATTATGTCTGGCTTGGAACTCCGCGTGGTTTGTGGCAATTCGACGGGAAAACATTCAGAAACTATACTGAAAATGAGGGCCTGGCATCAGGTAGTGTCCGTGCGTTATTCACAGACAAGAACCATACGCTTTGGATTGGACATGAAGGAGGCGGAATCACACGATATAGCGGGAAGAAATTTGAGAAAATGATTTTCCCGGATTCTTTAATTCAATCCAATATTACTTCTATTAATCAGGACCAGGATCAGAATATCTGGATTACAACAGAAACAGATGGGGCGCTGATTATCAAAAACCCTCAGGGAGTTGCAAACAAACCTGTCTTTGAGCATTATCTGAAAGGTGAAAGTCTGGGCGACCAGGTTTTCAGCAGCCTGCTGACTTCAGATGGCAACTTGTACTTTATAACCAATGTCGGCATCCGGAAATATAACAAAGTAAACAATACATTTGAAAGTTATCTGCCTAAGGGGCTGTTCACCTATTTCAGCATTTCAGTGATGTTTCAGGATAGCCGCGGAGATATTTGGTTTGGGGCATATAACGGAGGGTTGACGCGGTTGGATCGTGCCACTCAGAAAATTCAGTATTACAGAACAAGTGAAGGCCTGGCATCAAACTGGATCACTTCCATTACAGAAGATAAATGGGGTAATATCTGGGCCGGACATTGGAAAGACGCTTCCAACGAGGGCGGAATAACGAAAATTGAACCGTCAGGAAACATCACAATTTATAATACTTCTAATGGTTTGCATGATGATCATATCTGGAGTATTGTTCCGGATTATGAAGGAAATATGCTCATAGGCACTACGGATCAGGGATTGGATATTTTCAAAGGAGAACGGTTTATCAGCTTTACAACCGCGGACGGATTGGTACACAATCAGGTGAACGCCATCACCGAAAGTTCATCAGGCGACATCTGGTTTGGTACCAACAAAGGCATTTCAGTTTATAAAAAGGCCGGTAAAGAAGCATCCTTTAAGCTTTATGATGAGAAAAGCTTCATCAGCAACCAGATCAGTTTCTTCAAAAAAGATAAAAATAATAACATATGGATTGGAACAAGTGATCAGGGGGTACTCATGTATAATTCCGCAGCTGGTCGATTTGTTTCACAACCACAGATCAATGAAAATCTAAACTACTTTGGATCAATCACGGCCATGGAGCTTACACGCAGCGGAGAATTATGGGTGGGCACCATTGGAGGACTTGTGGGATTCAATATTATGAATAACGCATACCTTGGTACTTTTACCCAGGGATCGGGCCTGGCAGGAAATGACATTTCAGCCTTATTTTCAGATTCAAAAGGGAATCTCTGGATTGGAACGGGTAAAAATAAAGGCATTTCCAGAATGAAGGACGGGAAAATTTCTGTTCTGAAAAGCATTGCTGATGTTACGCCAACTTGCTTTGCTGAAGACAAAGAAGGTAAAATATGGATGGGTACGGATGCTTCAGGAATCTGGGTCATAGAAGGAGATAGCGTTACGACTAAATTTGCCGTTCAGGAGGGATTGCTTTCCAGACATATCAACCTGATTGTTGTGGATGAGCAAAACAACATATATGCAGGCACAAATCTAGGTTTGAACAAAATCGACCAGAAGCAGAAAAAAGTATTATTATATACCCGCCGAAGTGGCTTTACAGGAATTGAAACCCGTCCTAATGCATGGTATCGGGAACCTGATGGTAACCTATGGATTGGAACTGCCAATGGTGCTATGTGCTGTGATTTGAAATTGCTGGCGCTGGAAGACAGCATGAAGCCTGCCGTTCATTTTCGGAGTATGCTCGTGAAGGGTGTTGAAGAATCCATGCAACCCAACAAAAAATTGAACAGCAGACAAAACGATCTGACTTTCCATTTCAACAGCATAAGCATCGGCAACCCCGAGGGCATTACATACTATACAATGCTTGAAGGGTATGATGACGATTGGCAGAACATGGGAAATAATAATTCCAGAACATTTTCAAAACTTCCTCCCGGGCGTTATCATTTCTTCGTGAAAGCTCATAATGAATCGGGTGAATGGACGCAGGATCCGGTCTCCTATTCTTTCCGGATACTGGCTCCCCCCTATAAAAGAGGATATTTTATCATCTCTGTTGTGATCCTTATCATTGGTACTGTGATTGCAACCATCAAAATAAGAGAACGCAGCCTCGTAAATGAAAAAAGAATGCTCGAGGCCAGAGTACAGGAAAGGACTCAGGAATTACAGGAAGCCAACACGGAATTATCCATCCGCAATAAAGATATTCTGGACAGCATCACGTATGCAAAACGAATTCAACTGGCAATTCTTCCTTCAGAAATACCTTTCAGCCAGACATTTATTTTATATAAACCCAAGGACATTGTAAGCGGTGATTTTTACTGGATGAATGCTGTAGGGGGATGTGAATTTATGGCAGCGGTAGATTGTACCGGTCATGGTGTACCCGGAGCTTTCATGTCGTTTATCGGATATACGTCATTAAATAAAATTATTATTGAACAAGGCGTATACAGACCTTCTGACATCCTGAACCGTCTTAATGAAGAGGTAGCCTCCACCCTTCATCAGAAAGGAGAAACAATTGTTAACGACGGCATGGATATCGCACTGATTTGTTACCATCCTGATACACGGGTCCTCGAATATGCCGGTGCTTTTAACCCGTTAATTCTGGTTAAAAAGGGAGAACTCATGGAAATTAAGGCCGACCGTTTTGCAATTGGTCATACAGCCGGTAATGCAAAACAGTTTGCCAATCATGAAGTTCTGATAGAAAAGGGAGATACGGCGTATTTATATTCAGACGGATATGCCGATCAGTTTGGTGGAAAAGAGGGCAAGAAATTCAAATCCTCAAATCTTAAGGAATTACTCGTACAAATTACCCCGCTTGGCACAGAGCGGAAACTGAAAACACTGGATACCACATTTGAAAACTGGAAAGGCAGCGGAGAACAAATTGATGATGTTTTGGTAATGGGCAGATCGTTTTAAATGGCGCGTGACAGTATTCGGGGGGATGCTACCATCGACTTAATGGCCTGATAAATACTTTCGGTATCAAATCCGCATTCCTGATATAGCTCGTTTTGTGTACCATGTTCAATAAACGTATCGGGAACACCTAAACGCTTTACATTTGCCTGATAGCCATTATCTGACATGAATTCCAATATGGCACTTCCGAAACCGCCTGCCAGAACACCATCCTCAACAACAATTACCTGTTTAAAACTACGGAACAAGGTGTGCAGACATTCCTGGTCCAATGGCTTTACAAAGCGCATATCCCAATGTTCAGGCTCAATGTTTTCTTTTTCCAGACGATTTAATGCATCTTCTGCTAAAGTACCGGCTATTCCGATTGTGAGTACAACAACATCCTTACCGGGACGAATTAACCGGGCTTTCCCAACTTCAATCTCTTTAAAAGGTCTTCTCCAATCACTCATGCGTCCCCTCCCTCTGGGATAGCGAATAGAAAAAGGTCCATGATTTTTAAGCTGTGCAGTATACATCATATTCCTCAACTCTTCCTCATCCATGGGTGCGCTGATGATCATATTGGGAATACTGCGCAGGTATGCCAGATCAAATACTCCCTGATGCGTGGCACCGTCGGCACCCACAATACCTCCCCTGTCTATACAGAAAACCACATGTAGTTTTTGAAGTGCCACATCATGAATGATCTGATCGTAAGCACGCTGAAGAAAAGAAGAATAGATATTACAATATGGGGTCAGCCCTTGCGCGGAAAGACCTGCAGAAAATGTTACTGCATGTTGTTCTGCAATCCCCACATCAAACGCTCTCTGCGGCATTTGATCCATCAATATTTTAAGTGAGCATCCGGAAGGCATAGCCGGTGTTATACCAACAATTTTTTCATTGGCCTGAGCCAGTTCGAGGAGGGTCAATCCAAATACATCCTGAAACAAAGGCGGTTCTGACCCGTTTGTGGCAGTATGAATTAACAAGCCTGTATGTGGATCGAATTTCCCGGGCGCATGGTATACCGTCTGGTTTTTTTCTGCCTCCGGGAACCCTTTCCCTTTAACAGTCAGCACATGTAATAATTTTGGCCCTGGTATGCTTTTCATATCTTCCAGCAACTCAGTCAGGTGCAATACATCGTGCCCATCTACAGGTCCAAAATAACGGAAATTGAGCGATTCAAAAAGGTTACTTTGTCGCATTAAAACCGATTTCAATGCATTTTCGAGTTTCTGTGCATAGTCGCGTGCATGCGGAGCGATTTTATTGATTTTTCCGAATAAATGCCATAACTCGCTCTTAACTTTGTTGTAGGTTTTGGAGGTGGTGATATCAGTGAGATATTCCTTAAGTGCACCGGTGTTGGGGTCAATTGCAATGTTATTGTCGTTCAGAATTACCAGCAAATCTGCATTTTCCATCCCGGCATTATTGAGGCCTTCAAAAGCCAGGCCGCCGGTCATGGAACCATCACCGATAATGGCCACAACTTTCTTTTTAATTCCCTGAAGCCGGCTGGCTACAGCCATGCCAAGCGCTGCGGAAATAGATGTTGAACTGTGCCCCGTACCAAAAGCATCAAATTCGCTTTCACTCGTCCGCGGAAAGCCGCTTATGCCATGGTATTTACGGTTGGTATGAAAAATATCCCTTCTTCCGGTCAGAATTTTGTGTCCGTATGCCTGATGTCCGACATCCCAAATCAAGGCATCATGGGGTGTATTGTAAGAGTAATGCAGCGCGACAGTAAGTTCGACAACACCCAAACTGGCACCGAGATGACCGGGATTTGAAGCACACTCGTCGATAATGAACTGCCGCAATTCATCGCATACCTGAGGCAGCTTATCCCTGTTTATTTTCCGAAGGTCGGCAGGATAATGAATATGATCGAGAATTCCGGATCCGTTACTGTCCATTGCTTAGAAAATGACATCAGAAATCAGGGGCCTTCCCTGAGTGAAATATGCTTTTTAAAGTGTCTCAAAGTTAATAATTAATTGCTATTTTACTCTGAATATATCGTTTGTGATGCTAATTTAGAGCACATTCAAATGCAGTCTGAATGAAATACAGCATCAATCTTATTCAAATGAAAATCAAAAGTTCATGAAAAATATTAGCTACGTTTTTGTATTGTTTGCACTGACAATTTCCTGTGTTGCCCCCACAAAATTCAAGGAAGTTCAGAATGAAGCCCTGACATGTCAGGAAGAACGCAATCTTCTGAAAGCAGAAAACGAAAAACTATCTGTGGAAAACCGCGAGATAAAATCAAAGCTGTTGCAGGCAGAATCGCAGCTTGCTAAGGCGGGCAAAGACACTGTAAAGTGGAAAGCTGAGGTAAACCGGCTTAATCAGGAAAACTATCTTTTAAATAAGGATTACAGCGATCTGCAAAGCTCGCAGGAAGCCCTGGTTAAGGGTAGTGAGACTGAAATCAGACGGTTGATGGATGAATTGCAGCTTGCTCAGAAGGACCTTCAGAAAAGAGAAATGGATTTATCCAGTCTTTCTGCTGCAGTAACTGCAAGGGAAAATGATTTGAATTTAAAACAATCAGAGCTGGATCAGAAGAATCAGCGTCTGTCGAATCTTAAAAAAGTTTTGCAGGAGCAACAGGCCTCTCTGAATGCCATCCGGAAAAAAGTCTCTGATGCGTTGATGGGTTTTGAAAATCAGGGACTCACCATCAGTCAGAAAAACGGACTGGTATACGTATCCCTGGATGAAAAGCTGCTATTTAAAAGCGGCAGCACCACTGTTGACACAAAAGGGGTTACAGCGTTAAAGAAACTTGCAGGTGTTCTTGAACAAAACAAAGATATCCATGTAATGATTGAGGGTCACACAGACGATGTGCAGGTGCTGTCAGGATCGGCTTATAAGGATAATTGGGATTTAAGCGTGTTAAGAGCTACTTCCATTGCAAGAATCCTCCTGGAGGGTTCCTCCATCAATCCGCAACGAATTACAACCGCCGGACGCAGTCAGTTTATGCCTGTTGATCCTGCCAAAACAGCAGAAGCAAGGCAAAAGAACAGGAGAACCGAAATTATTCTGTCACCAAAACTGGAGGAGTTGTATCAACTGGTTCAATAATTGCTGATGCTTTGAGCGTTCATCCTTTGCAAAATCAAATCAATATCATAAATTTGTCTCCTTTACGTTCAAACCCTTTTAAAAATGGAAGAAGAAGCCCGTTTTTGCGTGGATATGGCGCAGGAAAAAATGGAAAAAGCCATCCGTCATCTTGAGGATGAACTCGTGCACATCAGAGCTGGAAAAGCTACACCGGCCATTCTTGATGGTATCATGGTAGACTATTATGGTGCCATGACCCCGTTATCTCAGGTTTCAAATATCGGAACTCCCGATCCGAAGACCATTGTTGTGCAACCCTGGGAAAAACCCATGCTGCAGGTGATTGAAAAAGCCATATTATACGCCAATATCGGTCTTACACCCATGAATAACGGAGAGCTTATCAGGCTTAATATTCCGCCCCTCACCGAAGAAAGGCGCAGAAATCTGGTAAAGCAGGTAAAAACGCTCGGTGAAAACACCCGCATCAGCATCCGCAACGCCAGAAGAGATGCCAATGAAGAATTGAAAAAGATGCTTAAAAACGGCCTTCCTGAAGATATTGAAAAAGAATCGGCTGAAGAAATTCAGAAAGAAACTGATGCATCCATTGCCAAGGTTGACATCGTCATCAATGCCAAGGAAAAGGATATTATGACTGTATAATTGTTCCTATTTCATCTCCTGACAATACCTTCTTTAAATTTCCGGTTGTATTCATGTCGAAGACAATGATGGGAATTTTATTTTCCTGACACATGGTAAAGGCAGTCAGGTCCATTATTTTCAGTCCTTTGTTATAGGCTTCTTCAAAGGAAAGGTTTTTATATTTCACTGCTGTTGGATCCTTCTCAGGATCTGCAGTATATACGCCGTCAACTCTCGTTCCCTTTAGAATTACCTCAGCATCAGTTTCAATACCACGCAATGCAGCAGCAGTATCAGTGGTAAAAAACGGATTGCCGGTTCCAAAAGTAAATATCAGCGCATAACCCTGCGAAAATAAATTTTCCGATAAAGTCTTGGTATACCGTTCAGCTACCGGCAGCATTTCAATGGCGGTTAACATGCGCGCTTTTCCGCCTGCTTTGTTGATAAATGTTTGTAATGCAAGTCCATTTATGACAGTGGCCAGCATACCCATATAATCTCCGGAAACGCGGTCGAAACCACTTTTCAAACCAGAAAGCCCTCTGAAAATATTTCCGCCCCCGATTACAATACCTACCTGAGCTCCCATGGCCTGAACCTGTGCAATTTGTTGTGCGTAGGACTCAAGAATTTGTTCGTCAATTCCGGATTTCTTTGTACCCATCAGGGCTTCTCCGCTCAATTTAAGAAGTACACGTTTATATTTCAGACTCATAGGATACTATTTATTAAATGTTTTCTACGTTGAAGTTCAAATTTAAACAAAAAAAATCGGGATGACTTTGAGTCATCCCGATAAGTCATCAACATTTACAATATTGATTATAGATTCAATGTATATCTTAAGAATCCGGTTACATTCAGATCCTTATCAGCTTCCTGCAGATACTGTCTGACAGTTTTGCTGCTGTCTTTTGTAAACTCCTGGTTCAGGAGGGTACTCTCTTTGAAAAACTTGTTCAGCTTTCCTTCAGCAATTTTATCAAGCATATTTTCTGCTTTGCCTTCGAGACGTGCCTGTTCTTTACCAATTTCTTTTTCTTTAGCAATCACATCGGCAGAAACATCAGTTTTATCAACAGCAACAGGGTTCATAGCAGCAACTTGCATTGCTACATCCCTTCCTGTTTTAATATCAAGTGATTTGTTGAATCCTACCAGAGTAGCAAGTTTGTTACCCGGATGAATGTAAGGAACTACCTGTTGAGCACTGATTTTTCCATAATAGGAAAGATCCAGTTTCTCACCAATAATACCTACCTGTTCAGTTACACGCTCACCAATGGTACGGCCATCAATTTTAATATCTTTAAGAGCGTTTAATTCTGCAGGTTTCTGTTTTAAAGCAGTTTCCAGAATTTCTTCAGCAAAGGCAATAAATTTGTCGGTTTTAGCAACGAAATCGGTTTCGCAATTTAAAACAATCATAGCACCAAATGAACCGTCATTCAATGTTTTAGCAAGAACTACACCTTCCGTAGCGTCACGGTCGGCTCTTTTGCTTGCAACAAGTTGTCCTCTTTTGCGAATTACTTCAACAGCCTTTTCAAAATCACCATTAGATTCTTCAAGGGCATTTTTGCAATCCATCATGCCAGCACCGGTCATTTTTCTGAGCTTGCTGACATCAGCTGCTGTAATAGCCATAATTCAGTATATTTTTTGTTAATTAAACTTCCTCTTCTTCTTCTTCAATTTCAACTGCAACGCCCTTCTTGGCAGGAGCTTTCAGGTTGATTGACTTACGGGGAGCATTGCGTCTTTCAGCATCATCTTCATCTTCCTCTTCGCCGTCCTCAACGTCATCCCTGTCTTTGCGACCTTTACCCTGATCACCTTCTTTTTCGCGTTCCATCTTCCGCTCTTCGAGTCCTTCCTGAATTGTAGAGCAAATAACTTCCAAAATCAATGCAATGGACTTTGATGCATCGTCGTTTGAGGGAATTGGAAAATCAACCAGGTTGGGATCTGAATTGGTATCAACCATACCGAAAATGGGGATGTTTAATCTGCGAGCTTCATGAACTGCAATATGTTCCTTGCTGATGTCAACAATAAACATGGCAGCCGGCAGTCGTGTAAGATCTGAAATACTTCCAAGGTTCTTTTCCAGTTTGGCTCTTTGACGTGAAACCTGCAATCTTTCACGCTTTGAAAGATTGTCAAATGTGCCATCAGTTGCCATACGGTCAATGGATGACATTTTCTTTACAGCCTTACGGATAGTAGGGAAGTTGGTGAGCATTCCACCCGGCCAACGTTCTGTTACATAAGGCATGTTTATATTTTTTACCAGCTCAGCCACGATATCTTTTGCCTGCTTTTTTGTAGCTACAAAAAGGATCTTGCGACCTGATTTGGCAATGTTTTTAAGAGCTGTAGCTGCTTCTTCAAGTTTAACCTGTGTTTTCTGCAAGTCAATAATGTGGATCCCCTCTTTTTCCATAAAGATATAAGGAGCCATCGCTGGATTCCACTTTCTTCTCAGGTGACCAAAGTGTACACCTGCGTCTAACAATTGTTGAATGGATGTTTTTGGCATAATAAAAATTTGTTTACGTTCTATAGAAATCAATCAGTGAGTAGCCAGCCATAACGACTGAGTCTCACCAATTTAGATGCTAAACAAGATGAAGGAAACTATCGTTTACTGAACTGGAATCTTCTTCTTGCACCAGGCTGACCGGGTTTCTTACGTTCAACCTCACGGGGATCACGTGTGAGCATCTTATTGCTCTTTAATGCTTCTTTGCTTTCTGGTTTAACAATTACCATTGCTCTGGCAATCGCTAAACGGAGTGCTTCAGCCTGACCTTTAATACCACCACCCTGAAGGTTAACAGTGATATCAAATTTATCAGCTGATTCAGCAATATTCAAAGGCTGCAAAACAATGTACTGCAGTTGCTCGAGTGGGAAATAATTGGCTAATTCACGGTCGTTTATAACGATCTTACCTTTACCTTCTTTCAAATAGATCCGGGCTACGGCACTTTTTCTCCTGCCAATGGTATTAATTACTTCCATACCTGTTATTTGTAATTTAATTTAAGATCTTTCGGTTGCTGAGCTGTATGAGGATGTTCTGAGCCTGCATACACATATAAATTTCCGAATATGGCATTGCCTAACCTGTTGCGAGGCAACATTCTTTTAACAGCATGCTCAATAAGACGGGTGGGATCAATTAGTGCTACATCAGCAGGACTTGTAATTCTTTGACCTCCCGGATAGCCGGTATGGCGCACATATTCCTTATCTGTCCACTTTTTACCGGTAAGTCTTACCTTCTCGGCATTAATAATAATGATATTATCGCCACAATCTACATGAGGAGTGTAACTTGTTTTGTGTTTGCCTCTGAGAATGCTGGCCACCTGAGAACTCAGTCTTCCTAATACCTGATTTGTAGCATCAACTACAAACCATTCTTTCTGAACAGTAGCATTATTAGCCGAAACCGTTCTATAACTCAGTGTATTCACGTCGTTTGTTTATTATTATAAATCTCTGCTTATTTTGTACTTTACCCTTAAAATAGGGAGTGCAAAAATACAATTTATTTTAATTTTACAAGATGTTTTGTAATAATATTTTCATTTCGTTTCACCACATTTGAACTGGCTGCCAATCCTATGATGCTTACCTTTCATCGTCAAAAACTGCACAAATATATATATATCGCTGCACTTCTCTTGCTTGTTTTCAGCATTCCCTTATCCAATTTTCTGCTTAGCATTTCACAGTTTATTTTAATCATCAACTGGCTTATTGAGGGCAATTTTAACTATAAATGGACGGTTCTGAGGAAACGTTATGACATCATTCTTTTTGCCTCGGTATTTTTTGTTTATGCCCTGGGAATCATACAATCCTCTGATGTGTCCATGGCATTGGAAAGAGCCAAAAATGCAATCCCTCTGATTATTTTACCAATAATAATCGGGTCCAGTATTCCATTGTCGCTCCGAAATCACAAACTTCTGCTTTTGACTTTTTGTGTTAGTGCCATTATATCCGCGGCTATCGGATACTTAAAGTTTAACCTGGACCCCGCGGCAAGTAATTACCGTGAGATTTCATATTTCATGAATTCTATAAGGCTTGCATTGCTTATAGATATGGCCATCGCAATTCTGATATACCTTATATATTCTGATACATTTATACCGGATAAATGGAATATCAAAATTCTGTATATCCTGGGGGTTGCTTTTCTTACTGCTTTTCTTTTCTTAATGAAATCGCTTACGGGTATCGGTACACTTCTGATGCTGATTACATATATCGGTTTTGTATCTCTGTGGAAATTAAAAAACCGATTTGTTAAAATTTCATTGATAACCATTTTTATCGTTTTAGTTGTAGGCGGTGCAGTGTTTTCAACAGCCTTCTGGTTGCGCAACTTTACAGCAGCTCCGGTAAATCATTCACAAATAGAATATTTCACAAAAAACAACCGTGCCTACACCCATGACTTTTCAAGTCGCATTTTAGAGAACGGACATTATCTGAATCTGTATATTTGTGATAAGGAATTGGCTAAGGAATGGAATCAGGTCAGTAACATGTCGATTGATTCCATGCTACCATCAAAAGTAACAATTCATGAGACCCTGGTAAGGTATCTGACATCTCTGGGTTTAAGAAAAGATTCCGCTTCAGTTCATCAGCTGACCCGGCAGGATATCGGAAAAATTGAAAAAGGAATTCCCAACTACCGGTTTACAGGAGATTTCGGCCAGCGATTGTATGAAAGTCTCTGGGAAATCCATATCTACTTAAATACTGGTTATGTAAAACACCATTCTTTTGGCCAGCGCATAGCCTTTTATCAATCAGGCTTTATGCTTTTTTTAAAGTCACCCTGGTTCGGAACCGGCTCCGGAGATGTTTTTTCATCCATGGTTCATCAATCAGCATCCATGAAATTTGGAATTGACCCTAATTGGGAAGGGAAGCCCCATAATCAATTTCTTTTTTTTCTCATTGCCTTTGGAATTACCGGAACCATCTGGATTTTGTCAGCATGGTGTATTCCATTAATACACAACAAAACGAACAATTACATGCTGACCCATATGTTTTTAATAACCATGGCCATTTCTATGAGTGTTTTAGATACCCTGGAAGGTTATCAAAGCATCGTTTTCTTTGCTTTCTTTTATTCCTTGTTTGTCTTTGCCAAACCGGCTCCTTCTCCAAAATAAAATAAAAAAAGGCCTCTTTTCAGAGGCCTCCCTTTAAAATTCAACTGAACTCATTATATCATTAAATATCGCTCGGTTTTGCTTGAAATATAAGGTGTCAACAGAAAAAAATGACATGTTATATGCATTGCCCAATGCTTTGCAGAAATATCTGTCCGATATAACATTTAGGACCATTGAGTCATAAGGTGGATTCGCATATTTGTATATTTCGCGTGAAACCAGTTTCTTGTAATCAATATCATTGATGACAGTATCGGATTCATAGATCTGGGAAATGTATTTACCAGGGTTCTGAATTTTTGGAAGCAATGCTTCATAATATTCATCCAGGGAATAACCAGGTAATCCCTCTTTCACTATATAAAGCATTTCTGCAATGGTGTCCGTCTCTCCTTCGAGATTTCTTCCTGCAACATATACCAGTCCCCAATTGTCAATTGCCCTCCCTGTCCAGTTCTCCGGCAAGGTAATGTTAAAGTCAAGCGTGATATCAGCCGGATCATTATCGTTACAGGCCACAAATAATAATGCAAACAAGGCGGTAATGCCTATATACACAAAATTGAATTTTTTCATAAGATAGTTTTTAAAAGTACATGTAATCATTATAACAAAAGTAACATATTATTTATTATCAAAGTTCTGAATTGACACATGCAGTCAGCCCGGATGGAAAAGTACACCATGACCGTTTTGTGACAACAATGATTTCTCTCAGATGCAAAAAGCACGCACGAGGTTGCTTTTGGGGCTTCCTTTTTTCATTAAACCAATCTTATTCTATAATCCAACTTTTTTCGCTTATTTCGCATATTATTAAACCTGTAAGCATGAAAAACTTTAAGCTGATAAACAATATTGCCGGTTGGATTACCTTTGCCATAGCATCAGTAGTATATTTATCAACCATTGAACCTTCTGCAAGTTTTTGGGATTGTGGAGAATTCATTTCCTCTGCATTTAAACTTGAAGTGGGTCACCCTCCGGGAGCCCCGTTTTTTATGATTATGGGAAGATTTTTCACTTTGTTCGCCGGAGATAACGTAGAACTTGTTCCCAAAATGGTAAATTCCATGTCTGCCTTGTTCAGCGCATTTACCATCTTGTTTTTATTCTGGTCCATTACCTACATGGCCAAACGTCTGTTCGTTAAAAATAATGAGGAAATTTCCACCGGAAACCTGATTGCAATTATCGGCTGCGGTCTTGTTGGTGCTCTCGCTTACACATTTTCAGATACCTTCTGGTTTTCAGCTGTTGAAGGTGAAGTTTATGCCAGTTCCTCCCTGTTTACTGCGATTGTATTTTGGGCTATTCTGAAATGGGAAGCAGCCGCAGATGAACCTTACGCAAACCGCTGGATTATTTTTATCGCCTATATGATGGGACTATCCATTGGAGTGCATCTATTGAATCTCCTGGCAATTCCTGCAATTGTTCTCGTATATTACTTCAGAAAATATGAAGTTACCACAATTGGAATTTTTAAAGCACTTCTGATTTCCGTCCTGATTCTTGGTGGTATTATGTATGTTATTATCCCGGGATTCGTCAAGTTCGCCTCTTTGTTCGAACTTATGTTCGTAAATGGATTCGGACTTCCCTATAATTCCGGAATTATATTTTACGGCATACTGGTTATCGCGCTGATCATATCAGGTTTATATATAACCCTCAAAAAGAAAAAGGTCCTTTTAAATACCGCCATTCTTGCAATTACAGTCATCCTGATCGGATATTCTTCTTATGCCATGCTGATTATCAGGTCTAACGCCGATACGCCTATGGACCAGAATGATCCTGAGGACATGTTTTCTTTGTTATACTATTTGAACCGTGAGCAATATGGCGACCGCCCCCTGTTTCACGGACAATATTTCAATGCTCCTGTTATTGATTATGCCGAAGGGAAACCCTCCTATTTTAAGGAAAAAGGAAAATACAGCAAAACAACTTTCCGGGTTGATTATGTTTATGATAAACGCTATACTACATTTTTCCCCCGTATGTGGAGCGGAGATGAAGCAGGAGGTCACTTTGATGCCTATATGGATTGGGGTAAAATAAAAAAAAGTGAGCTGTTTAATCCTGTGATGGATCAGAGCGGATATCCCATGCGCGACCGTAATGGAGAAATTCAATACGACTATTCAAAACCTAAAAAAAGCCCGAATTTTAGTCAGAACCTTACTTTTATGTGGAGGTACCAGATTATTCACATGTACTTTCGTTACTTTATGTGGAACTTCGCCGGAAGACAAAATGACATACAAGGCAATTATAAGCATGAAATAAATAAAGGGAATTGGATTTGTGGGATTCCGTTCATTGATAATGCCCGTTTAGGTGATCAAAGTAAGATTCCCGACTCCATGAAAAATAATAAGGCCCGGAACAGGTATTTTCTTCTGCCTTTGCTATTGGGGATTGCCGGATTAATCTATCAATACAAAAAGGACAAGAGCGACTTTCATATTACAATGGTGCTGTTTATTATGACAGGACTGGCCATTGTATTTTATCTCAATCAATATCCGCTTCAGCCACGTGAGAGAGATTACGCTTATGCCGGTTCTTTTTATGCATTTGCCATATGGATCGGACTGGGTGTTGCATGGCTTTATCAAATTCTGCGCAGAATCACTCCACAGGTTTCCGGCGCAATACTCGCTACATTAATTTCCTTGGTTGCTGTACCGGTTGTAATGGGAAATGAAAACTGGGATGATCACGACCGTTCGGGCCGGTATATTGCAAGAGACTTTGCTTATAATTACCTGAATTCGTGTGATAAAAATGCTGTCCTCTTTACCAATGGGGATAATGATACTTTCCCCCTTTGGTATGCCCAGGAAGTAGAAGGCATCCGTACAGACGTAAGGGTAATGAATCTGAGTTATCTGGCTGCTGACTGGTATATTGAGCAAATGCAACGCCGTGCTTATGAATCTGCACCCATACCATTTTCACTTAAACAGGATCAGTATCGTGCCGGGAAAAGAGAACTCGTTCATATTATTGACCGGATTCCCGGATACAGCGATCTGAAAGAAGCCATCAATTTTGTAGGCAGTGATGATCCAAGGACAAAACAAATTCCCCAGTTATCGGAGAAGCCCATTGATCATATCCCTACACCCCGGTTCTATATTCCGGTTGATTCAGCTAAAGTGTTACATAATGGCACTGTCCCTGCTTACCTGGCAAAGGACATTAAACCAGAAATGGCCTGGCAGCTGAATGCAGAACAAAAATACCTTACCAAGAACCACCTGATGATTTTGGATCTGCTGGCGAATAATAATTGGGAAAGACCTGTTTATTACGCTATTACAGTATCCGACGACAATTATCTGAATCTGGAAAACTATTTCCAGATGGAAGGACTGGCATACCGTGTTATTCCTGTACCTACAAGAGGCGATGCCTTTGGACGGGGGGGCATCAATACCGATGTGATGTTTGAAAATATGGTCCATAAATTCCGCTGGGGGGGCATTGATAAACCGGGAGTTTACCTCGATGAAAATGTAGTCCGCATGCTGGGCAATTACAGAAGTAGCTTTGCCCGTCTGGCATTGCAATTGGTAAGTGAAGGCAAAAAAGACTCCGCCCTGCAAACCCTCAACCGATGTGCGGAAGTCATACCTGAAAGTGCTGTGCCATATAGTGGATACAATCTTTTGATGGTTGAAGCTTATTTCCAGGCCGGTGACATGGAAAAAGGATTGCAGATCGCCCATTCAATCCAGACATCTGCATACCAGGATATGGCCTATTTCCGTAGTCTGGGAAGCAAGTTTAACAATTCCCTGTCGTTTGACAAGCAATTAACATTTTATACGCTGAATCAATTGAAAGAGATTTTCAAGCAGTATAAACTGACCGATCTGGAGAAGGAAACTGAAAGCAAAATTCAGGAATTTGCGAGCAGCATTTATTTCACCATGTAGTTTTGCTTCATGATAAAAGTTCCCGGAATCTTAAAATTTGTTTTTCCGGATGTAACCTGGGATATTAAAGAAAAAGGGCCTGTCCTCTATCTGACTTTTGATGACGGGCCCACACCTCAGGTTACAACAGAAATACTATCGGTATTAAAACATTTTAATGCTTCGGCAACATTTTTTTGCATCGGACGGAATGTAGAGCGACATCCGGATATCTACAGACAGATCCTGGAAAACGGCCATGCAACAGGCAATCATACTTACAGTCATTTAAAAGGCTGGTACACCCCTGATACCGATTATTATAACGATATTGCCCTGGCGGCCCAATTTATTCATTCCGGATTATACCGCCCTGCATACGGAATGATCCGGATCCGGCAAAAGAACCATTTAAAACAACAATACCGGATCGTACTCTGGGATGTTATGAGTTATGATTTTAACAGGAACATTTCGCCTCAAACCTGTCTGAATAATGTCATTCATCATGCCGTTCCTGGTTCTGTTGTGGTATTCCATGATTCCTTAAAGGCCTCCGAAAATGTATTATACGCCTTGCCGCGTGTGCTGGAATATTACAGCCGGAAAGGATATGCTTTTAAGAGGATACCGGCGAAGCCGGTAATCGGTAATCGGTGAACAGCCGGTAAGCAGCCAGTAATCAGTAATCAGGTAATCAATTGGGCAGCAGTCAGCAGCCAGCGGTCAGCTATCGGTAGTCAGCTATCAGTAGTCAGCAGTATATGCTCCATGCTCAATTCTCCAATTCTCACACATCCAGGATCTGACATCCGGCATCCGGCATATCTCCTCTTCACTTCCTCACGCTTCACAACCGCTCACCGGCTGCTCACCGATTACCGGCTGCTCACCGGCTGCTCACCGATTACCGAATACCGGCTGTTCACCGATTACCGAATACCGGCTGCTCACCGATCACCGGCTGCTCACCGAATTACCGATTACTTCTGGCCAGCAATTGTATCATCTTCCGCATGGCGATCCCGTAAAACCAGTCGATACGTGCAGCAAAACCCTCAACCAGAAATTGTATGTAAATAGTCTTATTGATTCTTCCCGCCACAGACATTCCATAGCCGGGTTTACGGTACAAAACATTTTTACAGGAGGTCGCAAGAAAATTCATCCGCCCGGAAACAGGCGTCAAATAGGAAATGTATTGTTCGTTGAAATAATCCTTAATAAGCCTGAGCGCCAGATCCACGCAATGGGTCACCCGCCACTTTGCAGCAATCACCTGGATTTCCTGTTGATCCATACTTTCTCCTTTCAGCTTAAGAAATGCCCTGATGTCGGCCAGCCATGCCAGCCGGCCGAATTGATGCAATGCACCGTGATAACACAGGTACACAAAATAAGCCTCGTCAGATAATACGGTTACAGAAGTTCCTTCCAGGTCGAACTCCTTCAATCGCTGGAAAAAATCCTCAAACCGGTGTTCCGTAAGATACGTATTTGCACCCGGCCTGATGTGCAGGTCAATGGCAATGCGTGTGTCGGGATTAAAATAGGATATCTCCCGTTTGGCAATCAGAAAAAGTTTCCTTCTGAACCTGCCCGGATAATCATTGAGGTTCGAACGTGTATAGCCTGCTTCCGTTAACAGGGCATGTACAGCCGCCAGATCCTTTTCCCCTTTCACCAGCATCAAATCCAGGTCAACCGAGTCCTTCAACGCCTCCCGCCCGTATAACATTCGGGAAAGCTGGGGGCCTTTAATACTTATGAAAGAAATATTTTTCTCCCTAAAAACAATGCTGAGCTTCCTTAACGCATGAAGTTGGCTGAGTGCTTTCAGCGCAACCATCCGGTTATTTTCATGAAGCTTCTGCAATTCCCCGGAAGAAAAGAGGCCTGGGTTCTTTTGCGCAAAAAGAAGCATCTGATAAGCAACTTTATGCTGGTATGAAAGCCTGATCAACCGCCCCATGTCTGTTCCCTGACCCATTTCATTTCCAAGGACGCCGGTGATCAGCCTGAACAATATGGCAATCTCCCTATCTTTCATTCCAGGTATCTTTATAATACAGGAGCATCATGAGGTAAGTGTATAAAGCTCCAGGCATCAGAGCATTATGATCCTTAGGATCCCGTTGAATGATTTTCTCATACCATCGTTCAAATTTCTCAAAATCGAATATTTCCTGCAACAAGGCAGATCCGGATGCCTGATGGATCACCTCAAGTATTATGTCCTTTTCATGTTTCAAACTAAAATAAGTTTGGGGAATGGTTGAACCCGATTTATCATTGCGGAGTCTGATTTCTTCAGGAACGAATTCCTTTATGGCCTGACGGAATACATAACGGTTTATGCCATGACGTTGCTTCATCCATGATGGAAAGGCCAGGTATGTTTCAACCAGATCTACATCAAGCAAGGGGTACCGGTATTCTATTCCGTACTGTGCGGCCGCTGCATAACAATATTCCAGTCGTTGTGGCAAATGTGGATGCATAATCCTGTCAACCTGCCGCATGGCCAGGGAATCTCTTATTTCCCTAATATATTGATCGCCAAGCCGCTGCCGGAGATTGTTTTTCTTCGCAAAATCAGGCTGTAAAGGAATATTGGAAAACCTTCTCCCTAACAATTCCTTTGTAAAAACGCCGGATGTATATCCACTTCTCTTTATGCTCCTTTTAAGATAACCAATTGGCAAACGCGCTGCCTTTAACAGACTTCGTACTGTAATCCCTTTATGGAAGAGCTCATCCCGCAGCAACGACCACTCCCTGTTTTGAATCATCTCGTTCCATTGTACCGACGTACGGGCGGTAACCATTTCATCGCCTCCAAAACCCGAAAGAAGTACCTGTACATGATCCCTGCCGGCAGTCTGATAAAGCGCATCACATAAAACACTGAAATTTTGCTGTATAAAACAGCCCTGGAAACCAATAATATGCAGTAATAATTCAGGAATTGTATGGCTCAGGTGATCAACGGTATGCAGTGTAAAGGGTGTAAATCCTTCCATTTTCTGAATGAATTCTCGCTCGTCCTTAATCTCCATATCGGTACCCTGCGGAAACACATTGGAGTATGCATGGAGGGCAGTGTGGTTTTCATTGCAATACCGGGCCGCGATACCTGTAACGGTCGATGAATCCAGTCCCCCGCTCAATTCGCTTCCGGTCCGTTCGATACCTCTGCACCGCATATTCACAGCCTCAACAAGTTTTTCTCTCAGCAGATCCGTGTATTCGTTCTCATTTTTCAGAATAATTCTTTTTTCTGTATCCAATTGCCAGTATGAATGAATTTCAGTTTTACTGTTCCTGTAATGTAAATAGTGCCCGGGTTTTAACCGGTAAATGTTCTCAAAAGGAGTTAAATGCTTTTCTTCTTTTGCAGTGACCAATGATTGAAGAAGGTATTCATGCCGAATGGTAGGTTTGCTTTTCAAAGCAGAAACAACAGAATTCAGCAGGGATCCGAAAATGAACCGGTTTTCGGCGAAAGTGTAAAAAAACGGCCGCACCCCAAAATGGTCCCTTGCGCAGAAAATCTCGCCGGTTTCACTATTATGAATGACAAATGCAAAATCGCCGTACAGTACCTTAACACAATCCATTCTCTGTTTCAGCCATAAGTCAAGTAAGGTTTTGATAGCCATTCCCTTACCGCCATATTGTTTATAAAAGGACGCATCCGACACAACGGTCCATTGATCCCTTATATAAACCTCCCCTGTTAAAATAGTACATTTCCCCCCTGATGATCTGTCAATTATGCCAAAAATAGAAGACACCTTTATAGAATTAGTTTATTGAATCTGGTTCATTCAGGTATTTCGAAATAAAAGTCGTGATATTACAAACGCGTGTTTTGCCATCCAATGGGTAATCGTCCGAATGAGGCGTAATAATGAAATTCCTTTGCGTATTAAGATCTTCCCAGGCAATATGATTTCCCTTTGTAAGCTGAGGCGTATCAGAATATTTTATTTCAGCTGCCATTTCTGCTTTGCCGGCTTTCTCGAAAACAAGATCCGTCTCTGCTCCATTTTGTGTACGATAGAAGTAAATTTTCAGATTGTCCGGGAGTGATGCCCTGATCTGATTGATACAAAAAGCTTCCCACGAATTCCCCGAATATACAGAACTATATACCTGCTCATACGTTTTTAATCCGAGAAAATAATGCAACAGTCCTGTATCGGTGAAATACAGCTTGGGAGATTTAACCAGGCGTTTTGATATGTTGTGGTGATAAGGTTGAAGCCGGTAAAGAAGAAAAGCTTCTTCAAAGAAATCAAAATATCTTTTGATGGTAGGTGAGGACAATTCAAGCGACTTTGATATCAATGCATAATTAAGTATCTGTCCGTTTATCTGTGAAATCATGGTCCAGAATCTCTCCGTAATAAGTGGAGAAACATTTAATCCCAGTAAAGGTAAATCTCTTTCCACATAGGTTTTTATGAAACCTGCCACCCAATGAAAGGCCCTTTCATCATCGGGCGCCAGGGTTGCTTTTGGGAAACCACCGCGAAGCCATAATGTCTCAAAGTTAAGTAAGCCGGATGTTTCCATTATATCAAAAGGAGGAATAACCTGATAAATAATTCTTCCTGCAAGTGATTCAGAGCTGTCCCTGATTAATTCAGGACTGGCAGAACCCAAAAGTATGAACCTGCCGGGCACATTGTTTTTATCCACCAGGGCACGAAGTATTGGGAACAATGAAGGCATTCTCTGCACTTCATCAATGATTACAGTTTTATCAACATGTTCATTGAAAAAAATTTCCGGTTCCCTTAGTTTAAAGCTGTCAGAAGGCAATTCGAGGTCGAGATAAACGGACTCTTTCTGAATCAAAGGTTGGATGATTTTCACCAGTGTGGTTTTTCCCACCTGGCGTGGGCCAATTATTCCAACAACCGGGAAATACTCCAGATGGTTAATAATATTATTAATATATTTTCTGTTAACCATTTACCCTATTTACCATGCAAATTTAATATTATATTTTAATTTTGCATGGTAAAATGATTGAGAATCATTCAACATACTCAGGCAGCCTTACTTTTAATTACTACCTTTGCTCCATGTCACAACCATTTCCATATTACTACCGTGCCTATGGTTTGAATATTGCATCCAATATACCGGTGATCGGATTCACTGAATGCGCGGTTACTGAACCTGATGTCACGATCACCGAAGGGGATGTTCCTGAAAATCTGGAATCCATAACCAGCAAATCCGGACCTTTTCAATCCGGTGATCATGAATTGCTGTTCAGACATCAACCGGTGGGCGCCTTTTATATTGCAAACGGCAATCAGATTGTCATTCAAAAAGCAGCAGGCGTAAAGGAATCGGATCTTTCTACAGTTATTGTAGGTATTTGTTTTGGCGCGATCCTGCATCAAAGAATGCTTTTGCCGCTGCATGCCAGTGCAGTATGCTTCAGGAATAAATGCATAGTACTAGCCGGGAGATCAGGCGCCGGGAAAACCACATTGGCCGCTGCCTTTATCAAAGCGGGGGCATCATTAATTGCCGACGATGTTTCACTCATAAAATTTGAAGATGAGATACCCGTGGTTATGCCTGCTTTCCCAACTATTAAAATCTGGTCGGACAGCCTGCAGCATTTTGGGATATCTTCAGAAGGTCTTTTAGCTGTCCGGGATGAAATGCAGAAATATTACCTTCCGGTAGACCAATTCCAGGTTGTACCCGCTCCAGCCGATCATATTATCATATTAGATACCCATAGCAACCCCGAAATCGAATTTCAAAGCATGAACGGATATGAAAAGTTTTTTGAGCTTAGAAAATATACCTACCTGCATAAAAGTTTCTCGGGAAATGATTATTTAACCAATCACTTTCAACTGGCCGGTAAGCTGGCATCCAAAGTGCCTGTTCATAAACTGATAAGGCCGAAGGACAACTTTGATACGGATCAGTTAATTCATATAATTTCAAAGCATATCGGAATTAACAAAGGAAAAGCGTTGTAAGATTATCTTTAGCATTGTTTTTCATCATCCCATTTTATGAAATGGATCAAACCCTGTTGAAAAATCTTCGTAAAAAGGTCATTAATAATGAAACTATATCAAATATTAAGGAAAAAATTGGCAATATTTGTATATTAAAACCCTAATAGCTAACCTGATCATGGGTATCGAATCGAAAAGAGAACTAATTGATTCTTCAATTATTCAACGCAAAAACAATCTTCTTTATTCTGAGATTCAGGACGAGATGGTTGCATTGAACATCGATACTAGTGAATACATTGGTTTTAATTCTGTGGGAAGCCGGATTTGGAGCATCCTTGAACACCCTGTTGGTTTCTCTGAAATTTTGAATAGTATTGTTCAGGAATTTGATGTAAATTCGGAACAAGCAAGAA
>CAZTSR010000012.1:0-117770 GCA_964615995.1 uncultured Bacteroidales bacterium
TTTTTTTAAATTATTTACTTTTACCGGACAACAGTGATCAACAAATCAACAAATCCCAAAAATAGTGGGGGAAGGAGTCCCTTCAATTTTTGTAAATACCATCTTCTCTTCCGGGAATGGCTCAAACAGATTTTCTTTTATCGGATCAATTTTTGTATTGAGCCATTTGTCCCTGTTCTCAATGGTAAGAATTACAGGCATCCGTTTTTTGGTGTTATGAATCACCTCCAAAGCCGGATTTGCTTTTGTAGTAAGAATTGTGAATGTATTCAGACACACGCCGGTTTCACGATTGGTCCATTGATCATACAATCCGGCCAGGGCAAATAACGATGTGCCTTCAAGTTCCATAAAATAGGGTATCTTTTGCTTTCCAATTGTTTGCCACTCATAAAAACCATTAACAGGTATGATGCAGCGGTTTGAGTGAACGCAATGTCTAAATGAAGGCTTGCTTAAAATACTTTCCGATCGTGCATTAAAGGTCTTCTTCTGTATTTCGCCAGAAGTCCTTACATCTTTTACCCAAAAGGGTATAAGGCCCCAATAAAACAATTGGATTTCTTGCGGATTGTTTGAACAAATTACTGGCAACAAGGGGAGCGAAAAGGCGTTGACTTTCTTTCCGGGTCTATAGCGATCCGGCTCGGAGAATCGGGCTCCGAACCGGCTTTCCAACTCTTCACGACTGTGATCAATTTTTATCGTGTAACACATATCCGAAGGTAATAAGAAAAAAAATTCCTGTTATAAGGTAGCTATTAGTTTCTGATCTTATCATAACGGCTTCCGCAGACGGTTTTGCAATAAGTAAACAATTGGGATGATATAAATGTTAATAGATTGAAAATGTAAAAATCCGGGCATAGCGTAAATAATTTAGAATAAACTTAAACCGCAAATGAAGGTTTTTCTGAAATTTATTTGTTTTCTTTGCCCAATGGTTCTAGTTAAATAAATCAAAAAACTTATTATGGTAGTATCTCAGAATAAGGTAGTTTCACTTACCTATGAGCTTCGTGTAGACGGAAATGTTATTGAATCAGTTGATCGGAATTCACCATTGACTTTTATTTTTGGCAGTGGCTCCCTGCTTCCCAAATTTGAAGGCAATTTAGAAGGACTGAAAGTTGGAGATCCATTCAGCTTTGATCTGGCAAGTGAGGATGCGTATGGGAATTATGATGAATCATCTGTGATTCAGGTTCCTCTGAATGCCTTTCAAATTGACGGTAAAGTGGATTACAATCTTGTAAAAATTGGAAATAAAATTCCCATGCAGGATAGTGAAGGTCATAGACTTACCGGTGTTGTAAAGATAGTAGATGCTGATACTGTTACTATGGATTTTAACCATCCTTTAGCAGGAAATCACCTGTTTTTTAAAGGAGAAATTACCGAAGTCCGCGAAGCATCTGATGAAGAAATGCAACACGGACATGCTCACAGTAGTTGTGGTTGTGGCAGTGGTGGTTGCGATTCATGTGATGATGGCAACTGTAATTAAGGATTGAGCGTAAAGCGATCCCAGTCTTTCCAAACCGGAAACTGGGTTCTGTGATGTTCCAGCTCTTCCCTTGAAAGGGTGATTTTAAGAATGCCTTCTTTATTTTCGGATATAGATTCTAATATATCTCCTTTAGGACCAATAGCCATTGAATGTCCAATATATGTAAGGTTGTTTTTATCGGTACCTATCCGGTTTACTCCAATTACATAACATTGATTTTCAATGGCTCTTGCTTTTAATAATGTCTCCCAGACATTATTACGGGCAGACGGCCAGTTTGCCATATTGATCAGGACATCATAATCGTTCTGATTTTTTGTCCATACGGGAAAACGAAGGTCGTAGCATATCTGAAAACTGATCAGCCAGTCTTTGACAGACACTGTGAGTTTGCTTTTTCCTGCAGTATATTTTGTTTCCTCATGATCGATGGTGAATAAATGCCGTTTATCATACCACGTCATATTCTGAAAGGAATCAAAATAAAGTGCCCTGTTAAAATAGCGCCGTCCGTCATGGATCACCAGGCTACCTGCAACACTGCAACCTAAACGTTCAGATATGCCTTTCATCCAGCGTACCGTTTTGCCATCCATTTTTTCAGCTACATCCGCTGGTTGTGTATAAAAACCGGTCTGAAACATTTCAGGAAAAACCAATAAATCAGCTTTTTCCTGAATGGAATCGATCATCCTGTCATATTTCTGGAGGTTGGCATCAACATCTTTCCAGATGATATCAGGTTGAAAAGCAAATATGGTCAGATCATTCATGGCTTACACCTTTCCCGGATAATCCTTTTCAAAACACTGAATCAGTTCCATCGTTAGTTGAACAGCTTCTTTCACTATGCCTGACATATTTTCCACGCCGGTACCTGATTTTGCAGTTTCTTCAATCTGGATCAATACTTCTTTAAGTCGGGCTGCTCCTAAAAAAGAAACCCCCGGAATCATTTTATGGGCTTCTCTTCCGGCCGGCTCGTATTTATTTTCATCAGCATAATTTTGCATACGTTCGCAAATAGGCGGAGCTGTCCTTTTAAAAGTCTGAAGCATATCCAAAATGAAAGCTTCGTCATTATCGGATAACTTCCTGAGTGCTTCTAAATCATACAACATAAGTAGGAATTGAAATTTTATATACTGTTCTGTTCCATTTTTTTGGCTTCATCCCAGATGCCATTCATTTCATCCAGGGTCATCTCTTTGAGTTTTCTTCCTTTACTGAGCGTTTGAGATTCAAGATAATTGAACCGCCGGATAAATTTCTGATTGGTTCGCTCTAACGCTGTTTCAGGATCCACTCCGTAAAGTCGTGCAGCATTTACCAACGAAAAAAACAGATCACCGAATTCATCGATGATTTTTTCAGCATCCATTTTTTCAATTTCAGCCTTTAATTCATTGAGTTCTTCTTCAACCTTTTCCCAAACCTGAGTGCGTTTGTCCCAGTCGAATCCTACACCCCTTGCCTTTTCCTGAATCCTGTTTGCCTTAATGAGTGCAGGCAGAGAGGCAGGAACTCCGCCCAATACAGTGCGGTTGCCTTCTTTCATCTTAATTTCTTCCCAGTTCTTCTTAACTTCTGAACTGTTTTTTACATCTGTTGTTCCAAAAACATGAGGATGCCTGAAAATGAGCTTATCAGAAATGGCCTCTGAAACATCTCCGATATCAAAAATTCCCGTTTCCGAACCCATTTTGGAATAGAAAACGATATGGAGTAATAGGTCGCCCAGCTCCTTTTTGATTTCAGTCATGTTCTTTTGCAAAATCGCATCAGCCAGTTCATAAGTCTCTTCAATGGTGTTGCTTCGGATGCTTTCAAAAGTCTGCTCCCGATCCCATGGGCACTTTTCGCGCAACTCATCCATGATATCCAGCAGTCTTTCAAATGATTTCAACTGTTCGTTCCTTCTCTGTGCAAAATCCGCCATATTCAAGTTATTTAAATTTTATCCGGATGGAAGAATTTACATTGAGATTCAACAAATCAGCTGCATTGCCTCCGTTTATGGCAATTTCGAGTAAACCAAGTGAGTTGAAAACAGCCAGAATTTCGCCCAGGGAAGATTCGCCATATCGCTTGTTCAACCGGTTTATCTTATAGTGATTGCTCTGCACCAATATGTCAAAAGATCTTCCTTTACCTATCTGCTGAAACAAATCAAAACTTATATTGGTTATCGCATTCTTATAGGAATCAATATATATAACACTTCCATTAATCAGAGACTCCTCAATTACCGGTAACATGGGTACCTGCTTATGCAAATGATCGTATTTAACTCCGGATTCACTTAATTTACCGGTTTGTATGATGTTGCAAGCCATTTCAGCAAAAACAGTAAGCTCAGGGAAAGTGCCTGTTTCGACCAAATCAGCGCTAACAACCTCCTCCGGTTCCCGATCAAGGAGCAATCCAAAAATGCCGTTATCATGGCCGATAAAATAGTGACCTTCTGCCTTTAAGGCGATTACCGGTCTTTCTTCCTTTCCGTCACTGTGAACAGCAATCAGATGAATGCTGTCTTTAGGGAAATGTCTGAAAACATGCTTCATCTGAAAAGCAGCCAGGGCAATATTAAACGGCGGAATCTGATTGGTAATATCAACCACCATAGTATCAGGACAGCGACTAATAATTCTACCCTTAATGGCCCCAGAATAATAATCATCCAGATTCCAATCACTGGTTAAAGTAACAATTGACATTTGGCCGGACTTGTTTTTTTTCGGTCTATGTTGGTATTTGTAACAAAATTACTTCTATTTTGTATGTTTCAAATGTAATCATATTATACAAAATAAATGATTGAAAAGGTGGTATATTTAGAAGGAGTAGAGCCCCAGACTTTCTATGGGCCTGCAAATAAGAACATGGATAAGCTGAAATCCTTCTTCCCAAAGCTTAAAATAGTGGGGCGTGATTACGAATTGAAAGTGGTTGGTGATCCGTCAGAAATAAGCCGGTTTGAATCAGATGTGGATAAATTGCTCGATTATGTTCAACAAAGAAATCAGTTGAGTGAAGATGAAGTTGAGCGGATTATTCTTCAGGAAGATGATTCTTTACGTCAGTTTAACGAGAAGGATGAAGATGTTCTTGTGTTTGGAAATGAGGGCAGGGTGATCAAAGCCCGTACCGTGAATCAGAAAAAACTCGTAGATGATTACCACACCAATGATCTGATTTTTGCAGTAGGACCTGCTGGTTCAGGAAAAACATATACTGCCATAGCTTTGGCCGTTAGAGCATTGCGAAACAAGGAAGTAAAAAGGCTTGTTTTAACCCGTCCGGCTGTTGAAGCCGGAGAAAAACTAGGCTTTCTTCCAGGCGATGTCAAACAAAAACTCGATCCTTATCTCCAACCGTTATATGATGCCTTAAGGGATATGATTCCGCAGAAGAAACTGGAAGGATATATCGAGGAAGGGATCATTGAGATAGCACCGCTCGCTTTTATGCGCGGACGTACACTGGGTGATGCTGTAGTAATTCTTGATGAGGGACAAAACACGACTGTGAATCAACTGAAGATGTTTCTTACCCGCATGGGCCGCAATGCCAAGTTTTTTGTAACCGGTGATGTAACCCAGATTGACCTGCCAGAAAAGCAACATTCAGGCTTACTGAAAGCCATTGCACTGTTGAAAGGTATAAAAGGGATATCCATCGTTGAATTTGATAAAGGGGATATCATCAGACACCGTTTGGTAAGGCATATTGTGAATGCATATGAGAAAAACGTTAAAGATTAACGATTTTTAGCCTTGTATAATTGTTGATGAACATTTTGTAGCTTTGTGCAAACAAATGGAAAACCAATATATGAGCAGTGCGATAACAAAGACCAGCTTTAACTTTCCCGGACAGAAGGGATTATACATCGGTAAGGTAAGGGATGTATACAATATTGATAATAAGTATCTGGTAATGGTTGTTACCGATAGAATTTCTGCTTTTGACGTAGTATTGCCCAAGGGTATTCCCTATAAAGGGCAGGTTCTCAATCAGATTGCTTCCAGGTTTCTGGATGCAACCGCAGATATTGTTCCGAATTGGAAGATCAGCAGTCCCGACCCAATGGTTACCATTGGTCATCTGGCAACTCCTTATAAAGTTGAAATGGTTATCCGTGGATATCTCACAGGCCATGCCTGGAGAGAATATAAATCGGGCAAACGAATGCTGTGCGGTGTGCCATTACCTGAAGGCATGGTGGAAAATCAGAAATTTCCGGTTCCCATAATTACACCAACTACAAAAGCTGACGAAGGACACGATTTGGACATATCCCGCGATGAGATTATAAAGTCGGGATTGGTAGCTGAAAGCGAATATGTAAAGTTGGAAGAATATACACATCGCCTTTTTGAAAAAGGAACTGCTATTGCCGCTTCAAAAGGATTGATTCTGGTTGATACCAAATATGAGTTTGGAAAGAAAGATGGTAAGATATACCTGATAGATGAAATCAACACTCCGGATTCATCCCGTTACTTCTATGCCGCAGGTTATGAGGAACGATTGAAAAAGGGCGAGCAGCAAAAACAGTTGTCCAAGGAATTTGTCCGCCAGTGGCTCATTGAAAATGGTTTCCAGGGAAAGGAAGGACAAAGGGTTCCTGAAATGACCGGGTCGTTTGTAAATGAAATATCCGAAAGATATATCGAGCTTTACGAGAATATTATTGGTGAAAAATTTGTTCGCGGAGATATCAGCAATGTCCAAACACGAATTGAGCAGAATATTGCCAGCGCGCTCAAGAAATTAGTCTGAAGAATAGGTTTTCGTATACCAGCAGAATGAAAGATCTGATAGGGCACGTAAGTCCTGTGTCATACCATAACCTCCCCGAGGTAAGGGAGAATAATGATTATTATTTTTCTACAATACCTTATGCCCTCCGGGCAAAGGAAATCCAGATTAACTATTCCGACAACATAACAGCTTTACCCGAATATTGGATCTCTGAACCCGGCTTTAATGTTGTATCTAATCCTGTTGGGTGATCCTTATCAATCCAGATTATTTTGAATGTTCGTTCTGTTTGCATTCCCCTGAATGTTCCCATACGATCACCGATGGTGATTTTTTGTTCTGATTCAGAATACTTTACAGGTATGATACTGTATGCCCCTTTTTCATAGTCATAGGTTGTTCCATCATCTTCATAAAGATCAAATTCCGCATCTGCTCCACCGTAAACATACAGTGTGACCGGGTCAGCACTTTGCTGTGCATATTCTATTTCCGGTCCAAACGGTACAATAGAACCAGCCTTAACAAACACAGGCATTCTATCGTAAGGTGCATTAGCAGTGATTTCCTGCCCTCCGGGAAGGAATGCTCCTGAATAAAAGTCGTACCATCCGTTACCCTGAGGTAAGTACACGGATCTTTCACGAACTTTATATGCAGCAACCGGACATACCATTAACGAAGGGCCGAACATATACTGGTTCCCAATATTCCATACCTTTTTATCCTGGCTGAAATCCATGGCCATTCCACGCATGATGGTATAATCTTTTAACCAGGTCATGCCGGTAAGTGAATATATGTAAGGCATAAGCCTGTAGCGCAATTTGCCGTAATAGACAATGGATTTATAGGCTTTATGATTTTCCGGTGCAAGGTTAAATACTTCACGATAAGGAAATTCACCATGTGATCTGAAAAGAGGTGCGAAGGCCCCAAATTGGATCCAGCGTGCATTCAATTCGCGCCATTCTTCAATATCAGCGGATCCTTCTTTGGCTTGAATATAGCGGTTTTCAACACAGAATCCGCCAATATCCATTGTCCAATATGGATTACCTGACATGCTATAGTTAAGTCCGGCTGTAATCTGAGCATTCATATCTTCCCAACGTGTTGCAATATCACCACTCCAGGTAGCAGCCCCGTATCTTTGAAGACCAGGAAAACCTGACCTTGTCAGCATAAAAATCCGCTGCCCGGGATAAGTCTCTTTCCAGCCTTCACATATGCTTTGTGCATTCATTAATGCATAAGCATTGAAATATTGGGTGGCCGGACCTAATGCAGTAGGATTCATAAGTTTCTTGCGGTATTCGATGCTCGCATTTGATTGAATATCAGGCTCTGAAGCATCCATCCACCATGCGTCAATTCCCAGGCCATCAAAATGATCTTTCATTTGCTTCCAGAAAAGCTTTCTGCCTTTGGGATTGTAGGCATCGTAAAATGAACCGATATAACCTTTTCCAACCCAGTCGCGGATGCTGTCTTTGGTAGCCTGCAGGTACATGGCACCGATTTTTTCAAATTCTTTGTAATGTTCTGTAGTATGATAGAACTTTGGCCAAACCGACATCATAAAATGACCATTCATCTGGTGAATCTGATCGATCATTGCTTTGGCATCAGGGAAACGGGTGGTGTCAAACTCGTGGCTTCCCCAATCATCTTCACGCCAGTAAAACCAATCGAGCACGATATTGTCGATCGGAATATGCCGCTTTCTGAATTCTGTGAATACACTGGTAATTTCGTCCTGTGTTTTATAACGCTGGCGGCTTTGCCAATATCCCATAGCCCATTTTGGCATCACCTGTGCCTTACCGGTAAGTTTACGATATCCTTTAATTACATCATCCATGCTTGACCCGTGAATGAAATAATAATCGAGTGCGTCACCCATTTCGGAAGAAAAAGATATCTGGTTTACAGATCCGCCATCCATCGGTGGAAGAACCCTTAAACCTATATAAGAAACATCTCCGTCGGGGTTCCATTCCATTTTCAGGTTGTGCTTCTCACCGGGTTTCAGATCCATTCTGATCTTTGCCAGGTTTGGATTCCATGCAGTGCGCCAGCGATCAGCTATTAATTTGCCGTCGATCCATAGTTTGATATATCCTGCATAATACAGTCCAAAGTCATATACTCCTGCAGCAGGGGCTTCAAAAGCGCCTTCCCAGACAACCCTGGAACCTCTCAGCCTGAAACCTTCCGGAAAATTCCTCACTGTTTCCAGATTCTCATAATTGATTACAGAAACCGTGTCCTGTAAAAAAATCTTTCCGGCATCTCCCTGTTCATACCATGTTACAGATAGGCCGCCTTTTATGCCGTCTTTTGTAAATAAATTCAACGATCCGATGGGCAGATATTCATGGGGATTTCCAAACCGTGTTAATGAATAGTTGTCCCACAATATTCCATAGTTTTTCGTGGAAATGATAAAAGGGAAAGAAACTTTGGTATTATACTGAAACAATACCTCGCTTTTGCCCAGGTAATTCATATCGTCTGACTGATGTTGTCCAAGTCCGTATAAAGCCTGATCATCAGATGCTTTAAAAATCTGGCGGATTGCCAATGCCCTGGTGTTATCAACAGTGGTGTCTTTTAGTATCCTTCCTGAAGGTACTTCACTCAATAATACTTTACCTGCTTTATCTGTAAAAACGACGTCTCCGTTTTTCAATGAAATTTTTGCTATGGTGGTGCGGGTGGATATAAGAATGGTATCTCCGGCTTCTTTAAGAGTCCATTCTTTATAAACTGAATCCTGAGGCACAATGATCAGGCTTTTTTTATCCCTGAATTCGCCTTTTGAAATGGCGCTTACGCGAAAAATATCAGATGAAAATACCTGGACCCTTACCTTTTGAGCAGGATGTGTGTCGCTTTTTTTAATAGAGACAATCACTCCATTCTCTATTGGTGAAAAATCCTTTTGGCAACTGGTCGCGATAAAAACTAAGATAGCAGCAGCAAAGGTTCTGATCCTATTTTTCATATTGTGATGTTTGAATTCCGGTTTTTTGAATAAACTAAATCATCGTATAAGCAGATATCTATTCTACAGGAGCGATAATAAACTCATAGGTGTAATTTCCCGGGAAAATCAGGTATTTTTCAAGTGGCTTTGCGCCCCAGCTATCATCCCCGCCTACACCCATGTGTTTGAGATCGATGCACCATTCAATAAAATCGCGTGGCACTATGTCAGTGATGTGACGCTGATCTTTTTTATCGCCATCATCGAAATCTTCAATTGCGTTTTGCAAAGCTGATGTACTGAATGTTGGAATTCCCTTTACCATTAGACCTTTCCCTGATTCATTGGTCAGGGACATCCAGCGTACATCGGTGTGGTAATTGTTTTCCTGCGGGCGAACGTAAAGGGAAAACTGATCTCCTGCTTTAATGGAATACTGTGAAACAAGGGCAGCGGTATTGCGATCAATATAATTTTCCCAGGGTCCCCGGCCGAAATAGTTTATGTTCTGAAAATCTGATTTAACCTGCATCCGCATTCCTATCCTGGGTATCTCGGGTAACTTCTGACTGGTGATATCAAGATGGTTTTCAACGTGGATCTGTCCGTCAGCATAGATGGTATAAATTGCGTTCCATGTAGCGCCGGGAGTGGAAAGTTCATGTTTTGTAGTGATTTCAACGGTTCCATCCTGTTTTGTGGCTGATTCAAAAGAAATCAGACGCATACTATCTGTTGCATGCTTCCATACGCTGAGTCGTTGAGGCATGGCGTTTCCAAAATCATTATCAATTGGGGCCCTCCAAAAGTTTGGCACCAACGGCGATGTTAATACTTCTTTGCCCTGCAATATATAATTCGATAACCAGCCTGATTCGTTAAATTGTACTTCGAAATGATCACCGTTAACATGAATCCCGGAATTTTTTACTACTTCCAGTTTCCCTTCTTTTATAAATTCATTTTTGGCATAATTGCTGAATGGCAGTCTGAATTGCTCATATGCCATAATATAGTCTGCCGGAATCATGAATGTAGAGTCTTTTGTAATGGCTTTAATAGTTGCAAAGTACTCGCTGTTTTCATTTATGGTTAACCCTTCCATAGGAATCGTCACCTCAGTTTCTTCTCCGGGTAGCAGGGTAAATGACGGAAAGATGCCTTCTTTTACCAGAATGCCGTTTTCTTCTATATACCATACAAAATCAAAAGAGCGTGTATCGGCAAAGCTGTATGCGTTTTTAATGACAAACCGCATGGAGTCTTTCATTTGAAACTTCAGATGCTGGTAAACCTTTTTTACTTCATACAATGTTGGATGCGGACGGCGGTCGGGTGAGATGATCCCGTTGCAAACAAAATTATTATCACTTGGAACATTGGCCGGACCAAAATCACCACCGTAGGCCCAATATTTTCTTCCGTTTTTATCGTACTGTGCGATGCCCTGATCCACCCAGTCCCAAATGAAACCACCCTGAAGACTCGGATATTTTTCAATAATATTCCAATAATCAATCAGGTCACCCACGCTGTTGCCCATGGCATGAGCATATTCGCATTGAATAAGCGGCTTGTCGGGGTTTGATTTAGCATATTTTTCCATATCGGCGGCCTTCATATACATCGGACAGGCAATATCGGTGTTTCTGTCTTTTGTAACAAAGGCCTGTTCATATTGAACGGGTCGTGTCAAATCACGTTGCTTGATCCAATCATAGGTTGCATGGAAATTGCTGCCGTTTCCTGCCTCATTGCCCAGCGACCAAATGATAACAGCAGGAAAGTTTTTATCCCTTTCAACCATGCGTTTCGTTCTGTCCATATGGGCTTCCAGCCATTCTTTTTTATTAGCGAGCGTTGTTGCGGAATCATAACCCATACCATGTGATTCAATATTTGCTTCATCAATCAGGTAAAGGCCATAAATACTGCATAGCTCATACCATCTGGGCATATTTGGGTAATGACATGTACGCACCGCATTGATGTTATGCTGCTTTAAAAGGGCAATATCCTTCAGCATACCTTCTTCTGAAATCACATGTCCTGTTTTTTCATCATGTTCATGACGATTCACGCCCTTCAGATATACAGGTTTTCCGTTGACACAAAGTTGTCCTTTAAGAATTTCCACTTCGCGAAAACCTATTTTGCTGCCCATGATTTCCTTTTCTTTGGGACCCTGAAGTGTAATCATCAATTGATACAGATTTGGTGTTTCTGCAGTCCATTTTAAAGGTGCTTTAATGAGCTCTTTAAATGTTATCATGGAACTGGCCTTCTTATTCATGTCTATTTTCTGCCGGTCTGAAAGGACTTCTTTTCCCAAAGCATTGAATAGTTTCATTTCAACAGAATACTCCGATGCTGCATTTGCAATCATATAATTATTCAACTGAACTTTCAGGGTGAGTTCGGCATCCTGGTAATTGTTTACTAAATCAGTCTGCACAACATAATCTGCCATATGCACTTTTGTAGTTGCATAAAGCAATACATCACGCTCAATTCCGCTCAACCTGAAAAAATCCTGATCTTCCAGATAGGATCCGTCGCACCAGCGATACACTTCAACAGCGAGGGTGTTTTCACCTTTATTGAGTTTGTCAGTAATGTCAAATTCAACGGGTGTCTTGGAGTCTTCGCTATAGCCAAGTTTAACCCCATTCAGCCAATAAAAGGCGGCTGAATTTACACCACCAAAATGAAGAATGATTCTTTTTCCCTGCCAGTCATCGGGAACGGTAAAGGTTCTGCGATAAGAACCAACAGGATTGAACTTTTTAGGAATATAAGACGGAAAGGGAAAAGATGGATTGTCCGTGGTGTCAAATTCCTGCGGAGGATTTGCATGAAAGGGATATTGTATGTTCGTGTAAATGGGATAGTCGTAACCTTCCATCTGCCAATCAGCGGGGACAGGTATTTCATTCCACGATGAAACATCATAGGTTACCTTATAAAAGTCAACAGGCCGATCGTAAGGATTTTTAGCCCAGAAAAACTTCCATTTGCCATTTAATGAAATGCACCATGGTGATTCTGTATTGCTTTTTCCTAAAAAACTTTTGGCATCCGGGAAGGGTATAGCCCATGTATGTGGAGGCAGGTTATTGATCCCCGTGATTTGAGGGTTTTCAAGTTCGGGTGGTATAATCTGTCCAGAAGCAACAACTGTTCCAAAAAACAGCATAAAGCCAATCAGGTAAACGGTTTTCATAAAAGTTAGCGTTAAGAACCTTAAAAGTAGCAATTGTTTGGCAGGTATACAAGAGTGAAGAAGTGAAGAAGTGAGGAAGTGAGGAAGTGAAGAAGTGAAGAATTGAAGAAGTGAAGAATTGAAGAAGTGAAGAAGGGATGCTGGATACTAAAAAAAAACCTACCTGATTATTCAGGTAGGTTCATAAGCATACCAATTTACTTTACAATTGTGCAGTAGGTTGTTTTTTTGCCTTGATACTACAGCCTATTGCCTTGGTAGTACTCGGATAAGGTTCTTTATTGCTAAGCAGTGCTTCAAGAGCATTTTCCAGATATGGCTTCTGAACTGCGTTAGCATCCTGATAGTTGTCATCAATTGTTCCGACATATTTAACAATCAAATCACTACCGGATTTCTGAAGCACATAAATATGAGGCGTATTAGTTGCGCCATATTCCTTATATACCTGGTGTGATTCGTCATATAAATAAGGGAAGGTATAATTTTTCTCTTTAGCACGCATCACCATAGCTTCATAGGAATCTCCCGGTTCCACCTCCGGATCATTCGGGTTTATTGCAATAACAGGATATCCTTTGTTTTTATACTTTTTATCCAACGAAATGAGGCGATCCTGGTATGCTTTGGCATATGGGCAATTGTTGCATGTAAAAACTACAACAAAACCCCTGGCGTTGGGAAAATCCATAAGGCTCACATATTTTCCGTCGATATTCTTCAGTTTAAAATCAGATGCTTTATCGCCGACTTTCAGTCCCGATCCTTCCCCGGCATAAACACTGATTGCCAGGAATGCAAAAACAAATGTTATGATTGTTTTCATAGGTCTATAGAATTAAAGGTTATTTAATGATGAAATTGAATTCATGATGTCCTGATAGGTAAGCTCCTTCTCGAAAAACAGCCTCTTGTTACTTTTATAAATAAGGGTTGCAGGAAGCGCACCCGACCAGGATGGATGTACTTTATCAATCCAGGCATTGGCATCCGGTTCATTGAGTAATACCACAGGTGCGGTAATTTGATGGTCAGTTAAAAAGGTTTTCAGCGACTTTTCAACCTGTGCAGGAAAATCCAGGCTGACAAGAAGCACTTTCACTTTCTCATCTGACAGCGCCTTATATACTTTTTCGAATTCCGGCAATTCTTTCCGGCAGGGAATGCACCAGGTAGCCCAGAAATTGATCACATATACTGTATCCGAATTGCTGTTCAGCTTCTCTTCAAATTTTGAAAAACCAACAATCAGAATAGGATCGCTCTTTTGTGAATATGTGCTGCAACTGATGAGAAGCAATCCTAAAAGAGCACTACCTGTTATAACCTGCCTGAAATACATATGCTGTTTTAGTAATTAAAACAGCAGTAACATCAAAGGGTTGAGAAAGGCGTTGTTAAATTTTAGTTAATTGATGGGGGGCAATTAACAATTAACAATGAGCAATGAATAATGAACATTGAGGCTGGGTGCCCTATACCATCATACAAAGGATAACAAAACCAATTTCTGTATCGTATAACAAGTAATCTGTTAATTCAATAAAATTAATTGTGAAACCTATGAGATATTGTAAAGTATTATTTCCGCTTATGATGGCTTTAATTGCCAGCTCGTGTGAAAAGAACAGTGATGAAATTGTTAAAAATACGCACCGCATTAAGGAATATGTTTATGATCATCAAAACAATCTGAATGATCTCAAACAGGAATTTGATTATGAAAATGAGAAACTGGTCCGTATAAAATATTATGCAAAAGATGAATCCGACAACTGGTATCTGAATTCAAAAGACACCATAACGTATTCTGAAGGTATGTACATTTCTACAAACTTTACTTTAACAGGCGGTACTTATCAATATGCCAGTAAACTGGAAATGAAGATTGAAAATGGACTGGTAAAGGAAGAAAATTGTTTTCTTTTTAATGATCAGGGCAGCTGGGACAAGTATAGGAAAACGATTTATCAGTACTCAGGTAAAAATTTGTCAAAATGGTTCTATTTTTTTGATGAAGATGAGGATGGGGTAAATGAATTGTGTTTTACAGGTGTTTATACATATGTTGAAGACACTCTGGAATCAATTGTTATCGACTATACAAAAAATTATAGTGATGATGATGACGCTCGGTATCGGTTTATGTATTCCGAAGGACAATTGACAACTGTAAAAAGGTATTATCAATATAATGTTTGGAAGGAAAAATCAAAAATTGAATATGCATATGTGAATGAACTCATTTCTGAGGCTGATGCATATACCTCCCAAAATGGCCAATGGATTTTTGAAAAAAACACAACTTTCGATTATGATGCTTTTGAAAACTGGATCGGCTGTTCAACAAGTGATTATACCATCACAAATGTATATGAAGAAGGACATGGGAATGCTACATATTTCTTTTACGATGAACAGGAATTATGTGAATCAGGTCCAACAATAAAGCGCGCTTCAATAGATCCACATGTGCCTGTTCCGTATATCAAAAAATCACTCAAAGGTCTGATTGATCTGGTCAATTTATAGGGGCGAAAAAATAGTGACAAGGGACGAGGGAAAAGTGACAGGTGACAGGTGACGGGTACCGGGTGACGGGTCACTTTTCCCTCGTCCCTTGTCACTTTTTCACTTCTCATTCATCTCTTCTCCAGCACCAGGAACTCCCAGGGTTTTAGAGGCACTGTTTTATTCTTCGATACCTTATATTTTTTTCCGGTAAACACATTCGTATATTTTTCAAAAGCTTCAGGGATGGTTACATTTTGGGTTATTGGCGCTTATAAGGTTTATACACAAAAGAAAATGACATCCGTCATTAACAGCACGGACCAAAAGAATGAAACCGGGATCGGATTGTTTCCAAACCCGGCAAAGGATCTTTTATTTGTCAATCTGGACCGGACAATAGATACGTTCGAGATTTACAATCTTTCCGGTATACCTGTAAAAACGGGCAAATCTTTGGCTCCACTTGAACCCATAGAAATCTCAGAACTTAAAAGCGGAATGTATATCGTTAAAATTAAACACAACCATCAAATTGCCGCCGGAAAATTCATATAGAGGTAGGAAGCCGGTGAACAAGCCTTTACTCCAAGTTGTGGATTACCAAACCGCTTCTCAGCTTTGGCTCAAACCATGTGGTCTTTGGAGGCATGATGTTTCCGGTATCAGCAATTCGGATCAATTGATCCATTGAAACAGGATACAATGCAAACGCAGCTACCATTTCTCCACGGTCTACCCGGCGTTTTAATTCTCCCAGACCGCGTATACCTCCCACAAAATCAATTCTTTTTGAATTCCTTAAATCCTTAATTCCCAGAATAGGGTCAAGTAATTGTTCGGAAAGTATGGTAACATCCAAACAGCCAATGGGATCCTCATCATTGTATGTGCCGGGACGTGCTTCAAGCGCATACCAGGAATTGTCCAGATACATGGAAAACTCATGGGTGCGTCCGGGCTTATGTTCATGTTGCTTTTTGGGTGTAACAATGAACGCTTTATCCAGCAGTTTCAGAAATTCCTGGGGTGTATGCTGGTTCAGGTCGGTAACAACCCTGTTGTAATCGAAAATCGAAAGCTGGCTTGCCGGAAAATGAACTGCCAAAAAGAAATTATATTCTTCATTCCCTTTATGTGAGGGATTATTGAGCTTTCTTTCTTCTCCAACATGCGCAGCTGCAGCTGTTCTGTGATGTCCATCGGCAATATAGGTGAATTCGACTTCTTTTTTGAAAATGGATTCTATTCTTTGAACCGTGTGTGCATCATGAATGACCCAGAGTTGATGGCGGATTTCATCCGCAGTGGTAAAGTCATACTCAGGAATTTGTTGAATCACATGATCCACAATCCTGTTTATTTCATCATGGTCAGGATAGGCGAAGAATACCGGTTCACAGTTAAAATTGGTAGTCCGGATGTGGTTCTTGCGATCCTCTTCCTTGTCAGGACGGGTAAGTTCATGTTTGCGGATAACGTTATTCGTATAATCTTCAACGGATGCACATGCAACAAGACCAAATTGGGTGCGGCCCCACATGGTTTGAGCATAGACATAAAGACAGGGTTCCTTGTCCTCAAGAAATGTCCCGTTTGCGATAAACTTTTGTAAGTTGTCCTTTGCTTTTTGATACACGGTTTTTGAGTAGTGGTCTACTTCAGCAGGCAGATCGATTTCAGATTTGATGATATGATAAAAAGAATAAGGATTTCCTTTTGCTTCTTCAAATGCTTCTTCGGATGAAAGAACGTCATAGGGTCGGCTGGCTATCTTTGAAGCCAGTTCTTTCTGGGGACGAACCCCCTTGAATGCCTTAATTACTGCCATGATAAAATATGATATTGTTTAAGTTCCGGATATAAATTGTCAAACGCGAGCAAATGTAATAATAAACCTGCTTTTCTAATAGCAAAAAAAGCCGCCTTTGATCAAAAAAGAAGCCCCGCCAATAGCGGGGCTTTCAGAATATTGAGTCAGTCAATGAGACTATTTGTTTACCTGGAATGTTTTATCCCCTTTTGTGAGGAAATTAACAATTTGACGTGCCGCAGCTAAACCTGCATTAACATTTGCCTCTTCGGTTTGTGCACCCATTTTCTTTGGAGTGGCATAATATCTGTTCGGAGCTTCAGCTTTAATCTGCTCCTGACAATCAGGCGCCACGTCGGTTACATATCTGAAATCTTTACGCTCAGCAAACAACTTCAACAAAGAAGGTTCATGAACGATTTCCTTACGGGCAGTATTCACAAGGGTGGCACCGGCAGGCATCAGGTTCAGTAAATCAAAGTTCAGGGATTCTTTAGTGTCCTTGTTTGCTGGTAAATTCACAGAAACATACTGACATTTGCTGTAAAGCTCCTTTACGTCCTTAATATATTTTACACCGTCTTTTTCAATACTTGCCTTATCAACAAATGGATCGAATGCAAAAACCTCCATGCCAATACCCTTGGCAATGGCCGCTACAATACGTCCGATGTTGCCGTATGCATGAATACCCAAAGTTTTTCCCCTTAACTCTGTACCTGAACTTCCGTTGAAGAAATTCCGGTTCAGATAGATCATCATGCCAAATGCCAACTCAGCTACAGCATTTGAGTTTTGACCCGGAGTGTTCATAACAACAACACCCTTATCAGTGGCAGCTTTGAGATCTATATTGTCATATCCGGCACCGGCTCTTACAGCAATTTTTAAGGAGGAAGCTGCGTTAATTACCTGTTCATCAATAATATCGCTGCGGAAAATCACAGCATCAACATCTTTGATTGCATCCAATAGCTGTTCTTTACTGGTATATTTTTCAAGCAATTTCAGTTTAAAACCAGCCTTTTCAACTATTTCCCGAATACCATCCACTGCTACTTTAGCAAATGGCTTGTCCGTTGCAATTAATACTGTTTGCATAGTTTCAGATTTAAGGTTAAGGAGATACGGTTAAGCTTGATTTTCAAATTCTTTCATGGCCTGAACAAGAATTTTAACGCCCTCAACCGGCATAGCATTATAAATTGAAGCACGGAATCCGCCTACGGATCTGTGTCCTTTCATATTTACCAATCCTTTGGATTTTGTAAATTCCAGGAATTTTTCTTCCAGATCTTTATATCCGGGCTTGAATACAAAAACTACGTTCATTATGGAACGGTCTTCAATGTTTTTCAAAGGAGACATGAACAATTTATTCCGGTCAATTTCGTCATAAAGCATTCCGGCCTTTTCATTGTTGATTTTATACATGGCCTTTATTCCACCCAGGTCTTTTAACCATTTAAGGGTTTGAAGACAGGAATAGATGGCAACACATGGAGGAGTATTGTATAAAGAATCATTTTCCACATGCGTTTTATAATTCAGCATGGTAGGTATGGTTCTGGTGATGGTTTCAAGAAGGCTGTTTTTGATAACTGCAAAGGCAACACCTGCAGGTCCGAGATTCTTCTGAGCTCCACCATAAATCATGGCATATTTGGAAACATCCATAGGGCGACTGAGGATATCTGAAGAAGCATCAGCAATCAGGGGAACCGGACTTGTAATATCGGTTTTCATTTCGGTTCCATAAATGGTATTGTTGGTTGTGATATGGAAGTAATCCACATCCGCAGGTATGGTGTAGTCTTTTGGAATAAAATTGTAATTCTGTTCTTTAGATGATGCCAGCACCTGTACCTCACCAAATAATTTAGCCTCTTTAATGGCTTTGTTTGCCCATGTTCCGGTATCTGTGAAAGCAGCCTTCTTATTCAGAAAGTTATAAGGAATCATTGCAAACTGAAGACTTGCTCCGCCTCCAAGAAACACGATTGAATAACCCGAAGGAATACTAAGAAGTTCAGTAAAAAGATCCTTTGATTCTTTTAATATGGCTTCAAAATCTTTACTGCGATGGGAAATCTCCATCAGGGACAAGCCGCTGCCATTTAGATTTAGTATCGCTTCAGCTGTGTTTTTGAGGGTGATTTCTGGCAACACAGATGGGCCCGGGTTAAAATTATATTTCTTCATAGAGGGAATATTTATTTGTTAAACATTTAACAACTGAGGTCATCAAAATTAAAAAATATATTTGTCAGTGTGATAAAAATAACACAAAGAATTTCTAACAGGGAATGAACACCTGTTAAACCGCAACCAACTTCTTGTCTTTCAGAATAGGTACAAGTGCAGTGAGGTTTTGGGTATGACAGTATTCAATTACATCATCCAGGTTGTTTCTTTTCAGCCTGTGACGTTGTGCTGCTTTTTCAATGTATTCCATTAAATGATCCTTTGCCATATTCCACAAATCCATCGAAACATGCGCAGCATCACAAGTGGTATAAAAATCAGGAATTGACAGGATTTTCTCCGCAAGGACTCCGGCAAAAAGCGTGTCTTCAATGTTGAATTTATTTTTCCATCCGGCACATAAAATCACTACGTCACGCTTCTCCTTTTCAATCAATTTGCATACTGCATCCATATTCAGATATGCGCCAATCATCACCATATGACTTTCTGCAGCCATCATAATACTTTGTGTCCCATTGGTAGTGGAGTAAACTATATCATGGCCCGAAACGATCTCTTTCTTGAAATTGTAAGGCGAATTTCCGAAGTCTGCAAAATCACGCACAATGCCGTCTCTTTCAGCTGCCACCAAATACCCCTGCAGCTTATATGCTTTTGCATCTTCCAGTGTTCCCACCGGAATAATACTTTTCACGCCATTCATAAATGCTGTTACTATTGCAGAAGTTGCTCTGAGTATGTCAACAATCACTACCACCGATTCGTTGTTACGGAATTCGGGATATAAGGCCGGAGAAAAGCACACTTCGACTTTTTTTCTGCTTTCTGGCATAGAATAATTAAGTCATTTTATAGAGGGACAAATAAAACACAAATTCTTCCGGCAAAAAAACGAAAACGAATATTTTTTCAGGAAAAATAAGTTTCTATACAAAATGAGTTGCTATTGTTCAGTGGGTGGAACATTTTCCTGGGAATCTTTTACTGCCCGGTATCTTCTGAGGAATGTGTTTTTCTTGACATCGGTGGATACCATATAAATGTAAGAGTCCTTACCTGAGGATTTTGCTTCTCTTTCATTGGGCTTGAGTTTTTTCATCAGATCAAGAAACTCATTATTCGATGAATGCATTTGCATGACACCTCGGGTGTAGCCAAAGTAGTACCACGTCCGGCGATCCAACTGAAAGTAAAAGTCGAGGATATCTCCGCTTCGTTTTATCTGTAATTCAAGCATCCCATCGACGCGTTTATTCACCGAACGCCCGTTTATGCTTCCTATACCGATTTTTCCCACGGAAACCCATGAATTATTCTCATCATCCCATCGTAGGGTAAGTTCATTGAAAAGTATGGTGTGCTTGATTTCAGCAGGTGTTTCCTTTGGTGTGCCAAATAAACTGGCTTCAGATTTCAACGCATCATATTTTGCCTTGCCCATCAGATTGATCAGGGATTTGACATATAATGGATTATTGACGTCAACTGCTTCAAGTGAAGGCATACTGTCAATCTCTGCAGCCATTACCTGTATGATGTCATCTGCAATGTAAAAATCAATTCCCAGAATAACATGTAATTCAGTTGTGTTTTCAGCGGTTTTATGCGTTGCATTTCCGGTAGTAGCAAGCTTGACCAAACCGAGATTCGCGCCTAAGTCCAGACGACCTTCTCCGTACAACTCACAGTTTTCTCTGTGAATAGACAGGTAATTGCCGGGAGCAGTGGGATCCAGCAGCCTTTCTTTAGAACTGATCTGATAGACCTGCTTTTCCTGATCATAATTTAAATATCCTGAAGCTGTTACTACAGGTCTATCACTCGAGAATTTTCTTCCCGATAAAAATGCAGGATATACATGTACAGAATCATAATACATATAAAGACCATTGAATAGTTTATTCCGGTCTTTATCAATCAGATCTTCCGGAATAGGAAGCATTACGTTTTTCGGGTCAATCTCATTTCTGAAATGCATCCACCTCGAACGAATGGTATCGCAGTTGTGCTCAATATGAGCATTGCCATCAAAAGTAAGGTAGGGATTGTTGGCTTGCATAAATACTTTGCCATGATAACGATAATTTGGACTCAGGGTAAATTCATCCTCCTCTACAATTTCACCAGAACCAATGGTTTGGATGGCTGTGTCTACCGAAAGGGCATTAAAGTAAATGAGCTGCTGTTGCTCTGTTATATCTGTATAATCATAATATGCTGATCCCAGATATTTGTTCCGGGCCATAATATTAATGGTGCCATCATGCAACTGATAGTACTTTGTGTTTTTATTTGCAGTAACTTCTGCTTTAAAGAGGGTCCTTAACCGCGCATCCGGCTGTACAGTAAGTTTTTCTTCATCGGGATATATCCGTGAATCAGCAATTTCAATGTATTTTACCTGTGTGGCTTTAATCAGATTGCTGTCATAATCGTAATATGCCATAGGTGAAATAAAGCTCAGTGAATCCTGTTCAGGATCTGTACAAATATACCTGGGACCATATAATTCATCTGCATTTTGATCCACAGGAGGTTTTGAAGCGTTCGACGAACCCATGGCCAGTATTTTCTTGTTCATTTCCCATTCAAAAGTATTGAGGAAACTTACATATCTGTTTTCCGGAAATGATACCAGCGTGAATTCTTCATTCGACCTGAATAATCCTTTACCTGTGCTAAAATCGATGTGGGAATCAATGTTCTCGGTAAGTACAGTAAATCCTTCGGAATGCAACGATTTCAAATAAAAATCAGAAGTGTCGGCATCAATAATCTGGGCCTTAAATGCGTAATTGTCAGAAGACAATTCAGCTCCTTCCATATACATTCTGCCATTTCCGCTTAAGCCAGAAGGTTCCAGTTTTAAAGTCCCGGCAAGCTTTGTAGTGGGATTGAACATCCTGAAAAGTGAATCTTTCCGGTAGGCATACATGGCATCCTGATAGGGCATCCAATGGATATGGTTGTTCGCTGAAGTGACATGCGGATATTGTGTCTCACTGGTCTTCATTGCAATGGTAAAGTCACGTGCCTCAGCATTCAATGAGTCGGGGAAAAATACAATCTGTCCCGAATTTGTAGTGGAGGTGAGATATTTAATAGAACCCGATCCGGTAAGGCCACTGTTTGAAAGCGTTATGGTATTGTTGAATAGTCCCTTTCCCTTGTAAGCCGGAATTCCTCCTTCCTGTGTGTTGTATACAAAGCCCAGAGATTTATCAGGCTGCAGCCTGAGTGTTTCCTTGATTACCGGAAAGATGTCTGCAGATGCCAATTCGCCTTTATATTCCATCGACTGCCTGTTGAAGTTGTCAATGCTGTCCATGGTAAAGGGCTCCAATCGGAAAAAGAAACGATCGCGGGTATATATTCCATTATAGATATGTTTATCGTCATAATACACATAACCGCTTTCTTTTGACACGAAAATGGGATATTGTGCATAAGATTTGCGCCCCGACTTATTATCCGGCTTGTCAATATAAAGTTCACCTTTTAGATTTTCCAGCAAATTCTGTGCTCTTTCAGTTAAGGGGAATCCAAAATTGTCGGTTTCACCAGTCAGATAACGGATCCTTAATGAGTCAATCTGTACCAGATCAATTTTAAAGGTATCATAGTTGAAAAAAAAGTTCCTTCCTGATATCGTAAACAAACCTGCCTGCAATTGCCCGTCAAATTGGAAATGACGGTTCTTTTTCATAATAATCTGTTCGTTTTCCGGATAGATGACCACATTCTGGGAATCACTGACAAAAATCCTCGGAATTCCATTTATCGTGAGGTCATAATTCCGCAGATCAAAAACGGCATTTTCTTCGGGACCACTGGTATTGGAAGGGATGCTTATAACGTCATAATCTATGCGTGCAATACTTGCTGCAATATAGTCGTGAAGTCGCGGACGTATTGTAGCCATATCATTCTCAGAATCATAAAACAAGAAACCCAGAGCGGCCATTCGCATCAGCTGCTGTTTCACCTGCGTTTCCGATTTTTTTAGGTAATCGGCATAGTCTGAAGCCAGAAATTGTTCAACACCCATCTTTTTTGCAAAGCTTCGGATCGAAATCAATGGATTCACATCGTCCATCAATTGTAAGGACATGAACTGGTCGTTGTTATAAAAGTTAACCGATTCAAATTTTGCTTTGCCGGTCTGACTTCCCATCATGGCTGTAAATCGCATAACAGGTTCATCCATCTTCCATACCAACTGCTCAAAAGACATATCAATGTTGTGGTAGGAATTATAATAGGGACTTTGAGAGGTGAAGTTTTCTGTTCTGGATAGTGTTAATTCTCTGGTTGCCAAAATATAACTTAATGCCAGACCGTGATGAAAAATGGAATCGTTTTTTAACTTGATCACTATTCCGGCACTGCTGGAATTGATCCGATCTTTTTTGAATGCAAAATAGTTGGATGAGGCAATCAATACAAGGGTGTCTTTTCTGAATACAAAGATTTTTGCCTGTTTTTCTCTGTTACCTGCACCTACAAGTTTTGCCCCCTGCATGGAAAGCCCTCCTTCAAAATCAATATCCTTATATAATTCCTTAATCTTAAAATCCTTCTGGTATGAATCAAACTGGGGATAATCAGCATCTGCGGGTCTTTTATTTACCATAACCTTATCTGTCAGGATTCCTTTTAAAGGCCCGTCAAAATAGTTTTTGTTTACGAAAATCACATCCCGTGCCGAATATTCAGAACGAGTCATATTGATTGTATACGCTCCCAAATTGGCGTAGACATCCTCCTTTGCAAAGCCTGCTCTTTCCCAGGTTACCAATCCTTGCATGCCTTTCCATATAGTTGTAATGGGATTATAGAATCCGGAAGTGCCGGAAATCTTGATGCTGTCTTTTCTTACCCGGCAGTATAAATCTGAGGCGTCTACCTGTATATTTATGGTAGAATCTACAAGAAAGCGAAATGCGGGTGTCTGAATCCGCCATTCAACAGTATTCGAATGGTACAATGAACTACTGTCGGCCAGTTGTTTTATAAAAACCAGGTACCTGTCAACAGCTTGCAGTGTTATCTTGCGATTGTCAATGAGCATCTCCAGACCTTTTTCCCATCCATTAAAGTTTTTGGTCTTTTGGGGATCTTTTTTAAGAATGAGAATGCATTTTAGATAATGCGAAAAGTGAGGATAGGGCTTGGCATTTTTTTTGGCCATGTTAATGGAGGTTTGAACTATGGCTTCCTGCTCAGGTAAAGAGAAAATGCTATCTACCCTCCATGCCGTAATAAATTCATCAAGCACTGCAGCGCTTTCTGCGTTTATGTTTTTCTGAATGAATGCAGATATTTCCTGGGGATATAAGCCGGTTTTGCCCGAAAAGATCTTCGACTCCTGACTCTTTAAAGGAATACAGACAGTAATGATCGCAATTGCCAGGAAGAGATACCTGTAATTCATAGAATACTTTTTGATACAACCGGTTACTGTTTATTATAACGAACCAATGACCAGTTATTCAACGTGCGACTATAATCAAATGTTATGTTCTTTAAGAAAGTAGTTTCCAGATGCAGATTTTGTATGTCCGTTTCTAAAATGCCCGACATCAAAAGAACACCGTTTTTTTTCAGCAAACTGTAAAAATGGGATAAGTTCATTTTCAGAATGTTCAGATTGATGTTCGCAATAATCAGATCGAAGTGGTAATCAGAAACGCTGTGGACATCACCTATAAGAGTCTGGATATTTGAGCAATGGTTGAGCGTAATATTCTCCTGTGTGTTTTTATAACTCCATTCATCAATATCAATGGCAACAATTTCTGAGGCTCCTTTTTTTTCAGCTATTATGGACAATATGCCTGTTCCGCAACCTGCATCCAAAACGGTCATCCCGGTAAGGTCCATTGAGAGAATTTCCCGCGCCATGAGGGAAGTGGTCGCATGATGACCGGTCCCAAACGACATTTTTGGTTCAATAACAATTTCAAGAGGAAATGCAGGGTCAGGATTATGAAAAGGAGCTCTGATTCTGCAAGTCGGCGTGATTGTAACAGGTTCGAAATTTTTCTCCCATTCTTCGTTCCAGTTTTTGTCAGGAAGTATTTTACAGGTATAGGAAAGATCGGGAAGATTATGCTCTTTAAAGAAGCCGGCCAGACTGTTCTGATCAAACAGTTTTGAAGGTATATAAGCTAAAATACCCGTGGGTGTTTCAACAAAACCTTCAAAGCCAATGGATTCAAGCCACCATGGTAATATTTGTCCAACAATCGGGCCGGCTTGCTGCAAATCAATATTTATTTCAATTTGTTCCATGAACGATAATCCTAAGGGATTATGATGGATTTCAATTTTTAGAATGCATTTACAATACCCAGAAAATCACCTGCTGTAAGTGATGCTCCACCAATAAGGCCGCCATCTACATCAGGATTTGCAAAAAGTTCCTTCGCATTCGAAGGTTTGCAACTTCCGCCATAAAGTATGGACGTATTCTGTGCCACTGTATTTCCGTATTTTTTAACAATGAGATCACGGATTTCTTTATGCATTTCCTGTGCCTGATCGGAACTGGCATTTACACCTGTACCTATTGCCCAAACCGGTTCATAAGCAATCACCACTTTTCCAAAATCCTCTGCAGAAAGATCGAATAAACCTTTTTCAATTTGCTTTGAAACTACGTTCATATGATTTCCTGACTGACGTTCTGCTAAAACTTCTCCGCAGCAGAAAATCGGAGTTAATCCGGCAGCAAGGGCCAGTTTGGTCTTTTTGTTCAACAGGGCATCATCTTCGTGATAATAACTTCTCCGTTCAGAATGGCCGATAATGACATAGGTTGCACCGGTCGATTTAATCATATCAACAGATACTTCACCGGTATATGCGCCAGAGGTTTCAGAGGCACAATTCTGAGCACCCAGAAACAGGTTTTTTTTATTGATTGCTTTCTTTACATCAGCCAGATGAATAAAAGGAGTGCATAATATAACAGCTACTTCATTTTCTTTAACCTGACTGTTTACATCCTTTGCAAGATCAATACCTTCCTGTAAGGTCTTGTTCATTTTCCAGTTTCCAGCTACGATTTTTTTTCTCATTGCAATTTTATTTAATGAATTTTAATTGTGGGTCAAAAATAGCAAAAGTTCTGATTTGTTACTGAATATGGTTGTGTTCAGGATTACTCAATTGTAAAAACTACTGTGTCATCTCAGGCCATGAAATGTTTGTGAGAAAACAAAAAGAATTACTACTTTTGAGGATAGCTCGTAATAATACAATAACATTAAGAATAGATTACTATGTCGAATGAAAAGAATTTAAAGCCTATTTCGGAACCACTGGTTACGAATATTTTTACTGCCGATCCGTCTGCTCATGTATTCGAAGGAAAAATATACATTTATCCTTCCCATGATATAGATGCCGGTATTCCTGAAGATGACCTCGGAGGTCATTTTGGAATGGAAGATTACCATATTTTATCAATGGATTCACCACTTGACAAACAAGCAAAAGACCATGGACTGGCTTTACATATGAAAGACATTCCCTGGGTAGGCAGACAAATGTGGGCTCCGGATGCAGCATATAAAAATGGTACCTATTATTTGTATTTTCCGGCAAAAGATAAACAAGGGGTGTTTAAAATCGGCGTAGCTACTTCCAAAAATCCTGCTGGCCCTTTTAAACCGCAGCCTGAGCCCATGAAGGGCAGTTTCAGTATTGACCCTGCTGTATTTGTTGATGATGATGGCAAAGCTTATATGTATTTTGGAGGAATCTGGGGTGGACAGCTTCAGCGCTGGCGTACAGGCAAGTTCGTGGCTGACGGTCCTGGTCCTACTGACAATGAACCTGCTGATAACGAACCTGCAATGTGTGCAAAAGTGGTTGCTTTGACCGATGACATGCTGGAATTTGCTGAAAAACCCAGAGATGTTGTCATTTTGGATGAAAAAGGAAATCCGATGCTCCATGGTGATCATGACAGGAGATTTTTCGAGGCTGCCTGGCTTTACAAACATAATGGAAAATACTATTTCACTTATTCAACAGGTGATACCCACTATATCCGTTATGCTATTGGTGATAATCCTTACGGACCTTTCACACACAAGGGAGTTATTCTGAATCCTGTGATCGGCTGGACCAGTCACCATTCTGTTGTTGAATTTAAAGGTAAATGGTACCTTTATTATCATGACAGTACCCTCTCCAACGGAGTTACCCATTTGAGATGTGTTAAGGTTACCGAATTGAAACACAGACCTGATGGAACAATTGAGACGATTAATCCATATGTTTAATTAAGAATATATTTCTGATGAAACTCCGCCTGATCAGCGGAGTTTCTTTTTTTGATAGCATGCAATGTTGATTGGTTCATACCGTTATTTATCAAAAATATGCCATGTCACAAAAACTGGTTTTCCGCATTATAGTCCTTATATCTTTACTATTTCTCCGTTGTGAAAAAGAGGAGGAGGGAGCGTCCTTGTTCCACACTCCACTTGCCAATCCCAATGATGGTCCCCCTGCGGGAAACCCGGATGGCGCTGCTTCAGTTCCATATGAAGCGGGACCAGTAGATGTAACAAATCCTGATCAGGTGATTGGAAACGGAACACCTGAAAGCTGCAATTGCGATGAAGTAGTGAACGCAGTGGCACGTGGAGGTAAAATTGTGTTTAATTGCGGATCCGATCCGGTTGTTATTGTTATGAACAAACCGGCAAAAGTTATTAATGATGCCAATCCTGAAGTTACCATTGACGGAGGTGGATTAGTCACGCTGAGTGGGGGAGGAAAAACACGAATCCTGTATATGAATACCTGTGATAAAAACCAGCACTGGACCACAGATCATTGTCAGAATCAGGAATATCCGAAGCTTACATTGCAAAATATTACTTTCGCAGATGGAAATTCAAGATCTGAGCCGGAATTCAAAGGAGGTGGTGCTTTGTGGGTGAGGGGTGGGCGTCTGAAAATGGTCAATTGCCGCTTTTTTAATAATGCTTGCGATAGCCTGGGCCCTGATGTCGGAGGTGGTGCTGTACGCGTATTCAGTCAATATAACAATCTGCCTGTTTATGTTGTTAACTGTACCTTCGGGGGCGCACCTGGTTATGGTAATTTTGGATCCAATGGAGGAGCAATAAGCAGCATTGGCGTTTCATGGACCATCATCAATTCAAAGTTTTCATATAACAGAGCAACCGGTAACGGAGGAAACCCCAGTCAATCAGGAACACCTGGAGGGGGCAGTGGTGGTGCTATTTATAATGACGGCAACACGATGACGCTGAACATCAGGGGTTCACGAATAGAAAATAACAAAGTCATTGCTTTCGGATCAGCCATCTTTTTTGTAACCAATGATCTGTCAGGAAACATCAAAATTGACCAGTCGGTGATTCGATACAATACAGGCGGTTCATGGTATCCTGTTTATCCGGCTATATCCATGCATGCAGAAACACAGATAGAGGTTACAAATTCCGTGATTCAATAAATACTATTCCTTACAGGCTTTTATAAATGCCTGTATATGCTCTGTGCTTACACCCGGAGGCATTCCTCCTCCGCATGAAATCATGAGTCGTGTTTTGTCGGGAGTATCGGACAGCAGATCTTTAACGGCTTTCTGAATCTCAGGAACACCTCCGGCAGCTAAAACATCGCGCGGCGGAATATTTCCAAGAATGGTAGTTTTGTTTCTTGTTGCATCAATAAGATCTTTCATGGACATATGTGTACCAGGATTATAAAGATTGATGCCAATTTCAGGATAGTGTTTTACTGACACAGTACAATCAGCGTCATTATGGAAAAGCTTAACAGATACAGGAACGTCATATAATTCCTTTAGATAAGGATAACCAAATTCCATAAACTCCTGTTCCCCAATAAAGCCTACGATATCATCAAGCATCATAATCCCGTCAATGGATGAGATGGTATCCTTCTGCAACTTATGCCATGATTTCAGAAAATCAGTAATTACCCGCAATAGTTTATGAACATTTTCAGGCTCCATGAGCATGGAGGTCATCAGTTCTGTGGTGCCCATTAAAAATGACGCAACATTCAAAGGTCCGCGAGACACTGAAAACCGGATTTTATGTCCTGCCTTTTCAATCGCTTCACGGGAGTTTACCAGACGATTTAACATAAAAGGCAGTAACCCATCAGTTTCAGGATTCGGGGCTTTCATACGCAGAATATCGTCACTTGAAAGAATGGTTTTCTCTGCAAATGGAAATTCGTTCTTCCAGAATATGCATTTTGCTCCGAAGGCCGATGGTTCTGTACACATGCCATACTCACTCCAGAAGCCTGGAAGGAACATTACTTCAGGAAACGTATCAATGGCTTTCAGATTTGATTTCAACCAGAGTTCATCATTGGTGAAATAATCCAGGATATTGATACCGCACCAATTTGGTAACCAGGGCGAATCGATGATAAATCCAATTGGCAGAGGGGAAACCCTGGTGCCTTTCACTATGGCTGTCAAATCATTCCATTGCTTTTCTGTCATTTCGTCTGTATTGATTTTTTGGGACATAAATATATAGAAAGTAAATTGATTCGCCATTTTTAGAATTATGAATTATAAGTTGTATTTTAGTATGCGCAAATCCGGTGGCTTTACCGGTTTCTTAGCATATTTCAGGATTAATACATAAACATCCATGAGAAAAATTGTAGATGCACTGAAAAATAAGGTACTGATCTCTGATGGTGCCTGGGGGACATTGCTACAGGCAAGAGGTTTGAATCCGGGTGAATGCCCTGAAATCTGGAACATTGAAAAGCCCGGTGAAGTTCTTGCTATTGCACAAAGCTATATCGATGCAGGTTCAGATATGATTGAAACCAACAGTTTCGGCGCTAACGCCTTTAAATTGAGTTCTTTTCATCTGGAATCCAAATCCGGAGCACTAAATCGTGCGGCATCAGAATTGTCCCGGAAAGCTGCCGGTAAGGATAAATTTGTTTTGGGTTCAATTGGCCCTACAGGAAAGATGCTTCTTATGGGAGATGTTACGGAAGAAGAGATGTATGATGCTTTTAAAGAACAGGCTATTGGGCTTGCTTCCGGAGGTGCCGATGCCCTGGTGATTGAAACCATGTCGGATCTGGAAGAAAGCAGGATTGCTGTTAAGGCGTGTAAGGAAAATACCAAATGTGAAGTGATCTGCACCATGACGTTTGAGAAGTCTGCTGATAACAGTTACCATACCATGATGGGCGTGACACCTCAACAAATGACCGAGGAGCTGGTAAAGGCCGGCGCCGATATTATTGGTGCCAATTGTGGAAATGGGATAGAAAACATGATTGGGATTGTAAAAGAGATTAGGGCAACAGATAAAAATATTCCCATACTTGTTCAGGCAAATGCCGGTGCACCCCAATACAAAGATGGAAAAACAGTTTTTCCGGAGAGCGCTGAACAAATGGCTTCACGGGTTCCAGGGTTAATTGAGGCAGGAGCTAATATTATTGGAGGATGTTGTGGTACAACACCAGAACATATCCGTAAAATAGCTGAAAAAATAAAAGCAACGTGCCTTCAGTAATTTATAGTGCAAAGCCCGTATCAATTAATGATATTGCATTTAATCAGGATCATTTGCTGAAATCGCTTGGGATTTCTGAAAGTGCAGCTGATGCATATCTTTTACAGACTATCTCGGAAATAAGTGCATATTGTCTGGAAATCTCCACGCCATGCGCTTCCTTATCTGTTTTTTCGGATGTACATTTTGATAAGGAAACCGGTAAAATGGCTCTGGATGGATTTACGTTTTCAATCAATAAGATGATCATGAGCGCATTGACTGAAAGTACAGAGGTAGCCGTGTTTATAGGCACTTGCGGTAGTGAAGTGGAACGCTTTTCAAAGAGGATGATGGATGAAGGGAATCTTCTCGAAGGTTACATTGCCGATCTGTCAGGATCGCAGATTGCCGAAGGCATCGCAGAATGTATTCACCGGCAGTTACGGGTTGAAAGAAATGATCATGTAAGCAACCGTTATAGCCCTGGATATTGCAAATGGAATGTAAGCGACCAGCATCATCTTTTTGAAATCATGAAAGAGAATAATTGTGGCGTAAGGCTTAACACATCTGCTTTAATGAGTCCGATAAAGTCCGTAAGTGGTATCATTGGACTCGGTGATCAGGTTCATTTCAAAAATTATACCTGCTCAGTATGCGAGGAGGATCACTGCTTATACCGTGATAAAAAATAATCAACGGGCTTTTACGCTATCTACATAATAAGGAGTATCACCTTTCCAGATCAACGGGGCATTCTTTTGCACATAATGAACAATTACATTTCTGCCCTGCAGGGTATCAAGAGCCTGTGCCAGCTTGGAATCGGTAACTGAAAAAAAGAACTTTTCAGATGCGATAACAATATCACTGCGGCCTGAAACACTGCTCAAAATAATTTCTCCTTCATAGGTTTTGAAAATGGAGCCTTTATGTGAAAACTTCTGGAGTAATCCAGCACGATATCCCTCACTATAAGTGTAGAAATATTTCCAGTATATGGAAATTCCAATTACGATTACCAGAATAAAGCCGATCCAGTATAAGACTTTACGGGTTTTCCGTTTTATGATGCTCCATTTCGATACGGGAGCAGGTTCATTGGAAAAAGTATTCATGTCTGAACAGCATTAATTAGAATAAAATCTAAGGTAAACAACCGTTTAAACAAATGTAACCATTTTAATCTTATAAACGCTTTTTTTGCAGTACGTCCGCCAGCGTATGATTTTTCATGTATTGAATGATCATTTTGTTCAAATCGCCCCATAATTCGTATGCAGAACAATCGTCGGCTCTTTCGCAATGACACTCGGGCGCCAGACATTCCACAATAAATAATTCGGGCTCCAGGGCATTATGAACATCCAGCAGTGTAATTTTCGCAGCTTCGCGGTTGAGCCGGTAACCACTTTTTCTTCCCTTAACATTGGCAATGAGTCCGGACGATTTCAGTCCATGAATAATTTGATCAAGATATTTGTTTGAAAGCGACTGATGTAAAGATATGTCCTTCTGTAAAATTCCACCGTTGTTCCCGTTTGTGGCAATTTCAATAAGTGCCCTTAAGCCATACCGTGTGCGGGTTCCAATTTTCAATATTGATGGATTTGCCTGTAAATGTATAAATAAAACAATACAGGAAAAAGCTAAATAAAACAACAAACTGAATGTGATGGTTATTTTCTGAATATCCTTGTGAAATTCAGGTAAACAATAATCAAAAAGAATGCCAGCAAAGCCACCTTTAGCCATTCAAGAGATTTGCTTTTTTGAAGAAGAATTACCTCAATCATATTCTTTCTAAGATCATTAGCATCCGGAGCATCCGCTGCACTCCATTTTCCCAATACGGTGCCTTTTTTAAGAATTAACAATCCGGTACCCGACCGCATAATGGTTTTCAATACCGTTTCATCGCAACTGGCAATGGTAAAAGCCGGCTTAAACTCCGAATTGAAACGTTCGATCATATCTGATGTTGAAGAGGTAAGGCAGTATGTCTGCATGTTAAGGCTAGAGGCCTTAAGGGTAAGATCATTCATCTTCTTATAATCTGCTGCTTTTCCATTTTCAAGTTTAGGTACAACAATCAGGAAAACGTAACCGGAATCATTCAGTATGTTTTGGGTGATATCTTCTCCTGACAAGGAAGATATTGCAAAGTCGTGAATGGGAGGAACATAACCCTCTGATACCAGTTTTTCTTTCCGCTCCACCCATTTCCAGGTGGTATCCTGCCAGGGGATATCGGTTTCTGCGAATTCCTTTCTTATCCCATCCTTTTCATAAATCATGGTGATTTCGTATTTATCAACAGGTGCATCTTCCGGAATAATCATTTTATCCGGAATTGAAGCTCCTGTATTATAGGGCCGGAAATCAATAATGGGTTCATGTTTAAGGCAATATAACGAAAGAAAGGTGGGAAGCAGGAGGTTCACAAGCGTAACAAACCATTCCTGCCATACCGAATAATTTGCATTGTACTTTTTTCTGAAGATAAAAATGACCACTGTGGGGATAAAAAGAATCACATTTTTCCCAAACGTTTCCCAGTTTGTAAGTTTTATGGCGTCACCAAAACAACCGCAATCCGTAACGGGGTTTGTAAGAGCCAAAATAAAGGTGAGTACTGTAAAGTAGGACATAAATATCAGCAACACCCAGGATGTAAAACGCATTCTTATGCGAAAAACCAGGTTGAGTCCAATCATGAATTCTACCGAACTAAAAAATATCGCAATGGGATAGGAGAGGAATTCAAGGAAGTCCATATGAAATGCCAGGAAATATTCACTAAGCTTAATGGCAAATCCGTCAGGGTCGATTGCCTTTACAAATCCGCTGAAAATAAAAACAATTCCTGCAAATAATCTGGAAATCAGCATCAGGGTTTTCATTGCATTATGAATTAGGTTGGATCAGGTTTAAAATTTTCGAGAATATCAGTTCTGGTTTTTGCATCGCACCATGCGCATCGGTACAGTCAATAATCTTCAGATCATCACAGGTTTCAGCCTGCCATAAATACAAATCACGAACATTTTTCTGAAAAGAAAGATCGTCCTCATGGATATCTTTCAATCCTTTTAAATAATCTCTTTCTTCTCCTGTGCGATTTCCGGTAAGTTTTTTTTGTGTGAACTCAAAGGGGACATTTAACAAAATGTTTAAATCAGGACGGGGTATCTTGTTATACGTATATTCAAGATGCAGGATCCATTTTCTCAATTCTTCCTGTTTTTCCAACGATTGTACTTTTGCACACTGAAATGCTATGTTGGAATAAACATAACGGTCGAGTAATACAAACAGGCCCTCATCCAGCCATTGTCTGATTTCTGAAGCAGCATCCTTTCTGTCGCCGGCGTATATCAGAGCCACCAGATATGGATCTACGGATTTCAGATCTCCCAGGTCGCCGCGAAGAAAACGTGCAATAAGTTCACCATAAATACCGGTATCCATTCGTGGAAAATGAACGTACTTGTGCGCAATTCCTTTAGAATCAAGATACGCTCTTAACATTTTAGTCTGCGTAGATTTTCCTGAGCCGTCCACACCCTCTAAAACCAAAAAATTCATTCCAATCTTTTTATTAATTTTAAACAATCCAGTTTTACAATGAATTTTAAAGATACATTATTTTCGGTTAAACAAACCGTCAATTGCGGGGGCCGACTTTTTAGTTTTAAGGAACCCAGAATAGCGGGAATTCTGAACCTTACGCCAGACTCATTTTATGATGGCGGACGCCATAAAGATGAGGCTGATGCATTGCGTCATGTAGCTGAAATGGTTGAAGAAGGCGCGGATATCATTGATATAGGAGCCTACTCATCACGACCCCATGCGGATCATATTTCAGAAGAGGAAGAGTTTTCCCGACTTGAGCCTGTACTTACAGGTATCCGCAGATTATATCCTGATCTCCTGATTTCAATTGATACTTTCAGGTCAGGTATTGTGAAGAAGGTTGTACGCGATTTTAATGTGCAGATTGTAAATGACATTTCAGCCGGTTTAATGGACCAGGAAATGTTTTCTGTGGTTGCTTCCCTAAAAGTTCCTTACATCATGATGCACATGAAAGGAACTCCTGCAAACATGCAAAGCAATCCGGTTTACAACGATGTGGTTAAGGAGATCATTTCATTTTTCAGCGAAAGAATTCAGCAGGCAAAATATGCAGGCATTGACGATATCATTATCGATCCGGGATTCGGATTTGGGAAAAAACGAAGTCATAATTACACCATTTTGAGAGAGCTGCGCATATTTACCATGCTGGGATACCCGATCATGGCAGGACTATCACATAAATCCATGATATATCAGCCGCTTGATATCACAAGCCGGGAAGCATTAAACGGGACCACCGTGCTCAATACGCTTACTTTAGCAAATGGTGCGAATTTATTGAGGGTCCATGATGTTAAAGAAGCCAAACAGACCATTAAGCTGTTTCAATTGTATCAAAACCCTGAGTATTAAAAGATTTTATAGTAACTTTAGTACAGCAATACGCTTCATATGATTCAGGCTTTTATACATGTAAGAATAATTGATATCATTGACATTCTCCTTGTAGCCTTTTTGATGTATCAGGTTTACAGGCTGATCAAGGGTACCATTGCTACGTATATCTTTATTACAATTATTACCTTTTATGTGGTTTGGCTGCTGGTTAAAGACAATATGTTATTGCTGGGAAGCATATTGGGTCAGATCATTGGTGTCGGAGCTATTGCACTGATCGTGGTTTTTCAGCCCGAACTCAGAAGGTTTCTGATTCTGTTCAGTGTCCGGTACCTGCCTAAAGCAGGGATTTCGATTGATAGTTTTTTCTCAAAAATAGGCAATGTAATGCCCGTAATGAATGTAAACGGCATTATCAAAGCCTGTGTAAATATGTCGAAAGACCGGATTGGAGCACTCATAGTGTTGCAGCGAAATTCGCTGATGGACTCTTATGTCGGAACCGGTGATGTGATAGATGCAAGAACAACAAGCCGGCTCATTGAATCTATTTTTAACAAATGGGGCCCGCTTCATGACGGGGCAGTAATAATTTATCAGGATAAAATAAGAGCGGCAGGTTGCATCCTACCGGTATCTGATAACTTTGAGATCCCCGAACATTATGGACTTCGTCACCGTGCTGGTGTAGGATTGTCAGAGCAAACCGATGCTCTGGTTATTATTGTTTCGGAAGAAACAGGCGGAATATCCCTTGCTGAAGGAGGAAAACTGATGCCTGTTGATATCAAAGCCCTTCACAAGAAAATGGAAGAAGAGTTTCTGAGGAGAAAGTAATCTTTTTTAAGCGGATTGTTTAAGTCGTTCAATCTCTCTGCGTTTTTTGCTCATGAGAAAGAGAACCTTTTTCTCTTCTTTACGCAACAATCTTTCGATGTTTTTCTGATGCGTGAAAAGAAGAAGCACCGCAATAATCATTGAAAAAATTACCAGGGAAGGAGTTGTAGTCTTAAAAACAAAGATTACCATGGCAGGGAAAGCAAAGCCGGCAATCATGGAACTCAGGGACACATACTTGGTAATGATAAGAGTTATAATAAAAACGCCAATGCACAGAAGCGTTGGCTCAGGGTTAATAGCCAATACCAGACCAAAAAGTGTAGCAACACCTTTACCGCCTCTGAAGCCTACATATATCGGAAATATGTGACCCAAAATAGCAGCTATTCCTAACAATAACTGAAACTCAACAAAGTCGCCGGTTTCAGGAATATAATAATTCGTAAGGTGAATTAGATTTACTGCCAGCCATCCTTTGAGAGTGTCAATCAACAATACTGTGATCCCGGCTTTCCAGCCGAATATGCGCATTGTATTGGTGGCTCCTGCATTCTTGCTGCCATGTTCTCTTACATCAATACCGTAAAATGATTTTCCGATCCAGACAGAAGTGGGAACAGAACCGATAAGATAGGCAAGTAAAAGAATACCAATATTATAAACGATCTGCATGAAAGAACTTTAAATAATAGCGGTGCAAATATAGCCATAAATATTCTTTGGACAAGGGTATTTATACCTATTTTTCCTGCTTTATGTTTGTAAAAGATTGATATATAACATATTACATTTGTTCATTTCGTATTTTTTATGTGATAATATGCGAAAAACGGTGAACCGAAATGCAATTTGATTAAAACAAACAAGAGGAAAACATGATGGTTTTCCTCTTGCATAAAAAAGTAGAAATCCTGTTAAATCTGAGGTCCGGCAGGTACCAGTGCTTTTCCTTCAGGAGTGGATAAATATTGTTCAAAATACTTGATATACCGGGCTGACAGATCTTTTGCCTTCTTTTCCCATTCGGATTTATTGGCATATGTATCCCGCGGATCAAGAATTCCTTCAGATACATGAGGCAGGCTCACCGGAATGGTCAAATTCAACAAAGGAATGTGAGCTGTTTTTGCCTTTTCAATAGATCCATCCAGGATGGAATCAATAATAGCACGTGTTTCCTTAATGGAAATTCTTTTTCCGGTTCCATTCCATCCGGTATTTACAAGATATGCCTTTGCGTTATGCTCATCCATTTTGCGAACCAATTCTTTTGCATAATAGGTAGGATGCAAAGTCAGAAATGCCTCACCAAACGCAGGAGAAAATGAGGGCACAGGCTCGGTAATACCGCGCTCTGTACCAGCCAGTTTAGAGGTATATCCGCAAAGGAAGTGGTATTGAGCCTGATCGCGGTCAAGGATAGATACTGGCGGCAATACGCCGAAAGCATCAGCAGAAAGATAAATAATCTTGGTAGCGTGTCCGGCTTTTGAAGGCAGAACGATCTTGTTAATATGATAAATAGGGTAGGAAACCCGCGTATTTTCTGTGGTAGAACAATCTGAAAAATCTACTGAACCGTCTTTTAATACAGTAACATTTTCAAGAAGTGCATTTCTTTGGATGGCATTAAATATGTCGGGCTCATGTTCTTTACTCAGATTGATGGTTTTTGCATAACAACCGCCTTCGAAGTTAAAGATTCCTTTATCATCCCATCCGTGCTCATCATCACCGATAAGAAATCTCTTTGGGTCGGCAGACAATGTTGTTTTGCCGGTACCTGACAATCCGAAGAACAAAGCAACATCACCGTCTTCTCCAACATTGGCAGAACAATGCATAGATGCCATACCTCTTAAGGGGAGATAATAGTTCATCAGGCTGAAAATTCCCTTCTTCATCTCACCACCATACCAGGTGCCTCCAATAACAGCCAATTTTTCAGTGAGGTTAAAAAGTACAAATACGTCGGAATTCAACCCCTGTTCTTTCCATTTTGGATTGGTAACCTTTGATCCGTTAAATACAACGAAATCAGGCTCTCCAAAATGATTCAGTTCATAATTTGAAGGACGGATAAACATATTTGTTACAAAATGAGCCTGCCAGGCAACCTCAACAATAAAACGGACTTTCAGGCGACTGTTTACGTTGGTACCGCAAAAAGCATCTACCACATACAAACGCTTGGCGTCAGATAATTGATTAATTACAAGGTTTTTACAATGGCCCCACACATCCTGGTTTATCGGGCGGTTAATTACTCCATCCCACCATATGGTGTTTTCAGAAACGGAATCCTTAACAAAGTATTTATCTTTGGGTGATCGACCGGTAAAAATACCGGTTTTAACAGCAATGGCACCTGTGTTGGTCTGCTCACCTTTTTCAAAACCATCCAGTTCGGGAGCTGTTTCATACTGAAACAATTCCTGATACGACGGATTGTAAATCACTTCCGTTACATTGGAGATGCCGTATTTGGCCAATTCATTTGGGCTAAAGAAGCTCATTTGGTCAATATTTAAAATTGTTAATACTTATATTTAAAACCTGACAAAGATATAGTTCTTTGCCATAAAAAAAAGCCGCATTTGAATATCTATGCGGCTTTTTTTTAATTATATTAAAAGGCTTTTATTTAGAGGCCTTTATAGCAGCCTGAGCCGCAGCCAAACGTGCAATAGGTACTCTGAAAGGTGAGCAGCTTACATAGGTAAGGCCCGCCTTGTAGCAGAATTCAACAGATGCAGGATCACCGCCCTGTTCACCGCAAATTCCAACCTTAAGATCGGAACGGGTTCCGCGTCCTTTTTCTACAGCCATTTGGATCAGCTGGCCAACACCATTCTGGTCAATTGTCTGGAATGGATCAGCACTTAACATCTTATAATCAAGATAATGATGGATGAATCCACCGATGTCATCGCGACTGAAACCAAAGGTCATCTGCGTAAGGTCATTGGTACCAAATGAAAAGAATTGAGCAGATTTTGCCATCCGGTCAGCAAGCAAACAAGCACGTGGAATTTCAATCATCGTTCCATATTTATATTCAATGGATTTCAGTCCGAATTTGGCACATACTTCAGCATAAACTCTGTCAGCAATTACTTTGGTAAAGTCGAGTTCTGAAACATCACAGGTTACAGGAACCATAATTTCAGGATGCGGATCCCTGCCTTCTTTTTTCAATTCAGCATATGATTCAAAGATAGCCCTGATTTGCATTTCAGAAACTTCAGGATAAGTAACTCCCAAACGAACACCACGATGGCCCATCATAGGATTGGATTCATGAAGTGATTCGCCACGTTTTGCAATTGCTTCAGCAGTTATTCCTAAAGCTTTTGCAAGTTCAGCCTGTTTTTCCTGACCCTGAGGAACGAATTCATGCAAGGGAGGATCGAGTAAACGGAAGGTAACGGGAAGTCCGTCCATGGCTTCCAATGTACCCTTGATACTCTTTTTAACAAAGGGGAACAACTCATTCAAAGCATTCTTACGTTCTTCGAGACTGCCACTGAGAATCATTTTACGCAAAAGGAACAAAGGCTGATCTGAACCTTCGCCGTAGAACATATGCTCAGTACGGAACAATCCAATACCTTCAGCACCAAATTCCCTTGCTATTTTAGCATCGGCCGGAGTATCAGCATTGGTTCTTACACCCATTTTGCGGCTTTTATCAACCATCTTCATGAAATCCTTGAAGCTTGGATTTTCAGAGGCATCCATAAGTGAAATGGCACCCTGGTATACATTTCCCTTGGTACCATTTAAGGTAATTACATCACCTTCTTTCAAAACGATATCTGTACCGGTGATCTTCGCTTTCTTGCTGGCCAGTTCAACATGTAATTGACCTGCACCTACAATACAGCATTTACCCCAGCCACGTGCAACGAGAGCTGCATGTGAGGTCATACCGCCACGGGCAGTCAGAATTCCTTCTGCAGCACGCATACCCTCAACATCTTCGGGGTTGGTTTCTTCTCTTAAGAGGATCACTTTCTCACCTTTACGATGCCATGCAACAGCATCTTCAGCTGTAAATACAATTTTACCAACAGCTGCACCAGGTCCTGCAGGCAAACCCTTAACAATAGTATTTACTTTCTTTTCTGCAGAAGGGTCGCAAATCGGATGAAGTAATTCATCAAGCTGAGCAGGATCTACACGCATTACAGCTTTTTTCTCATCAATAAGACCTTCTTTTAACATTTCCATTGCCATATTCAGGGCAGCTGTACCGGTTCTCTTACCAACACGGCACTGCAGCATGTATAATTTGCCTTCCTGAATGGTGAATTCAATATCCAGCATGTCTTTGAATGATTTTTCAAGGATGTCGCGGATATCACATAATTCTTTATATGTGGCAGGCATAGCTTCCTGCATGCTCTTCAAATGTGCATTCTGGTCGTTCTTTGTGTCATTGTTCAGAGGGTTCGGTGTGCGGATACCGGCTACAACGTCTTCACCCTGAGCATTAATCAGCCATTCACCATAGAAAATATTTTCACCGGTAGCAGGGTTACGGGTAAATGCAACACCGGTAGCAGAAGAATCGCCCATGTTTCCAAAAACCATGGCCTGAACGTTTACAGCAGTACCCCATTCATCAGGAATGCCTTCAATGCGACGATAAGAAATAGCTTTTTTACCATTCCAGCTTTTGAAAACGGCTTTAATACCGCCTTCAAGCTGTGCCTTAGCATCGTCAGGGAAAGGCTGACCTAATGATTCTTTAACTCTTTTTTTGAATTCTTCGGCCAATGTTTTCAAATCATCAGCTGAAAGATCCGTATCAGATTTTACACCTTTTTTATGCTTGAATTCATCCAGCATATCATCCAGCTGTTTACGAATACCTTTTCCGTCAGAAGGTTCCATACCTTCAGCTTTTTCCATTACAACGTCGGCATACATCATGATTAACCGGCGGTATGAATCCCATACAAAACGGGGATTGTTTGTCTTTTTAATGACTCCCGGTATGGTAGCTGAACACAAACCAACATTTAATACGGTGTCCATCATACCCGGCATGGAACTGCGTGCACCTGAACGACATGATACCAATAATGCGTTATCAGGATCACCATATTTCATACCCATGGCTTCTTCAGTCTTTTTCATAGCCTGCCATACTTCGGGCATCAATTCAGCAGGGAGTTGACCATTGTTTGCATAGTATTCAGTACATACTTCAGTAGTTATTGTAAATCCTGCAGGTACCGGCAGGCCTAACAAACACATTTCGGCAAGATTAGCTCCTTTACCTCCAAGCAGATTTTTCATATCTGTTTTTCCTTCAGCTTTCTTAGCTCCAAATGTGTAAACACGTTTGATGGTTGACATTGTATTAATTATTTAGTTTTCAATTTGTTAATAATAATCTGTAATTTTATAAAAAGGACAAACTTAATAAAAAAAATCGCTGGAAAATCATAATCTGTCAAAATATAGCTTGCCAATATTGGACAAGAAACTGCTGACCATCAAATTTTAAGTGTACTCTTTTTTGAACGGGGATGGAACATGATAATGGCATCCCTGAGATAGTCGCGATTGAGGTGCGTATATATTTCGGTTGTCAGAATGGACTCGTGACCAAGCATTTCCTGAACAGCCCTTAAATCTGCTCCTCCTTCCACCAAATGCGTTGCAAACGAATGCCGGAAAGTATGGGGACTTATTTTTTTCCGGATTCCGGACTTTTCAGCAAGCTTTTTTATGATCGTAAAGACCATTACCCGCGTAAGTTTGTTTCCCCGCCTGTTCAGGAAAACAATGTTTTCAGCACCCTTCACTGGTTTTATATGATGCCGGGATTGTGAAAAATAATACTCAATTTCATGTACAGCCTTATCGCTTACAGGTACCAACCGCTCCTTACTTCCTTTGCCGGTCACTTTTATAAATCCTTCCGCAAAATGAAGATTGGTGATGCGCAGGTCAATGAGTTCGGATACTCGTAATCCGCAACTGTAAAGTGTTTCAATCATTGCCTTATTCCGGTGTCCGTCTTCTTTACTCAGATCAATGGCTGAAATAATGCGATCAATTTCTTCAATACTGAGCACTTCAGGCAGCTTTCTGCCGATTTTTGGTGCTTCCAATAGTTCTGTGGGGTCGGAAGCTATTTTTTCGCTGATAAGAAGGTATTTATAAAATGATCGGATCCCCGAAACCAAACGGGATTGAGTTCGCAGACTCATACCAAGTTCTCCGGCCCAGACGACAAAAGAGGTCAGTTCTTTATGTGTGAATGCTGCCGGGTCAGTATCAATCCCCTGCATTTCGAAGAAACTTTCTAACTTATCAAGATCTGCAATATATGCCTTGATGGAATTTTCAGATAACGATTTTTCAAGTTTTAGAAATGAAATATACCCGCTTTTATAGAGATTCCAATCCAATGTTTTTCCTTAATTTTAGAGTGAAATTAGTTTATTTGAAGTTAATTCCTACTTTTGCACGATTTTTTACTTAAATGCATTATATGTATAAAAAAACAAAGATCGTTGCCACCATTTCCGACTTGCATTGTGATGTTGATTTCATCCGCCAGCTCTATGATAATGGGATGAATGTCGTTCGGCTTAATACAGCACATCAATCGGTCGAAGATACATTAAAGGTAATCACAAATGTCCGGCTGGTATCCGATAAAATACCTCTGATCCTGGATACAAAAGGTCCTGAAATTCGGACTACTGCCTCAGATTATAAAGTTGCTGTAAAAAAAGGAGAGCATATTTTGTTTAGAGGCGATGCATCAAAGAGTACAACTCCGGAGTGTATTTATGTGAATTATGATGGATTTGTACAGGAAATTCAACCCGGAAAGAAGATACTGATTGATGACGGGGATATAGAATTCATTGTTGTTGAAAAACAGGACGATGCATTGGTATGCCTGGCAACAAACGATGGTATTGTAAAAGGTAAAAAAAGTGTAAATGTTCCCGGCCAAAAGTTTAATCTTCCCAGCCTGAATAAAAAAGACCTGGATTATATCCGGTTTGCTGTGGAACAGGATATTGATTTTATTGCCCATTCATTTGTGCGTAATAAGCAGGATGTGCTGGCCATTCAGCATATTCTTGATGAACACAAATCCAGGATAAAAATTATCGCAAAAATCGAAAACCAGGAAGGTGTAGATAACCTGGATGAAATTTTGCCATATATATATGGGGTCATGGTTGCCCGGGGCGACCTCGCCATTGAAATCCCCTATGAAAAAATTCCGGGAATTCAGAAAATGATTATTAATAAATGCATTGACGCCAGGAAACCGGTAATTGTTGCTACTCAAATGCTTCATTCCATGATCGAGAACCCACGGCCTACCCGCGCTGAAGTTTCCGATGTGGCCAATGCGATTTATTCCAAGGCTGATGCCATTATGCTGAGTGGCGAGACTGCTTATGGAAATTATCCCGTTCAGGCTGTCGCTACCATGGCAAGAATTGCCCTGGAAGTTGAAAAAAGCAGAAGCGATATACATGTAACACCACTTATGGTTATGAGCACGAAAACTTCGGCTTACTTATCCCGTTCAGCTGTTCAGGCTTCCATTGAACTCGACTGCAAGGCGATAATTGCAGATACATCCACAGGTCGTACCATCAGAAACATGTCATGTTATCGTGGCAGGAAGCTTATTTTTGCTCAATGCTATGATACCCGTGTGATGCGTGAACTTGCGCTGTCATTTGGCGTTTATGCCGACCATTTGCCCGAAGGAAAAACCTACAATTTTATTATTCACGCATTGAATCTACTTATGGAAAGACAATTGCTTGAAAAATCAGATAAGGTGGTGGTTGTCGGTGGTAATTTTGAATGGACTCAAAGTGCTTCATTTATTGAAATCAGTACCGTTGGCAATTTGCTGGAGCTGCTTCATAAAAACTAAAATTTAAAAGAATTCTTCATGTAAATGAGATTCCTGTATTCTGCATTGTTTATAAAAAGGTAAATCTCCGGCCTTTTTTTTTATTACTTTTGGGATACAGTGCATTGTACATGAACCAATCTTCATTATCGGCCCGGGATATGGAAATTCCTGAGAGTAATATTTTGTTGCCTGAGGAACTTGATGAATTGCTGGCTGGTTTAAATATTGTGAATTTCAGCCGGCATGAAGTCATTATTCGTCAGCATACTCCTGCTTCACATATTCTGTATGTAAAATCGGGTCTGGTTAAAATTTATAAGGAGGGACGGAATAAACGCAATTTTATTCTGAAAATCTCCTCCCCCGGGGAATTTCTGGGGTTGATGTCCGTTTTTGGCAGCCATATGAACCAGTATTCTGCTTCATGTATTGAACCTGCTGAAATTGGATATATAGACCATAAGGCATTTAATGCTGTCATTCAAAAAAACGGAGAATTTGCACATAGCGTAATCAAATACCTGAGCCGGGAAGGTTTATTTATTTTTGAACGTTTAATAGGCCAGTCACATAAGCAGCTGCCGGGCAGAATTGCCGATGTAATTCTCTATTTCTCGGATACAATCTATAAAAAAGAGCAATTTGAATTTCCCTTTACACGTCGGGAACTTGCTGAGCTGGCCGGAACCACTAAAGAAAGCTTCATCAGAACCCTTTCAGAATTTAAAAACGATAAGATCATTGATCTGGATGGTTCAAGGGTGCTGATACGCAGTATGAAAATTATTAGAACATTAAGCGAATTGGGTTGAAATTGACAAAAATGTAAAGATGAAGATTATTGTAGCTGATGATTATTACACGAACCGCTTACTGGTTTCTGAAATTCTGAAAAGCCTGGGCCATGATTATATTGAAGTGGAAAATGGCCAGGAAGTTGTTGAGGCCCTTGAACAAAACAATGACATAGATTTGGTTCTGATGGACCTTGAAATGCCTGTAATGAATGGTATCGAAGCCATGCAGCATATACGAAAGAATTTTATTTATCCAAAAAACCAAATACCCATTATTGCATTAACTGCCCATAATCCAGGCATGTTTATTGAAGAATGTAAAGAATCTGGTTTTAATAAACTCATGGGAAAACCATACTCGATTGAGAAAATGGCAGAACTGATTAACACTTTTAACAAGTCATAATGATTTGTAAATCAGGTCAACTATTTTTTCAAGTTGCTCCCGGTCTGTATCATCAAAATTGCCTGTACGGTCGCTGTCAATATCCAAAACCGAAGTAATGATTCCCTGATTATTACGAATCGGAATTACAATTTCTGATTTTGACCTTGAATCACATGCAATATGGCCTGGAAAGTCATGAACATCTGGTATGACCAGAGATTTTCCTGAATCAATAGAAGCCCTGCATACCCCTTTCCCCTGAGGTAATTCAAGACATGCAACAGGACCCTGATATGGTCCCACAATTAATTTTTCTCCTTTGATGAGATAAAATCCCACCCAAAAGAAGCCTTGCATTTTATGGTATAACAAGGCATTGATGGTTGCCATCCGTGCCCAGGGATCTTCTGATTTCTGGAGCAATCCCAGTAGCTGTTCATAAATCCTTTGGTATCGCGCTGCTTTCTTTTCGTCCATGTTAAAATTTATTCTGTTTCAATAATTTTCCTGCGCAAATCTTTTCGAACCGACTGAACCTGCTTGCTTTTTCTGCGCTTTGCAAGGGAACTTCCTGTCGGATTTGTTCTTTTTCTGGGCTTTTGAATTTTCAGGGCTTGTTCAACCAGATGAAAAAAACGCTCAATGGCCCTTTCTTTATTCTCTGCCTGAGATCTTTCAGTCTGAGCAACAATGATTAGATCACCATCCTTATTGATTCTTCCGGCGAGCCTGGATTTAATCAGTTCCTTTTCATCTTCCGTGAAAAGCATCGTTTGGTTTATATTAAACCGCAACTCAATTTTTGAACTGACTTTGTTTACATGTTGTCCTCCTGGTCCGCTGCTTCTGGATGCAGAAAAGATCCATTCACTTTCAAATTTTCTGTACTCCGGATTGTCCATCTTTAACAAATATTCATCACGCAATTTACTACGATGCTTCGAATTATTTCTTTATTACATTGATTTTTGTAGATTTGACATCCTATAGATTTGCACCTATAAAAAACAAAGACGCTATATTGACACAGGAAGACAGCATAAATGCCTTTGAGGATCTTTTTAAGCGATACTATGCTCCGTTGGTGGTATATGCTTGCAAATATGTGCCTGGAATTGAAATAGCCCGGGAAATTGTTCAGGATTTCTTCGTTAAACTTTATGAGAAAAGGACATTGATTAATATTGATGTTTCTGTTAAATCTTACTTGTATCGATCGATATATAATTCCTGTATGAATTATATCAATCAGAAAAATATACAGGAAAAACATCTCAAAAATATTGATCAGGAAAGAGTCGTTGAAGAGAATCTCGAAAATGAAGTCTTTTCAGTGGAATTACAGTATAAGATTTATGAAGTGGTTGAAAGTCTGCCTGCAAAATGCAAATTGATCTTTAAATTAAACCGGATAGATGGACTGAAAAATGAGGAAATAGCACAACAGTTGAATTTATCCAAACGCACAGTCGAAACTCAAATCAGTAAGGCCCTTAAAATTTTACGGAAAAAGTTAGAACCTTATATTTCTGAAAATAAAATTTCAAACGGTTTATAAATTACTTGTTTATTTTATTTATATACAATACTTTAAAAACAATATATCAGAAAAATAAAACGCCAAAGTAAGTGAAGTTTAAAACTTAAATGTCTTATAAACGATCTAGTATGAAATTACCTATAATGCGTAATAAATACTCCACAAGAAAATTTGTTAAAACAGTGGATCAGAATACTCCGGAACAGATCCGGAGTACGATTCATGATCCTTATACATTGAAGGATTTTGATACCCTGCATCGGATCTGGGATGAGGCACGTCATATTAAAAATTACCAACCTGTTGATGTTGAATCGGATTGGCGCGCAATAAGTTCAAAGGTAGGATCCCATATACTGCTGCACAATCATAAGGTTCATGTTGGCAATTACTTTTTGAAAATTGCTGCATTGTTTGTTTTAACATGTGGACTGTCACTTGGTTTCTATAAATTGATATTATTGAAAGATTCCGGAAAAAACGGTTTTTCTCAATTGCAGGCCGAAGATAATATCCGCGAAGTCATACTTCCGGATGGCTCCAGGGTTACCCTTAATGCCGGTTCCAACATTACCTATAAGAATGATTTTAGTGTAGCTTCACGTGAGGTGATATTGAATGGCACTGCTTTTTTTGATGTGGTTCCGGGGGCCGACAAACCGTTCAGGGTTTACAGCGGAGAATCTGTCGTTGAAGTTACCGGAACCCGGTTTTCTGTTTCTGAAGAAAAAGATCGTGTTCAGGTTTCCGTTTTATCCGGGCATGTTTTGTTATGCGCCTCGGATAGCAAACAAAAAAGGATAGCCATTCATGCGAATCAGTCGGGTTACCTTTATTCGAACAATGAATTGAAGATCGAACAACGAATACCTGCAAATACTTTATCCTGGAAAACCGGTGATTTAATCTTTGAACAAACACCGATTGATTCTGCCCTGATGGATATTGCAAGGCACTTTAACCGCGACTTGTCTTTTGATGCTTCCATTGATGAAAAGATTACTGCCGAGTTTTACGACCAACCATTGAATGAGATTCTTGAAGAAATTTCACTGGTTGCCAGTCTGCATTTTGATACTACCGGCACTGCACTCATTGTCAGAAAATAAAGTCTGAAATGAGCCTGCGGGAAGCATACCGTTTCTTCTTTCCCGTAGTATTTCTGATATTTTTTACGGGATTTACCGCTCTTTCTCAGGAACGTTTGCTTGATCGTGAAATTACTCTAAGCCAAAACACGGGCGAAATCAGCATGCTTCTTAGAGAAATTGGCCGTAAAGGAAAATTTTCTTTTACCTATACCTCCCAGATTAACACGCAAAGGTACGCTTCTGTATCTCAAAAAAGACAAACCGTTCAGAATCACCTTTCAGATATTTTCCGGTTTGACAGCATTCAGATCATCGAGCAGAATAAAAAAATACTGTTGGTGCCACTGATAAAGAAGCCGATCAACAAAGTCCCGTATAAACTGATTAAGGGACTAATTATTGACAAAAGATCCAGACGACCGCTTTCATATTCTAATATATTTCTCAATAACAAAAGCACAGGAACTACATCGAATGCTATAGGACGATTTGAAATAAAAATCAATTCCTCGGAATTTGAGGATACACTTGGTATCTCACATATCGGATATGAGACCATCATGTTGCCTGTGTCCAATGTGGATTCAGGTATGCTTATCATCCGCCTTAATGCAGAGCATATAAATATTAAGGGAGTAGTTGTTAAACCCCTCGATCCGGTTTATATTCTTACTAAGGCTGTTGAGAAAATCAGGAAAAATTACGAATGCCGGCCTGTGATGCTTACCGGCTTTTTCAGAGAGTCCACACAACAGGATAACAAAAATGTGTCGTTGTCTGAGGCCATCATTCATGTTTATAAAGAATCCTATTCCTCTGCACATGATGATCAGATAAAAATTTTCAAGGGGCGTAAAGGAAATTATTCTGATCAGAAAGAATTTGTTGACTTTATTGTGCAAGGTGGATTGTATAATACCATGCAATTGGATATTGTTAAAAATCTGCCCAGCTTTCTTGATGCTGATTACTTTGCTTTATATGAATACCGGCTCGAAAGAACTACCATGCATTTCGACCGGCTTACCTATATTATTTCCTATGAGCAGCGCTCCGATGTAAAATATCCCTGTTATAAAGGACGGGTTTATATTGATTATGAAACGTTTGCTATTGTTGGCGCTGATTTTGAAATGCCGGAAACAGGTATGACATATGCGGCAGGTATGTATGTGAAAAAGTCACCAAGACATACCGGAGTTAAGCCCATCACCGCTGATTACAGCGTGTTTTACCGATATTATAATGGAAGATGGAATCTGAGCAATATCCGCAGCCAGGTACTGATTCATGTTAAAAGAAAAAAAGACAAGCAACAGGATAAATTTAATTCTGTCTTTGCTTCTGTATCTGAATTTGTGGTAACGGGGAAGGATACTGCCAACGTAATGCGTTTCAAGGCGGATGAAGTTTCACGTCCACGCGATATTCTGGAAGAACAAATAGGAGAAACGGATCATGAATTCTGGGGCAGTGAGAATATTATTACTCCGGAAGAACCCATCGAAAAAGCAATCCTCCGGATCGGAAAAAAGAATAAGATATTATCAGAATCGGAAATTGAGACCATACGGATTCAGGAAACAAAGAATGATGATGGAATTTCCGATGATGATTTCAACAAATATGATATTGAAAAAAATGAAGATGCTGAATAATTGTTCTGAAATATACACCTCATAGCTATGACCAAACACAGCACATTTTACATTGCTTGTTTTATCTGCATATTTGTTACGCTGCTCACGGCAAAAGCACAGGTAAACCCATTTGCTGAACAGTTGCAAACTAAATTGGATACGTATCATGAAAAGTGTTATAAGGAAAAAGCCTATCTTCTGACAGATCGCTATGTTTACAAACCGGGAGAAGATCTTTGGTTTAAAGGTTTTATTATAGCCTTTCCTACAGAAATAGACAAAATCAAGAGTGAAGATTTCTTTATCCGGTTGATAAACAGCCACGGAGAAGAAGTCGTTTTTCGCCGTTATCCGTTATCAGGTTGTGAGGCAAAAGGAAGAATTTCAATACCCAAATCATGCATTCCGGGTAAATACTGGTTGATTGCCTATTCAGGCTGGATGCGAAACGGTTGCCCTGAAGAAGCATTCAGAAAGGAAATCCTGATTAGCAAATATTTTGAAAGACGCTTTCAGGTTGATATTGGATTTGATGAAACAATTTATTTTCCAGGAGACACATTAAATGCTGTAATCAGCGTGACTGATCCCTCAGGAAAGCCATTGGCTGCTACTCCATTCGACTATGATATCGGAACACTTGATAAAAAAGACACAAAGGGCAATGGAATTACGGACAACCAAGGGAAAGCACGCATCAAAACCATACTTCCTGATTTAAACAAAACACTGCTGCTTGCCATTCAGATCCGAAATAAAAAGTATTCAGGCAAAAGCACCCAGACAATTCCTATGGCTGTTAAAGAACCTGAAATAACCTTTTATCCTGAAGGCGGGAATCTGATAGCCGGAATAACAAATAACATTGTCATCAAAGCTGTTGACGCCAATCAGCAACCATGCGTAGTTTTGGGGCATATTATGAACAGCCGCGGGAAGGTGCTTCAACCAATTCATACCAGTGAATCGGGATATGCAGATTTTGAATTTGTTCCTCCATCAGATAGCTGCTTTCTCAAAATAACTTTTCCTGAAGGCATTGATAGAAAAATACCTTTACCGTTGGCGCTTCAAACAGGATTTACTGTTCATTATCTGAAAAGCAACAGCGATTCAGCGTATTTTAAGATTACAGGTACAGACAGTGTAAAGACAAAACTTCCTTTTGCTGTTGTAATGAACCGTAATATTATGCAAACAGGATATACCGAAGTAAACCAGTCCTCAATCGTTGGCTTCTCATTAATGCAAGTACCAAAAGGCATACTTCAGTTTACACTGTTTAGTCCTCAAAATCAAGTTCTTGCAGAACGTTCGGTTTATGTAGATGGAAATGAACCCGGAATTAATGTTAAAATGGATCGGCAGGTATTTCATACCAGAGAGAGGATTTCATTGATTCTTGAGTATCCGGAACATCTTAATGACAGCAAATTAGCCATGTCGGTATCCTTAAAAAATCTGTCATCTAATTCCAAATCGGTTGCGTTTGAAAATTTCATTCATTCTGATCCCTATGCCACCAATGATTTACTATCAAAAGATGCGTTGATGAATGATCAAATGATTGCTTCTGATTATAAGAGCATTCAGTGGAATGAAGTCTTGTCTGATAGCTGTTTGAAACTCGGTTCTGTTCAAAACAGTTTGTCAGGGATTGTATATGACAAGAAAAACAACATCGCTCAGCATGCCAAGGTAAGAATTACCCACTTTCCAAATTTCAGGCTTTTTGAAACCCAATCTGACGAAAATGGCCAGTTCGGAGTGGATTTTGGATCGGATATTATCGATTTCAAATTCCTGAATACAGAAGCTTACGATGCAATGGGTAAGGTGAATCTGAATGCAAAAATTGATTACTCATACCCTGCCAGGATCAGTGAAATGCTGGTGAATCAATCCGAAGAAAACAGCATCCGGCAAAGAATGCAGGACCTACTGGCCTATGACGAGCCGGATTTGGTATATGTATTGCGTTTCGGACCGGGTAAATTCAGAAAGTCCCAGAAAGACATGAAGAAGAAGTATGATCCATATCAGTATTCCAACTATACGAATGTGCTGTCGATTATTCAGGATATGCAACCTTTCAAACTGAAAAATAACCGGATCGTATTCTTAACCAATGATAGAAATCGTCAGGATACCAGTTCGCTTAGAGAAGAAGCTTTAATTGTTGTTAATGGAACTGTGAAAGGAGTTGATACCAGTTCCCTGAAAGATTTGGTCCCTTCGGATATTACGAATATAAAAATTTCCCATTCTTTGATGGATGTACATAAATATACACCGATGAACTTTAACGGCGTAATAGAAATAACTACCATTCAGGGTATGTATAAATATCGTCAGGCTGAAGTTCAGACCGGACAACAAGGGATTCTGAATACAGAAAAGGCTTTTTACTCACCTGATTATGCCGTAGAAAGCTCTTATACTGCCGACAACCGCAAAACCTTATATTGGAATCCGGATTTGGAAATTTTGCAGGACAAGCGGATGCTGATTACCTTTTACAGCTCCGACGTGAAAGGGTTATATTACGGACACATAGCGGGACTGGATCCAAGCGGAAATCCTGTTGAAGCGGAATTTACTTTCAGAGTGGAATAAAACAAGAAGGATTATTCAGCAGTCTCCTGATTGGGTCTGGTTTTTTGCCAGGCACTATTGAGTAAGGGCAGCATTATAAATGCGACCAAACCCAGGATCAGATAAATCAGGTTTGTTGAAGCATGTGCTATAAGGGCAAATATTTTTCCGTCCGATTTATCAATACCATATATAAACAGGGTTTCATAAACCATAAAATGCCATGGGCCAATACCTCCCTGCACCGGGGCCAGCATTGCAAGTCCTCCCATTAAAAATGTTATCATACCAGTTTGGATCGAAAGATGTGCTGTGGGTTCAAATGCAAGAAATATTACGTAAAGCATGAACAACCACATTAAGAATATAAATGCTGTATGTCCGACAAAAAGCCATTTATTTTCAAGTTTTGCAATTGACTTAATTCCCAGAACAAAGTTCTGCTTCATCAACCGGAGCCTTTTAACAAAGGTATTTCCCTTGTTCGCTTTCTGTTTTTTATAGTAAAAGTTAAACAGCAAAAACATAACAATCAGAAATGCGATAAATGCAATACCAAATATCAGGTTTCGAACAGATAACAGGTTGTGAAAATTATTTCTGACTTCCTCATGTGAGTTGAAAAAAGACAGGAATACACCAAACTGACTGAGAATGATTATGATTGCAAGAAACATCAGGGTAATAAAGTCTGCCATTCGTTCAACAAATACGGTACCGGCCAGCTTAGCAAACGGTATTTTTTCATAACGGCTTAAAACGGTACACCTGAAAACTTCGCCAGCACGCGGAAGCAATAAATTAACAAAATACAAAAGTACTACTGAAAAATAGGAGTTCGTAAGCTTAGGATTATATCCAAGAGGCCTGATAAGCATATTCCAGCGAATAGCCCGGCTGATCTGCGAAAGAATATTTAAAAAGACAGATACAATAATCCAGAAGTAATTGAGGTTTTTAAAGGCAGCTTTAAAATCATCCAAAGGTTCATCTTTATAAACCCACCAAAACACAAATATGCCAACACTAAGAAATGCAAGATATTTGAGAATATTAAGTGCTTTTTTAATCATTAAAGTATACTGTATCACATATCACAAAATTAATCAAATATGTTAAAAGCAGATCGGAACTAAGACATTTCATCAACAGTCAAAGGTTAAAAAGTATTAATTTTGAGCGTAAACTGAAAATTGGCTTTCACCAAAAGGGTTTTAGGGACCCTATTTGATCTTATGAAGGATTGCTGCGTTTTATTTATTGCCTGCCTGCGTTTTAGAATGATCGGCCCGGCATTTTTTGCCTTTAGCATGTCATTGTCTCTCAATGCTCAGGTGCAAAATGACACTGTGGAAATTTTGGATAAAATTATTAAGCATAGTGATACTAACATTCGCTTTCAGAATTTATCAAAGCCTATTGACAGTCTGTTATTAAGGAATAATCAATCAGGAATTAAAAAGGAACTGTACCAATTGATTTTTAAGAATTTGAAAGACCCGGTTCCTAAAAAAGAAATCAGGAAGGATGGCATTTTTGACGGAAAAATAATCCGTAACATTCAATTTTATAATGTGAGTGTGTTTTCACCTGAAATCACAGATACATCTTTTGAACCCATTACCTGGCTCCAAAAAAAATTTAATGAGAAATACCGGAATACCCGTCCTGAAATTTTGGAAAAATATCTTTTGCTAAAGTCAGGTGAAAGGCTGGATGTTTTTGTGGCGGCTGAAAACGAGCGAATATTAAGGGATTTGTCTTTTATTATGGATGCAAAGTTTGTATTCAAAACGGTTGAAGGAAGTCCTGATTCTGTAGATGTTTTATTGCTTGCCCAGGATAAGTTTCCAATTGGACTTGAAGCTGAATTTGAAAAATCCTCCATTGCCTCTCTTGGAATATCACATCACAATCTCCTGGGGTATGGTCAGCGATTTACTTTAACCGGATCGTACTATGCAAGAGAGACGCCGCATTTTGGTTATGGCCTGTCTTATGGCACTTCAAACCTGGGGGGATCATTTGTTGCAGGCAGATTGTCCTATATGCATTCATGGAACAAGGAGTCATACAACATCGAATTTTCAAGAAATTTCAAAGCAATTCTTTTCAGAAATGCGGGAGGCGTTTCCTATGAAAGCACTGCCAACACAAGAAATATTGAACTGTTGGACACCTCCTTCAAAAATGTATATTGGAAATATTCGTTAACCGATATTTGGGCTGGCAGAATTATTTATCTTTTCAATAGTTCGCCAGGGATGCGTTCTGGACTTTTTGTCACAGGCCGCATTCATCAATATCAGAATTATGAAATGCCGTTAATTGAAGATCAATATCTATATCCATATTATAATAAAACCCTTTTTCTTGCATCTACAGGTATTAGCACGCAGGGATTCCGAAAGGATAATTTGATTTATACTTTTGGCCGAACAGAAGATGTCCCTTTTGGTTATCTTTTTGATGTTGTCAGCGGAATGGAATGGTATGAAAACCAAAAACGTTTTTATGTTTCACCAGGCTTCGCATATGGGAGTTATTTTAATAACAAGGGCTATTTCTATGGTCAAATCCGCTATGGTACTTTTCTAAATAGGGGGGGAACTGAACAGGGCGCCTTCAATGTTCGGCTAATGTATTTTTCCCCATTATATAATTTCATGCGTTTCAAATACAGGAATTTTATTACAATATCCTATTTGAAAGGTATAGAGCGGTATCCGGGTGAATATACTACCTTAAGCAATCAGGGCGGGATTGCAGGTATATCCAGTCCGGCCATGAGAGGCACGGAAAAATATGTCGTGAATCTTGAGACAGTTATATTTAGTCCCTATATGGTTCTTGGATTTCATGTCGCATTTTTTGGTGAAATTGACCTGGGGATTGTCAAAAGAGGAATCCGGTATGGCAATGATACCCGGCCCTTTTCCGGCATTGGCATGGGCGTGCGCATTAATAATGATAAGTTGATTTTTAATAACCTGGTCCTGAAAGTTGCGTTATATCCGGGTCAACCTGCCGATGTCCTTCCTCAGAATTTGATTTTGGACAGCATGGCCCGAAACCGTTTCAGCAATTTCTTCCCGGTGGAACCAGCAGTTGTAAATTTTTAAGGTTATTCCATCAATCTGTTTAAAATCTGGGTCATCTGGTCCCTGCTTACAATTTTGCTGTTCTGATTTACTTTGGGTTTTAGCTGTTGATTTGTTATGGGTTCGTATTTTTCAGCTACAAACCGCATTTTCAGATAGAGCAGTTGAAGTTCGAATTCCATTAAAACACCCTTAATGTCTTTATAGGGATTGGTAACATTGGGATGCTTCAATTTAATTTCCTCAGTATAGTAAACATGAATGGTATCATCAGACGAAGGAAAAGTTACAATTGCTTTTTTGCATAAGAAACCTGCTATCTTTTTGGTCTCGTCGGTTTCCTCGACCACCATATCTTCCATTTTATCAAAACAGCACATTTGCTCCTCACGTTCTCCCTGAAATAAATAATGCTTATCAAACACCTTAAGGATGGTGGAGCACTTACGGGTGTGAAAATTCGTGAAGGCATTGAGCTTGTACATTCCCATGAAGCCATCAATCTGGTTAGCTGCTTCCTTCTGATTGAAAATCAATTTCATTTTTGTGGGAAGGATATTCCGGGTTTTTTTGTCAAGATCATCATTCAGATAGGTTATTTTGTAATCGATTTTGCCTGAACTTATTCCGGAACCTTCCTGATCCTTATGACATGATGTCAATAAAACAGGTATAATGATGAGTATTGCCGCAAGTGGTTTATTCATGAATATAAGTTATACCAACACTTACGGATAAAAGATTTATATGTTCCCCGACATTGATTAATAACAGGGATTATAACGGTAAATATGTATTTTTGTGTGATTAACGGTTGATGGGTTCTTAATTGATGAATTTTTATTTACATAAAGTGGATATGGATGCAATCCCTGACAAATATCATAAGCATCCGATTAAAGGATTGTTATTTTTGTTCATTCGTAATAATCATTAAACCTCCGACATATGCCATTTAATTTACGCAACCGCAATTTCCTGAAACTTCTTGATTTTACTCCCGAGGAAATTAAGTATTTGCTCAATCTTTCTTTTGAGTTAAAGAAGGCAAAATATAGTGGTACTGAGCAACCCCGGTTGAAAGGGAAGAACGTAGCCCTTATATTTGAAAAATCCTCTACACGTACGCGATGTTCTTTTGAGGTGGCAGCGCATGATCAGGGTGCACATGTTACATATCTTGATCCTGTAAGTTCCCAGATTGGCCATAAAGAATCTGTTAAGGATACCGCCAGGGTTTTGGGTAGAATGTTTGACGGAATTGAATACCGCGGTTACGGTCAGAAAATTGTAGAAGAGCTTGCTCAGTATTCCAATGTTCCGGTTTGGAACGGACTTACAAACGAATTTCATCCCACCCAGATACTGGCCGATCTGATGACCATGATTGAACATTCGGATAAACCTTTGAATAAAATGAAATTCTGTTATATGGGAGATGCCCGTAATAACATGGGGAATTCACTCATGGTAGGTTGTGCGAAAATGGGAATCGACTTCAGAGCTGCTGCTCCAAAAGCCTGTCAGCCTTCTGAATCTTTAGTTAAAACTTGTCAGGAAATTGCAAAAGAGACTGGTGCCCGGATAATGATCACGGATCAGATTGCTGATGCAGTTAAAGATGTTGATTTCTTATATACAGATGTTTGGGTTTCAATGGGAGAGCCGGCATCGGTTTGGGAAGAACGCGTGAAACTTTTGCAACCCTATCAGATCAACAGAAAGGTTATAGAAATGACCGGAAATCCAAAAGTAAAATTTCTGCACTGTCTACCCGCTTTCCATAACAGAGAAACAAAAGTAGGAGAAGAAATGTACCAGAAATTTGGTTTGGATTCCATGGAAGTTACTGAAGAAGTCTTTGAATCCCCCGCATCTGTTGTGTTTGATCAGGCCGAGAACAGGGTTCATACCATTAAGGCTGTTATGGTTGCAACATTGGGCTCATAAGTTTGTTTAACACTTCATAAGGTTTGCGGATCAAACTAAATAGCTGAATTATTTATGAAGTTTCATTTGTTTCAAAAGAAAATCCGGTTTGTAATAGTATCTCTGATATTATTACTTGCCGGTCAATCGCTCATGGCTGCCACAGGAGAAATTCCGGTTATTGCAGGTGTAAGGATTGAATTCATTCTTTTTGCGCTTACCCTGGTAGGTGTCGCTGTTTTTCACCATAAAACCATGTATGTGGCCTTAACAGGCCTGGTTGCTATTCTGCTGGTCAAGTATGGTTTTAGTGAATTTTCGTTTTCCGAGCATTTAATTGGCACTACAGGCAAAGAAGGGGAGTGGCGCATTCTTCTCAACCTGCTTGGTTTGCTATTTGGGTTTGCCATTCTCGCTGAAATTTTCAAAGAATCCCGTTTTCCGGAAATATTGCCCAATTTCCTTCCCGATGGATGGAAAGGCGGATTTGTACTCCTTTTATTTATCGCCCTCCTTTCTTCATTTTTAGACAACATTGCTGCAGCCATGATTGGGGGGACTATTGCAATGGTGGTATTTAAGGGCAAGGTTCACATTGGGTTTCTTGCGGCGATTATTGCTGCCAGCAACGCAGGAGGCGCCGGAAGCGTCGTGGGCGATACCACTACCACATTAATGTGGATTGACGGTGTAAATCCCATGGATGTTTTACATGCTTTTGTGGCTTCTTTTGTAGCGTTGGCAATCTTCGGCTTCTTTGGCGCCCGGCAGCAGGACCGTTATCAGCCTATTACGGAGAATAACAGTGCTAATATTAAAGTAGACTGGGGCAGAATTGCCATTGTATTTCTTATACTGATCTGTACTATTGCTACAAATTGGATGTTAGACTTTCCGGCTCTTGGAGTGTGGATTGGTATCCTGATTGGTAGCTTCTTCAGGAAAATGCCCTGGTTTGAATTAAAGAACGCCTGGATGGGTACTGTATTTCTGATGGCACTTGTAACCTGTGCCTCTCTGATGCCTGTGGATGAATTGCCGCCTGCATCGCACTGGACCGCTTTTGCCCTGGGATTTGTTTCAGCAGTGTTTGATAATATTCCGCTTACTAAACTTTGCCTGGAGCAGGGCGGTTACGATTGGGGCGTGCTGGCATATGCGGTGGGATTCGGAGGATCCATGATCTGGTTCGGATCATCTGCCGGTGTTGCACTTTCCAATATGTATCCGGAGGCAAAAAATACATTCAGGTATATCAAAAGTGGCTGGCACGTAACATTGGCCTATATCATTGGATTCTTCGTTATGTTGCTTGTTGTAGGCTGGCATCCGCATAAACCCCATAAAGAGAAACATCAAAAACAGGAACAATTTGAAATTTATCCTGTAAGAGAGTAATCGTTTATTTGATTTTTTAAAAATCAAAAGCATAGCGTCTGAACTTTCATTATTTTTGTTGGAAGGTTCAGACGTTTTTTGATTAATCATTTCCCTATGGAATATGTTCTGATAACACTTGGAATTATTTGTATTCTGATTGGGATTATTGGCAGCATCCTTCCCGGATTGCCCGGCCCGCCTTTAAGTTATTTAGGTCTGCTTCTTCTCCATTTTACCAAATCATTCAGTATCTCTGGGCATGCCCTGATTATTTGGGCTGGGATAGTCATTTTAGTATCTTTTCTTGATTATATTGTTCCTGTTTGGGGTACAAAAAAATTTGGCGGAACTAAAGCCGGAGTGGTTGGCAGCACCATAGGACTTATTATTGGAGTTGTACTATTGCCTGTATTGGGCATTGTTATCGGCCCCCTGGGTTTGGTCGGTATTCTGGGCGGACCTTTTATCGGTGCCCTGGTTGGTGAATTGTCTGTTGGCAGAAGTTCTGATACTGCATTTCGCGCAGCATTCGGATCATTTATCGGGTTTATTGCAGGCACCGTTATGAAATTAGCTGTTTCCGTTGTGGCTGCTGTACATTTCTTTAAAGTGCTTCTTCAGGGCATTTTCTAGCTATTGCATATCTGCCAGGTTGTTTCTGAAAGCATACAATACAAGGGAGAGTGAATTCCTGCACCCGGTTTTATCCAACAAACTGGCTCTGTGATTTTCGACTGTGCGTTCGCTCAGAAATAATTTTGTAGCAATTTCGTTGGTATTCATTCCTTTACAAATAAATTCCAGAATTTGCCGCTCCCTTTGAGTGAGAGATATCTGATCGCTGTTTTTACGGTTTCGGATAAGCTTTAGCAAAAGTTCCTGTGAGAAATACGTTTTCCCGTTCAGAATGGAGTTTACCGCAATTCTGAGTTCCGTATTTTCAGCATCTTTAAGGATAAAACCTTTTACTCCATTTTCAATGACACTATTATAATATTGCTCATCACCATACATGGAAACAACCAGAATTTTCATTTCAGGATGTTCCTGCAAAATGGTCTTGCTGGCTTCTATCCCGTTTACCAAGGGCATATTGATATCCATGATGATGAGGTCGGGCAGAAATTCACGGGTGATTTCTATAAGCTCTTTTCCATTGGCAACATCGGCAATAACCTCGAGGTTTTCAATATCTTCAAGGATCATTTTGAGCCCCTGCCGGAATAAAGTATGATCATCTGCGATAATAATTCTGTGTTTCTTCTTTATGGTTGTCATCTCTGGATGTTGTATGTATAATAAAATTAATTTCAAATCCCATTTCAGGTTCAGACTGAACAGTAAAGTCCCCGCCCAATGAATGAATCCTCGTTATGATATTACTTAATCCCATTCCTTTACGAGGATTATCAACCAGTTGTTTCCATTCAAATCCAATTCCATCGTCGCTGTAATGACACATCAATGTGCCATTTTCAAAATCGAGGGATATACGGATGTTTTTGGCCATGGCATGTTTCACAGTATTATTAATAAGTTCCTTAATGATCCGGTATATGAGGGTCTCGACTGTCGCTGGAAATCTCAAATCATGCATGTTAGATTCAAGATGGATGGTTATGTTTTTCGAGAACAGGTCGATAAAGTTTTTTAAAGCAGCTAATACGCCAAAATCTACCAGGATATGAGGACTCATATCATTAGAAATGGTCTTTATCGAGTCCAGTACATCTTTAACAATGGTACTCATTTGAGCAGCCAGCTTCTCTTTTTTTTCGGCATTGGTACTTTCCAGAAAGGATGTTGTATAAATTTTAAGTGCCGAAACGAGGGGGCCGATTTCGTCATGCAAATCTCTGGCTATTCTTGACCGTTCTTCTTCTTCCGTTAGAATGATTGTTTCAAAAAGTTTACGGGCATGCAGTTTCCGCTCTTCTATGTTTCGCAGAATAGATAAAATTGCGTTCCTCTGGTTAAAGACAATCGGAACACTGCTTACTTCAAATGGAACAAGTGCACCATTAACAGGAGAGAATAATTCAACTTCCATAATTCCTGAAGGGAACCCTTTTTTTACAAGCTCAAGTCTTTCCAAAATCATGGGTCTGTATTCAGGAACAATGAAATTAATGGGTGCATGCGAATCAAAAATTTGCTTGTCACCACCCATGAAATTGAGCATGGCATTATTGGCTTCAACAAATTCAAGATTCAGGTCAAGAATAATGATGCCATCATTGGAACTGTTGAAAATGTTGCGGAAATTTATCTCGCTTTCCTGCAACTTACTATACATGTCAATCAACTCAATGGTTCGTTCTTCAACAATGTTCTCAAGTTCTGTCCTGTATTTTTTAAGTTCCTCAGATTGCATTTTCCGTTCCAATGCCCTTGAGAATGCCAGAGGCAGAAATTTTTTAAATTTCTTTTTTTTGTCTTTGATCAGGAATTCAGTAGCGCCCGATTTTAATGCAAGCAGAGCAATATCTTCTTCTCCTTCTTCAATCAGGACAATAATTGGTATTGCTCCGGCTGATGAAAGAATTTCCATATACCCGTCATCCTTGAGACGATAATCGCAGACGATACCTTGAAAATCGAATTCATTCAGCAGGTTACGCGCCTCAGCTAAAGAATCAGCGGTAACCACCTTAAATGGATAGTCCCACTTAAATGATTCCTGTTCCTGGACACTCCACCCTTCAGATTCATTTGAGATGATCAGGATTTTTCTCGCTTGAGCTTTCATAAAACTTATAGAAGCCTGGCAACTTGCCGGCAGTTAAGCAACATACTTGTTAGCTGAATTCAATACATACAAAATAAGTAAATAAAAATAACATTTGAAGCCCGGGCACGTTGTTTGATAATTAATAAAGGATTATAAAAAAACTTTCTATGTTCAGAAAATACATCATATGCTTCCTTATTTGTGCTCTTATGAGCTTTTCAGGTTTGGCACAATCGGGTTCCAAATTAAAGAACTATAGAACGAACCCCAAATTCAATCAGGAGATCGATATCAACAATATCGACTATAAATTAATTGAAGAAATCATATTTCTCCTTACGAATGAAATTCGTGAAAAAAACAATCTTCAGGTTCTGACATATTCAGATGAACTTGCAATGGCAGCAGCAATGCATGCAAGCGATATGGTCAGGTACAATTTTTTCAGTCATTTTAATGAAAAACAGCGCAATAAGAAAACCCCAAATGACAGGGCAAAATTGTGCGGCATTGCCAACCCTTTTCTGGCTGAAAATATCATCGAAGGATATGGCCTCCAATATCAATCGAATCATTCTGTTTATCTGAGAGGAAAGGGAAAATTCAGTAAAACACCTGACGGCTCAATTATCCCGTATCATACCTACCTGTCATTTTGCGAAAAGCAGCTTACAGGCTGGATGAATTCACCCGATCACCGGAAAAACATTCTGGCTAAAGATGCCCTTCAAATTGGAGTTGGTGCAGCATTCTTTCCTAATAATTCATTCAACGATATGCCCACCTTTTATGTAGTGCAGAATTTTCAATGGTATGCTCCGATAAAAAAACAGGATTAAATTCAATATTTTTTTGCATATTTCTGCAGCGTTGTAAAATACCATTCGTCTTTATTTCGAATAAATGATAGAAGAGAAAAACTATCAAATTCATCAGGATCTGATTGATCGCTGCAGGGTGGGAGACCGGCTGGCTCAACGGGAAATGTACAGGTTATATTACAGGGCCATGTACAATACTTGTTACCGTATGTTGGGCAATGCCATTGAAGCTGAGGATGTAATGCAGGAGTCGTTTCTTGCTGCCTTTCTCAGAATTCATACCTACAAAGGAGAAACCTCATTTGGAGCCTGGTTAAAACGGATTGTGATCAACAAAAGCATTGACACTTTAAGGTCACGGAAAGTGATTTTTGAAGAAATCAGTGAAAAAATTTCAAATCAGGAGGCTGATGAAGACAGTGATATTGAATGGAATGATAGCGATACAAAGGGTGTTGAAAGGATTAAGAAAGCTGTTGCCACACTTCCTGAAGGTTTCCGGGTTGTTTTGACACTATTCTTATTTGAAGGGTATGATCATGAAGAAATTGCCATGATATTGAATATCGGAGAATCTACATCAAGGTCGCAATTAGCCCGTGCACGAAAAAAACTGATTGAGCGTTTAAAAAGTACAAGAGATGAAACCTTTGAATGATTTTATTAAGAGAAACCTTGATCATTTTAATGATGAAGAGCCTTTAGATGGGCATTTCGAACGGTTTGATAAAAAACTGGAAAGCACATCCTTCCGCAAAAGAGATCCAAACCAGATTTGGATGTTTACAAAAATTGCTGCTGTAATGCTGCTTGCTTTAGTTTTTACGTACAGCGTTTTTCACAGAGCTGATTTCTTCAGAGAATATTGGAATCACCGCGCTATTTCCAATAATTATCCGGAATTGAAAGAAGCAGAAGCTTTTTATACTTTTCAATTTGACAGTTACTACAGTCAGATTGAAAAACTTGAATTCAATAATGATCAGAGTCAGAAAAAACAGGTTCTTCATGAATTGTCTGAAATGGACCGTCAGGTACAAAGCATGAAGCAAGACCTGATACAGAATCCGGATGACGAAAGAGTCATGCATGCAATTATCAATTCTTATCAGGTGAAACTTGAAATTATGGATATGATTGTTACACGAACTTTAGCATCAACAAGTAAAATTCTTTGAATAAAATGAAAACGATAAATTCACATATCAGGATAGCCGCATTGCTGACAGTCTTGGGGTTGGCTATGTCACTCACAGCTCAAAACAGCGACAATAACGGCAAGATTATTGAGAAGAAATTCCCGGTCAATGCGCAGACACACCTTGAACTATATAATAAGTATGGCAATATTGATGTGATAAATACCAGTGACCCCGAAATCCGCATCCATATTGAAATTAGAATTACAGGCCCTGATTCAGAACGTTCTCAGAGCTTACTGAATATGGTAAATGTTTCCATTAGCCAGCAAGGCGATATTATTAAGGCCATTACCGAAATTGACGACGATTTTGGAAAACATTTCAGAAATTTTGGCTCTGACTACCGTGGTCTTCAGATCAATTATTCGGTTACCATGCCAAAGGCCGTTCCTTTATATCTTTCAAATAAATATGGGAATGTATTTATTGATGAATTAGTATCTACTTCCACCATTGATATCAAATATGGGAAATTGACCGCCAATAAAATATTACATGATTCCAAACAACCGCTGACAAAAATATATTTAGCCTATTCTAATGGCACAATTCAGCAAACAAAATGGATTGAAGCCGACATCAAATATTCAAAGCTGAATATCACAGAAAATAAAGCGCTTGCCATTATCAGCAAATATTCTAAAGTATATATCACACAAGGAAGTTCTGTGGTTAGTGAAAGCAAATATGATACCTATGAAATTGAAAAGATGACGAATTTTGTTACAACTGCGGCTTATGGTCATTTCAATATCAGAAGTCTTTCAGGTAAACTTCAGGTGGAAACAAAATATTCTGATTTTATTGTGGATTATATTCCGGCAACCTTTCAGCAGATCCGTATTACCAATAGTTACGGCTCATACAAACTTGGAATTGATCCTTCTGCTTCATACCGGATTAACGGATACGCAAAGTACTGTACCATAAATTATCCTGAATCAAATGCTCATGTAAACAGGTTTAATGAAAACAATGAAATGAAAGTTTCCGGGACCATCGGCTCGAATTCTGCTACAAAAACTGAGGTGAGCGTGAATTCGAATTATGGCAATATCCGCCTGATGGATTAGAATGAAACTATTTTTCAACAATACGGATCACAATTCCATAAATCCATATCTTTGCGGTGAATAATAATGCTGCATGAGTAATTTTGTTGTTTCAGCCAGAAAATATCGTCCGGTTAATTTTGATACAGTAGTCGGACAGCCTTCTGTAGCAAATACATTAAAAAACGCCATAAAATCGGGCCACATTGCACATGCATATTTGTTTTGTGGGCCACGGGGTGTAGGTAAGACTACCTGTGCCAGAATATTTGCCAAAACACTGAATTGCTTCAACCGTACTGCTGATGTGGAAGCATGTAATGAATGTGAATCATGCAGGTCATTCAACGAATCAAGATCGTTTAATATTCATGAACTTGATGCTGCATCCAATAATTCAGTTGATGATATCCGGAGCCTCATTGACAAAGTAAGAATCATCCCGCAGGTTGGAAAATACAGCATATACATCATCGACGAGGTGCATATGTTATCTCAGGCAGCGTTCAATGCATTTCTTAAAACCCTTGAGGAGCCTCCGGAACATGCTATTTTCATTCTGGCTACCACAGAAAAGCATAAAATTATTCCGACGATTCTGTCACGTTGCCAGATATTTGATTTTCACAGAATACGGATTGAAGATATCGTAAACTATTTAAAGAAGGTTGCCGGACTGGAACAGATCCATTTTGAGGAAGAAGCACTAAATGTGATTGCTCTCAAAGCTGAAGGAGCTATGCGCGATGCCCTGTCCATTTTCGATCAGGTAGCCAGCTTTTCTAACAGAAATATCACCTACCAGGAGGTATTGGAAAACCTCAATGTTCTTGATTATGAGTATTTCTTCAAGATAACTGACTTTTTTTTGCAGGGAAATACCGCCGGTGCCCTGTTATTGTTAAATGAGATTATGCAACGTGGTTTTGACGGACAGAACTTTCTGGGTGGTTTATCATCTCATTTCCGCGATTTGTTAGTATGCCACGATGAATCTACATTGCCGCTCCTTGAAGTAAGCGATGTATTAAAAAATAAATACCGGCAACAGTGCCTGCTATGCCCTGATGATTTCCTGTTTAAGGCTCTTGAAATCACCAGTCAGTGTGAGCTTAGTTTTAAAGCAAACAGAAATCAAAGGTTGCATCTGGAATTGGCACTTATCCGACTGTCTAACATAGTCGCCGAAAAAAAAAACTTAACTCCTGAACAGGATCTAATCATTATCCCCGAAATTCAAAAGGGAAATGAAAAAAAACCTGTAACTGAACAGGTAGTTGAGAGAATACCTTCTCCTGTAACCCAGGTTAATGCTCATCCGCCTGAACCGACGTCTCCACCTAAATCTGTTGACATTCAGACTGTTTCAGAACCTGCACCAAGGATCTCTATTAAGGACGCTTTAAATGCGGCTAAAAAGGGAATGATTTATACAGAGGAGGAGCAGGAACAGGAAATTGTTGAAGAAGCCCAAATTCCTTCCGAACTCAGACCCTTATCTGCTGATTTGCTGCAGCTTTGCTGGAGTGCTTTTGCAACCCGTATTAGAGAAGAAAAGCCCCGTATGGCTGTAACATTAAAAAATGTTCAACCTCTGATCGGAAGCGATTTTATCATCACCATTGCCCTGAATAACGGTTCACAACTGGACGATTTCAACCAGAACATGCGCCAGGATCTTGAGCGGTTTTTGCAGCGCGAAATGCATAATACGCAGCTGAGAATTGAAGCCTCGGTAGTGGAGTCTACTGAATCACAAGCAGTAAAATTATACACCAGTGAGGAAAAATTCAGGTATCTTAGCCAAAAGAATCCTTTATTGAATACCCTTAGACAAAAATTAAATCTGGAATTAGAATAAAATTATGGACGGACAGAAAATTACCCTTAAAAATAACCAGCTTGTGGTTCCTGACAATCCTGTAATTCCTTTTATTGAAGGCGATGGAACAGGCCCGGATATCTGGTCGGCATCTGTTAAGGTTTTTGATGCTGCTGTAGAAAAAGCATATCACGGCAAAAAGAAAATACACTGGCAGGAAGTACTTGCCGGGCAGAAAGCATTTGACAAAACCGACAACTGGCTTCCGGATGAAACGCTGAGTATCATTAGAGAGAGCCTTGTTGCTATTAAAGGTCCGCTTACGACACCTGTTGGCGGCGGTATCAGATCGCTGAATGTGGCATTAAGGCAGATCCTGGACTTATATGTTTGCCTTCGTCCAGTTCGCTATTATGAAGGGGTTCCATCACCGGTTAAGGATCCTACCACTACGAACATGGTTATTTTCAGAGAGAATGCTGAAGATATATATGCAGGAATTGAATGGATGCAGGGTACACCGGAAGTGAAAAAAATCATTGACTTTCTGCAGCAGGAAATGAATGTGAAAAAAATCCGTTTTCCTGAATCCTCATCTATTGGAATCAAACCTGTTTCTTTGCAGGGAACTGAACGACTTATCAGAGCAGCCGTTCAATATGCCATTAATAATGATCTGCCCTCTGTGACTTTTGTTCATAAAGGAAACATCATGAAATTTACCGAAGGATCTTTCAGAGATTGGGGATATCAGCTTGTTAAAAGGGAATTTGGAGCCCGGGAAATTGCAGGTGGTCCCTGGTGTAATTTTAACAACCCTGTTACCGGGAAATCCATTATTATTAAGGATGTTATTGCTGATGCTTTCCTTCAGCAAATTTTAACGCGTCCATCAGAATATTCTGTAATTGCTACCCTCAACCTGAACGGCGATTACATTTCTGATGCACTTGCTGCCATTGTTGGTGGAATCGGAATTGCCCCCGGAGCAAATATCAATTATGAAACCGGACATGCTGTATTTGAAGCTACCCATGGAACTGCTCCTAAATATGCCGGTAAAGATATGGTTAACCCAGGTTCCCTGATACTTTCAGGAGCCATGATGTTTGAATATCTCGGATGGAATGAAGCCGCAAGCTTGATCATTAAAGGACTCCAGACATCCATAAAATTGAAAAAAGTTACATACGATTTCGAAAGACTGATGGAAGGAGCAATAAAATTAAAGTGCTCTGAATTCGGAGACGAGATTGTAAAGAACATGTAATATTGTCCGGTTTGAAATGTGGCATGGAAAATGAATCATCCGCTCTGTTATATTTTCAGAAATAATGCGAATTTTGACGACTAAAATTAAATCATAGCAAATGGCTATTAACAGTATTCTCAAAAAGTTTTTCGGAAACAAATCTCAAAGGGATATCAAAGAAGTTATTCCTGTCTTAAATAACATCCGGCAAGCCTATAAAACAATTGAAAAATTAAGTAATGATGAATTGCGGGCTAAAACAAATGAAATTAAAGAATATGTCCGTAATTCTACAAAAGAAAAGGAAGAAGAAATCCGGTTGCTAAAAGAGCAAATTGAGTCCGGGATAATCGATGTTGAGCAGGTTGAAGATGCATACAGGAGTATCGACCGTATAGAAAAGGAATCACTTGCTATTATTGAACAATCGCTTAATGAAGTCCTTCCTGTAGCTTTCTCAATTGTTAAAGAGACTGCCAGAAGATTTTTTGAGAACGAGTATATTGAGGTTACCGCCAATGAGATGGATAAAATGCTGGCTGCTCAACGCGACAGCATTCAAATTGTCGATGACAAGGCACGGTATATGAATACCTGGATTGCCGGCGGAAATTCCGTTAAATGGGATATGGTTCATTACGATGAGCAGTTGATCGGCGGTATCGTTTTGCATCAGGGAAAAATTTCAGAAATGGCAACAGGTGAAGGAAAAACACTCGTTGCTACACTTCCTGTATTTCTGAACGCCTTAGCCGGCAAAGGTGTCCATATTGTCACTGTAAACGATTACCTGTCAAAGCGCGACTCGGAATGGATGGGGCCTATATTTGAATTTAACGGATTAACAGTAGATTGTATAGACAAACATCAACCGAATTCTGATAGCCGTCGCAAAGCTTACCTTGCAGATATCACCTATGGTACAAACAATGAATTTGGTTTTGACTACCTGCGTGATAATATGGCCGGGAATCCCAACGACCTGGTGCAGCGCAAACATCATTATGCCATCGTGGATGAGGTCGACTCGGTTTTGATTGATGATGCCAGAACACCGCTTATTATATCAGGACCTATACCAAGAGGCGAGGATCAATCGTTTGAAGAGTTCAAACCTCAGGTGGAGAAACTGGTAACCGCTCAGCGTAATCTTGCCACAACATTGCTTGCTGAAGCCAAAAAACTGATTTCGGAAGGAAAAACCGAAGATGGCGGATTCAAATTGCTCCAGTCATTCAAAGGACTACCCAAAAATAAGCCTTTGATCAAATTCCTGAGCGAACAGGGAAATAAAGCACTGTTGCTTAAAACAGAAAATTATTACATGCAGGAAAACAGCAAGAATATGCATGTGGTAACCGATGATTTGTATTTTATTATAGATGAGAAACAGAATACTGTTGAGCTGACTGAAATAGGTACGGATCTCATCACCGGAACCTCTTCAGACACCGCTTTTTTTATTATGCCCGACATTGGTTCCGAAATCGCTGAATTAGAAAAATCGGGACTTTCTCCTGAAGAAAAACTGACACAAAAAGATAAATTGCTGGCCGACTATGCCATAAAGTCCGATCGCATTCATACTGTAAATCAACTTTTGAAAGCCTACACCATGTTTGAACGTGATGTGGATTATGTTGTAATGGACAACAAAGTAAAAATTGTTGATGAGCAGACTGGTCGTATCCTTGAGGGAAGAAGGTATTCAGAAGGTCTTCATCAGGCTATTGAAGCCAAGGAAAAGGTGAAAGTAGAAGCAGCAACACAGACCTTTGCTACTATCACTTTGCAGAATTATTTCAGAATGTATCATAAGCTGGCCGGTATGACCGGTACTGCAGAAACTGAAGCAGGCGAGTTCTGGAATATATATAAACTTGATGTAGTTGTGATTCCCACACACCGTAACGTAATCAGGGATGATCGTGAGGACCTGATTTTCCGCACCAAAAGGGAAAAATATAATGCTGTAATTGACGAAATAGTTAATCTTCATAATAATGGAAGGCCTTGCCTTGTAGGTACCACATCTGTTGAAATCTCTGAATTATTAAGCAAAATGCTTAAAATGAAAGGGATCAAGCATAACGTACTGAATGCGAAATTGCACCAGCGTGAGGCAGAAATTGTTGCTGAAGCCGGAAGAACTGGTACAGTTACAATTGCTACAAACATGGCCGGCCGTGGTACTGACATTAAACTTAGTGAAGATGTGAAGAGCGCAGGTGGATTGGCAATTATTGGAACAGAAAGACACGAATCACGACGGGTTGACCGCCAGCTGCGCGGACGAGCCGGACGCCAAGGCGACCCCGGTTCATCCCAATTTTATGTGTCGCTCGAAGATGACCTGATGCGGCTTTTTGCTTCTGACAGAATCGCCGGCTGGATGGCTAAGATGGGATGGAATGAGGGTGAGCCTATACAGGCCGGTCTTATTACCAAATCAATAGAGCGTGCACAAAAGAAAGTTGAAGAAAACAACTTTGGAATCAGAAAACACCTGCTGGAGTATGATGATGTAATGAATTCACAGCGTGAAGTAATTTATACCAAACGCCGCCATGCTTTATATGGTGAACGCATCCAGGTTGACGTAGCCAATATGATGTATGATGTTTGCGAAAGTCTGGTTGAACAATTGCACGGTGAGGTTGAATACACGGAATTCAAAATGAACATTCTCCGGCAATTGTCTGTTGAGACTCCGATTAGTGCAAAAGAGTATAACGGACTTTCGGCAACAGATATCACTGAACAGATATACAATACACTGCGCGAAACCTACCAGAGAAAGCAGGTTGCCATGTCTAAACAAGCGTTTCCGGTAATTAAAGATGTTTTTGAAAAGCAGGGTAAGCTATACGAAAATATCGTAATTCCTATAACGGATGGAACGAAAGTATACCATATACTTTCCAATCTCGAGAAAGCATATCGGTCAAATGCAGAGGATCTTACAAGGTCATTTGAAAAGTCCATCATGCTTTCTATCATTGATGATGCCTGGAAGGAACACTTACGCGAACTTGATGATCTCAGGCAGTCAGTTCGTACTGCCACCTATGAACAAAAAGACCCGTTGCTGATATATAAGTTCGAATCCTTTGAACTTTTCAGGACGATGATTGATAAGATCAACAAGGATGTAACCAGTATTCTGATCCGGGGACAAATACCAATTCGTGACGCAAGTGAGGTACAGAAAGCTCATGCTCCCAAGAAGACTGATTTTAGCCAGATGGAAGCCAATAAACGCGAATTCCAGAATGATCAGCAAGGTGGCCCTAAAAAGGAGGAACATGTACAACCGGTAAGAGTAGAAAAGAAAGTGGGAAGAAATGATCTTTGCCCTTGTGGTAGTGGTAAAAAATTCAAACATTGCCATGGCGCTCAAAGCATGGCTGAGAAAGTCTAAAAATAATCGTAAATTAAAAAGGGGTGTTCCGAATTGGAAACACCCCTTTTTAATTTATAGTAAATGTATTATTTAAGGGATTCAGCAGGTATTGCCATATCTGCAGTAATTTTATCCACTTCTTTTTTGTCTTTTATTTCAGTGTTATACACGTTTAACTGTTCCGTGATAAACTTCTGAAGCTTTTTGTTCATTGCATCAATTTTTTCCTGCGGAGTCTCAATAGGCTTCTCAGAATTTACAAAAACTTTGGCGTTTTCGAAACGTTCGTCGGTTGCGGAAATCGGACTGGTTTCCATACGAGCTTTCCATGCGCCGGGATAAATGTAAACCAGTACAATATAAGTGCCGCCTTCTTTTAAATCAGCTTCAATAAATTCCTTGTTTTCAGAAGAGATCCATAAAAGCTGTTTGCCCGGGTTGCATTCAATACGCATATAGTTTTTACCTTTAAACTCTCCAACATACTTGTCATCGTTAAAGTATTGAAAAGTAACAGCGTAACCTAAAGAAGATACACGTACAAAATAAACAGCAGCTTTCCCCGGGGAAGGCTCTTTAAAACCTTGTGAATACATCGATTGACTGCCAACTATTGCCAGCAATAGTGCAACAAATAGAATTTTAGTTTTCATGTGTTGGAATAATTTAAGGATAAAGGAATTAGATATAATGATCTGTTATTTAATTTTTTTTGCAAGCAGTTCAATTTTTGAATACAGTTTGTCACTCACCGGAGCCATGGGCAAACGGAGATTGTTTTGCGATATCTTTAAGATTTCAAGCAAAGCCTTAATTCCCGGAGGATTTCCTTCTTCAAACAAGGCATTATTCAATTCCAGCAACTGATAATGAATTTCATTGGCCTTATCCTGATCCCTCTTAAGCGCAAACCGGACCATATCAGAAACTTGCTTTGGATATGCATTTGCCGTAACAGAAATAACGCCTGCGCCTCCCATTGCAATAATTGGCAGTGCAAGAGCATCATCTCCCGAAATTACCTGGAATCCTTTAGGCTTCTTATGAATAATCTGCATAATCTGGGCCAGGTTTCCCGAAGCTTCTTTGGTTGCAACAATGGATTTAAATTCGGTTGCAAGCTTAATTGTGGTTTCAGCACTAATATTGCTGCCCGTTCTGCCGGGAACATTGTAAATAATAACAGGTACCGGACTCGCGGTTGCAATAGCTTTAAAATGCAGGTAAATTCCTTGCTGTGAAGGTCTGTTGTAATATGGAGCAACGGACAGAAGTCCGTCAATTCCGTTGAAATCAGTATGGTTGATGGTATCGATAATTTCTTCAGTATTGTTTCCTCCAATGCCAACAACAAGTGGTAATCTTCCGCTTACAGTGTCTGACACAAAGTTCACTACTGCTTTTTTCTCGTCTTTTGATAACGTAACAGATTCACCTGTAGTTCCTAATACTACTATATAATTGACATCACCTTTAACCTGATGCTCCAGTAACTTGCCTAAAGATTTAAAATCTACACTTCCATCGTTACGAAAGGGGGTGACAATTGCCACTCCGGTGCCACTAAAACTCTTATGATCCATAATATATTACTTTTTAAGCAAGGAAAGATAATGCATGATTTGATTGATCAGGAAATTCAATTGAATTTCGGTTTCAGTTTTCTTATCTACATCGGCTTCTACTTCATCATCTCCGGATGCGCCGCGCACATGTTCTTTGAGAATCTCTCTATGAAGCATTTGCATCGTTTGTTTTTCTCTTTCAATGTCAATCATCAAGTCCAGACACATATCATCAGTCGTATAACGCCCTGTTTTAAATCGTGCAGCCGAAAGCGAGGTAATGTAACGAATGGGATAATGATCGTCGAGACTTAAATTTATGAGCAAATCAAAAGGTTCGGAAATAAACTGATCAACCAATGGAGAAACCGGTTTGTAATACCAGTTCAACTCATTTTTGGAAAAGAAATCGAAACCTTTGCGATATAAATAATTATCAATGAGATTTTTACTATCAACGTATCCAAGAACTGTTACTTTTTTGGATTCATGCGTGAGGTCCTTAACAAGATTCCTGATAATTTCGAAGCTAACATACTCAGTGGCATTATATATAATTCCGATTGATTCGGCTTCCTGTAATGTGCAAACCGCCGGAGATCTTTTAACAGACGCCAGCAGGTTATTCAGAACCCGCTTACCTGCTAAAACTTTTATATTGTTAAGCCACTTCATAATGCAATTTTAAGAAAATATATTGATTTTAATGCACCAATTGTCATGAGATTATAAACGAATCCTGACAGGATAATTTATTCTTTTAATCGATAAAAACAGTCCATTCTTCTATTTCTTTTTTCAACATAGGGATAACTTCCTAATTTTACTTCAAAAATTATAATATGAGGAATCTACTCGCAATTGGAATCATTATTATTACCCTTCATTCTGGTTTACATGCCCAGGAAGGAAAGGTGTGGACACTGGAAGAATGCATCCAGTATGCACTGGACCAGAATCTGGATATTCGGAAATCCGGGCTTACTATAATGACAAATGAAGAGCGTGCCTTGCAGGCTAAGGCAGGAGTGCTGCCATCTGTAAATGCTTCTGTATCCCAAAATTTCTCATGGAACAGAAGTGCTGATATGGAAATCGACCCCATTACCAACATGAGTACTATTAAAGATTATGGAAGTTTTAAGGGAGGAAATAACACATCATACGGGATTAATTCCAATGTGACTCTTTTTAACGGGGGGCGTCTGAATAACGAAATCAAACAATCAGATCTGAACATTCAGAGCAGCAAATACAATCTTGAAACGATCAGGGAGTCTGTAAGTCTGAACATTCTGAATGCTTTTTTGCAGGTTTTATTTGCAGAGGAGCAGGTTCGAAATACAGAAAAGCAGATTGAATCTACCACAGGTCAGTTGAATCTGGCAACTGAGCGATTGAATTTGAGAATTATATCACAGGCCGATTATTTGCAGGTAAAGTCGCAACTGGCAAGTGAGAAGTTGTCTTTGGCAAATGCCCAGAGTCAATTGTCCATAGCCCGTGTAAATCTGATGCAAATGATGGAGCTGCCCGTAACCGATGAATTTCAGATTGCAGAACCATCTTTGGAAGAATCATTAAACCAGCAACGCAGTCCTATGGTTACTTCTATATTTGATACAGCAATGGCAATTAAACCGCAGATTAAAAGTGCTGCACTTGATAAGGAAATTGCCCAACTGGATGAGAAAATCGCAAAGGCAGGATATTTACCAAGTTTATCAGCCAATGCCGGAATTAGCACAGGCGCCAGTATTGATGCATTTACCGGAGATGATCTGAGATTTTCATATGCCGACCAGATGGATCACGCATTAAGTCCTTCAGCCGGACTGACTCTTTCGATACCGATATATCAGAAAAGACAGGTAAAAACCAGTGTGGCACTGGCAAAAATAAATGCAATGAATGCAGAGATATCTGAAACGGCTACTAAAAACCAGCTCAGAAAGAATATTGAACAGGCTTGCCAGGATGTAATTTCTGCTCAGGCTGAATATGAAGCCAGTCTTGAAAAATATCAATCAACCAAAGAATCGTCTGCCCTTTCTGATGAAAAATTCAACCAGGGTATCATCAATTCTGTGGACTATATCGTATCAAAAACCAATCTGATTGTTTCTGAGAGTCAATTATTGCAATCTAAATACAATCTGATATTCAGTTATAAAATTCTTGATTTCTATACCGGAATTCCTTTAACATTGTAATCAATCATCGCAAATCATAACATTATGAAAAAGAAAGTTTTCATTTTCGCAGGCATCGCCATTATCTTGTTTGCCTGTCTGCTGATTTTTAAGCCTTTTGGTAAGAAAAATGCACCATATACTTTTGAAACCGTTCGTGTTGAAAAAGGGAAAATATCCAATGTGGTCACTGCAACAGGAACCATTGAAGCAGTAACATCCGTTGATGTCGGTACACAGGTTTCAGGGATCATTGAAAAGATTTATGTGGACTTTAATGATCAGGTAAAACAAGGTCAATTACTGGCTCAGCTTGATAAAAAGCAATTGATTGCACAGCTTGAACAAAGTAAGGCTACTCTTGATCAGGCACAGGCTCAGCTTACATACCAGGAGTCGACTTTTAAAAGATTAAAGGTGCTCTATGAAAAACAGCTCATTGCACAGTCGGATTATGATCAGGCGCTCTATAACTATGAAAACGCCAAAGCAACAGTGAAAAATGCAAAGTCTGCATATGAGCGGAATTTGGTTAACCTGAACTATGCCACAATTACATCGCCAATTAACGGAGTTGTACTGAATCGCGCTATTGAAGAAGGTCAAACTGTTGCAGCATCGTTCAATACACCTACATTGTTTACCATTGTAAATGATCTGACGCAAATGGAGGTGGAAGCAAGTGTATCAGAGGCTGACATCGGACAGGTAAAAACCAACCAACATGTTGAATTTTCTGTAGATGCTTATCCGGATAAAAAATTTGTAGGACTTGTTGCTGAAGTTAGGTTACAGCCTACCACTACCAATAATGTTGTTACCTATGCAGTAATCCTAAGTGCCCCGAATCCTGAAAAGCTCTTAATGCCGGGTATGACTGCTGATGCCACAATTATTGTTGATGAGAAAGACAGCACGCTGATTCTGGCCGGAAAGGCTACGCGCTTTACTCCGGATATGGAATTCATGAAAGCACAATTCAAAAAAATGGGAAAGATACCCGGCAAAAATATACCAATGGGTCAGGGTGCAAAACCAGGCGCGATGCCGGGAGCAACAGGTGGTGCTGCTCAGGGATCAGGCGCGATGCCGGGAGCAAATGGTGGTGCTGCCCAGGGATCAGGTGCCATGGGTGCAAATCCTGCAGCAATGGGCGGTGCCCAGGGCGGAAATATGCCAACTGGCGGATTTCCTCCACTTCCCGAAGGCACTAAAATGGTTTGGGTAAAGGATGGCAAGGGCGGATTGCGTCCAAGTATGATAAAAGTTGGACTGGATAACGGTAATTCCGTCGAAGTACTTTCAGGTCTGAAGGAAGGCGATGAAGTGGTCATTTCCATGACAAATCAGGCTTCAAAAAGCAAACAGAAAGCTAACAGCAACAGGGGACCATTTCCATTTTAACATTATCATCTGAACGAGAAATTATGGATCATATAATCATTGAAATAAAAGGACTTCGCAAAGATTACCATGTAGGTGAAGTTACCGTGCATGCGCTTAGGGGAGTGGATATGCGCATTAACAGGGGAGAATTTGTAGCTGTCATGGGAGCCAGTGGTTCAGGCAAGTCAACCATGCTGAATATTCTGGGTTGTCTTGACAAGCCTACCAAAGGAGATTATTTTCTTGACGGAGTAGATATAAAGACTTTGAATCGCGATGAACTGGCCAAAATCAGGAACCAGAAACTTGGTTTCGTATTTCAGTCCTTTAACCTTCTGGCACGTACAACAGCCCTTGAAAATGTTGAATTGCCTCTTTTTTACAATGCTAAAGTTAAGGCAAAAGAACGTAAAGATCGGGCTATAAGTGCACTGGAAGCTGTTGGTCTGGCCGATCGGATGCACCATATGCCAAACCAGCTGTCGGGTGGTCAGCAGCAAAGGGTTGCAATTGCAAGGTCGCTTGTAAATGATCCAGTAATGATTCTGGCTGATGAACCTACCGGTAATCTCGATACGCGAACATCTTTTGAAATAATGGAATTATTTCAGGATTTGAATGAACGTGGCAGAACCATCGTTTATGTGACTCATGAACCTGATATTGCAAAATTTGCCACACGTAACGTAGTCTTCAGAGATGGTACCATTCAGAGAGAGAATGTCGTACAGGATCGAATGTTTGCAAAGGATATATTGAAAACACTTCCGGTTGACATTGAAGAGACCGAGGCTTAAAAAATTAATATTATGAATTATTCAAATTTATTCCGCATAGCTGTCAGGGCATTGGTAAGAAACCGGTTGAGAGCCATACTTACCATGTTGGGCATTATAATTGGTGTAGCATCCGTGATAGCGATGCTTTCACTGGGCGAGGGATCCAAAAGAAAAATGCGCAGTGAAATGTCACAGATGGGTACGAACATGATTATGGTAATGCCCAATTTCATGCGTAGAGGTGGCGTAAACCTGGGTTCGTCAAGTTCCAATGTTATGAAAATGTCTGATGTTATTGCGCTTCGTAATGAAGCAACATCTCTATCCGCTGTATCGCCAGAAGTTCGCGCCAGCAGTCAGGTAATATACGGAAATCAGAATACTCAAACAACGATATACGGTGGTAGTGAAGAATATATGCTTATAAAAAAGCTCGACATTTCAAGTGGCAGGATTTTTACTACTCAGGAAGTGAAGGGCATGTCAAAAGTATGTATTTTGGGCGGTACCGTTGTGGAAAATCTGTTTGGAGAAGGCGTGGATCCGGTTGGACTTACAATCCGTGTCCGTAATATGCCATTTCAGGTTATCGGAGTATTCAAAGACAAAGGTGAAAACGGAATGGGCATGGACCAGGACGACCTGATTGTTGCACCATACACCACTGTTCAGCGCCGTCTTGCTGCAATTGATTATATTAATTCAATACAGGCTTCAGCCGTTAGCGAAGAAAAGTCTGCGGATGCAATAGCAGAGGTAGAACAAATATTACGAAGAACTCACAAACTGAAAGAAACAGAGGAGAGTGACTTTCGAACCATGTCCCAGTCAGAACTGATGTCTACCATGGGATCTGTTTTAGATATCATGACAATGCTTTTGGGTGCAATTGCTGGTATTTCATTGCTGGTAGGAGGAATCGGAATTATGAATATCATGTTTGTTTCTGTAACCGAAAGAACCCGCGAAATAGGTCTGCGTATGTCAATCGGAGGCAGAAGCCGTGACATTCTGATGCAGTTTCTTGTAGAATCTATTATTCTGAGTATTCTCGGAGGAATAATAGGGATAATACTTGGATACCTGATAGGAAAAGGTTTAAGCTCACTCTTTGATACACCATCAATTGTACAAACCAAAGCTGTTGTATTATCATTCATTGTTTGTTTCGTCATAGGGGTATTTTTCGGCTGGTATCCTGCCAGAAAAGCTGCTAATTTAAATCCGATTGATGCGCTCAGATATGAATAACTAAGCACACAGGAAACACATCAGAGATGACCTTTTTTAGAATCCAACGGAACAGAGTGCAGGTTTTATTGCACATCGCTGCCTGGGCAATATTGCTTGGGCTTCCTTTTTATAATTTTTACCGCTTTGATGTACCTAAACAATTCATCATTGGATTTTATATCAATACAGTAATAAATGGCCTCATTTTTTATGGCAATTACCTGATTCTTATTCCCAGGTACTTTTTGAAGAACCTGAGGTTGAAATTCTATATCGCCTCAGTTTTGCTTGCTTCTGGCTTGTTTATGGCATCCGTATTGTCCTCAAATCTTGCCATTGCAATCCATTCAAAAAATAACCCTCAGGAGTTTATTGAAAGACATACTGACGAAAGAGCCAGTCAGAGCAGGTATAACGGCCGTCGCTCTATGTTAAGACTACCATTCGGTTCGATGCATGTTTACAACTATGCTTTTAATGCATTGGTATTTACTGTTTTTGCGTTGGGACTCAGGGTGATTAGCCGTCATGCCGAGATCGAAAAAAGGCAGAAAGAACTTGAAAAAGAAATGCTGAACTCGGAGTTGGCCTTTCTGAAAAATCAAATCAGTCCGCATTTCTTTTTCAACACGCTTAACAATATATACTCGTTGATTGGCATTAGTGCTAACGATTCTCAAGAGGCAGTTCTCAAGCTTTCCAAGTTGATGCGATATCTTTTATACGATTCCGATCAGGGTGAGACCCGGTTAAGCAGTGAAATTGAGTTCATGAATAATTATATTGACCTCATGCGGTTGCGATTGAGCGAAAAAGTGCAACTGGCTGTATCGTTTCCTGAGAAATATGAAAACTTATCAATACCACCGCTTTTATTTATTTCTGTCATTGAAAACGCTTTTAAACATGGCATCAGCTACCGTGAGAAATCTTTTGTTGATATCCGTATGGACGTTTCAAAGGAGATGATTAACTTTAGTTGTACGAACAGTTATTTTAAAAAGGTGAATGAAACCGATAATCCTTCAGGTATTGGGCTGGATAACCTCAAAAAGAGGTTGGCTTTATTATTCCCTGACAGCCATAAACTTGAAATTGTAACATCGGAGGCTTCATTTTATGTGGGGATACAAATTTTCCTAAAGAAAACCATAAGTCAATGATACATACCATTGCCATTGATGATGAACCGCTCGCACTTCAGCTTGTTGCAGGATATATCGAAAAAACCCCCGGGTTGGAACTCATTGGTAAGTTTGATAATCCCCTGGATGCATTTGAATTTATGAACAATGAATCGGTGGATCTGATTTTCGTTGATATTCAAATGCCGGATTTGAATGGACTGGAATTCACTAAAGCCATCAACAAAGGTCCCAAGGTGATTTTTACCACTGCCTTTGAAAAATATGCCCTTGAAGGATATAAATTAAATGTAGTCGATTATCTTTTGAAACCGTTCAGCTATGAAGAATTTTTCACTGCTGTACAGAAAGCGGTGAATCTGATCAGGTTAGAAAACAAGCATCAGGAGGAACAAATAGAAACGAATAATGAATTTCTTTTTCTCAAATCGGAATATAAGATCAGGCGCATCAATTTCAACGACATTCTTTATGTGGAAGGCCTCAAGGATTATGTAAAGGTTTACATTAAAAATGAACCCAAACCGGTACTTTCACTTACAACCATGAAACTGCTCGAATCAAAACTGCCGGAAAAAAAATTTATGCGCGTACACCGCTCTTTTATAGTGAACCTAGACAAGGTGGAAATCATCGAAAGAAGCCGGATTGTTTTCGGTAAAGAATACATTCCGGTTAGTGATCAGTATAAAGATAAATTCCAGGAATTTCTGAACCGGAATTTTTTATAGCTTCTTATAATGTTTCGAAGGCAAATCGCGTAATATAGAAGCGCTTGTCTCAGCAGTAATGTCACGCTGCGGATTTGCCATCATTTCATACCCGACCATAAATTTCTTGATGGTAGCAGATCTTAAAAGCGGCGGATAAAAATGCATATGCATCTGCCATTCATCGTGGTCCTTACCATCGGTTGGTGTCTGATGAATTCCTGCTGAATAAGGAAATGAAACTTTAAAGAGGTTGTCATACCGAACGGTAATATTCCGGATGACATCAGCGAAATTCGTTATATCAGGTGTCTCAAAATGCAAAAGATTGCGCAGCCTCTTTTTGGGGATGATCATGGTTTCATAGGGCCAGATTGCCCAGAATGGCACCAGAACAACAAAACCGTCATTTTCATAAACAATTCGTTCTCTTTTTTCCAGTTCCAGTTTCAGGTAATCCGCCAGCAATACCGAATTGTTGATGGAATAATATCTTCTTTGTTGCTCCTGTTCTTTAACAACTTCTACCGGAATAGTTTCCTGAGCCCAGATTTGGCCATGCGGATGGGGATTGCTGGCTCCCATGATCTCACCCCTGTTTTCAAAAATCTGAACATGATTGATAAAGGGCAATGACCCCAGGTTTTTATATTCTTCTTTCCATTTCTGAACGACTGTTTCAATTTCAGATTGTGTCATTTCTGCAAGGGTCAAATCATGCCGGGGAGAAAAACATACCACCTTGCATATTCCCCTTTCGGATTGAGCCACGATCAGATCAGATTCCTTCACCTCAAATTCAGGAACATCATCAATGAGTGAGCTGAAATCATTTACAAAAGAATATGTGGATGGATAATCAGGGTTTACTTCTCCGTTTGCTCTTTTATTGCGTGGACAGAGGTAGCATTCTGCATCATATTGAATGGGTGCTTTGATGATCGTATCTTCCTGCTTGCCTTGCCAGGGTCTTTTTGTACGATGAGGAGCCACCAAAACCCACTCGCCTGTGAGTGCGTTATATCTTCTGTGTGTAAATTGCTGTATCATATGGGTATATGTTGTTGTCTATTTACCTTCCAGCGTGTTTAGCCAGTTCACGGTTTCAATGCCCCAGGGAATTAAAGCTGATCCATGCGTTAATCCGTCCAGTAAAATCAATTCAATCTGACTGGGATCTGAACCAGCGTCAATGAAACGGTCATACATATCAACAGATTGCTGTTTGGGAACAATTAAATCCCCTGTTCCATGATATAAACGGAGTTTGGTATCCGTATTCCAGCCGATTATGCTGTTATGCGTAAGCGCTAACCTGAGCTCTTCAAAATCCGCGTGCGATGTAAAATTTGTCCTCAGTTGTGAGGTGAATAGTTCTGAAATATTTTCAGATAATGATTCATTAATGGAACCGCTGCTATGCAATCCATCAAATAAACCAGGGATTGCTGAAGCATAAGGCTCCGAAAAGAACAGCCCAAGATTACCGGTAATGTTACCCAGTTGGCTCTGGCCATAAATGAAATAAGGAAAATATAAGGGACTTGGATAAGTGGTTTGATTAAAAACATACGTCGCCATATTGGTAAGATCATAGGCACCGGCACCACATGAAACAGCGTTGATGGTCAAATCCAATATGTTGCTATTTTCAAGTGCTTCAAAAACAGACATGGTAGCGCCACCACCCTGGGAATAGCCGACAAGATATAAGGTGCCATTGCCGGTAGCTTGTATTTTCCCCGAAGAAGAAAGCTCTCTGAAAGCATCAATCAGATCTGTAACGGCATGAACCGTTGATTCTTTATCAAAATAAGGATGCACAATGTCGGATGTAGATCCGAATCCGATATAATCCGGCATCAGTAAAATATAACCGTTACTTGAAACAAATTCAAGCAGTTTAAAAACTTCATCTTCGGGATCTAGCGAAGGAGCATCTGCATTCAATGTATTGGTGCCATTCTGAAAGCTGATCACTGGATAGGAACCCGGTTCCATGGGGAGGCACATGATTCCTGAGGCAACCACTACAGAGTCGCCATATTCGGTTTTGTATTTTACCTTGAAAACTTCCACTCCGCTTTCAGCATGAGCTATGATACCGGCAAGTTCAGGATATAAAATAGTCTGATAACCAAGAGAGGTTTCTATTGTATTTAATTCGTATTGTTTATAGGAATCATAACTGACCAGTTTGTCAAATTGTTCTTCATCTGAATTCTTGGTACAGGACATTACAAGAACGATCAAAAGAATGATAGCACCTGCAAAGCGCACAAATTTTGGGAATAACCTAAACATAAACTCAATATTTGGTTGCTTCACAAATTTACAACGAAAAATCAAAGGAATGACTGCTTTCATTATAAATCCAACAACCTGCTTTCCGGATCTTGACCCGGTATGAGCAATTTAAGGGGATTTTCTATCAGCTCCCTGACCCTGTATAAAAAGCTTACCGAATCGCGTCCGTCAATAATCCGATGATCATATGATAAGGCAACATACATGATCGGCCGGATAAGAACCTCTCCGTTTATTGCTACAGGCCGTTCTACAATATTATGCATGCCTAAAATGGCAGCCTGTGGGGGATTCAGAATGGGCGTAGAAAGCATGGATCCGAATATGCCCCCATTAGTGATGGTAAATGTGCCACCTTCCATTTCTTCAATAGATAGTCGGGCACTTTTAGCTTTTTGTGCCAGGGCAGCAATTTCTTTTTCTATTTGAGCTAGGGATAGCTGATGTACGTTGCGGATTACGGGTGCCAGCAAGCCCTTTTCAGTTTGCACGGCAATGGATATATCCACGTATGAAGGAGTAACAATGTCATCCCCTTCAATACCTGAATTCACCCCCGGATATTCTAACAACGCCTGCGCACATGCTTTTGCAAAAAAGGAGATGAGTCCCAGCTTGATACCATGCTTTTCAGTGAATCGTGCCTGGTGTTTTTTTCTTAATTCCATCAGGTTGTACATGTCTACCTCATTGAAAGTTGTGAGCATGGCTGTTTCATTTTTTACGGAAACCAGCCTTTTGCTCAGCTTTCTTCTAAGCGGAGACATAGGCGTTTTTTTCAACGTACGAACAGCACGCTTCTGATCTATGGATGATTCGCTTTTGAAAGGCTCGGACGTTTCTTTCTGGTGAATAACTTCTTCCACTTCCTTTCTCGAAATTCTTTTTAATCCTTTAATGATCGCTTCAACATCCAGGTCGTTCTGATTCATCATTTTTTGAGCAACCGGGGTGACCTTCACATTTCGTTCCAACTCCGGAAGTTTTTGCCCGGAAAGCGATTCAGGTTCTTTTTGTTCTGAAGTAACATCCGGCTTTTCAGGATTAAAAGTTGTATGTTGTTCGGGTATTGTATTGGCCTCAAGGGTTGGTTGCTGATGGTGCTCTTTAGCAGTTGCCGCTGCTACTGAGGTGCTTTTGGGGGCATCCTTTGAAACGGCATCCATGTCGATGGTACAAGCCAGTTCACCCACTTTAACCTTTTGTCCGGTTTGGGATACGATTTTTATCCTGCCTGATTCCGGTGCTATAAGAGACAAAGTGGCCTTGTCGGTTTCAACTTCAGCAATTTCCTGATCTTTTTCAACAAAGCTTCCGTCTTCCACCAGCCAGTTGCCAATAGCCGCTTCTGTAACAGACTCACCTGCGGCAGGTATTTTTACTTCAAAAACCATAGCATTTAATATTTATGAATTCTCCGGAAAATAACTGTATTGCTTCAGGATACTCTGGTGTGCACTGCCATTGGCGCACTGCAATCCGCAATACTTTCTTTTAAGTTCGCATTCACATCTTCTGAAAACTTTTCCCAGTATTTCTTCCTGGCTGATTTGATGCAAACGAACCAGACCGACTGCCGGACTCCCACTGGGCTGCCTGAATACCGGTATTATTTCAGTGTTTCTGAATTCATGTTGAATATGTCTCCATGGTCCCATATTGCCAGGCTCCTCCTGCACCCAGAGCGTTAGCAAGGTGTTTTTGTATTTCCGGATAATACGCTCCACCGGTTCTGTGGGAAAAGGATGTAGTTGTTCAATACGAATCAGCGCAATATCCCGTGCTCCTAATTCTGTTTTCCTTGCCAACAGATCATAGTAGATTTTCCCTGAACAAAATACCAGTCTGCGCACCTCATCGATGTCTACATCTGCATCGTCAATCACATCTCTAAACTGGCCTTCCACCAAATCATTTACAGATGAAACACATAACGGGTGTCTGAGCAAACTTTTTGGAGTAAAAACAATGATGGGGACCCTGAAATTTCGGTAAATACTTTGTCTTAAAAGATGAAAAAGATTAGAAGGGGTGGTCAGGTTTACAACCTGCATATTGTTGTTTACAGCAAGCATCAGAATTCTTTCTATACGGGCGCTGGAATGTTCAGGCCCCTGTCCTTCATAACCGTGAGGTAAATAAAGCACAATGCCATTCATTAACCCCCATTTATCTTCTGCCGAACTGATGAACTGATCCATAATCACCTGTGCCACATTGGCAAAATCTCCATATTGTGCTTCCCAAATGGTTAAACCTTTGGGATTGGCCATGGCATAACCATATTCAAAACCAAGAACACCATATTCATTCAATGGTGAGTTATAAATGGAAAATGAACTCTGATCGGGTGAGATATGTTGCAAAGGAATATATAGCTGATCGGTATCTTCAATAACATGGGCAGCGTGTCTTTGTGCAAAAGTTCCTCGCACAGAATCCTGTCCGCTTAGTCTTACCGGATGCCCATCCGAAAGCAGTGTGCCATATGCCAGAAGCTCCGCTAAAGCCCAATCCACTTTCCCTTCTCCCATCATTCTTTTTCGGCCTTCAACCAGCTTAACGGTTTTATCAATGAATTTTGCATCTGCCGGCAAATGGTTCACCTTTTCACCAATTTCCCGGATGGTGTCATGGGTAAGTGTGTTTTTATAGGGTTTATCAAAATCAGCACGGGAGGAATGCCTGTAATCATTCCAGTCTTCACTTAAAAATCGCTGAATCCGGACTTTCCCAATAGCTTTGGATGCGGTTAGTTTTTCATCCAGGTAATCATTGAATATTTTCTGCTGTTGTGTCATCTCTTCAGCAGTTGAAATTCCCGAATTTACCAATGTTGCTGCATAGATATCCCTTGGATTCGGATGCTTTTCTATGGCTTTGTAAAGAGTCGGCTGTGTATACCGCGGCTCATCTCCTTCATTATGCCCATACTTGCGGTAAGAAAGGATATCAATAAAAACGTCGGATGAAAACTGTTTTCTGTAATCCATGGCCATAATTACCGTATGTATAAGTGCCTCCACATCATCTCCATTTACATGAAAGATCGGCGCTTTAATGACTTTGGCAATATCAGTGCAATATGTGCTCGATCTGGCTTCCAAATAATTAGTGGTGAAACCTACCTGGTTATTAATGACTATGTGAATGGTTCCTCCTGTTCTATAACCGGGCAACTCAGACATCTGAACCACTTCATAAACAACACCCTGTCCGGCTATAGCCGCATCACCATGTATGAGTATGGGCGCCACCTTTGAAAAATCGCCTTTGAATTTATGCTCAATATGGGCCCTTGCAGTTCCTTGTATCACAGGAGATGCACTTTCAAGGTGTGATGGATTGGGTACTAAATTTAACCGAACCCGCTTCCCGTCAGCAAGTGTAACCTTATTGCAATACCCCAGGTGATATTTCACATCTCCTAACGAAATGGCATCATCATAAGCTTCTGCAGTAAACTCTCTGAAAATATTTTCAAAGGGCTTCTCTATAATATTTGCCAAAACATTCAGTCTGCCCCTGTGGGCCATGCTGATAAAATACTCTTCAATTCCCAGAGATGTGCCTTTTTCTATCAAAAACCGCAATGCCGGAATTAAAGCTTCTGTTCCTTCCAGTGAAAACCGTTTTTGTCCGATAAACCGGCGATGTATAAAACCCTCAAAGCCTACTGCCTTCATTAGCAGCGTAAAAATCCGCTTCTTATCTGAAATCTGGAATCCCGGACGATTTTTGGGATCTTCAATCCGGCTCTTGAGCCAGTCTGTTTTTTCCTGATCACGAATAAACATGTATTCTGAACCAATCGACTGACAATAGGTCTCTTTTAGCCTTTCAATAATCTTCTGCAGGGTAGCATTTCCAAGTCCTATTTCTGTTCCGGCATGAAACTCTGTATTCAAATCCTCCGCAGAAAGTCCATAATTCTCAACATCAAGGGTGGGTGTGTATTTACGCCGGTTGCGCACCGGATTTGTTTTTGTAAAAAGATGCCCGCGCTTCCTGTATCCGTCAATAAAATTTATAACCCGGAATTCCTTGTCAATATGCATTTGTTCCTGACCGGAAGAAGAACCCGAATAACGTGCAAATTCGAATCCCGCAAAAAAATTGCGCCAGCTTTTGTCCAGTGAGTCAGGATCATTCAAATATTGTTGGTATAACTTTTCGATAGCCTCTGTTTCGCTACTGCCCAAAAATGAAAATTGATCCATCAAATAAAGAATTAGTTTTCTGAAAAATGTTCCTGATTATCAGTATCAAACATTTTAAGATTGCATTTGTTTTTACTGTTGAAAGGATGTTTATATATAAAGTTAAACAATTAAAGGATACTTTGGTTGATACCTTAAACAGCTAAATCATTCATATGATTATTGGAATTCTGAAGGAACGGGTACCTGAAAAAAGAGTTGCCCTGACTCCTGATACTGCAAAATCTTTCATTTCACTGAAAGCCGAAGTTCTTCTTGAAACAAAAGCCGGTGAATTTTCACATATCGATGATGAAACATATCAGAAATCCGGTGTTCAGGTAACATCACGTGATAACGTTCTTGCGAGGGCCGATTGCATACTTTCCCTTACGGGATTGATGCCCGGTGAATACAAAATCTGGGGAAAAGAACGGACACTGATTGGCTTTTTTGATGTATTTAACCAACCCGATTTTGTTCAACAGTTTATAAACAATCAGGTTACAGCCTTTACGCTTGATCTTTTGCCCAGAACAACACTGGCACAATCCATGGATGCGCGATCCAGTATGGCTACAATTGCCGGATATAAAGCTGTTTTAGATGCGGCTCAACACCTGCCTCGCTTTTTCCCGATGTTCATGACGGCATCAGGGACCATTAAACCAGCCAAAGTATTAATCCTTGGAGCTGGCGTGGCTGGTTTGCAGGCTCTGGCTACAGCCAGGCGTCTGGGAGCGGTTGTCGAGGTTTTTGATGTGAGATCGGCGGTTAAAGAAGAAGTGCACAGTCTTGGCGGAAAATTCATAGAAGTGGAAGGGGCCAGGGAAGATGCTCAAAAGGGCGGATATGCTGTTGAACAGGATGAATCATTCCGTCAGCGCCAGCAACAATTGATAGCTGAGCATGCCGCTAAATCAGATGTCGTAATTTGTACGGCACAGATTCCCGGAAAAAAAGCTCCGGTATTGTTGCGTAAAGAAGCTGTGGAACATATGAAGCCTGGTTCTGTTATTGTTGATCTGGCAGCAGGTACCGGAGGAAATTGTGAACTGACACAACCTGATAACATTATTACACATAAAAACATCGTTTTGATCGGCAAAACAGATTACCCATCCATGATACCGGTAGATGCGAGTTTCATGATCAGCAACAATCTGGCAAATTTTCTCAAACTTATGATTGGACCTGATGGGAAGATGAATGTCGACTGGGATAACGAAATCATCAGAAATACCTGTATTACCAGGAATGGTAATGTAATGAACGAACGATTGAAGGCAACAGCAAACTAATTAAATAGATATGGAAAACATTTTACAATTTTTATATGAAGCCCGGCATGAAATTTTTATTCTGGCCTTGGCCATTTTTCTGGGACTGGAGGTTATTTCCAATGTGCCTTCTGTATTGCATACGCCTTTAATGTCGGGTGCAAATGCCATAAGCGGAATTATCATCATTGGCGGAATCATTTTACTCGGTCATATAGATATCTCGCACGTTTCCATAAACCTGATACTGGGTGTTCTGGCAGTATTCCTGGCCACCATTAATGTCGCGGGAGGATTTATTGTTACCGACCGAATGCTGGATATGTTTAAAAAAAGAAAAACTAAAAATTAGCAAAGGATATGTCTGAAATTACACTACAATCCGGTACAGTGATTCTGGATTTGAGTTACCTTCTCTCCGCTGTAATGTTTGTGATTGGACTTAAAATGCTGAGTAAACCAGAAAAGGCAAAAGCCGGAAATTTATGGGCAGGTGCCGGTATGCTTCTTGCAATGATTATGACATTGCTTTTGCATAAGGACGGTCAGGGAAATTCAATAGGTCTGGGTAACGTCATACTTATTGTTGTTATCATCGCTCTTGCTGCCATAATAGGTTGGATCATGGCTGTTAAAGTAAAAATGACTGCCATGCCACAGCTTGTTTCCTTATTTAATGCAACAGGTGGTGCAGCTTCAGGATTGGTTGCGCTCATCGAATTCAGTAATCCTGAAAATACGTCCACACTGGTTACTTTATTGGGTCTTGCTGTCGGAAATATTGCCTTCAGCGGAAGTATCATCGCATACGCCAAACTCGACGGGAAACTTGGCGACTGGCTTTCATCCTGGATGAAGTATATCAATATGCTCCTTTTGCTGATGCATATCGCGCTCATTGTGCTTGTCATGCTGCCTGACACGGATCGCAGCACTTCAACATACCTTGTATATGGTCTGTATGCATTATCAATCATTTATGGGGTGACTTTTGTAATGCCGATTGGAGGAGCAGACATGCCTGTGGTTATTTCACTGCTGAATTCACTGACAGGAATTGCCGCTGCACTCGCTGGATTTATATATAGCAATCAGGCCATGATCCTGGGTGGAATTCTGGTTGGGGCAGCAGGCACCATTCTCACTATTTTAATGTGTAAAGCCATGAACCGGTCGCTTTGGAGTGTGATTTCAGGTGGATTCGGAGGGGGTAGGGTATTGAAAGCGGGACCCGGACAAGAAGCAGGACTCATTAAAGAAATTTCAATAAGTGATGCATCAATACTGCTAAATTACAGTCAGAAAGTGGTAATAGTACCCGGATATGGTCTGGCAGCTGCACAGGCCCAGCATATTTGCAGTGAAATGGACCGTATGCTGACTCAAAATGGCGTGGAAGTCCGATATGCCATACACCCTGTTGCAGGAAGAATGCCGGGTCATATGAATGTTTTGCTGGCTGAGGCCAATGTGCCTTATGATAAGCTGGTTGAAATGGATCATATCAATCCCGATATGGAACATGTGGATGTCGCAATTATTATAGGAGCAAATGATGTTGTCAACCCCGCTGCAATCAATGATCCTTCCAGCCCCATTTATGGGATGCCGATCATCATGACTCATAAAGCCAAAAACATTATAGTTGTTAAGCGTGGTATGGGGAAAGGGTATGCAGCTATTGAAAATGCTCTTTTTTATAATGACAAAACACGTATGCTTTTTGGAAATGCCCGTGATGTCATTCAAAAACTTGTAGAAGAATTGAAAGGAATGTAGGAAGAAAAATCAAGGAATGGATTTGCCAGAATATAAATTTAAAAGCCAGGAGCATTAAATCTCCTGGCTTTTTTTCTTGTACTTGTATTTGTAATTACAGTGTCTTGTATTCTCAGGATGCAAAATGAACAGACAAGGTTGCGTCGGTTTAACGATATTTTCCTGAAATAAGGTAATTTCTTACATAATCCTCTACACCATACTCCAAAGACGAAAATGCGGTGGTATATCCTGCAGAAATGATTTTTTCCATCCTTGCTTCCGTGAAATACTGATATTTATCCCGGATATCCAAAGGTGTATCAATGAATTCAATCTGGGGTTCCAGGTTCATGGCCTTAAAGGTTGCTCTGGTGAGATCAAGGAAAGTGCGGGCTTTTCCCGTTCCGAGGTTGTAAATTCCACTTTGAGGCCTGTTGATATACAGCCAGTAAATAACAGATACAACATCTTTTACATAAACAAAATCTCTGCTTTGGCCTCCATCAGGTATGCCCGGCTTGTGAGACTTGAACAGCCTCATTTTTCCGGTCTCCCGGATCTGGTTATATGCATGAAAAATAACAGATGCCATACGTCCTTTGTGATATTCATTGGGACCGTATACATTGAAAAATTTGAGTCCTGCCCAAAAAGGAGGTGTATTCTTTTGCTTTAATACCCACCGGTCGAAATTGTTTTTAGACTCACCATAAGGGTTCAGAGGTTTTAACTGCTCAACCAGATTATGATCATCTGTATATCCCAGTTCGCCGTCCCCATATGTGGCCGCAGAAGAGGCATAAATGAGCGGAATGGAATAGGCGGTACAGGCTTCCCATAGTTTCTGAGAGTATCCCAGATTCAGTTCGTCAAAGATACGCTTGTCAAATTCAGCTGTATTGGTACGGGCACCCAAATGAAAAACAAACTTTACTTCTGCATGGTGTTTCTCAAGCCAGTCAAATAAATTGTTCCGGTTTACCTCGGAGATATAACGCTTGTTTTTGTAATTCGGAGTTTTAGAAAGATTATCAAAGGCATCAGCCAGTATAATGTTATCCATGCCTTCGTGGTTGAGATGTCTCAGCAGATTACTGCCAATAAATCCTGCTGCACCTGTTAAAATGATCATGATGAATGAATATTTGCCGGTTTATTTATCTAATCGTAATTCTTCTAGAATTTCAAGAACAGAAGTTGTTAAATTGCCAATAGCTAGTGGGTGATGCCAATTATCAACCTTTCTGATTTCTACAAAATAGGAGATAGCCCGTATTTGAAGAAAGGGAATTTTTTCCATGAGACAGGCATAGAAGAAAGCAGCGCCGGTAAGTGTTTCAATTTCACATTTAAACCGCGCTTTAACCTTTTCAATATTGTCCTGACGCCCATGCAGCGTGTTCACCGTAATTGCCTTCACAGGAATTAATGAATCCACCACATCAATCTCGAAATTACCCAGGCTTCGCAAAATTTCGCCGGTAAAGGGGAATGCATCCTCATCAAGCAATTCCTTTTCTCCCAGGGTGAAAAAGGCATCCTTTTCTTCAAATCCCAGGTCAGCAAATTGCTCCTGAATAACGTTTACAACAAATCCCAATTCCAGGAAATAGTCAAAACTTCCTGCAATTCCCAAATTGATAGCCAGGTCATAGCTGTATGTATTAAGGGCTTTTGTTACGTGATAGGCCATAAATACACTACCATGGCCGGTAATGAGTATGTCGATATCCAGATTACCAAGTTTATAATTGGTAAGGTTATTATAGACTTTAGAAACAAAGGTGAGTTTATCGCACAAAAGCTTTACTTCACTGTTCGATGCTGCTACCAAAAGTATTTTCATGGGATGTCTGATTTTTCAGTCAGGCTAACAAAAAGTTCTTAATTTTGTTTAATTCCTATAAGTGCTAAAGATAGGATATTTTAGCTTGTCATCAGTGAAATTGTAGGCATGTGATCATTAATTCATTGAAAATTTCATGGAAGAAAAGAAAGAAATTATTGAAGGGATAGCTGAAGCTGGATTTGAAAGAATTGATAAGTTCAATGGGAGAAAAACCAAGTTGCTGGCTTCTCTGTATCATAAAATTTTATCCAACCTGGGCGAAGATCCTTGCAGGGAGGGTCTTATTGATACACCAACCCGTGTAGCTAAAGCTATGCAGTTTTTTACCCATGGATATCACATTAATCCGGAAGAAATTCTGAATGCTGCAAGGTTTCATGAAGATTACCAGCAAATGGTAATTGTAAAGGATATTGAAATTTATTCACTTTGTGAACATCACATGGTTCCTTTTTTTGGAAAGGCTCACGTTGCTTATATCCCGAACGAATATATTACCGGCTTAAGCAAAATAGCACGGGTGGTTGATGCATATGCCAGACGACTGCAGGTTCAGGAGCGACTTACCATGCAAATCAGGGATTGCATAGAAAATGCCTTGAATCCCTTGGGTGTGGCTGTTGTGATTGAGGCAAAGCATTTATGCATGGCCATGCGGGGTGTTCAAAAACAGAATTCTGTAACGACAACTTCTGCATTCACAGGCTGTTTTTTAAAAGACAAGCGTACCCGGGAAGAGTTTGTACATATGATTGGAACAAAATTGCATTAATGAATTCCAGCTCAAAAGAATCCCGCTTTTTTCTCAGCTATTTAACAAAAGGACTCATTTGGCTGGCTGTGATTGTGGCACTTTTTGTGTTTACCAAGCATACAGTTGACAAGGACCTGATTGTGCGCTTCACACCTTTTTTTGATCAAACAGGCCTGATTCTTTTTATCTATTGTGTTTCTGAGCTGATCATCGGGATCATCCCTCCGGAATTTTTCATGATCTGGTCCCTGAGATCCGGGGATTTAACCACTTACATTTTCTGGGTTACTGTGCTTACTTTTATTTCCTATGCCGCAGGAGTTGCAGCTTATTTTTTCGGCAGGTATCTTCACAATACGCGCCTGTATCAGTTTCTTCATAAGCGTTACCTTGAAAAATCCGAAGTTTTGCTGAAAGAATACGGCTTATACCTTATACTTGTCGCTGCCCTCACGCCTGTTCCTTTTTCAGGTGTCGCTATGCTGGTTGGAGCAGTGCATTACCCCATTAAAAAGTACATCTACTGGTCTGTTTCCCGCTTTGCAAAATTTGCCGTAAGCGCTTATGTGATTTGGGAAGCAAATATGATTTGAAAGTTCACAAAGGCATGATTTAACCTATGTGCAAAACTTTTTTTCCTTTTCAACGTAAATTCACATAATTTAATAATATCTATCGGGGAAGCCGAAAACCATGAGAGTAGGCGAAACTTAATCTTCTGACTATGAAAAAGATTAGCAGTGTCTTAATTGTATGTTTGCTTTTAATTGCTAGTAATCAGACTTATGCGCAAAAATTTGGCGTACAGGCTGGTTTGAATTTAAGTACCGTTTTAGAGAAGGATGATGATGCAACATATAGTGATGACTATAAAATGTTGCCTGGGTTCAATGCAGGCTTAACTTGTGAGATTGGTTTTGGCGATTTGATTGCAGTACAGGCTGGTCTTTTGGCTGAAACAAAAGGTTATAGAATGAAGGAGGATTATATGGGGGGTGGAGATTATAAATTCAAAGCTAGTTTACTTTACCTTGATGTTCCAATTTTGGTAAAAGTAGGTCCTTCATTTGGTCCTGCAAAAGTTTTTGCAGCTGCTGGACCATTTATTGGATTTGGTTTGACAGGTAAATTAAAAGAAGAATATCCCGGTGTAAGCAGAACAGATGATGTTGAATGGGGTGATGGATATGGCGAATTCAAACGTCTTGACTTTGGTGCAAAATTTGGCATTGGCGCAGAAATTAGTAAAATCAGCTTTGGAGCGTATTATTCTCTGGGTCTGGCTAATCTTGCTGGATCAGATGAAGATGGATATAAAATTAATACCAGAACACTAAGTGTTTCAGCTGGCTTTAGATTCTAGTTTATAACGGTCTTAATTACTTTGTAATAAAAAAGGCGGAATAAATTCCGCCTTTTTTATTACCTATTATCAGTATTACAAATATTGATACTCTAATGCAGAATTATGAAAAAATAAGTCCTTTCCCTGGTATTCCCTTTTTATCCGTAACAGGACATGGAAACATTTCCGAAACAATTAGGTGTATTCAGGCTGGTATTCATTCAGCTAAAAAACAATCGAAGAGGATTAACTGAATTATGATGTTATTCCAGGCAGCTGATTATATTTAATATGAGTATCAGGAAAGATTCATAAGAGATTTAAGGTTGAGGACTATGTGGTTGTGGGTGTTGATTTTAACACGAAGAGCAAGAAGGTAGAACGTCACTGAGAACACAAAGGGGAAATACCTGTGGTATTTCTTGGAAACGCCTGAGCTTAGCGAAGGCGGCCTTTGCGTTCTTAATTCTTCGGGTTCTTAGTGAATCCTTGGAGTCCTTTGTGTTAAAAAATCAGGTATGCTGCAAGCATACAATTTCAAATAAAGAAGTCATTACTAATCATTGCCGATACTCATAATATTTAATAATGGCTTGCAATATCTAATATTTATAAAAGACAGAAAGATTTCCGCTTTTTTTATTTTTCTTTGATTTTGATTATGGGAAAGCCGAAAACCATGAGAGTAGGCACAAGCTAAAAATCTGACCATGAAAAAAATCAACAGCGTGCTATTTATGTGCATATTACTTGTTATTGGTTCACAAACATTTGCCCAGCGTTTTGGCGTTCAGGCCGGGGTTAATTTCGCCAAACTGACATCGAAAGATGATGACGAAAACTATACAGATGAAATTGATCAAATGGTGGGATTTAATGCCGGGGTGAATTTCGAAATGCCTTTTAGCGATTTGTTATCTATGGAAGCTGCATTAATTGCAGAAACAAAAGGATACAAAATGGGAGATACCAAAGCAACCGCATTGTTTATTGATCTACCCGTTTTGGTAAAAGCTGGCCATTCGTTTGGTCCGATAAAAGCATTTGGTGCTGCTGGTCCGTATGTTGGAATGGGTGTCGCCGGTAAATATAAAAGTGATTATAGAACCGAAGACATTGTGTGGGGAAGTGGCGATGATGCAGACTTAAAAAGATTGGACTTTGGTACAAAATTTGGTGTTGGTGCTGAATTTTCCGGATTTAACCTGGGTATTTATTATGCAATGGGTTTAGTAAATATTAGTGCACATAATATTGGTGGTTATAGGGAAAATACGCGTACTTTAAGTATATCAGTTGGATATAAATTTGGTGGAAAATAATTTATTTTCAAAGAACTCTTTAAAAAGGGCGGAAGGAATTCCGCCTTTTTTTGTTGCAATACTTAATAAATGTGCAAAAATTTTACCAGACACAATCTATGTTCCAGTTAATAATAGATTCAAAGGAAAATAAAATGCTATAACTACAGTTTATAAAGATGCTGAAAATATTCAACAATTTAATTTTCTTTGGCTCTCGAAGAAGGGGAGGCTGAAAACCATAGAGTAGGCATTTATATAAAACATCTAACCATGAAAAAGATTTATTTTATTCTTTTATTTGTTTTGTCTGGTGTATTGGTGGTGAACGCGCAAACCACCAAAGGAAAATTCATGATAGCGGGTTCAAGCGGCCTTGATTTTGTTGCAGAAACACAGAAATACAAAACCAATCACGGCGATGGTACCAGTGGAAAGCTTCTGCAGATAAGTATTGATCCTCAGGCCGGATGGTTCGTCATGGATAATCTGGCAGCCGGACTCATCCTTGAAATGAATTATGAAGGCTATAAAGCAGATGGAGCGGAACATAGAGAAAGTGTAACTTATTTTGTGCTGGCCCCATTTGCCAGGTATTATTTTGGTACAACTAAGATCAGACCTTTTGCAGAGGCTTCTGTTGGTTTAGGTCCAAAGTTTGTAAAATATCCGGTACCTGATGGCGTCGAAAAAGATGAAACTTTGTTATTCGCTTTACAATTAAAAGGCGGAGCTGCTTTTTTTATGAGCGACAATTTTTCCCTCGATATGAGTTTGGGATACCGCTACCTATCCGATCGCTATGATTCAGATTACCGCGATGTAAATTCGGATTTCATGATCCAGGCCGGATTTACTGTATATTGGTAAGTACTGACGGCAGAAATGAATCTGTTGCTTAACGCAACCAACAAAAGACCATCCCTTTCAAAGGATGGTCTTTTGCTTTTGTGAGAACGCATTCTTAGAGCGATGACTCATAATTCTTACAAGGGTGTTGATAAATTAAAAAGCATGTGAAGACTTTTTAATTAATTTCAAAATCATTCTTTGAAACAGCACAATTTATTTTTGAAGAAGGCAATTTGCAGTTATATGATTGAAGTTGATCTTGAAAAGATACATATGTTTTAAAAACGGGGAAGCCGAAAACCACAGAGTAGGCGCTGATTTAATTTACTCTTATGAAACCAGTTCTGAAAATTCTCATCATCTTATTGCCGTTGTCAATAATTACATCGGTTCATGCACAAACCAATGCCGGAAAAGTTCTGTTAGGCGGATCATCGGGCTTTGCTCTTGGATCAGGAAGTTCCAAAGTAAAATCCGATGGATACAGCGAAAGCGGCCCAAAAACAACAACAGTGAGTTTTACACCTTTTATTGGCTATTTTCCTGTTAACAACCTATCCATAGGCCTTCAAGCCGAATTGATATACAGCAAAGTTAAAATTGAAGATGAAGCAGAATCCTCGAATACATTTGTGATGGGTCCCTTTGCCCGTTATTATTTCGGAACTACAAATATTAAGCCTTTTGTTGATGCTACTGTTGTTTTTGGGTCCATAAAACAAAAGGTTGAATCAGGAGGATATTCAGAGGAGTTAATACTGAATACCACGATTCTTGCAGGTGATATTGGGATTGCTTTCTTTTTAAATGATGTTGTTTCTTTAGATTTAATGGTAGGTTATTCCAATGCTACATCAAAAAACAAACATGTGAAGGAAGTGAAATATATTAGTTCTCAAATTGATTTTTCCTTCGGTTTCAGCATTGTTCTTTAATATTCAATAGATAAAAAAAGACCGCCTGTTTAAGGGCGGTCTTTTTTGAAATATTTTTCAGATGCATAAAAATTATCTCATCTTATGTCCTGCCAGTGCATAGAAAGCAATATAGGCATAACAGATTATGGGCAAAATAAAAGCAAATTTCACTCCAAATCCATCTGCAATGGCACCCATTAATACGGGGATAATTGCACCACCCACAATCAGCGTGTTGATAATTCCTGATGCCGTGCTGAGTTCTCCTTTGTCCAGTCCTTCAACTCCCAATGCAAAAATATTCGGGAACATCACGGAATTAAAGAAGCCAATGGAACATCCAACCCAGAGAATAAGATTTGTAGGAGCCACCATGATAGCCAGAGCTAAAAATGCAGCAATTATTGCAAATACAGCAAGCGTTTTGTTTGCTTTTCCCTTACCCATTAACATCGCCAGGTAATTGACAAAGGCAATCCCTACGAAAATAAGGCCATCTGTTGCATTACCCCTGATATACCAGCCTACAATAAATGCAAGAATGAGTACCAGTAATGTATACAGATTCTTTTTGTTCTTAGCTACATCCGAAAGCATAAATGAAGCATAGAACCTGCCGATCATAGCACCACCCCAATACAGCGCAATCGTTTTTGCTGCCTCGGATATGGTAATATTAGAATTAGCATCCTGAACATATCTTTGAATCAATGCTGCACTTCCTACTTCAGCTCCAACATAAAAGAAGATTCCAAATGCTCCTAGAATCACATGCGGATGTTTCCATATACTTTTCTTCTGCTCACCGGTAGTGGGAATAACCGGGAGTTCCAGTGAAAATATCACAACTGCAATAATCAACACGAGCACTCCAATGATGATGAAAGGAATAGGCACCGACTGAGCGGCTGCCTGGTCAGCAGTGAGTGCAGAATCCAAGGCTCCTTTGGCTGCAGCACTGAAAACAAATACACTTGCAAGAATCGGGGCCAATGTGGTTGCAATGGAATTTAATGCCTGGGTGAGGTTCAACCTTCCGGATGCGGTTTCAGATGGGCCTAATGCAGTTACATATGGATTGGCAGCAACCTGCAGAAACACAACGCCACTGGCCATAATAAAAATAGCAAACAGGAAAAACGGGAATGAAGGAACCTTGGCAGCGGGGAAAAACAGAAAGCTGCCTGCTGCAACCAATACAAGTCCTAAAATAACACCAGATTTGTATCCGATTTTTTTAATGATGCTTCCGCTGGCAAACGACAATACAAAATAGGTGAAAAAGAAGGCCCCGTTTACCAACTGAGCCTGCCAGTTTGAAAGATCAAAAACAGCCTTGAATTTATCCGCCAGGGTGATGTTAAATGTGGTAACAAAACCGAAGATGAAGAATATCATGCCCATGAAGGCCATTCCAATAGTCTGTGTGTTTTTTGTTTCCGTCATTTTGTTTTTGTTAGATGATACATTGTCAAATCAAAATCACTATAATAATACAAATGATTCAGGAAATTTTCTTTATAAAACGAAAAAATTAATAGGTGCGGTATGCTTTTGGCAATGATTCATATAACTCAACTGCTGCTCTGGACTTGTTCAATGTATAAAAATGAATTCCGGGCGCTCCACCTTCAAGAAGTTCAATACACTGTCTGATAGCATGATCCAGACCTGCCTGATACGCTTTTTCAGAATTATCCTGATACTGTTCCATTTTTTGGCGCAATTCGATAGGAAAAGATGTGGAAGCCATATCCACAAACCGTTTGATTTGTTTGTAGCTTGTCAATGGAATAATCCCGGGGATGATTCTGCAGGTAATCCCTGCATTCCTGGCCCTTTTAACAAAACTAAAATAGGCCTCATTGTCAAAGAACAATTGTGTAATTAAAAAATGAACTCCGGAATCACATTTCTTTTTCAGATTCACAATGTATTCATCCATATTGGTTGATTCGGGATGCTTTTCAGGATTTGCAGCAGCACCTATTGAAAAACCCGGAATATTGGATTCAACAAAGCGGATCAGGTCGCTTGCATATTTAAAGGCATTTTCATTTTCAGAAGGTTCCATATCTTTCGGCAGATCCCCTCGTAAAAGCATCACATTGTCAATGCCAATTTTCCTGAGATGCTCCATATCTTTTGAAACCTTATCTGATGTAGATCCAACACAGGTATAATGAGCCATGGTATTTAGCCCGATTTTGTTCTGCAGATAATCTACCAGCGTAAATGTTCTTTCCTGGGTTGACCCGCCGGCCCCATATGTTACTGATACAAAACATGGATCCAGTTTCATGAGTTGCCCGACATTGATACCGAAATCAACAGCTGAAATTTCATCTTTTGGGGGATAAAATTCAAATGAGAAGGTTCTTGACCGGTCGAGAAAAATGTCTGAGATTTTCATGAAAAACTATTTATAGTTTAGGTTTGATGCAAGAAGTGATTCAATGGACTGAACAGTCATTCCCTTTCTGATGGCATAATCACGTACCTGGTCTTCAGAAATATTCCCTGCGAAAAAATAACGGGATTTCGGATTTGCAAATACGAGTCCGCTAACCGATGCAGCAGGTATCATGGAATAGCTTTCACTTAAGGAAATGCCTGTGATTCTCTCTACATCCAGAAGGTTAAATAACGTAGTTTTCTCAGAATGATCAGGACATGCCGGATAGCCATGCGCCGGTCTGATTCCTGTGTATTTTTCAAGCAGCATATCATCCAGCGATAAATTCTCATTGGGAACGTAACCCCAAATTTCCTTCCTCATTTTCAAATGCAGCAACTCTGTAAATGCTTCTGCAAGCCTGTCGGCCAGGGCTTTGATCATTATTCCCTGGTAATCATCAAAGGTCTGTTTAAACTCATTCAACAAGTTCTCAATACCCAAACCGGCTGTAACCGCAAAAATGCCCAGGTAGTCTGTTTTACCCGACTCAAGCGGGGCAATGAAATCGGAAAGACAAAGATTGGGTGACCCGTCGGTTTTCAGCTCCTGGTTTCGTAAATTGTAAAAACGTGCTATAACCTTCTTACGGTTTACATCTTCATATACTTCTATATCGTCACCTACTGCATTGGCGGGCAGTATAGCTGCAATACCGTTTGCTGTAAGGGCTTTTTCATTAATAATCCGGTCGAGCATCTGATTGGCATCGGCAAATAGTTTGCGTGCTTCTTCACCCACTTTGGGATCATTAAAAATATCGGGATACTTGCCTCTTAGTTGCCATACCACAAAATAAAACACCCAGCTGATGTATTCGCGGATTTCTTCCATCGGGTAATTCAAAAAGGTTTTCACACCAACAAAATTTGGTGTTGGAATGATTTCCTTTTCCCAGTCAATTTTTAATTTGTTCTTCCGGGCTTCCTCCAGCGAAACAAAGGCGACTTTATCACGGGCATTCATATAACTGTTACGGAGATCTTCGTATTCATTTTTTGTTTTAGAAACGAAATCCGCTCTTAATGTTTCAGAAAGCAAATTACTTACCACACCAACACTTTTTGATGCATCTTTAACATGAATCACAGGAGCGCTGTAATTGGGTGTGATTTTAACAGCAGTATGCACTTTTGAAGTAGTTGCGCCGCCGATCAGCAAAGGTTTTTTTAACCCTTTCTTTTCCATCTGACGGGCAATATCCCCCATAATTTCCAAAGACGGTGTGATTAATCCACTCAGTCCGATTATATCTACGTTATGGGTTTCTGCGGCTTCCAGTATCTTTTCCGTAGGAACCATGACGCCCAGATCGATAACGTCATAATTGTTGCATCCCAGTACTACTCCAACAATGTTTTTTCCGATATCATGTACATCTCCTTTTACTGTTGCCAGTAGTATTCTGCCATGTGAGTTGCCGTTTGAAAGCGCATTGGGATCTTTCTCCTGTTCAATAAACGGTTGCAGGACCGCAACAGCTTTCTTCATCACCCGGGCACTTTTTACCACTTGGGGAAGAAACATTTTTCCTTCTCCGAATAAATCGCCTACCACAGACATTCCATCCATAAGCGGACCTTCAACAATGTGAAGCGATTTCGGATATTTCGAACGGGCTTCCAATACGTCAGCCTCAATAAAATCAATGATTCCGCGCACCAATGCATAGCTGATTCTTTCTTCAACCGATGCATTTCTCCATTCATCTGTTTTTTCTTCCTTTTTCTCCTGAGTCTTCAATGTCTCTGAAAAGCCGATCAATCTTTCGGTAGCGTCAGGCCTGCGGTTTAATACAACATCTTCAACCAGTACCAGTAAATCCGAGGGTAAATCATCATAAACAGCCAGCATGCCCGGGTTCACAATTCCCATATCCAATCCGGCTTTAATGGCATGGTACAGAAAAACTGAATGAATGGCCTCTCTGATGACATTGTTTCCGCGAAAAGCAAAGGAGAGATTGCTGATGCCTCCGCTTATTTTGGCATAGGGCAGGTTTTCTTTAATCCATTTAACCGTTTCAATGAAATCCACAGCATAATTATTGTGCTCTTCAATACCGGTTCCAATAGCCAATACATTGGGGTCGAAAATGATATTTTCAGGATCAAAATTGAGTTTTTCAGTCAGTATTTTATAAGCCCTTCCGCATACTTCTGTACGGCGTACAAAACTGTCGGCCTGACCTTTTTCATCAAAAGCCATGACTACCACAGCGGCACCATATTGTTTTACTTTCCGGGCATGCTCCATAAAAACTTCCTCGCCTTCTTTCAGACTGATGGAATTCACGATGGATTTACCCTGAACGCATTTCAAGCCTGATTCAATGACATTCCACTTTGATGAATCAATCATTAAAGGCAAACGGGCTATTTCAGGTTCTGCCATGAGCAGATGAAGAAAACGGACCATACATTTTTCGGCATCCAGCATGGCATCGTCCATGCAGATATCCAGGATCTGGGCACCGCCTTCTACCTGTTCACGGGCAACAGCTAATGCTTCTTCGTATTTTTCCTCCCGGATCAATCTGGCAAATTTTATCGACCCGGCAACATTGGTACGTTCTCCTATGTTTGTAAAATTGCTTTCGCGTGTGATGAATACGGGTTCAAGACCGCTCAGGCTGGTTATATGGCTGCTTTGCGGAACAACACGTGGCTTGTAGGTACGTGCAAGTTCAGCAAATGCTTTAATATGAGCAGGTGTCGTCCCGCAACATCCTCCAAGGATATTTACTGCCTGATTATCGAGAAGCGACTTTACATAATTGGTCATGATATCAGGGGTGTCATCGTAAGTACCGAATTGATTTGGCAAGCCGGCATTTGGATGTGCACTGACATAAAAAGGAGCATGCTGGGCAAGTTCCTGCACGTAGGGTTGCATTTCTTTTGCCCCCAGCGCACAGTTAATGCCTATGCTCAGTGGTTTTGCATGTTCCATGGAGCATAAAAACGCACGGATGGTTTGTCCGGATAATGTACGTCCACTGGCATCGGTTATGGTGCCGGAAATCATTACAGGCAATTTTTTGCCGGTTTTCCTTGCGTATTCTTCAATAGCAAAAACAGCGGCCTTGCCATTCAGCGTATCAAATATGGTTTCAACCAGCAGGATATCTACACCTCCTTCAGCTAGTCCTTTTACCTGTTCCGAATACGATGCTACAAGTTCATCAAAAGTAATGGCGCGAAATCCGGGATCATTTACGTCGGGTGACAGAGAAGCGGTTTTGTTTGTGGGTCCGATAGAGCCTGCAACATACCGGGGTTTATCCGGATTTCTTAATGTGATTTCTTCAGCTGCAGAAACAGCCAGTTGAGCAGCAGCAAAATTCAACTCATATACCAGATCCTGCAAATGATAATCCGCCTGCGAAATGGATGTAGAACTAAAGGTATTGGTTTCAATGATATCTGCTCCGGCCTCCAGATATTGCATATGGATATCCCGGATTAACACGGGTTTGGTTACTGATAACACGTCAATGTTCCCTTTCAGATCGTGTGGATAGTCTTTGAAACGATCACCCCTGAAGTCTGCTTCCTGAAGTTTGTATCCCTGAACAAGCACACCCATTGCACCATCAAGGATCAAAATGCGCTCTTGAAGTATTTTTTGAATTGCAGGTTTTACCATGATTTTAGGTTCGGATTATATTTTATGTATAGGTAACAATACATATGAAATTAAGTTACCTCTTTGAATGACTGAAAAGATTTACTTAATAATACTCCTGATGGTCCTGATGTTTTGTTCATTAACGATTTGTTTGCCCTGAGGGGTATACATATTTCCAATCCGATCCTTAAACCGTTCATGAATTTTTGGACGAACCATTTTCAGTGTACTGTTCAGTAAAGTATTCTCCTCGGTAAACCCTTCATGGATGATGGCAAAAGTTGCAGGTAACCATCGGTGTGGAAACATGTTTTCGCATTTTCCTCCGGCCAGAAACTGATCAATCTGGGACTCAATCAACTGAATGGCTTCACGCGCGATTTCTTCTTCATCCTCAATGTTTTTTGATGCCAGCCATGACTTTAAAGCCGCTATATTGGGATAGATTAATGCCGTGGTATATGGATTCTGATTGTTGTATAACAGACACTGCTCAATATAAGGTGAATGTTGTACCAGTGCCTCTTCAATGCTTTCGGGACTGAACTTTTCACCATCATCTGCAATGAGAAGGCTTTTAAACCGGCCTAACACATATAAAAAATTATCCTGATCCAGATATCCCAGGTCACCGGTATACAACCATCCGTCCTTAATAGAATCTGCAGTAGCTTCAGCATTGTCCCAATATCCAACCATCACATTTTCACCCCTGATTACTATCTCTCCTTTTTCGCCCCTGGGCAATTCATTTCCATTGTCATCACAAATCTTAAGTTCCATGTTTTTTACAAGAACACCCGAAGATCCCAATTTGTGCTGGTCGGGATTGTTGGCCGAAATTACAGGAGACGCTTCGGTCAGACCATATCCCTGATACATGGGAATGCCAATGGCATAAAAAAATCTTTGGAGGTCAATATCCAGAAGAGCACCTCCACCAATAAAATATTTCAGGTTGGTGCCGAATGCATTGCGAACTTTGCTGAACAGTATTTTATCAAACAATACCAATAATGGCTTTAAGAAAATCCTTAAACCTTTTCCTTTGTTCCATCCAATACCGTTATAAATATATGCCAGCTCAAGAGCAAAATTGAAAAGCCGCTCAGTGGTTTTTCCTTTGTCACGGATCCCTTTTTCAATATTCTTTTTGAAGTTTTTTGCAAGCGCCGGAACACTCATTAGAAAATAGGGATTGTTCTCCTTGATGTTGATCGGAATATTCTTGAGGGTTTCCATAGGCGATTCCCCGGTCTGCACTGAAGCCATACTGGCCCCGCACGACATAAGTGTATATATCCCGCAGGTATGGGCAAACGCATGATCCCAGGGAAGAATAAGCAGTGTTGTCCAGAATCTGGGAATTACAAATAAACTTAACGACTGCTCAATATTTGCTGTGTAGTTCCGCTGGCTTAAAATAATCCCCTTAGGATCGGCAGTAGTACCCGAAGTATAGCAAATGTTGGCATAATCATTTTCCTGAACTGCTGTCCATCTTTCCTTAAAAGCTGCAGTATTTTCTTTCAAAAAGGCCTTGCCATTCTTGAGAATATCGGCAAAAATGATTTCTGATCCATCACCCTGACCAGAGGAATCAATAAGAATGATTTTTTCCAGATTTGAAAAAGTGTGCTTAATGGGCAGCACTTTTTTAGCCTGGGATCGTGAAACAATCAGAAAACGCGCTCCTGAGTGATCTATTCTGAACTTTAACTCAGCAGGTTCGGTTAATTTTACTGATAAAGGAACGTTTACAGCTCCGGCATAAAAAATACCCAGCTCACTGATTACCCAATCATTTCTGCCCTCAGACAGCAGGGCAATCCGGTCTCCCTTTTGTACACCCATGGCAACAAGTCCTGCGCCAAACTGGTATACTTTTTCCTGAACTTCTTTAAAGGTAGCCCCGATATACTTGTTATTCTTTTTTTCGAGTAAAAATACATTATCACTGTATTTCTGAACACAGTCTTCAAATAAATGAATTAAGGTTTTCATAGTTGCAGGATATCAAATGACCCGCAATATATGAAAAATCCAGCTATTTTTTAGTAAAGGATTAACTTACCGAGTGGATACCGGTGAAAGAAATGTTTCAATTTTGAATAAAAGTTGCATAAAGTTTGCAGGCTTGGTTACATATCCGTCGCATCCTGCTTCAAAACAACGTTCGCTTTCATTGCCATATGCATTTGCTGTGTGCACTACAATAGGTAAACGGGGCTTAAAGGATTTTATTTGTTTGATAGCTTCGATTCCGTCAATAATAGGTAATTGAAGATCCATCATTACCAGGTCTATATGATTGTATTGTTTGCAGAAGTCCACAGCCATCTGGCCGTTTATAGCCCAAAGGATATTTACACCGGTTTTACGGGAAAGGATCAAATTCAGATATTTATAGCTGATTTCGTCATCCTCGGCAATCAGAATCGTTTTATTAGACCAGTCCTTTAACATTTTCGTTGATGCATTTATATGGTATGCACATATATACGGGGAAGATCCTTAAAGGTATTTTTTACTTGATGAAAGATCGGGGCAGGGTGCCTAAAGTGTAAAACCATTTGACGAAAACGCGAAGAACTTAATCTGAAATGATATGCATTAAATCATTGCAGAAAGCAACTGAAAATGTTAATTTTTAGCATAAAATACTGCCATATGAAAAATAATTTTGATCCGGCCAGCCGCATACAGGATATGCTTCAGTTTGATGAATTTGGTGGGGTAAATCCCGGGATTACAGATTCATCCACTTTTACATTTCTCGATCCGGAAACCATGACTGAAACCTTTCTGGGGCATACCGAAGGATGCTTTTTGTATTCACGGCACTGGAATCCCAGCAATAAATATCTGGCTGATGCTATTGCTTCCATGGAAGATACAGAATCAGCCTGGATCACAGCTTCAGGCATGGCTGCGATAACCTGTTCAATCCTCCAATGCTGCAAAGCCGGAGATCATATTATTACAAGCGTCACAACCTATGGAGGCACTTTTGCATTTCTGAAAAACTGGCTGCCACGGTATCATATTGAAGTCAGCTTTGTTAACATCACAGATCTGGCCAGTGTTGAAGCGGCAATTAAACCGAACACCCGGTTAATTTATACCGAGTCGATTACCAATCCGTTACTTCAGGTATCGGATATTCCTTCGCTGGCCAAAATAGCACATGCCCGGAATATTCTGCTGATGGTGGATAATACTTTTGCTCCTATGATGATCACGCCTGCCCATTTAGGCGCCGATATTACCGTATACAGCATGACCAAGTTCATCAACGGTAAAAACGACTGTGTGGCAGGCGCGATATGCGGATCCAACGATTATATCAATTCCCTGTCCAATGTCAATGATGGCACAGCCATGCTGTTAGGTCCTGTATTGGACCCGATGCGGTCATCTTCCATTTGGAAGAACCTGCATACGCTGCACATACGTATGCGACAACATGGTGTTAATGCTACATATATGGCTTCTGAATTGAAAAAACTGGGGTTGAAAGTGCGGTATCCGGGATTACCCGATCATCCGCAATATGATTTGCTCAACCGGATCATGAATCCCGGATATGGTTATGGCGGCATGATAACTCTTGAACTGGATTCAACACATACTGCCAATGAATTTATGAAAATGATGCAGATGGAAAGGGTAGGGTATTGTGCTGTAAGCCTGGGCTATTTCAAAACCCTGTTTAGCAATTCCGGAAAAAGTACATCATCAGAAGTTCCGGAAGATTTGCAACGTGAAATCGGATTGTCAGAAGGACTGGTGCGATTTTCAATAGGACTTGACAATGACATTCAACGTTCATTTATTGCCATGAAAATCTGTCTGGAGCGTATGAAAATCATTTGAGAAACAAATCCCTTTATGGGTTGTTTTACCTGAAAAGGGAATTATGAACTATACATTGGAAATCGGAGCATCTGCGCCTTATTTTGACTTGAAAAGCACAGAAGGCAGAAGCTATCAATTGTCTGATTTTGATGACTGCAAATTTCTTGTGGTTTTTTTTACCTGCAATCATTGTCCCTATGTTTTGGGGTCAGATGAAGTAACACGCAATATGGCTGATAAATATGCACCAAAGGGGGTATGCTTTGTTGCCATCAATTCAAACAGCGCAAATACCTATCGTGAAGATGACTTTGAGCATATGGTCAAACGCATGGAACAATACGGGTTTCCATGGAAGTATCTGCACGATGAAAGCCAGGCCATTGCCAGGAAATATGGCGCACTCAGAACACCCCATTTCTTTGTTTTTAACAGCGACCGGAAGCTGGTATATACAGGACGTGCATTGAACAATCCCAAAGAAGGATCTGCAGCATCAGTGAATGATCTCGACCGGGTATTGACTGAGTTAACTGAAGGGAAAGAAATCAGCATTAAACTCACAAATCCTGTGGGATGCACCATCAAATGGGAAGGAATGGATAAGCACTGGATGCCTGCCGAGGCAAAAGATTTGGTTTGAGCACGGGACAGACCTCAATCTTCTTACTTCATTATTCTGTGTTCGATATTCCATTGGAACTTCATTAATCTTATGCAAAGCACCGTGTGGTGACCCTTACAAAACGCGGAGGAGATAAGGCTTTGAAATTGCGAAGCTATTCATGAACACCATAAAAAATTAACGGTGTGAAGAATGACGGAAGGCTCGGAATTACCTATAAAGGGCCTTAGCATTAACTGAATCGGGCAATGCAAATCAACTTATTATGTTAATATGCTGTTTGGTTTCCGGATTCTTATTTAGAAATTCCTGCCTTCCCGCCAAAATCTTTAGCAATTACAAAATATACATGTAGAAGTGAGTATTGATTTCTTCATATTCATTGAAAAAATCATTTTTCATTTCAACTTTCTATATACAAAAAGAATTAATGAAAATAGTAATCCTAATAAGCCTAATAATAACAGAGGAGTTGGAAGCCAATTGATATTTAGCACCTTTAGAGTTGCTCCAATTATTACAAGAATTATTGATGGTATTAAAAAAGACTTAATTTTCATAATAATTATGGATTTAACACGAAAATTACATAATTTTTAAAATAGTTATCTATCTATTTATAGGGATTGTATTCCGCAAGCGAGACCTCCCCCAACCACACACAATGGTCCAGTCACCCAACATGTAAAAGTGCCCACAGGATCATTATCCCAATCATCATATAATCTTTGCATAGCTTTACGCATACAACCACCCCAAGACTTAGATTCTAAACCGGCAAATTTGTCATTGCTATAAGTAAAAAGTGTTTTCCCGGTAGTTAATGAAACCAATTTAAATTCTTTATCAATTGTTGAATTCTTTAAAGAAGAGTCTGGCATGATAGGAAGATTTGCAGAACAAGCTTCGATAAGTTTTTTAGTTTTAGAATCGAATATGTAAGCAAAAACCTTATCTCCGTTGATATTACTGAGTAATAATGCTGCAGAACCATTTGTGTAATAATAAATACAGAAAACTGAATTAACCTTATCAGAACTAAATCTAGATCTAATAAAATATTTAGAAAATATTGCTTCTTTATAAAGTGGATGTTTATTGGATATTAATTGAACGGAATCAACTCCAGGTTGAAGATCTTTTAAATACGTTTCAATTACAAATTCATTTTCGTTCAAATCCTCATTTTTTTCACAACTTAAAAAAGCTAAACAAACTAAATAAATGGCAATACTCACTACGATAAAACCATTCCTTAAATAAAGTTTAAATTTCATGTTTTTTACAATTAACGATGCATTTTTATTCGCATCATGTTTAATAAATATATCTTAGTCAATTCATTTTTTCAGAGTTTGAAATTTTCAAAACTAATCTCTATAACCTTTAGTTAAAATGCATTAACTAAAGAAACCTAAATAAGAAACTAACTTGTATCCATTGGCTATAAGGGTTTTTGCATTTTGCTGACTAACGCATATAAACTTACTGAAAGTTTAAATCTCATATATTGGTGAAAATAGGGTGAATGACCTCTATAATGTATCAATAAAAAATGATATAAAACAGTAAATCTGATATTTAGAATTTATAAAAACGCAATTTCATACATTCTGCACCCTTAAATCTACATACGATAATACAGATAACATCAATACATATCATAATAAATAATTTACTAAGATTGATTCAAACCCTTTCACAAATTTCTGGCATGTATTGAAATAGAATAACTCCTGCTTTCCTTAACACAAATCTTTTGTAATTCACAATATAATAAAAATTTCTATGGTTTAAGCAATTACAATGAACAATTAGCAATAAATAATGAACATTATTCTAACGTGTTAATGTGCTGATATGCTAATTGGGAGCATTTGAATATTTGAAAATGTGGATTGAACATGAGATCGGAAGTGGAGTGGGTGAGAAAGCAACATTTGAACTTCATCAACCTTCCGGCTTATACTGAAGTATCGGTAGGGGCTGGTTATCGTTTACTCAAAAAATACAGCATAAGGGCCTGGGCAAATAACTTATTCAATAACCGCAATTTAATGGATGGAAACTCCATGGGCGAACAATTTATCAACGAGAATACACTTGTTGTAGGGCAACCCATGATCGGAAGAGTCATTCTTCCCAGAAGCTTCTGGCTGTCGTTGGAATATAAATTCTAGGTTAATCCTTGTTGCCCAGATACTGGTTTCTGGATGCGGAAAACCTGAATAATAATATTCCCTTAAGCCAGGTTTTATCAGGTGTTTTTGGGTTTAAATATGCCGAAATACCTATAAGGCCTTCCATTTAATACCTTCAGTGCATTCCACACCGCAAAAAACGCTCCAATCGGCAGAATCCAAAAGAGATTAAAATCTCTAACCTGCATGCGGGAATCAAAATAGCCCCAAAGTCCGATCACGCAAACAAACAAAATCATGGATTGAAATGCAATAACAGCCCGGTAATGTTCAGTCATTTCCCGGATGTCATTTTTTTTTCGATTCCAAAGTAATATGGAAGGAAAGTAAAGCGGTAAAGCTCCGCTCAAATGAATCAATGCCAGCCACTTTCTTTTATAATCAATATCTTCTTCCTTTTCAGGTTCAACTTCTGTAAATATGCTGTAGTCGACTTCCAGAGCCTTAGCAATCATTTGAAGCGTATAGGCCCGGGGATCAACTTCCCCACTTTCAATGCGCTGAATGGTTCTTGCACTGACTTCCGTTTTGTCCGCCAGCTCTTCCTGAGTCATCCCTTTTTTAATTCTTAATTCCTTAATGATTTTACCTGTTTCCATGGTCTATTTTTGATTCAAATATGCGGCTGATTGGAGCAACATTCCAACTACAAAAACACGACATTTACACGACATTTGCAAAAAAAGATCTCAAATAATCCGAATGTCAAATCATTATAGATTGCCTTCATGAAGAGGTTATAAAGAATTATCAAATGTGTTTACTATTCTTACACATCAGGTTACAAGCATTAGCAACCGCATAACCTGGCAAAGGACTATACCCGTGTTGGAGACATCTCCTTTAATCCAATGATGATTTATTCATCCTTCCTGGTCTTCTTTTCAATTGGTTCTGTCATTTTTGAACCATACTTGAATCCACTTTCACATTCATCCAGGTTTCGTGTGCATGTATAATTTTCCATCCTCCCTGTTCCTTTTGAAAAGTGTAAGAACCACAAACTGGGTCTATAGTTGTAACTACTCCGGACTTTTCATACATTTTATTTAAGCTTTTATAATCGTAAATAAAAACAGTAGGGCTCAAAAAACAATAATGATCGGAGACATTTTCGAAGGTTTGTTTTGAAATGCCGCTCATCATTTGGTGTGCTGCTGGCATCATATCAACAATCTTCTGAAATTCACCATTCACAGCAAATATTCCTTCAGAATTACTTGAAAAAGTAGCAAAAATAGCAGTTGAGTCGTTTCTGGCTAAAGCATCCAAAAAATTTTGTGCTATGATCTGGGCTTCTTTCATTTGAGCTTCACTTATTTTATCGCTGACTTTTGGTGAATTTGTACATGCTATAACAGCAATGACACAAAGCAAGAAGAAAATAAATGTTTTCATGACTTTTTGATTTAAGGATTTTGTTGGTTTTTATTACAATACCGCGTATTTATAAAACAGCTCTTAATATGCGTTTTATTTGGTATATTGTTTGAATCAGACATATTCTCATACCTCAACTTGATAAGTACACCCATTTAGGAAATCTGATATCAAACTTTCAAATGAACCAACATAAGCAACCCCTCGGCCCGGCAATCGACCGCAGGGAATTCATGAGGCTCTGCCGAATAATTGGGTATGCATGCTGTTAGCTTGCGTTAATTTTTAATCAGTAATCTTGTCAGGAAAAGTTCTTTTATTCTAATCACGTATAAGCCAGAAGGGTAATTGGTTAAATCAAATTCAATAAAGTTTTGTCCTTTTGTTTGGATTGATTTAATAGGTCTTCCATCACAATCAATTAAATCTATTACAGTTGATTTTGTTAAATCTGTCAATTCAACTCTGGTTATTCCATTTGTAGGATTTGGATAGATATTAAAACTGTTTTTTTGCTCAATTGAAGGAATATCGGTTAACAAATTTCCATTAAATTCAACCGTATATTGATCAAAACAGAAACTATCAATCTCAATTTTAATCTTTTTGGAACAGGTACATGTTGCAAGCAAAGTGTCAATAATTATTTCTGACAATACCACTTCATTGCTATCTATTTTGGTCGTAAAAATATGTTCAATACCGCAATTTTCGTAACCTAAGTATCCAGTGATTATCAAGGTACTATCAACACTCCGATATGAATATCCAAGTCTGTAATCAGTAGTAGCTGATTTTAATCCAACACCATTACAAGAGGAATAATCAGTTAACTCCCGAGTGTTTTGCGCATTAATTTGACATACAATGCATAAAAGTACTAAATGAGCTATAATTAGGACTTTAGTTTTCATTGTTTAAAAGTATTTTTAAGATCATTTTGTCAGGAAGTCTTTATTTAACACAACGTCCTTAGGTATGAGCAGTTGCCGCTTCAGGGTGCTTACTGATCAGGTTAACCACAAGATAAGCAAATGAAGGAACATTTGCAACTCCTCGGCCCGGAAACCGACCGCGGAGAGTTTATGAGGCTTTGCCGAATAATTCTGTATATCGGCTGTTATGGGCTGTTTTTATCTTATTTCTTTTATCAAATTAATCAAAATCAATAATCCAAAGAATAAAAATAAAATGCCTGAAAACAAATCAATCCTTTTTAAAAGGTGCTTGCTTATTCTTGTTTTCAGCTTATCAGTTAATCCACTCAAAAACAACCACCAAATGCAAGAGCCAAAGAATACTCCAAGTATTAACTGCATTACAGAATGAAATCCATTTATTGTATTAGACAATCCCAGACCAGCAAATACAGCAATAAAGAATAATATAGTAATAGGATTTGTAATAGTCAGAATAAATGTTGAAAGGTAGTCCTTTAATAATCCTTTATCAGCTGCTGACTTAAATTCAATATCATTACCCTTTTTTATGATCGTTTTAATCCCAAGATAAATCAAGAAAACTAATCCGATTAATTGAATCCACATTTTTTGGTCAATAAGGAAAGTCGAAATTGCAGTCAATCCTATACCTGCAATTAATCCATATATTAAATCAGCAGTTGCAGCACCTAATCCACTGACAAAACCAGCTGCAAAGTTTTTATTAATAGTCCTGTTTATGCAAAGTACACCAATCGGTCCTACTGGAGCCGCAACAGAAAATCCAAGTAATAATCCTTTATATAAAAACTCTAAACTCATTTTTTTCTATTATCAAAATTGTCTATAAAGTGCTTTTTAAAATGTTCGTAAGGGGACATACCACGCTGTCGGTACGGTTAGTCGCCTGGTTTAATGCGCTTTCTTATCAAGTAAAAACTACTTTTGATACGGATTGAGCCGCTCGAATAAGCACTGTGCTGGCAATTAACTATACCGCTTGTGTGTGCAGGTTATTTTATCATAATCCCATTTTTATAGACTAATTTTTTATGAATCATTATTGTCGGATTTAAAACAACCAGGTCAAAATGTTTTTTGCTTTCTATTTGACCACCATAATTAAGGTTCATACCAAATCCAAAATGACAGGTTCCTCTTGACTGCTCAGATTCCATCAGATCGCTGCTCCAGAGTGCATTTTTATTGGTACCAATGCCGACTTCTGCTAACATCGATGCGTTTCCATCAGCAGTCAGGTCATTCTTTATCCATTGCTCTTGTTTATCTGCTTCTGATAAACTGTCCATATTCACAACTTTACCATTACAAATATTTAGTTTAACAGGCTTGAGGGGAGGCCCCCAATAGGCACATCCATCAACAACAATAACGCCATTTGTTTCAGTCTCTATGGGGGTGCAAAATATTTCGCCCTTATCAATGATCCAGTTTCTGGCAACGAATTGTATGTTTGTTCCTGATTTAGTTGAAATAAATATTGTGTCGACTGTATTTAATTTTGCTCTTAAATGCTTCTGATATACAGTATTTTCCTTCAAATTGATACTGTTCAGCCTAATAAACTGATCTTCTGACATGAGCCAATCACACAAAAGTTTCTCTTCAGGAATCTTTAATCCCATATCAGGTCTGCCCACGTGTTGAAATAAGAATTGAGCATCGGATTGGTCGATCAAAAAGACAAAAAAGAGGTTGTCAGAAACATCTTGAATTAGTGAGGATAAGATATTTAAGGAATCAAGACTCATCCTTGGGCTAAACCGAGCTATCATGATATTTCGAGTCTGACATTCTGCTTTCAGGTGGTTGACAATCTTTGTTTTATGAGCAGAATGAATCAAAACTAATTGATCACCTGAATTTATATCTAATTGCTTAATAATGTTTTTTGTTGCTTGCGCTATATTCTCATTGCCTTTATGATCGATTTGTGAATAACAACTAAATATCGATACCAGAACTATTGAAAAAACAAAAAAAATTCTTTCCATATTCATACTTTTTATAAAGACGAATAAAAATACAATATGTTTTCTTTGTGATTGTTTCTACTTTGATTTTATTGAATGAATTCTATGTACATCTCTTTTGGCTATTGTTGTGCCATTAACAGTAATATATCTTTCTTCTCAGGATGCATATCGGCATTTTTACTTGTTTCTGTTTTCAAGCCAAACATAAATCTCAATAATCGAAATCTTTTCACCACCTGATAAAGCAGTAGTGATGTAGGAATTGCAGTGCCGGTTATAAGCAGATATTTAACAACTATTGATGCATGGAGTTGAATAATATAATATCCAAAAACTACAATCAGAGTCTGGTGGAGAATGTAAACCGGCAAAATAGCAGTGTTTGCAGGTTGAATGAATTTATGGTTAAAATTGAGTTTTTTAGCAGCCAATCCAACAAAAAACATTACCCAACTAAACGAAATAAGTGCAGATAAAACACTTAAATACAAATGATTAAAACCATATTTCGGTTTCAAATACATCTGCATATTTGCATCGTTTTGATTAATATAATAGAGCAAAATAATACTGGCGATAACACCGATATTTAAAAACAACCACATTCGCTGCTTGATAATTTCCACGAATTTGGGATTTTTCATAAAAATAAATCCATACATAAAAATGCACATATACGAGAAAAAATCAGCCCAATCGGTATAATCGGGAAATTTAGGTTTTAAACCGTAACGAGTAATTATGATTGGTAATAATAATAGAAAAACTCCCCAGGGGGTAACAATAAGGTTTTCAAGCTTATTAAAGTTAAGTTTTCTATTCTGAATCATCTTATACACCGGCACAAGTAATACTGTCATCGTAAACAGATAGGGAAGATAATAAATATGAGCTCCCAAATGCCCGAACCAAAACAGGACGCTTGCTCCAAAATTTTGCGAGAATGCGAAACCCGGCCATGCTTTTAAAAATTGAAAGTAACCCTCTTGAAATCCATAAAATGAAATTGATTCATAGAATTTTTGTGGGGGGATAATGAAAATTATGCCAACTATAAATGGTATAATCAATCGCTTAGCTCTGTCGAAAAAGAATGCTGATTTACGCGAATTCAGTGCAAACCAGGTTCCTACCCCTGAAATGAAAAATATCAGATCCATTCGCCAGCCATGCGTAAAATAGGTTAGCAAATCAAAAATCATGCTTTGGTCGGCATTCTTAATATTCCAACTGTAATGGTCGAACGGACGCCAGGAATGGAATAAAAACAAAAGTCCAAAGGCTAAGATTCTTAACCAATCGATGTAATACAAACGTGAATTTTGTGCATTCATAATTTAGAGTTTCAAATTTTTGCTCAAAATTACTTCTGGCAACATCACGCATCGCCCAAGCGTGAATGGTCGGACATCTGCCTGTAAATCCGGACGTTCAAACGCTTAAAATTCAGTGATTTAAATTTTTGAATTTTCTATGAAATCTGAAGGTGTCTTTCCTGTATATTGTTTAAAAATGGTATTGAAAGAAGATTTGGAATTAAATCCACAGTCATAGGCTATCGCTAAAATGGTATATTTATGATTGGATTGTTCAAGTAATAATTTCTTTGCTTCCTCGACTCTGTATTCATTGATAAACTTAAAGAAGTTTTTCCCGGATTGTTGGTTAATCACCTGCGAAAGATGATTGACACTCATTCCCAGTTTATCAGCAACAGTTTTAATGGAAAGCCTGCTGTCGAGGAATAGCTTCTCCGAGTCCATAAGCTGAATGAGAGAAGAATAATAAGCATTAACGTCATTATCCTGAAGTCCTGATTTTACATATTTAGGAGTTGGTTCGGGATTTCCAGGCAATCGCATTTCTTCCAATTGTTCCTTTTTTATCGGTTCTGGTTTTGCCATACCCGAAGGATAAATTAATGCCTGCTTAAATCCGTAATAACCAATAAAGAAGATTAATAATACATTTAATGAATGCATGATATTGTCACCTGTTTGATAAGTAAAAAGCGGGTAGATATCACTGAAAATATTTAATAAAACTCCGATTACATTCACTGCAACTATCGCAATGAATATCACTTTCAACCAGCTTAAATCAATTCCTTTCGTGTATGAAAAACTACCTTCAATATTTTTAATATGTCGCTTTAATCTGAACAAACCCAAAACCGAGTAAACCGGGCCACTAAATACCAGGAAAAATTCTCCTGCATAAACCATTGCCCAGGGTTTGGCAGTTGCCAAATGGAAATAAGCACTTTTTTTGTCAGTCGGCAAAAAATAGTAAGTTGCCAAATAATAGGTAAGAAAAACAAAGAATGGAAGTGTTAATAGCCAAAACCAGGGTTTAAATTTTTGTTCAGCCTGCGTGATCAGAACCACATAAAAATACAATAATGGTGCTGTTAAAATGGGGAAACAATAAGTGATTCCCCAATATTGCGGATGTAGCTCATAAAAGTTTGTGTTCCGTAAATACTGGTCGAAAAAGATGGCCCCTAATAGTAAAGTGAATGCCATTAACAGATAATCACTTAACGATTTTTTGGGTTTCGATTGAAATAATACCAGGTAAAATAAGGCCTGTACTGAACCGATTAAGGAAATTATTGACATAGTTTGTTGCCTATTTTACTCATACGAGATTTTGTTCCGAGCAGATTAAAATGCCTGGCCATATTTTGAATACTTTGATTTTATTTCATCTCCAGGTTTTTCCTTGAATTTATTTATTTATGTTTCCATGACGCACAATGGTGAGTGTATGCAATGTGCGGGAGTTCGTGGGCGCTTTATTATCAGCTATTACGGTCCTAACCAGCAAGCTCTGAACATGCAAATTGCTCTGAAACCCGCATCATGTATACACTGTGTTGTCAAAGGTAGTTTTATCTATTCACAGTTAAACAAAACCTCATTTTTACTTCTGTTTTTTATGGTACCTTCCCAATTGATCAGCAGATTTTCATTTTTTAATACGATCCTTTTGCTATCAGAAAAATCAATTTCATTTTCCGGAATGAAAAGTATAACGCTGTTAACATACCATATTTGTTCAGTAAAATAAGTAATAACAGGCCATCTCGTAATGAAAAACTCGTTATTAAGATCTCCTTTAAGCTTAAGCAAAGTTGAATGTAATACAGTGCTGTCATTTATAGCTTCGGCGTTCATGGGATCAAAACCACTAAATTGTGGTGTTTTATTAAAATTAAGGATAACCTTTATCCCTTTCTGATTGTTAAATTGATTTAAGTTTTTGGTATGATTATCTATTAACAATTGAGTATGATAGTCGCTTAAAGCATAATCAATTTCTATTTCTGGCGAAATAGTTTTTTCGATGTTGAATTGAGCGATAAAATAATCATATAGTTTTATGTCTGACGAATAGTATTCCTTTTTCCAGTTTTGCTTATACTTATCAAGGATATAGCACATAGCCATCCCAGATGCCAGATGTCTGTATCTTAGTTTATCGCGACCATAATAAGGGGTATTTAAAACTCCGAAGAACTCTTTCTGAATATAATTATTTTTCAAGGCACTGTTACCGTTTGCATATTCTTTGTAATACAGTGACTGACAATAAAAGGCTGGTCCTTCCAGGCTTTCCACATCTTTTTCATAATCAATGAACTTTTTCCCAATTATGGTCTCACGATTCACCCTGATGTGATTTATTTGACTCAGCAACGCTTTAAATTCCTTTTCATCATCGCAAAAGCATAAGGAATAAAATAGTTTTTGCTCAGTTAATTTTAATGCATCATTTTTATAATTTTCCGGGTAAAGCAACAAAGTAACCGGATTATCAGGCGTTTTTATACTGACTACACTTTTAAATTGATAGGCATGATGCAATTCATGAAACAGCTCAGCAAATGCTTCTTCAGCAGAAGAATAACTTGGTAGATCATAGCTATTTATGGCTGTTGAGACACCATTAATTTCAGCCTGTGTTGCACCTAGTATTTGCAATTCAGCCTGAGAACCCATATAAAGATTATCTCTGACTTTTTTTAATGTTTCAGGAGGATTTGGATGATTATAGAGAAAAGCTGGGCCGTTTTTTCGAAAAATACAAATTGGCGAAAGAGTCATGCCTGGCCAGGCATTATTGCGAAGTTGATCTGCATTTTTATAAAATTCTTCTATTTTGCTTAGATATAACGAATCTATAGGCAACATAGTAATTTGTCCTATGGATAATTTACTTATCGTAGTAAATAAAATCAGAATTATAATTTTAGTTTTCATAAATCAGTTTTAATGCTTAGACGGTTTATCGAAGTGTTATGTTACATATGAAAGCTTTCTTCACGATGTTTGGCGACGTTCTCAGGTATGGGCAGTTGCCGCTTCAGAGTGCTTTCGTGCTTTGCCCGTCCGTAGCGCAGCGAAGGCGGGCCGGTTTACCCAAAAGATAAGCAAATGAACCAACATGAGCAACCCCTAGGCCCGGCAATTGCGTATGACCGGCCTTTAGGCTTAGTATGTTATTACTTATCATAATGGTATTTGCAGCTATAGATTAAGA
>CAZTSR010000013.1:0-106155 GCA_964615995.1 uncultured Bacteroidales bacterium
GTAATCGGTAATCGGTAATCGGTAATCGGTAATCGGTAATCGGTAATCGGTAATCGGTAATCGGTAATCGGTAATCGGTAATCGGTAATCGGTAATCGGTAATCGGTAATCGGTAATCGGTAATCGGTAATCGGTAATCGGTAATCGGTAATCGGTATCGGTAATCGGGAGTTCCATTCATAATTCATAATTCATAATTACCTCTTCACTTCTTCACCTCTTACTTCTTCCCAAATTCCACCCAGTCAATTTCCACCGACTGATTGTCGGTTGATACCACAACCAGATTCTGAATCCCTTTTTGTTTTTTCAGTACTTTGGCTTTATGCGTTGTTTCTTTACCTGCAGGAATTTGAATGGTTGAAATCAGCAGTCCGTCCACATTGTTGAGACGGATCTCGACGGTTCCTCCTTTTTCTGAGGAGGCACTTACCATGACTGACTTGGGTGCTTTCTTTCCAAAATCAACTGCATTGTATTTTACCCATGATTTGGGTTCGGTGAATCGTGTTTTCCATCCCATGAACCGGTTGGCTGTATCATTAAATTCCACCGATATGCCTGATGGACTTATTGCAGTATATCTGTCAATCTGGATTTTTGAATTTGCCGGGGTGAGTCCCACACCACGAAGGGTAGGGGTGACCTTCTGAATGGTTCCGTCGGCATTGAAAAACATGCTGTCAACACATATGGCCCGGTTCTTGTCGAACTTTGGAGATAATGCATTCTGATGGTAAAACATATACCACTGACCTTTGTATTCAATAAACGACTGATGATTGGTCCAGCAGTTCATGGGTGATTCATCCATAATAACACCTGCATATTTAAATGGACCCATGGGATTGTCGCCAATGGCATATTCCATCCTTTCAATGGTGTTTTCCACATGTGGGTATGTCATATAATAAATACCATTCCGTTCAAAAAGAAAGGGACCTTCTTTAAGTCCTTTTGCAGGAAGCTCTTTGATTTCCTGAGGTTCAGAAGCGAGTTCAAGCATGTTGTCTTTCAATTTTGCTATGAAAATTTTCCCCATGGCCCAGATCAAATAGGCCTGGCCATCTTTGTCAATAAATACATTGGGGTCAATACCCGGTACGTCGGCTATCGGGTTTTCCTGGGGAATATATGGTCCTTCGGGTTTGTCTGCAATGGCCACGCCAACGGAAAACATTTTTCTTCCATTACGGACCAGGTTTTTATTGTTTGCCGGAAAATAGAAGTAATATTTTCCATTTTTATACACACAGTCGGGAGCCCACATGCTGTAGGATGTGGAATCAACCCAGGGAACACTATACTGACTCACAATCATACCATGATCTGTCCAATCTACCAGGTTTTCAGATGAGAATACATGGTAATCTGCCATACAAAACCAGCCGGGTTTGCCTTTTCCTTCAACAGCAAAAATATCGTGTGACGGATATACATATACCTTTCCGTTAAAAACCCGGGCTGTCGGATCTGCCGTATACTGATCCCGGACAATGGGGTTCTGCGCAAAAGAAAAGCTGCAAACAAATAAGGCAACTATGCTTAAAAGCACTACCAGACGTTTTTTTTCTATGTTTCTTTTCATAGGGTTCAAGGTTAATGTTAAAAATACCTGGAATGTCAGCGTAATTAATTACCCAACATTCCAGGGTTCATCCACATACTACTTATTTGTTAATCTACTATTCATTCCTTATTATTCATTCAATCATGGATACGGAAGAAATCAAAATCAGCATAACCTCCGGTATTTTTTGATGCAAGCATAAAAAGTCCGAACCGGTATCCCATAAAATGCTCCATCAACGTATATTGCATATGTAAGGTGTTTCCGATCTGCTTCCAGCTTTTGCCATCGACGCTGTAAAAAAATGTTCCCAGGTCTTTTCTATCTGTAAAATCACAATCAGCTCTCAGGTACACTGTTTTTTGCTGAAGCGGAATTTTTTCAATTTCAACCGGTCTGCGTGATTCAGCATTGATCATTACCACGAATGCACTGCCATTATGGATTTGAACGCCCACCTGGCCAAATTTCTTTTGCAAAAGACAAAGTCCTGCAAAATCGCCTTCTTTCATGCCTGATATATCCAGCATGGCAGATCCTGAACATTTGGGTCCATAAGTCCGCTGTGTGAGTGTGTTCCGGGCGAATTCAAATAATGTGTCTATTCTGCCGGTTGTTAATCTCAGGAAGCCTTTTCTTTGGGAAACCGACCATAGTGAATTATCCGGGTTGTGATTCCATTGCCAAACCAGGGGAAGAGCGGCATCTTTCTTTTTCCTGCTGAATTCATCAGAAGCAACGATGCCGGGAATTAATCCTTTGCTCTTAGGAAGCTGCAGATTTTCAGGTACCTTGCCGTCAACACCCAAGACGGGCCAGCCATTTTCCCATTTCATAGGCACCAGATAAGGGATGCGGCCCACGGATCCGAAATCACGAAACAGGTAGGCAAACCATCTTCCATCAGGTGTGTCAATCATTCCACCTTGTGCAACGCCAAGATCCTGCAAAACTACCCGGCCTTGATAAGGTCCTTCAATGTTATCTGCCCGGTGTACAACTACAGTGCGCATACCGCCCCTGGGCCAGGTGATATTGAACAGGTAATATTTGCCATTGACTTTAAAAAGCTGGGATCCTTCTGCGCCAAGCATGATGTTTTCTCCGGCAGGGCGACTTGCATTTTCAATAAGAACCCTGTCAGTTCCGGGTTTAACGCCGGAAAGGTCTTCCTTCAATTCTGCTATGTTAAGTCTTCCATTCCCATAAATCATGTATATCCGGCCATTTTCATCAAAAAACAGGGTATGGTCATGATAAGAGGGTGCAAAGGATATTTTTTTCCAGGGTCCCTTCTCAATATCTGATGTGCTGTATATGTAAGTTTTGCCGGTTGTAGATGAAAAGCTTGATACATAATAGGTATTCCCATGGTAACGGATGCAGCTTGCCCATGTTCCTCTGCCATAGGAACTTTTGCCATTTTTCAGATTCAGGGAGTCTACATCATCCAGGATGTCATAGGCATAATTCACCAGCGTCCAGTTTATGAGGTCTTTCGACTTCATAATCGGAACACCCGGACTCATATGCATGGTTGTACTGCTCATATAATAGGTATCACCAACACGGATCATCGACATGTCGGGAACATCAGCATATATCACAGGGTTTTTGGCTCCTGTTTGGGCTTGCAGGTCTATGAAAACTACCGGTATTAACAGTCCAATGATCAAAAGGAGTTTCTTCATGTACCGGTTATTTTTTGGTTTTAATTCGAATCACAGATAGCGACATAGCCGGAGCATTATAATCAAAGGATTTGCTTACCTTCATTTCAGCATCAGCAGGAATCACTTTTTTGGGGCTTTCAAAAGTGTTTTCAGCCTCTGCGTCTCCTGACACAACTGTGATGGTTGCACCTGGCTGTATCGATTTAAAAATAGAGAGGTTTATACTCATTTTTGCAGGTTGTTTACCCGCATTTGCAAGCTTCAGAATAATATCTCCGCTTTTACTGTCCGTTACACACGATGCTGCACGCAATGTGTCATTGGTTTCCCAATGAATCACGTTGTTGTAATAGGTATCTCCCTTGTTAACAGAAAACATTTTCTGTACATAATAATTTGGAGTGAGGCTGATATTCACATTATCAAAGAAGATCATATCAGTTTTCCAATGGGTAAAGCCCTTCTTTGCCAGCATGGGTGCATAAGAAGCCATTTTTACCACATCACCGTTACGTTCCAGGGATATCATATATACAGCTTCTGCTATGGCGTTGATCATTTTATTGCCCCATGAGGCATACTCTCCCAGGTAAACTTGTGATGCATTACGGTTGTATGAATCGTAGCGGCATTGATTTGATATAAACCAGTCGGGGTTCGTATAGTAATGCTCATCAATAATGGGAAATTTAAGCTCATGTGCTAAATCCCATCCTTTCTCAAAATCAGTTCCCTTATAAAAAGGTCCTGCTGTTCCGATAATTTTGATTTCGGGATGTTTCTCATGAACGGCCTGATAGATCATTTTAAAACGTTCAAGGAATTCCGGGGTCATTTTGTCTTCATTTCCAATTCCCAGATATTCCAGGTGAAAAGGTTCAGGATGCCCGGCAGCAGCTCTTTTTGATCCCCACTCAGAAGTAGCGGGACCATTGGCCCATTCAATCAGATGCAGTACTTCCTGAATATAATCATCCATTTTTTCAATAGGCAGCGCCTGTTGACCTGTGCCTCCGATCCGGTGTGTTCCGCCTGAATTCTGGCAGCTCACTGCAGCCGGCAATACAGGCAAAGGTTTGGCACCTATATCTTCACAGAACTGAAAATATTCAAAATAGCCAAGGCCTGCTGTTTGATGGTAACCCCAGATATTTCTTTGTTCCTTGCGCTGTTCAACAGGACCAATGGTGTTTTCCCAGCGGTACATATTATGAAGGCCATCTCCGTGGACGAGGCAACCACCGGGGAAACGGATAAATGCAGGTTTCATATCTGCCAGCACCTGGGCAAGATCAGCTCTTAATCCATTGGGCCGGTTTTTAAAAGTTTTTTCAGGAAACAGGGAAACCACATCAACTGCAATTTTCCCCCTGGAAGTGGCTAACATCAACAGAACAGCGCTGTCGCAATCAACTGAAGAAGTCAGCGTTGTGGTATATTTTGTCCAGTCGCCCGATGATGTCGGAAATGTGTTCTCAGCCAATATCTTTCCGCTTTTATCCTGAAGACTAACGGTGATTGAAACAGGCTGAGCAGACAGTTGCCGTATAAAGGCAGAGAAGTTGTATGAAGCACCTGATCTCACAACAATGCCGTCAAACCCGTAATTTTTCATTCCCACGCCTCCTTTATCATTATGGAGGTGTTCAATGGTGAGCACCATATAATGCGGGTTGTTAGGATGAATGGGTTCCCTGGTTTCCACGCTGATGGTGCCGTATGAAAAATCAGTGGTGGTATAATCCCAGAATGAAAAGGGATTCCATCCTTTTTGTTCGGTTGGAATGTATTCAAACGATCGGTTTTGAATGAGTTCAGCATACAATCCGCCATCGGCAGCGTAATTGATATCTTCAAAAAACAACCCAAATAAGTCGGTGCTGATTTTTTTACCGGCAGGAGCCTTTTGTGAATGGATTGCCGGATTAAATGATAATAACAAACCGGCAATCAACAGACTCTGTATGATGGTATGCTGTTTTTTTCCTGTTCTTCTGAAATATCTCATCATTCTGGTCTTTATTTGAACAGCAATTGAGCAAAATTGTACAGGTTGTTTCTCCATACAGGCCATGTGTGTCCACCCGGATACTCACTGTAAGCATATTTGATGTTCATTTCATCAAATTTTGCGCGCATGATCTTGCAGTTTTCATAGGCGATATCTTCTTTGCCGCCCATGGATAACCAGAATTGCTTCAGGTTGTTATTGATCTGGTCCGCGTTGTTTTTCATGAATTCATACTGGCGTCCGGCCATTTCATCATGCAGGTTACGCAACCATCCGGAACTGAAAACACCCAGGTAGGCAAATTCAGATGTATTATAGATTCCAACATACAACGTTTGCAGACCTCCCATTGATAATCCGGCCAGAGCTCTGTTCGGTGCTCCGGTTTTCACGCGGTATGTTTTTTCAACAAAAGGAATGACGCTTTTCATGAGTTCTTCCTGAAATACTTTTAAAGCGTCTTCACCAAAACCTGATGAGGGTATATTTCCGTCAGCCATAACAATAATCATGGGAACGGCCTTTTTCTCTGCAATCAGGTTATCCAGGATGATGTCTGTTTTGCCCTGGATTGCCCAACCGCGTTCATCTTCTCCTCCACCATGCTGAATGTATAATACAGGGTATTTTTCACTTACATTTTCATCATATCCGGCTGGTGTGTATATGTAAAATTGGCGCCATGTGTGCAATACATTGGAGTAATAACGTTTGATTCTGATATCACCATGGGGTACATCGCGGATGGTATAGTAATGATCACCGGCAAAAGGCACTTCAATGCCGCTGGCCATGCGACCCATTCCATAAAAGGATTCACTTGCAGGATCTGCCACTGCAACGCCGTCAATAATCAGGGAATAATAATGGAATCCTTCCGTTAATGAATCAGTGGTTACTTCCCAAATGCCTTCGCTGTTTTTCTTCATATTATATTTCTTAGCCAGGTCAAGCTGCACTTTCTGTGCTTCAGGAGCCTTTGTGCGGAAAATGGCACGGCTGTCTGGCGTTATCTGCGGATATTGGGCCGATCTGACATTGCTTTCTGCAGGAGTTCCGGCGTTATTGATTGCTTCAAAGGTTGATGGATCAACTGGTTTGAACAGCAGCTGAGAGAACATGTACAAGCCGTTTTTCCATACCTTGAAATCATGATACCCATGCTCTATATAGTAAATATGAGGAACATTGTTCTTATTCATATATTCATGCGTACGGCGGCTGAATGTGATCAGGTTGTCCTTGTCACCGCATGAAATCCACAAAAGTTTCAGTTTTTCCTTGCTGGCCTGCGGATTGGGCATAAGCTGCTCCGGAACTTTTGTATTGGGTGCTGATGAGAATCCACCTACCCATCCGAATACGTCGGGATTTCCCAGACCGAAATTCAGTGATTGACCTCCACCCATGGAAAGGCCGGCAATAGCGCGACTGTCTTTGTTTTTTATAACCGGAAATTTTTTCTCCACGTAGGGGATCAAATCTTTCAGCAGGTCTTTTTCAAAAGTGGCAAAAGCCTCCACTTTATCAGGAGTAAAAATGTTTCCGGTGGCCCGGTCATCTTTCATAGCCCTGCCATTGGGAAGTACCACGATCATAGGTACAATCTTCTTTTCTGCAAACAAATTATCGAGAATCACCTGTGGATTGCCACCGTTTAACCATTCCTTTTCATCACCTCCTATACCATGAAGCAGGTACAGCACCGGATACTTTACGCTTGCATTGTATCCCGGAGGAAGGTATATCAATGCCTTTCTGCTTACGCCAACCGTTTTAGAAGGGTATATTATGGAATCAATCTTTCCATGGGCAATGCCAGGACGGATAACATCAAAGCCTTTTGGAGCAGGAGTAATCTGTGCTATGCTGCTTAAGCATAACGAGAAAACAAGAATATGGCTGATCAGAAACTTTTTCATTACTATCAAGATTTAATGGGGTTGTTATAGTCTGTTTTGTGAATTCATTAAAATAGCTTTATTAAAGGGCTTTCTTTTTCTTTGCGCATTCATCCAGGAAAAAATCAACCATTATCTTCAGGTTGGGTTCTGCCTGGGTAACCGGACCGTGTTGTCCACCCGGTACCAGCACAAATCTGACCGGTACATTTGATTTTTTCAGGGTTTCATATAAGGTTTCACTTTGGCAATAAGGGACAACCCTGTCTTTGTCGCCATGGAAAATGAGAAATGGGGGATCGTTGGCATCAACATAGGTGGTAGGACTTGCCAGCAATGTTTTTTGTTGATACTCCTGAATGGGACCTCCGATATAGGCTGACGCAGGAGATTTTGCATCGTTATGTTTAAAGTCGGTTCCGCCGCATGAATCCATCATCAGCATATTGGTAGGTCCAAACCAGTCAACTACCGCATCCACAGAACTGCTATAACCTGTAAAAGATCCTAAATTGCCTTCTACTTCAATGATCTCGGAGCCAAGAGTGTATTTTATTACATTACGTGATGTACCTGCCATGGCAGCCATATTTCCCCCGGAAGAGCTGCCCGTGATGCCTATAAATGTAGTATCCAAATGGTACTTTTCAGCGTTGGCTCTTACAAAGCGGATTACAGCTTTAATATCATGAATCTGTGCCGGAAATTTAGCATCCATGCTGGAGCGATGGTTTGGTGTAACAACAGCAAAACCTGCTTCAAGCAATGGTTTACCCAATATTTTAAGGTCAGCACCTTTTAAATTATTCGCAAACCAGGCACTTCCATATACAGATATGATTACCGGGTAAGTTTGCTGCTGTTGTTTGGGCAGATAAATATCAAGATTATGGTAAACCATGGTGTCGCCAGCATAGTTTACATCTTTCCAGGCATTGGAATATTCCTGTGCAATGGTTTGCACACTCAATAGAACAAAAAATAACAGTGCTAAATGTTTCATGGATGGATATGTATATGTTTTATTTGATCCCGGTAAATTGACTGCTCACTCCTAAACATTTGTATTCTGGTTAAAAGTAGAATGAATAGTAAAAACTGAAATGGTGAAAAACTATCTTTAGATGGGTAAAAACCTATCTGATGAAAGAAAAATGAAGGTACAAAAAAAAGATGTATGTTCCTAAACGGGCAAAATTTCTGAAGGCGTTCTGCCCACGTTCTTTTTAAACCACTTGCTGAAGTAATGAGGATCATCAAAGCCAACCTGAGCAGCAACCTCTGACACTTTCAATGTTCCGGTTTTCAATAATTGAATGGCCCTTTTAACCTTAAGGTCTCTTATAAAATCGGCAGGTGTACAATTTATTAATGCGTTGGTTTTTCTGTAAAGCACAGCAACGGATAATCCAAGTTTTTCTGCCAGCGATTCGTTGGTAAATTCCGGATGATCAATATGGGCTTCGATAATAGATGCCATTTTTTCAATGAAGACTTCATCCATTCTTTCAACGACAGGATCTTTAAGCTGAAATTCCCGTTCGCTTCGCAGTCCGTATTTGGATGCAAAAAAGTGCTGAAGCCGGTTTCTTTGCCTGATGATATTGGAGATTTTCAGCAGCAGTATATCCTCATTAAAGGGTTTGGTGATGTAATCATCGGCTCCGATCGCAAGGCCTTTGAGCTTATTGTCTGCAGATGAAAGTGAAGTAAGCAGAATAATGGGTATATGACTGGTGGACAGTTCATTTTTTAATACCTGAACCATTTCCACGCCATCCATTTCAGGCATGATGATGTCGCTGATGATCAGATCGGGAATGAATTCGTAAGCTTTTTTAAGGCCATCTTTTCCATTTGCGGCCTCAACGACTTTATAGAACGGAGATAGTACCAGGGTCAGGAAATGGCGCAGATCACTGTTATCTTCAACAATAAGAATTAAAGGGTTATCGCCTCCTGATGTCATTTCATCCGTGTTTACAACAGCAGGTGCGGTATCAATCCGGATATATGATCCATTGGGAGCAGAAGGAATATTTCTGATGGCATAATGGGTAAACGAATCGCGGTTTAGTGGCAGGTGAAGGGTAAAACAGGTAAAGCGACCAACCTCGCTTGCCACATGAATGGATCCGTTTAAAAGGGTGGTCATTTCTTTTACCAGTGCCAGTCCAATTCCTGTCCCTTCCTGAATGCGCTGAGATGCATCATCCACATGATAAAATCTTTCAAAGATGCGACCGATATGTTCTGATGGAATTCCTTTGCCATTATCCTCTACTTTTATACAAAGCCGATCATGCTCCTGTTTCATTGTGAGAGATACAGCATTCTTTGTGAATTTAAAGGCATTGGAAAGCAAGTTTGTAATGATTTTTTCAGTTTTATCCGGATCAAACCATCCCATAATTTCATCAGATTCTGATGCAATCAGAAAACGGATGTTTTTCTGTTCGGCTAACGGTGAAAACTGATTTCCAATGGCCTGAATAAATGTTTGAATATTGCCTTCACAAATCTCAGGTTTCAGACTGTTGGATTCCAGTTTTTGCAGGTCGAGCAATTGATTGATGAGGTCAGAAAGTCGGCCTGCATTGCGTTGAATAAGCCCTGCATGTTCAGAAATCTGCTGATCGGAATGCTGTGCTGCTCTTTGCAATATGGCATGCAGGGGAGCCAGAATTAATGTTAGCGGAGTGCGGAATTCATGCGAAATGTTGGCAAAAAAACGCATTTTCATTTCATCCATTTTAATTTTTCGTTCATATTCCAGTGCCTCCATCTTCAACTGATTTTTCAGTTTTTCGCGCTGAATGAGGTTGTTTCTAAAATATGCCAGCGTTCCCACGATCAGCGAACCATAAATCAGATAGGCCCACCATGTTTTCCAGGGTGGGGGCAATATCTTAATCCTGAGCTCTGCAGTATTCTCACTCCAGATGCCATCGCTGTTGGCCGCTTTAACCCTGAAAATATAATTGCCGGCACTTAAATTGGTATATGTGGCTAACCGGTGTAATGCGTCTGTTCTATACCAATCATGATCAAAACCTTCCAACTTGTAATAAAACTCATTCTTTGCGGTGGTCAGGTAGTTCAGAGCCGTGAATTCAAAGCTGATGACCGACTGATTGTACTTAAGAACAATCTCCTGAGCGTTCAGGATGTCTGTTTTCAAGGGTGTTTCGTTATTTTCCGATGATACCGGAACCTCTTTGTTGAACAGAAAGAACCGGGTGATATAAACAGGCGACTTCTGCATATTATCCAGAATACTATCCGGATTGAATCTGTAATAACCTTCACGGTTTCTGTTAGAGTAGAAGATGCCGTTATCGGTTTTATATAAGCAGGTTACCGCATTGAGTCCGTCATTTTCATCATAATGCCGGTAGCTGTTGTTTGCAGGATTGTATTTTGTGAGCCCCTTTTCACTAAGCAGCCAGAGATTTTCATTTGCATCTTCCGCAATGATGTTAATCGAATGGCTGCTGATGTCATCTGCTGTGCGCACAAAACATTTGCTGACCGGATCCATCCTATTGAGTCCGTTTTGGGTTCCCACCCATAACAAGCCTTTATAGTCGCGATAGATTGATCGTATGGCTTCACCTGAGATGCTATGGCATGAATTTCCAAAAACCGCTCTGGTTTTAGTATTTTCATTGAATTGCACCAATCCGGCGTTCGTCCCGATGAGGATGGATGAATCATTGTCCCTGAAAACCGAAGTAACTGCACGGCCTGGCAGGGCAGTGGGTCCTGATGCCGGAAATGAATATTCTTTATTGTGAATGACGTCGAAAATCCGGATGCTGTCATTTTCCAGAAACATAAAATCATTGTTGCCCAAAACAGCATTTGAAGCGCTGGGTTTTTGCGGATTGTGATAATAAGTTGAAATGGTTTTCCCTGTATTTTCATCCACAATTGTAATACCGTTTCCGGATGCAATCCAAATCCGGCCTTTAGAGTCACCTTTTATATGCGTAATGAAATTATCCGGCAACGACTGGTCGTCATTGTTACCATAATATATTCTGAGCGTTTTTCCGGTGTTTTCATTCAACCGGATAATTCCATTCCCAAAGGTTCCAAACCAGATTTCCTGTTTTTCGGGTCTCTTATAAAAAGTGGTGATGTAATACCTTTTTTTATTATCAATCAATTTGAGATAAGAAGCAAAGCGCTTATTAAGCGGACTGTAGAAAGAAAGTCCTTCTGTAGATCCCAGCCATAGCATTCCCGCACGATCGGTAAATACGGCATAGTGATATCCTGAGGAAATTCCTTCAGGCTCATCTTTTGAATAGTCGCGTGTTTCAAATTGATTGGTTGTGGTATTTACAAATCCGATTCCGGCACGTGTATAACAGATACGGCCTTCGCCATCCGTGCAAATACCCCATATGCTGACATTCTTTTCAGGCTTTTTTAAAGGAAGGAACTGTCCGGTAAGGATTGAGAATTTTCTCAGACCTCCGGTATGATTTCCGATCCAAAGATTGTCTGAACGATCTATACAAAGTGACAGTACATTGTTATTGAGCAAGCCATCCGGATTTTTTGGATCAGCATAATAATCAGTAAAGACGCCGGTGGCTTTTGAGAACTTCTTGAGGCCGCCCCACCAAACACCCAGCCAGAGGTTGCCTTTGGAATCCTCAACGATGGTATTGACCGTTTTTTCGGGTCGACCATCCTGGTTGGTCATTTTATCGGAGTAATCGGTAAACCTGTTCTTTTGAATATCGAGTTTTTGGAGCCCCAGAAACGTCCCTATCCACAAAACATTATCCTTATCGACATACAATGCTGAAACCCGGTTGCTTTTCAGACTGTTGGCCTGTAACGGGTCATTAAAGAATCTTTGAAATCTTCCGGTTTTTACATCAAGTTTGTTTAAACCGTTATGTGTGCCTACCCAGATGTTTCCATCCTGATCTTCGGCCATGGCATAAACCTGACTATTGCTTAAGGAATGCGGATTATCACTGCGGTAATCATATATCGTAAAGCGATATCCGTCAAATTTATTCAGTCCTCCGCCTTCCGTTCCTGCCCAGATAAATCCCCTGCTGTCCTGAAAAATACAACGTACGATATTGGATGATAATCCGTCAGATGCTGTATAATGGTTCATGCTCACCCTTTTTTGGGATGCCGCATTTAAAGCAATAAACAGAAAAATAATCCATACGACAGATTTCATCGCGTCGTGATTTTGCCGTCAAAATAGCAAATATGTGGATATGATCAGCATGGAATCAAAAAAAAGAGGAAAGCAGTAAAACTTTCCTCTTTTTATAGTGATCAACAGAATTTTCAGAGCAAATCGATGCTTCTCTTTACAAACTTATTCAGCTCTTCTCCCTTCAGCATGTTGTTTGAAAGCAGGGCGATATCAAGAAGCTGGCGTACAATCTTATTGTCCGACCCGAATTTTTTCAGGATGTCATTACGCTTCTCTTCAAATTCGGTGATTTTCTTATTCAACTCTTCAATCCTGTCTTTATCAGGCTGTTCAATCTCTTCCTCTTTCTTATCCTTATTCGATTTCTCGAGTTCTTCCTTGCTTTCGGTAAGAGGTTTCAGCTTTTCTGCTATTTTATCCAGTTCCTTGCGCGATTTCTTTTCCTTTTCTTCATGGATTCTCGTCACTAAAGGATGGTTCGCATTCACTACTACGTTATACTGATCAGGTAACTCTCCATAGAAATTCATGCCTCCGCCAATTTGAGACATGTCTTTCATCCGGCGCATGAATTCCATTTGGGTGATCATAATGGGTTGATCCGTATCTGCAAGATTTTCGAACGACACAGAAAACCGGGCTTTATGATCCGGTAGTTGGCTTTCAAAAACAGGCCTCAACTCATTTTGTTGATCTGAAGTGAGTTTGGATTCGCGTTGTTCATCTTTCTGGATGATCCGTTCAATGACATCACTGTCAACCCTGACAAAATGGGATTCTTTAAACTTGCTTTCGAGCTGGTTGATAAAATGCATATCGAGATGACCATCTAGCACCAAAACATCATAGCCCTTGTTTTTTGCAGCCTCAATGTAACTGTATTGTGCTTCTTTATCGGTTGTATAAAGGTAAATGAGTGTTTTGTTCTTGTCTCTTTGGTTGTCATGGATCAGTTTCTCGTATTCTTCAAAGGTGAAGTATTTGTTTTCGATACTCTTGAATAATGCAAATTTGGAGGCCTGATCGTAAAATTTCTCTTCAGAAATCATTCCATAGATGATGAAGAGTTTCAGGTCATCCCACTTCTTTTCAAACTGTTCCCTGTCGTTTTTGAAAATATCCTGAAGCCGGTCTGCCACCTTTTTGGTAATATGGCTGGATATCTTTTTAACATTGGAGTCGCTTTGCAGGTAGCTTCTGGATACGTTCAGCGGAATGTCGGGTGAATCCAGAACACCATGCAACAATGTCAAAAATTCAGGTACGATTCCTTCCACAGAGTCGGTAACAAATACCTGGTTGCTGTATAACTGGATTTTATTTTTCTGAATGTCGAAATTGCTTTTTATTTTCGGGAAATAGAGAATCCCTGTCAGATTAAAAGGATAATCCACATTCAAATGAATATTGAACAGGGGTTCTTCAGCCATGGGATAGAGTTCATGGTAGAATGCCTTATAATCCTCATCCTTTACATCAGCCGGTTTTTTGGTCCATAAAGGAATTGAGTTGTTGACGATTTTATCTTCATCCAGTTCAACAGATTTGCCGTCTTTCCATTCGGTCTTTTTACCAAAACCAATTGGAACCGGAAGGAACTTGCAATATTTATTCAGGATTCCATCAATCCGGGGATCTTCCAGGAATTCTTCAGACTCTTTTTCAATATGGAGGATGATGTCGGTGCCCCTGGTTGCCTTTTCTGTTTCTTCGAGCTGATAGTCCGGTGATCCGTCACAGGTCCATTTTACTGCCTTGGAATCGGGTAAATAGGAGCGTGTGATTACTTCAACCTTTTCAGAAACCATAAATGCAGAATAAAAGCCCAGTCCGAAATGACCTATAATATTGGCTGCCTGATTTTTGTATTTTTCAAGGAAGTCTTCAGCACTTGAAAAGGCAATCTGATTGATATACTTGTCTACTTCTTCAGCATTCATTCCAATCCCCTGGTCTGAAATGGTCAGTGTTTTCTCTTTTTTGTCCAGTTTTACTTGAATGGTAAGATCGCCAAGCTCGCCTTTAAAATCACCCATATTGGCAAGGGTTTTAAGCTTTTGTGTCGCATCCACAGCATTCGAAACCAATTCTCTCAGAAATATCTCATGATCGGAATAGAGGAATTTTTTAATAATGGGAAAAATGTTTTCGGTGGTAACGCCAATTTTACCTTTCTGCATGGTCGTATATTTTTAAGGATTCAACAAATATTTATTTTCTATGCTGCCAAAAATCAAAGATTATGCCGTAAAGGGAAACCTGTCAATTAGTCAGAACTGAAATGTATCTCCTGTTAGGATTTTGTATTAAAATATTTCTAAAATGGCATCATGATACATCTAAAAGCCTGTGTTATGGGTAAAGTAATTTACATGTTCATTTTGCTGTGTACATTCCTGGTTTGTCAGGCTCAATTTTCAGCAATGACGGGGGTAAACATTTGCAAATGTGCGGAGCAATTATTTAAAAAACGACTGCTCTTAGTTTCTGACATCCAAATTTTCTTTTGTAACCCAAAAGCCTTTTTCGAATTTCAATCCATCGTAGGATAAATCAGGGACATAAAACTGATAATTTCCTGTTTGGGATTGTTGTGTAGGGATTAAATGGTCAAAAACAATCATCTTCAGATTATCATTCCAGGTAAGCATCATACGAGCCTTTGCAGAATAACGGAAAATAATCCGGTGGTTCATGGATTTCTGATTATCAAAGACAGGCTTACCAAAAATAATTTCCTGATCGTGAAACCAGAAAACGTCGATCATTTTCTGATTGATAAAAATGCTTTCAGGGTGATAGCCCAGGTAAAAATAGCAGGTGAGGCCTTCAATTTTCTCTTCTATAATGTCATAGATCAGGCATCCATACCATTGTTCAGGTTTTAAAAAAGATTTTTCAGGTTCAGCAATTGCAGCACTCTGATCAGATAGTGTATAGACTTTGACTTGATCGCCGTTCATTTTGTGCAATATGAAGCCTGAATATCTGAAAGTACCACCTTTCATTTCGAGGTTCCAGGTGATCGTCCTTATTTTTTTATCAGGAGAAGTAATCTTTCCAAGAAAATCCACACTGTCAAAAGGGTAATCCATTGAGCCGGGAAGATGAAGCGCATTTTCAAGGACTTTAGCAATAGAGTCGTTCAGGCGTATATTCTCCTGATCCGGATTTTTGATTGAAATACGGCTGTGTATATCCTTTAACTGAGCTTCAATTGAAGGCAGCGTTTCCTGTGTATAAGCGCTCAGGAGCGGAAACAGGATTACAAAAAGCGTCAATATGATTTTTCGATCATTCATACACATGCAACGATGCACTATAAACCGCAAAAGAGCAAAAGAGTTGAAAACCGGGGATTATTTAATAATCAGGTTAATATCTTTCAGCAGTTTGTCTTTGTATGATTTGCCAATAGGAATTGCTTTAGATCCTTCCTGTGTTTTTACGATCACCGAATTGTCTTCAATGATGTTGATCCTGCTTGTATTAACAATGAAGGAACGGTGCACACGGGTGAATTTATTGGCAGGCAACTTCGTTTCAACAGCCTTCATGGTAAAATGGATGGTGAATTTTTCACTGAAGGTGTTAAATATTACATAGTTTTCCAGTGCCTCTACCCAAAGAATGTCTTCGTATTTCAGGCGTACAAGAGCTGAATTCTTTTTGATAAAGATCTCATTGTCTTTTGTATCCACTTTGGTTTTAAAGCGGACATTGGCTTTACTGATGGCTTTGAAGAACCTGCTGTATGATATGGGTTTCAACAGGTAGTCGGTAACATCATAGTTAAAAGCATCAAGCGCATATTTATCTTTTGACGAGATGATAATGATTTGGGGAGGGTTTGTAAGGGTTTCCAAAAAGTCGATTCCACTCATCTCTGGCATTTCAATATCCAGGAAGATCATATCAATATCTTCATCACCGTTAAAGGCATTTATCGCATCAACGGCATTCTCATAGGAAGCCAGGAGCCGAAGTTGATCAGTCCTTGAGATGAATTCCTCAATTATCTTTCTGGACATCAGATCATCATCAATAATTATACAATTCATAGAAAGATGTTTTCGTCAATAGTATCCGTAAATTCGTCAAAATAGTTATCAAATATATGAAAAAAAGTAATTCTGAAATATTTAACAGTTGATTTTAGGTTTCTTTCTTTTTATAGGTGATTTCTTCCAGAAATCGTTTTTCAATCCTCTCGTAATCTTTAATAGAATTGCGCAACCACGCCAGTTTGATTTCTTTTCTTTCATCTTCCGGAATTCGCCATTCAATGGAAGGATCCTTTCTGAGGTTTCCCGTAAGAAAGTGAATGCAAAGGGCAGCAGTAACCGAGATATTAAGGCTTTCTGTAAAACCAGACATTGGAATTTTAACAAACTCATCTGCGATTTCCAGGGCATTTTCAGATAAGCCTGTAAGCTCAGAACCCATTACCAGTGCAACCTTACCTTTATTTAAATTAAAATTTTCCAGGTCGCAATCGTTCTTGTGGGGTGAAGTGGCCACAATGCGGTATCCTTTGTTTTTAAGGGATTGAAGGGTGTGGCGGGTGTTGTTTTCACCCTGGTTGTAGCGGTAAATGGAAAGCCATTTATTGGATCCGAGGGCTACTTCGGGGCTGATCCGATATTCATTTACATTTTCAATCAGGTGCACATCCTGTATTCCGAAGCACTCACATGAGCGCAGTACAGCGCTGGCATTATGTGCCTGATAGATGTCCTCAAGAACAATGGTAATATAGCGGGTTCTTTGGCTGAGGACCGTGTCAAAAAGCTTAATTCTTCGCTCCGATATAAATGGGGTCAGATATTCGATCAGGTTTTCTTTCATAACGGCAAAAAAAAAGGGAGCATAAAAATGTGCTCCCCTTTAAATCATTGCGGCAACACTATTTTACAACGTTTGATAAGTCGCTACCAGCTTTGAATTTAACAACTTTTTTAGCAGGAATTTTTATTTCCTTGCCAGTCTGAGGATTTCTTCCTGTTCTTGCACTTCTCTTGGAAACAGAGAATGAGCCAAAGCCTACGAGAGCAACACGGTCACCTTTTTTCAGAGCGGTTGTGGTAGCTTTAATGAAAGCATCGAGAGCTTTTTTACCATCAGCCTTGGTTAAACCAGCGTTTCCAGCAATGGCGTCGATCAATTGTGCTTTGTTCATAACTAAAAATTTTTTAGGGTTAGTAAATTTTCAAATTTCCTATACAAATATAATGGATTTCTCAAGCCTTCCAAATTCCGGACCCTAAAAATATTCAATGAGTTGCGAAAAATTGTTAATAAGTAGGTCAGTATTTAAAGATTTTTCAGACGAAAAATTAAAGTAATAAATTAAGTAAATACATTTAAAGAAAAGAAAATCAAGATAAAACATAGATTTATCATTTTACACCTCTGAATGTATGATTTTGAGCGGGTCATATGAAAATTGTTGAAATTATTTTCAGCAAAATCAAGGTAAGTAAACATTTTATATAAAAAAAGCACCATAAAATGAAAAAATATGTAATTTTGCGGCTCTTCAAGGAGGAATGGCAGAGCGGTCGAATGCGGCGGTCTTGAAAACCGTTGTCCGCCTTACGGTGGACCAGGGGTTCGAATCCCTTTTCCTCCGCAAAAGAATGAAAGGATGCACCCGGGCTCTGCCCGGGTTTTTAAATTTATATGGGTATGGCTCAAGCTTGCTTGAAGCCATACCCGTATAAATTTAAAACAACCCCGAAGCGAAGCGCAGGGGTGCATCCTTTCATTCTTTTGCTGGGATCTCCCCCTGCGGATCACGAGCGAAGCGAGTAATCCCAAGATCACGAGCGGAGCGAGTAATCCCGACGGGGTATGGCTCAAGCTAGCTTGAAAGCCATCCCCGTATAAATTTAAAACAACCCCGAAGCGAAGCGCAGGGGGAAATCATTGGTTGATTTGATGACCTGCCTGACGGCAGGCAGGTTTGTTGATTTGATGATTGGAAAATCATATCATTCGATGATCTGTTGATTGGTTGATTTGTTGATTGAAAAGCCAATTATGAGTAATTTTGAAGGCACCTTAAAAATGAACCCCATGTCCTTTCGCATCCATTTCTTTCAACATGTGCCTTATGAAGATCCCGGATATATTCTGGTCTGGTGTAAGCGGCATGATGTGAAAATAGCTTTCACCCGGTTTTATGAAAACGAGCCTGTTCCCGATCCCGGCGCCTACGATTGTCTTGTTGTTATGGGCGGTCCAATGGGCGTGTACGATGAAAAGGAATATCCCTGGCTGACTGCTGAAAAAGAAGCCCTAGCTTCTGCCATAGAAAATAACATCCCTGTTTTGGGAATATGCCTGGGGGCTCAACTATTGGCTGCCTCTTTGAAGGCACGTGTTTACAAAAACCATGCGAAAGAAATCGGTTGGTTTGATATTATTTTTACGCCGTCTGAGCAAACGCGATCTTGCTTTAGGACCAGGCAAAACCATACGTTGAAAGTGTTTCACTGGCATGGAGATACGTTTGATTTACCTGAAAAAGCAATTTTATTGGCCACATCAAAAGCATGCAAAAACCAGGCGTTTATATATGGTAACCGGGTTATCGGACTCCAGTTTCATTTCGAAGTAACCAATGCCAGTCTGGAAGCCATGATTGCAAATGGAAAGAATGAACTGGTAAAAGGCAGGTACATACAGGATGCAGAGGAAATACTTCAATATAAGCATCTTATTCCCGAAGTCAACCGCGTGATGGGGGAGGTGATGGACTTTATAATGAACAATGAACAATGAACAATGAAAAAGTGACAAGTGACAAGGGACGAGGGACAAGTGGGTGTGTGTATGGGGTTGGTGCATGGAACTGGTGATTGGTAATCAGGTAATCGTTGAGCAGTCGGTGATCGGGTGATCGGGTGATCGGGTGATCGGGTAATCGGTAATCGGGTAATCAGTAATCGGTAATCAGGTAATCGATAAAAATACAATCAATCAACAAATCAATAAATCACTCCTGTCCCAATTGTCCCCAATGTCCCAAAAGTAATAGAAAAATCATCAAATCATCAAATTATTTGTCGGGTAAATGCACCCTGACCGATTTTTGCCAGACCACCATTTGGCGCGCATGATCGCGCAATTCTTCTGCCATTTCGAGGTTTCCGTCATCTTCCAGTAATTTTGCATAGAATCGTAGGGTCGAAGGGGCATACAAATCCTGGGCCCTTAACAAAAAAACGGGTTCATCCTCCGGAATTTTTCCTGCCTGATCAACAATCCGTTGATTATAGTCCTCCCTGGTGAATTTCATAACATCAATTCATTTCATGTAAAGGTATGCATAATCTGTCTTCATTACTTAACCTGTAAATTCAGGCAGGATAAATAACAGGAAATTATACAATACTGACTTTCCGGATTCCTTTCTTAAGAAGGTTGACATAGGTCATTCCTGTTAATTCAGCGATTCTTTTGGCAAAGATATCAGCATTATGAAAGTTACTCATTTCTGCCAGAAATATGGCTTTATTGTTTATTTCATCAACTAGATAAATTCTGTAATAATGAAAGGTATCTGTTGAATGATCCGAATATCTGGTTGTTCGAACAACCACATTTTCCTGAAGCAGGCCAATGGCATTGTATTCGGACATAGAAGCAAATTTTCCGATCCTCCAACAGAATAGCGCCTTGTATTCCCTGATTTCTTTTGTATCCCTCTTTAATTCAATTCCTCTTATATCCAAAGCAATGATCAATAAAATCATTCCAACCATTAAAGATACGACTGCGGCCGGAATATCCAGGTTAATAATGGCTGAAATCCCCAGGATGAAGCATGCCAGAGCTGCCATAGCAATGAAAGGGGCACCTTTTATATTGAATTGAGGACCCTTTGAAATTCTGATAAGGTTATTTCTGATTGTTATGTTTTCTGTTGCTTTCAGTGCTTTCATTGGGTTGAACTTTTAAATGGGAGTCTTACTTCGTTTAACTGATTTCATCCATCATCATCTGCAGTGTTTCCACATACTGGCCGATATGCACTCCATCCACCAACGCATGATGTACCTGAACTGAGAAAGGAAGCAGGGTTTTGTTTCCATCAGAAAAATATTTTCCCCATGAAATACGAGGTACCGAATCGTCTCTGTTCAATGCAATGGTATGGGATACATGGGTAAATGAAATCCATGGAATGCAAGTGATGTATATCACATCATCCCTTCCTGATGAATGCTCCGGGAGGATATATTCCTTCTGGTGGGTTGATGTATATGCCGCAGCTTTTACAAATGAGAACAGGTCTTCGGTCATATCAAGCCTTACAAGTTTAAACAAATCATCATCTTTAGCCATATCGGTAAATGACGGATGCACCTTGTCGTGCAAAACGACATTTCCCGCTCTGATCCTGTATTTTAATACCTCTGTTTTATTTACTGCCGATGTGGCTGCAAAGATCATGGCATAGTAAAAAGACAGGTTGTTTTCTTTGGTAAATTTCAGAAACCGGGTAACATCCAGGTTCATACAAATATTATACTGCGGATAATCCATCCGGTAAAAGAATTCGAAATGCTGTTTTCTCTTCCAGGTTTTGATATCAATGTGTTTCAAAATGGAAATTTTTATGAATTCAAAATTATGTAAATAAGTGCTATAAATCCTTATCAAGTTGTCTGATCAGGGTTGCAAAATCTTCATTGAATTTGCGGAAGGTCAGAATGTGCTTATTACTCAGTTTTAATGGCACTGGCCGGATTCATGACCGAGGCCTGGTAGGCCTTACCAACAACAGTCATAAAGCTGATTATCAGTGTTATCCCGGCAGCTATCAATATGACCATGATTCCCACATTTGTTTTGTACACATAATTTCTCAGCCAGTTGTCCATAAAATACCAGGCAATAGGAGCTGCTATCAGAATTCCTATTCCGGCCAACAGGAGAAACTCTTTTGAAATCAGAGACAGAATAGTGCCATCATCAGCGCCTAATATTTTTCGGATCCCGATTTCCCTGGTCCGTTGTTCTACCATGTAAGATGCAAGTCCAAACATGCCCAGGCAGGCAATGAATATAGCCAGAAGCGTAAAGATTTTGAATATCAGGCCTCTTTTTTCATCTGTCTTAAACTGCGATTTGAACCGGTCCGTAAGATATGTATAGGTATAAGGCTCGTCGGGGAAAAGATCTTCCCAGGTTTTCTGAATAAAATCAAGCGTTTTCTTGTTATTTTTCCCACTGAGTTTTATATAAATGAAATTGCCAAATTCCCTGTAAACCAGAAGAAATGATTCAACTTCATTATACATCCCTGTTTGATGATAATCTTTCATGACACCGATCACCTTCGCGCGGACAAAATTCGAATCTCCCAGTTCCACTTTCTTTCCAATGGGCTCTTTCCATGCCATTCGCTTTACAAAGGTTTCGTTTACCACTACCGAATACAGGGTGTCAGAAGGCATATCCTGTTGGAAATCGCGCCCTTCTTTTATTTTAATCCCTAAAGTTTCTATAAAGTCATGATCGACAAAAGCAAAATTGACTCCTTTCTGCGTCATTCCCTGTTCCGATTCTACATTGAAGATTACTTTTCCAGAACCTTCCCCAATTTGTGAAGTGGTTGAAGTTACAAACCGGATTTCTTTGTTTTCAAGCAGTTCCTGTTTTAACAGGGGGTATTTCCTGTTCATATCGCGACCCAGTTGAAGCGCAATTACATTTTTCTGATCAAATCCCTGGTCCATGTTTTTCATATAATTCAACTGACGGAATACTACCAGGGTACAAATGATCATAATTACGGAGACTGTGAACTGGATTACCATGAGTACTTTTCGGAATGCACTGCCTGAAGATCCCTGGGTAATTTCGCCTTTCATAACAATAACAGGACTGAATTTTGAAAGGAAGAAAGCGGGATAGCTTCCGCCAATAATACCGACAATCAGCAAAATGCTTAGTGAAGTCAGGAAAACTACAGGTGAGAAGATTATATCCCATTCAAAGGATCGGCCTGATAACTCATTGAACTTTGGAAGGAGCAGAAAAACAAGAACCAGGCTGAGGATCAGGGAAAGAACGGTAAAAATGACCGATTCTGATAAAAATTGAATAATGATCGGACCCCTTTCAGAACCGGAAACTTTACGAAGGCCAACTTCCCTGGCTCTTTTCGCCGATCGGGCTGTGGCCAGATTGATGTAATTCATGGCTGCAATCAAAACCAGGAATACAGCGACTATGGAGAAAATATAAACATATTTTATGCTTCCTGTTGGTTCAGGTTCGCCTGCATTGGTTGAATAGAGATGGATGCGGGAAAGGGGTTCCAGGATATATGCAATTTTAATATCCATTGTTTCAAAAATGGGCTTCATATAGGCATCATACATTCCCTGGATCTTTGCTTCAAAGGCCTTTACATCCGTGTTTTCGGGCAACAACAGATAGGTGAACACGCCAAAATTCCCCCAGTTGCCAATATCCTTTGGCAGGTTGCTTCTTGAAGCCACAGCATCAAACCTGAAGTGGGAGTTATTGGGAATATCTTCAATAACACCAGTGACTTCAAATATTCTATCAGATGTTTTGAGGGTTTTTCCTATCGGATCACTGTCTCCAAAGTACCGGGCCGCGGTAGTTTCTGTAAGCACAATTTTGTTAGGCTCTGTAACAGCCGATTTTACTTCTCCTTTCAGCACCTTGTAGGTAAAAATGTCGAACAGGGTGGAGTCTGTATAAAAAAACTTATCCTCATTGAATTCTTGATCTTCATAGGTAAACAGGGTATGGCCAAAGTCGATAAAGCGAACATACGACTCCACTTCAGGATAGTCCTGTGCAACCTGAGGTCCAAAAGGTATTTGTGCTACAATCCATGTAAACTCATCGTCAGACTCCGTAATTTTGGAAGAAACCCGATAAATCCTGTCTATTTTTTCATGATACCGGTCGTAACTGATCTCATTGGCAGCATATATAATCAGGAAGAGGGCACTCGTTATTCCGATAGTTAATCCCGCAATATTCAGAACACTATAGCCGAAATGCTTGAAGATATAACGGAGTGAGGTTTTTATGACATTTTTAAACATAGATTGGGTGTTAATTCAACTTAATAATATGACGAAGTTGGAGCTGATTTGTAACAATATTCTTCAACATTATTTCACCCTGATTATTTGATGATTTGTTGATGGATTGATTTGATGATTTGTTGATCACTGTTGTCCGGAGAAAATTTGTAAGATTTCTTAAAGATCAATATTTATATCGTCCCTACGGGACTTTTAGGTTTTAGCGGTACCTTTTTTTCTACCAATATTTGGTTTCCCGCACAAGCGGGACAGGCTCTAACGGAACCATATCATTGGGTTCAAGGTCACATTTCTTTCTAACGATATAGGTTTCCGCAAAAACGAGACGGGCTCTAACAGGGTTGTCCCGTAGGGACTTAATATTGGTAGAAAATGAATTCACATTTAAAACAAAGTCCCGTATGGGACGATATATAAATATACCGGACAATAGTGATTTGATGATTGGTTATTTTTTTGACTATTTCTTACGAAATCTGAATAATTCCTTTCAAATATAATACAACTGAACCTGATATGAAAGTCCGTTCGTTTTTATAGGTACAGGTCAGTTTGCCTCCCCTTTTTGAAAGTTGCAGCGCTTCCATCTTAATTTTATTCAACCGTTTTGCCCAATAAGGTGCTAAAGTGGTATGAGAAGAACCTGTAACCGGATCTTCATCAATGCCGCACTGAGGGGCAAAGAACCTCGAAACAAAATCGGTTTCTTTTCCGGGAGCAGTTATTATGGTACCCCGGCCATCAACCTGAGCCAGTAATTTCAGGTCAGGGACCATGTTTTCAATATCATCCTGTGAAGGATATACCAGCAGGTAATCGGTTTTTCCTTTGTAGCATTCCTGTGGCATCAGTTTAAAACTTTGTCTGATAAGATCCGGGAGGAGGCATTCCGAGTATGAATCGGTTGGAAAGTCGAGTTCAAATTGCCCGTTATCCAGCTTTTTTACAAACAGGCTGCCCGATAAATGTGAAAGAAAATGAATGGGATTTCCATGTGCCTTTATTTCATTCATGATTACATAAGCACTTGCGAGAGTGGCATGGCCACATAATGCGATTTCAACGGAAGGTGAAAACCACCTTATTTCATATAAATCGTCTTTTGGAACCAGAAATGCCGTTTCCGCCAAATTGTTCTCAGCAGCGATTTGTTGCATCAGATGATCGTCCAACCATTCGTTTAACAGACATACTGCGGCAGGATTTCCTGAAAAGAGCCTGTCGGTAAATGCGTCCAGTTTATAAATTTTAATTGTCATGGTTTTCTGTGTTTTTTTGATTTGTAAAAATATCGAATCCTTTTTGAGTAATCCGTTCTCCGAATTTCAGGCATCTTTCATGCGCCAGGCTTCCTGTCAAAGGCTTTCTTTGAGAAATTGCCCCAAAATGAATGATTGGCTCACCAAACGAAATACCACTTGAATAAACCAACATTCCACAAACCAGTAACTCTGCTATCAGAGACATGGCGGCAAAACTGGCGCCTCCACCACCTGGCTGATTCTGACTGATAAATACTCCACCCAGTTTTCCGGATAAAGATTTTGGATGATAATCAAGAAATTGTTTGATTTGCCAGCAGCAATTTCCACTATAGGTAGGTGAACCAAATAGCACTACTTCTGAGTTTTGAATGAACCCGTCATCAATGGCATCAACTGACATGAGCTTTACTTCTACATTATTGTGTGATTGACAACCTTCAGCGATAATTTCAGCCATCGCTTTTGTATTGCCGGTTTTCGAAAAATAAACGATTGAAATGTACATGTTTGTTTTTTATGCAAACATAAATGTTTAATTTTAATACCGAAAATGCATTATAAGTAATAAATAATACCAAATAGGAATGATAGATTTAAGACATTTGAGGTATTTTACAGTTTTGGCAGATGAACTGCACTTTGGAAAGGCCGCCGGGAAATTGTTTATTTCACAGCCCCCATTAAGCCGGCAGATAAAACAGTTGGAGCAACAGTTGGGGGTGCCTTTGTTTATAAGGAACAACAAAAAGGTTGAACTTACTCGATTTGGGAAATATCTTAAAGGAGAATGTGAACGAATATTTACAGAAATGAATCAATTAGAGAAAAACATTCAATTGATGATCGTTAATGATGAGGGCACTATTAGAATAGGATATGTTGGGGCTGTAATGTTTTCGGTTTTCAAATCATTGTTTCAGGAACTTAAAAGGACTTTTCCGAAATTACAGTTTGTTTTAAACGAGCTTAGCAACGAATCACAAATAAACGGGCTGCAAAGGAATTTGCTTGACATTGGTTTTATAAGGGGTCCGCTGCATATTGAGGATCTGGCTTATTGCCCTATTGAACAAAGTTCGTTCTCCATTGTGCTATCGGCAAACCATCAATTGGCGAAAAGTGAAAAAGTTTCAATAAAAGATTTGGCAAAAGAACCATTTATTCAGTTTTCCAGAAGTTGTGCACCTCCTTTATATAAAAGCATTGAAAACATATTCAGCGACGAAAATATCGAACCAATGGTGATTCATGAAACCAGTCAGTTTAATGCTTTACTGCGATTGGTAGAAAGTGGATTTGGATTTTCAATTGTTCCTTCCAGCCTGAAACAGGGATATGAAATCGGCGTAAAATATTACGAAATAGATAGCAGACACAGGACTGAAATTGGTATGATTTACAATCCCCGATACAAAACTGTACTATTGGACCATGTTATTGAAAAAATTCAGAAGTCTGTAAAAACGCAATGAAACGAAGAATAATAAACTTGTCAAAAACAGATAAAACGGTCTCATTGGATTCATGGTTGTTTGCATATTGTTATTTCTTTTGCAGCATTTTTATGGAAAACCACCCCAGCGTAACCATAATAACGCCCATAATGATCCACAGCCATAATTTGTTTTGAAAGATCGGTGTTGCTTTCTGAATGTTGTTTTGAGACATTAAAATCTCTTTTCCTAATTTCAGGGGTGAAAGTGCTGTCGGAATTCTATCCATAAATTGCTCAATTTCATAACTGGGTTGGATGGCATTCCTGTTTCCATATACCAGATAATATTTTGCCGGAGTAATAAACTGTACAGCCAGTTCATGGATGTATCCTTCCGGCTTTATTGTGTCAATATGCAAAGGCTGATTGTCATGATTGTAAATAACTATTTTTAGTCGTTTTAAGATGGTACTGTTGAAACCAAATAAACTTTCTTCCAGAGAAGTCAACATTCCCGATGTCAGATATGAATAGTTATATTGTACGCCCTGTTCAGTCTGAATACTGTCAGTCACATAACTGATTTCTATGGGTCTGTAATAGTCGAATTTTTCCTGAACGTTTAATTTCAAACGGCACAATGGAACAGGTCGTCCCATATCAATATCAATTTCTGTCTGTTTGCTTACCTTATTGTTTGTGATATCCATTTTGCTGACGGAATATTCTTTGTATTTCCCTTCAGAATGACTTTGCTGAATAATACTTGCGGAAATGAGATCGGGCTTTTCTTTACCGCTAATCATCAGCCGGAAGTACCTGTATTTTGCATTAGGAAATACCAACCGGGTGAATTGAAAGTCTGTACTCTCGTTTTTAATGGATAGGATCCGGTAATGATCGGTAATTGTTTGCCAGTCGGATTGATTGAAACCTCCTTCAAGCCTGACCTGCCAGTCAAAATTTTGTTGCCTGAAATGAAGATGTATTTGATTGACCGGTTCATTGGAAGGAACTGCAAAAGTGAAATAATAGCCGTTTTTGTCAAATGAAGTATTGATCAAGCGAAAAACGACTTCCTTTTCTGTTGTACTTTCTGATGTCAGTCTGAGGATATAGGGAGCTTCTATGGTGTCATGATTCGGAGTAATACCGTAAATTCTGACATCTGTTAACCCGGGTAATACTTTTCCATAAAAATCATCCGGCAGTATAATTTTGTGCCATTGTTCAGAATTGCCTGACAATTCACGTTTATAATGATAATCGTTCATTTGCGCCGATACGCTCATACTGGCAAGCAGCAAGCATGCAATCATTTTAACGGACAGCTTCATCAGATATGATATGCTTAAACTTGTGATACAAAAAGGAAATGATTAAAAGAAGAATTCCCAGGGAAACAAAAACAATGGTTTTTGCAATCGTATTCAGATGAGAGAGGTCGAAAAAGAACAATTTTATCAATGTAATTCCAAATAATACAATTGCAGCAATCCTCAGATACCTGTTCTTCTTCCAGAACCCTAAAGAAATCATAAAAAGGGAATAAATGCCCCACAAAATACTTAACCCAAGTTTATAGGATTGTGTTGAATCAGCAATATCCATCCAGTGAATGAATTCGCTGCTTGCAATCCATAGGATTGAAACATGCAACAGAAGCTGAAAAGCTATTTGATTTTCTTTCTTTTTTGAATAGCCGCTGACATATCTGTTACATATTACAAGCAACAAAGCAACAAAAGCAAAAGATACGTACCGGATGATGATGTTGAACACTCCACTTTTATAGTACTCCGCAAAACGTTGTTCCAGATAATTATCTCTGAGTTCACTAAGGGTATAAAGTCCAAGGGTCAAAAAAACAGCCATCGTGATGAAGGTGAGTGCAAAATGAATCGATCCAAAAAGGTTGTTTTTAAACTTCCTGATATTTGCAAAAGTGAGTATGGAAATGTACAACATGGAATAATTGATCATCCAAACCGTTTCGAAGTTTTTGATATCAAAATTTCCAAAGTTATTTGCACTGCCCGATTTCAGTACTTTAAACAAGGAATCTTCATATTGTTGATTCCAGTAATTTGATATCTCTAAAAGAAAAGCAAAGTAAAGGGCTGAAAAAAAGACGGCTGGAATAAGAAAGGTCATCACTTTTGGAAACAGGTGCTTATAACTTAAAGAATAAGGGCTTTGTATTCGTTTATTCAGCAGGTTGATGTATCCAAATGCTGAAACAAAAAGTAATGAACTGATAAAATGGATATTTAATAATGGATTTATTCTGGTTTCGGGATCTTCAGGAAAATACCCGCCATAACCGGTTAACCAGTCCTGGATGATACTAAATAATGCCAGAATCATTAAAAGGTAGGAGAGTTTTTCATAAAACGAGACGTTTTTGGTTCTGCCGATCCAGAATAGCAAAGCTGCTTCACCCACCCACAACAAGGTAACCCAATTGCCATCCAATTGTACAGGGAAAGTAATGGTAATGAATATCAGTACCAACCCGGTAACCAGGTAAAACAGGTTTCGGTCAGCCAGTTTCTGTCGGTATATGATCAAGCTGACAATAAAATGAACGATTGCATTATACAAGGTGAATAAGCCCAGAAGTTGGTCGCTTGATTTTTGGTTATTTAAAATGGAATAACCAATCCCAAAATATATAAATGAGTTTGCAATAAGAAGAGCGATATCACTGACTTCAAACTTTTCTTTTTTAAGCAATTTATAGATTAGAAACGTCAGGTAAAAAGTGGCAAAATAAACGGAAAGGAAGATTAAACTCAGAAGGAGATATTTTTCCTCATAATTAAATGCAAACCAGATAAAGTATATCAGCCAGGTAAGTCCAAACGAAGCATAATAAAGAGGTTTCCAGTATCTTTTGACCGCAATGGCGAGTATACCGATATTGATGATTGCCATATATGAAAAGAGAAATGGCACGTTGTTCGACCCTTCACTCAGCATGAATGGAATTGCATAGGCTCCTACCAGGCCAATGTGAGCAATAACCTGCCTGTTATAATGAATGGCAGCAATAACTGTAAATAGGGTGAAAAGAACCATGAGCCCGAATGCCAAAGCGAGTGGAATTAAATGATAAATACCGGCCGCAGAAAAGGTAATAAAATACAAAATAGCCATGGCACCGCTTACGAGAACAGCGCTGTAGTTTTCATAACTGCGCTTCAGTTTTATTCCAAAGCCAAGCAGTCCCAGACCAAATAAATATCCCAGGATGATCCGGGTAAGTGGACTGATCAGGCCGCGTTCTATGGAATATTTTGCACCTATGGCAACACCAATTACCGTAATTGCAATTCCGATTTTGCTGATCAGATTCTCACCAATAAATTTCTCCAGGTTCGATTGGCGATTAACTGATTTCTGGTATGGCTGAATGGGAACATTGCTGATTGTATTTTCAGCCTTATCTTTCATTTCAGGTTTGGCAGCAGGATCTGTCTGGTTCATTTCTTCTTCCATCGGGGTTTTATCTTCCGGGATGGTTTTCAGGGTATTTATTTCATGGCGCAGGCTTTTAATTTCGCTTAAAAAGGCCTCATGTCTTTTCTCAAGGGATTCCAACCTGTTCTGAAGTTGGTTCATTTTGTCATTCAATTCAGTCATGTTCAGATTGTTTTTGCCATGTTAATGATACACAATTTATGGCTTAAAGACAAATTTACACTTTAGCGGGTGGTTCAATCAGGCATGATTAGGGGCATGCCAAAACTGTTTATTTCTGTACAGATAAATTAAGGGACTATTTCTTTGTTGCATTAATTAAAACGAAAGGGATGCTCAGCTTGATTCCGTTTGATTTCTTTGCAACATCATTCAATCTCAGTTCGATGGTTTCAAATATCTGTTCCATTTTCTCTTCGGGCAATAGTTGAATCCATGATTTCATAAATGCCAGTCGTATAAAGTAATGATTGAGCATGGCGGTCCCGTCTGCAAATCTGTAATTGAACTGATCATATTCTACATCCTTAATAATAAAATCATTATGCTCAATCTTTTTAATAAAATCATCAATGGGCGGGCGTTTGTGGGCTATGTGCAGACGCATCAATTCAATCTCTTTGAGCAAATGTAATTCGTTCAATACCTGTTCCAGCTGTTGATAGAATTCAATCATACTCAAATCCGTATTCAATGTTTGCACAAATTGCCCTCCTTGTTTCATAACCCTGGCACATTCTGCAAACACCTTATCTGTATCAGATACATTGTTAATGCCGTTGTTACTGGTGATCAGATCAATTGAATGTGTTGGCAGCGGGATGGACTCAGCCACACCTTCAATAAGCCTGATGTTCTTTAATTTGTAATAATCAATCTTTTTATTTACTCTATAAAAAGCTTGCTTCCAGGGATCTATACCGTAAACTGTTGAAGTACCGCCAAGTCTCAATGCCAGTTCCGTCAAAGGAAACCCAACTCCAAAGCCTATATCCAAAACAGAAATTTTGGTCTTGTAATTAATGTAATCAAGCAGTTTAAGTCCAAATGGCGCCGACCAGATGGATAATTCATCAGCTACATCAATGTATTGATCGAAGTCGAAATCGTTGTTCAAATAATCTTTCATTGAATCATGAATTGAGAATGCTGTGATCGTGAAGATACCTTTATTTTGCCAAACCTCGAAGTTGATTGAACCGGATTCTTAATATTTCGCTCGGTAGTGAAATTGTATAGCCGTCAACGTAAGCATTTGAAAACAATGCTTACGCCCTTACAGGGCTTGTGTTTAATAACGCATTTTACGCAGGGCTATGCCCTGCGCTAGTGCTAAAAGCCCTTTCAGGGCATATTCATTTACAAAATACTAGCCCTGAAAGGGCATTAGCATTAGCACAGGGTAACACCTTGTGTAAATGATAATACGTTGAAAATTAGCCCTAAAGGGGCGTAATCTATTCTTAAGTTGACGGCTATTGTGAAATTGTTCGTCAGGGGTGAATCCTATTTTTTTCCGTTCATGTGTTGAATATTCATTTTAAATCTGTTCAACAGAACAAATGAATGAGGTATCCGACATGATTAGATGATTTAAATCACCACAATTCGACTAACAAAAAAATTCCATATCAGTAAAATATTGTATATTGTTTTATATCAAATACTTTAATAACCAGATCCTGTCATGAATGAATATTTAAAACAAGCAATAATTGATATATTGGTGCTTCCAATAGCTTACTTCATCCTGAGATTGATTTTTAAGAAATCAATCATGTTCACAATCAGCTTATATATTGTCCTGTTTGTGTTGTATGTGAGTTTCATGAAGTTTGTGGAAGGACAATTGGGAGGATTGAGCCTGCTGTGGACGGTTGGTTCCGATATCGTCGTAGGTACTTTTTTGTTTATGTATATTAATAAAATCCTGCGCAAACCATTGGAAGATGCAATCAATCAGGTTAAGCTGGTTTCTGAAGGCAATTTGAAGATAAAAATCAGCGAAACAGATGAAGCGAATGAATTAGGGCTGTTAAATAACTCGATTTCTGCCTTGGTAGCCAATCTGTCCAATATTATTTCTGAGATAGAGCTTAATGCCAATAATTTGTCATCCGCCAGTGCACAAATTAAGAACGCATCGCAGATGTTATCTTCAGGAGCGACAGAACAGGCATCTTCTGTTGAAGAAATATCTTCCACCATGGAAGAAATGACGGTTAATATTGCCAGCAACTCCGAAAATGCTTTGCAGTCAGAGAAAGTATCTGTTGAAGCCAGCAAAGGAATCATGGATGTGTCTGTAAAAGCAAAAAAGCTCGTTGAAGGCAACAAAACCATTGCGGATAAAATAACCATTATCAATGATATTGCCTTTCAAACCAATATTCTGGCATTGAATGCTGCTGTTGAAGCAGCCAGGGCAGGGGAGCATGGCAGAGGATTTGCAGTAGTGGCTTCGGAGGTAAGAAAGCTCGCAGAACGAAGTAAAATAGCAGCCGAAGAGATTATTGTTCTTACCAAAGAAATTTTCGATCAGTCGAACAGTGCAGCAAATGTAATTATGAACACAGTGCCTCATGTTGAATATTCAACAAAGCTGGTTCAGGAAATAGCTTCTGCCAGTTCAGAGCAGAATAACGGAGCCAATCAGGTTAATGCAGCCATACAGCAATTGAATAATGTGACGCAACAGAATGCAGCTTCAGCAGAGGAACTTTCTTCAAGTGCCGAATCACTTATGTTACAGGCCGACAAGCTAAAGGACATGATTTCTTTTTTCAAATTATAGAATATCACCTCCTTATAAACACCATGAACTGAAGGCACGATTATTTTACAGAAAAATAGGATGTGCCATATACTTCCCTGTCACCTGTATTATTTTTTCTATAGATATAAACCACATAGTCCCCTTTGTCATCTGATGTATAAAAAGAACGTGTGGTTTTCTGACCAGGAGAAAGTTGGACATCGGGATTCCAATATAAAAGGTTTCGCCGGTCCGGAATCCTTGCATTCTGAGGTTTGCCAATCGTGAATCCGGAGCCGTCATCCGGGAATAATTCAAAAGAAAAGAACATGCTGTTTTTGTTCATATCGATTCCCGCAAAATCTTTATTCTTTGAATAAATGCTGATCAAGCCACTGTATTTCATGTTGCCAACCATATATGGGCTTTCAGTCACATCAACTCTTTCAATTTTGTCGAGCGGCAATTTTAATAACCGGTCATTATTACCCACCGGGATATTATCCAGAAAGATCAGGGGCGGATAATTTGAGAAAGCTGTAATTCCTGAAATTTTCACCTCTGCATTCGCATCATTAACAACAACGTATGTTTCATTGACAATCTCAATAAAGAATTCCTGTAAGTTCGGCATTTCAATATATTTTTTTGTATAGTATGTATGCCGGCCACTCCCATAAAAAACAACAGGTTTGTGATAACCGGCCTGCATTGTTTTTGAACTGTCAGGGTTTGGCAGAAATTTTTCGCTCAACTGCATGTTCACAAACATATCCCGGATCAGATGCTTTTCATTTTCATTCAGGCTGAAAGCAATGTAAGGCAATAATACGGGACGGCTGCAAAAACCGTTATCAATTAAAAAATCCGATCGTTCAGGTTCCGGTGTCTCAGATTGAATGAAAAAATCGTGGTTACCATACAAGTCAGGCAGGGAAAAGACAAATTCCCCGTAATCCCTTGTCTGGTAAACAGAATAGAATTCGCCATTTGCAGTCTCCGAGAGATATACCAAAAGGTTTTTTTGAGGGGCTTTTGATGTTTTATCAATCACTTTGCCTGATATGGTTATTCCCTGTATTTCAGGTAAATATTCTATATGCGCCCTGTCTATCTGAAAAACCTTCGATTTGGGTTGAACATCAAGAAAAGAAGTATCGGTCAACCCGACTCTTGCTACGGATATGCAATAATTTTGAGTGTCAATGGATTGATCATCTGTAAAAAAATCAATTTCAGCTTCTTCTCCCGGCTTATACTGACTTTTGTTTGTTGAGCAACGGATCCCCATTGTTGTTTTTACATGAGGTTTCATATTTAACAAATATTCAGCAGAATCAGTTGCTCCGTTGGGACTCGGATCGATGTCTTTATTAAAGGGGTTGACAATTTTAACCAGACGATATGCGTAAACATCCGGAGAAAAATTACGCATCCATTTGGTATAAGCCCGCAGGTAATAATTACCTGAAATAAGATCCGCGGGTATTTTCATGCTGCCGGATGCACCTGATTTGTCCAGCTTAAGTTTCAGATGAGTCAGTTGAGTTCCATTCCATTTAATCAGTTCAATATATAACACCCTGCTCCACAGGGATGAATCCGCCTGACTATCAAAGAAATAGGAAGCGGTGAAGAAGATTGTTTCATTTGCACAATACATATTTCGGTCCGTAAACAGGCAGATGGTCTCTCCGGGTCCGGTAAGGGTTACAACATCAGGTACTTCTGAAAGTCCTGTTTGACAGTTGATGTTGAAACCAGTAAGTAAGATTATGAAACAAAGGAGCGCTTTTTTCATGGTCCTCATTTTGTATTTCTATATGCTTGCAGTTCAGTAAATCACAGATAATTTTTTCATTTTTCTATTCCCAGAAATCAGGTTTCTTCGCATCCCCTCCCCTGATCCTGCAATCGATACACGCGGGTTTTAAGTGGATTTGATATTGATTGCGATTTTGAACCGTGATGTAAAGGGGTGGTTCTGTGAGCAGATCTGAAAAATTGTCCAGTGTTGTATATAAGAGATTTACAATTTGATCGAAATCTTCAGATTCACAATAAGTAGCAACAATACTACAATCCGATTTCATAGGACTCGGCTTGGGACTTTTTATATAAACACGTTTTATGGTATAAGAAGCTGCCCAGAAAAATCCCATCACGAGTTCGTCCGGGTTGTTGATGTTATGGACATTTGATTTGGGCTGGCTGGGTTGGATGGAATAGATATTGCCGGATTCTTTTAATTCTCTTTCTTTTTCGTACCAGTAATCATGGGCATCAGCATTTAATGCATATTGTTTAACTGTTACACAATATTTACATGCCAGTTTTTCGGAAGTGCTTTCCAAAAAATGCAAAGGAATCTTTTTTATCCGGTTCGCAGATAAATTCACAGTTGATGCTGAATATAATCCCGTAACATCTTTGGTTTTCCAACAATACTGCAAACTATCACCCGGATAGAATCGTTTTATGGTTTGTCCGTCATATACACCCCATATTTCATCCTCAATGTAATTTTCCCATGTCTCCTCCAGCACCCAGCGATAATACCTGGAAGCTCCCTGAGGGGCATCCAGATCTACATAAAACTGAATTCCTTTGACAGATTCCTCTTCGGTTTTCGGAGAGTACTTGTATTCAGTTATTCCGTAGACACTATCAACCGGATAAGCCTCCAGCAACTGCTGATAATCTGATTCATAACTGTCTCCTGACGGGGTTGTGAAAACCAGCTTATATTGATTATTATAACTTAGCATGGCATCATCAATATTCGCTGCATACCTGCCTGGTGATTCTTCATCAAAGGCAAATTCATTTCCGTAAGAGTCCATAACCTTTACATCACAGTTTTCCACAGGCCGGAATTCAGGCGATGATATAGGAGCTGTTTTAGAAATCACTATAATCTGTTTTTCACGGCCTTTGATAATGCTCCCGTCCACAACCAACAATCCGCTTCTTCCTTCAATATCCAGCTCATAAGAACTGATACAATCTGAAATGAGCAATATCAGGCTCATTATTGCTATGATAACGCGGTATTTATATTTTATTGCAGCAATGATTTCCATAGAGATCGCTGTTAGTTTTCTTATAATTATTCGTTCAGATAGTTACCAAATTTATAATTCCACGAAATGGTAAACAGGGGTATTCCAAATATGGACATTTGATGCCCCTGCACTTTTCCGTTTTGCGCACTATAATATACTGAATAGGCATTTTTACGGCCGAGCGCATTATACAGATTGGCTGTCCAGTAACTATGAATGGCTTTCTTTCTGAAAAGGCTGCCTTCCAACTTTATGGATAAATCAAGTCTGATATAATCAGGTATCCGGTATTCATTTCTCTTCGAAAAGAGCAGTAATTCCTGTCCTTCTGAATAATACACAGATACAGGGTAAGTTATGGGACGCCCGGTGGTGTAAACAAAATTTGTCGACAGACTCAACCTTCTGTTTACCTTATGGTTTAGAACAAGGTTTACACTATGGGGACGATCATAATTCGACGGATATTCCATGCCATAATTGATGCTGGTTTCCTTTTCACCTCCGTCGACTTTAACCAATGAACGGGAATAGCAATAGGATAACCAACCGGTTGTTTTGCCTTCATCTTTGCTGATCATCATCTCTATTCCATATACACGTTGTTTCCCTTGCAAAACAAGAGTTTCCAGTGGATCCGGAGAAGTAAAATCCGTACCGTCTTTATACTCAACCTGGTTTTTGATCCATTTCTGATACAATTCCACAGTTGTCTTAATATTCCCTCCTGCAAAATTCCGGTAATATCCTAATGAAATCTGATCAGATACCGGAGGTACAATATGATAGTCACAAATTTTCCATTTGTCATCCGGAGAAACTGCAATGGAGTTGCTGAGCATGAAAACATACTGATACAGCCTGTTATAAGAGGCTTTTATAGAACTGGTACCATTCAGGATATAATTGAGGGCAACCCTGTATTCAGGGCCTGAATAGGATTTAATGAGTTCTCCTTTTTCATAGGATTTGGTTTCTTTGATATTTCCCAAGGTTTTCAGATCAGAATTATATTTATGAACCAGAGCGGGACCATACTGATTGAATAAACTGTATCTGAGACCGCTCAACACGGTCAGGTTTCTAAAAAGCGCGAACTCATCCGACAAGTATACTGCACATTCCAGTCCCGTTTCTTTTCCCAAACTTACAGGCGCTCTGTTTGATTCCTCGCCAAATGGAGATATGGAACCCCGGTTGAGTTTATAAAGGATTTCACTGGTTCCAAATTCAAATTTATGATTGGCTTTGTTTATAAGAGAGAAGTCGGTTCTGAATTCATAGTGGTCCAGACTGTATTTTTGTTGATAGGCAGTAGATAAATTGGTTTTATTGACATTCTCAAAAGAATAGTTGCTGTAAATTAAAGCAACATCAACGGTCGATGAAGTAGAGAACAAGTGCTTCCAAACCAGGGAGGATCCTGCGTTGGAGTAATTATAGTCATTGATTGATGACAGAGAAAATTTATCCCTGCTGACATAGCCGAATGCTTTGACCATGTTCTTGTCATTGACCGCTGCATTTACAGAAAAAGTTCCGTCATAAAAGAAAGCACTGCTTTTCCTGATATCCGGATCTTTTATTTTTTTCAAAATCCAGTCTGAATAAGAGCTTCGACCACTGACTACAATTGAAACCTTATCTTTGATTACAGGTGCTTCAAGAGAAAAATGGCCGGTGATGGGACTTATCCCTCCTTGTCCGAAGAACTTTTTCTTGCTCCCCTGCCTGGTTGTAATATTAAACACGGAAGCCAGTCTTCCGCCATAGCTTGCGGGAATATTGCTTTTATAAAGTGTGAAATCATTAATGACATCCGGATTGAAAGAAGTAAAGAAACCAAACAGATGGGATGTGTTATAAACAGGGATTTTATCAAAATAGAACATATTCTGATCGGCTGAGCCGCCTCTTACATTAAATCCGGAGGCTCCTTCGCCTACATTAAGTACACCGGGTAACATTTGCGCTACTTTCAGCACATCTTTTTCTCCAAATACCACGGGTATCTCCTTCAGGGTTTTTGCAGAAATCCTTTCGTAACCCATTTGTATTCCCCGGATGTTGTCATTACGATTGGCTGAGATCTTTACTTCATCAAATTCAATGAGATCCTTTTTCATTTCAATGGTGACCTTATCGCTTGAATAAACCTGCAGATAATACTCCTTTGGCTTCATGGACATATAATTAAAAACAGCCTTGTATTTGCCCGGAGTCAGCATCATTTTAAATCTTCCGTCTACATCTGCAACAGCACCCGTTTTAAGGTCTTCAATAAAAACTGTGGCACCGATAAGCGGTTCCTTACTTGACTGGTCTATAATTTTTCCGTTAATCATGCACTTTACACCCTTTACCGTCTTCTGCCTATCGCCTATTTCCAGCACTTCAATCAATACCTTTTCATTGCCTTTAATGTATTTCTTTTCATTTTCCGAACCCATATCTTCCTGTTCCTTGTCATTATCAATTCTCAATGGACTCATATAATCAGGCAATTGTGATAATACCGGTTCACCGGGGAAAATATATATGTTGCTGCCATCTATATGAAAAGACAGGTTGGCCTTTTTTAACTGATCTTCCAGTATGCGGGACAGAGGAATATTTGTTCCCGAAAAATTAATCGTAACATTTTTCACCCATTCCTGCTTAAAAAAGAATCTTAAATCTGTATTCTGTTCGATGTCCTTCACAAATTCATTAAACGGAGTATTCACGAAGTTGCACGACACAACGGCAGAGTCGTTTTGCTGAGCTGAAACCGATACAATAAAAAGTAAGGATATGCAGATGATATTAATTGTTCTGATCATTCATTTAAACCTTTAAAATGAACTTAAGCCGGGTTATAACAATGTTTCACAAAAAGATAAAAGTTTTGTTATTTCGGATGCGTTGCTATGGGAAACTTTTATTTTATTGTCTTTAATATATGCACGGATTTGCACCTGATGTTCTTTCGGAAACAGATTAATAAATGACTGGTTATCATTATATTTCTCAATAGATTTCCCTATAAGGAGGTACGACTTCCTGTCGCTATCCGTAAATCTTGATGAGTTGTAATTTTTCTGATGGTCAGAATCATACCTTATTTTGGACCAGTAATACAGGCATTTCAGATTCTCAGAATCAAAAGCGACCTGATAAAACCTTGATGTTCCCTGAAATTCAAATTTCTTAATCAAGAGGTTGTCCAAACTAAAAGACGAAATGAATTCATTGGGGGGTATGATCCATATGTTCGAATTGTTTTGTGTTACATAAAGCACAATTTGCTGTTTGCAGATATCATATTTCAGGTTCACGTCTTTGTAGGTTCTGCCCTGAAAGATCAGTGTCCCTTTTAAAAACTGGTCTTCAAAGAGAAAAGGATGACCGATGCTCCCCAGGTAATACTCCTCAAAGCACACACCGTTTACCAACAACTGATCCAGTCCATATGCTTTTTTTACAGATGGATACAGTTCGTTCCAGATAACGGTTTTGTCATTGGAACATTGGCCTTGTGCAAATGAAGACAAAAAGGGGAATAACAAGAATAATGAACAAATCATTAAACATTGCAGGCTTCTCATTTAGGGTGTTTTGAATTTAAAAATAACAATTTTTTTGGGTTATATCTTTTGAAATACAAATTCAATGTATGTTTTTTTTTGTAGTTCAGGAGTTTACCCGACAAAAGAGCTGCCAAAAAGCAATAGCAGCAATGGATCATTGTTGTTTCTTGAAAAGGCGGTTTTGTGATTCTGAAACAGGAGCAAGGCGTTATTTTAATTCTTATGGAGTTTTTTAAACATTAAAGTTCTTCCGTTGTCTGAAAAGCCCTTTAATTTATAGAGTTTAATCGCGTTTGTATTGTGTCTTTCTGCTTCCAGATGAATGGTTTGAATACCCAGCTTTGATGCTTCCTCCTCAATAAAATCAATTGCACGCCTGCCTATGCCTTTTTGCCTGTACTCTGGTATTAAAAACAACTCATCAATAAAGGCATTGCGTCCACCATATTCAAAGCTAAAGCCAAAAGTAAGGGCCGCATAGCCGATTACCTGATGGTTGTACAAAATTACCCAGATCCGCCCTATTTCTGGATTGGCAATTAGTTTCAGCAGATTTCCATGGGCCTTATCCCAATCAAAAGGGTAATGGTCGATGGCGTAAAACTGTTCCATCATCGAAAGTATTTCAGGAACGTTTTTTTCGGCAGCTATTTGGAAATCGATTTTCATCTGGGGTATAACGAGGCTTGAGTTCTGGCAAATAACGCATTTAATTTACCTTGTATTGAAATATTTGGAGATAACGTCAGTCAGGAGTTCTTCTTTTAATGGTTTGGTCAGATATCCGTCAAACATACTTTCATATTTTGCACGTTCATATTCCATGGCATAAGCCGACAGAGCTATTACAGGCATATCTGGCTTTATTGATTTAATGATTTCAGCCGCATCGTATCCATTCATAACCGGCATTTTTATATCCATCAAGATCAGGTCGATTTGCGGATTGCTCTTGAAAATCTCAACGGCTTCTTTCCCGTTATTTGCGCGGATAATGTTTGAATGCAAATAACTCAGAGCTTCTTCAAGAAATTTAAAATTGTACTCATCATCTTCGGCAACTAATATGGTTCCGGAATTTACAGGTTGCCTGGTGAGTATAGGGACTTTTTCTATTTCATTTACAGGTTTGTAGGGGATTGTAAAATAGAAGGTTGAACCTTTTCCTATTTGGGATTGAACCCGGATTCTTCCCCCTAATAATTCCACAAGACCTTTACAAATTGAAAGGCCTAAGCCAGTTCCGCCATAATTTCTTTGTATGGTATTGTCGGCCTGGCGGAAACGATCAAATATTGCTTCATGCAATTCCGGCTTAATTCCTATTCCTGTATCTTTTACAAAAAATTCTATTTCATTATGAATTAAGTGATAACCAAACTCAATTGAACCTGCATGTGTAAACTTTAAAGAATTTGATAATAAATTGGAAATGATTTGAGTGACTTTGGTTTTGTCGGTGTATATTTCAGATATACTGTCAGCTAATTCCGCTTCCGAGGATAGTGAGGTATTCCGGTCTTTTGCTTGCTGTTCAAAAATTGCAAGTAGTTCTATGAGAATGCTATTAATACAAACATTTGATATATTGATTTTTTCCTGTTTTGTTTCGAGTGAAGATATCATAAGGATGTCGGAAACAACAGATAGTAGTTGATCACTGCTGTCCTGAATAATCTGAACAAAATTTTTGCGTTTGTCGGCAGATAGATCTTCGCTGCTCAAAAATCCTGAAAAACCACAAATGGCATTTAACGGGGTTCTGATTTCGTGTGACATGTTCTGTAAAAAGGCGGTTTTTAACCTGTCGCTTTCTTCTGCTTTCTCTTTTGCTTTTATAAGTTCAATTTCAGCTTGCTTTTTATCAGTAATGTCATTAAAAAATACAGCAAACTTATTTCCTTCATGTTTATAAGCAAATACGTTATAGTATTTTTGAGTTGCTTCATTATAATCTATAAATTCATCCGGAGTGCCTGTTAAAACGATTCGTCCATATCTATCAATCCAACTTTGTTCGATGTTGGGCATGATTTGCTTAATACTTTTGCCAATTACAGTTTCAGCTTTTAATCCCACATGTTGTTCCCAAATCGGATTAACTTCTAAAAAAACATAATCTATTGGCTTGCCATTATCGTTAAATATCATTTCGTGCAAGGCAAACGCATTTATCATATTTAAAAAAAGGTTTTTGAATTTACTTTCGCTTTCCTCCGCCTTTTCTTTTGCCGCTAATAACTCGATTTCAATATTTTTCCTATCCGTAATATCTACGTAGAAATTTATCGTACATTTCTTTTTGTCAAGTTCAATGATGTCGCTTGATATTAAAAAGTCTCTTATTCCATTCTGTTTTGTCCTTAGTTGAAATTCTACACCTCTGACCGAACCATATTTATTTAATTCATTTGCCCACCTTTGCCTGTCTTCAACACTTAACCAGGCATTTAATTCAATGGATGTGTGATTGATCACTTCCTCTTTTTCAAATCCAAAGGCTTTATGTAAGGCTTCGTTTGTTACGATAAAACGACCGTCTTCAAGGGAAGTAACAGAAAGTGGCTCAGGACAAGCATTTAATAACATTGAAAATTTCTGCTCATTTTCTTCTGCTCTTTCTTTGGCTTTTTGAATCTCCGTCACATCATGAACAACGGTATAACGATAGGTAACATCTTGTATATTTATATTTTGACTCGATATTAAAACACTTTTTAAATCACCGTTCTTTGTTTTAAATTCTGTTTCTACATTGTATATCCTTCCCAAGCTGTCGGCTTTTGAAAGGATTTTATCCTTGGTTTTTTGGGTCATTATTTGCAATTCTACAGCAGTATGCCCGATTGTTTCTTCTTTTGTATAGTCGAATAATTTACAAAATGCATCATTTACTTCAATAAAACTACCTGTATTTGCTTCGGTTAAACCACTTGCGGAAGGATTAAGATAAAACACAGAAGAAAATTTCTCTTCAGATAGTTTTAATTTGGTAATATCTTTTGAAACTCCGAATATCGCAGGTTTCCCATTCCAGGTACCGTGTTTTGCACTTGTTTCAACATAAATTTGTTTGCCTTGTTTTGTGACCAGGGGGATTTGAAAAGAAGCTAATTTTTCTGCAATGACCTCAGTGGCAACTTTTGCTGTTTCACTTCTTCGATCTTCGGGATGTACATTTAAAATTGACTGGCCTTTTAGTTCTTCCACTGTGTAACCCAGACGTTTTTCAACAGTACTGTTGCAATGAATGATATTTCCCTGTTCATCCAAAACAAACAGAAAATCATCAATGGTGTTGAAAAACGTTTCAAACGTTGAGGTTATTCTGTGAATATTTCGCTCTTTTTCCTGGGTTTTTTCCCGGGCCAGCTTTAATTCATTCTCAAAATTTGAAGTTAAAAGTTTAAGCTTTTCATTTTTGTCATGCAATTCCTGCTCTAGAAATGAAATTCTTTGTTCTAAATCATTACGTGTTGGTTGGGTTGCCATGCGTTGTTAAATGGTAGAAGCATGAGTAAACATAATAACTAATTATAGCCTTAAGATACACATAATGTGGAATTAAAGCAATAGTAAACAGGGTTAATTTTCCAATGGATGCTGGATGCTGGATGCTGACTGCTGACCGCTGACTGCTGACCGCTGACTGCTGACCGCTGATAGCTGACCGCTGATAGCTGACCGCTGACCGCTGACCGCTGACCGCTGACCGATTACCCGATCACCAATTACCATCTCCATGCTCACACCCACTTGTCACTCGTCACTTGTCACTAATTACCGCTTACCAGATTACCTGCTTTATTTACTTGTTGGAGATTATTACTTCAATAAGGGCTTTAAGGGACTCCAATTCTTTTGGCAATTCCTTGTTTGCAGGGTAGTAAATGACTGTTGAATCCGAGTGGATTCCCATTTGGTATTTAATAAATGTTACAGGCAAATCATAGGGATTTTCCGGCCCAAATCCATAGTTGCTTTTGAAATGAATTTTTGCCGCCTCTGTGATTCTTTCCTGGACCAATGCCAGGGTGTCATCTGAAATCAGGTACTCCATCTGGCGATGATCATTACCTATCCCTATATAAGCATCTGTTAAAAGTCGTCCGTTCTGATTCAGATCAACTCGATAAGAATAGTCTGTCCATGCACTTCCTTTTAAATATACAAGCGAGAATGGATCGTTTGCTCCGATTTCAACGCTGTTTTCCTCATCGTTTTTCTCGCAGGCAGAAAATAAAAACAGAGCAAAGGCAGCAGATACAATGAATTTATGATGCATGGTTTTTATTTTCTTATACAGATGCAAAACGATTTCTTGTGGTTGCGCGGATGAATCTGCTGATTTTGGGACATTGGGACAATTGGGACCAGCATGCATGTAGTTCTATTGTTCATTGTTCATTGTTCCTTGTACCTTGTCACTGCTCCAGTCCCTCGTAAGCCTTCTGATAATTTCCGCTGCATGCGGATAAGCATCAATCAATTTCTGTCGGTTGCCCATGTCGAAATCTGCAAAATCAAATCCCGGCGATACCGTGCAGCCGGTTAATGCAAATCCGTTTTCATCTATCACCTCCGATGCAAACCATGTGCCATTTGGAACAACAAATTGCGGGATTTCTCCTTTATCAAAATTATTTCCCAATCGGATCATGGAATACAAGCCGTCTTTTGAAATCATATGGATTCCGACCGGCGATCCTTTATAGAAATGCCAGATTTCATCCTGCTTGATCCGGTGAAATGCCGAAAAGGAATCAGATGTCAACAAAAAATAAATGCAGGTGGAACAGTTTCTTTTTCCTTTATGACCTAAATAGATAGGTTGCACTTCATCAGGACTCCTATAGGTTTCCCGATAAAATCCCCCTTCGGGATGTGGCTGTAACCCCAGCTGCCGGACAATGTCTTTTATCGTATCCATTCTTAATTAAAATAATAGAGCTAAAAATTCTTTTACCGGAAAATGTCGCAGACATTTTCATCTTTGTGCCTTAAATGTTATTGTATAGGGGCTTTATATATAGTGCCTTTGTGTCTTCGTGCCTTAGTGGTTAAATTTTTGTGTTCTGGTGAGATTATTAGCAAATGACTTACTGCTTGGATTAAAATTATAATATAACAATTTGATACCTTATCCTCTCCGAGGAAAATGATTTTATTCCAATATCAATTCTACAATACCATAACCGCTCCGCGGTATAGTTGTCTCTTTTCCCTAGTTCCTGCTCCAGTTCTTACTCGATGACAATCAGCACAAAAACCATCTCCACCTCTGCATCAACCGGAACACCGCTATCCTGAGCGGGTTGCCAAAGCGGACTTTCTTTGATAATGCGGGTATATTCCTGTGATATGACCGGTGGAATTCCTTTTCCAATCCTTACATTCCCGATGGACCCGTCGGCACGGACTGTTAACCGGACCTGAATGTTATAATCCCCCCGCTCCTCATTGAACAGGTCGAATTGTATCCTCTCTTCCACCCATTTTTCAAAAGCCTTCAATGATCCTCCCGGGGGAACAGGTTTGCTCAGGTCGAAAGGAGCCTGAATTTCAGCGACCAGTGTGTCGGAAGCAGTTTTTTTTCCGGAAGCGGGTGAGGCTTTCTCTTTTTTTGCGGTTCCATAGCCAATCACCACCAGTTCATTTAAGGCCACCGGATCGGCAACCAGGGTGATGTCTTTACCTGATACTTCTTTTGGGGAAACTTCCATCGATTCATAACCATAGCGGCTTACATTAAGGGGCATATATGAATTCTGAACAGACATCTTGAAATTGCCATTGATATCAGTCAGGGTTCCCTTCTTGTCTTTACCCGTTTCCGTTACACTCACGCCTGCCAGTGCCTGATGGTCGGCCCCTACAATTCTTCCGGAAATATAAAACGGTTCTTCTTGATCCTGAAGCATTTCTTGTGCAGGTACTTCAGGTGCCGGTTCACGCGTACTCTTCGCTCTGTTTTCTGCTGCTTGTTCATGTGTTGCTTCAGCCCGGTCCAAAGCTTTATCATATGATCCGGCAGCAACAGTTTCTTTTTCAGCCGACTTTACGGAAGCCGAACCTGGAGCGTTTTCCTTCTTTGTTTGATCGTTTTCAGGTATCGTCACAGATGGTTTTTGAATTTGTTGCTGTTGAACCGGGGCAGCCGGTATATTTTTCAGATCCTGAGAAATAAATTCAGGGGCAGGTTTTCGCAGCAAAAAGAATAAAGAAGCCCCTATCACAGCCAAAACAGCAATCGCTGCAGCCATCCTTGCAAAACTCCGAAAAGGAATCACTTTCCGACGCTGTGTTCTTTGATTCAGCAGCCCGGTAAGCTTTTCCATATCGGCTTCAAGTTCTTCCCCCGATAGCTGGCTCAGGCCTTCAAATGCTTCGTTGTCAAAAACATCGTGCATCATCTCTTTTTCAAGCCGATGCCGATCTTTATCTGACAGAAGGTTTTTCAGATACCTGATGATTTGCTCCATATTCCATTCACGCTTTGACATTTTTAAAGGCTTTTGGATTCGAGACAAATTTTCAAATTCCGTTTTCCGTTTTGAATAAAGCTTTTTACTTTATTCTCATCATAATTCAGTGTTTCAGCAATTTGTTTATAACAGTATTCCTGATAATAAAAAAGTTCTACACACAGTCTTTGTTCTTCCCGCAATTGCTGCATACAGTCTTTTAGTTTTTCCTGAACAATCTCGTCATCCTTTTTTTCAATAGGGTGCATTTCAGAGGTGGATTCCATAAAAAAATCCGCATTTTTTTCCATCCTGTTTTTTTCGGTCTGCTTCTTCCGTAAAGCCATCAGACAGTAGTTTCTGGTTACCCCATAAAGCCAGCTTTTAAAGTTACGAATTTCAAACCGGGGAACATCCGTAACAAGGACCTCAAAAATCTGCATCACAGCATCCTGGCTTTCCTCCCTGTTTTTCAAATACTTCATGCAAAGGCCATATACAAGAATCATATATCGTTGATAGACTGTGCTTAACAGATTCAGGTCTTTTTCACGAATGAATTTCTCAATAAGTTCTGAATCGGATAAATCTGAAAATATGCCTGCAGATGGAGGTTTCAAGGTAAAAATTGTAAATAAAAAATAAATATATCAAAGTTTTATGGATTTTGAATACCGATGGCACCCTATAGTAAAAATGACATTCATTAAAACCCACATTATGAAAAAGATTTATTTTATCATCAGCGCTTTACTGTTTGTAATGGCTACGGCTGTTGCCCAGAATTTAAAAGTAAGCGGAAAAGTATTAGATCATATCACCGGGGAACCGCTTCCCGGTGCAAACATTATTCTAAAAGGTACCCACCAGGGGACTGTTGCTGACGTTAATGGAGAATTTACGATTGAAATCCCTTATGGGCATGCAAATCCAGTGTTGATCATTGAATTTATCAGCTACATTACAAAGGAGATTCAAATAAAAGGCCAGCAGGAATTAACCATTGAACTGGATCCGGACGTTTCCAGCCTGGATGAAGTGGTTGTTGTAGGATATGGAACATCCAGGAGGACAGAAGTTACCGGTGCGATTACCTCCATTTCATTTGATTCTCCTATGCAGGGAAGCACTTCAGGAGGCTATGCCGCTAAATCACGCAAAAAGGATTACAAAGCAACATCTTACGCTCAACCTGCACCAGAATTTAACACGGAAGGTTATGCTTCCGTTCATGAAAATGGCTATAAAAGTCCGCTCCGTGAACCTTTATCTACATTTTCGATCGACGTGGATGCTGCCTCATACAGCAATGTCAGACGGTTTATCAATGATGGCCAGAGACCCGTGAAAGATGCAGTACGCATTGAAGAAATGATCAACTACTTCGACTATGATTATGCGGAGCCGACGGGTGAACATCCTTTTTCAATTGTCCATGAGATGGGAGCATGTCCCTGGAATAAAAACAACCTGTTATTACACATCGGACTTCAGGGCAGGAGTCTGCAGACGGAAAAGGCTCCTCCTTCAAACCTGGTATTTTTGCTCGATGTATCAGGTTCCATGAATGCGCCTAATAAGCTGCCTCTGGTAGTGAAGGCCATGAAAATGCTGATTGGTGAACTCAGAGATGAAGACCGTGTTGCCATTGTGGTATATGCAGGGGCATCAGGACTGGTATTGCCATCAACACCCGGGACGAAGAAAGAAAAAATGATTCAGGCGCTTGATCAATTGCAGGCCGGAGGGTCAACTGCCGGTGCTGAAGGGCTGAAACTGGCCTATGAAATTGCAGAAGAGTATTTTATTGAAGACGGAAATAACAGGATTATTCTGGCTACAGACGGCGATTTTAACGTCGGACCTTCAAGTAATGCCGAGATGGAACAATTGATCACCAGGTACCGGGATAAAGGGATATTTATTTCCGTAACAGGCTTTGGAATGGGCAATTACAAGGATGACAAGATGGAAATTATTGCCGATAAGGGAAACGGAAATTATTCCTATATCGATAACCTGATGGAAGCCCGTAAAGTTTTTGTAAATGAATTCAGCAGCACCTTGTACACCATTGCCAAAGATGTAAAAATACAGATCGAATTTAACCCCTTATTTGTAAAGGAATACCGGCTTGTTGGCTATGAAAACAGGTTGCTGAATGAAGAGGATTTTGCGGATGATAAGAAAGATGCAGGTGAAATGGGGGCAGGCCATTCTGTTACCGCATTATATGAAATCGTGCCTGCAGATGGAAGCACAGGTGACAAGAACCGTTTGAAATACCAGCAATCGCAGGTTCTGCCTGAGGCTGATCAATCAGGTGAACTGGCCACCATTCAATTCAGGTATAAAAAACCCGATGAAGACAAGAGCATATTAATGACTGAAGTGATTTTAAATCAGGCAGAAATGAATGACCAGACTTCTGATAATTTCAGATTTTCGGCTGCTGTGGCTGCCTTTGGAATGCTGTTAAGGGATTCTGAATACAAGGGCAGCATGAATCTGGATGAAGTATTGAGTCTGGCCAAAGGATCAAAAGGTGAAGACAAGGATGGATACCGGGCAGAGTTTATCCGGTTGGTGGAGTTGAGTGAAACCGGACTGGCATCCCTGGATAACTATTAACCCTGTTATGCGCAATATCATTGAAAGGCGGAGACGATGGACCATAGCCGTCAACTTAAGGATTTGAAAACAATGCTTACGCCCTTACAGGGCTTGTGTTTAATAACGCATTCTACGCAGGGCTATGCCCTGCGCTAGTGCTAAATGCCCTTTCAGGGCATATTCATTAGCAAAATACCAGCCCTGAAAGGGCATTAGCATTAGCACAGGGTGAAACCCTGTGTAAATGATAATACGTTGAAAATTAGCCCTGAAGGGGCGCAAGCTATTCTTAAGTTGACGGCTATGGACGATGGACTCCGCCTTACTTTTTTGTTCCGGAATGGTATGATAATTTCTGAAGTTCTTTTTGACCGGATTAAAAATCACTATCTTTACTTCATCTAAATAAAAAGAAGCTTGTATGAAATCTACTGTATTCAATAACGAACCTGACGAAAATAAGAGTTCCGGCAAAATGGGCGGAATTCAGAAAATTATAGATGAGAAATTTCTGGAGCAGCGAAAGATATTCCTTTGGGGACAGGTAGATGATGAATCAGCTGAAATAATTGTAAGTAAGTTGCTTTACCTCGAGTCAATGGCCCCTGGTCAGAAGATCACCTTTTTTATCAACAGTCCGGGAGGCATTATGACTTCAGGATATTCCATTCTGGATACCATGAAACTGATCAGTTCACCTGTGTCCACTGTGTGCATGGGATTGGCTGCATCAATGGGTTCGCTGTTATTGTCTGCAGGCGAGAAGGGAGAGCGGTATATTTACCCACTGGGAGAAGTGCTGATTCATCAGCCCAGCATTGGTTATTTACAGGGTCAGGCAAGTGATATTGCCATTCATGCCCGGCAAATTCTTAAATCAAAGGAAATAGCTGCTGAAATACTCGCAAAAAATTGCAACCAGTCTGTGGATAAAATTCTGAAAGATTTCGAAAGAGATTACTGGATGAATGCAGAGGAGTCTATTGCCTATGGAATTGTGGATAAACTTTATGCCATCTAATCCATTCTCAGGCGATTGCTGATACGCAAAACCTCTTACCTTTGCAGGTAGAAATCGGAAGGTTCAGCTATGGGTAAATCGCATCGGGAAATTATTCAGCAATCGCATAAGCGCAGCAAAGAATTCGGCATTCAGGAAGAAAATCCGAAACCTGGAATAACGCTGTCTCCACATGATCTGAAGAAAATCCTGAAGGAAAGTGAGGAATTGCTTTATATAACCATTCCCGTTATTGAAGAATTATACGAACTTTTAAAGGGAACCGGGTTTATCATAATATTAACCGACAGGAAAGGGTGCATTCTGGAGGTTAACGGTGATGAGGAACCTATGGAAGAGGCCCGGAAGCAAAACATGGTGAAGGGCACCTATATGGACGAGAAAAGCATTGGTACTAATGCCATGGGAACAGCTATTTCAGAAAACTGTCCGGTTCAGGTCACCGCTACGGAACATTTCATATCGGCTTATCATAAATGGACATGCTCGGCAGCGCCAATTCACGATTTATCGGGCGGCATCATCGGCACCCTTAATCTTACCGGAAACAGCAAGCTTGTGCATCCCCATACACTGGGCATGGTTGTGGCTGCTGTAAGTGCTATTGAATTCAGACTGCACAACATAAGCATTCAAAAGCAACTCGACAATTCAAACGAGTTTGCTTTTGCCATGATGAATAACCTGTCGTATGGGCTGTTTGCCATGGATCTGAACGATGATATTTTGTGGGTAAATGATACGGCTTGCAGGTCCATCAACATCCGCCGGCTTCATCTGATCAACGTTTCCATAGACACCATTTACCCCATGTGGAAACAGGCTCGCGAAACCATACTGGCCCATGATACCTATATTGATGTGGAAGGACATTTCAATATAAACAAACACTGGGAGAAGTATTTGTTCAGTGCCTACCTCATTAAAACCAAGGTGGGTGAGATACTGGGATACCTGCTGGCTTTCAGGGAATACAGCGGCATATTGAAAATCATCAATCAGTATGCCGGTAATACTACGCGTTACACGTTCAGCGACCTGATTGGTGAAAGTAAAGCCATGAAGGAGTTGATCAGGTATTGCCGAACCATTGCCCGAAATCCGAGTACGGTACTGATCACCGGTGAAACAGGAACGGGCAAGGAAATCATTGCCCAATCGATTCATCAGGCCAGTCCGAGACATGATGCCGCTTTTGTTGCCATTAACTGCGGGGCAATTAGCGAATCACTGATTGAAAGCGAGCTTTTCGGATATTCCGAGGGCGCATTTACCGGCGCAAAAAAGGGCGGTCACCCTGGAAAATTTGAACTGGCAGATAAGGGAACACTGTTTTTAGATGAAATTGGAGAAATGCCTTATGAAATGCAGGTAAAACTGCTACGTACCATTCAGGAAAAAGCGGTACTAAGGGTAGGCAGCGACACCCCCATTCCTGTAAATGTGAGAATCATTGCTGCAACTAACCGGAATCTGGAAGAAGAAGTAAAGGCAGGACGCTTCCGCGTTGATTTGTATTACCGGATTAATGTAATTGTAGTAAACATTCCACCCTTACGTGAACGCCGCGAAGATATAAAACCCCTCATACAACATTTTCTTAAAACCAAAGCCGCCAAATTCGAGATACCCATTCCTGAAATCAGACAGGAGATCATGGAAAGATTGGAACAGTACGACTGGCCTGGAAATATCAGGGAACTGGAGAATGTGATAGAACGCGCGGTGATTTTGGACGGACAAGTATCGGAAAATGATTTTATCGGGCTACACCAGGAATTGGTGAATACTACCACGGATAAAGTTGTACCCGGCAAAGCCAATGTAAACTGGAATTTGGAAGAAATTGAAAAAGCGGCCATTCAAAAGGCACTGGAATATTTCAACCATAATATAACCAAAACCGCAACCGCATTGGGGGTCAGCCGTAATACGCTCTACCTGAAAATGAAGAAATCCGGCATCCGGTACTAACCTCCATTAATAAGTGTACTAAATTAGTACATTGTCTTTTATTTGAACACCTCATTTTTTTCTGATTGTCCTAATACGGGACATATTTAAAACCTGCATTTTTTCGAGCGTGTATATAAACACTTGAAATAAAGCGGAATGTAATTTATGGTACGATCCTTGGTTTATTGTGAAATAAATAACAATAAAAAATTCACCATCATGAGCCTTGGAATCGCCCCCGGAATTAACAAGACAAGAACTACAGAAGTTCCTGCCGTTAACATGTCCGATTTACCGCATGAAAAACAGGTCTATTCAATCCGGATTTGTTTGGGAAGTGCCTGTTATTCGAAGGCAAGGCATGACAATCTCGAATTCATTGAAAATTTTCTGAAAGAAAATCATTTGCTCCATGCTGTTGATTTCAGGGGTCATTTGTGCATAGGACAGTGCAATCAGGGGCCCAATATTGAGATCAACGGTACCATGTACCATGAGGTAAACCGGGAGAAGCTGGCCGGGATTCTCCAACAGCATTTTCCGGTGAATACAAACCAATAGCAAATACAGCAATGAACCGCACAAGTCCCATATATACCGAAAGCAACAATTGCCAGGACTGTTACAAGTGTCTCAGGCAGTGTCCGGTAAAGGCCATTAAAATAGCGGATGCCAGTGCGTCCATCATTCCAGGTGACTGCGTATATTGTGGTCATTGTGTTCAGATTTGTCCAGTTGGTGCTAAAAAAGTCCGGAACGACCTGCCAGGACTGATGCGCACCCTTAATAGCGGAGCAAGGGTTATTGCCTGTCTTGCCCCATCCTATAGCAGCGATTTTCAGGGTACAGAGCCTGGTATTCTGCGTAATGCGCTTCACCGGCTTGGATTTTTCGGCGTTTCGGAAACGGCATTGGGTGCGGAAATGGTTTCGGCCGCAACAGCAAAATGGCTTTCATCGCAACCGCAGGGTATTTATCTATCTTCGTGTTGTACGTCGGTTGTTCAGATGGTCAACCGGCATTACCCCCATCTGGCAAAAAACCTGGTACCGGTATTATCGCCCATGCAGGCTCACGCGAAATTCCTGAAGGAAATGTATGGATCAGATATCCGGGTGGCATTTTTTGGGCCCTGCATTGCAAAAAAAAGTGAACTTGAGGTCTGTCCCGGGCTTACCGACTTTGCTCTGACCTTTAGAGATCTGCACGCATGGCTTGATGGTGAATTGCCTGGATGGAAAATTTCCAGAAACAGCAAGGAAAACCCGTTTATCCCCTGGCCGGCACTAAGGGGCAGCTATTTTCCCATAGACGGCGGCATGATCGCCAATCTTAAGGAAACCGCAACAGTTACCGAAACAGCCTACATGTCGTTTTCGGGAGTAAAAAACATAAAGGAAGTGCTGGGTGACATTCCCCAATGGAAAACCAGGGAACAGATATTCCTTGAATTGCTGCTTTGTGAAGGCGGATGTATTAAAGGACCCTGCAGCACCGATGAGTCATCCGTAGCTGTTAAACGTCAGCGGACAATTGTAGCCGTGAAAAGACAGCCTCTGTCCAAACAGGGCACATTTCCGGTTGTCCCTATTCTTTACAGTCACAACCATAAAGAAGAACAGCAAACCCGTCAGCAATTTTCGGAAGCCGAAATTGGCAATGCTTTGAGGGCAAGCGGAAAATTTACAAAAACCGATGAATTGAATTGCGGAGGCTGCGGATACGACAGTTGCCGCGATTTTGCCCTGGCCATGTTATCCGGCAAGGCTGAACGCATTATGTGCGTTTCATATATGCGCAGGGTGGCACAGGACAAAGCTTCGGTACTGCTTAAGAAAATACCATATGGGGTGGTAGTGGTTGATGAGAACCTGAAGATTATTGATGCTAACCAGAAGTTCGCCGAGTTAGCCGGAGATCGGGTAAATGAACTATACCAGACAATGGGAAGCCTTGATGGGGCCGACTTGGCAGGTATTCTTTTCTTTCATAAACTGTTTGCCTCTGTATTGCGCACCGGCGAAGAAATGATTGAACACCGGGTACGTGGCAACGGCCAGTTCCTGCATGTTTCCATTATAACCATTCAGCCTTACAAAATAGTTTGCGGAATCATACAGAACATGCAGGATCCTGAGATCAGGAAGGACCTCGTTGTGAATTCCGTCAGACAGGTAATTCACCAACACATGGATGCGGTTCAGAAAATTGCTTATCTCCTGGGTGAAAATGCATCTTATACCGAATCGATGTTGAATTCCATTGTGGAATCAGTGTCTGCCGAACATTTGAACAACAACCAATCTGTTGAACACCATGATCAATAAAGACCTCATTATAGAAGTAGGTTCTTACCAGATGAAAAAGTATGGTAACGAAATCTGTGGCGATACATTCCTGTCAAAGAAAGTAGATGGGGAGAACCGGTATGTGGCTGTATTATCAGACGGACTGGGCAGTGGTATTAAAGCCAATGTGTTGTCCACGCTTACCGCTTCAATGGCGTTGAATTTCAGACTTATGCACGAACCTGTGATCAATTCTGCCAAATGGGTGATGGATACGCTTCCGGTGGACAGTGAACGGAACATCAGTTACAGTACGTTTACCATTGTAGATGTTGATTTCGAAGGCTATACCACCGTTATTGAATACGGCAATCCGGCATATTTCATTGAGCGCAGTGGAGAGATCATCCAGCCACAGCGCACCAGAGTCGAAGTCAGTCATTCCGAGCGGACTAAGACACTGGAGCTTTCCAGCTTCAGCCTGCTCGAAAATGACCGCCTGATTGTGGTTTCTGACGGCATCACCCAGTCGGGAATTGGCAATGCCTCAATGCCGTTCGGGTGGGGGAACGAAAGGCTTTGTGAATATGTGCTTGATAAGGATGTTGCCCGGAAATCACTTTCAGCGAGCGAACTGGCCCGGGCTATTGTGAAAAGGGCTGAGATGAACGATGTATACCGGCTTAAGGACGACACCAGTTGCGCTGTTTTCTATCGGCGTAGTCCACGAAAGCTGCTCATCTGTTCGGGACCTCCATTCAGCGAGGACAAGGATACATTGCTGGCCAAGCTGGCTGCCGATTTTAACGGATCAAAAATTGTTTGCGGAGGTACAACCGCCAAGATCATTGCCAGGGAATGGCATGAGGACATTACTGTGGATAACCTGGAGACTATGGAATCTGATTTGCCACCGGCATCCTCCATCAGCGGTGTTGACCTGGTAACCGAGGGTATACTGACGCTCGACAAGGTATGTACCATGCTCGATATGGTAAGAAACAACGAAATATATGGAAAGGGCCCGGCTGCCAAAATTATCCGCATGCTGTTAAATGCAGATGACATTGAATTTCTGGTAGGCACTTGTGTAAATATTGCCCATCAGGATCCAAGCCTGCCTGTTGAACTGGATATCCGCAGAAACATCATCAAACGACTGGTGCGACTGCTTGAAGACAAATTTCTGAAAAAAGTGACCATAAAATATTTATAAAGCAAAATTCCATGGAAAAGAAAATCAAGGTAAAGATCTGCGTCGGTACACGATGTTACGTGATGGGAAATCATGAACTTAAGGATATCAAAGAGCAGTTGCCCGATGACCTGAAAGATAAGGTATATGTGGAAGGTTCGGTTTGTCTGGGATGCGACATATCTAAACAGAAACCGCAGCCGCCTTATGTTGAAATTGATGGCGAACTGTTACCAAAGGCAAGTCTTGAAAGAGTTGTTGAAAAACTAAGAAAAGTGGTGCTGAAGCAAAAGTTTACAGCAAACTGATGTGCTAAATATTAAATGTGGAATCAATAAAAACCAAGTGATATGAAAGATACAATGAAAATCAAAATCACGGAACCCGCGGTCATTAACACCCTGGGCGATGCACCGGAAGTGCAAAACGAATTTGCAGCATTGGAAGCTACCATTCAATCGGTTGTGAAAGCTCAGAGAATATTCAGAACTTTCTCGCAGCAGCAGGTGGATGAGATTTTCCGTAAAGCAGCGTTTGCTGCGGCAGAAAGCCGGATAAAACTCGCTAAAATGGCTGTGGAAGAAACAGGAATGGGCATTGTAGAGGACAAGGTGATCAAAAACCACTTTGCCTCCGAATACATCTACAACAAATACAAGGATGAGAAAACCGTTGGCCTGATAGAGGAGGACCTTACCTTCGGTATCCGCAAATATGCCGAACCCATTGGTATCATCGCCGGAATCGTGCCTACCACCAATCCTACCTCTACCGCCATATTCAAATCGCTCATCAGTTTAAAAACACGAAACGGAATTATCTTTTCGCCGCATCCAAAAGCTGCCCGTTCTACCATTGAGGCAGCCCGTATTGTACTAAAAGCGGCGGTTGAGGCGGGTGCTCCGGAAGGCATCATTGGATGGGTAGAAAATCCAACCCTGAATGCTTCACAATATCTGATGCACCACAGGGATATCAACATGATTCTTGCTACTGGCGGTCCGGGAATGGTTAAAGCAGCCTATTCCTCAGGAGTTCCTGCTATTGGAGTAGGTGCAGGAAATACGCCGGCCATCATTGATGAAACAGCCAACCTGAAAATGGCGGTAAGCTCCGTGCTTATGTCAAAAACCTTCGATAATGGTATGATCTGTGCCTCGGAACAATCTATTGTAGTGGTGGAAGCAGTTTATGAAGAAGTAAAGCGGCTTTTTATTGAAAATAATGCCTATTTACTCAACCTCGATGAGAAAGAGAAGGTAGGAAGGTGCATTCTGAAGGATGGACATCTGAACGCTGCTATTGTTGGGCAGCCTGCCTGGATAATTGCTGAAATGGCCGGTGTAAAAGTACCGGTAAACACCAAAGTGCTTATTGGAGAGGCTGAGGATATCAGTAAAAACGAACCGTTTGCTTACGAAAAACTTTCACCTGTGCTGGCCCTGTACAAAGCACAAGATTTTAAAGAAGCGGAGTATCTGGCTACCCGGTTGGTGAAATTTGGTGGTATTGGTCATACTTCGGTTCTGTATACCAACCCGGCCAACAAAGACCGAATAGATTCGTTCAGCTCACTGGTAAAAACAGGCCGTTTGCTGATTAATATGCCTGCATCACAGGGTGCCATTGGCGACATTTATAATTTCAGACTAGAACCCTCTTTGACACTGGGTTGTGGTTCGTGGGGCGGTAATTCGGTTAGTGAGAATGTGGGCATCAAACACCTGATTAATATTAAAACGAATGCTGAGCGTAGAGAGAACATGCTGTGGCTGAGAATGCCGGCCAAGGTGTATTTTAAAACCGGATGTTTGCCGGTAGCGCTTCAGGATTTGTCGGGCAAGAAGAAAGCATTTGTGGTTACCGATAAGCCCATTTACGATCTGGGTTATGCCGACAAAGTAATTCAACACCTGGCGGATCTTCATATTGAATCGAACGTATTCTATGAAGTGGAACCCGATCCTACACTGGCTACAGTTAAAAAAGGATTGTCGCGCATGAATTCCTTTATGCCGGATGTAATTGTGGCCATAGGCGGCGGGTCAGCCATGGATGCAGCCAAAATCATGTGGCTGATGTATGAACATCCTGAAATGGAATTTGAGGGACTTGCACTGCGTTTCATGGATATCCGTAAGCGTATTTATGCCTTTCCCGAGTTGGGCACCAAAGCATTAATGGTAGCCATTCCCACTACTTCGGGCACTGGTTCGGAAGTGACTCCTTTTGCTGTAGTGACCGATGAAAAAACAGGCGTTAAGTATCCTATTGCCGATTATTCGCTCACACCGAATATTGCCATCATTGATCCTGAATTTGTGATGACTATGCCGACAAAACTGGCTGCATGGTCGGGTATTGATGCACTTACCCATGCTGTTGAAGCTATGGCTTCGGTATATGCCACAGAGTTTACAAATCCTTATGCTTTAGAGGCTGCCCGGCTTCTGTTCAAATATCTGGAGGCTTCTGTAAAGGACGGAGCCGCTAATACCAAAGCCAAGGAAAAGGTTCATTATGCTGCAACATTGGCTGGCATTGCATTTGCGAATGCATTCCTTGGAGTATGCCATTCCATGGCGCATAAACTTGGTTCGGAGTTTCATTTACCGCACGGATTAGCCAATGCGCTAATGATTAATGACGTCATCCGTTTCAATGCCACCAATGCACCACGAAAACAGGCAATTTTCCCTCAGTACAAATATCCCGATGCCATTTACCGCTATGCGCGCATGGCCGATTATCTTGGATTACAGGGAAATACATCTGAAGAAAAGGTGGACGCGCTCATTGTGGCTATTGATAAGCTGAAGGCTGCTATCGGTATCCCAACAAGCATCAGGGAAGCAGGAGTTTCCGAAAAGGTATTCTACGAAAAAGTAGATGCGTTATCGGAGCTGGCCTTCGACGACCAATGTACGGGTGCTAATCCCCGTTACCCATCTATTGGCGAGATAAAGGAGTTGTATGTCAAAGCATATGAAGGCAAATAATTATTTATCTGTCAGATGGCTTTTGTAAACAACATAATGATAATCCGGCGCGATCTGCTTATGCGGATGAGCGAATTATACAGAAAAGGACAGTTGATGGAGCAGATCGACCGGATACCTTTGGAAATAAGCAACAGGCTTAATGGCAATGAACGTTGCTGCAAACATAAGGCCAGGGCAGTGGTAAAGTACAAGCTTATGGCTATTCTGGGGTTTGGCAGAAAGGAAGAGCAGGATGAACTGGATACCCTGTCTTATTATGCAAAACAGGTAACAGATAACAAATACCGGTCGGAAAGGTTTCTGACTGTGGTGGATGAGGCCTGTACCTCTTGTGTCAGGGCAAGTTATATTGTTACCAATTTGTGTAAAGGATGTATTGCCCAACCATGTATGAATAATTGTCCCAAAAAGGCAATTTCACGCAATAAAGACGGTAAGGCGGAGATCAATCCAGAAGTTTGTGTGAACTGTGGCATTTGCAAGGAAGTATGCCCCTACCATTCCATAGTATACATGCCGGTTCCATGCGAAGAATCCTGTCCCGCCGGAGCCATTTCAAAGGATGAAAGCGGGTTTGAATCCATCGACGAAAGCAAATGCATCCTATGCGGCAAGTGCATTAATGCATGTCCCTTTGGCTCAATTATTGAAAGAACCGATCTGTTTGATATTATGCAATTGCTGCGTGACAAAAGACCGGTAAGTGCCATTATTGCGCCATCTATATTCGGTCAGTTCAGTGTAGCACCGGGCGCAATATTTGATGCTTTATACAAACTGGGATTTTCTGGTATTGTTGAAGTCGCAGAAGGAGCTGCTGAAACAACACTGCATGAGGCAGTCGAATTCAGGGAGCGGCTCGAAGAAGGAGAACCATTTATGACCACCTCCTGTTGTCCTTCATGGGTAATGGCAGCACAGAAACACATACCCGCCATGCTTCCCCATATTTCCTCTACTCCCTCGCCAATGGCATATGCTGCATTAATGGCCAGGAAACTGCATCCCGGAGCGCCGGTGGTTTTTATTGGCCCCTGTCTTGCCAAGCGCAAAGAGGGGAAAGACAACCCGGCTGTGGATTGGGTAATGACCTTTGAAGAACTGGCCTGTTTGCTAAACGGATGGAACGTTCCGGTGATGGAATGCGAAAACATCACCACAATCGGAAATGCCGATATGCAATCGAGGAATTACTGCCAATCAGGCGGAGTAGCTGCCGCGGTAAGCAGTGTTCTGAACAACAACACAGAGATTCAGGTAGTAAACGGATTGGATAAAAAGCAGATGCGCATGCTTTCGGCTATGGCCAGGACAAAGAAGAGTGAGGGTAAGCTCATTGAGGTGATGGCGTGTGAGGGCGGATGTATTGCCGGTCCATGCAGTCATGAGATTCCAAGAGATGCACGAAAGTTTTATCTGCGCAATACGGCCGGGATGATTTAAAGTGAGAGTGTTGCAGGAACAGGCTTTACAACCTGATATTATGACAATTTTTCATAAATTTGTCTGTACCCCCGGTAAGCAAATATTAATTCATGATTCGAGCCGATCTTCATATGCATTCACAGTATAGTCCCGATGGGGAATATACGGTTTCCGCATTACTTATGGCTGCCTGTGATGCCAAGCTTTCGGTCATCTCCGTAACCGATCACAATACAGTTAAGGCAATTCCCGAAGCCATGGCATGTGGAGCGAAGAGCAATGTGCGTGTGATCCCCGGAATAGAAATCGACTGTACTTATGATGAAACCGATTTGCATTTGCTGGGATACGGAATTGAATGGCAAAATCCGATCTATGACAGCATTGAATCCGATGTGTCTTTGCATATGATGAAGTCGTTTGACCAGATGATCCTGAATCTGAATCGTCTGGGAATTCCGGTACAGGCTGAGGAGGTGATTTCAAAATCCGGGGGGCGTTTGCCTACTGCTGAGCTTATTGCTGAAGTGATTTTAAATGATCCGAAGTATGACAAGCTTTCCTTACTGGATTCCTACAGAAAAGGGGGTGTCCGTTCTGACATGCCCTATATAAACTTTTACCTGGATTTTTTTTCGCAGGGCAAACCTGCTTATGTGAAAGATCAGTTTATGTCTTTTCATGAGGCTGTGCGAATTATCAGGGACACCGGAGGGATACCGGTAATAGCGCATCCTGGTCATAATTTCAAAGGAAAAGAGACCAAAATCCTGGAACTCATTAAATCCGGGGCAGAAGGGATTGAAGTCTTCAATAATTATCACAATCGCGATCAGATTGACTATTTCCATGAATTGGCTTTACAAAACCGGATGCTGATTACATGTGGAAGTGACTTTCATGGAAAAACAAAACCTTTGATCAAGCCGGGAATGTACAACATAATGCCGGATGAAGAGCCCCTTTTGCAGGGATATCTGGAACACTTTACAAAGAAGATACCTGTTTTCTGATTTCAGCAGCTTAGTTTGGAACATGCATGTCTTGCGATATCCTGCAGCGGAACGACAGCACTGGCAGCTCCTAAACCAATAGCGACCTTAGGCATACCAAAAACAATACAGCTGCTTTCATCTTCGGCGATGGTATATGCGCCGGCATTCTTCATTTCGAGTAAGCCTTTGGCGCCGTCATCGCCCATTCCCGTCATAATAATGCCTACTGCATTTGATCCGGCACAGTTGGCAGCGGACCTGAACAGCACATCTACCGAAGGTCTGTGCCTGTTTACGAGGGGCCCATCGTTGATTTGTATATAATATTTGGCCCCGGTTTTTGCTACCATCATGTGCCGGTTACCCGGAGCTATGATGGCTTTCCCGCTGGTAATCATATCGCCGTTTACTGCTTCCTTAACGGTAATTTTACAAAGTTCATTCAACCTGTCGGCAAATGACTTGGTAAACAATTCCGGCATGTGCTGAACGATTACTATTCCCGGGCAATCAGGGGGCATCTCCCTGAGAAACCGCTCAATAGCTTGTGTGCCTCCTGTGGAAGCGCCAATGGCAATAAACTTATCGGTAGTATTTTTAATGGACACAACATTCTGCGATAATTCAAGAATTTCGTCTGCGGATAGCTTTGGAGCAACATGTTCCGGAGCCCTGTATTCAATGATCTGAGCAGAAGACTGCATCTTTTTGATGTTTGCATGAGCTGCAGCCTTCACAGCATCGCATAATAATATTCTGGACTCTTCGAAAAACTCCCGAGTAACCATACGGGGTTTGGAAATTACATCTACTGCACCGTATTCAAATGCCTTAAAAGTCATTTCACTCCCTTTTTCAGTGAGACTTGAAATAACCACTACCGGGACGGGATAAACAGACATGAGTTTTTTAAGGAATGTCAATCCGTTCATTCTGGGCATTTCCAAATCGAGGGTAATGACATCCGGTTTTTCTTTTGGGATTTTATTGGCAGCAAATATCGGATCTGCAGCAGTTGCAACAACCTGAAGTCCCGGATCCTTATTAAAGATTCCGCTTAAAGTCTGCCTTACAAATGCTGAATCATCAATAATCATTACCTTTTTTCTCATACGCCACCCCCCTGGAAGAATTAAACTTAGGTTATTCTTTCAAATATTGACTGACTTCAGAAATTTCCTGAACGCTGAGTACCTTATCAATATTCAGCACCATAACAAATCTTCCGTCCTGTTCAATAAATCCATCAATAAATTCGGGATTGTATTGAACACCAAGATCGGGAACCGATTTAATGTTTTTGACATCAAATTCAATAACATCGGTAACCTGGTCTACCAGAAGGCCCATATATACGGTTTTATCCTTGTTTACAACATCAACCACAACAACCATCTGATTGTCGGCATCAGCAGCCTCCACATTAAACCGTTTATGCATATCAATAACCGGAACAATGGATCCCCTGAAATTGAGTACTCCCGGTACAAAGTCGGAGCAGTTAGGAACGTGTGTTATGCCTTCGTACTGTATGATTTCAAGCACCTTGTAAACACTGATTGCAAAACTTTCGGCACCAATACGCAGATTGATGTAGCTGTTTTTTGAATGAACATCATCGGTCATATGCAACCCTCCTGCTAAAGTTTGGTTATTTGATTAAAGAGAAAGTTGGTATCCAGAATAAATGCCAATTGGCCATCAACCATAATGCTGCCGCCTGAAAAATAGGGCTGATTGATGAACAGATCACCCAAAGGTTTAATAACCGCCTGATGTTCTCCGATAATCTGATCGGCAACGATGGCATATTTGCGATCGAACTTATTGATTACGATGACCATCATTTCATTTTCCTCAGAAGGGACATACTTGAATTGTTCCCGCAGCGATATTAATGGAATGGGATTGTTTTTATACTGAATATAACGGTTGTCTTTATTAAATAATATTTCCCGTTGTTCCTTAAAACAGTATTCGATGTCCATTACCGGAATAAGGATCTGAGAGGCAGCAACATTTACCATCAACGTGTCGATAATGGTTAGTGTTGTGGGCAATTTCATGGTGATTGAAGTTCCAAGATTATTTTCGGTAAATACTTCAAGTCCCCCGCCAACAGAATTCAGCTCTTTTCTTACAACGTTCATGCCAACACCTCTTCCTGAAACGATGCTGACGTTGTCATTTGTTGTAAACCCGGGTTCCATAATCAGGCTAATCAATTCCTGCTTGGAAAGAACCTGTTCTGATTGAATGTATCCTTTCTTGATGGCACATTCACGCACTCTTTCCAGGTTAATTCCTCTTCCGTCATCCTGTACCTGAATGATAACGCTGGCTCCTGAATAGAAGGCTGTAATTTTCAACAACCCTTCAGGTGATTTGCCGTTTGACAGACGTTCTTCCTCAGGTTCCAGTCCATGATCAATGCTGTTGCGGATGATATGCTGCAAAGGACTTTCGATTGATTTTAAAATGGTTTTATCGATTTCAATATCCTGTCCCTCAATGAGCAAATTGACTTTTTTACCCAGGTCCTTTGACAGGTCACGCACCTGTCTTTTGAATTTGGTAAGCAATGTACCCACCGGCACAAGGCGCAAATCGAGTGCGTTATTTCTGAATTTTTTGGTGAGTTTTTCAATACTCTCCAAAGTATTATTCAGCTTGGGATCATTGATGTTGGCAGCATGCGCTTCCATTGTTGCAGTCAGTGTCACAAGTTCACTTACCAGGTTCATCAACTCATCGAGTTTGTGAGATGAAACGTTAACAGTTGCATCCATTTCAAACCGTGATGTGTCTTGTTTTATTTCTGCAAGGGCTTCAACCGGTTTTTCAGCCGGAAGGTTCGTCGCGGATATATCTGGCAATTGATCCAGACAATCTTTCAACTGCTGCTCAGGCATAACCTTATTTTTGTAAAGCTTATTCAGCTTTTCAGCCAGGAAAGGCTCAATTTGCAGTTGTTCAGCAGAAATTTCAAAAATGCTGAATTCATCTTTGTCAAAGAACAGAAAGATGTCTTCTATTTCGGAAAGCACCAACGCTGAACGAAGGTATATTTCCCACACGGTAGTACAGGTTTTTTCGGCTTTCTGTTTTTCCCATGATTTCTTCTTTTCGTGAAGAATGATATGCGTTTCGCCGGCTGCTTTCAGTTCATCGACAGTTTTATCAGGATCCAGGCCGCGTTCAAAAATTCCCTTATCAGGGGAAAACAAAATAACATACAGGTGACTGGATACTTTTACTCCCGAGGAGGGTGCAGCCGGTGCTGCCATTTTGGACTTACCGTTGCTGCCCATAAGAGCCCTGATTTTTTCGACTATATCAGATGCAGCCGATTCTTCCTCAGAACCCGATAACATAGAAAGAATCAGATCTTTTCCCTTTAAGGTCAGATCGACAATTTCGCTGTCAATAGCACGTTTTCCTTCACGAATTTGCTGATAAATTTCCTCAAATTCATGCGTGAGATCCTGGATGTTTTTAAATCCAACCATACCAGCCGATCCCTTCAACGTATGCATAACCCTGAAGATGTTATTTACCGTCTCCTGATCACCGGGATTCTTTTCCAGACTGATCAGGTCATCCTCTAATTGAAGAAGCAATTCTTTTACCTCCTCAATAAAACCAAGCACAAATTCATCCATCATGACAATACTTTTTCAACCAGCTTTTTAAATTCAGTGACTTCAAATGGCTTTTTAATCCAGGCTGTAATTTTAGCCTCTTTGGCCCGGTTTTGCTTTTCAATATTGGTTTCAGTTGAGAGCATAAAAATGGGTATGTATTTATACTCTTCCTTGCTCCTGATATACTCTACCAACGCTCCTCCGTCCATATTCGGCATATTATAATCCGTAATTACCAGGTCAACCTGACCTCCGTTGAAAAAGCGGGTGGCTTCCCTGCCATCGGCCGCTTCTTCAACATGGTGGCCCATGCTTTCGAGGGTTTTTTTTATAATCTGCCTTGACGTGTTGAAATCTTCCACAACAACTATTCTCTTTTTCATGTTGGATTTGAATTTATATTAAAATTTCTCAAAATCTTTATCAGCCATAATCTTATCAGAAAACGCCGGTTGTTTTTTCTGATGTCCTTGCATTGAAGCATAACTGTCAGCCAGTTGATTTCTGGATTTAAGATAGGGTTGAACAGATGATTTATGGGTTGCCATTTCATCGTCAAATTTGAAATAAGCAACGATATCTTTAAGATTTTCTGCCTGTGAGGATAATTCCTCAGCGCTGGTGGCCATTTCTTCAGATGAAGCTGCATTTTTCTGCGTAATGGAATTCAGCTGCTGAAGCGAGGTGTTTATCTGATCAGCTCCTGAATTTTGTTCTATTCCGGCTGAAGCAATTTCCTGAACCAGTTGTGAAGTTTTCCGGATCTCAGGAACTAGTGTTTCGAGGGATTTCTGGGATTCTTCAGTAATTTTAAGGCTGTTTTTAGAGAGGTTTACAATCTCATCAGCGGCCAGTTTACTGCGCTCAGCCAGTTTTCTGACTTCAGCAGCAACCACAGCGAACCCACGGCCATGTTCTCCTGCTCTTGCTGCTTCTACTGCAGCATTTAAGGCCAACAGATTGGTTTGGAACGCTATGTCATTGATTATGGTAATTTTTTCAGCAATGGTACGGATGGATCCAAAACTTTCCTTTCCCATTTCACTCATGGCAATCATGCTTTCTGAGGCACCTACGGAAATGCCTTCAGTTTGCCTGGCGTTTTCGGTATTCTGTTGTATATTGCTTACCATTTCTTCCATGGAAGATGAAATTTCTTCAGTGGATGAGGCTTGTTCAGTTGCGCCTTCAGAAAGCTCCTGAGAACTTTTATTGATTTGCATGCTTGCAGCAGCTATACTGTCAGCACCATTCCGGATGCTCATCACCACTTCTTTTAATTTGATGACCATTTGAGATAAAGCAACTGCTAACTGGCCAACTTCATCCTTCTGATCAATGTCGAGTTTTACACTCAGATCACCGGTTGCAATTTTTTCAGCAAATGCAACGCCTTTGTTGAGATTTTTTGTGATGGCACGACCGAAAAAGGCACTGATAAAAAATATGAGGATCACCCCGATTGTCATGGCTATGGCAATGGACAGTGCCAACATCCATACGGGGTACATAATTTCTTTGTCAACGATTGAGATGCACAAATAGGAATTCATTTCCGGGATAGGGGTGAAAAGAATCCGTTGTTGTTTTCCGTTCCAATTGATATTGAACCAGCCGGCTTCCTGATTTTCACCAATCTTTGCTAAAATGGGTGACTGCGCGTCTGTTTTTCCCTGTAAAGTAGGGTGAATGACATATTCTCCAGAATCGGATATCAGAAAAGGATAACCACTGGTGAAATATTTTCTGGATTTGAAGATTTCTTTTACGCCTTCGAGATCATTTTCTGTTTTTGCTGCGGCAAAATAGAGGATGCTGTTATCAAGAGCTGTTATAGCAGAATAATAGGTGGTGAACCACTTATCCGCTTCTTTTGTCCTGATTTTAAAATCTTCATTTTTATCGAATGCTTTTGCAACAGGTGCATCACCTGCAATCAGCGTCACAACTGCCTGGGATTGATCCTTCCCTTCTGATATGCATAAATAGCCTTGCGGAATTTTCTGTATTACACCAATTGATGTATGGGTTAGATTGCTGTTCATGGTTTCCAGAATACCGGAATTAACAAGATATTTTCCTCCTATCAACAAGGGGTTATAGCTGATATCCTGCTCTTCCCCTGTTTCCTGGTTAATGGCCCTAACCTTAACTGCCTGTGCAGAAAAGGCAATTTTACCTGAGTTCCTGATGATATAACTTCCCAATTTGGAGGTGGTTTCACTGAGTCCCTGGTTTTTGCTGACTTCTGAAATAATATATCCGGAAAGGTCTTTAAGTTCCCGTGATACCATTTCATCAGCTTCTCCCAACGCTTGTTTTCTTTGTGAGATTGACAGGAAGACGATCAGTGCTATAAAAAAAGAAACAAAAGATGCACTCCATACTGCAATTAACTTGGTTGCTAATTTAAGATCTTTAAAACGCTTCATTTTACAATAAGATTTGTAAGTTTTTACAAGTTGGTTTTTTGGGATGGCTCGGTTTATCAGGTAATCTTAAACTTCATAACGTAGTTATTTTTTCATAGGCGATGTTTTTTATGTTGGTTTTGTTTTGAATGGGTATAAATGTTTACTGAATTGGTATCGTTAATGTTACGATATTTCAGGATTTTGCTTTTTTTTGAATGACTTTATTTTGAATATTATATATTATATTTTTTTAAAAATAGTTGGTTTCAGGTGTTTTAACGGGAGCGAATAGCCAGCGATAGATTCAGAATGTCCCAGGAACAGATACCCACCCGGATTCAGTACGGTAGTAAACTGCTTCAATAGCCTGTGCTGAACTTCCCGTTCAAAATAGATCAAAACATTTCTGCAGAAAATAATGTCGAACTTACCCAGAGGAAAGTATTCGGTATTCAAAAGGTTGTATTTCCGGAATTCGATTTTGGCCCTCAAATCAGTGTTGATCCTGACTTTATTTTCATATCCGTTTTTACCTTTTAAAAGGTATTTGCGTTTATATTCCAGTGGAATATCACGTATTTTTTCTTCATTATAAATGCCAATAGCTGCTATTTCCAGAACACTATTTGAAATGTCTGTTGCCAGGATACTAAAATCAAAGGATGTTTTGCTGTACAAACCGTACTCCTTCATTACCATGGCAATGGTATAAGGTTCTTCACCGCTGGAGCATCCTGCGCTCCATACGGACAGACGGTTTTTCCCCGTCTCCTGAACATATTCTGTTAAGCCTGAGGATTTTAAAAAGTCAAAGTGAACAGGCTCCCTGAAAAAGTCGGTTTTATTCGTACTTACAGCATCGATCATATTCGCAACTTCTTCCTTCAATCCTTTAGCAGAAAAAACAAAGTCGACATATTCCTTAAAGCTGGAATGATTCAAATGCTTGAGTCTTTTTTGCAGCCGGCTTTGCAGGAGTATTTTTTTGTTTGGAGGTAATTTAATGCCAAACTGGCTCATAATGAAACTGCTGAGCCTCAAATATTCTCTTTCTTCGAGTTTAAAAGTCTGGTTGAGTCCGTTATTTTCTTTTGGAAGAACCATGCGAATATGTATCAGTTGTCATGTGATTTCAGGGCAAATGTTTCATTTATTTCAGATAACTCAGGAATAAACAATACCCGATCGATGTTGAGAACCATGATGAATTTCTCATTCTGTTCAATGAAACCTTCCAAAAATTCCGGATTATATTTAATGCCCAGATCAGGAACGGATTTAATGTTTTTGTATTCAAACTCAATAACATCATAAACCTGGTCAACCAGCAGTCCCATAAGGACGTATTTGTCTTTATTGCGGATTTCCACAACAACAACCATTCTGTCTTTCTTTTCGGAAGGTTGTATGTTAAAACGTTTGTGCATATCAATGATCGGCACAATAGACCCCCTGAAATTAATAACTCCCGGAACATATTTGGAAGCGTTAGGCACCCAGGTAAGTTGCTCAAACTGCATGATTTCTAATACGTTAAAAACGCTGATTGCAAAATTTTCTGTACCCAGTTCAAGGTAGATATAACTGTTTTTTTTGTCTATATCTGTTGTTGACATATTATGAAAAGCTTTATTTTGATTTAACCTGTGTCATTTTCTACGGTTATTTCGCCTCCAGAGTTCTGATATTTTATATCTAATTTGATAACACATGAAAAGCTTTTATTTAGAGCGTATAGGACTATTTTGAAGGGAAAAAAATGTCAAATTCAATGCCTGAGGGTTTAAGACGCTTAAATTTATAGGTCCCCTGATACAATTCAATTCTGTTTAATATAGATTTCAAGCCGATTCCTTTGTTTAAGGCAATCTGTTTTTCTAAATCAAAGCCCAACCCGTCATCTGTGTATATCATTCTGATTTTCTTCGCAAAAATCAAAGCAATCTGTATATTCTTGCTTTGTGCATGTTTAATGCTGTTATTAATGAGTTCAATCAAAATCCGGTATAAAGTGATTACCAGTGAAGGTTCGATGTTGTCATCACTGCCTTTGGTCGTAAATTCAATATTGATTTTGCCTGTATGGGTTATCTTCTGGACCATTTTGCGCACATAAGAGGATAACCCTTCCTCTATCATATTCTGTGGTGTAGAATTGCTGGCAATTGTTCTTATTTTATCCACAGCCTCGTTAATCATCTCATGCATGTAATCAAAAAGAAGTTGTTTGTCATCCGTGTTTGTAGTCGACTGTAATTCATTGATATACAATTTAAGTGCTGACAGAAAGGGTCCCAGTTCATCATGCAGGTCACGCGCAAACCGCTGCCTTTCTTTCTCTTCAGTTTGTATGATGGAATAAAGCAGCTTCTTTTCGATTTCTTTTTTCAAGGTGATATCTCTGATCAATATCAAGATGGACTTTTGTCCCTTGTAAGTAATGTACTTACTATAGGTTTCAATATAAGCGGATTTCCCATCCTCATTCAGAAGTTTATACTGGCACGGAGGAACATGTTTTCCGTTAAGAAGCATTTGTGTTCGTCGTTCCAGTATATCCCTGTACATTGGGTCAATGAGTTTAAACAGGTTGAATTTCTTATCCGAAAATTCAGCAAAAAAATCAATAACAAGCAATTTTCGGTTGGCCTTAATTATATTTCCCTGGAAATCAACTATAAGAACAACCTCGTCCAGGAATTTATCCTTATTAAAAAACTTAAGAATGGATTCATCAATTCCGATCTTTTCCGCGTTTTTTGAAGGCAGCTGGCATAGCCAGATTCTGGCTTCCGGAGAAATGCAGGCTATGTGAAGCTTTGACAATGTTGATTTGCCGTTTTTTAAAAGAAAACGGTATGGACCTGCTGTAGTTTTTCCATTGAACCTAATGGACTGTAGCTTTCTGGTAAATGAGGGCTGATCATCCGGATGCATAATTTGCAGGGGATGACCTGCATTTTGAGTGGAGCTTGTTTTGTCTTTATACCCAAGTGATTTTAAGAACTTGTCACTGAGAATGATGTTTCCATTTGAAATCAGAAATGAAGGTTCTTCATAACTATTAAGAAGGCTCTGAAAAATTTCAGTTTCCTGAACCATGTCTTTCATTTCATTGAAAAATAAATATTTACAATGACAGCATTTGAAATAAATGTCCAATTATAATTGCCTCTATTAAAGATAGGAAAAAAAGCAATTGATCTGCTGTTTATAAGTTTTTGTCCACTGATTTTAATAAACTACTGCTGATTACTCCGGCAGAAGTATCAAATATTATTTTCCTTCCGGTGGTTCCGCCGGTCTCAATATTATGGATGTAAATGGAATGCGTTTTGAGAAAGCAGAGCGCGATCTCCGTATTCCTTTCACCAACGCGGAATGTGTTGCTTCCTTTTGCAAACATAGCACTTCCGCCAAAAACATAGGCTTCAATTTTATTCGTTTTTGCTCCGAGTAAGGTCATTCGTTTAAGCATTTCCGCCAGTGATGTATTGCCATATTTTAGAATATTGGGATCGTTGGTAGTATTTAGCGGCATAATGAAATGATTCATTCCGGCAATCTGTGTGTTTCTGTAATACATACAAACTGAAATACATGAGCCTAAAACGGTACTGATCTTCATGGGTTGATCCGTTACAATTAGTTCACCGGGAAGCAGGTAGGTTATTTCATTTCCGATAAATTCACGCATGCCGGATTCTTATATAACGGGTTTAGGTTGAATGGTTTCTTATCTCATACGAAGATCTGATTGTTTCGTTTTAATTTTTTAGGTGATGTATGTTAATGGTTGGAAAAATCCGGATGCTAGATACTAGATGTTGGATACTTGATGCAGGATACTTGATACTTGATGCTGGATGCAGGATACTTGATACTGGATCAATTAAATCAATCAATCAACAGATCAATCAATCAACAAATGATTCGTCCCTCATTGGAAATAAACGGGCACTTTTGGATATAGCGTCCTTCTGCCAACTCATGTGAAATAAATGATGCAAGTGTGGCCGCATTTACTTTAAAACCCGGAATATCTGCAAGACTGATTTTATAGGGTTTTTTGACGTCTGTTGGTTCAATGCCGGGGCAACGCACAATGGTCCATTTTAAAGAACTTTCTTTCAGCATTTCGTATCCTTTCTGGCGATCCTGAACAGCTGCATGGAAAAAAAATCCCAGCAACCCGTTTACGATTTTTGTTTGGATTCCTTTTTTATCCTCAGGAGTATCAATGCCAATACCGGCAACTTCTATATATCTGTCTGTTTTTTGATCATGCATTGCCTTAATTACATGTCCCAGGGCGGTGCTGCATGTGTCTTTTTCCTTTTTTGAGTTGCCCAGGGCGCTCACCACTGCATCACTTCCGGCAAGCAACCTTTGGATAGAATTATAGCTTCGTGCATTTCCTGATATTACCTGTAACATATCGCTTTGAATCCCGACCGAATCCGGATTTCTGGCCAGCATTTTAACGGCGTACCCCTGACTGATCAGTTCTGTGACGATATATTTACCTGCCTTACCTGTTCCGCCTAAAACACTTATTTGTATTTTCTTACTCATTCCATGCTTGTTTTTATGAAACCACAGTAATCCCTGATTCTTCAAGCTGTCGAATCTGTGCCGGAGGAATTCTGTTCCCTGTTAAATCAACATATTCCAGATTCGATAAAATTAATAAGCCCGAAGTGTCTTTTATGCAATTATTGGATAAATTGAGCGACTTCAGATTTGTTAAGTTGGTCAGCGGTTCAATTTCTTCAATTTGATTATATGAAAGGTTCAACTCTTCAATATTGTTAAGTCCCCATAACAAAGACAAATCGCAAATTGAATTATCGGAAAGGTCCATGTTTACTGCATGAATGCAATACTGGACACCTTCCAGATCATTGATGCCTGATTGTGATAGTTCAAATTCATCCAGGTCTTCCAGGTAATGAGGCATAACTGGCATAGTGGTTTTGCCATAAATGCGCATTTTTAATGCTTCAAAAAAGGTATATCCCCGTCTTTTCCTTGAAACAGGCTTTTGAAAGGGTTCAGGATTCCGGGTATTGATAATGGAGAAACCTTCAAGATTGACGTCCCACTCATAAACAGGAGCGTAATCAATGTCCTCCAATGAGGTCAGGGTTGCAGCAATTTCATCAATTCTTGACAATAGGAGAATATGGGAATATTCAAGCAATCCGTCATAATTCTGATCAGCCGCCCGTGCATCTATTTCTCTCCGGTGAAGATCACCCCGGTCAGGGTGATATAACATCATCATACGTGCGAAGGCTTTTCCTCTGTCATCAGATTGAATGGCAATGGATTCGTTAATCATTTCAATAATTTGATTCAACGTATCCCATTGTTCCGATTTATAGATCTGAATTAAGGTAACACTGATTTTATTCAAATTTTCATTGGAATAGGCCTCTATAAGTTTCTTATGAAGATCGGTTATCGTCATATCCGGTTATCTATCAGAATAATCAATGATAAAGTTACTGAAAAGCCTGCTTTTAAAGCAATACAAAAATAGCATTTTTGTAGCGGAAGTGATAACAGTTTCCTTTTAAATCTTTTTTCCTGCCAGCCGTAAACTGTTGGCAACAACAGAAACAGAGCTTAATGCCATTGCTGCAGCTGCAAACATGGGGTTAAGTAAGAATCCCCATACTGGATAAAGAATGCCCGCTGCAATGGGTATGCCAATTGCATTATATATAAATGCCCAGAAAAGGTTCTGATATACAGTGCGAATGGTTTGACCTGAAAGTTTAACTGCCTGGGGTATCTTGGTCAGTTCGGATGACATGATGGTTATAGCGGCTACGTCCATTGCAATATCGGAACCTTTTCCCATTGCAATGGCAATATCAGCTTCAGCCATAGCTTGTGCATCGTTGATGCCATCACCTGCCATGGCCACAATTTTGCCTGCAGATTGCAATTCCTTAATATAAGCAGCCTTATCTCCCGGCAGCATTTCTGCCTTAAAGCTTGTAATCCCGGTTTGAGCCGCAATTGCCCGGGCTGTTTGTTCATGATCGCCGGTGAGCATATGCACTTCAATATGCTTCTCCCTGAGTTGACGCACAGCTTCTGCCGAACCGGGCTTTAGCGGATCAGCAAGCGCTATGATCCCCAGTAATTTTTCTGAACTGGAAAACAATACAACGGTTTTTCCTTCCATCTGAAGATCCCGGATCTGATTGATGTGATCCGTACTTATCGTTGGTATATTCTGTGTGATCCAACCTGGATTACCTGCATAGTAGGTTATGTCATTATAACGTGCAACAATGCCTTTCCCTGCAGAATAATCGAACGCCTGCAGAGATAAGGGTGCTGTTTGGCGCATGTAATCAACTATTGAAAGTGCCAAAGGATGCGCAGACATACGCTCCATTGAATATATAATGCGCTCATGCGTTTCGCTCCGGTTGTCATCTGTCCAGATCAGATTGGTAACTGCAGGGCTCCCCTCTGTTAGTGTTCCTGTTTTATCCAGAACTACAGTATCTACACGGTGAGCTGTTTCCAGACTTTCAGAATCTTTGATCAGGATCCCGTTTCTGGCACCTTTACCCATTCCAACCATTATTGCAGTAGGGGTTGCCAATCCCAGGGCGCAGGGACATGCTATTACCAGCACGGTAACCATCGCCAGTAAGGCCTGACTCAGGGCGTTTTCCTGTGCAAATAGGATCCAGGCGATAAAGCTGATCAGAGAAATGACAATCACAACCGGAACAAAAACAGAAGCTACTTTATCAGCGGTCTTTTGCACAGGTGCTTTACTGCTCTGCGCTTTTTGCACCATTTCAATGATTTTGGATAATACAGTCTCTGAACCGATTTTCCGGGCCAGTAATACAAAACTTCCGTTGATATTTACCGTTCCGGCATATACAGAATCACCGGCGGACTTATCAGCAGGAATTGATTCCCCGGTAATGGAGCTCTCATTGATGGAGGAGTTTCCCGATTTAATAATTCCGTCAACCGGAATTTGATCACCCGGCCGTATCAGCAACTGATCGTCAAATTTTATCTCACGGACAGGTACCATCTGCTCTTTTCCGTTTTCATCAAGCCTTGCTGCCAGATCCGGCTGCAGGCCCATAAGATTTTTAATTGCAGCAGATGTCTTTGATTTGGCCTTCTCTTCCAATAATTTACCCAGCAGAATAAAAGCGATGATTACCGAAGATGCTTCGTAATATACATGGGGATGCAACCCGCGGGTTAACCAAAAGTCAGGAAACACGGTGTTGAATAAACTAAACAGAAAGGCGATACCTGTACTTAATGCCACCAGGGTATCCATATTTGCCTGACCATGATTGGCCTGTTTAACTGCATGGATAAAAAAACTACGTCCGAACCAGGTTACTACCGGAATGGTTAAAACCATCATGATCCAGTTTACATAGGGCAGGTTCATATAAAACATGGAAAGAATGACTACCGGTACTGAGAGTGCCAATGCTCCGGTAACATTCATTTTAAGCGTATGATAATGAGATTTCCGGTTTTCTTCCAGTTTGGCCGTCTCCTCAAATATCAGATCATATCCAATAGATCTTATGGCATTTTGTAGTTTTGCATCTGTGGCAACGGATGGGTCAAGCTCAACAACAGCTGTATTGTTTGCATAGTTTACAGATGCATTTGATACGCCGGGTTGTCTTTTGAGCGCTTTCTCCACATTCATGGCACATGTGGCACAACTCATTCCTGTTACAGGATATTTTTTAACCAATAGTATGTCCATGGAATCAGCAAAAAAAAAGAAGTTAAGGTAACTTGCCTTAACTTCTGATTTCATCATTCTTTAAAGCATTCACTAACGTACAACAAAAGAAGGTCCCGTTATGTTTATTTCTTTGGTGAGAAAATTTTTACCGGTACCTTGATCAGGTTGCTGACCACCGATAGAAACAGTAAATCTGCCCGATTCAACAGATCTGATATAATCTTTGTTGATCAGAGAAAAACTTTCGGGTTTCAGAGTAAACTCAACTTTTTGGGTTTCTCCTGCCTTGAGTGAAACTCTTTTAAAACCAACCAATGAACGAATGGGAACAGGCACTGTGGCTTCCATATCAGACACATATACCTGAACCACTTCCTCGCCATCCATTTTACCGGAATTGGTAACGTCCACAGAAATTTTTATTTCCTCTCCGGATTTAATTTCAGCAGGAACAATGGCATTTGAATAAATATAGTTCGTGTAGCTTAATCCATAACCAAAGCTCCATAACGACTCACCTTTAAAATACTTATACGTTCTGCCATCCATGCTGTATTCCTTGAAATCAGGAAGCTCGTTTACCGATTTGTAGAAAGTTACAGGTAAGCGGCCTGAAGGATTGAAATTTCCAAAAAGCAAATTTGAAAGAGCTGTTCCTGTTGCTTCACCCGGATAAAAGGCCTGTACAATGGCGGATACATTTTCTTTTTCCCAGTTGAGAGCGACTGCACTGCCACTGAAATTGACATAAACAATGGGTTTTCCGGTTTTCTTAAGCTCTTTGAGTAATTCCTCCTGTGGTTTGGGAAGATCTATATTTGTACGGTCGCCATGAGAAAAGCCTTCAATTTCCAGCGGACTTTCTTCACCTTCCAGGCTTGCAGAAATTCCACCGCAGAACACGATAACGTCAGCCTTCTGAGCGGCGCTTAAAGCCTGTTTCATATAGTCGAATGAGGTCTCCACCCATAAGAGTCGTGCTGAAGGCTCAACTTTCCGGTTCCACCAGGACGGGCCGACTGCAAAAACAGCTTCAATCTGGTATTGCTTACCCTTCTCGAGCCTGATTTTTTTATTGGCAATAGGTTGTCCGTCAATCGATAGCCGGACAGTACCGTCAAAATTATAATCTCCTGTTTTAACGGGTATCAGTACACCTGTCCATCTTACAGAAAAGTCTTCCTCAAGTTTATTGCTGATCGGTGTCTTCATCCAGTAGAAATTGATCATGCTGTCGATTCTTACGATTATAGGAGTTCCTTTAAACTCATAATTGCCAAAATACTCAGCTTTCAATCCTTTTTTCAGTTTGCCATTTTCCAGATGGAAAAGGTTTTTGTATCCTACAGGCTCCAGATTGGTATATATTCCGGGGGCAATCGGACAGCCGGGTGCATAAATTATATTTGCGTTCCCCATGCGTTTTCTTAATCCGGTAAGCGGAGTTACAGGTACAACAGGTTCCCCGTTATAATTGGCAATAAGAATATCAAAATTGTCGGCATTGGGACCGATCAAAGCGATTTTCTTTACGTTTTTCAGGGGAAGAATTCCGTCATTTTTGAGAAGTACCAAAGATTTCTCTGCAGTAACCCTTGCCAGGTCGAGATGTTCTTTGGAACCCACGGTCGAGAATGGAATTTGCGCATAAGAAACCATCATATCCGGGTCAAACATGCCGAGTTGAAAACGGGCTTTAAACAGTCGCATTAATGAAGTGTTCAGATCTTTCTCATTAATAATTCCTGCATTTACAGCAGAATCAAGATTTCCGGATAAGAAACCTGCGGGCATTTCGCAATTCAGATCGGTACCGGAAGCCAGGGACCATCCCCAGGCCTGAGCCGGGGTTCCCACTACGTGATGTGCATTGGGAGTATAAAAGTCGGAGATGGCAGCGCAATCCGATACGACATAGCCTGAAAATCCGAATTCATTTCTTAGAATGCTGGACAGCAGTAAATCGGAACCGCAACAGGGTTTATCTCTGAACCTGTGGTATGCGCACATAACCGACTGGACATTAGCTTCCTTTACCGAAGCTTTAAAGGCCGGAAGATAGGTTTCGTACAAATCCCTGTCGTTCACATAAAAATTATCAGTATGTCGTGAGTATTCCGGACCGCTATGCACTGCATAATGCTTTGCCGTAGCTACCGTTTTCAGATATTTCGGATCATCGCCCTGAAGCCCTTTGATAAAATATACAGCCATCCGGCCTGTAAGAAACGGATCTTCGCCGTATGTTTCCTGTCCGCGTCCCCATCTGGGATCACGGAAGATATTGATATTCGGGCTCCAGAAAGTGAGACCGGTATAGATGCTTCTCACATCGTTCCGCAGGAAATTATGGTGTTTGGCCCGTGCTTCATCTGATATGGCAGTGGCAACTTTGAACATGAGCGGTTCATCAAATGTAGCAGCAAGGCCTATAGCCTGGGGAAAAACAGTGGCTTTACCAGCTCTTGCAACACCATGCAGGCACTCATTCCACCAGTCGTATTCAGGAATGCCCAAACGGGGAATGGCCGCACTGTAATTAAAGAATTGTGATAACTTTTCCTGCAATGTCATACGTGATACCAAATCGTAGGCTCTTTCTTCAAAGGGCAACTGGGGATCCTGATATGGAAACCGTTCCTGTGATTGACCAAATGCTCCATATACAGATATAACCGCCAAAAGTCCGGAAATCTGTAACCGCTTACACAAATTCTTTATCGTCATATCTCTGATTTTTTTTGTAATTCAAAACTAATAATTTTTATGCATTCTGAATTGTATTGAATCGTTAATTCAGATTGATCAGGTTATTGACACAAAAAACAGATTGGGATTTGTATCTTTGAAATCAAAAGCAAGTCTTTATTTGATGGAAAAGAGCGACAGGTTTTCTTTGGTAAATTGGATTTCCCAGCGGTTTACACACCGCCAGCAGATTTATGTATTCAGTTTGTTTGTTGGCGTCATTAGTGGTCTGGCTGCCGTATTATTAAAAAACGCAGTACATTTTACCCACCAGTTTGTTCAACGGCAGGGTGGCTTGTTTGAGATCAATTTTCTTTACCTGGCTTTCCCGGTTCTTGGTATTCTGCTTACAGTATTTTATGTACGTTATTTTGTGAAAGATGAGATGGGACATGGCATTACGAAAGTGTTATATTCCATATCCAAAAAAGGTGGATTTCTGCGGCCTCATAACAGCTATTCTTCCATAATTGCTTCTACACTTACAGTGGGCTTCGGCGGATCTGTGGGTTTGGAATCACCGATCGTAGTGACCGGTTCTTCATTGGGATCGAACCTGGGAAGGGCATTTGGCATGAATTACAAATCCATTACAACACTAATAGGTTGTGGTGCGGCTGGCGCAGTTGCAGGGATCTTTAAAGCGCCTGTGGCCGGTGTGGTATTTGCCCTGGAAGTTTTGATGCTGGATATCGGAGTATGGTCGATTATTCCGCTTTTAATTTCTGCAGTGACAGGAGCAACCATTTCCTATCTGTTTCTGGACACAGGTGTTTCCCTTCATTATCCCGTTCAGGGATCATTTAACCTTCAGAATATTCCCTGGTATGTTGTCCTGGGCATTTTTGCCGGTTTTGTTTCACTCTATTTTACGCGTGTCACTTTCTGGATTGAGTCGTTGTTCGCGAAAATATCCCGGTACTGGATCAGGCTGTTAACAGGAGGACTGGTTCTGGGTTTGCTGATCCTGCTTTTCCCCGTTTTATATGGTGAAGGATATGACATCCTGAATATTTTCCTGGAAGGAGATATCAGCAGCATAAGCGCAGGAAGCCTTTTTGAAGGTCGCCAGGAAAGTCTGATTGCTTTTGCAGCCTTTATGCTGCTTGTCCTTTTATTTAAACCCGTTGCGATGAACGCTACAACAGCAGCGGGTGGGGTAGGTGGAATTTTTGCACCGGCCATGTTTATGGGGGGATTTACCGGATACTTTGCTGCCCGCATGCTAAACCAGTTTTCCTTTATTGAAGTTCCGGAGAAAAACTTTATCCTGAGCGGAATGGCAGGATTGATGGCGGGTGTTATGCATGCTCCCCTGTTCGCAATTTTTTTGATCGCTGAAATTACAGCAGGATATGTGCTTTTTATTCCTTTGATGATCACATCTACCGTTTCTTTTATCACCATACGGTATTTCGAGCCGCATTCCATTTATACACACCGTATTGCAAAAAGAGGCGAGCTTATAACCCATAACAAGGATAAAGCGATACTTACCTTGCTGGAAATGGATAAAATGATTGAAAAAGATTTTATCCCTGTGTCTCCGGACGATTCTCTGGGCAAGCTTGTAAAAGCCATTTCGAAATCACGGCGCAATTTATTTCCGGTAATTACCAGTCAGAACATGTTGGTAGGTGTGGTATTGCTGGATAATATACGGCATATCATCTTTAATACAGACATGTACCACAGCGTCTTTGTGCGCGATCTGATGCAGCCTCCGCCCACGCAAGTTTCCCCGGGAGATTCCATGGAAAGTGTGATGAGAAAATTTGAAGAAAACGGAGCCTGGAATCTGCCCGTTCTGAATAATGGCGTGTATATTGGGTTTTTGTCCAAGTCGAAGTTGTTTTCGTATTACAGGCAATGGCTGATTGATATTTCAGAAGACTAGATGCTAAATCGCTGATCTGTCCTTCTGTAATAATTCATCATGATAATTCGTTCAACTGAATTCCGAATTCCAGATTAAAGCATTATTTTTGGGGCGAACCAAAATCATGTCAACATGGAAAGAGATTCACGGATTTTCGAATTAATTAACCAGGAAAAAAACCGGCAGCTGCACGGCATTGAATTAATTGCTTCTGAAAACTTTGTAAGTGATCAGGTATTGGAAGCAATGGGTTCATGCCTTACCAATAAATATGCAGAGGGGCTGCCAGGTAAACGTTATTATGGCGGTTGCCAGGTAGTAGATGAAGTTGAAAATCTGGCCATTGATCGTATTAAGAAATTGTTTAATGCGCAATGGGCAAATGTTCAACCTCATTCAGGTGCACAGGCCAATGCATCCGTGATGCTCGCCGTATTAAACCCGGGTGATAAATTTATGGGTTTGGATCTTTCTCATGGAGGACATCTTTCACACGGATCACCGGTGAATTCTTCAGGAATTCTGTATCATCCCATTGCTTATTCACTGAATCCGGATACAGGACGTGTGGATTATGACAAGATGGAAGAAATTGCCCTGCAGGAAAAACCTAAACTGATTATCGCAGGCGCTTCTGCTTATTCACGCGACTGGGATTTTGCACGTATGCGTGCGATAGCCGATAAAGTTGGCGCCTTATTGATGGCTGACATTGCACATCCTGCCGGTTTAATTGCCAAAGGTTTACTGAATCATCCTTTCCCACATTGTCATATTGTTACCACTACAACACATAAAACATTAAGGGGACCCAGAGGCGGATTGATCATGCTGGGAAGCGATTTCCCAAATCCCTGGGGTTATACCACGCCAAAAGGAGAGATCAAAATGATGTCGAACCTGCTGGATCTGGCTGTTTTCCCAGGCACACAGGGAGGACCGCTGGAGCATGTGATTGCAGCTAAAGCAGTAGCTTTTGAAGAAGCATTGTCCGATTCATACAAACAATATGTTACCCAGGTAAAGAAAAATGCTGCCGTAATGGCAAAATGCTTTATGGATAAAGGGTATAAAATTGTTTCCAATGGTACCGATAATCATTCCATGTTAATTGACCTCAGAACGAAGGTTCCTGATGTTACCGGAAAAATGGCTGAAAACAGTCTTGTTAAAGCGGATATCACGCTGAATAAGAATATGGTTCCGTTTGATTCCCGTACACCTTTCACCACCTCAGGTGTAAGAGTTGGAACCCCTGCCATCACAACTCGTGGTGCCAAAGAAGATGTAATTGAAACAGTGGTGGAATTAATTGACGATGTAATCACCCACATTGATGATGAGAAGGTAATCCATACCGTTCGCGAAAAAGTGAATAAAATGATGAAAGACTATCCGCTGTTTGCATGGTAGCACATTTTTGCCAATCTCTTTCCACTTCATTTCTCGATCTGGAATGGTATAAATATTTATTGATTATTGGAGCCGGCCTTGTTGCCGGCTTTATTAATACCCTTGCGGGAAGTGGTTCCCTTCTTACCCTTCCGATGCTGATGTTCATCGGACTTCCCCCGCACATGGCCAACGGTACAAACCGGATAGGCATTATGCTGCAAACCCTTGTAGCCACTTTAGGCTTTAAAAAGCAGGCCAATCTCAACAAAACAACATCATTTCAACTGGGCATTCCCTCTGTAATCGGATCGGTTGCCGGTGCATTGCTTGCGCTCGCTATCAATGCCGACGCCATGACGCGGGTGATCGGTGTTTTGTTGCTGGTTATGTTCTTTTTTGTGCTGTTTAAGCCGGAAGCCTGGCTGAAAGACAGAAATGAAGCAACGATCCCCAAATCGACCTGGCTGAACTTTGTTGTTTTCTTCTTTATTGGCATGTATGGAGGCTTTGTACAGGCAGGTGTAGGCTTCTTTTTACTGGGTGGACTGGTGCTGGGAGCGGGGATGGATTTGATCAAGGCAAACGCCATTAAAAATTTCCTGGTATTCCTGTATACCCCTTTTGCACTGGGCGTTTACATCTGGTGGGGCCAGGTGGATTATAAAGCCGGATTGATTCTTTCAATCGGGACGATGACCGGGGCATGGCTTGGGACAAAGTCGGCTATCAGCTGGGGACCTGCATTTCTAAGGTATGTGGTGCTGATTGCTGTGTTGATATCCTCAATACAATTGATATTCTTTTAATATCAGCACTTCCCTAAAACAAGTTGTTTTTATTGAAGTTTGAAGTGATAGGTGATGGTGCCGATTTGACGCTCAACAGCATCCGTTTTTACATTAAATTTTGATTCAAGAGCAGCCTTTTTAGCTGCAGCCCATAGCGTTTTATTGGCTACTGTTGTGCCCTTTTCACCGGGATTAGCAGAAATGACTTTTCCGTTTCGGTCAACAGTAATTTCAACCACTACGATTCCCTCCTCAAGAACATTAAATTCCGGTTTTTGCAAACGTATAGGATTTCTTCCGTTCAGATTAAAGCCGATTCCTTTGCCGCCCAATCCTTTCGAATAATTATCAGATTCAGGCGTACCGTCTACATCACCCATATTTCCCTGACCTTTGTAAATGCCTTCAGATGAACCCGACTCAGTGGCAGAGCGACCGGTAGCTTTATTGGAATATAAGGCATTTTTATTAACCGTTGGCGCTTTAGGTGCTGTATTTGCAGGCGCAGGTTTTACTTCAGTTTTCCGCGGTTCAGTCTTTTTTACCTCCGTCTTTTTTACTGCCTCCGTTTTTTTGACAGCAGGAGCTTCCTCAAAATCCTGTGTCATCATTCCTTCAGAAGGATCCTCTGTTGCAGTCTGAGGTTGACTGGCAGCGGCAGTTTGTTGCTGCAGCATGTTCAACTGTGGTTCACTGGGTCCGCCGGCAGTTTCTACGTCACCAAAATTTATAAGAATACCACCTTCTGAAGATGTTGTTTTTGAAAGGGATATAAACGTAAAGATTAGTATCAGAAGTACAATTGTGTGAAATATCACTGTGACCACTATGCCGTATTGCCGTTCCGTCATACCTTTTTATTTAGTTTCCGGGCTTGTTGCCAGTATTACCTTGTAATTATTTCTTTTAGCAATATTCATTACCTCAACAATGTACTGAATAGGAACCGTTTTATCGGAATGTATGGCAACAACAGGATCAGGTGTGGAGCCGATTTTTCTTTGCAGCAAAGGCTCCAGCTGATCAATCTGTACATGTTCCCGCTCCAGAAAATATTGAATATCTGCCGAAATTGAAATGGTTGTAATAGGCCTGCTTGAAGTCTGGCTGTTACTTTGTGGAAGCAACAACTTTATGGCGTTAGGAGCCACAAGGGTTGAAGTGAGCATGAAAAACAGCAATAACAGAAAAATGATATCTGTCATTCCTGCTACACTGTAACCGACTTCCACTTTATTTCTTGAGCGTAAAGCCATATTTCTTATTTTTTAGCAGGTTCGTTCAGAAGGTCCATAAACTCCAATGAATGGGACTCCAGGCGGTTAACCAGCTCTTCAACTTTGGATACCAGATAATTGTATGCAAAATATGCGGGAATGCCCACCATTAAGCCTCCTACCGTAGTAATCAGTGCAATATAAATTCCGTTTGACAAAACACCAATATCAAGACTGTTTCCGGCAGATGACATGTCCATAAAGGTTTTTACCATTCCCAATACTGTACCAAAAAAGCCCAGCATGGGAGCGCCCCCGGCACATGAAGCCAGAATAGCCAGACCCTTTTCAAGTTTGTAAATTTCTACCTGTCCTACATTTTGAATGGCTGTATTGATATCGTTCAATGGCCTTCCGATACGACTTATTCCTTTTTCAATCATCCTTGCAAGCGGATTATTGGTGGACTGGCAAAGAGCAATTGCCGGCTCCACTTTCCCGTCATGAATATAATCTTTGATCCGGTTCATGAAATTCTGATCAATTTTGCCGGCATTCCGAATGGTCATATAGCGTTCAAAAAAAACGTAGATGGCAATGATTGATAAAATCCCAATGGGAATCATCACCCATCCTCCCTTAATGGCCAAATCGAAATAGGATACTTTTTCGCTTCCTGAGGCTATGGCAGAGGCAATACTGTCACTGCTACCTGCAGCGATGTTCTGTAAAAGAATAAGCAGCATACAAAGGTTTTTAATGTTTTCTCCAAAATTATATAAACGGTGAACGCCGTTCTTTATTTTTTCTTCTTATTTATTAACCGAATTATTCGACTCATCAGCTGTTTCAGGTTCAGGTCCGTCCTCTTTTTTCCCAAACAGCCGGCGCAATAATTCTCCGAACGTATTGAATTCTTCTTTGTATGTGACACCTAAGCCCTGTGTATAGGCCGACTGATCTTCATATAAATACTCATTATTTGCATGCTGATAGGTTTTAATGGTAACCTTTCCGTTCCGGGTTACTTTATAATCCACATCGAATTCACCCACCAGCTCATCTGAAGCCGTTTTATTGGCATTGGTGGCCTCAAGGCTTCCGTTAATGATCAGGCGGTCATTGAACAAAGGATAGCTTATATTCATCTGTACTTCATCGCTGTTTAACTGCTTGTTCGATCTGTAATTTACATCAATGTCCAAATCGGTTACCATTTGAGACAGCCAGTTGCTCAACTGATTGGAAAGTAATTCGCTGAAGTTTACACCTGCAGCAGATGAATAGGAAGATGATGCATTGGTATTTGAATATTGCGAACGTTCGGGATTTATAAAGAACCGGTTGTTCATAAGCAAGGAGATAAATTGACGACTCTGCTCTTCAGCAGTAGACATTGCTCCTTTTACCTTCATCCGGGTGGTCTCATCTGCGTTTGGCAGATAGATGTCGTATTTGATATCCGGAGACATCAGTTTCCCGGTCATGATCACCCTGTCGTATACCAACAATTTCTGGTCGTCCATGCTTCCGAGGAGGTCGCTCAAAGAAGCCCTTACCGGATAATTTGCAGTGATATTGATGGATGCATCCAAAGGATCCCCATCCCAACGTATGTTTCCGCCTGGTTCGATGGACAGCTTTTTGTTGATCACTTTTTGCAGGGTAAAAAGGTACTCTCCCTGGTCAATTACATAATCACCCGTTATTCGGAAGTCTCCTGATGAATTGATTCTCATGTCCAGGTTTCCGCTGCCACGTCCCTTGATGATTTCTCCAAGTTGCTGGTCGATGATGATCTGGACTTCTGCATCAGGGGTTACCATCAGGCGAAAGCGAATCTGTATACCGGAAGATTTTACCTGGTATGCAGGTTGAACTTCGGCTTTGTCTTCATCGTCATCAGGTAATGACACCTTAATAAACGGGTACTCATTGAGCTCTCCAAAATTGGAAAGGGGAATTTTAATGCTGGTATTTTTATTTGTCGTAGCGGTAATATCCATGAACAGATTGCTCGGAGGTCCCGTAATTTTTACCACACTGGTTGAAAATGCTGTTCCGTAGAATTGTTTATTATCTGTATATGTGGTATTTAAACTCATAAAGTCACGTGCGTCTATGGTCATATCCAGATAGAAATCTTTGAGATACCGGTTCCGGATCGCACCATTCAGATAGGCAGTATTCCCCCTGGAATCAAAAATCTTGATATTGTTAAAGGATATATTGTTATTTTCAATTTCAACCTGGTCGCTGAAGCTATACCGGGTTTGAAGATAATTAACGGTAAAGCTGGTTTTCTGGAGATCAAATTTCCCGTTTAATATGGGTTTTGAAAGGGTTCCTTTAAGTGTGGCTTTTCCGGATGCGATACCTCTTAAGTCTGTAAATATTGATTTTACATAAGGATTCAGAATGTTCAGCCACAATTTTTCAAGCCCGATGTCAAAGTCAAGCCTGCCATTATCAGAAGGGGTATACGCTCCCTTAATATTGATGGTTTTTAAATTATTCCTTAATGCATAGGCATCCAGTTCAATGGCTTTTTTATGGTCATTCCATGAACTGTTTATTTCCATATTTCCCAGCATCTGATAATTGACCATCAGGCTGTCTATTTTAAGGATGCTGGTGAAAAGCGGATGCGAGGAAATATTGGAGAGGTTGGCATTGCCATTGAGTATCCCTCCCAAATGATATCCGGATGAATTTGTAATACCGTTCAGGTTGGCAATATTGAATTTGTTAAATGCGATGTTCAAAACATCATCTGAACTTTCTGAAAGGACACCGTTTATAAGAATAAATTCGTTTTTATGATAAATATTGACATTGTCAAATTTCACGGAATTGCTATCCAGACTTACAGTCGAAGTCCTCAGTGACCATAAGGTATCATTCGTTACTAAAGTGGAGGGCAGAATGCGCAGGTCGATGTGGGGTGACTTGTCGGGAGATTCACGGGTTACCTCAGCACGTGCATGAATGTTTCCCATGTATTGTAATTCGTCCCAGTTATTCCACCTTAACCTGATTCCGGCAGTATCATCTGCAATGGTTGAACGTGCTGTGAAATTCTCCAGTTTTATCCGGTTTGCGAGTATCAGACTTTCGCTTCCTGCCTGAAGATCCAGTAAATTCTCATCCCCATCAATTATAATATTTACCCTGTGCCATAGAATCCCTTTTGATATGATATCAGGCGATTGCAAATGCGCATGGAGCAATTGACCATTCGGATCAAAATTCACATTAAAGGTACTTCCTTCAGCAATACTATAATCTGGCGCAAAAAAATCGAATAGGGGTTTGATTTTTTTTATAGTAGATTTCAGAGCGATGGAATGATAAAGATTGGTGTTGGACGTGCCACTGGAATCTACCAGGGATGGCATGTATTTATACAGAAATTGTTTGATGGCTTCCCCGGAGCGGGTGAGCTCGAAGTCTCCCGACAGATCCGCATCCATAAAATCAGAACGCAGTTTTAGAAGGCTGTGCCCTCCGGAGCTTTCAGAAACAAGGCTTAGATCGTAAATCTGAAGCTGCTTATCTTTTTTAATAAACAAGGAATTGAGCAACTTTACTTCTCCGTTGAGATTGTTGATGGATTTGCCCCGGGCATTGGCAATCATATAAAAGGAAGCTCTCAGGTCGGGATTCGACCGGTTAAAGTTTAATGTATAGAAGTTGGCATCGGTTACATTAGCGGTGAAGTCAAAAACAGGTATTGAATCTGAAAAATCCACTTTACCCAGGAATTCAAGGTCTATATTGGGGTCATCCACATTTACCGAACCATTGAAAGTTTTGTTTTTGAGATTGCCGGAAAGAGAGATATTTGAATAGTTATAATTCATCAATTCAAATTGATGAACCATACCTTTCATGGTGGCATCAATGGTTTTTCCCTCAATAGTGGAACCATCAATGGTTGCAGTAAGACTGATATTACCGATTTTAGGCGCATCCATCAGTTTGCCCAGATTAAAGTCCGTGATATTCAGTTTTCCACGGAAATCAAGCAGACTGGCTGAATCTGGTCTGAAAAGGATGTCTGTTTGAACGTGTCCTAAATCAGTTTTGAAATTGCCATATGCAACGAAATCGTTTATAAATCCGGTAAAATTTCCCGAATAGGTTGTCTCTCCTAATTTTTTTAGTATTTCCGGCAGCCGGAATGGCTTTGGAAACATCCGGCCCAGGGATAGAATGTCGGAATAGGAAGAAGAAAGCTGGCGAACATCAGCCAGAATGAATGTTTGGGAAATATCGGGTAATCCTTCAAATTTTAAGTCGCCCCATACTCTGGACCCGGAACCGAAACGAACATCAAGCTTCTTTGCATTAATATTACCAATAGGTCCGGTTAACAATCCTGATATCAGAAACTTTTGATGGGCATCTTTAAAAACCGGTGCAAAATATCCGACATCTGAAAAATCGAGTTCCGTATTTTCGAGATCCAGCCTGAAACGAACAAATTCAGCAAATGCCGAACCCTTAAAATCATCAAAGTCTCTGAACCGCAGACTGACATCCCGACCATGAATGAATGAATTGTTGGTTTTAAGAGATATGTTGCGGAAAGATAAAAAGGTCCGGTGCTGACTGAAATCGCAGGACATATCCTTAATGATGAGTCCGCTTTTCTCCATCAGTCGCATGGATTTTAAATGAAATGAAAGTGAATCTTTGGAAGGACTGAAACGGCGTAATTCCGCATCAAGATGATCCACGCCAATATCTGAAAAATTTATACCGTAATCTACGGGGCTCGAATTATAGTTTTTAAGGCTGAAACGGCTGTCCTGCAAGCGAATATTGTGAAACTGTACTTCCCAGCCATCTTTGCTTCCTTTCCCATCTCCTTTGAGTTTCTCAATAATAAAGTTCAGGTTAAGTTCCGAAGCAGAATCGATGGCAAGGGCAACAATCGCTTTATCAAGGTTGATGCTGCCGATGGATACTGTTTTAGTAGCAGGATTGATGTATTTGATTCCGGTTGTGAGGCGCTTAATATAAATCAGTGTATCACCCTGAAGATCCTCAAGATAAACATCGTTAAGCCGCACCCTGTATAGGAAAGATATCTCAACACTGCTGACTGAAAAGTGGGTTCCCAATTTTTCAGAAACAGACATAATAACCTTGTCTGTTACCTGGTTTTGAATTTTGCTGTTTTGCAGCAGCAAATAAGCAGTAGCAGGAACAGCCAAAATAATCAACAGCAAGATAGCTGTGATTTGTATGAACTTTTTAATAATTTTGCGGCTTACCATAAGTTGTTACACAACGTCAAAGTTGCAAAAAAAGTTTAATCCTGCATAATTATTTGGACTCATGAATACAACCATTTTAGGAATTGAATCTTCGTGTGATGATACGTCGGCTGCAGTGATCGAAAATGGGATTCTGCTTTCAAATAAAATAGCCAATCAGCAGGTGCATAAAGACTATGGGGGTGTTGTTCCGGAACTGGCCTCCAGAGCGCATCAGCAAAATATTATTCCTGTTGTTGAGGCAGCCTTAAGAGAAGCCGGTAAAACAGTTAAGGATATTAACGGTATAGCGTATACAAGAGGTCCGGGTTTAATGGGTGCTTTACTGGTAGGATCTTCTTTTGCCAAAGGCTTATCTCTGGCTTTGAATGTGCCGCTAATTGATGTGAACCATTTGCTGGCGCATATCCTGTCTGTTTTCCTGGTAAAAAAGGACCAGCAAAGCCGGGTACCATCATTTCCATTTCTGTGTTTGCTTGTATCCGGGGGGCACACCATGCTTGTAATTATGAAGGACCATCTGACAATGGAAATTATTGGACAGACCATTGACGATGCAGCAGGAGAAGCATTTGATAAATGCGCCAAGGTTATGGGATTGCCATACCCTGGTGGCCCGCTTATTGACAAAAACGCTGCACATGGAAATCCTCAGGCTTTTAAATTTTCTAAGGCAAACATACAGGGATTGGATTATAGCTTTAGCGGATTAAAAACTTCGTTTTTGTATTTCCTGAGAGATCAGATAAAGGTGGATCCTGATTTTATTACCAAAAACCAGGCCGATATATGTGCTTCCATCCAGAAAGCCATCATTGAATCGCTTACTGTAAAATTGGTCAAAGCAGCTAAAACTACCGGAATTAAAGATGTAGCCGTTGCCGGCGGGGTGTCTGCCAATTCGGGCCTGAGAAAAGCTGTCTATGCACTGGGTGAAGAAAAGGGATGGAATGTATATATTCCTGAAATTCAATATGCCACCGACAATGCAGCCATGATTGCCATCACGGGATATTATAAATTTAATAAACATTTATATTCATCACAGAATCTTGTTCCTGTGGCCAGATATGACCACCTCTAAAACGGTATCCCTTTCGTCATCAAATTGTTAACTTTGGTCAATAGATCCATTGAATTGATAACAATTCAGGGAAATGAATTGCGGATGATTTAGTCGTGCGGAATTCTGAAACCCACTATCGGCCTTGTATACACAATGATAATGAGAAATTTAAATTATAATAACAAGATTAGGGGCATAAGAATATTTATTATAAATTTGTTATTGCCTGATACTTTTTAAGTAGCCCGGGGTAACATTTTGTTCTTATAGGCGTATAGTCTATAATATAGAATCTCACTATAATTTGTCTATGGATAATCTGCTGATTGAAAGTACAAAAAAAACACCTGATGTTGCCTTCTATACGGACGGCAGGATGAGGATCAGCGGACGCTCCATACCTGAAGATGCTTCAAAATTTTATGATGATCTGTTTGACTGGATCTATTATTATTGTCAGAATCCTCCGGAGTCTACAACCGTCGATATTGAACTCGAATATTTCAACAGTGGTTCTTCCAAAGCACTTCTTCACATTCTGAGAGCTCTTGCTGATATCGTTAAAAAGGGTAACAAGCTTACCATTAATTGGTATTATGAAGAGGGAGATGATGATATCATGGAAAGAGGAGAATATTATGAATCCATTCTGGAAATCAAGTTCAATTTTATTCAAACCGACTGACATCTATCCTGCTGAATTTTTCTTCCACCTGTCCTTAAGCATTAATATAAATCTTTTGATATTGTACAGGGTCATTTCATGACGACTGGTTCCCTTGTTTCCCAATAAATAGGCATAAGGCTGCATGACCGGTATTTTTTTGAGGATGATGTTCAGCATGGCAAAAAAAGGAATGGTCACAAGCATACCGGGAAGCCCCCATATCATTGCACCGCCAATCAGGCCAAGGATGATGATGAAAGGATTCAGACGGATGTTGTTCCCTACTATATTGGGTGAAAGGATGTTATTTTCAAGAAAGTGTATGAAATAGACGAACAATATGATACGGATGGAATATTTCAGACTGTTTTCTGTGAGTAAGGCAAATAAAAAAGGAATTGCACCCCCTATAAAATTGCCAAAGTAGGGGATAAAGCTGAAAAGTGCAGCAATGACGCCAAGCAGCACAGGGTATTCAATTCCGATCAGTATGTATCCTGCTGAGTTCAAAAAGCAAAGAATTATTACTACAGTTGTCACGCCTAACATATACCGGGTAACCACCTGTGCAATTTCTCTCAGAATTTTAATGGCGATAAGCCGGTTTTCTTTCCCGGCAATTTTTAAAATAAAATAGGCGAATTTTGTCCGGTAATAAAGGAAGAGAAATATATAAACGGGCTGCATCAATATGGCAAACAGGGTACCGGTGGTTGCAGTAAACAGCTTTCCTGATTCAGCTCCTAAATTAAAAATTTGAGACAGGATGTATTTCTTTACCCTTTCAGAAGGTATCCCTAATTGAGTTTCGAGGTATTGCAGTATTCCTGCAATATGCTCAACGGTTTTCTCTTTGAAGTATGGCAATTCATCCATGAAAAGCGTAAGGCGCTTTGTGATAAATACAAACAGAAATGTAAAAAACGCAATAGCCACCAGTAAAGGAACCATTATGGACAGAATGCGGGGAACTCCTTTTTTTTCGAGAAAATTAACGATGGGATAAAGCAAATAGGAAAGCAAAACGCCCAAAGCCAGAGGATATAAAAAATCTCTGGCCATAATCAGTCCATAAAGCAACAAAATGACGGCAAGCAGAAGGTAAGATAAACGCATGCCGATGAATTTTTGATTCATAACATCTGTTTACCTGTAAAATTAGCGAATGTTTTATAACGATGCCAGTAAAAGAGTGGTCCGAATTATTCTTCTATCATCAGGTTGCGGATTCTTTCAACCTGGAGTTGCTTGTTTACTTCCCGTAAATTGCGCGCAGTTTCAGTGAAGTACTGGTGGCCTGAAATAAATCGCATTTGCAGGTTATTCCAGTCCTTATGCGATTTAATTTTTGATCTTTCTTTTAACTCCAGAAAAAGCATGTTGGAAACCGGAATCATATCAATACGTCCGAGGTAATCCAGATCAGCATCACACATAATTCGCTCCAGCCTGTTGGAAGGTTTTGGCGGCAATTTTGTAGCCATAATCAAATCGCAGATGGTATTGATTTGAGTGGTAGTATAACAGAATTCAACCAGCATTTCGCGGGCAATAAGACAACTGAAATACTCATGGTTATCATAAGAAATCGTATGGCCGGAATCATGAAATAAGGCAGCTGTTTTAAGCAGTAACAATTCCTCATCTGTCACACCTTCACCCAGACCTATCAGTTCCACCTGGGTAACTACATCAACAGTATGTTTTACATTGTGGTAAAAAAGACTCTGGGGAAGTTCTTTTTCAAGCTTATCAAGAATTTGTTCCTGTAAATCTGTAAATTGAATGAGATTGAAACGAATACTGAATTTTTTGTTGGGTATAATTCCTTTGCCCATAAGAGAGTACTCTGGTTTTATGCTTGTAACAGAATAAAGCGGAATTTCGCCCTGATATTTGACAGGCATTTTTTTGAAATATTCGCAATGGAAGAGGTCTTTTACCAGCTCATATGTTGTAGCTGAGATCAGAATCTGTCCGTCTTCACAAAACTGACGGATGCGTGCTGCCAGATTCACGGTTTCACCTTTAACCTCGTAGTGGGGCTTCTTTCTGCCACTGACATCAGCGATTACGGTACCTGTATGTATACCAATGCGAAGTTGCCAGATTTTTCCCAGGGAATTGGAACGTTGCCGGTCTTTGAAATAATACTGCATTTCAATAGCTGCCAGCAATACTTCAATGGGATTTGTGATGTTCTTTTTGGGAATTCCTCCCACGCACATCAGAGAATCACCGATGGTACGAATGCTTCTTACCGGAAACTTGGCAACAATATGCTGAAGTTTAATGAATATTTCATCCAGAGAATCAACCAACACTTTGGGATCGAGCTGTCGTGCCACAAGTTCAAATCCCAGTGCATCAGCGTACAATACAGTGGCGGTTTTATAGCGGAGTAATGAGGGTTTCTTATCAATGGCCAGTTTAGGTGTGGGTTCAGCCTTACCCAACTTATTGAGAATATCTTTATATTTGTCCAGCTCCTTTAATAGTTTTTCATTCTGCTTATTGAGGTTTTCGTTCTCCGAAGCAAGATTTTTATTCTGAGAAATGATTTCGGCAATATGCCTTAGTATTCCGCTTTTTTTCGCCATTAAAACAGGATTGGACAGTTATAATTTATTGATCCTTTCATTCTACGAGGGGACATGATGAAAAGGTTTACTAATTTTGACATTTAACATTAAATAATTGATGATCGGATTGTAACATGGATTTTAAATTGAATTCGACATATTATCCAACAGGTGATCAGCCAAAGGCAATCGACCAGCTTGTTTCAGGTATTAACCGGAATACTAAATTCCAGACTTTACTGGGAGTTACAGGATCGGGGAAGACTTTTACCATGGCCAATGTGGTATCCCGAATCCAACGGCCTACTTTGGTACTGAGTCATAATAAAACACTTGCCGCCCAGTTATTCGGTGAATTCAAACAGTTTTTTCCGGAGAATGCTGTTGAATATTTTGTTTCATATTATGATTATTACCAACCGGAGGCCTATCTTCCCGTTTCAGATACCTATATTGAAAAGGACCTTTCGATTAACGATGAGCTTGAAAAATTGCGTTTGAGTACGACATCTTCACTGCTTTCCGGAAGAAAGGATGTTATTGTTGTTTCATCAGTTTCGTGTTTATATGGTATTGGCAATCCCGAAGACTTCCATAGCAATACCATACACCTGAAAAAAGGAGAGACCATCGGACGCAATACATTTCTCAGAAAACTGGTGGATAGTTTGTATTCCAGAAACGAAATTGAATTCAAACGCGGTAATTTCAGAGTTACAGGGGATACGGTGGACGTTTTTCTCGCATACAGCGATTTCGCATACCGCATCGTTTTTTGGGGCGATGAAATAGAAGAAATATACGCATTTGACCCATTAAACGGTCAGATGATGGAGCTAAAAGAGGAAGTTGCCATTTATCCGGCGAATATTTTTGTAACCACTAAAAGCAGAATGCAACAGGCTATTTCACTCATCCAGATCGATCTGGGTAAACAGGTGGCTTATTTTAAGGAAATCGGAAAACATCTGGAAGCAAAGCGGTTAAAAGACCGGGTTACCTATGATCTGGAGATGATTCAGGAATTAGGTTATTGCCCGGGTATTGAAAATTATTCCCGATACTTTGACGGACGACCTCCGGGTCAGCGGCCATTCTGTTTATTGGATTATTTTCCTGACAACTTTCTGACCGTTATTGATGAAAGCCATGTCACCATTCCCCAGATCCGGGCCATGTTTGGGGGCGATCATTCAAGAAAGCAGACACTTGTGGAATATGGGTTCAGAATGCCGTCAGCCATTGATAACAGGCCGCTGAAATTCGAGGAGTTTGAAGAATTAGTAGGGCAGATGGTATATGTGAGTGCCACCCCTGCTGATTATGAGCTGGAAAAATGCGAAGGAGTCATTGTAGAACAATTGATCAGGCCGACGGGTTTGCTGGATCCGCTGATAGAGGTAAAGCCTGCTTTGAATCAGGTTGATGACCTGTTGAAAGAGATCAGAAAGCGTATTGCAAGCAAGGAACGCATACTGGTTACTACGCTCACCAAAAGGATGGCAGAAGAGCTGACGAATTTTCTGGCGCGACTGGAAATCCGCTGCCGTTACATTCATTCAGATGTGGAAACCCTGGAAAGGATTGAAATTATGGAGGGATTGAGGAACGGGACATTTGATGTGCTTGTTGGGGTGAATTTACTAAGAGAAGGACTGGATCTTCCGGAGGTTTCGCTTGTTGCCATTCTGGATGCCGATAAAGAAGGTTTTCTGCGCTCGCAACGTTCGCTGACACAAACAGCGGGCAGGGCTGCCAGGCACCTGGAAGGGAAAGTGATTATGTATGCGAATAAGATAACGGCATCCATGCAGAAAACAATTGATGAAACAAACCGGAGAAGAGAAATTCAGCTGGCATATAATGAGACCCATGGAATTACGCCAAAACAAATTGTAAAGGCAGCTTCGAATATTCTCAGTGACATACGCAGAAAAACAGGCGAAAAGCAGGCGTATGTTGAACCAGAAAAGATCGATATAGCAGCAGATCCGGTAGTACAATATATGAATAAGGAAGCCTTGACAAAGGCTATGGAAAAAGCGAAAAAGTCGATGGAGAAAGCAGCATCGGAACTGAATTTCATAGAAGCCGCACGCTTCAGGGATGAGATGCTGGCATACAAGGAGAGAATGGAGAAGTGACAAGTGACGGGTTACGAGCAGGAACAGGGGATAGTATTCATTGTATATTTCGAACTAATAAATTGAAATGACTTTTCCCTTAACCTTTTACCTTTTTACTTTTATCACTATATTCTCAAATAATTTCATTTATTTTGCGTAAAATTTATTTTATGGGAAAAGTATCGGACATTTCAAAAGGAACTTTTGTAAGATATAATGGCGAACTCTCTATTGTTCTTGAATATGAACACCGTACCCCCGGTAATCTAAGGGCTTTTTACCAGGTAAAAATGCGTAACCTGAAATCAGGCAGATTGATAGAGCAACGGTTCAGGCCAAGCGATGAAATGGAGTTAGTCCGCGTTCATTTTAAAGAGAATCAGTTTTTATATATTGATGGTGAGAATGTGGTATGTATGGACAATGATACCTATGATCAGATTCATGTTCCTAAAGAAACAATTGGTGTTGGAATAGATTTGCTGAAAGAGGGTGCCACTATTAAGGTGTATTTTGATGGTGAAGAGCCTGTTTTTGCTGAATTACCGGTAAGTGTGGAAATGGAAGTAACCTATACCGAACCTGGTATGAAAGGGGATACTGCTACCCGTACCCTTAAAACTGCAACCATTGAAACCGGTGCTCAGGTGAAAGTTCCTTTATTTATTAATATCGGCGACCGCATAAAAATTGATACGCGTACAGGAGATTATATTGAAAGAGTAAAGTAGCAGGCCAAGGTTACTCTAAATTCATTATCCGGTGTTTCTTGTTCGGTGTTTTTGACTAATATCGAAAAAGGAATACCGATCTCCACAACAACGCATCCGGAATAAGATTACTACAATGTTTTCTCTCTGCCCTTACCTGTAGGCAGGCGTAATGCGTATTTTCTTCTTTAAATACTACAACTCGTCTCCAAAACTTAGCCTCATAAGGTGTTATTGGTAATCTCTTGATATTTGGAAATATAGTCAGGAAAAAAATCCAGAAGTACTAAAGAGGTGAAAGCTTCAATATTAATTACTTTGTTTTCGTACTTGAGAAAACAGGAGGTAATTATCAGCAAAGCGTTAAATCCAACAAAAATTGTACAATCCCAGGCTATGTTCCTGATTTGCCCACTGTTTTTCAGAGTGGCCTTCTTAAATTAATTCTCTCAAGGAGTCGCGGTGAAAGATCAAATTTTGTTAAAAACTATGTATGCAATAAAGGCGGGCGATTTTAAATTTATTATACCTTGTTGCTACCAATTATTATTAGGATAGTGGATCAGATGGTTTGTTAGGGAAAGTAAGGAAGTACTCGGCATTGATCTTCATTTGGAATTAAGAATAATAATTTTTATTCTATATATATTCTGGTATGCATTAAAGCATGCTTTTAAATTGATCCAATATGGAAATTCCTGGTCATATTAAAAAGGGAGTATCTGTTGCTCATGTTCGCGGAGCTGGAATAACACAATCTGTGAGACAGCATCTTATAAATGTGTCTATGATTGCGGCATCCAACTCTTCAAAGATAGGACTTCGAAAGGCTGGCGAGTTAATTGGATTATTACATGACTTAGGAAAATATAGCAATGCCTTTCAGACATATATAGGATCAACAACTGGTTTAATTAATCAGGACGAGGATGAATATGTTGATTCGAAGGGATTAAAGGGCAAGATTGACCACTCCACTGCAGGAGCCCAGTATATTTGGAGTTTTACTAAGGACAAAAAGTCTCAGGAACAAATAGCTGCTCAGTTATTGGCACTTTGTGTGGCTTCTCATCATTCGGGGTTGATTGATTGTCTTACCATTGAAGGTGAAAGTGAATTTGGCAGGCGAATGGCGAAAGCAGACAATAAAGCGCATTTGGAAGAATCACTGAGAAAAGCTGAATATGAAATTATTGAAAAGGTAAATAGTCTGATGAACGATCCGGACTGTTTTGGAGGAGTGCTGTCTATCTTAAAGAAGATTGCTCATCAAGAGAAATCAGAGAAATCAATAAAAACGCAATTTCAAATTGGTCTAATGGCACGCATGCTTTATAGTTGCCTCATAGATGCTGACAGGCTTGATACTGCAAATTTTGAAAATCCAAAATATATTCAAAAAAGACAAAATGGGGAATATATTAGATGGGAATTGCTAATTGAAAGACTTGAAGATAAGTTGAAGGAATTTGATGAAAGATCGACAAGAAATAAGGTTAATGAACTTCGAAAATTAATTGCAGATGCCTGTCTTGAGCGATCGTCCGACAATACCGGCATATTCACACTAACAGTTCCAACTGGCGGAGGCAAAACACTTGCCAGTTTGAGGTTTGCGCTTCACCATGCCAAAAAGCATAAGCTCGACAGGATAGTGTTTGTAATTCCTTTCACATCAATTATCGACCAAAATGCACAAGTTGTTCGCGATATTCTCGAAACTGGAACTAACGAAGAAGGTCGGATCGTATTGGAGCATCACTCGAACCTGATGCCTGAATTACAAAACTGGAAAAACAAGATACTTACCGAAAGCTGGGACGCCCCAATAATTTACACAACCAGTGTACAGTTGCTAGAAACCTTATTCGGTGGTGGTACACGAAGCGCCCGGCGGATGCACCAATTAGCCAATTCAGTAATTGTTTTTGACGAAATTCAAACTTTACCGGTTAAAACGGTTCATATGTTTTGCAATGCTGTTAACTATCTTACCCGGCATTGCAACAGCAGCGTGGTTTTATGTACCGCAACCCAACCATTATTGAATAACGTGGACGTAAACAAGGGAAGGATAAACTTTAATAGAGCCAATGAAATTATGCCCGATATTGAGACCCTTTTTGCAGATTTAAAACGGGTTGAAGTTGAAAATAGGATAAAACCTCAGGGATGGGAAACCGAAGAGATTGCCTCTTTGGCTATTCAACAAGCCAACGAAAGCGGTAGCTGCCTGGTAATTGTAAATACAAAGAAAAATGCTCATGCAGTATATGATGCCTGTTCTAAAGCTACTGATTATCCGGTTTATCATCTGAGTACAAGTATGTGTCCGGCCCATAGGATGGAGAAACTTACGGAAATCCGAACAAAATTAGGAAACGAACCACTGATTTGTGTGAGCACTCAACTTATTGAAGCCGGTGTTGATGTTGACTTTGGTTCGGTAATACGCTTTGTTGCCGGGCTTGATTCTATCGCGCAGGCTGCCGGTCGCTGTAACAGGAATGGACTAAGAGCTACAGGGAAGGTATTTGTTATTAATCCTGCCCAAGAAGCTATTGATTCTCTTGAAGATATTAAAATTGGAAAAGAAATTACAACAGAAAGAATCTTGCATTATTTTGATCAAAAATTAGTAGGTAAGTCAAATGATTTGCTTAGTCCTGAATGGATGGATCAATATTTTAAATACTATTTTTATAGAAGGGCTGATAAAATGAGCTATCCTGTCGATGTAGGCCGCAGCGATAATTTATTGGAACTGTTAAGCATAAATAGTATTTCTGTCGGAGAATATAACAGGATTAATGGCAATATCCCCGATATTTATTTTCGCCAATCATTTAAAAAGGCAGCAGATGCGTTTAAAGCGATTGATGCTCCGACTCAGGGTATTGTTGTACCTTATTCCACTAAGGGGAAAGAAATAGTTGCTGATTTTTTTTCGCAGTTTGCAGTAGAGCAACAGTTTGAATTACTTAAAAGGGCACAACGTTACACGGTCAATGTATTCCCGAATGTAATTAAAAAATTGCGGGAGGAACGGGCTATAAAGGAAGTTCCGGAAATTGAAGTGTTGGTGCTGACGGACCCTCGTTATTATCACTCCGAATTTGGTTTAAGCACCGAATTAGTAAAAGAATATGATTCATTAATACATTAAAACATGGAAACACCCAAAAACATTATCCAGTTTAAGGTTTGGGGACGGTATGCCCTTTTCACCGACCCAATTACCAAACTTGGAGGCGAAAGATGTTCATACCACATTCCCACCTATGAGGCGTTGAAAGGTGTTGTTAAATCCATTTATTGGAAACCAACCCTCATTTGGTACATCGACAAAGTAAGGGTAATGAAACCTGTGCGAACGCAAACCAAAGGAACCAAACCATTGAAAATGAGCGGAGGGAATGACCTTGCAATCTATACCTATCTTGTTGATGTTGAATATCAGGTGCTGGCGCATTTCGAATGGAACCTGCACCGGCCGGAATTAGACAAAGACCGCATTGATGGCAAGCACTTCCAAATAGCGCAACGCATGCTCGAACGGGGTGGCCGGCAGGATATATTTCTCGGTACACGCGATTGTCAGGGATATGCAGAGCCATGCGCTTTTGGTGAGGCTGCCGGAGCTTATGATGATGTGGATGAAGTTAGCTATGGCTTAATGTTCCATGGTTTCGACTACCCCGATGAAACCGGCAAGGAGGAATTGGTGACTCGACTTTGGCGACCTGTTATGAAGAAAGGCATTATTGAGTTTGACCAGCCTGAAAAATGCCCGGTTCGGAAATTTGTGCGGCCAATGTATGCTAAAACATTTGGGGAGGGCAGGAACTTTAGAAATGTTGAAACGGAATACGAAGAATTAGTTCTTCAAACTGGTGTGGAGGACGGCAACGAATGAGCTGGATTGATGAACTTTATAAAACATATGAGAATTGTTACGGAATAGAAGAGGTAATCCCAGTTGATGGTAAGAAAGCAAAAAAACCATTATTGCCTCCATTTCATACCTTACAAAACTCGCATATTGAGGTTAGAATTGATGGTAATGCAAACTTTATTGATGCGGTTCTAATAGAGAACAAAAATGAGCAGGAAATTATTATTCCTTGTACCGAGAAGTCTTCGTCCAGAACAAGTGGAGAAGAACCTCATCCTTTGTGTGATAAAATACAATATTGTGCTAAGGATTATATAGGTAATAAAAAATCATATTTTATCTCGTATAGTAAGAAGCTTGAAAAATGGTCTGATTCTGATTTTAGCCATCCAATGGTTAAAGTTATTAATGCATATGTAAAAAAAGGAGCGCTTTATAATGATATTATTGGAACAGGCAAACAGTTCGGGAAACCCGGTGAAGATCTGGCGGATTTGCTTATCCGTTGGAAGGTTGAAATTTATGGAGAGAATGAAACAAGATGTTGGAAAAATCAAACCCTCTTTAAAAGTTGGCAGCTATTCTCGGAAAGTCAAGAATCTGTTGAAGATATTTGCATGGTCACAGGATTAAAAAAACCTGTTGCATTAAACCACCCAAAACGAATAAGGAATAGCGGCGATGGTGCCAAACTAATATCATCCAATGATAAATCCGGTTTTACCTTCCTGGGTAGATTCAAATTAAATGATGTTACATTGAATGGTGAGAAAGAAGAGATTGCAGTTCAATCTGCTTCAATTAGCGCTGAAGTATCTCAAAAAGCACATAGCGCTCTTCGATGGCTAATTGACCGGCAAAGCTTTCGGAATGGTGATCAGGTAATCGTGTCGTGGGCTGTAAGTGGGCAAGAGATTCCCGATCCTTTATCAGATACCCTTTCTATTTTTGACGAAACTGACGAAGAAAAGATAAACGAGATAAACCAAATATCCTATTATGATGCCGGGCAAACATTTGCCCGAAAACTATCAAAAAAAATTGCGGGATATAAAGCAGAACTAAAAGATGCGTCACAAATAGTTGTGATGGGCCTTGATTCGGCCGGGCCTGGAAGGGTGTCTATTACTTATTACCGGGAACTTGCCAATTCTGAATTTTTGGAACGAATCGAAAAATGGCATACCCAAATGGCCTGGCATTTTTTAGAGTTTTTTCAGGACCCCACCAATAAAAAGAAAAAGCACTCAGGATATTTGGTGATTGCCCCAGCTCCCCGAACCATTGCCGAAGCATGTTATGGGAAACGGCTTGATGATAAATTAAGAAAATCAACAATTGAAAGACTTTTACCATGTATTGTGGACGGCAGGCAAGTTCCTGTCGATTTAGTAGATTCTTCTGTCAAACGAGCATCAAATAGAATCAGTTTGGAGCATTGGGAGTGGGAACGCACCCTCAGTATTGCCTGTGCTCTTTATCGTTGTCATTCAATCAGAAATTCAAACAAAACAAATAAAAACGATTATACTATGGCTTTGGAAAACGAACGTACCGACAGGGATTACCTGTATGGCCGCCTGCTTGCCGTGGCAGAGCATATTGAAGAAGCGGCATTATATGCAGCAAATGAAAAGCGAGAAACTTCAGCAGCCCGTCTTATGCAACGTTTTGCCGATTATCCCTTTCCAACATGGCGAAACATCGAATCGGCCCTGGTTCCCTACAAATCAAGGCTGCAGGTAAATCGACCCGGTACACTTTTTAAAATGAAAAATCTTTTGGATGAGGTACATGCAAAGTTTCTTTCCGGTGATTTTGAAAGAGAAGGTCGACTTTCGGGAGCCTATTTGCTTGGGTACCACTGCCAGCGACTTGACCTTGCCCCAAAGAAAAATACTGAAGAAAAAGAATCAGAAACTGAAAACAATTAATAATACAAACAATTATGGCAACTTTAGAAAATAAAATCGATTTTGCAGTTATAATCCGTGCTACAAAAGCCAATCCCAATGGCGACCCTCTTAATGGTAACCGTCCGCGTATGGATTACGACGGATTTGGCGAAATTAGCGATGTTTGTATTAAGCGAAAAATCCGTGACCGTTTAATGGAATCAAGGGACGAACAGGATAAGTATAAATATTCTGTTTTTGTACAAAGCGATGAAAGAAAAACGGATGATGCAAAAAGTTTAAAAGACAGGGCCGACAAAGCATTAAAGGATAATTTAACTTTAGAAACAGCATGCAAACAATGGTTTGATGTCAGGGCATTCGGGCAAGTTTTTGCTTTTAAAGCAGACAAATCAAAAAAGAAAAAGGGTGAAGAAACAGAATCTGAATCAGGTGGAGATACAGGCGTTTCAATTCCTGTGAGAGGGCCTGTAACAGTTCATTCGGCATTTAGTATTGAACCCATTCGACCTGAAAGCATTCAAATCACAAAAAGTGTCAACAGTGAAACAACCGCTGATGGGAAAAAGAGTTCTGATACCATGGGTATGAAACACCGCGTTGATAAAGGAGTGTATGTGTTTTATGGAAGTATAAATCCGCAATTGGCCGAAAGAACAGGTTTCAGTGATGACGACGCGGGGGTTATTAAATCAATTCTTCCTAGACTATTCGAAAACGATGAATCATCTGCCCGCCCTGCAGGAAGCATGGAGGTGGTTAAAGTTTTTTGGTGGAATCACGGTTGCAAAGCCGGGAAGTATTCATCGGCTAAGGTTCACAGAAGTTTAAAGGTTAATACTGATGGCACGTTTGGATTGGATGATTTAAAAGGCCTTCCTCCTGAAGTAATAGACGGATTCTAATATGAGATTTTGCATATAAATTCTAATGACATCAAGACATCCAATATCACCTGAAGGGCTCAACGAAATCCTCCTCTACACGACACCCAACGGCAACGTGAAGGTTGAAATTTATCTGCAGAATGAAACCGTATGGCTTACGCAGCAAAAGATTGCCGATTTGTTTGGTGTAAAGCGTCCTGCCGTTACCAAGCACCTTAAGAATATCTTTGAAACAGGTGAGCTCCAGGAAAATGCAGTATGTTCCAAAATGGAACTAACTGCTTCAGATGGTAAAAAGTATAATACACAGTTCTATAATCTTGATGCTATCATTTCGGTAGGTTACCGTGTAAACAGCACCCAGGCAACACATTTCCGCATTTGGGCTACGGAAAGGCTAAAGGAATATATCATCAAGGGTTTCACCATGGATGATGACCGGCTAAAAAATCCTGAAAATATATTTGGCAAGGATTATTTTGAGGAGCAACTGTCCAGAATTCGTGATATTCGGAGTAGTGAGAGGCGTTTCTACCAGAAGATTACCGACATTTATTCTCAATGCAGCGCCGATTATGATTTGGATGCAAAGGTGACCAGGGATTTCTTTGCAGCGGTTCAGAATAAACTGCATTGGGCTATTTCTGGTCAGACAGCGGCTGAGATAATTGCAGCAAGAGCCGATGGTTCAAAAGTAAACATGGGTCTTACCCATTGGAAAAATGCGCCCAAAGGTGCTGTACGCAAAACCGATATCGAGATCGCAAAAAACTACCTGAATGAACAAGAACTGGACGGACTGAACAGGATTGTCACAATGTACCTGGATTATGCCGAGAATCAGGCCCGAAAAGGTGTGGCTATGTTTATGAAAGATTGGGTGGAAAAATTGGATGCTTTTTTACAGTTTAATGAGGAGGCCGTTTTGAAACACCAGGGCAGGGTATCGCATGAGGTTGCTTTATCACTGGCCGAAAAGGAATTTGAGAAATTCAGGATCGTTCAGGATAAAATGCTGGAATCGGATTTTGATAAGGAACTTTGGAAAATTCAGAAAAAGATCGAAAAAAAATCATAAAGAACGGAAATGGATTATTATGGTGATGATGAATTATTGATGCTCTCCGGTATTCAACATTTTGCTTTCTGTGAAAGACAATGGGCGCTGATTCATATTGAGCAGCAATGGGCCGAAAACGTTCTCACTGTTGAAGGCCATCATTTGCATGAACATGCCGATGATCCGTTTTTTACCGAAAAACGCAATGATTTGATACGGTTCAGGGCAGTGCAAATTGTCTCAAGAAAACTGGGGTTGTACGGCAGGGCCGATATTGTTGAGTGGCGGAAGACCTCCAATGAAGATAGTAATGCGGTTATATTGCCTGCTTATGAGGGCAAATGGATACCCATGCCGGTGGAATATAAACACGGCAAGCCGAAACCCGATGAACGCGACGAAGTGCAACTTTGTGCCCAGGCAATTTGTCTTGAAGAAGCACATAGCATTACTATTGAAAAGGGTGCTTTATATTATGGTGAAACCCGTCACAGGCTTGAAATTATTTTAGATGAGGCCCTGAGAAAAAAAGTGGCATTATACTCCCAACGTATGCACCGTCTTTATAACGACAACTTTACACCTCTGCCGGTGTATAAATCACACTGTAAATCGTGTTCATTAGTTGACACTTGTTTACCAAAACAGGTAGCCAATGGCCAATCAGTAGGCGATTATCTAATAAATATGTTGGCTGAATAACTTTGAAAAATAAACCATGCGAAAATTATTAAATACCCTGTATGTTACCACTCCCGAATCTTATCTTGCCAGAGATGGCGAAAATATTATAGTCCGGGTCAAAAATGAAGATAAATTTCGTATTCCGGTTCATAATATAGAAGGTATTGTTTGTTTCGGATATACCGGGGCCAGTCCGGCCCTCATGGGAATGTGCGCCGAACGCAATGTCGGGCTGAGCTTTCTTACAGAACATGGATATTTTTTATCGCGCGTGAACGGTCGGGTTTCCGGTAATGTATTATTGCGGCGAAAGCAATATCGTGTGGCAGATAATGCTGTTCAGGCATTATCCATCGCAAAATTATTCATTACCGGCAAGATTGCCAATTGTCGTGCCATATTGCAACGTGCCACGCGTGATCACGAAATTGCACAGGGCGAAGAAGTACTTGAACCAGCCATAAGGTTATTTTCTGAAAACATTAAGCAAATAAATGGAGTTAATAGTGCCGATGAGCTTAGGGGCATAGAAGGAGAATGTGCTCACGTTTATTTTGGGGCCTATGATCACCTGATAATGCATAACAAGGATAGTTTTTATATCAGAGGCCGGAACCGGCGTCCTCCCAAAGATAATGTCAATGCACTGCTTTCCTTTTTGTATACCTTGCTCATGCACGATGTACAGTCGGCACTTGAAACAGTTGGACTGGATCCTTGTGTAGGGTTCTTACACACCGATCGTCCTGGAAGACCGGGTCTTGCACTCGATATGATGGAAGAATTCAGACCGTACCTGGCCGACCGTATGGTTTTAACCCTCATTAACCGAAAGCAGATTGATGGCCGGGGTTTTCTATCGAATGAAGGAAATGGCGTGATCATGACCGATGAAACCCGAAAAGAGGTAATTACTGCCTGGCAAAAACGTAAACAGGAGGAAATTTTGCATCCATACCTTCAGGAAAAAATACCGGTTGGCCTGCTACCTTATTCTCAGGCATTGCTAATGGCCCGGTTTTTAAGGGGAGATATTGACAATTATCCGGTATTCCTGACCAGGTAAATATTATCAATGACTTTGAAAATTAATTATTATGATGGTATTGGTAACTTATGATGTGGAAACAAAAACAGCTTTTGGAAGGAAGCGGCTGCGGATGGTAGCCAAAAGGTGTGTGAATTATGGACAGCGTGTACAAAATTCTGTATTTGAATGTTTAGTAGATCCGGCACAATTTGCGGAATTAAGGCACCAATTAGAGGAAATAATTAATGATGAGACAGATAGTTTGCGTTATTATTTTTTAGGCAATAATTGGAAAAACAGGGTGGAGCATGTGGGTATAAAAAGCACCTATGATCCGGAGAGTCCGTTAATCATTTAAGAAATCCGCGGACCTTAAGTGAACATAAAAATACAGTTGTGTTCGCATTTATTGAAAATCAACATTATACAGAACATAAAATAACAAGGACGATTTAAAAGTTCTTTGAAATATTGTATTCGCAAATTAGGTTATATAACTGATTGTGTATATTTGCATTAATTATTATAGGTCGCGCCCCACGTGGGCGCGTGGATTGAAACAGCGAAATATAAACGGCAAATTGACGAACTCCTGTGTCGCGCCCCACGTGGGCGCGTGGATTGAAACCTGATAATAAGCAATATTTACACGCTCTTTTATGTCGCGCCCCACGTGGGCGCGTGGATTGAAACATTTAGTTCGTGTTTTGCTGAGGCCGGCAGTTTTGTCGCGCCCCACGTGGGCGCGTGGATTGAAACTTCTTTGGATCATCGGCGTAGGAATTACGGTAAGTCGCGCCCCACGTGGGCGCGTGGATTGAAACAGGTACCTGTTGGATAGTTTCTATTAATCCGCTGGTCGCGCCCCACGTGGGCGCGTGGATTGAAACATGTCTATTTTAACATGACATATCAATCCATCCGTCGCGCCCCACGTGGGCGCGTGGATTGAAACTCGTAATCCCGTTTGTAGGCTTGCCGTCGATTGTGTCGCGCCCCACGTGGGCGCGTGGATTGAAACAGTATATATGGATTATCTTAATAAAAATGTACTGTCGCGCCCCACGTGGGCGCGTGGATTGAAACATCTGAATATCCTATTAAGTATAACATCATCACGTCGCGCCCCACGTGGGCGCGTGGATTGAAACAGTTGGTTGTCGTAGAACCTGCGTACACAAGTAAGTCGCGCCCCACGTGGGCGCGTGGATTGAAACAGCCCGTTGTCCGTTTATTATTATTTCCATACTGTCGCGCCCCACGTGGGCGCGTGGATTGAAACGTAATCAGTTAATGTTTTATGGTAAGGTTACCAAGTCGCGCCCCACGTGGGCGCGTGGATTGAAACTCCACTTCCTCAATGTTATTACTTTTTGCCTGAGGTCGCGCCCCACGTGGGCGCGTGGATTGAAACAAGCTGCTGGCATTAAAGCAATCGGAGCAACAAAAGGTCGCGCCCCACGTGGGCGCGTGGATTGAAACGAGGATAATAAGAAAAAGGCAATAATTGACGGGGGTCGCGCCCCACGTGGGCGCGTGGATTGAAACATCAAAAAGAGGTTGATGACTTTGAGGCAGGTGAAGTCGCGCCCCACGTGGGCGCGTGGATTGAAACAGATGTCAGATAACTCGCTGTTTTTGATTCATAACGTCGCGCCCCACGTGGGCGCGTGGATTGAAACATTCATCATATGATGATCATTTTCAGTGGTAATGTCGCGCCCCACGTGGGCGCGTGGATTGAAACTGGTAGTATATCATTTCATTAATATTGTTACAATGTCGCGCCCCACGTGGGCGCGTGGATTGAAACACAAGCATGGTAACATTCGAGCTATTTAACAACGGTCGCGCCCCACGTGGGCGCGTGGATTGAAACCTTCAAGTTTAATTAATAATTGATCGTTTACTTTGTCGCGCCCCACGTGGGCGCGTGGATTGAAACTCGGTTCAGGTCCTTACCGAATACACGGCCTAGTCGCGCCCCACGTGGGCGCGTGGATTGAAACATTTTGCGTTGTTTTTAGTTGTTGTTATTTGATGTCGCGCCCCACGTGGGCGCGTGGATTGAAACAGAAGCTCAGGAATTAGGTTTTGTTGACCGGATTGGTCGCGCCCCACGTGGGCGCGTGGATTGAAACACAGAAGTATTTAATAAAAATTGCTTAGAAGTAGTCGCGCCCCACGTGGGCGCGTGGATTGAAACTTTGAGAGTCAATAAAAATATTCCAAATATCGGAGTCGCGCCCCACGTGGGCGCGTGGATTGAAACCTTTGAATGAAATGGCAAAGAATATACTGGCAAAGTCGCGCCCCACGTGGGCGCGTGGATTGAAACTTATGCCTTAACCATCCCTGACCGATCTGCTGAGGTCGCGCCCCACGTGGGCGCGTGGATTGAAACATTTTCAT